>CAZFQS010000006.1:0-3641 GCA_964521285.1 uncultured Bacteroidales bacterium | reverse complement strand
GCTGGTACAATATTTAAATGGTTCGGTAATAATAAGTCATGATGCAGATTTTAAACCTCTTCAGGTATTTATGGAAGACAGCCTGAAAGGTAATTCCAGGGAACTGGGGATATATACATATAACAGAAGCAGTGAACTGGGAGAATTCGACAATGCAGCTAAATCATTTAAACTTAAAAAAGGATATATGGCAACATTTGCCAGGGATGAACTGGGAACCGGCTATAGCAAAGTATTCATTGCAGATGTTGGCGATGTTGTAATTAACAGATTACAGGATGGGCTCTACGGTGAAGTTTCATTTATACGTGTAATTCCCTGGCGATGGGCACATAAAAAGGGATGGACAAGCAATATTAACTCAGCTGATACCCTTAATTGCTCCTGGCATTACGATTGGGGTGCCGGAAGTAATTCCAGCTTAAATGTTGAATTTATTCCAATGAGGCATAACAAATACTGGGATGATTTCTCGAAAATCAATGCAAAAACAAATACTACCCATTTGCTGGGATATAATGAACCTGAGCGAGAGGACCAGGCTAATATGACAGTGGATGAAGCAATTGAACAATGGCCTCAGCTCCTGAGATCAGGACTCCGTTTAGGATCACCTGCCCCATCTGGTGGAGGACTAAGCTGGCTATATTCCTTTATTGACAGGTGTGATATGCTTAATTACCGGGTTGATTTTGTTGCAGTGCACTGGTATGAAGGAGGACAGACTGCAAGACAATTTTACAACTGGCTTAAATCTGTTCACGACAGAACCGGAAGGCCTCTCTGGATAACAGAGTGGAATAACGGAGCTAACTGGACATGCTGTAAACCAACTTATACGGAACAGGCAATTGCAATTGAACAGTTTACCCATATGCTTGATACTGCAAGTTTCGTTGAAAGATATTCGATATATGAGTGGGTAGAGGATACGCGGCAAATGTTCTACAGCACTGATCCAATAGTACTCACTCCTGCAGGTGTTGTATACAGGGATAACACATCCGCTATGGCCTTTAATCCGGATAAAGAGTTCAGTATTGATTATATACCAATACCTTATCCGGCTACAAATCCTCAACCTCATCATGGTGCCGTAAATATAGATATCGACACTTCGTTATCCTGGTTAAAAGGCGATATGGCTTTGTTACACAGATTATACTTTGGACAAATAAATCCGCCTCCATTCACGGTTAACCTGGCAGATACCTTTTATATTCCTGGTAATCTGACTTATAATACAACATATTACTGGCGCATTGATGAAGTTAATGATGCAGGTGTAAAAATGGGCAGTGTCTGGAATTTCACAACAAGGGGCACCACCCGTGAAAAAGCTCATGAATCAAACAAGATTAACATTTTTATATATCCTAACCCGGTTGGTGAAACTCTGTATCTGAAAGAAGTTCATAGAAATGTGGTTGCTGAGGTATTTAATATTCTCGGAGAAAAATTGTTTTCAGAAATGGTATTTGACCGCATTAATATTGAAAATTTTCCCGAAGGGATATATATTTTAAAAGTTGAGGGCCACAAACCGGTCCGTTTTATCAAAAAATAGTTGTATTAATTATTTAGAACAATAGAACAGTAGAACAATAGAGCAATAGAGCAATAGAGCAATTATAAAAAAGTTGTTTATAATCCTGTTGAAAAGGTTTTAAAACTAGTTAATCCTATTTTTAAGTTTAATTATACTTTTTATTTAATTTTGATCCACACTATTTTATGCATTTTATATGATTCAGTCATTATCCGTTGAAAACTATGCAATAATAAATAACCTGGAAATTGAATTTTCCAGGGGTTTATCCATAATTACAGGGGAAACAGGTGCAGGCAAGTCTATTCTTCTGGGAGCACTTTCATTGATTCTTGGGAAAAGAGCAGATACTTCAATCCTTAAGGATAAAACCAGGAAATGTATAGTTGAGGGTACATTTGACATAACAGAATACGGCTTTCAAGGTTTTTTTGATGAAAACGATATTGACTATGATGATTTTACAATTCTCAGAAGAGAAATAAGTCCGAATGGTAAATCCAGGGCATTTATTAATGATTCGCCGGTAAACCTGAATTTATTAAGTGACATAGGTCTAAGATTTATTGATATACATTCACAGCATCAGAATCTGAATCTAAGCAACAGTCAATTCCAGTTAAAAGTAATTGACTGTTTTTCACATTCTGAAGATTTGCTCAGAAAGTACCAGGAGGTATATAATCTTTTTAAGGACCTTTCAAAAGAATATCAATATCTACTCGAAAAATCACAGCAATCCCAGGCTGATCTTGACTATTACCAGTTTCAGTTCGACCAGCTGGATATTGCCAAACTGAAAGAAGATGAGCAATATGAATTGGAACAGGAACTGGAAAAATTAAATCATGCGGAAGAAATTAAAAATAACCTTTTTAATTCTGTAAGTCTTTTATCAGGCGAAGATAATAATGTTCTCAACCAGCTTAAAGATATAAATTCGTTCATTAATAAAATTATTAAATTTTATCCTGATGTCGCCGGGTATGGAAAAAGGCTTGAAAGCTCCTATATAGAATTAAAGGATGTTGCAAATGAGCTCGAACTATTAAAAGAAAAAATTGAATTGGATCCTGAAAAACTGGAATATATTAATGAAAGGCTTGATTTGATATATTCTCTTCAGCACAAGCACAAAGTTAATACTGTTAAAGAGTTGCTTGAAATAAAAGAATCATTAAAGCAGAAAATTGATGAGGTTTCATCTTATGAGTTCAAACTGGAAGATCTTAAGAAAAGGATAAATGAATGTGAAAATAAACTGAATGATTTCGCTCAGAGACTATCGCAACAAAGGCAACAATCTTTAAAGAATATTGAAAAAGAAATAACCGTATTACTACTGGATTTGGGAATTCCAAATGGCAGGTTTGAAATACATCATAAGATAACAGGTGATTATACAATAAATGGTATTGACAGGGTACAGTTTTTATTCTCAGCTAACAAGAATATTGCACTGCAGGAAATATCAAAAATTGCCTCCGGAGGAGAATTATCAAGATTGATGCTTAGTATTAAATCTCTGTTGTCTGATTCATCAGGTCTGCCAACTATTATTTTTGATGAGATTGATATGGGTGTTTCAGGAGAAATTGCAGATAAGGTGGGAAACATTATAAAAAGGATGTCAAAAGGAATGCAGCTAATAAATATAACACACCTTCCACAGGTTGCCTGCAAAGGGGATTTCCATTACCTGGTTTATAAATCAGATGAAGGGGAAACAACAACTGCTCATGTTAAGCTCTTGAACAATGAAGAAAGGCATATTGAAATAGCCAGAATGTTAAGCGGTGAAGAGCTAACAGAGGCAGCCATGGAAAATGCAAGAGAGCTTCTTAAAAACTAACCGTATTAATGCCTGTACTAGAATCCGTTAAGTTTCATTTTCACAGTTGGAATAAGCAGAATAAATCCAAGTATTATAAGAACAAGCATAAAAGGAGCAATCCATCTTACCCATTTTTCATAAGGAATTCTGGCAACTCCCAGAACTCCTATCAATACTCCTGATGTTGGTGTAATCATATTGGTAAATCCGTCACCAAACTGGTATGCCATAACAGTTGCCTGTCTTGAAATACTTATT
>CAZFQS010000005.1:173227-196240 GCA_964521285.1 uncultured Bacteroidales bacterium | reverse complement strand
TTGACCGCTTTGGTATCTCCCCTTAGCTTATGAGCCGATGGAGGGATTCGAACCCACGGCCTGCTGATTACAAATCAGCTGCTCTGACCAGCTGAGCTACATCGGCAAAATATCAAAGAACCTTTACATTGCTAAAATAACTATTATAGATGCAAATTAAAGGTTATAATAAACAAGAATTTTCTAAAGTTCAAATACAGCTAAATTGGTTAACTCAACTACCCCTATAAAATACTTGTAATCAGCGGCATTTAATACCCTCAAAAATCGGTTGGCAAATGTATAAATATTTTACTTATAACACAAAATATTTAATTTATTTTTTAAACGGTTAAGCTATTGTCTTCTAAGTTTATTTTTATGCCTGGTAATCTGACGTTTAAGAGCATTAACTGCACTGTCTGTCGATTCTTCAAATGATTTACTCTGTTTTTTTGCAAATAAATCATTACCGGGTATTTCTAGTTTAATTTCTGCAACTTTATTATTAAGATCCTGATTATTCTCAATTTTTAAGTATACTTCTGCACGAATAATATCATCATAGTATAGCATCAGCTTTTTCACCTTGGCATTAACAAAGTCTTCCAGCTTCTTATTAGTAGCAAACTTAACAGAATTGATCTTAATATTCATTGTATATTCCTCCCTATATTATGCCCGTGGATGAGCTTGTTTGTATATTGATTTTAATCTTTCAAAAGTATTATGAGTATAAATCTCTGTTGCGGCCAAATTACTATGTCCGAGCAATTCCTTTATGGCATTTAAATCTGCTCCGGCATTTAACATGTGCGTTGCAAAGGTATGACGCAGAACATGGGGACTCTTTTTCTCAATAGTAGTAATCAAATTCAGGTATCTGTTTACGATCCTGTAAACCAGCTTGGGATACATCTTACTGCTTTTCTCAGTGAGAAACAGGTAATCTTCACAGCCAGACCTGAACTTATCATTTCTTATATTAAGATATCCCTGCAAAGACTCTTTAAATACCCTTGTAAATGGAATAATCCTTTCTTTGTTTCTTTTTCCTATAACCCTTAATTTAAGTTCAGTAATATTTAAATCGCTTATTTGCATATTAATAAGTTCACTAACCCTTATTCCTGTATTATAAAACATTTCAATTATTAATTTGTTTCTTACACCTTTATAATCATTGCCAAAATCAACATCATCCAGAAGTATATCCATATGCTTTTTATTTATAAACGCCGGCAGTTTGTTATCAGCTTTTGGAGTCAAAACCTTTTCCACAGGATTATAACTAGCGATCCCCTCTCTTAATAAATATTTATAGAACGATTTGAGTGTAGAAATTTTTCTTTTAACCGAACGAATGGAGATTTTATTATTAACTAAATCTACTATCCAGCTTCTTATTTTTTTATGATCAACATTAACTGGTTCAAAGTTATTCTCATTAAAATCACAGAAAGAAATAAACTGATCCAAATCATCCAGGTAAGACCTTATTGTGTGTTGAGAATACCTTTTTTCGTATTGTAAATACTTTAAAAATGATTCTTTATGATTCATACATACAGGGATATACTTCTCTATGTTCTATCCGGCACTTAATAAAAAGATTTTGAGTTAATCCTGCTTTTTATGTATAGCTATTTTTCCTCCTGCTGCAATTTCTGAATATAAATTGCACGCTTAACTACATCGCGTTTTCTCTCCGAGGGCTTTTTAAATGCTTGTCTTGCACGTAATTGTTTAACTATACCGGTCTTTTCAAACTTTCTTTTGAACTTTTTTAATGCTCTTTCAATATTTTCACCTTCTTTTATTGGAACTACGATCATAAACAATATTCTTTAAATGAGCCGCAAAGGTATTACATAAAAAAATATCTACCAAATTTATATTAGTAAACAAAAAACCAGTAAACAGGAATATAATTTCAAAATCTTAAAACAGGCAAAATTCAATTCATTAAAAATTAACAAATTTTCTATTAAATTTAACCAAAAAATTGCTAACATACACCAGAATTTTTAAAATTAATTTTAGTCCACTGACAAATACGGTCTTATCCTAAAAAAAATATTTTCGGGTAGTATGTTATTGACTGATAATTCATTTATACTCTTTATCTCACCGGTAAAATTTCTATATTTTATAATTGCCTTTGCATAGTATTTATTTAAATAAGGATGCTTGTCAAGTGTTTGTTCATCAGCCTTATTAATATTTATTCTTCTTATTAATGTGGTATCAATAAAAACATTATTTATAATCAAATTATATTGCTTACTTTTAAAACCGTATATCTCATCAAGCTGATTCTTATCTGTAAACCCCCCTAGCAAATTTCTGTATTTGATTATCCTTTCTGACAGTAAATTTTCTGTTCCGAAAAGTTCACTTATTAAATGCGTATCTGCCTTATTGATATTAAGTGGTACGTTATTTTTGTTAACCGGACTACTAACGGATTCTTCCTGATTTGTATTTATTGAGTCATTATGGTTCAAATAAATAAAGTGGACGAGCCTGTAATATAAAGATGTATCAATACTGTATATTTTTAACAGATCTTCCTTCCTCCGAAAACACCCTCCTTTACTTCTATATTTAATAATATTTCTTATTACCTGTTCTGTAAATCCTAATTTTCTCAGATCATTAATATTTGCTGAATTTGGATTAAATCTGAACAACTGGTATTTATCATCATTATTTATATCTGACTTTTTCTTTATATCATACAAATTTCTTTTATTTACAGGTTCCAGTGACTTTTCAAAATCATCCAATTTACTCTCATACTTTTCTAAATTGAATTCCTGATTAATATTAATTAAAGGCAACAGTAAATAAGCGATTATTATTATAAGGATAATGGCTAAAAGTAAAATAATTCCGTTTCTTTCTCTTCGTGAATATGAAAAATAGTCTTTTAGAAAATTTCTTAGCATAACAACAAGAATATCCTGTTAATTCTAAAGGTTATTTAAGTTTTTTAATTATTCCTGTTTTAATTTTATTTAAATATAAATCCATATCCTTTTTTAATTCAGGGGCAAGAATATAAAGTCCTATTATATTAGGAAATGCAGGGGCAAGAATCATCATATCAGAGAAATCAAGGACATTATCCAGTTGGGAAGAGGCCCCGATAATTATACAAAACAGAAACAAGAGCTGATAAAAGGTTTTGGATACATGCCTGGTCTTAAAGATTCTGAAAATGACATCTCCAAAGAGATAATCAAATCCTTTTAATCCATAGTAAGACCAGGAAATCATAGTTGAAAATGCAAAAAGAAATACTGCAATTAATAAAATGTAGGGGAACCAGTTTAAAACGCTTCCAAAAGCTGCGGCTGTAAGAGGGGCTCCTTCAAGGCCCCGGGGATTTTCATGAAATCCGGTGAATATCAATACCATAGCTGTCATTGTACAAATTACTACGGTATCAATAAATGGTTCAAGCAATGCTACAAATCCTTCGCTTACAGGTTCATTTGTTCTTGCCGCCGCATGCGCAATTGATGCAGATCCAATACCTGCTTCATTGGAAAAAGAACCTCTCCTGAAACCCATTATTAAAACTCCAATAAAACCCCCTTTTAATGCTCCGGGATTAAACGCTCCGGAAACAATTAATTTAAAGACATTACCTGTTTCTGATATATTAAGAATTATTATCACTATAGCCGCGCCAATATAAAGCAATGCCATAAAAGGAACTAGCTTTTCAGTAACACGTGCAATACTTTTAATCCCTCCTATTATTACCAGCCCAACCAGAAATGCAAGTACAATACCAGTTAGGAATCCGTAATTCTCAAGTGATGGTATAATATATGCCAGCTGCGAAAATGCCTGATTTGCCTGTAACATATTACCTCCCCCGAATGAAGCCCCGATAATTAGTACTGCAAATAAAACAGCCAGGAACTTACCAAGTATTTTCAGTCTTCTCTTTCTTAATCCATAATCCAGATAATACATCGGACCACCTGAAACTTCCCCCTTTTCATTAATTTTTCTGTATTTTAATCCCAGTGTACATTCAGAGAATTTGAGCGTCATTCCCAGCAACCCTGCCATAATCATCCAGAATGTAGCTCCGGGCCCCCCAACTGAAATAGCGATGGCTACGCCGGCAATGTTTCCCAAACCAACAGTAGCTGACAATGCTGTGGCTAAAGCCTGAAAATGCGACACTTCACCCTTACTGTCCGGTTTGTCGTACTTTCCCATAGTAAGATTAACAGCATGCCTGAGTCCTCTGAAATTTATAAATTTCATTCTTATACTAAAGAAGATCCCTCCAAAAATTAACCAGACAACAATAAAGGGAACACCGGCACCAACATTTATACCAAGCATTAATAGTGGGTCCCAAAAAAGTATATCTTTTAAAAATCTGACCGCAGGCTCAAAGGCATCATTAATTTTGTCTGAAACACTATTGTGGGTATGAATACCAAATACTGGGATTACTATAAGAAGCAGAATTATTACACTAATTATTTTTCTGGTTATAGAAGGTTTAGACAACATTTAAATTAATAATGATTGTGGTTAAGCTTTAGTTTAATACCGGAATAAAGAACACCCAAACATGCTAAAACTTAAATAATCCCAGACCATTCAGAAAAACAAGAGCTATTGCCAAAGGAGCTATATATTTAATCAGAAACATGAAGATGTTGAGATAACCTACCTTAAGCTTTCCCCTGTTTGATATTTCCAGCCATGTTTTATCTTTTCCATAAAACCAGCCAACAAATAAAGCAATTAAACATCCTCCCAATGGCAATAATATTTTTGCAGCCGTATTATCGAACAGATTAAAGAAATTCATGTTAAACAGCCGGAAATTTGAAAATCCCCCTTCTGACATAGCGCAAAGGGTTCCCAGATATGACACTGAAACCGTTGCAAATATAGTTGCATTAATGCGTTTCATTTTTAGTCTTTCTACAAAGAAGGCCACTATAACTTCCAGAAGAGAAATTGATGATGTAATGGCGGCTACAGTTAATAAAACGAAAAATAATACGGCAAATATTGTTCCGCCTGTCATTTGCGCGAATATATTCGGTAGGGTTTTAAATACGAGAGCTACTCCTTCAGTGGGTTTAAGGCCGAAATGAAATACAATGGGAAATATAGCTACACCGGCCAGAATCGCGATGGCCGTATCAGCAATTATAACAATTGCCGCAGAACTGGTAAGATTATCCTTCTTTTGAATATAAGATCCGTAAGTTATTAAGGTACCCATACCTATGCTCAGTGAGAAAAATGCCTGGCCAAGAGCGCTAAGTATAACATTAGGCGTTATTTTTGAAAAATCGGGCTTGAAGAGAAAAGAAATACCCTCTCTCGCATCGGGTAACGATAATGCCTTGACGTCAAGAATAATTATTATTATCAGTAATAAAGGCATCAGAATCTTTGTATATTTTTCTATTCCCTTCTCTACTCCGCCTAATACTATAACCGCAGTCATCAGCATAAATATAACCTGCCACATAACCGGCCTTAAAGTATTGGTGTTAAATGATGTAAACATCTGATTTATTTCTCCTGCTGACTTTCCCTTAAATCCGTTTATTACGGACTGGTAAATGTATTCAAGGGTCCATCCTGCCACAGTACTATAAAATGCCAGAATCATAAAGGCTGCAAAAATACCCATTATGCCTATAATGTACCAGTGGCCATTCGGACTAAGTTTTTTGAAAGCATCGTAAGGGTTTCTTTGGGTAGCCCTGCCTATGATAAACTCTGAAAGCATAACGGGCAGGCCTATTGCTAATACAATTATCAAATATATAAGCAGGAAAGCTCCGCCTCCGTTACTTCCTGCTACATAAGGGAATCGCCATATATTACCAAGACCAATGGCTGATCCTGCAACAGCAGCTATTATACCAAATTTACTTCCGAAAGTACCCCTTTTTGAAAGATCCACAGTCTATGATTTTTTTAAGGTTCATAAATGTATTAAAAATCGGACAATTTATGGAAAAAAAATAATTGAATGAAACAAAAAACCCCCGGAAGTAAACTTCTGAGGGCTAAAAACAGGCTTTTAAATTTTCAGTTTCTGTCCAGACAATTCAGATCTTCAAAGGCAACCTTTAATCTTTCTACCACTACTTTTTCACCTTCCCTTAACCAGGCCCGGGGATCATATTTTTTCTTGTTAGGCTTATCAGCACCCTCAGGATTTCCAATCTGGCCCTGCAGATAATCATGGTTCGCAGCTTCGTATCTTCTGACACCATCCCAGAATGCCCACTGGGTATCTGTGTCAATATTCATTTTTATTACACCATAGCTTATTGCTTCTCTAATTTCATGCCGGCTTGATCCTGAACCCCCATGAAATACAAAAAATACAGGTTTCTTCCCGGTATTAAATTTCTCTTCAATATACCTCTGTGAATTATTCAGTATTATCGGGGTCAATTTCACATTTCCCGGTTTATATACGCCATGGACATTACCAAATGAGGCAGCAATAGTAAACTTTTCACTTATTTTGCTTAGTTCTTCATAAGCATAAGCAACATCTTCAGGTTGAGTATATAGTCTTGAATTATCTATACCAGTGTGATCCACACCATCCTCTTCTCCCCCTGTTACACCAAGCTCAATTTCCAGGGTCATACCAAGTTTGCTCATCCTCTCAAGATATTTCTTACAGATGGTTATATTCTCTTTAATTGGCTCCGCGGAGAGATCAAGCATATGTGAACTGTATAAAGGCTTTCCATAACGTTTATAATGTCTTTCGCCATGGTCCAATAAGCCATCAATCCAGGGCAATACCTTCTTGGCTGCATGATCAGTATGTAAAATAACTGGCACTCCATATAACTCAGCAATATGATGAACATGTTTTGCTCCGGAAACAGCTCCGATTATTGCAGCCTGCTCATTCTCATTTGATAGTCCTTTGCCGGCATAAAATACTGCCCCCCCGTTGGAAAACTGAATGATGACAGGAGAGTTTACTACTTTTGCAGCTTCAAGAACTGCATTAACTGAATTGGTGCTTACCGCATTTACTGCGGGCAATGCATATTCATTATCTTTTGCTATCTTTAGTAATTCCTGTACATCATCCCCGGTTACTACTCCCGGCTTAATTTTGTCAAATACTTTCATTTTCAATTTTTTTCATTAATAAATTATTATTTGGATGCAATATTAATCCGCAAATTTATAAAAATATACAAATTTGATTTTTAATGCTATTTTAAAATTCAGTATTTATAAAAAATTTTAGAACGGATACCCTATTCCAAACTGAAAATTAAATATTCTGTAATTATTTTCTTTTCTGTCTTTATATTCTTTCGAGCTTAATAGGTCGCTGTCCATAATCCATTTGTTTTCAGAAAAAGACGGGTCTCTTAGTTTGAATCCGAAATCCAGTCTGATTATAAAAAATGAAAAGTTAAACCGGGTACCAAACCCGGTGCCAACTGCTATATCTTTGTAAAAATCCTTAAAATCAAACAAAGAATTAGGTCTTTCATCTTTTGGATTAATAGCCCATATATTACCCATATCCAAAAATAATGCCCCTTCAAGTTTCCAGAATAATTTAAATCTGTACTCTACATTAGCTTCCAGCTTTATATCGGCCATAGTATTAGGGATTTTAGTTTTTGATGTGTCCAGATATGAACCCGGGCCCAGCTCCCTTGTACGCCATGCTCTAATACTATTCGGACCGCCTGAGAAATATTTCTTTTCAAAAGGTAAGGCACTGGAATTTCCATAAGGATATGCACATCCTATAAAAATTCTATATACTATGCTATTTGTGGGATTAACAATATTATAATGGCGGAAATCAATATCTGTTTTAAAATACTGAGAATAAGGCACATTAAATATTTTGTAACTATTACTGACAGAGTCCCTTTCCAGATTGCTAAGCTCACTATAGCCATGAAGAATATTACCTGCTGTTTCAATATTAACCTTTAAAAACACAAAATCTTTACTTTTACCGATTTTTTGATTATTATATTCAAAACCAAATCTGTTACCCCCAACAAAGTGATCCTCATAACTAAATTGCAGGTATGAGCCTGATATTGATTCACCAAAAGTTGTATCAACAACTGGCAGCTGTACAAAGTTAATCTCCAGCGGATATACATAAAACTTAATGTTTTCATTGCCTTTCCAGGTATATCCAAATGAAGTGTTGGCAATAGTACGTATATAATCAGGCCGTGCCTGGTAGTTATAAGACAACGATATAGAAGTTTTTGGTGCAAATCTTTTAATAAATCTCTCTGTTTTAATTGGCAATAAAAACTTGGGAATATCCACCTTAAATTCAGTACCCAGTTCCAGAGTATGTGATAATCCGGATGCTGCGATTTCCTGTATTGCCTCATAAGCTATGGTAAGTTTAAAATTAAAAACCTCAGCTCCCCTGAATAAATTCCAGTTATTATAAAGCAGGTTACCCCGCGCTCCAAAGTCACCTGATGAATTTGTACCTACAATTTCAAACTGATATGACTGCACTTTCCTCTTAGTTAACTCAATATTACAATCAAGTAAATATTCTATATCTACATCGTCTGTCTGGTTTATGAATTCGTCAAAGCTGATATTAATGAATTTGAAAATCCCCAGTGATGAAAGCTTATTATATGTTTTATTTACATTATTCTGATTGTAATACTGACCTGGCAGTATATAATTTGCATTGTTTATTATAGAAGGTTTAATATGCGGGTCCTCGTTATATACATAATATATGTTATTATACAAAATAGTATCAAAGCTTTCTGAACTTATGCTTTTTTGTGAAACAGCAGGTCCGGTCTTATAATTAGGATAAACATATACATTATTTATTTTGTATTTGTTATGAGGTATATAATTCAATTTCTGGCCCTGATCAACTATCTCAAATTTCTTGATTTTCATGGTCAGATTTACATTATTAGTCCCGTTCACCGGCTGGGCTTCAAAATATGAATATTCTTTTGAAAATTTATAATAGCCATTCCTTTTAAGGAGATTCTCAATCCTTACCCTTTCTTTCTGCAGTATCTCTTTATCGAACAGCATTCCTCTCTTTAACAAAGAATTAATAGTATCAGTAACAATAATTGTCCTCAGATTCGTATCTATAATGTCGTAGTGTATTTTATTAATATAATATGGTTCATTTGGTGCTATATCATATGTAACTATTGCATGACGTTTTTTAAACTTAACCGTATCTTCAACGCTGGAATGATAAAATCCTTTGTTTTCAAGATATTGTTTAAATTGTAAATATGTTGTCTGGGTCAGGTACTGATCCCATATTACAGGTTTTTCTCCAATCTTCCTTAACCAGCCGTGAGGCCATTTATCTTTGTTGATATTTGACAAATTGTAAAGAAACAAATGAAACCTTAATCCAAGAATTTTTTTATTAGGACGTTGTTTTAAATAATCTTTTATTTCATTCCTGTTTATTGAGTTATCCTCGACTTTGATCTTATTTCTGGTTAAAAGATATTTACCCTCGGGTACATACTTAGTAGAGCTGCAGGAGGCAATAATTACAGATAATATAATCAGAATATAATAATAACTTTGTCGCCCCTTTTCTATGTCTTTTCTAACACGCTTTAACACTTTTAATGATTAAATTATTACATTCGCGCAAATATAACTTTTTTATTCACATAATGAGGTTTTCTATATAAGTATCCTTGTCAGATAAGTTGTTGATCACGCACATAATTATTACCTGAAATTTTATAAACTTAGTTTTATTTGTAAAATGTAGAAATATGCTAAGCAAAAATAAAATTAAACATTTTAGATCTCTAAGATTAAAAAAGTATCGTGAAAAATACGGGGAATATTTAGTTGAAGGAGAAAAGATAATAAAAGAGCTGATTGATGCCGGATATCCGCTGTTAAAGCAATTAATAGCAACGCGGCAGTGGCTAAAAGATAATTATAAAAATGAGATATATCCTCCTGAAGATATTCTTACAGTTACTGTATATGAATTAAGCAAAATTAGTTCATTTAAAACTCCCGGGAAGGTAATAGCTGTGATGCGCATCCCGGATCATATTATTAATAAAGCTGTCGTCATTAACGATATATCACTTGTTTTGGATAAAATTCAGGATCCCGGAAATCTTGGCAACATCATTAGAATAGCGGACTGGTTTGGAATAAAAAATATTTTCTGTTCCCATGATTGTGCTGATTGCTTCAGCCCGAAGGTTGTTCAGTCAACAATGGGTGCAATAATGAGGATTAATGTTTACTATGTTAATTTAAAGGACCTGTTGGAAGAATATACATCTGTTCCGGGATTTACTGTCTATGGCACATTTCTTAGCGGCGAATCCATTTATGATAAGGATTTGGACACAAGAGCATTTATTGTTATGGGAAATGAATCCAGAGGTATTTCAAAAAGCTATATGCCATATATTACTACAAGATTATTTGTACCAAAGTATGCGCATCAGGCGGGGGGTGTTGAATCACTTAATGTTTCTGCAGCAACAGCTATTGTATGTTCAGAATTCAGAAGAAGATAAAATCAATGTTTTTATTCAAAATGAAAAGAAATTAAAACCATCCTTGAATACATTTTATCAATAACATCGGTATATATTGCTATATCAGGATATGGTCTTTCTCCCTTTCTGTTTTCGGTTTTTAATACGTTTCTTATTCCCCATGAGGATTTCAATTCTACTGCAAATTTAAAGTATCGGAGATAAAAATCCATTCCAACTCCTAATTCATAATAACCGTCCAGTAAATTCAATAATACAATATTTTGCTTTTTGGGATCTTCCTCCTTCCTGCCCCAGTCCAGTTTAGCCCCTGCAAGATCAATCCTGGTATTTATGCCCCCTATTAGAAATGGCCTGAAATTGTTCAGCCTTACTGATTTATATTTTATTAACAAAGGAAACTCGAGGAAATTTGATTCGATCTTCACCGGTATGTCCTCAATATCAATTCTCTGGCTATTTGCCTGATTTGATACCGATCTGTCAACATATTCAATGTGCCTCTCACCTCCAAAGGATATTCCCGGCAAAAATCTAAGATCAAAATATTCTCCAAGCCTTAAATTGGATAATGCATGAACATGAAATCCAGGTTGAAGTTTAGCAACATCCGCTACTATATAATAATTACGGGCTATTTCTGAAAGAGATATCTGAAAATCCATTGTATTAAAACCTAAAGAGAAACCAAAATGCAGAAGTTTATCATCATGAGTCGGGTCATTCTGTACTTTAGGTTTCTGTGCAAAGACATCCAGAGAGAGTAGAAAAATTATGGTTATTATGATAGTTCTCAAAGCTATAGTCTGCATTGTTAGTATACGTTTAAAAACGTAAGCGCCACGAAATTAGTATATAAATCTTAACATTCCAATTTTTTCTGTTCTTCAACATGCCTTTTAACCAGGGTAACTTTGTATAATTGAATTGTATAAATCTACGTACTCACTAATGGAACCGTATGAAATATCATCAATCCTCACCTCTTCTTTTGTGATATGACCAAGTGCCGAGAATGGAAAATCCTGCTGAATCATAAAATCAATGAATTCAGTCTCACGAATCGGTGATACTGTTACAATTATCCTGCTTTGGGCTTCACCAAACAAAAAAGCATCAAGTCTGATTTCCGCCGGAGAAGTAATATCAAATCCGTATTGCTCTGCCATTGCCGATTCAAGTAATGCAAAAAATAATCCTCCTTCAGAAATATTATGAGCGGATATGATCAGGTGATTTTGAATTAGTCCTCTTACAATATTATGAAGTTTGCTTTCCACATTAATATCAATAAAGGGTGAAGGAGACTGGTCAATACCATGCATAACTTTAAGGTATTCGGATGAGCCAAAATCATTTCCTGATCTTCCAATTAAATAAATCATATGCCCTTTGTCCCTGAACGCAATAGTTGTATGATATTTATTACTTGTTAGTTCTCCTGTAATATATACTGCTGGTACTACGGCAAGATGATTACCATTATTATTATTGTATTTATCAGAATTTAAGCTTAAACTAAAATTAGCTAAAGGTATATTAAACTGTTTAATTGCTTCCTCCACACCATCATAAACCAGTTCAAACTGCTCCTTAAAATATTTATTATTGGCTTTATAAATGTTCAGGCATATACTCATTGCCAATGGGTCACTTCCGCTGCAGACAATATCCCTGATTGCTTTTGCTATTATTATAATAGTACCTGTTTTTATATCTGATAACAGATACCTGGAATTTATATTGATAGCGACAGATAAAGATTTGTTCAGTACGCTGAATTTTATAATGCCGGAATCTGAAGGAAAATTTATGTTCATATTTACTGTTCCTGTCAATAATCCGGATTGCTCGAAAGGAATTGCCTTTCCAAATACTTCGGGTTGTTTTATTATTTCCAGGGCAATCTCTTTATAATTTGCAGGCTCACTAATATCATCTGCTGAAATGCTTACAATGTTAAAATCTCTGTCCGGGTACTCTTTTTCTTCTTCCCTTACAGCGAATTGTTGATTTAATAACATCTTTAAGGGTATATTGGCAACAGATTTGTTGTTTTTAAAGCAGCTGAGACTATCTTGTTTTACTGTCTCTCCAATAATACAATAATCAGTTAACCATTTATTTAAAATATTTTCTGTAAGCTCTTTCTTATTTTTATTAATAATCATTAAAATTGAACCTGGTAAATATTCGCAAAGCATTTGATAATGGTTGTCTTTGGTCGAATCATCATATAATTTATCAATATCAAGTTTCATTCCTGTATTATTTGCAGATAGTATTTTAGCTGCGGTTCCAATAATCCCTGTTTTACCAACGACTGATGCCGCAGCAATAATATTATTATCAAATAATTCAAGGACCCCCTCAATAAAAAGTTTTTCCCGGATATGATTAAGCACTTCCGGCATTTTCCCGCTATCCGAATATTTGTCTTTTATTAAAGACCATACATTATCCCCGTATTTTCTATTTGATCCTGCAAATCCAATAATATAAACGGGCTGACCCTCAACTGTCTTTTCTGATGCACTTAACCTTTCCCGGTTAACAATTCCTAAAGTCATCATATTTAACATTGGATTTTGACCCAACTTTTTTTCAAAACATATGTTGCCTTTAATTAGAGGAATGCCAGTATTATAGCTATACTCACACATATTATTTAATATATCTTTCAACTTGTAAGGTTTATACTTCATTGAAAATACATGAGCAACAGGTCTTCCTCCAACAGCAATAATGTCAAGTATTGCTCGTGCCATGGTAATTACTCCTGGTTCTGCAAATTCCTTGTATTCATTACCTGAAAGGATATTTAAAATACATGCATGCTTCCCGGATAATTCAATGGCCCCTGAATAATTGTTTTTTATGCCTTTTAAAACAGGCTTCCTGTAATCAATAAGATTAACCAGCTTTTCCCGGGAATGTATGAGTTCAGGTTCCTCATACAACAAATTTGAAATTATTATTAACTCTGCTTCATTCGGATCTCTGTTCATTAACGACCTGATCAGCTTATAGTCGGAAGGTTTTAAGCCGGTTTTATTTCCTGATTTAGGAATATCAGAGGTATTCGCCATGATATATATTATTTTAAATTAATTACTTAAAACAAATATAAGTAACTCTTAATTTATAATATTCAAATAATCTAACTTATTGCGTGTATAACGCACTTTTACCCGTAATTTTTTTTTCCTCCGGGTAAATTTGTGCATCTATGTTCTTATATTTACTACTTTAATAAAAAGTTTTTTATTATGTATACATACAATTACCTGCTGGACTTTACAAGTAATATTTTCATAAAAATGGGTTGTAGTGACGAGCATGCTTTAATGGCCTCAAAGGTTTTTCTTGCAGCTGAGTTACGGGGACTTCCATCTCATGGAATGATAAGAATAAAAGATTATTTTCAACTCTGGGAAGCTGACCGTATTAATACAAAGCCGCATATTAAAATTGTACACGAAACTTCAAGTACGGCAGTAGTTGATGGTGACAGGGCGATAGGCATGGTTGCTGCTACCAGATCAATGGAGATTGCTATTGAAAAGGCTGAAAAGGCAGGTACGGGATGGGTATCAACCGGAAATTCAAATCATTTTGGAATTGCCGGTTATTATGCTATGATGGCCCTTGAACATGATATGATAGGTTTGACAATGACAAATGCCAATCCGTTGGTTGCGCCAACTTTCTCAGTAAGCCGTTTATTGGGTACAAACCCGGTTGCTGTTGCCGTACCTGCAAAAGAACAGCCACCTTTTGTAGCTGACTTCGCAACTACACCAATTGCCCGGGGGAAGCTTGCAGTTGCAGAAAAAAAGGGAGAAAAAACACTGTTAGGTTACGTTCAGAACAGTAATGGGAATCCGTCAGATGATCCTTCAATACTGAAGCGGGGAGGTTCAATGCTCACTCTTGGGGGTGATTATGAACATGGGAGTCATAAAGGATATTGTATGAGTGCTATAGTCGACATATTTTCTGCAGTTCTGTCCAATGCCAATTTTGGTCCTTTTGTCCCTCCATCGGTTGCTTATTTGCCTGTACTTGATGAAAAAGTAGGAGAAGGCACAGGTCATTTCTTTGGCGCAATGCGTATTGATGCATTCCAGAAAGCTGATGAGTTTAAAGCTAAAATGGACAAATGGGTTGAGACATTCAGAAATGCTAAAAGTGCACCTGGAAAGCCTGCGGTTATGATTCCGGGAGATCCTGAAAGAAAAAATGAAGAAAGAATAATGAAAGAAGGAATTAATGTGTTACCTGCCATTGCTAAGGAATTAAAAGAAATTGCCGGCAAGCTTGGTATGGAATTCGAAATTAGATGATTATTATAAATCACCACTCATTAAACATAAATTCCTGTTTTGTAAGGACTTTAAGAAACTGCTGTGAAAAATATACATTGTCCTTCCTGGTATAGCGGTTATCTGTAAATACCTGGGCAAGAGTCTCCTTATTATTTTCTTTTAATAACTGAGCCGTTAACTCAGAGGCTTCCTTTTCAAGGTAAATATTATCTATATCAGAGGGTGAATAATCATTATATTTTTCATAATGTATAACAGCTTCCGGGGGTAATCGATCTGTGAGCCCCGGATTTTCATCAGG
This sequence comes from uncultured Bacteroidales bacterium, assembly GCA_964521285.1. GTDB lineage: Bacteria > Bacteroidota > Bacteroidia > Bacteroidales > UBA10428. Next base: position 181,061 of record CAZFQS010000005.1, on the reverse strand, counting down.
ATGACCTATAACAATCGCAGCAACAGGGACTACTCCTGAAGGCAGATTAAGTATTTCAATAATTTTATCAGCCATATAGGTCGCCGTACCCAGGTAGCATATCCCCAGCTTATGTTCTTCTGCGGCAAGTGCAACGTTCTGGGACACTAACAGTGCATCGATAGCTGCAGTAAAAAAAGAAAGGAAATTTTCATATCCCGGATAAGCTTTTCGCTGGCGGCACCATTTGTTAAACCTGTTAAAATCAGCACAAAAAGTTATATGCACAGGAGCCTGTAATACCATGTCCTGCTTAAAATGTGCTTCCCACAGTTGTTTTTTTATGTCTTTGTCTTTTGTTACAACCATACTGTAAACCTGCATATTTCCTGTTGTTGATGCCCGTGTTCCGGCCATTAATATCTTCTCCAGAACTTTATCATCTACAGGAATGGATTTATATTTTCTTATCGAACGGTGTTCAAATATTGTTTCTAACATTTATCCTTATTTTATTATTTTCAGGTAAAAATATTAAACTTTGAATGACTTAAATATTTAAACCCGGAAATAAATTAAATATTCTGATAAAAACCGGGTCAGAAAAGCCACTTCAATTATCCTCAGCATACACCTTACCGGTAATCCATAATTAATGTTTTAAAATTTCCTATCTTAGGTATTTATAATTTGGTTTCCAAATAAAAAATATTTATGAACAACAGGTACATACATCTTATTTTTATCATATTACTGCTTGCTGTCACTAAGTTTGATGTACCGGAGTTTTATGACATAGCAATATCGTAATGCATTAGGCAATAATGGAAATTTCATTCTTAAACACAGTGTAGGTCATATGCCGAACAATAGCGAGGTGGATGTGCCTCTTACTTATGCTGACTATTATTTTGTTGAAGCACTAACAAGATTTAAAAAACTGAAAGACCTGTAACCCGTCATATATTTGGTAAAAGCATTATAATTGCTTCGCAATAAAATAATTCGTAAATTTAGGTTAATATATTCTTACACAGATTTATTTTAACTTTCTAACGGATTGTTATTGTTGCAGAATATTTTATATTAAAATCCGTTCAGGTAAAATGCAAAATAACTTACAGACTATAAATAATATCAGCCATGAAAAATATAATCGTATCTTTTCTATTCCTTGTTTTTACATCAGGACTAGTATTTAGTAATGGTGTAGTGTTTGATAAATCTCAAGTTGAGACTTATCTGCGTTTAACAGATTCCAAAGTGGAAGTTTTAGTTGAAAGCCAGGTTTCTCTTACAACAACTGCCCAAACCTTTCTGAATAATCTTGGAGATAGTCTAACAATTAAATATGCATTCCCTTTACCTGAGGATGCCAGTGCAACCAGGCTCAGATACAAAATTAACGGGATATGGTATACAGCCGATTTCTCACCTACTCCACAGGATACTACAACAGGAGGAGGCCCCGGCGAACAGGATTATAATTTAAAAAATTATTTAGGTGATAACCCCCTTTACTTTAATATAGAACAGAAACTTGGACAGGATTCAACTATCATTGTTGAATTATCATATGTTGAACTGCTGAAATATAAGTATGGTGAAGTAAAGTACTATTATCCCAATAATTATCAATTAATACAAAGCCAAATAGTGAATTTGGCAGAATTATCTTTTACACTTAATTCAGAAAGGACAATTGAGGAAATAAATCTACTTAGCCATACTGCTACATCTACAAATAATTCAGGGAATCAGGCATCAATCGGGTATATAGCATATGAACAGGCTGCCAGTGCAGACTATTACATTAGTTATTCCCTGAACCTGGAAGAATTGGGTTTATTCAGTCTGAGTACTTTTATAGCTGACAGTCTGACCAAGGACGAATATGGAAGGGGATTCTTTGCGTTTATTGTTGAACCTGACCCAAGTGAAAATACTGACGTAATTGATAAAGTATTTACATTGATCATTGACAGATCAGGAAGTATGTCAGGAGACAAAATAGTGCAGGCAAGAAATGCTGCAAAATTTATCGTGGAAAATTTAAATGAAGGTGACAAATTTAACATTATTTCATTTGCTGATAATGTAACAACATTCAGGTCCGAACACGTTGATTTTAATACTGCGAACGAAAATGCGGCGCTGACTTACATTAATTCTCTTATTGCCGAGGGCTCAACTAACATATCAAGTGCATTTAGTGTGGCTGTACCTCAATTTTCTGTGGCTGATACAAATACTGCAAATATTATAATCTTCTTCACAGACGGAGAACAGACTTCAGGAATAATAAATACCGATGATCTTATAGAGTATATTGATGATTTAATTATTCAATCCGAGAAGCAAATATCAGTATTTACATTTGGAATCGGCAGTTATACAAATGAGAGACTATTAACTACAATTGCAAATAATAATAACGGAATATGTGAATTTTTAGCCAATAACCAACTGGAAGATGTTATTACAGATTTTTATCTTATGATTAGAAATCCCGTTTTATTGAACACAATGGTTACTTTTTCCCCGGCCATAATTAATGAATTATATCCCAGCCAACTGCCTAATCTTTATAAAGGTCAGCAAATGATTTTGGTTGGCAGATATCAGGAAGCAGCAGGTTTAACCGCTACCATAACCGGTAATGCTTATTCCAGTTCTGTTGAATATGTATATTATCCGGAATTGTCTGATACAGCAAACAGTCAGTACCAGTTTCTAACCAAATTATGGGCAAAGAAGAAAATAGAGGATCTTTTAATTGACTATTATTTAAATCTGGATAACACAAGCATTGCAGAGAGTATAAAACAGGAAATAATAGATATAAGTTTAAATTACGGTGTTATTAGTCCGTTCACAAGCTTTACAGGAGGGGGAGGTGATGTAACAGGAATATTTTTTGAAACACCAAATATTGCAGAAGAAGAAAATAAACTGTTCAATATAAAATCAATATATCCCAATCCCTGCTCCGATATTGTTGAAATTGTCTTTGAAGTTAAAATGCCTGTAAACGGACTGGCTTATATTAAACTAATTGATTCTTCAGGAAAGGTTGTATTTAGCGATTCCAAACTTGTAAATGGAATAAATATCTATAGATACTTACTTGACATCAATGAATTATACAATATACATAGCGGGTTATATTATGTCCTGATAGAATTTGATGGAGTAATAATAGGCGATAAACTAATAATATTAAGAAACAAATAGTTTTACTCTGCCTAAAATCTTGTGAAATTTAATCTTATCTTATCTTTGCGGATAAAGAGAAATTATTTATTTCTGCTTTCAGCTAAGCTGGGAAAGATCATATAATATAACAACCACTAAAAATAATAGCAAATGGAAAATTCAGACAAACACAGGATTGAAGAGCTTATAAAATCAAGAAAAAAGGCACACTCGTTTTACAGCAAAAAATCAAAAGTCTACCAGTCTTTTATTGATATGGAACAGAAAACTTACAAGGATGGTAAACTGAGTAAAAAGTACAAAGAATTCATTGCAGTAGGAATTTCGATAGTAATCAATTGTGAATCATGTATGGAATGGCATATAAAACAAGCCCTGAATGAGGGAGCCAGTGAAGACGAGATCCTTGAATCAATAGAAGTGGGTATAGAAATGAGTGGGGGGCCGGGAACCGTATCTGCCAGGTTTGCAATGAATGTACTCGATTTTTATACTTCAGGCTAGTGCAAATCTTGTTATAAAATAAATACAACTTAAAACTTAAGGAGGAATAAAAATGAAACATAAATTATTAACCTTTGCGATTTTAGTTTTTTATACATTAATAACTTCTGGTTATATAAAGGCTCAAACTACTAATAGTCCTCAATCACCTGACACATTAAAAATACCTGATAGTGAGAAACTGGTAATCATATGGACAAGTGGAGACAGGGAAGTTGCTTTAAAAATGGTGTTTATGTATACTTATAATGCTAAAAAATATAAATGGTGGGACGATCTAACACTAATAGTATGGGGACCATCTTCAAAACTTCTTTCAGAAGATAAAGAATTACAGGACTATATAAAGAAAATAATTGAATCGGGAGTTGTGGTTAAGGCATGTAAAGGATGTTCAGACATGTATGGAGTATCTGAAAAACTCGAAGAACTGGGAATTAATGTTTATTATATAGGCAAAGTATTAACAGATTACATTAAGGAAGGGCGAAACATAATCACTTTTTAATAAAATTAAATATACTAATCTTTTTCATTGCGCAAGAACTTTCCCGAGTTCGAAGCACTGTTTTAATACTTTCTGATTTTTACTGAAGTCTTCTTTAGCAAGATCTACCGGCAGATTAAGTTTCGGATAAAGTTCCCTAAGCTGTTCCTCTGTTTTGATTACCTGTTTTATAACGGCAAGTCTGGTTGCAGTTATTATATGTAACCTGTTTTTCGATCCGAGAATTGATTTGATAAATTTAAAAAGCTCAATAACCGGCCTGGCATCTGAAACATCTGAAGAACCCATGCACAGTAACAATACAATATCTTTGTCCCATTCCTGCCATGGGGTATGAATCAGGCCCGTCTCTGTTATCTGTACGTGAACAAATGAACGGAACCGTTCAATAATCTTTTTCAGTGAAGCGGTAATATGATGAAAATATATAGGCGAAGCAAATACAATCACATTTGCATCAAGTATTTTATTGCTTATCTCCAGCCAGTCATCTCCACTTACTGAACACCGGCCAAGGAGGTTACAGCGGAGACAGCCCCTGCAGTATTCAATATTAATATCACGGGCAACTATCTCTTCAACGTCCCCGGTAAAATTTTTTGCACCATCAAGAAAATACTGCAACAGGATTGTTGTATTTCCATATGCGCGCATACTGCCATTTAATGCTAATACTTTCTTCATGGTAGAAATTAAATAATAAAAAATAAAACTCAGGATTTATAACTATTTTACGAATGAAGTATCTTTAAAATAATCACTTATAAATGTTAATTTTTCACCCCTGAAATATAAAAGTGTTATACCGCTGTTTGAATAGTGATTGCCATCCAAATCTTCACCTTCATTTGTCCATACTGCACATGCCCTCTGATTATCAGCGATGATTTCAGATATGGTAAATGTAAGTTTCGGGTACTTTCTCAACAATGCCTTAAGAAAAATAAGAACCCTTTTATAACCTTCGATACGTCCGGCTCCCGGGAAATCAAAAACAACATCTTCAGAAACAAAATTTTCAAACTCCGAGAAATCCCGCGTATTCATTGCATTAAAAATGCTGCGGGCTACGTCCTGCCTTGGAAAAATTTTATCCATCATATGTGGTTTTTGTATTAAAATATTACGAAAAATAGTAAATTATCGTAATTTCTATATCTAAATACTCTTTATGTCTTTTAAAATTAATCAAAAAAAGAGGCTGATAAAATTACCAGCCTCCTTCTTGGAATTTCATTAAAAATTATTCAATAATAATTCTACTTACAGTTGAACCCTCACTGAATTTAACTGTTACAAAGTATACACCGCTATTCAAACCTTCAACACTTAACTGGGTATTTGAAGCATTAATATTAACCTTCATTACTTCCTGCCCTATAATATCTGTAATTGTAACACTTTCAATTAATTCTACACTGCTGATATTTATTACATCGTTAGCCGGGTTTGGATACAATTTTAATTTCGCCATATAGTTTTCATCAACAGATGTAACAGTTGCAGCGACAGCACCAGTCCAACCAGATGCTTGTCCATATACGTCAACAGCTCTGACACGAAATTCATAATCACCAACGGCCAAATCCGGAACTGTATATGTATTATCTGTTTGTTTTGCCAGAATTGTATCAATAGCTGCGGCTCCCTGCCTGATAACATAATTATGAACAACAATGTTATCAGTTGATGCATCCCAGGTTAAAACAACATCCATCTGATCCACAGCTGCAGCTAAATTAGCAGGAACAGTAGGTGCCTCGGTATCCAATATTCTCATAAATGTTCCGTTTGATCTGAGCTGCAAAGTACCAAATAAGCAAGGATCGTTATAAGGTTTATCTGTAGGTGAGTTAAATGTAATCTGGTTACGATTAGCATCACTGGCAACAGCATCATTATCACTATGGAGTACATCAAAACCTATTTCAGTACCAACTGCAGCATTAAATCCTAAGAGTAATGAATCCCACGCAATATTCAGTATAAATTCATAGCCATCTGCAGTTCTTGTATATACCTGATTTTCACTTCCACTTACAATAGACGGACCACCTGGTCTCGCAGTATTATTTGTTGCAAAAGGCACATCAGGAACAAGCCTCAATTGATAATCATTTGCGTCATAGGCATCATCAACTGCTTTTTGCCAACTTTGATTTCTTGGCCAGTGGATATTCTTGGAATTATCCATATCAAAATAAATTTCGATATTATCTACCTGGTAGCTGGCACCAGCATTAACGATACTATCATCTACCATAACAAATTTAAGATATACAGAATCAGCATCCCAACTCAAATTTACAGTTCCTGTAAAGTCTTCTGCATTATCAACAGAACCAAACACAATATTCTCAATTGAGAATGTAGTACCTGCAACTCCAAGGTCAACAAGACTTATATTGTCAAATAAATATTCAATAGTTGGAGTTGTGCTTCCAGCTGTGTTTGCGCTTCCAGCTTTAATTAAGACATACCATGTTGTTTCAGTAACAGTATCAGGTATTAAGAATGTATTTGATTCTGCTCCTCTCAAATTAAAGTTATCTTCAAAAGTACCATCAATATCTAAGCTGTCATATGGTGGACTCATCCAACTGTTCATTTCATAGATAACATATGCATCGCCAGCACTGAACTCTTTATTTAATTCAGGTTCTTTTCTTGTTAGAATAATTTCAATCCAGCTATTTGTAATTTCATCTGTTGAAATATTTTTAAATGCTCCGGTAAATGAATAATTATGTCCAGGAGTTATTGTTACTGCTTGTTTTACAAAAGCTCCTGACGCTCCGGCGACTGTAATATTTAAACAACCACCATCGCCGGCTGCAGGTACATCTTCAGTATAATTGAACACAAAAGTACCTATATCAGGATTATCATCTCTCCAGTAAGTAGTCCAGACTGTAGAATCTTCCATATTACTGCCAATAATTAATTGTGAAAGATTCTCAATAAGGCTGACATCGTCAAACTGAACCCAGGTATTATTGTCATCAGCAACAGTAATACCAAGTTCAATTACTAAATTGTCTCCAACATAATCATTCCCATGAACAAGATAGAAAGTACCTTCATAGGGTAAAAATCCTGCGCCGGGAGTTAACAGGAAGTCAATACTGTCAATAATAGTTCTGTTTGTTGTATCTGTACCACTAAATGTACTTAAATAAACAATTGTGTAAACAGTATCCTTGGCAGACCATGCGAGATTAGACATTAGAGATAGATTGTATTCAACATTTTCATCAGGAATTATTCCAAGAGGCTGATAAATCCTGCCGCCAACATTTACCAAATAAGCGAAATCGTCTGGCTCCCTGCCACTTGCATCATCAAATGTTGTATCATTATGCCAGCCAGGAATCAGATTAATGTTTGTATACTTTTGGCCATCATCGGGTAATGCAAAATCACCATTAAAGACCAGTTCGGTTAATAGTGAAATATTCTCAATAAGGCTGACATCGTCAAACTGAACCCAGGTATTATCGTCATCAGCAACAGTTATACCGAGTTCAATTACTAAATTGTCTCCAACATAATCATTCCCACGAGAGAGATAAAAAGTACCTTCATAGGGTAAAAATCCTGCGCCGGGAGTTAACAGGAAGTCAATAC
>CAZFQS010000005.1:0-173127 GCA_964521285.1 uncultured Bacteroidales bacterium | reverse complement strand
GCTCCCTGCCACTTGCATCATCAAATGTTGTATCATTATGCCAGCCAGGAATCAGGTTAATGTTTGTATACTTTTGGCCATCATCAGGTAATGAAAAATCACCATTAAAGACCAATTCCTGCGCCCTACTGTTAAAGCTAAAAAGAAAGGCGCAGATTATTGCAAATAGCGCTACTTTTAATAGTAGCATAAAGTATAATTTTTTTCTCATAATTTCATATAATTTTAGTTAATAAATGAATTTAAATGAATTATATCCAAAAATATCAAATTTATAATTAATATAATCCTGTTTTATGTATTATTTGTTTCTGAATATAGTTTATTTTGATAACTTATTAGACATAATTGTCATTTGATCATGATAAGATAGCTCTTAAATTCAGCAGCATTCTTACCTCTCTGGCTTTTTATACTTAATGCAAATAAGTTTTTCAATTCCGGGAAAAATATTTAATTTCCTTACTATTTAACAATATAATGACAAATAGAGAAAGACTACTTACATTATTAAAAGGTGAAATACCCGACTGTGTACCTGTTTGTCCTGATATTTCAAATATGGTCCCTGCAAGATTAACAGGCAAACCTTTCTGGGATATTTACCTGTATCAGGATCCTCCTCTATGGAAAGCATATATAGATGCAGTCAAATATTTTAATATCGACGGAGGATTTGAACTTTATGAATTCGGAGACCTGTTTAATGATGATCTGAAGCTGGAACAGAGAATTGTATATAAAAATGAAGAACGTATTATAACACAGGATTTTAATACAGATACCGGGCAGTGGAGCAAATTTGTTATAGTTCATACTAAAGACAACCCGCCAGCAACCGATGTTTTACCTTCACAAGTTGGTTTGCATGAAATACCTGATACATGGGAAGAAGTTATTCCTGCTAAAAAGTGGCCGAAGGGAATGGATTTATGGAAAATAATCAAGAAAGAAATGGGTGAATATGGTATAATTGGGATGCCAAGTGGTGTTGAAACACTTATTCTTAAAAGGCCTGAAGATATATTTGCTTACTTCAGTGATCCGCATAAGTATTTTGTAATAAGAGATAAGATGATTGAAAAAATGAAAAGAAGACTTAGTATTATGGCATCCCTTGAAGAAAAACCTGATTTCTTATTTTGCGGGGCTTCAGGTTCACTTGTATTCCAATCACCGGAAGTCTTCAGAAAGCTTGTATTACCTGCTTTAAAAAAAGTAACAGAACTTGCAGCTGAAATTGGTATTCCTACTCATGTTCATTCCTGTGGTCCCGAAAAGGAGCTTGTTAAAATGGCAGCTGAAGAAACTCAGTTATCTGTCATTGATCCGCTGGAAACACCACCAATGGGTGATTGCGACCTGGCAGAACTAAAAAAAGAATACGGAAATAAAATAATCTTAAAAGGAAATCTTCATACAACTAATATTATGCTATATGGAACTAAAGAAGATGTAATCAGAGCATCGCAAAAAGCAATAGATGATGCAGGCGTAAAAGGTGGATTTATACTATCTACAGGTGATCAATGCGGAAGAGACACTCCTGATGAAAATATTTATGCAATGGTTGAGACAGCAAGAACTTACGGAAAGTATTAAAAGCTGTCTTTACATCCCGGCTTTTATATGAATTTGATGTTATTATTGTAGTGAATAAAACTATATGCAAATGGTAGCTATAGTCTCTTTATTTGGCACAGACCTTAGAAAAATTTTACCTTTATGCATTCTTATTATTTGTCTTGAAATACTTAAACCAATACCTGTTCCTTTTTCTTTAGTGGTATAAAAAGGAGTAAATATGTTTTCTAAAATTTCATCAGGAATACCCGGTCCGTTGTCAATTATTTGAATATTTGCGTTATAATTTTCTTCAAATGCTCTGAAGATAATTAAACCATTTTTAAGATTTTTCATTGCATCTAAAGAATTCTTAATCAGATTTATCAGGACTTGTTCCATAAGCTTTTTATCTGCTGTAATCTTTAAATTATCGGGAATTATCTCTTTTTTAAACTTGATTTTTTTTAACTCAAATGTATCTTTAAAAAGCATTTCAAGATCACTGAAGAGCCGTGAAACAGATACCCTGGTAAGTGCAGGCACAGGCAACTTCGTAATACTTCTGTATTTATCCACAAATGAAATAAGGCCTTTGCTACGTTCTTCAATTATGTTAGTACTGTCAATTGCATCTTTAATATTTTCAATACTTATGTTTTCAGGTGATTTAATATTGCCATTATGCTTAAAACAGCGTTTTATTGCAACTGTAAGAGTTGTTATTGGGGTAATTGAATTCATTATTTCATGTGTAAGGGTGCTGATAAGTTTTTTCCAGCTGTCAAGTTCTTTTTCTTCCAGCTCATTTCGTATATCCTGAAGTGATATTATTTTAATTCTTTTATTTTCTATAACCGTAATAGTTGATTTAATTGCAATCTGAAAAATTTCATTATTAATTTTAATTTTAAGTAATGACTGTAAACCAGGTTGTTGACTTATAAGTTTTTCTGCCAGGCCATAATGCACTTTGTCTAATTCTGAAATACTTGTAGCGTGGGTAATGTTCAGTAAATTTTTTGCAGCTTTATTTATCTTTTCAATCCTACCCTGTTCATCAAAAGATATTAGTCCGATACCTACATGTTCAAAAACCGTTTCAATGTATCTTTGTTCTATTTCTCTTTCAATTCTTGCTTTTTTTAATTCATCAGTAATTTTTTTAAAACTTTGTCGCAAACCTTTAAATGTTTTATCCAGTTTTTTTGATTTTAGAGCCAATGATGTGTCATTTTCTTTAAGGTAAATAAGAAAGTTTGCAAGTTCCCTGTTAGTCCTGTTTACATAATAAAACAGGTTACCTGTAAGATATATCAGCAATAATCCGAGAAAAATTGCTGTTGCAGGCCGGTTCGTTTCAGTTAAAATGAAAATGAAGGCAAAACTGTTTAACGAAATTAATATTACCCTTATAAAGATGTTTATAGCAAACAGATTTTGTAACATAATGCGCCAGGTTTTACTTTATTTTATATTTTTCAATTTTCGCATATAAAGTTGTCCTGGAAATTTCAAGCATTTTTGCTGCTTTGCTTAGATTACCATTGCATTTTTCCAGAACTCTTTCAATAGTGTACTTTTCTGCATCAACCAGTTTTAATGAATCCACATTCATATTATCGTCAGGTTTCAACTGTCGCAGGTAAAAATCTTCCGGTTTCAGGACATCTGATTCAGAAAGGATCACTGCTTTTTCAACAGTGTGCTTTAATTCCCTGACATTTCCAGGCCATGAATAATTTGTTAGTGAGGCATACGCATCTGATGTAATTTTTAATAAAGGTTTTTCGTACTTGTTTGAATATTGTTTCAGAAAATAATCTACAAATCCGGGTATATCATCTTTCCTTTTTCGTAAGGGAGGAACTTCAATCTGTATTGTATTTATTCTATATAATAAATCTTCCCGAAACAGATTCTCTTCTACCATATTATAAATAGCTTTATTGGTCGCTGAAATCAGACGAATGTCAATAGGTATTAATTTATTTGAACCTACTCTGGCTATTTGCCGGTTTTGTATTACAGACAAAAGCTTTGACTGTCCTGACATAGATATATTTCCTATTTCATCAAGGAAGAGTGTGCCTCCTGATGCTATTTCAAATCGCCCTGCCTTGTTTTCTTTAGCATCAGTAAATGCTCCTTTAATATGTCCAAATATTTCACTTTCAAACAATGTTTCAGTTAGTGCTCCCATATCAACTGACACAAAAACTTCAGAGCTTCTTTTTGATTTTTTATGAATTTCGCGTGCTATCAGCTCTTTCCCGGTTCCGTTTTCTCCAAGTATCAGTACATTAGCATCGGTATATGCAACTTTATTGATAGTCTGCTGTAACTGCTGCATAGCTTTGGAAGTGCCTGTAAACATCTGAAAATGTTTATCAATATCTTCAGTCAGTTGCTTTTGTTTGTTTTTTAAACTGTTAACTTCAAGCTTTGACTGACGCAGTTCATAGGCAGTACTTAATGTTGTCAATAATTTCTCAGTATCCCAGGGTTTGGTTATAAAGTCAGTTGCACCTTCTTTTATTGATTGTACAGCCAGGTTAATATCTCCGTAAGCAGTGATCAAAATTACTATTGCATCAGGATCAAGTTTGAGCATCTCCCTCAACCAGAAAATTCCTTCATTTCCTGTATTAATTCCAGCTGCAAAATTCATATCAAGAAGTATAATATCATAATTATTTGATCGAATTTTCTCCGGAATCAGGTTTGGATTTTTTATAGTCTCTATTTCTTCATATTCACTTTTTAATAAAATTTTTAGTGAGTTTAGTATCTGAACATTATCATCGACGATTAAGATTTTTCCTTTTTTTGTGGCCATTACAATATAATTTACCTTTAAAACATATTCAAAGTTAACCTAAATGTAAATATTTTGAACAATTAATGTTCGATATCTGAACAATTATTAAGTGGTAATCATTTTAATAAATGTATAATTCATTGATATAGTAAATAATACGGTTTCTGGCATATAAATTGTCAATCATAAAATATTATTAATTCTTAAAATAACTGTACTATTATGATTAAGACGAGTAACCTGGTTAAAATTTTCAGAACCGAAGAAATAGAAACAACTGCCTTAAATAAAGTAAACCTGGAAGTGAAAAAGGGTGAGTTTGTTGCGGTAATGGGACCTTCAGGCTGTGGTAAATCAACCCTTTTGAATATTCTGGGATTACTGGATAATCCTTCTAAAGGTGAGTATTACTTTATGGATCAGGAAGTCTCCGGACATAAGGAAAGGCACCGGACAAATCTCAGGAAAGGTAATATCGGGTTTGTTTTTCAAAGTTTTAATTTGATAGATGAACTTAATGTATATGAGAATGTTGAGTTACCTCTTTTATATTTAAAAATGAAATCATCTCAAAGAAAGAAAAAGGTTAGCGATGTCCTGGACAGGATGCAGATATCACATAGAAAAAAGCATTTTCCCCAGCAATTGTCAGGAGGACAGCAACAAAGAGTGGCGGTAGCACGGGCAGTTGTATCAAATCCTCTGCTTATCCTGGCAGATGAGCCTACAGGAAACCTTGATTCAAAAAACGGGGAAGAAGTCATGAATTTGCTGGAAAACCTGAACAACGACGGCACCACAATAATAATGGTAACACACTCACCTGCATATGCAGAAAGGGCAAACCGTATAGTTCACCTGTTCGACGGGTATATTGTAACTGAAAATATTAAGCAGTTAGATGATATAAGTGATAAAGAGATAAGTAGTAAGGAAGTTACAGTTCGTTTTTAATTTTCTTAAGATATGTTTAAATACAATTTGAAATTTACACTTCGGAATTTATTAAGATTCAGAGTATATGCCATAATAAACATTCTTGGCCTGTCGGTGGGAATGGCTTGTGTTATTTTAATTTATCTGTGGGTACAGGATGAATTAAGTTTTGACAGGTTTCATAAGGATACTGAAGATATTTACCGTATCGTACAAACCCAATATTATACAGGAGATGAGAAATTGGAGGTTGACGTAACACAATTAGGGATGGCAAAATATGTAAAAGAAAATATACCGGGCGTTGTTCATTCAGCAAGATATACAAGATGGACTCTGGATTTTCTGATTCAATATAATAACAAGAGTTTTCTTGAAAAAATCCATATGGTTGACCCGGAATTTCTTCAAATATTTTCATTTCCGCTTATTAAGGGAGACAGGAAAAATGTTCTTAATGAACCGCGTTCTATAGTTCTAACCGGGGAAATGTCAGAAAAGATATTTGGAAAAGAAAATCCGATCGGTAAAATTGTGACTATTAATAATCTATATGCATTTACTGTCACTGGCATTATAACAAAACCACCAAAGAATTCTCATCTTTGGTTTAACTTTTTAATACCCATAACTTTTTTTAAAGAGCTGGGGAGAGATTTGGATGATATGGGAAATAATTTCCTTTTTACCTATGTCCGCATGAATAAAGGAGTTGACATCGAAAATGCAGGGAAGAAACTAACCGACCTCTTATGTGAAACACAGGATGAGCATGAAGGTAAATGTACCAGGTATTACTTTCAGCCGTTAAAAAGGATCCATCTATACCCTGTTTGGGGAGGTGGTCCGATAAAAACCGTGAAAATCTTTGGTCTTATTGCCTTTTTAATATTAGTAATTGCATGTATAAATTTTATTAATTTGTCCACAGCCCTTGCTACAGGACGGTTTAGGGAAATCGGACTTAAAAAAGTTGTGGGAGCCAATAGAAGAAGGCTAATTATACAGTATTATATTGAAGTCTTTTTACTGGTTTTTATTTCACTATTCTTAGCTTTTACTTTAACAGAAACATTATTGCCTGTTTTCAATGAGCTAACGGGAAAAGAGATTAGTATTCAGTTATTTAACCCGGAATTTATATTAGGAATAATATCAGTGACTTTAGTTACAGTATTTCTTGCAGGCACCTACCCGGCCTTGTATATTTCTTCCCCCTCTGCAGTAAATGTTATAAAGGGAGACATTTATTTCGGGAAGAAAAAAGCAATATTCAGAGAAATACTGGTAATAGTTCAATTCAGTATCGCTATCATTCTCATAATTAATACCATTATTATAAATAAACAACTGGTTTTTATCCAAAACAGGGAACTTGGTATTAATAAAGAAAACATTATATGCATGCCGTTAAGGGGAGACCTGAAAAATAAATACGAGATTTTTAAAACTGAATTATTAAAAAATAAAAATATTCTTAATGTTACATTTTCCGACTGGAAACCAACCGGGATTTATTCGAATGGTAGTGGTTGGGACTGGCCGGGAAAATCTCCTGACCTTGAACCATTAGTTTCCCATTCATCCGTAGGCTACGACTATGCCGAAACTTTTGGTCTTAAAATAAACAAGGGTGATTTTTTTCCAAAGAGAACTTATGATGATCAATCCAGCATAGTTATAAATAAAACATTTGCGAACATAATAGGAATAGAAGAGCTTATAGGAGAAATTCTTACTATTGGGGATTATAAGCTTAAAGTCGTTGGTATAGTTGAAGATTATAATTTTAAACCTGCTTATAATAAGGTAGAACCTATTGTATTATTTATCTTTCCTGATGAATTTAAATTGGTATTCGTAAAAGTTATTTCACAGGATATAAATAACACAGTTAAATTTATTGAAGATCTTCACAAAGAATTTAATTCAGCCTATCCATTTGAATATAGTTTTCTTGATGATGATTATAATTCATTATACTGGGGAGAAAAACAAAGAAGAAAAATTTTCAGCTATTTTGCCTTTTTCTCAATATTTATATCCTGCCTGGGATTATTTGGCCTTTCATCATTTATTATAAATCGCAGCACTAAAGATATTGGTATACGAAAGGTTAATGGAGCAAATGCATTAAGTATACTGTCGCTTTATATTAATAGTTTTTCGAAATGGATTGCTATAGCGATAATTATTTCCTTTCCGGTTGCATATTATACTATGCACAAATGGCTGCAAAACTATGCGTATAAAACTGATATAAGCTGGTGGGTATTTGCTCTTGCTGGAATTATGGCTTATGCGATTGCACTGCTTACTGTAAGCTTGCAAAGCTGGAGGGCAGCGAGCAGGAATCCTGTTGAATCATTGAGATACGAGTGAGTCAGATTAATAGAACTCATACTCATATTTTGTTAGTACTTTAAATCTGGTGCTTGGATAATAAGTCAGAACCTGGGTGCATAATCCTTCATTGTCATATGTATAATTTCTAGTATTGAATTCTTCCCCGGGATTTCTCCGCCAGTTCATTTCAATAAGAAAACCTCTATCGTCATATTTGAAATTCTTTTTAATATATCTGCTGTTCTCTGTATTTTCTTCATCAATATTAATAAGCTCGCCGGTAGAATCATATAAATATGTTAATTTATAAAAAAAATTTCCCTCCCTGTATTTCACTTCACTTACAACTTTTGATTCATTATTATATACAAAGATTCGGCTCTCCAGCGGATTTTTATTTGCATCATATTGTATTTCTTCAATTAAATTACCATTGCCATCATATTTCAATAACATGTACGATGTTATTTCGTCGGTCGAATTATAAACAGTAACATTAGTAATATTATCATCTTGTTCAAAAACTCTTTTTTCGTTTGACTGATTATCCACATAGTAATTAATTTCTCCGAGTTTACCTTCATCATTGTATTCATAAGTATTTTTAAATTTCTCACTTCCATCAAATCCCTGTTCTAAAATTACATTACCATAATCATCATAATCTGAAATTTTCCGGTAGGATATATTTTTTTTACCTCCTTTATGTTTTGTATAATCAACTCTATAACCTTCAGTGTTATATTCATAAGTTTCATATGTCAGCGTGTCTCTTAACTTATAAGTTACAAATTCAACAATATCGCCTCTGGAATTATATCTAGTATATGATGTCTTATTTCCTTTTGATGATGGCTTGTCTTTAATAAAATTATAATCCCAGTTTGTCTGGGATTTCACATTTTGCTTAATAATAATCTGTTTATTTTTTGTTTCAAAAATTGGCTGAGATAAAACCTGGTTTAAAAAAATGAACGACAGAAAAATGGGGCAGATAATTTTCATTATATAATCTCTTTTAATTTTAATATTTAAAATTTTCTATATTCAAAAATAATAGAAATTACTCATTTGCATGAGAAGACAAATTAAAATATTTACTTAATCTCTATTAATCTCCTCATTATTATCTTCCGTATACTCATCTTCCTCCTCTAATTCATCATCCTCTTCCTCTTCCCACTTATGCTTTATCATCTGAGGACCTTCTTTTCTGTATACAAATGAAAGTATAAAACCTATAAGTCCGCCTAAAAAATGCGATTCCCATGATACATCAACCTGATATGGAAAAATCCCCCATACCATACTTCCATAAAGAAAAACAACTAACAGAGAAATTGCCAGCAAATTAATGTTCTGTCTTATTATACCGCTAAAGAACAAAAATGATCCAAAACCATATACTAGTCCGCTTGCTCCTATATGATAAGCAGATCTTGCAAACAGCCATACTGTAATACCATTAAAAAAATATGTCAGGAAAAAAACACTGTATGCAACTTTATTATAAAAGTAGAATACTGCAAGAGAGAGAAAAAACAAAGGTATAGAATTGTCAATAATATGATTCAGACTCCCGTGTATCAGCGGTGAAGTTAAAATGCCAATTAATCCGTCAAGTCTTCTGGGATAGATACCATAATACATAAAGTTCTGATTATCTATAATCTCAATAAGTTTAATTGTCCACAGAAGAACAAGGAAAAATAATGGAAAAACCAGGCTATAAAGGAATCTTTTTTTTTCTATGTTTTTTTCTTCAAAATCCAACTTTCCCTGATAAATTTATTGTCTTATTGATTTAGCAACAAAGGTATATAATTTAAATATTAGGTTAACAAAAAAGCAATCTGCCGGCCGGAAGACTGCTTTTTATTATGTCGAATATATTTATTAGATGTCAGGTGTTAAGTTATTTCTTTGGTCTTAGTTTTCTTACCTGGGCCCCGGCCTGCCACATCTCTGATTCTCTCATTTTCCTTAATTCAGCATCTAACTCCTCTCTATAATTGGGATGTCCGGTTTTTTTCAAAACGATTTTTGTTTCTTCACCTTTCTTTACTCTTTTATACAATTTTTTGAAAACAGGTAAGACAGCTCCTTTAAATTTTGGCAGCCAGTCCAGTGCCCCTCTCTGGGCTGTTGCACTGCAATTTGAATACATCCAGTCCATTCCGTTTTCATCTACCAGTCTTATTAAGCTTTGAGTCAGCTCCTCAACAGATTCATTAAATGCCTCACTGGGGCTATGCCCGTTTTCACGCAGCACATCATACTGTGCTTCCATAATTCCTGCCAGTGCCCCCATTAAAACACCTCTTTCTCCCGTTAAGTCACTATAAACTTCATTTTCAAATGTCGTGGGGAATAAATATCCCGAACCAATGGCAATGCCCAGGGCAAGTGTTCTGTCCAGTGCTTTTCCTGTGTAATCCTGATATACGGCATAACTTGAGTTAATTCCCGAGCCTGCCAGGAAGTTTCTCCTGACGCTTGTACCCGAACCTTTAGGGGCGACAAGAATTACATCAATATTATCCGGCGGAACTACACCTGTTTGATCTTTATAGGTAATCGAAAAGCCATGAGAAAAATATAACGCGTCCCCTTCTTTCAAACAAGGTTTTAATTTGGGCCATATTGCTTTTTGTGCTGCATCGGAAACAAGATACTGAATAATAGTACCTTTTTCAGCTGCTTCTTCTATGGGGAATAATGTTTTACCTGGTATCCATCCGTCATTTACAGCCCTGTCCCAGTCTTTCCTGAACTCGGGTGCCTGACCGACAATGACATTAATACCATTGTCTTTCATGTTTAGTGACTGGGCAGGTCCCTGGACACCATATCCAATAACTGCAACAACCTCATTTTGTAAGGTTTTTTGTGCTTTAGACAAAGGAAATTCTTCGCGAGTTATTATGTTTTCTTCAACTCCTCCAAAATTTATTTTAGCCATAGTTTAATTAATTATTCATTGTTATTATTAGTAATATGTATAGATTGAGCTTTTTCCACTCCTTTAAGATATGTACTCAAAAGCTCTTTTGCTGACCTGGTTATTGCCACTCTTCCGGAGCGTGTAAACTGTTTTACCCCATATTTATTTAATTCTTTAAACAATTCCTGTGTCTCTTCCTTATGGCCGGTCTTTTCAATAACTATAAACTCAGGTGCTACTTCCAGAATACGTGCATTATGATTCCTGATAGTTGTTTCCAGAGTATTACTATTCAGTAATGCTTTGGTTGGTACCTTGTAAAGTGCTATTTCCTGGTATATTATCTCATTATCAGTATGATAATAAGCCTTAAGGACCTCAACAAGCTTTTCAATCTGATTGACAACCTTTTCAACTTTCAGTTTCTCACCGTAAACTACTATTGTAAATTTATGAATTCCTTTTATGGCTGATGCAGACACTGTAAGAGATTCAATGTTAACATGTCTTCTGGTAAAAATAATAGTAATTCTGTTTAACAGGCCAACATGGTTTTCCGAAAAGGCTGTTATTGTATATGTTTTTTTCATTTTCCCGGATTTTAAGTCTAATTATTGTAGTATAGATCTAAGTTAATACTCTATTCAGGATTAAGAATAACATCAGATACTGAGGCTCCGGCCGGAACCATGGGAAAAACATTTGCCTCTTTTTCAATTTCTACCTCAAGCAGAAATGGCCCTTTATAATTTAGCATTTCTTCTATCCCACTTTCAAGAGTATTTCTTTCCATAATTCTCTTGCCTTTAATTCCAAAACCTTCAGCCACCTTAACAAAATCAGGATTCATCAGATGTGTTTCTGAATATCTTTTATTAAAGAAAAGTTGCTGCCATTGCCGAACCATACCAAGATATGTATTATTAAGAAGTACAATCTTTACAGCAGCCTGAGTCTGGTTTATCGTTGCAAGTTCCTGAATAGTCATCTGAAATCCTCCATCACCAATAATTCCTATAACAACCCTGTCCGGCGCTCCTATTTTTGCACCATGGGCTGCAGGTAATCCAAATCCCATTGTACCCAGACCTCCTGAAGTAACAAAACTGCGCGTATGGTTCAGTTTTGCATATCTGGATGCAAACATTTGTTGTTGTCCTACATCAGTTACTATAATTGCCTCCCCGTCAGTTTTTTCGGTAATTATTCGCATAACCTCTCCCATTGTCATACCCGGTTTTGTTGGGTAAAAGTCTTTGTTAATGACTTTTTCATATTCTATCTTGTCGCAATCCTTAAATTCTTTTATCCACGATTCATAGGATTTTTTTTCAATTTGTTCAGTAAGCAAAGGTAAGGTTTCCTTAACATCTCCAAGAACAGCAATATGAGCCTTAACAATTTTATTAATCTCTGCCGGGTCTAATTCCAGATGGATAACTTTAGCCTGTTTTGCATACTTACTAAGGTCTCCGGTAACCCGATCGTCAAACCTCATGCCTATTGCAATCAGCACATCGCATTCGTTACTCTTTATATTTGTCCCGTAGTTACCATGCATACCCAGCATACCAACATTTAACGGATGATTGGTAGGCAAAGCGGATTTACCAAGAATAGTCCATGCTGCAGGAATACCGGATTTTTCAATAAAGGCTCTGAATTCCTTTTCTGCTCCGCCGAGTATAACACCCTGCCCAAATAATACATAAGGTTTTTTTGCCTGGTTAATCAATCTTGCGGCTTCTTTAATCTTATCTTTATTGATTTCGGGTCTTGCAACATAGCTTCTAATGGATGTACATTTTTTATACTTAAAGAACATTTCGCCAAACTGTGCATTTTTTGCTAAATCTATAACAACAGGACCCGGTCTGCCAGTGCTTGCAATATAAAATGCCTGGGCAATTACTTCAGGAATTTCGTCAGCCCGTGTAATTAAATAATTCCACTTTGTAACAGGCATTGATATACCAACTACATCTGTTTCCTGAAAAGCATCTGATCCCAGCAGAGGAGCAGTTACCTGGCCCGTAATACAGACTATTGGTGTTGAGTCCATCATAGCATCTGCAATACCTGTTATAAGATTTGTAGCACCCGGACCTGAGGTTGTCATACATACACCTACCTTGCCGGTAACTCTGGCATAACCCTGTGCAGCGTGAATAGCTCCCTGTTCATGACGTGTTAAAATATGTCTTATCTTATCTTTGTGGTCCATTAATGCATCATATACCGGCATTATTGCTCCGCCCGGATATCCAAATATAATTTCGACGTCTTCCTTTAAAAGTGCCAGCATTAATGCTTCTGATCCTGAAATTTTACTCTTTTTAGCTTTTTTTACTATATCTGCTATTGTTGTTTGCTCTTTCATTTTTATTATGTTTTTATAATGGCTGTAAATTAAATAACTCTTATTGCTCCTGCATCAGCTGATGTAACAAGCTTTGCATAAGCCTTAAGTGCTTTTGAAATATTTCTTTTTCTTTTTAAAGGAGTAAAAGCCTTATCACCTCTTTTTCCCTCTTCTTTTCTCCTGTTCTCTAATTCTTCATCAGAGAGAAATACGTTTATCTTTCTTGCAGGAATATTTATCTCTATGATATCTCCGTCTTTTAACAACCCTATTTCACCGCCTGAAGCAGCTTCCGGGGAAACGTGTCCAACTGACAATCCGGATGTGCCTCCTGAGAATCGCCCGTCAGTTATTAAAGCACATTCTTTCCCCAGGCCTTTTGATCTGATATAGGAAGTCGGATACAGCATTTCCTGCATACCCGGACCACCTTTAGGTCCTTCATATCTTATTACAACAGCATCTCCGGGCACCAATTTGCCCCCAAGGATATCGTCGCAAGCCGATTCCTGGGATTCATATATTTTAGCAGGGCCCTTAAAAACAAATAGAGATTCATCCACTCCTGCTGTTTTGACAACACACCCATTGCGTGCAATATTGCCAAAAAGAACAGCCAGCCCTCCATCTGTGCTGTAACAATTTTCTATACTTCTAATACACCCGTTTTGTCTGTCACGTTCAGGCTCCCAACTGTTATTTTGAGAACCCAATTTCAGATTCCTTTTCCCTGATGGTGCACTCATATATAATTTTTCAGCTTCTTTTATTGCTGTATCTCTTGTTATATCATATTTTTCAATAGCGGCCCCAAGAGTTAGTCCGTCTACCCTTTTTGCTGATGTATCTATTAAATTACCCCGTTCAAGTTCTCCCATAATACCCAAAATACCACCTGCGCGGTTCACATCTTCAACATGGTAGTGCGAGCTGGGTGCAACTTTACATAAAACTGGTATTTTCCCTGACAGTTTATCTATATCTTTCATAGTAAAGCTGACTCCTGCTTCATTTGCAATTGCCAGAATATGAAGAACAGTATTTGTTGAACCGCCCATAGCAATATCCAGTGCCATAGCGTTTGTAAATGCAGCCTTAGTAGCAATAGAAAGAGGTAATACCGATTTATCCCCTTTTTCATAATACTTTTTAGTATTTTCGACTATCTGCATAGCAGCTTTTTCAAAGAGTGTTAACCGTATTTTATGCGTAGCCACTACTGTTCCGTTTCCAGGCAAGGCCAGTCCGATTGCCTCATTAAGGCAATTCATAGAGTTTGCTGTAAACATCCCTGAACATGAACCACAGGTCGGACAGGCATTAAGTTCAATTTCATACAATTCCCTGTCAGATACACTCTTATCAGCAGCCATTACCATAGCATCAATCAGGTCATATTTTTTATTTCTGATTACTCCTGCTTCCATGGGCCCTCCGGAAACAAAAATTGAAGGGATATTTAGCCGTACCGCGGCCATAAGCATGCCGGGAGTAATTTTATCGCAATTGCTAATGCATATCATAGCATCTACTTTATGCGCATTGCACATATATTCAACACTGTCTGCAATAAGTTCACGGGAAGGCAAAGAGTATAACATTCCGTCATGTCCCATAGCAATACCGTCATCTATAGCAATTGTATTGAACTCTGCAGCATAAAAACCCTGTTTTTCAATAATATGCTTAATATGCTGACCAATATCATGCAAATGAGTGTGCCCCGGCACAAACTGGGTGAACGAGTTCACTATAGCAATAATAGGCTTGCCGAATTGCTCTTCTTTCATACCTGATGCTCTCCAAAGGCTTCTTGCTCCAGCCATTCGCCTGCCTTCGGTAGTAACTGAACTTCTTAACCTGATTTGCATAATATTTTTCTGTTTTTTAATAATAAATTATAACAGATATATAAAACTGAAAAAGCCATTCTTACTGGTAAGAATGGCTTTATATATTAAATCATAGCACGTTCCATCCTTACCTTAGCATCCTAAGAATGCTAACCACGAGGACAGACACGATGACTATGATAATTCTCATTTTAAAACAATTTGGTTGACAAATATAGATAATTATTTGTATTTTATTAAAAAAAAATTAAAAAATCTAATATTTCCGGTAAGCATACATGTATTCATTCTTAATTAACCGGTATCTTTCAATTGTTTCTTTATCCAGTTCGTCTGTATAATTATTATCTGTGATTTTAAATCCGGCTTCCTTCAGTCTGTCAGGAAAATCAAGGCCGTACAATCTATAATGATCTTTTTGCCTGAAATGTTTGTCCCTTTCCTTTGGGGCAGTAATTGTATTGTTTTCATAAGTTTCCTTTCTTGAATAATCTATTGGTACGTGCATAAGAGCAAATCCTCCCTTCTTAAGTACCCTCAGAATTTCTGACATTGCTGTTTTGTCATCTTCCACATGTTCCAGCACATGGTTACATATTATTACATCAAATTCATTATCTTCAAATGGCATTTTCTGGATATCCAGTCTAATATCCGCAATAGGAGATTCCATATCTGCCGTAATATAATCCAGATTATTCAGTTTCTTAAATCTTGAATAAAAACATTGCTCAGGGGCAACATGTAAAACCTTAAGATTAGCGGTAAAAAAATCGGTTTTATCTCTGAGAAACAGCCACATTAATCTGTGCCGTTCCAGCGACAGACATTTAGGGCACAAAGCATTTTCTCTTATTATATTGTGACCATATGGAAGGAATTTACAGAACCGGCTGCTACAAACCGGGCATTCAACATTATTTCCTTTATAAAATAATGCACTTATTCTCATGAAAATATAGCTTAACCTAATGAGGTGCCTTCTGGGAATGATTTTAAGTACTATAGGTATAAGCTTTTTCATTATTAATAACTAAAATCCGGAATCAATCATGCATTAAAAATATAGAATTTTTAATACTTTATTATATACCATGACAGACAATAATAAAATTTCACCATTAAAATTCATTATTGCACTTAATAATAGATGTTTTATTTTTAAATTGTAAAATTGCTATATTGTTGAATTGTTCTATTGTTCTATTGCTCTATTGTTAACTATAAACAAATAAAAAAATGAATAAAACTAGGCCGTTTAAAGTTCTGGGAATACAGCATATTGCACTGGGCAGTAAAAATAAATCCAGGCTGGAAAAATTCTGGATAGATATAATGGGATTAAATAAAACAGGTAGTTTTAAGAGTGAGAGAGAAAATGTAGATGAAGATATATTAAAAATAGGTTCAGGCCCTGCATTGATTGAGATAGATATTATGCAGCCCCTTGATACTGATAAAAAACCAGCCGTACATGAACCGGCTCTTAACCACATTGGACTCTGGATAGATAATCTTCAAAAAGCAGTTGAGTGGTTAGAGGAACAGGGTGTTCGCTTTACACCTGGAGGTATAAGGAAAGGAGCAGGAGGATATAATATTTGTTTTATTCATCCTAAAGGAAATAATGAATTTCCCTTATGCGGAGAAGGTGTTTTAATTGAACTGGTCCAGGCCCCGGAAGAAGTGATTAAGGTACTTGATTATAATAAGGCATATGATTAGCATGTAATAAAAAGTATGTCGGATAATTTAATACAGATATAATTTGCAAAAGCCTTAAATTTTATTGCCATTTATCAGGAAAATTCAATAAATTAGAAAAAAAATAAACTTAACCATTATGAACAGACCAGTAAGATTTGCAGTAATATTATCCGGTTGTGGAGTATTTGACGGAGCAGAAATACATGAAGCAACTTTAACCCTGTATGCAATTATAAAAAACAATGCCATTTATGATATTTTTGCTCCTGATATAAATCAGCATCATGTAATAAATCATATTACCGGTGAAGAAATAAAAGAAACAAGAAATGTTTTAATTGAATCGGCAAGGATTGCTCGTGGCAGGATTAGTCCTTTAAGCAAATTCAATGCTGACAATTATGATGCTTTAATTTTCCCCGGGGGATTCGGAGTGGCAAAAAACCTATCAGATTTTGCATTTAAAGGTACTAATTGCCATATAAATGAAGAGGCAGCTGCAGCTATTAAATCTATGGTGAAGCAAAAAAAGCCTGTTGGAGCTTTATGTATTTCACCTGTTATCTTGGCAAAGGTGCTGGGTGATATTGAAATAACCATTGGCAGCGATCCCGCAACCGCAAAAGCAGTGGAACAAATGGGGGCAAAACATAAAAATACGATACATGCAGAAACAGTTGTTGATAAGAAACATAAAATTGTTACAACACCCTGTTATATGCTTGATGCTAACATAGTACAAATTGCGGAGGGTGCGGAAAATGTCGTTAAAGAAATGCTGAATCTGCTGTAAATATTTAATCAGGCTTATTAGAGCTGCCCGTTTTCAATTAGAATTACAATTTCATTTATCAACTTGTCCTCACCATGGGCATCAAACTCACTTTTGAGGTTAGAACCAAATAACCGGGCCAAAGCCTGCCAGAAAAAAGCAGAAAATGAACCTCTTAATTCTTTAACCAGTTCATAGGAGGTTTCTCCTGTTTCTCTATCAATTAGCTTTATCAATATCCTTCCTTGCGTTATGGTAAGTTTTTTCAGTTCATCCTCATATTCGTATTTTATTTCTTTTTCAACTTGTTTTATATAATTCTTTCTGGCTTTATCTGTTTTTAGTTTTACAAAATTTGCTTCAATTTCATCTAACTTCGCTTTGGCAAGTTTTGCATAAGGATAAGCTTTTTTAACATTCCTGATTAATCTCCTGTATCTCCTGAGATCCCTTGCTGAATTAAACTTCCTGAGCGGAAAGATGTATACTTCGTCAATGCTGGAAAGTAACAAGGTATCCCCGTCAATTATTACTCCATAAAGTACATAGGCGGCACCATCTTTGTGAAGCTGAATAGTATCCTGTGCTTTGACTGTATTAATCAGGAATACGATAAATACTGCTATTAATAATTTA
This sequence comes from uncultured Bacteroidales bacterium, assembly GCA_964521285.1. GTDB lineage: Bacteria > Bacteroidota > Bacteroidia > Bacteroidales > UBA10428. The sequence goes on along the minus strand of CAZFQS010000005.1, from coordinate 155,187 downwards.
TGAATCATTTTTCAACTTTCTTTTGACTTCACAATATTTGTGCCATAATCTTAAGCTATTAAACGAAAAAAAAAATCATATGTTTAAACAAACATCCAATTTTTATTATTAACAAAGTTATTAAAAGCATATAGACTTCACAATTAATAAATCATTTATATATCCTCTATTTATCCTGGTGCAAGTTGAAGTGATTTTGACCTGTATAACAATCCTTTCTCCCGTTCCAAATATATCTGTCTTAATTCAGAAATTAAACTATTAAATCTCATCATTGTTATGTTATATTAGGGAACAAAATTCATGATTAATTTACTATTTTTACTGAAAATGTTGATATGTACAGTAAAGCACGAAAATATAAAAATAAAGATATAACCGTATTTTGGCGTCCCAGTGAATGTATTCATGCAACCTATTGTTACAGGGAACTGCTAAAAGTCTTCAATCCGAGTAAAAGGCCGTGGATTAATATGAATGGAGCACCAACAGAAGATATAATAAGAATCGTGGATAAGTGCCCTACTAATGCATTAACATACAAATGGAATAAAGACATTGAAAAAGAACAGAATGTCCCTGAAGATCGCCAGGATACAGAACAGAAGACTGAGATAAAAGTACTGAAAAACGGGCCAGTGATAATCAAAGGAAACTTTAAAATTATAGGGACCGATGGAAAAGAAATGAAACAAATGAAAGTAGCCTCAATTTGCAGATGCGGCCGGTCAGGCAAATTACCTTACTGTGATGGTTCACATAGCAAGATTAACTATACCGGCAATTAATCCATAGTAATGACAAATTTTGATAAAAGAAATCCTGTTAAAGTAGAAATCTTAAACCAGGATTAAAAACTGATTGTTTATTTCAGACTATTTTTCTGCATATTTTGTATATTTCACTTTTATATACTATGTCAGTTCTATGTCAGAGGTTGAAAAAATAAAAGTCGGTATTAACTCGGAAATTGGAGAGATTGAAGCGGTTATAATACACTCTCCGGGGCCTGAAGTGGAAAATATGACTCCTTCAACAGCAGAAAGAGCGCTATATAGTGATATATTGAATTTATCGGTTGCCTCCAAAGAGTTCAGCCAGTTGAAAGGAATTCTTAAGAATTATGCTAAAGTTTTTGAAGTTAAAGACTTATTATATGATATATTAAAAAATGAACAGTCTAAAAAGGATTTATTAAAAAAAATAACCAATACCTGTGGATTAACTGATATTTATCATAAACTAACCGAGATCCCCGAAAGAATATTAATCAACCAGCTTATTGAAGGAGTACTGCTGGAAAAAATCAATTTAACCAATTACCTGAATAAAGGGAATTACTCACTTGAACCTTTGCATAACTTCTTCTTTACCAGAGACCCATCCTTTGTTATAAATAGCAATGTATTTATAGCAAAAATGGCTAAAAATGTAAGGATTCGTGAGGCATTAATAATGGAAGCTATTTTCAATTATCACCCCCAATTTCAAATAAAGGCATATTGCCCTGATTCTAAGAATATTAACGAAAAGGCAATCACAATTGAAGGAGGAGATATAATGGTTGTTAATAATAATACTTTGTTGATAGGGATTGGTCCCCGTACCACTTCGCAGGGAGTTGATTATATTATTAATCAACTGCTGGAAAAGGAAGAGATAAAGTATATAATAGTGCAGGAACTGCCCTATTCACCTGAATCCTTTATACATCTTGACATGGTCCTGACATTCCTCGATAAAAATACCTGCATTATTTATGAACCTGTAATTTACAATCGATTAAACTTTCAAACAGTACTTATTAAGCTGGATAAGGGCAAAATTAAAAATATTGAGACTGTAGATGATGTTATTATTTCATTAAAAAAACTCGGATTGGATATACGTCCTGTTCCCTGTGGTGGAAGTAAGGAGATCTTAATTCAGGAGCGTGAACAATGGCATAGCGGAGCCAACTTCTTTGCCCTCGCCCCGGGAAAAATCATCGGGTATGAAAGAAACGTTCACACGAATGAGGCACTAAACAAACATGGTTATGAAATAATTAAGGCTACGGACGTATTAAATGGCATTAAGGATTTAAATAACTATAAAAAGTTTGTTATTACAATAGAAGGTGGTGAGTTGGCCAGAGGCGGAGGAGGTCCAAGATGTATGACCTTACCGATTAAAAGAAAGAACTGAACTATCAACCTTAAATACTATTCTTAATAAGTTCAGAAGCTTCCTCCAAAGTAATTGCAGATAATATTTTCATCCCCGATTTATCGATAAGTTTTTTAGCATTCATTGCATTAGTTCCCTGCAAACGAACTATAACAGGAACTTTTAAATTTTTTATTGATTTATAAGATTCAACTATTCCCTGGGCAACCCTGTCACATCTGACTATCCCCCCGAAAATATTAATTAGAATGGCTTTTACATTTGGGTCTTTTAAAATAATCCTGAATCCGGCTTCTACGGTTTCGGCACTTGCTGTACCGCCAACATCCAAAAAATTCGCAGGATTTCCTCCTGATAATTTTATCATATCCATAGTAGCCATGGCTAACCCTGCTCCATTCACCATACAGCCTATATTGCCATCAAGTTTTATAAAATTTAAATTATACTTCGATGCTTCAACCTCTGCAGGATCTTCTTCAGTAAGATCTCTCATTGCTAAATATTCCGGATGTCTAAACAAAGCATTATCATCCAGATTAACTTTTGTATCTGCAGCAAATACCATATTATCGGAAGTCTTTATAACAGGATTTATTTCAATAAGTAAAGCATCGCTCTCAGTATATGCCTTATATAAGGCAGTTGAAAACTTTATCATTTCTTTAAAAGCATTTCCTCTCAAACCAAGATTAAAAGCAATTTTTCTGGCTTGAAAAGGTAGAAACCCGACAGAAGGATCAATTTCTTCCTTATAAATTAAGTGGGGTGTTTTGGCTGCGACTGTCTCAATATCCATACCTCCTTCGGGAGAATACATGACAATATTGCGGCCTGTATTCCTGTTTAAAAGGACGCTTAAATAATATTCTTTAATCGGATTGTCACCAGGATAATAAATATTCTGCTCGATTAAGACCTTGTTTACTTTTTTACCTTCGCTACCTGTCTGGTGAGTTATAAGCTGCATACCAATAATTTCATCTGCATATTGCCTGACTTCATTAATACTCCTGGCAATTTTTATTCCTCCTCCTTTACCTCTTCCGCCTGCGTGTATTTGAGCCTTCACTGCAAAAGAAACTGTTCCCGTTTCTTTTTGTAATTCTTTTGCTGCATTTAAAGCTTCTTCAGGCGTGGAAGCCACAATACCTGCAGGTACTGCAACTCCATACTTTTTCAATATCAATTTCCCCTGGTACTCGTGTATATTCATGTTATTATTGCTTTAATTAAATTTTATAATACTAAAATATTTATTTTTTTTATCTTACATCAGGATTATGATCATATTAGGAAAAAAATTAATATTCTAAAAGATGAGAAAATTAAAAAATTCTGAACTAAATAGGAAATCAGTGGAAGAATTTAAAAAGACAGAAAAATTTCCTTTTATAATTTTACTTGATAATGTAAGAAGTCTTAATAATATAGGTTCCGTCTTCAGAACAGCTGATGGATTTCTAATCGAAGCTGTTTACCTGTGTGGTATTACAGCTACTCCTCCACACAAAGATATACATAAAACTGCCCTGGGTGCCACTGATTCAGTTGAATGGAAATATTTTAACAAAACAACTGATGCTATAAAACAACTCAGGAAAGAGGGATATAAAATAATTTCAGTTGAGCAGACTGACTCAAGTGTTATGTTAAATGAATTTCCTTTACAAAAAAATGAAAGTTATGCCCTTATATTCGGACATGAAATGAAGGGAGTAGATCAATCGGTTATTGATATGAGTGATATAAGTATTGAAATTCCGCAGTTCGGAACAAAACATTCTTTTAACATATCAGTAAGTGTTGGGATAGTACTCTGGGATCTCATTAATAAACTAAAAAAAAGCGGTCCTGAGTTTTCAGGATCGCTTTTAAAATTATAATGTTGATTTCTTTTATTCTACTATTGAAGTGAATGCCTCGTTTTCAGAATATTTTGCAAATTCAAGATCTTTCTTAGCATGTTCCTTTAATTCGCTTTTTTTGCCAACAGCTGTCCGTAAATTATTAAGGACACCTTCTTCTCTGTCACTTCTTGCACTAGCTACGGCTTTCAAATAATAAACCATTGGACAGTCAACATCTCCTAACTGGTTTAATGTAGTCAATGACTTCTCAGTATCACCGCTAAGTAATTGAGCAAGTGCAGCGTTGAATGAAGGTTCATTACCAAAATAATTAACAGCAGCATCATAATCAGCCTGTTTAATTTTAATAATCCCCAGATTGTAGTTTACAACATCACCAGCTCCCATAGCTGAGGTGAATAATTCTTCAGCTTTTGCCAAATCACCTTCTAACAAGGCAATTGCTCCCAGATTATTCTTAATAACATCATTTTCCTTAAGTTCTTTGGCAGCCACGAAAGCTTCCTTAGCTTCTGCAACTTTGCCTAACTTTACATATACATGGCCAACATTATTTATAGCTCTAAAGCACTCAGGAAAGTTTTCAGCAGCTTTCTGATAAATTGCCAGTTTTTCTTCAAGATCTTCAGTAAGTGTGGCAGCATATAAAATCTCTTCGAGATTTAATGTATCCGGATTTGTTTTTGCCAGTTCTGCTATTTCTTCATCTGAATAGCCTATCTTATCAATATTAACGTTTAACATTGATCTGCGAAGTTTAGGCAGAACTTTTTCAGCTATTTCCTTGAAAGCAGCAGCGATGTTTTTAATTTCTTTTTCTCTTACTACAGGATCAGAATACATCGAGAGAACTCTTAATATCAGTTCTTTATCCTGTATATCAGACTCTTCCATAAGCTTTTTAAATCCTTCCCAGTCTTCTGCAGTAGAGGCAAGACTCATGAATCCTTCAGCGTCAGCGTCTGATACCTTGGCTTTCTTCAGTATTCTTTTCATGTATCTCTGTGCAGATTCCTGTCTGTCTTCAGCCAATCCTTCATTGAGATCATATGGCCCGTCAGGTGATGCATAAGCTGAAATGTTTGCTCCCTTAAATTCCTTTTTCTCTGCCTGGCTTGCTTCTTTAATTTTATCCTGCAAGGAAACTATATCTTCAGATTTAAGTTCTGAATCCCTTACATTAGACTTATTAATCACATAATGTATGTCGGCATCAAGAGATTCCGGAATGATCCTCTGGAATTTGTCACCAGCCAGAATAGTCTTGGGATTAACTGCTACCAGAGCAGGTGTTGCAATAACTCCATCAGCAATTTTAATGCCTGGTATTTCTATCGGAGTCTTTTCTTTTATTTGTGCTGACATTTCAACATAAAGCCCTGAACGAAGCATCTCATCAGTATAAGGAATCTTCCCTGTGTAAGAATACCCTCCTCCATCGTAGGATATTACCTTATTGTTAGCTTCAACTTTTTCTCCCTGAAGTGTAGTTGCTTCAAATTCAGTCTGCCCCCCTTCATATTTTAATACAGGAGTGGCAACAACTACAGCCTTCTTATTGAAATACTTTTCAGGGAATTTGGTATCAATGGTAACTTCTACCTGTCCGGCATGCATTTCAAGCGGATTAGGCTGTACTTGATAGGATACGTCGCTAGATTTATCGACCATCTTATTTAAACCGCCGCAGCTGCTTAGCAAAAAAGCTGCAACAACAACAGATGTTAAGTAGTTTCGCTTAATTTTCTTCATAATTAATTAATTATTTGTTATACAATTTCAATTAAAGTTTGTTATTCTAATTTTTATTAACAGTACAAACTTACTAATGTTTTCAATAAAAAAAAATTATTGCGGTTTAGGAAAATATATTTAAGCAATAAATATAAAAAAAAATAATAGAACCGACTTTAAATCAGTAAAATAAAATTTATAATAAAATTGTCTGATGTTCTTTCGGTACATTAAATTAATAATTTAATAACTCATGCTTATAACGCTGAATATTAAATATTTATATGATTATATCTATTATAAAATTATATGATTAAAAAAATTTTAAATTCTTAATAATCAGGAAAAGAATATTTATCATATTATAATCTTCCTAATAATAAATACTCCTTAGGGCAACATTATTTTTTCCCCGGTTCCGGCTTATCCGGTGTTTTAGCAATAGAATCCCTCATCAGTGTATCAGCTTCTATGTTTTTCATCCTAAAGTAATCCATTATACCCAGATTTCCGGCTTTGAAAGCTTCAGCCATAGCCAAAGGAATCTGAACTTCAGCTTCTATGACTTTTGCACGCGCTTCCTGAGCTTTAGCTTTCATTTCCTGCTCTAAAGCAACGGCCATAGCTCTTCTCTCCTCTGCTTTTGCCTGTGCTATATTTTTATCAGCATTTGCCTGATCCATCTGTAATACTGCACCAATGTTTTTACCAATATCAATATCAGCAATATCTATTGACAGTATTTCAAAAGCTGTTCCTGCATCCAGTCCTTTCTCCAAAACTACCTTGGAAATGAAATCAGGATTCTCAAGAACTACTTTGTGAGAATGAGAAGAACCTATCGAAGAAACTATGCCCTCTCCTACTCTTGCCAAAACGGTTTCTTCTCCGGCTCCTCCTACAAGTTGTTTAATATTGGCCCTTAAAGTCACCCTGGCCTTGGCGATAAGTTGAATACCGTCTTTTGATACTGCAGTAACAGGTGGTGTATTAATAACTTTAGGATTTACCGACATCTGCACTGCCTCAAATACATCTCTGCCTGCCAGATCAATAGCAGTAGCCATATTAAACTGTAAATCAATATTTGCTTTTTCAGCAGAAACAAGTGCATGTACAACTTTTTCAACATGCCCGCCTGCAAGATAATGTGCCTCTAAATCATTTCTGTTCAATATGAGCCCGGCTTTGGTTCCTTCGATCAATGCCCTTACAATTATTGAAGGAGGGACTTTTCTCCATCTCATAAAAATAAGCTGTACAAGAGAAATTCTCACACCCGATACCAGAGCCTGAAACCATAATCCCAGTGGCACAAAATAAAGTACAATCATCAGGAAAACTAAAACTCCAACTATATAAAGAATATATGTTCCAATACCTGTTCCCATAATACTTAATTATTTTAATGGTTTAACAATAACGTTTGTATTTTGAATTTTTATTATTTCAACTTCAGTATTCTCATCAATATAACCAGATAATGATTTTGCTTCTATAATTTTGTTATTAAACATTGCTTTACCAATAGGCGCTAATCTTGTAATTGTTTTTCCTCTTTCACCAACAGTAAATCTTCCTTCCTTTTTTATATTGTCAACTGAACTATTAATTTTTGTATCGAGTGCAATTTTCTTCCACGTTCGTGACCTGAGAGCAAAAGAGAATATAATTATCAGTACCAGAACGGTTATTGCTAAAGTAATATTCCCAAATTTTGAACCATGTGAACGATATGCTGAAAATATTCCTCCGGCTATGAGTATGAATCCTCCTATTCCGGCAATTGTAACTCCTGGAATTATAAGAAATTCAATAAGCAAAAGCAAAATTCCCAGTAATATTAATAGTGCAATAGCAATAGGTGACATAAAGATAGTAGAAATTCGGTTGAATTATTCAATAGTTGCATTTAAACCCCTGTCTGTTAATCCATCTTTGAGCGGTTTAAGATAACGTGCAGTACCTTTTTTTATATCACATTTCCCCTTATAATGCACCAAAAAAGTGCATTGCTCAGCCTGTACAGTATCCATTTTACATATACTAATCAAAGATTCAATAACATAATCAAATGTATGGATATCATCATTATGCAAAACCAGGAATTTGCATTTAACTATATCTTCATCAATATATTCCTTAAGTTTTGGACGGCTGTCCATATATTCCTTTTTGCCCATCGTCAGATTCTTGTTTAATAATTATCCTCAAAATATTTAAAGTCATTTTAAGGCTTCTCAAAAATATAAAATTTTCTAATATATGTAAGAAATATTTACAATTTTATTTGTGAATATTCAATCTCCTTGGCCTTTTCAATTGAAATTATTTTACCATTGTAAAATGGTACTAAAAAAGAATCTGAAAATCCATATTCTCTTATCTCTTTTAATGCCTTTCCGGCACTTTCCGATGAATAAAAAATACCGGCATAATATTTTATCTTTCCATTTACTAACTCATATGATACGGGCGATAATCCTTTGAATGTATCGTTTGAAACCGGTTTACTAAATGCTCCCAGCTGAATCCTGAAGATTAATCCATCAGGTAAATTTATGTCTGACGGTATTGGATTTAATTTACTGTATGGTGATGACAACAAAATTTTAAATTCATCAGTTTCTGATTGTTCATTTCGAACAGAATGTACCATAGGAGTTTTAATATCAGAAATCAATAATAATGAATCTAAAGAATCTTCTTCAGAATCTTGAGTTACATACTGGTATATCTTTATTCCGTTTATTTCTTTCACTAGTCTGATTTGTCCCCCCAGAGTATCTTCTTTGCTTTTCGCCTGATTTAATGAATCATCTGTAAAGGATACATGTTTTTCATATGTGATATTTTTATTAAATTTATCCAGGTTAACAATATCTGATTCATTGTTTTTACAATTAATTGAATATATTGACTGCACGAATAATGCCGGAATAAATAACAGTATTGCCCTGTAATATCTGTTAAACAGGTATATCATAATAGGATTTAAAATTAATAAGGCAATTTAGTAATTATTAACATACAGAATATTAAAATAATTAAAAAATATATATATAATTTAAATAAGGTTCTAAATTTGAAATGACCGCATATAAGGGGTTACTAACATTAACATGGTCCATTTGAATAAAGATAAATTCTTATTGATAAGTTAACTCATTTTGAAATATCAATTCATAAATTTATATTCGCATATTAAAACATAACGTCTTATAAAAATAAATCATGAAAAATTTTAAGAATTTAGTAATTATTGTTGTTATATCCTGCATAACAGTTTCCTGTGGTGATAGTATAAAACGTGGTAAAAAAATATCACTCAACAACGAACTGGATTCAGCAAGTTTTGCATTCGGACTTTCATTTGCAAACAGCCTGAAATATTCAAATTATGTTGACAGATTAAATATAGATGCGGTTACTATGGCTATTAAAAGCGTTTACAGTAATGATAAAGATACTGTATTTACAAGAGAAGAGATTACACAGATTTTAAACAATCATTTTAGAAAAGCCAGGGATGAGCGTATGCAACATAATTTAGATGAGGGCGAGATTTTTCTTGCCAGAAATAAGAAGAATAAAGATGTGAATGTTACGGAATCAGGGTTACAGTACAAGATAATAAAAGAAGGTACAGGAATAACACCTACATTAAATGATAAAGTAAAATGCAACTACCGGGGATATCTAATTGACGGTAAAGAATTCGACAGTTCTTATAAACGCGGTGAACCAGCAGAATTTACTGTAAAAGGTGTAATCAAGGGATGGCAGGAAGCACTTCAGTTAATGAAAGAAGGAGGAAAATGGGAATTATACATTCCAACTGAACTGGCTTATGGACAGAGAGTAAGGCCCGGATCTTTGCTGGAACCAAACATGGCTCTGATTTTTGAAATAGAACTTCTGGAAGTCATTAAGTCTGAATAAACGAAAAACCAGGAATTATCTAAAGCACACAACCATAATCTGTTTTGGTTTATTATAACTATAAAATGTCATAAAACCGGCTATTATTCCTGATTCGTTGTTATGAAATCTGAATTCTGGCAATTTCATATTTGTAGCCCGAATAATTTATAAAAATCAAGATAAGAAATAGTATTACAGTTAATGTTAAAATAATCAGCGCTGTTGATGATATAGCATAATCTATAATTGTATCTGTTATACTGATAATAATGTCGTATATAAAGGTGTAATCAACATTTAAAACTATATTTACCAAATCATTTATAAAACTCAGTATATAATTGTTAAAAGGAAGAATAAGAATTCCAGCTGTAAAGAACATTGCTATTAAAAAATAAGGTAATCCAGGAAGTATTTTACTTTTTTCAATTCCCGGTTCAACCTGAATCCTCCCCATAACAACACTTGTAAAATCCGAAGATGTCTTTTCCAGTCCGATCTTGCTGAAAAACTCTTTTGCCTTTTTATTATAAATTTCTTCTTCTTTCATAATAAATCTGTTAATTCCTCTTTAAATAATACCTGTAATTTTTGAAATAATTTTTGTCTGCTGCGGTGCAGTCTGACTTTCACATTTGAATCAGTTAAACCCGTTACTTTTGATATCTCTTTAACAGGTTTATCATCCTGATAATACAAAGTCAGTATTGACTTATCAACCGGATTTAATTCATCAAGAGCCTGTTTTAATAATTCCACAGGAACTTTATCAAAATTATAATATTCTTCATATCCATCGTCAATTATATCGTACCTGGTATTATCATGATTATTTAGCGAAACACTTTCTATTTGTTTTTTTCTGACTTTTGATATTGATGTATTATAAGTAATACTGTATATCCATGTAGAAAATTTGGATTGTCCCCTGAAATTTTTTAAGTATCTATAAACCTTGACAAACACATCCTGTGCCAGTTCCTCGGCATCTTCACGGTTTCCGACTATCCTGTAAGCTAAAGTATAAACCATATCTTTGTATTTATCTATAAGTATTGAAAAGTCTGATATATTACCAGCCAGTATACTGGATATATAATAACTATCTTCTTTTGTTTGCATCCGGAGATTTGACGCTTTAAATAAGATTACGGTTACAAATATCTAATTTAAATATTTTGTATAGAAAAGACTAATAATATGACTAATTTACTTATAATATTGAAAAATAGACAAATATGACAATGAAGAGAAAATATTTTTATAAAGTGTAACCGATTTATTATTATGGCGTCATAATGACTGAAAAATGAATTATTAATTTAAAAATTTAAAATCATGGCACCAATGGGCGGAGTAATTATTGTTTTTATCATCTTTGCGTCAATAACCGGACTAGTTCTTGGAGTGATATATCTGAGAAGCAGAAACCAGGAAAGAATAAAAATTCTTGAAAAAGGCGCAGATCCTTCTATTCTTAAATCAGAAATAGGAAGAGGAGGCAAAGTATCTTTAAAAATTGGTATATTCCTTATAGCTATAGCTATAGGAATAATAGTAGGCAGTTTGATTGCCAACTATACTTATATTTTTCCTGAAAGCGGAGTAGCTTATTTTTCATCTATTTTTCTTTTTGGAGGCCTGAGTTTGCTAATAACACAATTTATAGGCAACAAAAATGAGAAATAGTGAAAATTAATCTATCTAATAAAATTTAATTTATTATGAAACAAGTATTGATTTTTTCTGCAGTTATAATTTTATTTATTTCCTGCGAATATAAAGAAGGAAAAATAAGAAATCTTAAAGGGACATGGAGATTTTCAATTGGAGATAAAAAAGAATGGGCTGAACCTGAATATGATGACAGCAAGTGGGACCGGATATATGCCCCGTCACGATGGGAAAGGAGCAACTATTACAATTACAACGGGTATGCATGGTACAGGAAGAGTTTCAGGCTATCTCCAAAATATAAGGATTCGAATCTTTACTTATACCTGGGCAGGATAGACGATGTTGATGAGGTATATGTAAATGGCAGGCTTATTGCCTCAACAGGCGGTTTTCCACCCGACTTCAAATCAGCAGCTAATACTTACAGGAAATATATTCTGCCATCAGATATATTAGACTTTACCAGGGATAATTTAATAGCTGTCAGAGTATATGATCATTATGAGGATGGAGGTATAATCAGAGGTGATCTTGGAATATATTTATCCGACCTGTTTAATGTTGATTTAAATCTTGAAGGTGACTGGAAATTTAAAACCAATGACAGTCTTATCTGGAAAGAAGTCGATTATCAGGATGAACACTGGTTTACTCAGTCTGTACCAGGAATATGGGAAGAACAGGGATTTGAAGATTATGATGGCTTTGCCTGGTATCGAAAAAACTTTGACTTACCGGCAGGTTTAGGTTCAGAAAAGCTGGTTTTGTTATTAGGCAAAATTGATGACATAGACCAGGTTTACTTAAATGGTCAGCTTATAGGATTTACCGGCGATTTTAATCCCCGGGATGGCGTAATCAGAACAAACGGTCAGTACAGGGAATTCAGAGGTTACTATATTCCTGAAAATATTGAACTGAAAGATACAGGTAATCTTATAGCTATAAGAGTATATGATTCCCACGGTGTTGGAGGATTATATGAGGGGCCGGTTGGACTAATAATCCAGGAAAACTATACCAGGTACTGGTTATATAAAGTACAGAGAAGAAGGAGAACCAGATTTGACGATTAGCTAATAACCAATATCGTATGTCTAATCCGGGGTTGTTCTGGAGGCAAAAAGTTTTATTATATTAAAACTACTTCCTTGACAACCCCGGATTCGTAATTTTTCACTTACCCTTTAATCCTTTATCCTTTATCCTTTATCCTTTTCACTTATTAAAGAACAATTAAACTTTTATAACACAATAATAAAAGTTTAATTTTGTTTTTTTTAAGATACTTATTTAAAAATTTTTAAAAATGGACTCCAGGTTTCTGTTCAATATAAAAGATTTATTAATCAGGTGGGGATTCCCGGAGAATTATGTGTCCCTGTTGAATATATTGGTTGGTATATTTCTTATAATTATCATTGCGATTATTGCTGATTTTATCTTAAAAAAAGTAATTATAAATATAATTACCCGAATAGTTAAAAAGAGCAAAACCATCTGGGATGATATTTTATTAGATAAAAAAATATTAATCCGCCTTTCAAAACTGGCACCTGCACTAATAATACTTTATCTGTTACGATTTGTCTTATATGATTATGAAAGCATAGTAACAATTATTCAGGGAGCAATCAAAGTTTATATAGTTATTTTAAGTTTAATGGTAATTGATCCTTTAGTTAATGGGTTGTATAATATATATCAGACATTACCTGTTTCCAAAGGCCGCTCCATAAAAGGTTATATACAGGTTGTCAAGATTATTATATATTTTATTGCCATATTACTGATAATTTCAATTCTTTTCAATAAGGAAGTAACCAGACTGCTGGCAGGTTTGGGGGCCATAGCTGCAATACTAATTCTGGTTTTTAAGGATACTTTGCTTGGATTTGTTGCAAGTATTCAGCTTTCAGCAAACCACATGATAAAAGTCGGCGACTGGATAACAATGCCAAAGCATAATGCAGATGGTACGGTTATAGAGATCAGTCTCCATACTGTGAAAGTACAGAACTGGGATAAAACAATCATTACAATACCTACTTATGCCCTGATATCTGATTCTTTTACCAACTGGAAAGGTATGGAAGAATCAGGGGGAAGACGAATTAAACGTTCTATTAATATTGATATGAAAAGTGTAAAATTTTGCACAAAGGAAATGGTAGAAAAATTTAAAAAAATTCAGTTTTTAAAAGGATATATTGAAGAAAAACAGGCAGAAATTGAATTATACAATAAAGAGAATAATATTGACGAATCAGTTATCGTAAACGGACGCAGAATGACGAATATTGGTACATTCAGAAAATACCTTGAAAGTTATCTGCAGTATCATCCGAAAATTCATAATAATATGACCTTCCTTATAAGGCAATTACAACCTACAGATAAAGGAATACCTATTGAAGTATACGTTTTCAGCAATGATCAGCGGTGGGCAAACTATGAAAGCATTCAGGCTGATATATTTGATCATATCATGGCTGTAATTCCGGAATTTGAACTTAGGGTATTCCAGAGCCCGTCAGGAGATGATTTTCAAAAAGCACTCAGCAGTTAGCTAATCTTAAATCGCTTTACCTCCTCTTTCACCTGTACGTATTCTGATACATTCCTCCAGCGGAGTAATAAATATCTTTCCATCTCCAACCTCTCCATCTTTGTTAGTTCTTGCTGAATTAATAATAGTATTCACGGTAATGTCAACAAAAGCATCATTAACTGCGATTTCCAGCTTAACTTTTGGAATAAGCCCCGGCACAATTTTTTTTCCCCTGTATATTTGTTCACGTGTTTGCTGGCCGTGACCTGATACCCTTATAACCGTAATTCGCGTAATCTCATTTTCAATCAGGGCTTCCCGTACTTCATCAAGTTTAGTGTCTCTTATTATAGCTGTTATTAATTTCATGATTATATAAATATTTTGTTCTTACTTACTTTAAATTATATATTTAAATATGGCAGCCTGAGAATGGAGATCTGACATTAGCTTGCATTTAACATTCCATACCCGTGCTCTCCATGATATGAAGCATCCAGTCCCTGCATCTCATTCTTCGCTGGAGATCTGAATCCGATAATTTTATCTACTAATACCATCAGTATTAAAGTTAATACAGCTGCATAGATTATAGATATTAAAACTGCTGTAACCTGAACCCCCAGCTGCTGTGCAACTGTCCACGTACCTCCTTCAGTCAGTGATGCAGCCTCATTCATCCAGCTTTTTCTTATAAAAAAAGCCAATATAATTGCCCCTGTAATTCCCCCGATTCCATGAACTCCAAATGCATCCAGACTATCATCATATCCCAGTTTATTTTTTAACGATATGGCAATATAACACAGACCTGAGGCAATTACTCCCAAAGCTAATGCCCCGTATGGCTGAACAACACCTGCAGCTGGTGTTACTGCTACTAATCCTGCTAATATCCCGCTGGCAAAACCCAATGCTGTTGCTTTACCCTGATGAATACTTTCAATTATCATCCAGGTAATAGCTCCGGCAGCTGCTGCAGCCTGAGTTGCTGTTAATGCCTGTGCAGTATCCAGACCGCTGTTTACGCTGCTTCCTGCATTAAATCCAAACCATCCAACCCAGAGAAGACCAGCGCCAATCATGGTCAGTACAAGGTTACTCGGAGGCATCGAGGTTTTAGGATAACCACGTCTGGCACCTAAATATATGGCGGCAACTAATCCGCTGATACCTGCGGAAATATGTACTACTGTCCCTCCGGCAAAATCAATTGCCCCGTTTGCTCCCATATTAAATAAAAATCCATCTTCTGCCCATACCCAGTGACAAAGGGGATTATATACCATTATACCCCACAGCGCAATAAAAACTGCATAACCTTTAAAGGTCACTCTTTCTGCAAAGGCACCTGCGATTAAAGCCGGAGTAATAATTGCGAATTTCCCCTGAAACATGGAAAAAACATAATCAGGCACTCCATTATTTACTTCAGTGTCAATTCCTTTAAGAAATAACAGGTTATTGCTCCATCCGAACCAGCCTCCAAGGGCATTTGGTCCAAAACACATACCATAACCGAAGATAATCCAAAGTACTGTCATTATACCCATGGCAGAAAAACTATGCATCATAGTACCCAGAACGTTTTTTGTCCTTACCAGACCCCCGTAAAACATCGCCAGTCCGGGCACCATCAAAAGAACCAGAGCTGTAGAAGTCAGCATCCATGCAGTAATTCCTGTATCAACACCATTGCCATCCGAAGCCAGGGCATTACCTGTAAAAATCAACAGTAATACTATAGTAATCAGCAAAGTTCTTTTTTTAAATACTTCCATTTTCATAGGTTTAGTAATTATAATCAAAATAAAACAAAAAATTAGTTTATTGTTAACAAAGGTATATTTTTTGATGGTATATACAAATTATTTTATATATTTTTAATTTAGTACCCTATTATTATTATAGTTTAATTTATATTTTATATATTTTATTATATTATTACCCCTATTTAACATGAGTAATATAAAACAAAATCACCTGTCCAAAATTGAACAGGTGATATAAATAAAATAACTCGTAATATATCAACAAATAAATGTGAAATTCCGATAGATTAAACCAGCAGTATATTATTTTTTCTGCATTCGTCAATCATTTCCTGTGGCCAGACACTTGCCTGAATCTCCCCAATATGTGCTTTTCTTAAGTAAAACATGCAGATTCTTGATTGGCCAAGTCCGCCCCCGATACAAAGTGGTAATTCCCCAGATAGCAGTTTTTTATGAAACATAAGGTTTTTTCTTTCAAGAGTTCCTGTTATTTCAAGTTGCTTAAGTAAAGTCTCCCTGTTAACTCTGATGCCCATTGAAGAAATTTCAAATGCAGTTTTCAGTATAGGATTCCATAGAATTATATCACCATTGAGCCCTTTATAACCTTTATGTGTGGGAGTAATCCAGTCATCGTAATCAGGGGCTCTTCCATCGTGAGGTTTGCCATCGGCCAGTGTAGCACCAATACCAATTACGAATACCGCACCATATTTTTTTACTGCTTCTGTTTCTCTTTCTCTTGGCGATAATTTTGGATATTCAGCCTGTAATTCCTCGGAATGAATGAAAGCTATTTTGTCAGGTAATAGTGGCTCAATCTGGTTATAGTGCTCATATATGACAAATTCAGTTCTTTTTATTACTTCATATAATTTTATTACAATAAATTTTAAGAAATCAAGGCTTCTTTCTTCTTCTTTCATAACTCTTTCCCAGTCCCATTGATCAACATATAAAGAATGAAGATTATCTAAATATTCATCAGGACGTATAGCATTCATATCAGTATAAATACCATAGCCTTCTTTAATATCATAGTCTGCAAGAGCCATTCTTTTCCATTTAGCCAAAGAATTAACAACTTCAGCTACTGCACCGTTCATATCTTTAATTTCGAACGCAACTTTACGTTCAATACCATTCAGGTCATCATTTATACCAGTGCCTTTTAATATAAAAAGTGGTGCCGTAACTCTTCGAAGTCGTAATTCTGACGAAAGATTTTGCTGGAAAATGTCTTTAACAAGCAGTATTGCTTTTTCGGTTTGTTTTAAATCAAGCAAGGGTTTGTAATCATCCGGAATATAAATATTTTTTATCATAAATTATAAATGTTTAGTATATTTAACTTCAAACATAAATAAAAAAAAATATTTAACAATAGTATAATAAAATTCCTTTTAAGTATTATAAATTAAAAACATATATAATCAAATAACATACAGGATTATCTTAAAATAATATAAAGGAAATTAACAATTACTAATGACATAATGAGAAAGATTTCGATTACGTTAATTGATATTAAAACGGTATAGTATCATAAGGTTTTCTGCTAAACGGAGAGACTTCGTTAATATCTTTTCTCCTTGTTATGTACCTGGTTAATCTTTCTACGCCTATACCTGCGCCTGCTGTCTTTGGTATGAGGCCGGCTTCAGCAACCTCAAGATATTGCTTGTAGCCATCCGGATCAGTGCCGGATCTTTTCATTCTGTAAACGATCTGCTGATATTCATCTTCTCTTTCTGCACCTGATAATCCTTCGGTATATCCTTCGGGCCACATTATATCATAGTTAAGGAAATGGCCTTTATTTTTTTCGTCTTCCCTGTCATAAAATTCTCTGTCATGATCTGTTACCCAATAAGGGCCATCAGCAGCAAGTGATGATTCTTTTTCCCACTTATCACCAAACTTTTTTATTAATTCATGAGTCGAATATCGTGGCCATCCTGTTTCAGGAACTTTTAATAATTCCCCTCTGAAATGAATAATCAAATCCCCGTACCTTGAATTAAGCTGAGAGAAAATATATGCAACCATTTCCTCGGTAAATTTTATTACGAAATCCATTGTCTTACCTTTAAATTCATAATCTACCTGGGTAAACTCAAATAAGTGCCTCCCTGTTTCCTTTCTTTCAGGGCCCTCAAGTCTTACATTGGGCGATACTATATATATTGAATCAATATGAGGATGCGTAAGCAGAAGTTGTTTATGCAAAATCATACTTTTCATCAGGGAGAATTTCTGATCTGCATATAAGAAATCAGCCTCTGTAACATCATGACTTAATGGATCTGTTACGGGAGAAGTTATTATTGGATTGACATGAATTACTCCCTTTGATTCCATAAACTCATGAACTGCCCTAATTATACCACCCTGAATTTTCAGGATTGCCGGTAATTCATCTCTTTGCAAATGCTTTAATGCTTTACCAATTAATGAAGAAATCTGCGCTGTTGTTTCCATAATTAAATCTTATATTTACAATTAATAATAATTTTACTTAATATTGTTTCATTTTGTAATTAAATTAAATGCAAATATACTTATATGTAATTATTATACAAATTTTTTATTTAATTTGTTATATTTATTTCATTTTTATTTATAATTTAACAATAATTTAACTATATTTGTATTAAATTATAATAAATCGTAATATATTATGAGTAAATACATACAAATTGATAGTCTTGACAGAAAAATACTATCAATTCTTACAAAGGATGCCCGTACACCATTTCTGGAGGTTGCCCGTGAGTGCAATGTTTCAGGCGCAGCAATTCACCAGAGGGTACAGAGACTTATAAGATTAGGGGTAATATCCGGATCACAGTTTATTCTGGAACCAAAAAAATTAGGCTACCATACATGCGCCTACATAGGAATTTTTCTTGAAAATGCTTCCCTGTTTAAGGATGTATCAGAAAAATTAATAAAAATACCCGAAATAATCCAGTGTCATTATACAACAGGTCAGTACTCCATGTTTATCAAGGTCTATACCAGAGATAATGAACATCTTAAGGATATTTTAGCGGATAAAATACAGGCAATAAACGGGATTTCAAGAACCGAGACTTTTATATCGCTTGACGTTCTGGTAAACAGACAATTACCTGTAATTGAGATAAACAGTTAGTTTTCCGGATATTTTCTCTGCCTCACAACTTCGTATATAACAACTGATGCAGCTACACTTACATTAAGCGATTCCACAGATCCGAACATGGGAATTTTAACTGATTTGTCAGTTGATTTTAGCAGGTCTTTGTTAATACCTTTATCCTCAGCACCCAGTATCAAAGCAACAGGAGAAGTAAAATCCGTACCATAATAGAAATTTTCAGCTTTTTCAGTAACAGCGACTATCTGTAATCCACTATTCCTTAAAAATTTAATTGTCTCTTCCAGATTGAAAGTCCGGCATATTGCAATAGAATGTAATGCTCCTGAGGATGTTTTAATGGCATCGGAGTTAACCTGAGCCGCTCCTTTATTTGGAATTACTATTGCATTAACACCTGCACATTCAGCTGTTCTTGCAATAGCACCAAAATTTCTGATATCAGTCACTCTGTCAAGAATTACTACAAAAGGGACTTCTCCCTTTTCATATATTAAAGGTATCAATTTTTCAATATTTACATACTCAATTTCAGATACCAGTGCAATAATTCCCTGATGATTCTTCCTTGTAATCCTGTTAAGTTTTTCAACAGGAACATACTGGTAAGGGATAGTATTTTCTTTCAGGTAAGAAAACAATTCTCCCAGTAAATCACTCTTAAATCCCTTTTTTATGAATACTTTTTCAAAATTCTTTTCAGCACGTATCGCCTCAAATATTGAATGTATTCCGTATATGAACTGATTCTTGTTCTCTGACATCAGCTAAATGATATTAGTTTTATTTTACTAATTACCTAGTCTGTTAAAAAAACCTTACCTCTTCTCCAGGAATCTATGGCTTCTCTCCAATGCCATTCATGACTATCAGAACGCTGTAAAATATAATTATTTACTGCATAAGGAGAAGGTTGATAATTAAACGTAAAGGTTATGGATGAAGTAAAACTTTTACGGTAATATACCCACTTTTCCTGATTATCACTTCTGTATAGAGCCTGAGGAGGCCCATATATTATATAAACCATCCCCCTGTCGGTCTTCCAGCCCGGTTTAAACGAGGTGAAATAATAATTGGCGAAATAGACTCTGTTATAGTATATCCTGATTAATTCTCTTGCTTTCTCAATGTTATCAGTTTTATTAAGCCAGAAATTATCGAAAGCAAGTTTTTGATTGGTTGCTTTTTTTAACTCATCGTATTCAGCTGAAGTCGCAAGGTAAGCCAGGGGTCCAATTAACTGTTTTGGTTTCTTTATTTTTGGAAAATTTTCCCCAAAGTTAAAAATTGAAAGACCTTCATCAATAGTGCTATCCAGCTGAAAATGGTATAATCCTTCATATTTGAGTACATATTTTAATCCCTTATTAAAAGGCAATATCCAGTTGCTGTCAGGTATTTCAAAAAATTTGATTTCACTTGCCGGAGAAAATGACGGTCTGGGCAGAGGACTCTCCTGCCCATAATAGGAAACATAAATCTCTGAATAATTATCATTTCTGTATCTAATTGTGAATGTATTATTTCCTACAATATAGGGAGCAAAATAAAGCATATTCTGCTTGCCATTCATTACTAAAAAATTCTGCTGTGAAAATTCAGACCTTTTATCAACCATTAGAAATCTCTGATTTTCATCTTTCCGCACCAGATCTGTGGCTTTAATCTTTAATTCGTATATTTTTCCCTTCTCTGCTTTTAAAGGTATTGTGCTCACAAAACGTTTCTCTACAGCCTCACGATCAAAAGTATATTCAGACCTTCCGCTATCTGCTGTCGTTTTTTTATTATCTTCACCAATTTCCTGTAATATATATTCAATCCTTACCTTCCCCATATATGTTCCCTCTTTATTACCCGGTCCATAAAGCAGTTCAACCGGAAAAATCTTTACAATCAAGTCAGATGAATCGTCTGAATCATGATAGACATTATATTCAGGATGTAATTTTGAGGTTCCCGGATTGTACATACTGGCAAAATTTCTGTCAACCGTAATTCTTAGCGGGCCCTTGCAGGATATTATAAAAAATGAAAGTAAAAACAAAAACTGATACGTTAACCTGGAGATATACATAATTTAAAATTGTTATAGTCTGTATGAAATTATGAGTAAAGTTACTTTTTTTCTTTGTTTTAAAATAATTCAGATTCCCGCTTAAAACATCCCTGAACTATTAAATCCATTTATTATTGGAATATTTGTTTCATAATGTAATTATAATCTTTAAAACGACATTCATTTTTGTAATTTTGCTTTTTAGTTTAAATGTATATAAGCTTTGAAACGAAAAATAGAATACCCTGTACTTGAAAAGCTTAAGGTAGTGAATATTGGAGCTGAGGGGAAAGCAATTGCAAAGTCTGACGGACTTGTAGTTTTTGTCACAAATTTAGTCCCTGGTGATGTTGCAGATATAAAAATAAAAAGCAAACACAAAAATTATCTGGAAGGTTATCCGGTTAAAATTCATAAATTCTCCCCAAAGCGGATTAATCCTTTTTGTGAATATTTCGGAGTATGTGGAGGATGCAAATGGCAGCAATTATCGTACGGGGAACAACTCAAATATAAACAAAAACAGGTTGCAGAAAGTCTTAAAAGAATTGGTAAAATAGACTTGCCAAAGATAAATACTATTATCCCGTCTGAAAAACTTATAAACTACAGGAATAAACTGGAATATGCCTTTTCAGACCATCGCTGGTTTACTGATAATGATGCCTGCGGGACCGGAGAAAATTTAACCAGGAAAGCTTTGGGCTTTCACATCCCTGAAATGTTCAACAGGGTTCTGGATATTAAAAAATGCTATCTCCAGGAAGAACCTTCTAATAAAATTCGTAATACTATCAGAGACTATGCTTTAAAAAATAACCTGGACTTTTTCAATCATAAAAAGAAACAGGGATTCTTAAGGAACCTTATAATAAGGAATACAACAACAGGTGAATGGATGATTATTCTTTCATTTTATAAAGAAGAAAAAAAGGTTATTGAAAGATTGCTCAGATATATTTCACATCAGTTCCCTGATATAACCTCAATAATGTATGTTATTAATCCCAAAGGTAATGATATAATTAATGACCTGTCTGTAAGGTTATACAAAGGAAGAAATTATATAACCGAAGAAGTAGGGAACCTTAAATTTAAAATAGGGCCCAAATCGTTTTTCCAGCCCAATGCTGAATTGACCTATACATTATATAAAATTATCCTGAGTTTCTCAGGTTTGAGAGGTAAAGAAATTGTTTACGATCTGTATTCAGGAATCGGACCAATAGCAAATTTTATATCAAACCACTGCCAAAAAGTAATTGGAATAGAATCAATCCCTGAAGCAGTAGAAGATGCAAAGGAAAATTCGAAAATAAACAATATAAAAAATACAGAATTTATAGCAGGTGATGTTATAGATATACTTACAAACCAGTTCGTAATGAACAAAGGTAATCCCGACGTAGTTATTGCAGATCCACCCAGATCCGGAATGCATGGCAAGGTGATCGATATTTTATTATCGCTAAAACCGGAGAAAATTGTATATGTAAGTTGTAATACTGCAACTCAGGCAAGAGATATAAATTTGTTAGCCCACAAATACCAAATCAGAAAAATTCAACCTGTTGATATGTTTCCTCATACACATCATATTGAAAATATTATACTGCTGGAAATTGTATGACATGAAAATTATTTAAATTAATTAAATATTTTTATTAATTTGGTTTAGCATAATACATTAATACCTGTTAATTTATGAGTAATTTCTTTCAAAGTGCCTTTCAATTTTTCTTCCTGATTGGATATATTGTACTCTATATTGTATCTATTATAATATTACGCCCTTTCCGGTTACACCGGAAGAGGAAAAAATCAACTGTATCTCTTAAAATAAGCTATCTTTTATACCTGGCGCTGTTTCTGGTTTTTACCTACCTGTTACTGTTTGGAAATAAAGAACCTTCGGAGGAGGATGTACCTTATGATACCTTATTTAATTTTCATTTCCTTTTATTTCTTACTGCAACCATCGTTCCAAATATTGGAATAATGGTAAGAAAAAAAATCAAGAAGAACAGAATTGAATACAACATAATGTTTACCTTAATTAATACTTTATATTTTATATATCTTTTCTATTTATGTATTTCAAAGGAATGGGCACTCCTCTGAACTTAATCTTAGAAATGGCAAATTTTGATATAATAAATGACTGCTAAAATTCCAATAGAAATTATAAGTACTGAAAATGATGGCCATCATATAATCATTAGGGGAAAAATAAATAAAAAAGAGAGATTTTTATTGATTGATACAGGTGCTTCAAAATCCGTATTCAATATGTCACTTCTCAAGATTAAAACAAAAGAGGACATATCAATATATCAGAACTATACCAGTGCAGCAACTATTACCCCGGATGATATCCCCTCAACCACTGGAAATATAAAGGAAATAGAGCTACAGGAATTAAAGATTTATAATTATGAAGCAACCTTTATTGATTTGAAACACATTAATGATCTTTATCAAAACACTTTAGAAAAAAAAATTAGCGGATTAATCGGAAACGACTTGCTGATAAAATATAAGGCTGTAATTGACTATTCAAATAAGGTATTAATATTGAGTTACTAATTGCCAGCTGCTCCTAACTTATTCCCATATCTCCGAATGTTAAATATTCCTTTCATATAAGTTAATTTATTAATTTTAAATATGATTAAATATGCTGTAATATTTATTTCATTAATAATAAATGACCTGTTATTATATGCTGGTAGTAACGAACAGGATTCGCTAATCAGATATAAAGATATTTCATTCAGTAATGACTTTGAGGAACAGGTCCTAAGCGAATATTTTAAAACAGGCATCCCAGAGTATTTCAGATTATTTATGGCCACATCCAAGGATATAGATTCTAATAAAGCAGATAAATATTTAAGTGTATACAACAATTTTTTAAACAGTCTCTGCTCAGGGAGATTCCTGAAATATAATCCTAAAAGACAAATCAGGATTCTTTACAGAACTGTTAATAACACCTTTTTTACCAAGTATGAGTTCAGCACCACTTTCGATAAGATTTTCCATAATGGGAATTATAATTGCGTGACAGCTTCGGCATTATATGGCATTGTACTCGATCATCTTAATATTCCCTTTTATATTATGGAAACACCAATGCATGTGTATATTGTAGCATATTACAATAAAACACATATTAAAATTGAATCAGCCGGGCCATATTCCGGTTATTTTGTATATAATGAAAGTATAAAAAGAACCTTAATTGAGTTTTTTAAATCAATTAAACTTATTGACGAAAACGAAATCTCTGATTCATCTATAGATGAATTATTTGATAAATATTATTTCTATGGAAATAAAATTTCTTTAAGAGAACTTATAGGCATACAATATATAAATAATGCTGCATTTAATATTCTGGAAGAAAATTTTATAGAAAGTTACAAAAATCTGGAAAAATCATATTTGTTTTATCCTTCTGAAGACACAAAACAATTATTATATACTTATCTGGTTAATATTATATATAGGTTGAATTACGATAAGGTGCAAGATCTGAATTATTTAATTCAATTAACAAGATATTCATCCAGTGAATTTATTAAAGAAACAATAAATTCTGAATTCCTCAAAATTACGGAAACCTTCCTTATAAATAAAGATGACCCGGATTATTATGATGAAGCGTATAAATATTTGTCTGAGCAGATCAATGATGATGAATATTTAAAAGATATTGAATTTATATACAATTATGAGAAGGGGAAATACTTATTTATAAATGGTGAACATATAGAGGGACATGAGCATTTTATTAAGGCGTTAGAGTTAAGAGCAACCAATATTTATATACAGTTGGCTTTTATACAATCACTTAAAGTGATATTAGAACAATTCGAAATATATGAAGCAGTAGAAAAAATTGAAGCATATTCTGATCAATTCCGGGAATTGTCCGCGAGCAAAAAGTACATCGAATTAAGAATGAAAAATTATCTAATCGCAGCAACGCATAGTTTTAAAACAAACAATATACAGAAAGGTGAAGGATTTTTAGAAAAATTTGAAACTCTTTATAAAACTAGTCCTGATATAATATTGGAAGAGTACCTTATTGGTGAAGCATATTCTGCAGCAAGTGTATACTATTTCAAAAGAGGATTGTATAATAAGGCCAAAGAATACCTGAGCAAAGGTTTAGAATTTGCTCCTGATAATAAACAACTTAAAATTGGTGCAAGTTCATTCTGATTTTAATGTTGTATTGCAAGATTATAAGGCCTTTGAGTAATATAAGTATTTCCAAAGTCAGTCTTTACCCTTGCGATAATATTGATCTTTTGAAATTTAACATATCCGGACGGCACTTCATAAACCCTGGTTGCTACTCCGTTATTTGTAGGTATTTCATACATATATTTTTTGAGATATTTCCCCAAATCCAACTCATCTAAATAGAATTGAACATCAGCTGAACGTTTAGACAAATATATCTTTAAAATGAACCTGTCTGATGCAGCAATTTGATTAACCTCCTGAATAATAATTTCAGGGTAATTTGTAATTAGTTTCCCTTCAGGTGTATATTCTTTAAGTCCGGTTCCAGGTTGTCCGTCTTTATAATGTACTTCAGCCTGTAATTCACCATTTTCATAATACTTCTTCTGAACACCATTTAATTTATTATTTATAAATGGATTTATGCTATAGGGCTTACCGCTTTTATAATACCATATAGCATCACCTTCTTTTATACCATTTTTATATAATATTGTTGAATGTACCTTTCCCGAAGAATAATAATTCGTAGTTTTACCTTCTTTTTTCCCGTTAACATAATTAACTGTCGAAAGCAACCTTCCATCACTGCTATAATTTTTAGTAATGCCATGCCGTTTATTATCTTTTACCAATATTTCTGCTTTAAGGTAACCATTTGAAAAATATTGCCTCACCATTCTGACATTATTATTCTCATTCCTGTAATTTTCCCTTGAATCAGTATGCTTGCATGAATAAAATGCCATGCAGAAAGCAAAAGCAATTAATATGAATCTTTTCATTTTCAATTTTATTTAAAACTTAATGGTTTGACCGGTAATAATAGTGCTAACTATAATAATTTCAAAATTAATTAATTAAATAATGAGTGTTATTAATTATCATAAACAATATTCATTTATTTTCTTGTAAAAATTTTAATATATTTGCGCCACTATTTAGGAAATAGTATTAAACTAAAAAAATCAACTTAAAATGCGAACTAAAGGAGCTATCTGGATATTGGCTATTGCATTGGCACTTGCATGTGTATATCAGTTGTGGTTTACATTTAAGGCTAATCAGGTAAGAAAGGATGCAAAAGAATATGCTCAGAATGATCCTGCCAAGGAAGAATATTATCTGGATTCTATTGCCAGTGAGGATGTATACAATTTTTTATTCGGACTTAAAAAATACACATACAGGGAATGTCAGGAAAGAGAGATAAACCTTGGATTGGATCTCCGGGGTGGAATGAATGTTATTCTTGAAGTTTCTGTAGCTGATGTTATAAAATCATTATCTAATTATAGTAAGGATACTACTTTCAACCAGGCAATTGCTCTGGCAAAAAAATTGCAGCTTGAAACAAATGAAGATTTTGTTACATTATTTGGACGTGCATTTGAAAGAGTTGATCCTAATGCAAGGTTAGCCGCTCTCTTCCTCTATAGTCTGCGAGACAGAATAGACTATAATTCGGAAAACGATGAAGTATTGGATGTTATACGTGAAGAGGTAAAGGATGCGGTTGACAATTCATATAATATCATCCGCACAAGAATCGATCATTTCGGCGTAGTACAGCCTAATGTTCAAAAACTTGAAGGCGGGGAAAGAATACTGGTGGAATTGCCGGGTGTAGAAGAGAAGGATAGGGTAAGAAAATTACTCCAGGGTACAGCAAATCTGGAATTCTGGACAACATATGAAAACAGTGAAGTCTACCAGAATCTTCTTAATGCAAATAAAGTTATTAAAGAATATAATGACGCTCAAAAGGAAAAAAACAAGGTAAGTATTGCTGAAGAGGCTGAAGTGAGTGAGGATGAGCCTCCTTTATTATTATCACAAATAGATAGTACAGCAGATGAAGAAGAGGCCCCCGCATTACTTTCGCAAATAGAAGAAGCAGATTCAGCAGCAATTGATTCTTTAGAGCAGGAGTCTATCTTTGAAGACTATCCTCTGTTTGAAATGCTAATTCCTTATGTTACAAGAGATCAGCAACTTGTGCCTGGTTGTAGAATCGGGAGAGCTCATTACAGGGATACTGCAAAAATAAATTTCTACATGAAATTGGCAATTGAAAGAGGGATTTTCCCGCAGAACTTCAAATATTTCTGGTCAGCAAAACCTCTCGAAGATCCTGAGACCAATAAACCTACTGATATTTTTGTAATGCACGCTATTGAGGTAAGAACCAGGGATGGAAGAGCGCCGTTAGATGGTGATGTTATCACAAGTGCCAGGGAAAGCTTTGACGATATCAGGGGAACTGCTGAAGTACTTATGACAATGAATAGCGATGGAACTAAAGAATGGGCCAGAATAACAGCTGATAATGTGGGCAGAGTTATTGCAGTGACTATGGATAATTTAGTATTTTCTGATCCAAGAGTCTCAGAAGAAATTAATACAGGAAGTTCAAGGATTACGGGAGTTACTGTAAAAGAAGCACAGGACCTGTCCAACCTTTTAAAGTCAGGTACACTTCCGGCACCCTGCAAAATTGTTCAGGAAGAATTGATAGGACCCTCTTTGGGGAAAGATTCAATCCATTCCGGATTGAATTCATTTATAATAGCCTTTATTGTTATATTATTATACATGGTTTTTTATTATAGCAGAAGGGCAGGTTTAATAGCTGATATAGCTCTGCTGGCCAATATGTTCTTTATTATCGGGGTACTGGCTTCACTGCAGGCAGCTCTCACTCTGCCGGGGATCGCAGGTATAGTACTTACTATAGGTATGTCAGTTGACGCAAATGTATTAATATATGAAAGAATAAGAGAAGAAATAGCAGCAGGTAAGGGTATTAAGCTGGCCATTGCAGATGGCTATAAAAATGCATATTCAGCAATTATTGATTCAAACCTGACTACCGGTATAACCGGAGTAATATTGCTTTTAGTCGGGACGGGTCCTATTAAAGGTTTTGCAACCACACTGGTAATTGGTATATGCACATCTCTTTTCTCTGCAATATTTATAACAAGACTGATCTTTGAAATGTACATGAAAAAGACCAGCAGAATAACTTTTGCAACAAACCTTACACGGGGAGCATTTAAAAATCTTAAAATTAATTTCATAGGAAACAGAAAACCATATTACATTATTTCTGCAATTCTTATAGTTATAAGCATTGGCTCGCTTGTATACAGAGGCCTGGACCAGGGAGTTGATTTTACAGGAGGAAGAAATTATATAATTGAATTTGATAAACCTGTAGATAATGCAGAAGTTGTTGCTTCACTTGAAAATGTCCTTGGAGAAAGGCCCAAGGTTATCACATTCGGATCACAAAACAAAATCAGAATATCAACACAATATAAAATCAACGAAGACGATCCGGCAATAGATGAAGAGATTCAGAATAAGCTCTATGAAGGATTAAAACCTATGCTGGGCGAAGACGTTTCCTTCGAACAATTTAATACTAAAAACTGGCTGGGTACTCAAAAGGTAGGTCCGACAATAGCTGATGATATAAAACGCCAGGCAGTTATTGCTATCTTCTTTGCATTGGTCTTTATGTTTCTTTATATATTATTCAGGTTCAGAAACTGGCAATTCGGACTGGGTGCTGTGGCTGCATTAATTCATGATGCATTGCTTATATTAGGCTTATTTTCTATTTTTTACGGATTTATGCCATTTTCACTTGAGATTGATCAGGCATTTATTGCAGCAATATTAACAGTAGTAGGGTATTCTGTTAATGATACTGTGGTTGTTTTTGACAGAATCAGGGAATATTTGCGCGAATTCAGAAAAAGAGAAGTATCTGAAATTATGAATATGGCATTGAACAGCACTATAAGCCGAACCTTTAATACATCGATGAGTACATTTGTTGTGTTATTAACTATTTTTATCTTCGGTGGGGAAAGCATAAAAGGATTTACATTTGCATTGTTAGTAGGTATAGTAGTAGGTACGTACTCTTCACTTTTCATTGCAACCCCACTGGTTTTTGATACAATTAGAAAAGATGAATCAAAAAGTGTTCTCAGTGCAAAAAAGAGATAAATTTCAACTATATAAATTCAGCCCTGTCTCAGCTATTTTTGAGATAGGGCTTTTTTATTATCTTTGTGTATATATGCAGATAGTATGAACTTTATTATCTTATTTATAAGCGGACCTGAAATTGTTGTCATTTTGCTTGTTGTGCTTCTGTTATTCGGGTCAAAAAAAATTCCTGAATTTGCCAGGGGGATCGGTAAAGGGATGCGTGAATTCAGAAAAGCAACTGAAGATATTAAAAAAGAAATAAATGAAGAAACAAGCGAGATAAAAAATGATATAAAGAATATGAAAGATAACCTGACTGGCGATTAATGCCTCACCATTTATTATAATTTATTCGTTTATCATAAACACTTCTTAACAGTATATGCAATATTATTTACTTTTAATTGCAGGTTTTATAATACTTTTATACAGCGGAAATTATCTTATTAAAGGAAGTGTTTCATTAGCTCATAAATATAAGGTTTCCAAACTTGTCATAGGTGTAACACTTGTATCATTTGGGACATCTGCACCTGAATTTTTTGTCAGCGTTATAGCTGCCATTCAGAAACAATCAGAAATATCGGTAGGAAATATTATTGGTTCGAATATTGCTAATATCGCCCTGGTGTTGGCTCTTACAGCTATAATTTTCCCTATTCCTGTCAGATCTCACGCAATAAAATTTGACTGGCCTGTAATGATGATAGCAAGCATATTATTCTATATCTTTATTTTAAACGGATTTCTGAAATTCTGGGAAGGACTGGTATTTTTTACATTCCTTAATGCTTATTTGTTTTTTACATTATATTACTCACGAAAGAATTATGATTTTGAAAGTGAAAAGAAAATTCAGGCTCATTTTTCATTAGCCCTGGCAATACTTATAATATTTATATCAATAATCGGACTGGCAGCAGGATCTTACCTGCTTGTTGATAATGCTGCTAAAATTGCCGGTATGCTTGGTATTGAAAAAAGAGTAATTTCTATTTCAGTAATAGCTTTTGGCACAAGTGTACCCGAACTGGCAACTTCAATGATTGCAGCTTTCAGGAAGGAAATGGACATTTCAATAGGCAATATAATTGGTTCAAATATTTTTAATATTCTTGGTGTTCTGGGAATTGCAAGTATAATTACACCAATATCAATTATTGAGGAAATGAGGCTAAAAATTGATATTTTGTGGATGCTGGGAATATCAATTTTATTATTTTTATTTATACTACCGCTGAAGGGTGGTAAATTAACACGGCTAAAAGGTATTATTTTATTTGCTACATATTGTTTTTATATTTACTGGCTATTTATAATGACCCCGGGGAAATAATGATTGAAGTCAGAAACATAACAAAATCTTTTGGAGCGCTACAGGTCTTAAAAGGTATTAATCTAACCATTGAAAAAGGTAAAATAGTGGCTATCATGGGTGCCAGTGGTGCCGGCAAAACTACACTGCTGCAAATAATAGGTACCTTGTTAAAGCCTGACGCAGGACTAATAAAGTTAAATAATACAGACGTTATTAATTTAAAAGATAAACACCTGGCAAAATTCAGAAATCAACATATAGGGTTTGTTTTCCAGTTCCATCATTTACTTCCTGAATTTACAGCACTTGAGAATGTCTGCATACCGGCATTTGTTGGGAAAACACCCAGACATATTGCTGAATCAAGGGCAAGGGAAATATTAAAATTTTTGAACCTGGAGGACAGGCTCGATCATAAGCCTAATGAACTTTCCGGGGGTGAACAGCAGCGAGTAGCAGTAGCACGTGCCTTAATAAACAATCCTGATGTCATTCTGGCTGATGAACCGTCAGGAAATCTTGATACAAAAAATAAAAAGGAACTTCATGACCTGTTCTTTTCGCTGAGAGATAAATATAAACAGACAATAGTAATTGTTACTCACGACAGGGAGCTGGCAAATATGTCGGACAGAATGCTTAATATACATGACGGAAAGATAACGGACTGATTTTAAAAAATCAATATAAAATCTAACTGCTGAATTGCCCCGATTAAAATGGAACTTGAGGATATAAAAGAATTCCTGGATGCAAAATACGATCAGTATAATCGTACTGAATTCATTGAAACCGATCCGATTCGTATTCCTCATACATTTTCTGATCCCAAGGATATTGAAATAGCGGGATTCTTTGCTGCTGTTATCGCTTGGGGCCAAAGGAAAACAATAATAAAAAACGGATTACAATTATTGCAGTTAATGGATAATCAGCCCTATGATTTTATTATAAATTCCTCAGTTAGTGACTTTAAATATTTCAGGAATTTTAAGCACCGGACATTCAGCTATGTTGATACTATATATTTTATAAAGTCCCTGAAAAATATCTATAATACACACGGTGGTATTAAGGCAGTTTTTGAAAAGAATTATAAAAATTCCGGTGACCTGAAAAATGCCATTATCGACTTTAGAAAATTTTTTTTTGAAATACCCTATCCTCACAGAACATTAAAACATATACCTGACATCAACAAAAGAGCCGCTGCAAAACGAATTAATATGTTCCTGAGATGGATGATCAGAAAGGATAACCGGGGTGTGGATTTTGGAATCTGGAATAATATACCTGGTTCAGCACTATATATACCTTTGGATATCCATACCGGTAATGTATCACGAAAGCTGGGAATACTTAAAAGGAAACAGAACGACTGGTTCGCCGTTGAAGAACTTACTAATGTTCTGCGTAAATTTGACAAAAATGATCCTGTTAAATATGATTTTGCTTTATTTGGACTAGGGGTCAGGGATATTTTATTTTGATATATTTATAGAAATATACTCACCGTTCTATGAACTTAAATTTTATTGACTGGACAGTAGTATCAGTATTTATTCTGATAACGTTGCTTATCAGTCTCAGGTTCAGAAAAAGCAGCAGTAAAAGTATTAATGATTTCTTCCTTGGCAGTCGAAATCTACCATGGTTGATTGCTGGCCTGTCCATGGTTGCTACAACATTTGCTGTAGACGGACCTGCGCTGATAACAGAATATGTCAGTCAGAATGGAATATCAGGTAACTGGATATGGTGGAGTCTTTTAATCGGAGGGACATTTACTACTTTCTTCCTGGCCAGTCTGTGGAGAAGAGCCAATATATTAACCGAATTTGAATTTATTGAGCTTAGGTATAGCGGTAAAGTTGCTGCTTTTCTGCGGGCATTCAAGTCATTATACTTTACATTATTCCTGAATATTCTGATAATAGCATGGGTTAGTGTGGCAATGAAGAATATATTAAAAGTATTTTTTAATATACCTGACCTGCAATTGTATATTTATCTTGTTACTGCAATGATAATAGCAGTTACCTATTCCGTATTGTCAGGGCTGAAAGGTATAGCTTATATAAATATGTTCCAGTTTGCTGTTACTTTTGCTGGTTCAATTGTTATATCGATAGCAATTCTATCATCATATAAAATTTCAGGAATAGCAGGATTAAAGACACAGCTTAATGAAATTTCCACCGGCTATCTGAATTTTTTCCCGAAAATTACTTCTTCGGTCAGTGCATCAATCTCAACATTTTCCATCAGTCTTACAACATTACTTGCATATGTCGGAATCCAGTGGTGGGCAAGCTGGTCTCCTTACCATGAGCCGGGTGGAGGAGGATACATGGCACAACGTATTATGAGCACAAAGAATGAAAAAGAATCAATCATAGCAACATTATTCTACCAGATAATTAATTATGCTGTAAGACCGTGGCCATGGATAATTGTCGGACTCTGTGTTATTATTCTCTATCCTCAGGCTCCGAAGACAGGTGGCAAACTGGATTATTATCTTGCTGCAGGGGATTACCTGCCTTACGGATTAAACGGACTATTAGTGATAGCCCTTTTTGGAGCCTATATGAGTGTAATATCCGCACAGCTGAATTTAGGAGCCAGCTATCTGGTAAATGATCTGTATAAAAGATTTATAGTCAGGCAGGATAAATTTAAAGACGATAAAAAAAAGGACAGACATTATGTATTAACAGGTAAACTTCTGACAGTCATACTGATGGGCATCTCTTTATATGTGACAACATTCTTTGAATCTGTAAATGAATTATGGGAATTTTTAATTGTATGCTGCAGCGGAATAGGTCTTGTATTAATACTCAGGTGGTTCTGGTGGCGCATTAATGCATGGAGTGAAATTGCTGCTATAACAGTACCTTTTATAATTATCCTTATCTTAAACCTGTTTACGGAAATTGGCTATCCGGTTAATTTGTTTGTGATAACAGGGGGAACAACCTTTGCATGGGTATTGGTTACATATCTTACCCTTCCTGATAATAAAAAAGTATTAAAAAGATTCTGCCAGAGAATAAAGCCAATTGGATTCTGGGGAAAATATTCACAATTCAATGGTAAATACCCGGGTCAATATATCCTGGCATTGTTTATGAGCTGGATTAGTTCAATTATAATGATTTATTCATGTTTATTTTTTATTGGCAAACTGATTTTCAGGGAATATATATCTGCTTTCGGATGGTTACTGGCCGCAATTATTTACTTTGCGTTCCTGAGAGGTGCTATGAAAGTTATTTTTTCTGAAGGTTCAGGGCAAAATTAACTAATACAGTTACCTTTTTTATTTATAAGTAATTAAACATTAGATTGGATCTTAATAGAATTTCAGAATAATTTGTTATAATCCGTTTATATGAAAAAAATCTTATTATTTATAACGGTAATGATACCAGCTATTAATATTTGGTGTCAGGGATATCAATCTATTTTTGGAAATGATTCTACAACCTGGTATCAAGCCAGGGAAGCAATAGACAGAATTGACCTTATTGTAATAAAATCACAATATGATACTTTAATTAAGACCAAAAATTACATAAGAGTATCTATAGATGGAATTATTGAAAAATCAGCTTTCTTTTTAAGAGAGGATACCACGCCTGGTAAATTATGGATTCTTGATTTAGAAAATGCAATGGAATATTTATTAATGGATTTATCCCTGAATAGGGGTGATACTTTCAGAGTTTCTACAAATTTTAGTTATCAGGATTCCTTAGCAATTGTAGATTCAGTTTTTATCTCAGAAGGAAGGAAGCATATTATTCTTAATTACGACCTTCAAATTGGTTCAAATATTGAGAAACTTAGATTTATCGAAGGTATTGGTCCTGGTTCTGGTCTGATTTATCAAATCAACACACTTGATGATAATATTGTTAATAGTCATTTTTTACTATGTGTATTTAAAGATTCCGAAAGAGTTTTTAAAGATGAGCAATTCAGTACCGAAAATTGCATCTACACAAATGGGCAAGTTAATATTTTTGAGAATGTTGTAAAAGGGGGTGTTTCCATTTATCCAAATCCGGGAGCAAAAAATCTGCAGATAGTTTTTCCCTTGGAAAGTAATGGTAAATTAGAAGTGTATAATATAAATGGTCAGTTAGTTGATAGTTATTCTATTAATTCTATTACTACATTTAATCTACCTGTTAATGACTATATAAATGGTATTTATTTATTGATTTTTAAAACTGATTTTAAAACTCAGTTAATAGGTAAACTTATTAAAAATGATTAAAAAATGAAGAATCTGGTTTTCTTGATAATTCTGGTTAATTTCTTAATTGGGTATTCACAGGAAATCGTTCGGTTAGGAATCGCAGGAGGTTCTCTTGACATGGAACTTCCATCCCATTCCCAGTATGTTAAAATTGATACTCCCTACGTATGGTTTATAACAAAACCGGAAAAACAGATATTATTTTCCGAAAATCCCCTTAATAATCGTGCATTAATAACTGATACTGCTGCTTATTATAAGAGTAATATAATATCTTCATTTAATTTTAAATTATTATTGGATGAAGGTACTTTTTATATTATACAATTTTGGCATAAATATGACTTTGAACAAAACAGGGACGGAGGTATTGTAGAAACCTCTTATGATAATGGGGAAACCTGGCAAAATATTATTTATGATACGGTAATACAGAATAATATTGAAGAAATTGTTAATTTTTATGATGTTTCGGATACAATAAGTTCATACGATGGTCAACCCGGATTCACAGGATTGCAATCAGAAGATAAGGCATCCAGAATACATTTTACAGCAAATCCGGATATGTATCTTGATACAATGCTTCTACGTTTTACTATTGCTACTGATTCTTTTGATGCACAAAATGAAGGTTGGATGCTAGATGACTTTGTTTTTGCAGGCGGATCGCTGGAGATAAATGATTATCAGGTAAATTCAGAACTGTTGTTATATCCGAATCCGTCAAAGACAATACTGAATATAAAGAGTGCAGAACAAAAGATATCACATGTATCAGTATTGTCTGCGAAAGGCGACATTGTCATTGAGAAAAAGGGCAATAACATCACTTCAGTCAATATAGAAAACCTGATCCCGGGAATTTATCTTGTTAAATGCGGTAACAGTAACAAGAACTATTGGGTTTTTAAATTCTATAAAGAATAAAAAAATTACTTCATTTATTAACAAGATTATATTACAAACTACGCCTGCATAGATATTTTTTTCTCCTCACAATATCCGGCAATTCTGCTGTATAAATCCTGGTAATACCGGCGCTTATTTTCTTTTGAAAATAAAACTTCCCTCCATTTTTCATATAACAAAGGATAGTACCTTTTCAGCACTTTAACAATCCCATACCAGTTTCCTGATTTAATATTTAATTTGTCCGGCATAATGTAATCAGCAGAATGTTTTATCTCATCCAGTAAGCCTGGTATTGTATTTTCTGACAGAAGAGGAAGAATAGGAGCAATAAATACCCACGTCTTTATACCTTGATCGGACAATTGCTTTAATGCATTTATCCGGTCTCTGATTGAGGGGGCATTGGGTTCAAAATGCCTTCTTAGATCTTCATTAAGTGTTGTAATACTGAAACCAACCTCCAGATTTTTTCTGTCAAATTTTTTAAGAATATCAATATCTCTCAGGATAAGATTTGATTTGGTAAGTATGGAGACTGAAAAATTGCTTGCAGCAAGATTTTCCAGTATCCTGCGTGTTAACATGTATTTTCGTTCCGGCGCCTGGTAAGGATCAGTGACTGTACTTAAAGATACGAGCCCCTTTTTCAGTCCGAATAAATCCCTTTTCAATATTTCAGCAGCATTGATTTTTACATCAACAAACTCTCCCCACTGACATTTACTTTTTGAAAATTTTGTCATATATCTGGCATAACAATATACACAGCCATGCCAGCATCCCAGATAAGGATTAACAGTATAATCCAGTCCGGTTATTTTTGAAGCACTTACTAAGGAGTTGCAATAAATCTCACTGATATTAATATTATGTTTTAAATCTACTGACACCAGGTATCTATATTACAATTTACGTACTTTTCTTGCTATCATTCTTCTTATTTCTTATAGCCGTTTTTACTTTTCATATCATAGGATTTTTGGCAAATGAAATTACAAAATAATTAATTAACTAAATAAACAAATAAACATTCCGTTGGTGATTAATTGTTCAAATCATATTGATAGTATTTTTTGCCTTTATTTATTAATAAATTAATTTTATCAGGTTCAACATTTTATTGTTTCAATTTGGCTAAAACTGAAAATACAGTCGAGACTCCTTTAATGAAGCAGTTTTACAGCATTAAGGGAAAACACCCTGATGCTATGTTACTGTTCAGGGTTGGTGACTTCTATGAGACATTTGGAGATGATGCAAAGAAAGCATCAGAGATATTAGGTATTACACTTACAAAAAGAGCCAATGGTGCAGCTTCATTTGTAGACCTTGCAGGATTTCCTCATCATGCAATTGATACATATCTTCCCAAGCTGGTGAGAGCAGGGCAACGTGTTGCAATTTGCGAACAGCTGGAGGACCCAAAGCTTGCAAAAAAAATCGTTAAGCGCGGAATAATAGAATTAGTAACACCCGGTGTATCATTCAACGAAAATGTCCTGGACCATAAGGAAAATAATTTTCTGGCATGTATACATCTGGAAAAAGGAGCAGCCGGTATAGCATTTCTTGATATTTCAACAGGTGAGTTCCTTACCGCAGAAGGTAATTATGATTACATTGACAAATTACTCAGCAGTTTTTCACCTAAGGAAATTTTATTTGAAAGAGGAAAACAAAAAATGTTTCAGGAACTGTTCGGAAATAAATATTACACCTATAAACTCGATGACTGGGTTTTTACAGAGGAGTCCGCCTTTGACAAGCTGCTGAAACAATTTGAAACAACCTCATTAAAAGGATTTGGCATAAGCAATTTAAAGCTCGGGATTATTGCCGCAGGAGCAATTCTGCAATATCTTGATATTACGCAGCATCACAAGATAAAACATATCTCGGCGCTGTCAAGAATAGACGAAGAGCATTATGTATGGCTCGACAGATTTACCATGAGAAATCTGGAACTTTTTCAGTCAATAAACGAAGGTGCCAAAACTCTTTTTGATATAATTGACAGGACTATCTCACCCATGGGATCGAGACTCATGAAAAGATGGATTGCCTTGCCTCTCAAAGATATAAAACCTATAAATGAGAGACTGGATATTGTTGAATACTTTCTGAAGAATCCTGAAATAAAAGAAGAGATTGAAGAACAGATAGCTCAAATTGGTGATTTGGAAAGACTAATATCTAAAGTTGCTGCAGGAAGAATAAATCCAAGGGAAATAGTACAATTAAAAAATGCACTTACCGCAATTATTCCGATAAAAGAATTGTGCCATAAATCAAAAGAGCCAGGCCTCCGTAAAATTGCCGAACAATTAAATCCCTGTAAATCAATCCGCGATCGTATAGAAAAGGAGATACAACCTGATCCTCCCAATATGGTAAATAAAGGCAATGTCATTGCCCACGGTGTGTCTAAAGAACTGGATGAATTACGTAATATGCTGCACTCAGGAAAGGATTTTCTGGTTCAGTTACAGCACAGGGAAAGTAAAAATACAGGTATACCCTCGCTAAAGGTTGCTTATAATAATGTCTTTGGTTATTATATAGAGGTTAGAAATACACATAAGGATAAAGTACCTCATGACTGGATAAGAAAGCAGACACTTGTCAGTGCCGAAAGATACATCACCGAGGAATTAAAAGAATACGAGGAAAAAATTCTCGGGGCAGAGGAAAAAATTCTTGAGCTTGAAGTCCATTTATTTAATGACCTGGTTTTAGGTATTGTTGATTATGTATCGCCAATACAACTAAATGCTGCTTTAATTGCAAAATTGGATTGCCTGCTGTCTTTTGTCAGGTGTGCAATTGAAAACAAATATTTCAGGCCTGAAATAAACGATACTGAAATAATAAATATAATACAGGGACGGCATCCTGTAATTGAAAAACAGTTACCTGCAGGTGAAAATTATATAGCAAATGATGTATATCTCGATAATAAAAAGCAGCAAATTATAATTATTACAGGGCCCAACATGTCAGGCAAATCTGCACTGTTAAGGCAGACAGCATTAATAATCCTTATGGCCCAGATAGGAAGCTTTGTTCCTGCAGAATCAGCACAAATAGGTTATATTGACAAAATTTTCACACGCGTTGGAGCATCAGACAATATTTCCCTGGGAGAATCCACATTTATGGTTGAAATGAATGAGACGGCAAGTATATTAAATAACATGTCCGAAAGAAGCCTGATACTACTTGATGAGATTGGACGCGGCACAAGTACTTATGATGGTATTTCTATTGCCTGGGCTATGGTTGAATTCATTCACGAACATCCGCGGGCCCGTGCAAAAACTCTTTTTGCAACACACTATCATGAACTGAATGAGATGGAAAGCTCCTTTGAAAGAGTTAAAAACTATAATGTCTCAGTCAGGGAGCTGGAAGATCAAGTTATATTTTTAAGAAAATTAAAAAGAGGAGGAAGTGAACATAGCTTTGGAATTCATGTTGCAAGCATGGCAGGGATACCAAAAAGCGTTGTTAACAGGGCCAATGAAATTTTAATTGAACTGGAAAAATCTCATCAGAAGCAATCACTGACAAAACCTGTATCAGAGCTGGCAGAAAAAAGGGAAGGTTTCCAGCTAAGCTTTTTCCAGCTGGATGATCCTGTATTAAAACAAATAAGGGATGAAATAGCGAATACGGATATCAACAATTTAACACCTGTTGAAGCTCTGAATAAACTAAATGAGATTAAGAAACTAACCGGACTTTAAATTATTTTTTAAGATATATTTACCTGCCTTTCACTAATTTCCCACAAACGTTTTCCAACATCTTCATTATATGAATATTCAGATGATTTTACTGGCCTTTTATTTATAAAATATTTTCCGCTAACGCCTTCAACTTCAGGTGACGAAGCAAGATAAATGATTGTTTCTGCTCCTTTTTCCGGGCTTTTGAAAAATAAAGATACAGGTAATGCAATAATACGATAGTACCAGGGCAGTTTTTTCTGAAGATTTGTACGTACGGCTCCGGGATGTAATGCATTTGCATAACCAAGTCCCGAATTAGCCCCTGTAACCAGACAAATTTTCCCCTTCATTTAATATTAATTTTATACATAATTTAAAATCACAAAAATATGTTATACTTACAGAAGGATAATATAATTATAAGATTTTATAATAATATAGTATGCAATTGTTACATATATCATCATTATATTCAGGGGGATTAATCACAAATTATTATTGTACATCACAATGCAGGCATTGCCTTTACGGCTGTTCCCCGAAATGGCCAAAAGAATATATAATTAAAGAAAAAGCCGTCAACTCAAAAGAACTTCAGCCTGTTGAATACTACGATAATGCATAATATCAGTTATCATCAATTCAACAATAGAACAATAGAGCAATAGAACAATATAACAATATTAACTTCGAAAAATAACCAGTATTGTTATATTTGTTCTTGATATCCTCAAACCTCGGCTTATATGCAAAAATTAAATGATTTCTTTTTGCTAATCGATAAGTATTTAGCCAGCTCGGATTTGTTTGCTCTTTTTTTACTTGGGACCGGATTATTCTTTACGGTCTTTCTCTTTTTCCCTCAGATTCGCTATTTCAGACATGCTATCAGAATTGTCCGCGGTAAATTTGACCGTAGAGGTGATCAAGGCGACACATCACACTTCCAGGCATTATCAACTGCATTATCAGGAACAGTCGGTACGGGCAATATTGCAGGAGTTGCACTTGCTATTCATATAGGGGGTCCCGGAGCATTATTCTGGATGCTGGTTACAGCAATGCTGGGCATGACAACAAAATTTGTCGAGGTTACCTTATCGCATAAATACAGGACTATATCAGATGACGGAACAATTGCAGGAGGTCCTATGTATTACATGAAAGAAAAGCTGAATATCAAACTGAGGAATGGTAGGATAGTAAGGACCGGACTGGTGCTTGGAAGTTTTTTTGCTGTGGCCACTATATTTTCATCTTTTGGAACAGGAAATATGCCGCAGATAAATAGTATTTCAAATTCAATGTTTTCAACCTTTGGCATTAACCATATTATAACCGGTTCTGTTCTGGCAGTTCTTCTCGGACTTGTAATAATAGGAGGCATTAAAAGAATAGCAAAAGTTACATCAAAACTTGTTCCGGCCATGGCAATAATATATTTCATTGGAGCCTTATCAGTATTAGGCTATAATTATGATAGGATTATCCCGTCAATAATTGAAATTTTTACCAGTGTATTATCCGGATCAGCAGCTGCAGGTGGTTTTTTAGGAGCAGGATTTATATACGCATTTAAAAGAGGTGTAGCAAGAGGCCTATTCTCCAATGAGGCCGGCCAGGGTTCCGCACCTATTGCACATGCATCTGCGCGCGCCCACGAACCTGTTTCTGAAGGACTTGTTGCTATCCTGGAGCCTTTCATTGATACAATAATAATATGTATGCTCACTGGTCTTACGATAATATCTTCAGGTGTCTGGAAAGACAAAATACTAAATCGATTTCAATATACTGATTTGGAAATCCTTACCGGAAAATATAATGATGAGATTGAGAGTGATAAAAACCGGTTATTTCAACATCTACATTCCATAAAAAAATTACCCGGGTTTAACGGTGAATTAAAGGTTGAGAAGGGTAAAATAAATAACACCATTACAGCAATACATGCCGAATCCATAGCTTCTGATGTATCAGTATATGATAATAATGATAAACCTTATGAAGGGATAATTCCGGTTAAAAACGGAAGGATAGAAGAATCAAATGATTATTACTTTGAAGGGAAATCACTTATTCACAGTGCTCCCTTAACTGCTGAAGCATTTAAGCGAGGACTCTTTGGTGACCACGGACAGTATATCGTTTCCATAGGTCTGCTTCTGTTTGCTTTTTCAACTGCCATCTCATGGTCATATTACGGTGACCGGGCAGTTACCTTCCTCTGGGGATCAAAATATGTAATGGTATACAGGTTTTTATATGTAATAGGCTTCTTTGTTGCATCTTTTATAGATACAACCGTAATATGGTCATTCTCCTATATTACCATTGCCTTGATGACAATCCCAAACCTATTTGGTATACTAATTTTAAGTAAGGAAGTAAAATCAACTATAAGGCAATACTGGATATTATTTGGGAAAGAGTATCCCGGGCAAAAGGCACCAAAATACTAACCACAATTATATCTCAAAACTTTTAAAATTAAAAGGAATATCTATTATTTCAGAGTATTCTTCACCTGCTTCTTTCATATCATCATCATCTGCCATAAAATACCAGTCGATCTCAATATCCCGTCCCTGTTCTTTTATCTTTTCAAGAACAGTAAGAAGTTCCTGTATTGCCCTTTGCGATGCAGAATTTATATAATCAAGCTTTAATTTAAAAATTGTTTTATCATTTGGATTTCTGACATACTCTTCCAGCCAGTCCATAACAGGAGCATAAAAACTCATTACTTCTTCAGGCAACGATCTTCCTGAAATTTCAAAATTATTCTCCTGCTTATTCAGTATTACAGCGGGTGAGTTCTCTTCTCCCTTAATTATTAATGGATCCATAGTAAAGACATTTAATATTTATCCTAAAAATTTCTCAAGCTTATTCATGAAACTTTTTAAGTCAATTGGTTTTGAAATATAATCATCTGCTCCTGAAGCTATACTAAGTTCTTCCTCATTCTCAAAACCAACTGCAGTTTGTACTATTATCGGTATATTATTATTGTATTTCTTAATATTACGGGTAGCCTCAAAACCATTCATTTTTGGCATATTAATATCCATCAGTATAAGATCAACATTGTTTGATTTGCAGTATTCAACAGCTTCTTTACCATTATTCACTCTTATTAACTGAGCATTTGTTGATTTTAATACTTCTGCCAGGAAAAAATAATTTATATCTGTATCTTCTGCAATTAATATATTTTTATTCCCCCAGTTGTATTTCTGTTCCTTTACCAGTAATTTCTTTTTACCTGTATATTTAAATCCGATTATTAAAATATCGTCCAGCTGATTTCTTTCTCCCCTCCATTCTTCATGCTTTCTTATTAATATTTCACGCTGTTCACTCATTGGCTTCTGATAAATGCTTAAAATTAATTCCATAAGCTTATTTGTACCAAATTTCATATCTTCTGCTCCGCCGAACTGATCACAATAACCATCAGTGAAAATATATAAAGCATCGTTTATTTCCAAACGAATATCATATTTGGTAAACGGCTGATTGATCTTATGGCTGTAACTTACTGACATTCGATCAGCCTTATAATGAATAAGCTCTCCATTTCTGATAACCAATAAGGGATTACGTGCCCCGGCGAATTGCAGCTTATTTTCTTCAAAATCAATTATGCACAATGCTATATCCATTCCGTCTTTTGGTTCCTCTCTTCTTCCTGTCTGATGAAGTGAACGGGTAACATTTATTCTCAATTCATTCAAAATGCTGTCTGCCTGTAAAGAACTTATATGCCTGTTTATTACAATCTTATTTACTATTTCATTAAGAAAGGCAACTCCCAGCATACTCATAAAACCGCCTGGCACTCCATGACCGGTGCAATCGGCAGCAGTCAGGATCAAAATATTACCTTTTTTCGTAATCCAGTAAAAATCACCACTAACAATATCTTTTGGCCTGTATAAAAGGAAATAATCATGCAGCAGACTATCAAGTAAATCTTTTGGTGGCAGGATTGCTTCCTGTATTCGTTGTGCATATTGAATGCTATCCGTAATTTTTTGCCTCTGTATGTTTGCCAGGTCTCTTTGATTTTCAATTTCAGCATTTTGATCATGAAGTAACTTATTAGCTTTCTTTTTCTGGTTAAATTGAATATAAAGAAGTGCCAGAACAAAGGTTAACAGTAAAAATGCTATTACAACGAAAAATAACAAGATCCTCCTTGCCCTGATTCTGGCTTCCAGCATATTTCTTCTGGCTTTTTCCTCTTTGAGAGCTAAATCTTTAAGCGTTTTTTCCTTATTTAATAACTGATTCTTTAGCTGTATCTCACGGTTAATCCTAACCATTTCATTAAGAGTATCTTTTGTATTTATTAACTGTAATTCTTTTTCCAAAGCTCTTGCCTCTGCTTCCCTCGTCCTTGTCTCCAGCGACTCTAACTCTTTCTTCTGCAGGTGTCTCTGCAATGATACATAGAGTTCAAAATATTCCTGCGATTTTTTACTATCTCCTATCTTTTCATAGTTTTTATAAAAAAGTTCGTAGCAGTTCTTTATTATTTGAAAATTATTTATCTCTTTACCTAAATTAAGAGCTTCCTCCAGTCCTTCGTTTGATTTATTATAGTCTTTCAATTCGGATAAAATGTGGGAAATATTAATAATTCCGCTGGCTATATCTAATTTATTGTTTTGTTCTCTGCTTAGTTTCAGACTTTTATTGAAATTATCTAGAGCGCTGGCATAATCACCATATTCCGAGTATATAAAGCCCAGGTTATTAGATATTGCCTTTATAGCATTTGTATTTCCAAGTTCCTGATTTATGGATAAAGATCTTTTAAAATATTCGATTGATTTTATACCTGTTCCGTTTTGCCAATACAGATATGCAATCTTGTTAAGGTAATTTGCAGCTTCTACTTTATTATTCTCTCTTTCATACTTTTCAACCTGTGAAAGGTAATCATTTATCAAATTTTGAATATCTGAAGCAGACGGCTGGATTTGATCATTACATAAAATACTCTGAATAAAAATGAGAAGAATAACACAAAATACCAGGAAGTATTTAATTATTTTTCTCATTTTCAGGATATTATACAATTATTACAATATTATAAAAAAATACAAAAAAAATTCCATTTCTTAAGGTTGACATGTATCACCGATAAACGGTGATATAGATCATTTTTAACAGGCAAGTTTCGAAATAAAGAAATCCCTCTCCTTATTAAAATCAAGTGAAGGATACTTCTTCTTAAGTGTATCAATATATTTAAGATGGGTTTTTGCAAATTCCTGATAAGGCTTTGAATTAATATTGAATGGCCTGTGATTTATAGCTTTGTTCAGTTTTTCTATTTCAC
The DNA here is from genome assembly GCA_964521285.1 of uncultured Bacteroidales bacterium. Classification (GTDB taxonomy): domain Bacteria; phylum Bacteroidota; class Bacteroidia; order Bacteroidales; family UBA10428. The sequence continues at coordinate 110,427 of CAZFQS010000005.1, read as the reverse complement.
TGATTATAACTTTGGATTTATCATCAACATAAGTTGAAACAAAACTGTTCCAGATATAGTCAATAGCAGCGTCTGACAGATGCAGCATATCATCCGCATAGAATCTGTAATCTCTGAGCTCATCCATCAATATTTCATAACTCGGAAAATAATCAGTTTCAGGTAATTTTTTTCTTAGCTCATATATTGCAAGTAAAAGTGTTGATTTACTTACCTGGTTCATTTCAGGTCCATCTTTCCAGTGCCGAATCGGACTAACTGTAAGAATTATTTTTATTTCGGGATTAAATACTTTTAATTTTTCAAAAAAATCAGTATATCCGTTAACAATATCTTTGAGTTCCAATAAATACCTTTTAAACGCTTTCGCCGGCACTTTATGACAATTAGCGACTATCTTTCCGGTTTCCCTGAATTCATAAACCCATGCAGTTCCAAAGGTGATAAAGAGATAAGAAGACTTTTTTAGAAATTCAGCAGCATTTTCAATTCTTTCATTTATTTGTTTCAGGCATACCTTTTTATCCGGATGCGAAAAAGCACTATAATGATTGAAACTTAGCCACTGATCGTTATAATAATATAAATCTGATTCAGAAAACCGTTTTTTATTTATAAGAATTTCAAGGTTGTTTTTTATAGAAACCGGATTATAAAGTACTCCAAATGGATTATGTTCTACAGGAAACTTATAGGTTTTTAGCTGTGAACCAATATTATCAGCAAAGCAGGAACCAACAAGTATTGATTTTGTATTATGCGATAATTGAAACTTTGATTTTGGTATATCAATTTTGGTTCTGAAAGTACTCATTATATAAGGAATTAAGATCGCCAGGGCTGACTATTTAGCCAGCCTGTTATAAATCTGAAGACTTCATCTGAACCTTGATCAGCTAGCAGATCATGATAATAGTCAGGCCATTCTTTAAAGATAGTCTTTTTACTGGCATTCAGCACAAAATTTCTACTTGCTTTATATGAGGCTATTGTATCGCCAGTGCCATGCATTACCAGTACCGGCATGTTAATTTTATAAATACTTCTTGATGAACGCTGTCCGGCAAAAATAATCTCATAAAACAATCTTATGGATACTTTATCGTGCATAAAGGGATCATCCTTATATTTCTGAATTGCTTTCTGGCTCCTTCTTTTATCTTCCGCAGCAAATCCGGTTTCTAACATACAGGTGGGAATAACATGCCTTATAATATTTCCTATAAACAGTTTGCTTTTTGGAAATCTGTGCTCTAAAACTAACCAGGGTGATATCACGATAAGACCTGAGATATTTGTCACATGAGTTGATAAATAATATATAGCAATGTTACCTCCAAGGCCCTGACCAATTAATATTTTAGGATATCCGGGAAAAAGACCTTCAGATTTGTCAATCAAAGTCTGTAAATCTTTTATTAATTTTCTGTATGAAGAAGCATAACCTCTTTTTCCTTCTGATCTGCCATGCCCTCTTAAATCCATACTAATAACACTATAATTGTTATCTGTAAGATTTCTGGCAAAATCCTCATAAATCCCGCTATGTTCCCCATGATTATGTATCAGGATTATTATTGCCTTTGGTTTTGTCTCACTAGTCCATGTCTGACCAAATAATTCCAGTCCGTCATAAGATTTCCAGCGATACTCAGTGTGCTTCATCTTTACCTGTATCTGTTAAAATCAATAATTATAAAATTAGATATAAAATGAATTCTTTTTCTTATCAATAAGATTAATTTTGAAATTAATTCCAGATAAAATTATGATAATTATATTATTTAACGAATTGTTATTTTTACAGGATCTAAAAATATAAAAATGCAGGAAGTTATACAAATTAGTACTGATAAACCTGATGGTTTATATGATATTACTGATAAAGTTGCAAAAATTGTCAGCAAGAGTCAGATAAAAACAGGATTTGCAAATGTATATGTTCAGGGTGCTACTGCAGCAATAATGATCCAGGAAAACTGGGATCAGTCTGTTCAGCTTGATGTGATAAATTTATTGAAAAAGCTTATCCCTCACGGAATATGGTTGCATGATCATCAGGATGATAATGGCGATGCTCATTTAAAAGCAGGAATTGTCGGGCCAAGCGAAACAATCCCAATAATTGACGGGAAACTCGGGTTATCGACCTGGCAGAATATATTTGTTTGCGAATTTGACGGGCCGAGAAACAGACGAAATGTAATAGTTACATTATTCAATAGTAAAGAATAACACTGTGCAATTTTCAATTTCAGATTAATCGCATTCATATAGTTAAAATTCATTAATGACATCAAAGGAACGGGTTATCCGATCTTTAAATCATAAAGTCCCTGATAAAATACCTGTTGATTTTGGGGGTACCGGACAGACAGGTATACATATAAGTTGTGTGGAAAATCTCAGAAATTACTACGGGCTTGATAAAAGGCCTGTCAGGGCAATTGAACCTTACCAGATGCTTGGACTTATTGATGATGATCTGAAAGAGTGTATTGGTATCGATACCTTATCAGTAGACATTGGTTATACGATGTTTGGTTTCAGAAACGAAAACTGGAAGGAATGGGAAACCCCGTGGGGACAGATTGTTCTCGTTGCAGGCAATTTTAATACGGTTAAAGATCAAAATGGTGATTATCTGATTTTCCCCCAGGGTGATATCACCGCTCCGCCAAGCGGGAAAATGCCAAAATCAGGTTTCTTCTTTGATGGAATTATCAGGCAGAAAGAAATAAACGAAGAAAAACTAAATCCTGAAGACAATACCGAAGAATTTAGTATTATCTCTGATAATGATATTTCGCTCTGGGAAAAAGAAATGGCAAAAGTAAGGAACAATGAGAGAGCACTTATAGCCAATACTGGAGGCACAGCCCTGGGTGATATTGCACTTGTACCTGCTGTGAACCTTAAATACCCCAAAGGTATCCGCAGTATTGAAGAGTGGTATATGTCAACTTTAACGAGACAGGATTACATTAAAAAAGTATTCGGTATACAAAGTGATATTGCTGTTCAGAATTTGGCCAAACTGCTTTCTGTTATAGGAAATACAATTGACGTTGTTTTCATTTGCGGAACAGATTTTGGCACCCAGACATCTTCTTTCTGTTCAGTAGAAACATTCCGGGACTTATGGATGCCATATTATAAGAGGATAAATGACTGGATACATAAAAATACAGACTGGAAGACTTTTAAACATTGCTGCGGTTCCATAAAATCCTTTATACCGTCCTTGATTGATTCAGGCTTTGATATTCTTAATCCGGTACAAATTTCTGCGGCAAATATGGATGCAAGAGAACTGAAGAATGAATTCGGAGATTATATAGTTTTCTGGGGCGGAGGTGCAGACACTCAAAAAACCCTGCCATTTGGTACGCCGGATGATGTCCGCAGGGAAGTCCTGGAACGCTGTAAAATTTTTAGTCCGGATGGCGGATTTGTTTTCAGCTCTATACACAATATACAGGCAAATACGCCGGTTGAAAACATAGTGGCAATGTTTGATGCCCTAAAAGAATTTAACGGTTAACCATAAATTTAAAACTATGAGAATACCTGAAGAATTTTTTATTAGTTTGTGCCTTTTATTTCTATTAAATATTTCATTCAGTCCGTTTGCACAGAGCAACAGCAAACAAATTAAATACCTTTCAGGTACAGACAATATACATACAGAAACCTGGGATTTTTACTGTACAAAAGGTCGTAACAGTGGTAAGTGGACAAAGATTGAAGTCCCTTCCTGCTGGGAGCAGCAAGGATTTGGAACTTACAATTACGGACGTGACTACCATACATATGGAAAACAATATAAATACGCAGATGAAAAGGGTTTATACAGGCACGAATTTACTGTTCCCGAATCCTGGAATAACAAAGTTATATATCTGTTTTTTGAGGGTTCGATGACAGATACCGAGGTTAAAATTAACGGTATATCTGCCGGAGAAATGCACCAGGGCTCTTTCTACAGATTTAAATATGACATCACTGATAAATTAAAATTCGGGAAGCCAAACCTGCTTGAAGTAACAGTAAGTAAAATGTCTTCAAATAAATCGGTGAATCTTGCAGAGCGTTATGCAGATTACTGGATATTCGGTGGAATTTTCCGTCCTGTTTATCTGGAGGCTTATCCCGAAGAATATATAGAACGAATTGCGATTGTTGCCGGGGAAGACGGTTTTTTTTCCATAGATATCTTCCCGAAAAATCTTGCCGGAAAAAGACAAATAGATGTCGAAATTTTTGTTCCCGAAGGAAAGCTTGTTGGTTCATGCTATGGCAATGCAGATAAAACCGATTCACTTGCTACTTTAAAATATAAAATCCCAAATCCTGTCCTGTGGTCATCAGAAACTCCGGTTTTATACAAAGTTGTTGTCCTGTTGAAAGACAATGTAAGAATATTATATAAGACTACTGAAAAATTCGGGTTTCGCACAGTAGAGGTAAGACATGGAGACGGCATTTATATCAATGGTAAAAAAATAAGAATGAAAGGAATCAACCGTCATGCTTTCTGGCCTGAAACAGGCCGCTCATTAAACAGAGAAATTGATCTGATGGATGTAAAGCTAATGAAAGAGATGAACATGAATTCTGTCAGATGTTCACATTATCCTCCGGATAAGTCCTTTCTTGAAATTTGTGATTCACTGGGGCTCTATGTTATAGACGAACTGGCAGGCTGGCATAATGCCTATGATACTGAGGCAGGGGAAAAACTTGTAAGAGAAATGGTTATCCGGGACGTAAACCACCCTTCAATAATATTCTGGAGTAACGGCAATGAAGGAGGGACTAACAGGGAACTGGACGATGACTATCTGAAATACGATCCTTCAAAGCGTACTGTTATACATGCTCATCACAGACCGGGTAATGCATTTAATGGTATTGTAACAAACCATTATGAAAGTTATAAAAGTATCAAAAGTATTCTGGAGGACTCACTGATCTATATGACAACAGAATTCCTGCACTGCCAGAATGATGGCGGAGGGGGAGCCGGACTATCAGATTACTGGGAACTTATGAGAACTTCACCGAAATCAGGGGGCGGTTACCTTTGGGCTTTGCTTGACGAAGGTGTTGTGAGAACAGACCTTGGAGGAATAATTGATGTTAACGGGGTTAATGCCCCTGATGGCGTTTTGGGTCCGCATCGTGAAAAAGAAGGCAGTTTTTATGCAATTAAAGAAATCTTTACACCTGTTTATATTTCACCGGAACAGCTAACTGACTCATTTAATGGTGATATAGAGATAGAAAACAGGTTTGATTTTACAAATATCAGTAAGTGTACATTTGAATGGAAGCTCGTTGACTTTATGACGCCCCTGGATCCTGTACCGGGAAATAAAATAACGGACCAGGGCAGGATACCCGGTATTGATTTAAAACCAGGGGAAAAAGGTGCACTGAAGCTTGTCTTGCCAGCTGACTGGGATAAATCTAATGCATTACAACTCACTGTTTATGACCCTTTTAATAATGAAGTCTTCAGCCATACATGGAAGATCAGAAGCAATGAAGACTTGTTCCGGGGATGGATGTTTATGGATACCGGTGATAGTTTAGAGGTTTCAGAAAGCGATAGCACTCTTACTGTTGCATCCGGAAATATTTCTGTTGTCTTTGATACAAAAACAGGTCAGATCAGCCGGGTCAGAAATTTAAAATCAGGCAGGCTAAATTTCAATGGAGGTCCTGTTCTATGCAGCGGGGAGGCAGCATGTTCAGGATTTACCCGATTTGAAGATGAAAACACCTATGTTATCGAATTCAACTATGACGGTGACATGAAATATGCACGATGGAAAATGCATAAAAACGGATTGCTTGAACTGAATTATAAATATGAACTCAACGGCAAATTCGACTTTACCGGTATTAGTTTTAATTTTCCTGAAGATCACATGCTAAGTGTTAAGTGGCTCGGAAACGGACCTTACAGGGTTTGGAAAAACAGGATGAAAGGAGTATCATTCAATGTCTGGGAAAATGCCTACAATAATACTACTACAGGCTATTCACCATGGATATATCCTGAATTTAAAGGTTATTTTTCTGATATTAGCTGGATGGAATTCAATACCGTTGAGGGTAAGTTCCTGGTTGCCTCCGGGGAAAGTGATTTATTTGTAAGGCTATTTGAATTTTATGGTCTACCGGGAATTGAACCTCATCCCTCTTTACCTCCTGGCGATATTTCTTTCCTTGACAGAATTCCTCCCATTGGCAGCAAGATGAGTACCAGAATCAACGCTCGTCCCGCAACCATGGGGCCGGAAAGCCAGACAAACGATGTGAATAATACTTTTGAAAGAACCTTATATTTTTATTTTGGATTAGTAAATGATCTGGAAAAATAAACCTGATAACTTCTGTCAGAAATTGAGGTCCTGAAACCTGTCATATTTTAAAAACTGCAATATGTGATTCAGATATAAAGCGGATTAACCGGATTTAATTACTTAATAATCAGCTGGATTCTTATATAAAATTAGGGTTTAAAAAAAATCAATTTGTCATGTTAATTAAGGACAATTTCCCAGATACAAACAATACGATATTAGTAAATTTAGTATCAGATAATAACCCAAAAAATACTGCTATGAAAAAACATTTACTTAATATTTTCAGGCTGCTCACAGTAATCCTTATTTTAATGGGCACAAATAATGCCAGTGCCCAGATACAGGATCTGGATAAATCATATTATTATCGTATTGGTTGTCACTGGAGCTTAAATTTCCTTGGTATTGCAGGGGATGATATAACCATTGACGGTGCACAGCTGCAGCAACAGATACTTGAAGGTGGCTTTCAGCTATGGGAGATAAGAAACGTAACTGATTCCACCTACAGGTTCATAAACAGCCACTCCGGTATGGCATTGGGATGGACTACCTGGAGGGGTACCAATCCTGATCCGGAAGGACAGAGTTTTGTCTGGCGTGGTTCATGGTATGGAGCCGCCCAGAGATTATACGATCCTGAAGATGAAACACAGATATGGCAGCCCACTTATATAGGGGAAAATGAAGATTCTATATTTTACCGCGTGACGAGCATAGTAAACTATTATGACAGCGCATTCAGCTTTAACTGCTGGGCAAATGTTAAAGATGTGGGAGTAAAAAATATTGCTCTTATAGCCGGACTAACAACAGAACCTGATTCTTATATAGATCCGAATAAAGGCTACTCCTATTTCTTTGAAAAAACTGGTTATGCAGTACCTCCTTCCTGGATTAAGCAAAATTCGGTCAATAATATTAATATATATTCACAGAACGGATTTATTATTATCAAAGGTGCCATAAAAGGTGAACAGGTTGAAGTATTCGATATACTTGGCAAATTTATCTATCAGGCTAATGCCTCCGGCGAAGAAATTTATATCCAGGCTGACAGAGGTATTTATATTATAAAGGCAGGGGATTCTGTCTCCAAATTGGTTAATCAATAGGCCGATTTAGAGTAGAATACTTATTTGAGTCGATTAAAGGCTTTTACGGTTTACAGCACCGTAAAAGCCTTTTTAATTATATCTGATGCAGGGACCGAAAAAAATACTATCTCATAATTACCTTACTGGTAAATATTTGTTTATCATTATAAATCTTTATAAAATATATTCCGGTCAGCAGGTTGCTTACATCAATAAATCCCAATGAACCGAGTATACTGCTCTCCGAAATAAATTCACCAAGGTTATTAAATAATTCGATTTTGGCATTACTACTTCCTTTCCCGGGCAATTTAATATATAAATAATCATCAACCGGATTTGGAAAAATTAAAGTACTATTTTGCTCATCTTGAGCATTAATATTTAATAAAACAGTTACTTCAAATAAAAAATTCTGGCTTTCAATAGTATCCCGGGTTCTGAATACCAGTTTTTTCCCTGGTTCTGTTGAGGACTCTTCTATATCTAATAGTAAATCAGGTTCATATATTGAAGTAATATGATAGGTCCCATCACCGGCATCTTCAAATCGAAACTGAAGATCCAGGATGTTATCAGTAAAAAAAAGTGAATCCCCTGAATAACCGAGATTATTCTTCAAACCAATAGAATATATTTCATAATAGTTACCATTATTTTTAACCTGCCATACTTGTGTATCACTATCGTCACATGTTTGTTGTTTAATCGTATCACCAGGTTCAATACATAACATTGAATGAACCGGTTTAATAGCATAATAATCATCAGGTAGTGCTTCAGAACAGGGTTCTCTGCCTGTATTTCCCTTTACACAGGTCATACAATCATCAAAATAGGCAGTACCCTCCCAGTCAACATTACAGTCAGCTTTTTCTCCCATAAATACAAGCACAAACTTCTGATTGTCCATGCCGTTCGCTGAAGCAAGCTGCAAGCTATCGCCGGTTGCCAAAGACGCTCCTTCTACCTGAAGAACAAGGCTGGTATCTTCTTTTGATGCTATATAGAAAACCCCGTTCCCTGCCTCTTTTAAAATAAATTGGCGTTTTGTTGCACTATTGGTTAATATAATATCAGAACCATTAGTGGTTTCGGAGTAACTATAATACTTGTTGGCAGCATTTGAATATATATCGCAAGTATCGCCATGCATATTAAACTTCCATACCTGAGTGGCGGATGTATCACAGTTTTGTTGTGTTATACCTCCTGTTGTATCAAGACATAGCAAAGAATGAAGAGGTTTTATTAGATAATTTGCACTGGTTTTTTTCATTAAAGAGATTGTGTAAGTAATGTTTTCCTCAGTATTAAACTCAATCTCATTCTCGTCATTTACTTCGAATATTACTAACTTTCCCTCATTATCTTTTAATATTGCATCCTTAACAAGAGGATAATATAACCTGCATAATCCGCCTGAGCCGGAAGTTATTTTAATGTTTGCGGCCCTGCCATTTTGCCAGTCAATGTCAACAATAAAATTGCCCGTTGCTCTCAGGCCCTTGACACTTCCGTTTAACCAGGCAGAGGGAAGTGCCGGCAGAATATGAATAAATCCGAGATGGCTTTGCAATAACATCTCTGCAACACCTGCCGTCCCCCCAAAATTACCGTCAATCTGAAAAGGCGGATGAGTATCAAACAGGTTATTTAAAGTCATCCCTCCCAGCAGGTACTTTCTGAAAATTGAAAGTGCCCGGTCTCCGTCCAGGAGTCTCGCCCAGCAATTTATCCTGTGAGCAGTTGCCCAGCCCGTAGATTCATCTCCGCGGGCATTTAACGATATTTTTGCAGCATCAGAATAAGTCTTGTCAATAAAAGGAGATATTTGCCTGCCCGGATACAATCCCATAAGATGAGAGATATGCCGGTGAGTATTATCCGAATCATCATTTGTGTATTTCCATTCGCGTATTTGTCCCCAGCTGCCAATCCTTACCCCGTCATCAAGCTGATTAAGTTTGTTTTGTAAAGTATCCCTGAAACCGGAGTCAATATTTAATATATCACATGCTTTAACCATATTTGTAAATAAATCCCATATAAGCTGCTGGGCATAAGAAACACCATTTTCCCAGGGACCCTGTTCAGGGGACCATTCATCAGGGGCTATCAGCTTACTGTCTGTATCGGTTATTAATCTGTCAATCCAGAATTCGCAGGCACTTTTCATTGCAGGATAGGCCTTATTTAACAGGTACATACTGTCAAGTGTATAGGTATAGTGTTGCCAGAGGTGCATACAATACCATGCATTTGCCGGTCTGTTCCAGTTCCAGTCAGAATAAGCAAAAATATTATTCTGTGTTTTCATTGTCCACCCCCTGCAACCCTGTGAAGATGCCATATCTTTCCATGATTTATGAATAATAGCCTCGTTATAAATGTAATCTGTATAGGAAAGATGACATTCTGAAAGATTAGTTATCTCAGCAGGCCAATAGTTCATCTGCACATTTATATTGGAATGAATATCACTCTGCCAGGGAGGAGAATTGCTGTGATTCCACAAACCCTGAAGGTTTGAAGGTAGTGCTACGCCCTTACGGGAACAGCCAAGCATGAGGTACCTGCCATACTGGAAGTAAAGTACCTCCAGTGCAGGATCATATTCTCCGTTTTTATAATTAGCTAACAACTGATCTGTTGGCAATTCAGGTTTTTCTTCATACAGGTTTAATGTTAGCCTGTTAAAAAGTGACTTGTAATCATTTATATGATCGGCTTTAATCTGGCTGTAAGTTTTTGCCGAGGCATTATCAATCTGGCTGGTTATCCTGTCATGCAGGTTATCATCGCTTAAGTAATCTGAAGCAGCAGGATCATAATCAGTGCCGCCTGCCAGAATAATGGTTACCTTGTCAGCATCAGTAATGTCAATCCTTTCTGGAGAAGGAGTTATTGTACCGCCTTCGTTTAATACTATCAACTGGGCTTCATAAGATAACAGGGTTAACTTTCCGGATATTGCAACGCGGCTGCCGGAAACAGACATTGTCCCTGAATGTGCATCTTCCATCCGGACATTAAAACTTAACTGACCGGTCTGGCTGCTGGAAAAGTGCATAACCAGTACATTATCAGGATAACTGCTGAAATATTCACGGTAGTACTCTACACTCCCGACAGTATATCTTACACGCGCAATAGCCTCTTCAATATCTAATTCCCTGTGGTAATCAGAGACAGAAGTAAGGCCTGCAAAATCAAAATATATGTCACCGAAATTCTGATATGATCCCCGCGAAGTTTCATTACCTGTCCACAGTGTAATATCATTAAACTGAATATGCTCTTGTGCTACACCTCCGAAAAACATAGCACCAAGTCTTCCGTTACCTATGGGAAGGGCCTGGGATTCCCAGTCAGTTGCAGGCTGCCTGTACCATAAAACCATCTTTGCAACAGGAGGCCCCGATTCACCGGTAAAACTTACTTCACTATAAACAGATGATGTTAAACCATAGAAAAAAATAAAAATAAATAACTTTTTACCCATTTTTAGTCCTTTCATTTTAAATTCATTATATTTACTATAATATTAAAATCTGGTTATAATTTTTTTGTTATTCCGTAATTTCTTTTACTTTTATAAAATCTGGTTATAATTTTTTTGTTATTCCGTAATTTCTTTTACTTTTATCATTACTCAAAATAAAACCGTTCTGCCAAAAATGTATTAATTCAAAAAATAGCAATTAATTTATTATCATAAAAAGATTATTGCATGTGTGAAAAGGAAATCAAATATAATATGAAAGACAAACTCCTGATAACATAAAATCATGTAAAATTGTTTTCGGAAGTACGATTTTTATAAAAAAAAACAGTTTATCATGTCAAACATGAACATTTTTCCAGATATGGTATGATACAATTCAAATAATTTAGTATCTTTAAAACCAATTTTATTACTAACTTAAAATTTTAATTGAGTTTAAACCATAAATTTAAAAAGTTATGAAAATTAAAACTACTAATTTATTAATCTCACTTTTGCTCTGCTTCATGTTTTCAGCAACGCAAACTATTGCTCAGAGTATCATCTTTATTGCAAATGCGGAAAGAGAAGCAGAAAACATTGAATTCCTTGAAAGGCAAGGCTTTAATGTAGAGAAATTCTGGCCTGGCGATGATATAACATTAGCAGGACAGGATACTATAGACAAGCTGAATGCTGCTGACCTTGTAATAATTGGACGTAGCGGACCTAGCACTAGTTTCCAAAATGAAAAAGGTGTCTGGAACGCAATTACAGCTCCGCTAATGTTAATTTGTCAATGGAAAGCCAGAAGTAGCAGATTGAACTGGTTTCCCAGTACTGATGCCTATCATGCAAATGCAGGACCACCTGTTGCTTATGCAAAGATTGCAGATCCAACGGATCCCATATTTGCAAATGCAACAATAGCTCCAAATTCTACAATGGGCTACAGTTTTCCACAACATGATTTTATTAGGCTTCGTCCGACAACAACCGAAACCAATGCAGAAATTGTAGCTACCTATAATGATAGTACTATTCTGATTGCCAGGTTTACTACCAATGTTCCATTTTACCCGGACGCTGGAGATTCTGCCGCCGGCCCAAGAACATATTTTGGTTATGGTAATGATGATGGTAAAGTTGATAATCCAGACTTCTTCAAACTGACCAAAGATGCAAAGGCTGTTTTTCTGGCAGAGGTATGCAGAATGATGGGAATTCCGATTCAGGAACCTATTTTTGGGCCTTCAGACTATAGAATTGCATTTAATACACCTGATGAAAGGGATTCTTCATATATTGAATTTCTTGAAGATGAAGGTTTCAAGGTTACCACAATAAGTTATGGAACGCTTCTGTCAGAACCTGACGAAACATTTGAAATGATCAACGCCCATGACCTTGTAATTATTGGGAGAAGTTCGTATAGCACTGATTTCGATGGCGTCGATAAATATGCATGGAACAAGAAAGTAGAAATTCCTTTAATGATGACTACTGCATGGGCTGCCAGAAACTCCAGGATAAACTGGTTCAATAGTGGTAACTGTGGTCGTTGGGAAGTTGCTGATCAACTTGGTGATACAGTCTATATAAAATTAGAATATCCCAGTGATCCTGTATTTGCAGATGCTGATATTAATCTGGCAGACAGTATGATGGAATGGACTACTCAGCCCGAATCATTTATAGTATTTGATTCTGCATCCTGGGCCGATAACAATTGGACTATCATGGCCGATTCCGGCAATGCAGTAATATTTGCCAGGATTGATCCCTGCGTTGAATTCTATGATGGTGCTGGTGCTGAAACTGAAAAAGCTGCTGCTCCAAGAGTACTGTTCGCCTTTGGGAATGACCATGTGGGGGGGGAATGGCTTAATTTCCTTCCATTAACTGATAATGCCAAGACTGTTTTATTAGCTGAAATTTACAGGTTAATAACTGAACCTTATACGGTTTGTACTGATTATCCGGCAGATGATGCAACACTGGCATCTCTTACTGTAGATGTTGGTACAATGACGCCAGCCTTTGATCCGGCTGTTACTGAATATAAGGTTATGGTTCCGCAGGGAACAGATTCAGTACTTATTACTGCTGCAGCAACCGATGCAAATGCAGATACTGTTACAGGTACAGGATATGTCGATGTAAGAAGCGGAACAGCAACTGCTGCAGTTACTGTAACTGCTGAGGACACATATACTTCAAAAGTATATAATGTTACATTGCAGATTTCTATTGTCATTGATGGTGTTATTGGAGAAGCCGAATGGGATTGGGTTGCTGCAATGCCAGTTGAGAAACAGCTTAATCCTATTAGTGACACCAACATAGTCGATGAGAATGACTACAGTCTGTATTTCAAAATGTTATGGTCTGAATCTGCATTATACCTGTTAATAGATGTTACTGACGATGTTATTTTCCTCGGACATGCCAACATCTATGAAGATGATAATCTCGAGGTATATTTTGACATGAATAACTCTAAAATCGAAAAGTGGCCGAGAGATAAAGGCTGGTCAGGCAGACCATGGACTCAGATGGACGACAACGATATGCAATTGAGACTTCAGCCTACTACAGCCGATGTCGGCTATGAATCGAATTTATTTGGTACTACAGTTCCGAATACAGTTGTTAATGGAATTACTTATGCACAAACTCAATCAGGTACCGGCTATATATTCGAGATGATGTTTGACTTTGATTCACTGGCTGCTGGTTATCCCCAATTTGATGCAGCAGAAGGTACTGAAATAGGTTTTGACATTGATGCAAGTGATAATGATAATAATCCTAGTACACGTGACGAGCTTGGCTGGAGTGCTGATCGTGATTTGATATATACCGATGCAGGCTTGTGGGGAACCCTGCAGTTTAATGCAGATGGAACAGTAACCCAGATACTGGATGAAGAAGCACCAGCTGTACCTTCAAATCTTGTCGCAGAGGTTTCAGGAATGACTGTTACATTAACCTGGGATCCTTCAAGTGATAACATCATTGTCGATGAATATAATATTTACGTGGCCGATGTTCTGATGGGAACTGTCATGGCAAAAGAAGCAGACAATGGAGGTACAATAACAGTAACAGGTGTACCTGCTGGTACTTATACCGTTGGTATAACAGCTGTTGACCCCTCAGATAATGAATCTGGGCCGGGTACTATTGATGTGATAGTTACAGGTATAGAAGAAACAACAGTTACATATCGCATATATCCTGTTCCGGCTTCTGATCTTTTAGTGATTGAAAATGCTGACCTAATAGAACGAATAGAAGTGTTTGACCTGGTTGGTCAATCTGTAATGAATGTTACTGTAAAAGCTAACTATGTTAAACTAAATACTTCAAATCTGAAATCCGGTGTATACATAATTAAATTATATACTGACGGAGAAGTATATTCTGAGCAGCTAATAATAGAATAAAATAATAGTAACTTTAAAGAAGGGGGAGGTAGTTGCTTACTTCCCCTTTTTTTTTCAACAGTCTCGTCATAAGGTTGAGGTATTCATAATTGGAATTAGTATAGTCTGTCAGCAAAAATCATCACAAATAAGTAATTTTATAAAGTAATCTTCCAAAATTGAAAATAAAATGAAAACAGTTGTTAATATGATGCCAGGTAAATTCAATTTTCCTAAAAACACTCATAAAGTCACCCAAAATTGCACAATTTCATGGTTGCAAAGAATTGAGAGGGGAAGAATAGCAATAATTTTTCTTAATATATTATTGTTTTTTGTTTTCAATGCAGCATCTGGACAGTACCAGATCGAATACCTTAAAAGGGGTGTGGTGGCTGTACGTAAAAGTGACACAAGTGTGTTTGTTAGCTGGCGTTTGTTAGCTACTGATCCCGATACTATTTCATTTAATGTATATCGGGGATCTGTTAAAGTAAATGACTCTCTTATTAGCAATTCCACGAATTTTATTGACTATGGAGGAAGTGTAAGCGATCTTTATCACGTTAAACCTGTACTCGGAGGGATTGAGCAGGAGGCTTCAGATACTGTATCTGTGTGGAGTACGAGGTACATTACTGTTCCTCTGCAACGGCCAGCAGGAGGTACGACACCTAGCGGCTCATACTCCTATAGTCCGAATGACGCCAGTGTCGGAGATCTGGACGGTGATGGAGAGTATGAGATTATACTCAAATGGGACCCCTCCAATTCGAAGGACAATTCACAGAGCGGTTATACCGGCAATGTAATTCTTGATGCTTATGAAATAGATGGCACTCATTTATGGAGAATAGACCTCGGAATAAACATACGTGCAGGTGCCCATTATACCCAGTTTATGGTTTATGATCTGGACGGTGACGGAAAGGCTGAGCTTGCATGTAAAACAGCTCCCGGTACCAGGGATGCTACAGGCAGCTATTTGGCACTCGGACCTGCATCCGGAGCAGATCATGAAGCTGACTACCGGAACTCTTCGGGTTATATTCTAACCGGCCCTGAATATTTTACAATATTTGATGGTGAAACCGGTAATGAACTTGCTACAACAGATTATATACCTCCGCGTGGTAACGTTTCTTCCTGGGGTGATGGTTATGGAAACCGCGTTGACAGGTTCCTGGCATGTATAGCATACCTTGATGGTGAAAAACCAAGTGTGGTAATGTGCCGCGGCTATTATACAAGGACTGTACTGGCAGCATGGGACTGGAGAGAAGGAACACTAACACACCGCTGGACATTTGACAGTAATGTGGGTTATGCAAGTTATGCCGGTCAGGGAAACCACAACCTTAGCGTAGGTGATGTTGACGGTGACGGTAAAGATGAGATTGTATACGGTTCCTGCACTATTGACGACAATGGTGAAGGATTGTACAGTTCAGGATTAGGACATGGGGATGCGATGCATCTTGCCGATATAGATCCTGACATACCCGGACTTGAGGTTTGGACCATACATGAAAACGCACAAATAGGCTCGGCATTACGCAGAGCCGAAAATGGCGAGATTTTATGGGGAACAGGACCCGCAGATGTAGGAAGAGGGGTATCGGCTGATCTTGTGGCCTCACATTTCGGAATGGAGTGCTGGGGAGGAACAGACGGTCTGCGCAGTGCAAGAAATATAAGAGTAGGTGGTAATCCCTCATCAACAAATCATGTTGTGTGGTGGGACGGTGATCTGACCAGGGAACTGCTGGATGCCAACCATATAGATAAATATGGTGCCGGGATATTATTAACAGCGAGTGGTTGTTCCTCAAATAACGGGACAAAATCCAATCCTTGCTTACAGGCTGATATTCTGGGTGACTGGAGGGAGGAAGTTATCTGGCGGACAAACGAAAATAATGCACTGCGGATTTATACAACCAATGCGATAACAAATTATCGCATAAAAACACTTATGCACGACCATGTTTACAGGTTAGGTATTGCATGGCAAAATGTAGCTTATAATCAGCCACCGCATACAGGCTTTTACCTTGGGGCTGATATGTTTCTTGCTGACAGCCTGAGGCCCCCGGGATCACCTTTAAATGTAATGGCAATAGCCTGGAGTGATACCGTAGAACTGCACTGGAATGAAAACTTCGAAGAAGACCTTGCTGGCTACAGGGTTTACCGATCAAGATCCCTAAGCGGACCCTTTGATGCATTGACTGCTGACCTAATTGTCGATACATACTATGTCGATACTGAGGTGATGAACGACACTACTTATTACTATGCAATTGTTGCTGTGGATACATTTGATAACGAGTCCCGCTTTTCCGAAAAAATAAAGGCAATACCGACAATTCGTCCTGATGTGCCGGCTGATTTATATGCCAGAACAGATATAAACTCAGCCAAGTTACTCTGGAATACAGTTAATGACAGTATTTCAGGTTATAATATTTATCGCTCACAAACTGCAGGTAGTGGGTATACATTATTGAACGGGGAATTAATAACTGATACAAGTTATCTGGATACTCCCTTATCCCCAACGAAGATATATTACTATGTAGTAACATCTGTTGATACAAATTCTGTTGAATCGTTCTATTCTGAAGAGGTTATTGCTGCCCCAGGCCTGTCATATACTATCCAGGCAGAAGATGCCGTTATTGGAGGAGTATATTACCTCGATAGTAATCATTTAGGTTTCCATGGTACAGGATTTATTAATTTTGAATCAAGTGGCACTTCAGTAGAATTTACTAATCTTGGAGGCCTCGCAGGCGGTCCAAAAACACTGGTCTTCAGGTATGCTTTAGGTGTTGCTGACCGGACAGGTGCTTTGACAGTTAATGGCGTAACCCGGAGCTTAACGATGAAAAGCACAGGTGAGTGGACAAATTACTCAACAGACAGTACAATAGTTACCCTGAATAATGGATTTGACAATACTGTTCGGTTTGAATCCACTGGATCTGATTTTGGTAATCTGGATGAAATAACCATTAAGTTCGGATCATTTAGTGATATTCCGGAAAAATACTATAAATCAACACCCGGAGAAATCGAATTATTCCAGAATATCCCCAATCCGTTTTCCAATAGTACACGGATTGTGTTTAATGTGAAAGAACAATGCAGAATTTCTTTAACTATTTATAACATATTAGGACAACCGGTAAAGACACTGTTTAGTAATGTACCATATGATCCCGGTATACATGAGGTTACATGGAACGCTATGGACAATAACGGGGAAAGGGCTCCCGGCGGTGTATATTTATACAGGATTCATACAGATACGGATTCACATATGATCAAAAAGATGCTTTTTATCAATTAACAGGATATTTTTTGAATTTTTTCTGGTATTCGGATGGAGGTTCTCCAAAGAAATTCTTAAAACTCTTGCTGAAATAATCAGGATCATTATAACCAATCTCGTAGCTCACCTGGGTTGCTGTAATGTCAGTTTCGCGGAGAAGAACGGCAGCTTTCTTCATTCTTATGAGCCTGGTAAATTCTTTGGGCGCATAACCTGTTATTCCCTTCATTTTTTTATAAAAAACAGTCCGGCTATGTCCCAATTCTACAACCATATCGTCAATCGAGAAATCGGGATTGCGGAGGTTGGTTTCAACAAGACTGATTACATTGGTAAGAAATTTTTGATCAGCCGATGAACTGCTTAATTTTTCAGGTTTGATACCGGGGTCCTGACTGAATTTCTCTTTTAGTTTCTTCCGCTGGTTTATAATATTATTTATCCTTTTAAGCAGGTATCTCATATTAAATGGCTTGGTTATGTAGTCGTCAGCACCTGTTTCAATCCCGTCTATTTTTTGATCCGTTGTTGATTTTGCTGTTAAAATAATAATTGGTATATGTGAAGTAGTAAAATTATTTTTTAGTTGTCTGGTTACTTCCAGTCCGTCCATTTTTGGCATCATTATATCACAAATAATGAGGTCAGGCATAATTCTGTTCGCTATTTCCAGACCTTTCTCCCCATCCCCGGCAACAGCAACAATAAAATATTTTTTAAGTTTTTCTGTAAGGTAATTTATCAGGTCATCATTATCTTCAATCACTAAAATCTGATTTTTCACCGCTGAAGAAGTAAGCTTCCGGCTACTGTCTGTTTCACTTAACTCAATTTCATCTTCTACATCCAGTATTACATCTGTTATTTCAGGAACATGATCAGAAATCACCTTTTCTTCATCAGAATATGTAAATTCTCCAACAGGAAGTCTGACTATAAAAGTACTACCTTTATTCATAGCACTTTCAACAGTGATCTCTCCTTTATGGAGTTTTACAAGATCCCGTGAAAGGGATAATCCTATTCCGGAACCGCTATACTTACCATATACATCATTTTTTATAAACGCAAACCTGTCAAATATCCTTGCGAGATTTTCCTGACTAATACCTTGGCCCTGATCTATGACTCTTAATTCTATCTCTTTATTATCATGAAAAATATGAAGATCAAATATTATTTTCTTTTTTTCAGGAGTATGCTTTATGGCATTGGACAATAAATTAATTATAACTTTTTCTATATGTTTCGGATCAATCCAGCCTGTATACTTCTTAAAATTAGATTTAAAGACAAATTCAATATTCTTTTTATCAGTCATAGGTAAAAAAGTAAAATATATATCTTTAAAGAAAGTAACAAGTTCTACAGGTTCTGTTTTAAGATCCATTTTACCTTTCTGAATTCTTCTGAAATCAAGTAACTGTTCTATAAGCATCAGTAGCTTTGTGGAATTCTTCTTAATCAGGTTCACATCATTCCGTAAATCAGGGGGATAATCAGTATTGGTCAACAAATCTTCTGTTAAACCGTTAATCAGGGTCAATGGTGTTTTGAACTCGTGCGATATATTTGTAAAGAATGTCAGCTTATCTTCAGTGAGCCTTTTTTCAAGTATTATTTCATGTTTCATTTTAATTTGCCGCAGGACAGTATATCTTATCAGCCATATAAGGAATAAAACCAAACCAAGATAAATTAAAAATGCTGCTTTTGTTCTCCAGACGGGCGGAAGAATAGTAATCTGTAAAACAGCAGGTTCTGTCATCCATAATCCGTCGCTGTTAGTTCCCCTTACCTTGAAAATATATTCACCCGGACTTAATCCCCTGTAAACAGCTTTATTCTGGTTAATAACATAATTCCATTTTTCTTCAAAATTTTCAAGAATAAAGGCATATTGAATTTTTTCAGGATTCTTAAAGTCAAGAACTGCAAATTCAATACCTATAAAGTTTTGATTATATTTTAGTCTGATTGCTTCTGTTGTTTCAATTGATTTCTTTAAAGGCGAGTTCTCGCTGCCAGGTACAACAGGCTCATCAAATATAATCAGTCCGGTTAAAACAATAGGATATGACCTTTTATCTTTCTTAATGCTATCCGGGAAAAAGCAAATAAATCCGCTTTTCTGCCCGAAAATAAATTCGCTGTTTGTTGCTACAATACAAACCCCCTCGGAGAAAAAATTATCACCCAGGCCCTCCTTATCAATAAACTTCTCGATTTGTTTTCCGAAAGATGAAAACTTGCATAATCCATTATCTGTTCCAAGCCATAAATTATTATTCCGATCTTCCAGAATACTGAAAATAACATCACTTGACAGGCCATGTTTTTTAAAATAATGTTCAAACCAGTATTTCCCTGTTTCACTATCTTTATGTAACAGATTCAGGCCTCCCCCGTAAGTAGCTACCCATATATTACCCTGTTTATCTTCATGCAAACACAAAATATCGTTATTAGATAATGAAGATTTATCAGAAGGATCCCTTGTGATATTGATAAACTTCTTTTCCGTTACATTTAAATATTCATATTTCAATAAACTCAGACCATTCGATGTTCCAATCCAAAGATTCTTTTCCGAGTCCTGGAGAAAACATCTTATGCGGTCATCACAAATGCTAGATTCATTACCGGGATCATTCCGGTAATATTTGAAAATAATTTTATCTGAAGGATTTTCAATAAGATTAAGTCCTCCGTTATAGGTTCCCACCCATATTTGTCCCCTGTGGTCCTGAAAAAGATCAAAAACAGCATTATTACTTATACCTGGGTGTTCGAAGCCCTGACTAAGCTGATTTTCGAGGTAATGGTCAATTTTAAAGTACTTGTTCTTTAACTGTCCGGATGTAAACAATCTGTTTATCCGGTACAATCCTTCACCCTTTGTCCCAATCCATAAATTACCGTTTCTGTCTTCAAGCAGCGCATGCACACTGCTCATGATGTAATTACTTCCGTTATTTAAATCTTCAGGTATTTTAAAACAAATATCCTTTTGCTGGTTGTAGCAATATACATGTCCTCCCTTGGTACCTACCCATAATCGCCCAAACCTGTCTTCTATAATTCTTCTGACTTCATTTTCAATTTTGAAAGATGCATTCCGGACCGGTTGAATAAACCTGAAATCATAATGAAGAAGTTCAAGTTTATTAAGTCCTCCCTGAAAAGTACCTATCCATAAATTTTTTGAGCTGTCTTCAAAAATTGACAGAACAAGATTAGATGATATGCTGTTTGGATTGGACGGAATATAAAAATATTGTTCAAACTGCCTGGTACGCCTGTTAAAATGACATATCCCCCCTCCGTACAATCCCAGCCAGAACTCACCGTTGCTATCTTCAAAGAAAATATGTTTCTCCGCATCACCTAATGATTCACGCCACTTGGAATTTAAATCGTAAAAAGTAAATTTTCGGTCATTAGGATCGAAAAGTGTTATTCCTCTTCTTGGGCTGGTTAGCCAGAATTTTCCCGTATTATCTGCATATATATCAAAGTATAAATCATCTTTAAGTCCGTCTGACACCGTTTGCCCTCTCTGATAATGGTGAATATCTTTTCCGTTGTCAGGAAGGTAAAAAATACCATTGTCCCTGGTTGTTACAAGTATATCGTTACTTTTCCCCCTGGCGATATCAGTAACAGGAAATACCTTAATAAGTCCCCTGTCCCATTTCTCTAAAGTATTATCCAAAAAAGAATAGAACAGCAATCCGTTATCATCTGTTCCAAACCACAGTATGTCACCGTTTTCACAAACAGTTGTGAAATTAGACACGTTGCTTTTATCAAAGTATCTTTTGCAAACCAGTGATCCTATATCAAAAGTGTCCGACACCAGAGTAACTAAACCCCCGTTAGTACCCAGCCAAATCAATCCGGTCTTATCCTTATGAATAAAATTTACAATATTACCCGGCAAAAGACTGGATGTATCAAAATAATCAATTTTATATTCTTTAGGATTTTCAGACCCAATAAATCTTACCAGTCCGCCCTGGGTGAGCATTATCCACATAACGCCAGGTGAAGTCTCTACAAAGGTGTTACCAACAGCCCCCTTACCAAATTGTTTTTCAATTATCCGATTAATATTAAGGAATTCTTCCGTTTTCGGATCGAAGCGGTGAATCTCGTCATCAAAGGTAAAAAGCCATAAATATTCGTAAGAATCTTCTACTA
This sequence comes from uncultured Bacteroidales bacterium, assembly GCA_964521285.1. Classification (GTDB taxonomy): domain Bacteria; phylum Bacteroidota; class Bacteroidia; order Bacteroidales; family UBA10428. Next base: position 88,498 of record CAZFQS010000005.1, on the reverse strand, counting down.
ATGAATGGACCCGATTGTTTGAAAGACTTTTTAAATTACCCGGTTCTGATGTGAAAACCCTGATATTTTTACCGTCGTACCTGTTTAAGCCATTTAAAGTTGCAAACCACAGAAACCCTTTTTTGTCCTGTATAATTGTTCTTACAGAGTTATTAGACAACCCGTTTTCAATAGTAAAATGTTCAAATTGGAGTTGCGTATCCGCAAATATATTTGAAGCGAGAAAAACTGATATAAGAAATAAAGCTCTCAACATTTTTTATAGGCGAATGTAATGGTCTTTTATGCCGGATTTAAAGTAAATCACATATACTAAGTCCGTGTTAGAGTAAAAATGCCGGTTATCTCCGAAAAATAAAAAAATGAATACTTTTTACAAATTTATATTTTTTCTGAATAAAAATACAATATTAGCAGAAGGCCTTAAATACGTGAAGCCTTTGGCTTAAAATCTCACTCACAATATATCTGCAAATAATTCTCAATTAACCATATTATAAATAAATCAAAACTTTTTCTTATATTAACAGGACTACTTATATTATATATAAGATTAGTTCATTAAAAAAAATATATGTATAAATTTGTAAAAAAAACAGTTTGTCGTGTATAAGTCGAACTTTTTTCCAGATTTAACCCGTTAAAATTTGCGTACTTTGACATTTTAATATGCGCACTTTATCCAATTAAAAAATAACTAAACCAATTATTTATGAAAAAAAAGCTTTACTTGAAGCATTTGCTGAATGCATTTCTGCTTTTTCTTTTTATAGAAGGAGTATGCTTTGCACAGCAAAAGTCAATTACCGGTACGGTAGTTGGTACGAATAATGAACCCCTTCCGGGAGTTACCGTAATCATTAAAGGAACCTCCCAGGGTACTATAACTAATCCGGATGGTAAATTTTCTGTCGAAGCAGGGGAAGAAGATGTTTTAGTCTTTTCATTTGTCGGCTATCTGACCGAAGAAGTTGATGTTGGTACCAAAACAGTCATTGACCTTGCTATGGTTGAAGACTTGATAGGTATAGAGGAAGTAGTTGTTGTTGGCTACGGTACTGTCAGAAAAAGTGATATTACAGGGGCCCTGTCTTCTGTATCATCAGAGCAAATAAGGGAATTACCTGTACAGAACATGAACCAGGCCATTCAGGGACGGGCAGCAGGAGTTGATGTGTTTAGCAACAATTTCAGACCCGGAGAAGCACCAAAAATACGTATTCGTGGTAACCGTTCCATAACAGCTGATAACGATCCAATATATATTTTGGACGGCATTCCGGTTGTAGATGGAATTAACGAAATTAATCCACTTGATATTGAATCCATTGAAATACTGAAAGATGCTTCAGCAGCAGCTATTTATGGTTCAGTGGCCGCCAATGGTGTCATTCTCATAACAACAAGAAGAGGTTCAAAAGATGCCGTAAGTGTAAATTACGACGTTTCTTACAGTTTTGATAAGGAAATAAGGAGACTTGATATGATGGACGGAGGTGAATGGGCCGAGATGAGAAGGGAATCAAACCGTTCAATAGGCTTATATTCAACAGAATATCCGAACGTTACGGAGGACAGAAATTTGTTTTTAATATCAATGCCAGATGTAAATGTCTGGGAATCTATTAAAATGGGATATGAATGGGAAGATGAAGAGAATGAAATTGTGGCAGTGGATGAGGAAGGCATTCCGATTTATAATCCGGATAATGTAAGAACATATGACTGGCAGGATCAGGTTTTGCAAACCGGCTTAAATCAGAATCATCAGCTAAGTTTAACAGGGGGTACTGAAAATTTAGGTGTTTTGTTATCTGTAGGATATCTGAATCAGGAAGGTGTTATTAAAGGCCAGGCGTATGAAAGGATTAATACCCGTTTAAATGTTGATTACGAGCCACTAAAATGGTTTAAGGCAGGAATGAGCAATTCTTTCAACTTTGCGCTTCAGGATTATGGTGCTGATTTGTATAACAAAGCTATAGGTCAGTTACCTGTTGCTATTCCATATGATTCACTGGGAAATTTTATTCGCAACCCCGGTGGCGATGACCTGATTAAAAATCCGTTGCGGGATAATGAGGAAATTACAGACGAAAGAAGAATTATGCGTTACTTTGGCAGCTATTATGCCGAGATAAATTTTGGAAGTTTCTTGTCACCGCTGGAAGGGTTGAGATTCAGGACAAACGTCGGCCAGGATTTTAAGCACTGGAGGCGCGGTGAATTTAAAACTGCTCAATCTTCTGACCAGGACGGTTCTGTAAATTATGCTCATTATGATCAGGAGCAGATATATACGTGGACATTGGAAAACCTTTTATACTATGATAAAAATATAGGTATCCATAATATTGGAGTTACTTTATTACAAAGTGCCGGAGCAAGACGTTTTGAATCTTCTGAGATAGAAGTAAACAATGTTCCCTATGAAAGCCAGCTATGGTATCAAATGCAGACAACAATAGATGCAACACCAACCAATTTCGAGACTGACTATAAAAGAAGGCAGATAATGTCCTATATGGGAAGGATAAATTACGGATTGCTGGATAAGTATTTGTTGACTGCTACTCTCAGGTATGACGGCACTTCGATATTCTATGAGGATAACAGGTGGGATTATTTCCCTTCATTTGCCCTGGCATGGAAAATAAATAACGAATCATTTATGCAATCTATTACGCCAATTTCACAGTTGAAGTTAAGGTTTGGATACGGTGTGACCGGTCATCAAGGTGCAAGGGTTTATGAAACAGACGGTTCCCTGGAAGAAAGCATTTATGTTTTTGGCAATATTCCGGCAAAAGGATATGCACCGGAAAAATTAGCAACCCGTGAGGTGGGCTGGGAAAAAACAGCACAAAAGAACCTGGGATTGGATTTTGGATTATTCCAGAACAGAGTTTCAGGAACCATAGATATCTATGACGCTAACACATACGATTTATTACTTGACAGGAACCTGCCTGCTGTAACAGGTTATAATTCAGTCCGCGCAAATGTTGGAAAAGTCCGTAACCGCGGGATAGAGGTCACTTTATATACTGTAAATGTAAATACCAGCAGTGGATTTAAATGGGAAACCGATATAACCTTTGCTAAAAATAAAGAAGAAATTGTTGATTTATATGGAGATGACCAGGATGATATTGGAAACGGATGGTTTATTGGTCACCCTATTGCTTCATATCATGATTATGAATATGACAGAATATGGCAGAATACACCTGAAGATTCTGCCTTAATGGCACTGTATAATACTCCTGAACATGGTGGTTCTTTTGTAGCAGGTGAAATTAAGGTGGTTGACCAGAATGGTGATACTATAATTAATACCCTTGACAGGGTGGTTCTTGGTTCTAATGTTCCTGACTGGACTGGCGGTATTACAAACAGGATATCTTTTAAAGGTTTTGAGTTATCGGCATTTGTTTATTTCCGCTGGGGTCAGGGTATTTATAACCGGCGGCTGGTACCCCAACTGGCAGGCCGCTATCCTGAGAGGGATATTGGGTACTGGACCCCAACCAACACAACATCTAAATATCCTCAACCCAACAGGTTCCAGTTTTTCCCGGATCTTGGGGAATCCCTGTATTATACAGAAACCTCCTTTGCTAAAGTAAGAAATATAACATTATCATACACTTTCCCGCAATCAATTCTTTCAAAGGTCAGAGTAAACAGCCTTAATGTATATGTGATGGCTGTAAATCCATTTCTCTTCACTGATTATGAGTTGCTTGACCCGGAAGCACAGGGAGGTTACAGGAGAGATACCGATCCTAATCCGAATTCTCTGGATCCAAGGAGCACATTGAATGCTATGAGTTCAAAAAGTATAGTATTTGGAGCAAGAATTGGTTTGTAAAATGAACATTTGATTAGTAAATAAAAAAAATAATACAATGAAAAAATATTTAATCCCTTTGTTATCAATTTTGGTACTTGCTTCATGTAAAGATTTCCTGGATGAAGAACAGGTATCAGTTCTGAAATATGACTATTATGAAACTGAAACAGGTATTGAGGACCTTATAAGGTCTTGTTATTACCCATTGCGGTATAAAACAAGTTATGAGCAGGCATATGCCTTCTGGAATATAGGGACAGACGAATATATGAAAAGTGACGAAACGGACTTCTATGCCGGAATGTATAATGATTACAGTTCACAATTAGATCCGGAGGACGACCCGCAAATCAGCATCAGCGGTTTCTGGAATAATGACTACAATGCAATTGACCGCTGTAATGTTGCCATTGATAAGATACCCAGGGTAACCGGAGGTACAGGTTTTATGAAAGACCAGGAAGGTAAAGATATTCGTATGGGTGAAGCCCGCTTCCTGAGAGCTTATTATTATTTTCAGCTGGTGCAGCAATTTGGAGCTATTCCTCTGACACTTGATCCAAGTGCAGGTTTAGAGCTTGAATGGCCAAGAATACCTGTTCCGGAAGTATATGATGCCATTATTGCCGATTTAACTTATGCTGCGCATAAACTGCCTGAAACACAGTCCGATATTGGAAGGGTTACAGCTAATGCAGCTCGCCATTACCTGGCTAAAGTTTACCTGACAAGGGGAAGTGCAGTAACTGAAGAACGGGGACAGCAACCCACTGATATGGATAGTGCAGCCTATTATGCCGATTTGTGTATTAATTCAGGTGCTAATGCACTTCTTCCTAACTATGCTGACGTGTTTGACATTGACAACCAGGAAAATGCAGAAATAGTCTTTGCTACCCAGTTTAATACTGAGCAAACCTTGCTGGACGGACATCAGAACAGAACCCATTTATTCTGGTTAAATCAATATGATAAAGATCCCGGAATGTTCAGAAGGATAGAGTATGGAAGGCCATACAGGAGGATGTATGCAACAGATTATGCCCTGGATATTCATGATCGTCTGAACGATTCGCGTTTGCGTAAAAGTCTGCTTACCGTATTCTTCTCAACTGATACCATATCAACCAATCCGGCTTTGCGGTGGACTAAGTATGAGCTTGGGTGGGCATTTCACAATGTTGCACCCGATACATCATGGGCAGTGAGAGCACCAGGGGATACTGTTTATGTAAGAAAACTTAAGTTTAAGCTTGCACCAAGTATGGATTTCTTCTCCTTAGGTGATACAGCCCTTGTCTTTCTTATGAATGACAAAAATACTACCTTAACAGACAAGGAAATAATAAGACGTGGATACACGATATATGCCAGGTATTACTGGCTAACCGACGACAGTGAAAATCCAATTGAGTTACTAAACCAGGATACCACAATAACTGTAATTAGTGCAAATGGTAGCCAGAATACTATTACAATTAATGCATGGAAAAAAGGGAAAATACCATCTCTTTACAAATATATTGATTACAACAGATCTGATAAAAACGATGAAAAAGGTACAAGGGATGTGTTTAATGCCAGGCTGGCTGAAACTTATTTAATATCAGCTGAAGCATATGGCCGCACGGGTGATTATGCGACCGCTGTCCAAAGGATCAACACAGTCAGGAGAAGGGCAGCCTATCACGCCGGTGAAGAAAAACCTATACAGTGGTGGAAATTTGACGGCGGTACACCGGGAAATACGGACGGAACAGAAGCAGCTATGGAAATTAATGCATCATACTGGGATACAGATGTTGAGATTGAAAATTATCCTTCATATGTTACTTCAAAAGAAGACAGGTTTATTCATTTTATGCTGAATGAAAGATGCCGTGAGCTGCTGGGTGAAATGTTACGGTGGGAGGACCTTGTTCGTGTAGAACAATTGTATGATCGTTGCTATCTGTTTAATGATGATATCATAATGATGGGAACAATGCGTCAGACTCACAAGCTTCGTCCTATACCGCAAACTCATCTGGACCTGATACAAACTGAGGGCAGGGCATTAACAGATCAGGAAAAAATTGAATATCAAAATCCCGGATATTAACAAAATATTCTTCTCTAATCGAAATAATGGTTTGTTAATAATTAGATTATAACAGATATCCCCCGAAAATTATCCGGGGGATGTCTTCTCAACTTTTTATCTCTTTGCCCTATTGATTATCCAACAGAAAGAATTTTCTGATTTAGTTCATTATTTTTTATCAATTACAACTTAAAGTGTAGCTTGATAGAGATTTAAATTTAAAATACATATAACTATGAAATTCACAAAACAAATCCGGATTATATTTTATCTTTTAATTGCATTTTCAGTATTAAATGCCTGCACAGGCGCAGGCAAAATAGATATTTCATTAAATGCTGAGAATGAATTTCCTGTCATTAGTATTTCTAATCCTTCAGGAAAGGAAGTTATAATTAATCCTGCTTCTTCAACAACAGGAAGTATAGGATTTCAGAAAGACGGAGTGATAACCTGGATAAAAGGCATGCCGTCGAGACAAAATATTGTTAACGGGGAAAGTTATATATGGGAAATAAATACCGGTACAAAGGTAAAACTTCAGGTTGTTAAAGAAAATCACGATTTGAATTTACAACTATTCCTGGTAAATGAAGACGGCGAAACCGCGGATAGATGGTATGTTAACCTGAAAGCCGAAGAGGATGAATACTTTACCGGACTCCTTGAAAGGGTGGTTGACGGCAGACAAAATCTCTCCTGGAAGGAAGGTATAAAAACTGCTATGAATTTAAGGGGAGAGAACATTGAAATGAAAGTTAAACCGACGGTTTCTGCATATGCACCTTTCTATGTTTCATCAGCCAGTTATGGCTTCTTTGTAAGGGGAACATGGCCGGGAGTATTTGATATGTGTAAAGAATTTCCGGATATTGTACAGGTATCTTTTGAAGGACCTGATCTTAACTTCAAACTGTACCTTGGTACTTCTGTTAAGGAAATAGTAAAAAAACATGCCCTGGAAAACGGACCTTCATTTGTACCTCCGCAGTGGGCTTACGGACCCTGGAGGTGGAGGGATGAACATTTTAACAAAAATAAATATTATGACAGCACGGAAGTCAGTGCCCCCTTTAATACTGATCTTGTCGAAGATGTGCTTATGATGGAAGCATATGATATCCCTTTTACTGCTTACTGGATTGACAGACCCTGGAGTCCCGGTGTAAGGGGTTTCGATGATTATATATTTGATACCTTAAGGTTCCCTGAGCCTGAAAAGATGATAAAATGGCTCAACAATAAAGGTATTGAATTAATGATATGGATTGCTCCCTTTGTTATGGGCAATATGGCAGACTTTGCAGAGGAAAAAGGCTATCACCTCATAAGTAAACAATGGCGTGGTTCCAGGCAGGTATTAATGGATTTCACTAATCCCGAAGCATGCAAATGGTGGGCTGAAAACGGACCGGGTAAACTTGCTGCCATGGGTATTAAAGGTTATAAACTGGACAGGGCAGACGGTGAAAAACTAACAGACTCAATTCATTTAAAGACATATACAGGTACAACTTACCGCGAAAATTATAATGACTATCCCCGCTTATATGTTAAAGCAACCTACGATGCCGTAAAGCCTGTCCTGGATAACGATTTTATTCTTTTCCCCCGTGCACAATATACCGGAAGCGCAAAATACGGCGGGATGTGGGCAGGCGATACCGATGGGAAACCGGAAGGTTTAAGGTCGGCAATTATAGCTCTGCAACGATGCGCCGTAATGGGTCATCCAATATGGGCTTCCGATATCGGTGGATACTGGGGTAAGTTTTCACATGAAACCTGTATGCGATGGATAGCATTCGGGTGCTTCTGCCCTGTCATGGAAATCGGACCAACAAATAACAGGGGATTCTGGAGTAATCCGCAGGAACCTTATTATGATACTGAACTTATTGCTATATGGAGGTTATATTCAAAAATAAGGATGAAGCTGGTTTCTTATGTTCAATCCCTGGCAAAGGAAGCTAATGAGACAGGTATGCCGGTTGCAAGGCCCCTGTTTCTGGTTTATCCTGACCAGGAAGAGGCATGGGACGACTGGCAGACATATATGTTCGGCCCGGATATACTTGTTTCTGCAATATGGGAAACAGGAAAAGAAAAACATAAATTATACCTTCCTTCAGGACATGAATGGATTGATGCATGGGATACAGAACAGATATATGCCGGCGGAAAATATATAGAGGTTAATACTCCTGTGCATAAAATACCGGTATTTATTCGCAAAGGATCTGATATTGACCTGGGCAATCTAAATGATTTATACAGTGAATCACTGAAAATTGCCTCAGAAAAGCCTGATATTGCTGAGCTTGAAAAGGCCGAGGGATGGAGATGAAATATGGAAAGAGCTGAGGAAAATCTTTAAACTGTGTGATTTGAGAAACTTTTTTTTTATAATACTAATTTTTGCCTTATTTATCGCCTGCGGCCATTCTTCATCTGAACTGGATTGGCCCCGTATAAATCAGCAGACAAGGCCCTGGACCCGCTGGTGGTGGATGGGTAATGCCGTAAATAAAGAGCAATTGTCGGCTGCCATGAAAGAATATAAGAAAGCCGGACTGGGAGGAGTTGAAATCACCCCGATATATGGAGTTCAGGGGTATGAAGATAAATTTATCAGTTATCTGTCGCAGGCATGGGTGGATATGCTGATACATACCCTTGAGGAAGGCAAAAGGCTGGATTTGGGTGTGGATATGGCTACAGGAACAGGCTGGCCTTTTGGTGGCCAATGGGTAAATGAAGACCATGCCTGTAAAAATTTAGCCTACAAAACTTATATATTAAAAGAAGGTGAAGAATTAGAGGAGCCTGTCACTTATATACAAGCTCCCCTGGTCAGGGCAGTCAGAAAACCGGTTGACATCTCGGAACTGGCAGAACCTCTTGCCGGTATTAAAAATTTACAGGAGCTTGCACTGGACCAGGTTAGGTTTGAAAAACCACTACCTCTCCATGTTTTGATGGCTTATTCTGATAAAGGAGACATAACGGACCTTACGGCTAAAGTTGATTCTTCGGGAAAACTGGACTGGAAAGCACCAGCAGGAAAATGGACATTATATGCTGTATTTCAGGGATGGCATGGCAAAATGGTGGAAAGGGCTGCCCCGGGAGGCGAAACTAATGTGATCGACCATTTTTCAAAAAAAGCTCTTAACAGCTATTTACAGAAATTTGATAGTGCCTTTGAAGGCAGAGAAGTACAATCATTAAGAGCTTTTTTTAATGATTCATATGAAGTAGATGATGCATATGGTCAATCGGACTGGACGCCAAATATTTTCAGCGAATTTAAAACCCGGAGGGGATATGACCTCCGTAATCATCTACCTGCACTATTTGCCGGGAATTCAACCGGGGAAAATATTCGTGTGCTGTGCGATTACAGACAAACAATCTCGGAATTGCTCCTCGAAGAATTTACTGTTCCCTGGAAGGAATGGGCAAAAAGTAAGGGAGCTATTACAAGGAACCAGGCGCACGGCTCGCCGGCAAATATCTTGGATTTATATGCAACAGTTGATATTCCTGAAACAGAAGGAACTAATATACTTGGAATTAAGTTTGCCTCCTCAGCTGCTAATGTTGCAGGAAGACAGCTTATATCATCCGAATCAGCAACGTGGCTGGACGAGCATTTTCTGGCATCTCTGGCTGATGTGAAAAAAGTAATTGACCTTTATTTCCTGGGTGGTGTAAATCATATTTTTTATCATGGAACCACATTTTCACCTCAGCAAGAAGTATGGCCAGGCTGGATGTTCTATGCTTCAGTGCATTTTGGTCCCACCAACACCTTCTGGAAAGATTTTTCTGCATTAAATGATTATGTTACATGCTGCCAGAGCTTCCTTCAGAGCGGACAGCCGGATAATGATATATTACTCTATTTCCCGTTTTATGACAGGATATCACAACCGGGAAGAGCAATGCTTGAACATTTTGACATTAAAGGACCCCGGTTTTTTTACCCGGAATTTGTTTCTGCTTCAGAAAAAACGTACAATAATGGATATTCCCTGGATTATATTTCAGATTCCCAGATCATTAGTCTTTATTATATGAATGGTTCAATCCACTCCGGGGAGAATACATATAAAACAATTGTACTTCCAAAATGCAGGTTTATTCCTGTTGAAACATTTAATAAATTATTTGCACTGGCAGAAGAGGGAGCCATCATTATTATCAATAAAGATTTACCTGCTGATGTTCCGGGATACGGACAACTCGAAAAAAGGCAAATAGAATTCAGGAACCTGGTGAACAGGCTTGATTTTGTCAAGGCTGAAGAATCAGGAATCTTAAAGGCATATATTGGCAAAGGAGCGTTTTTGCTTGGTGACGACCTTAATAAATTGTTAACATCCGCAGGAGTAGAGAGAGAATCTATGACAGATAAAGGTTTACAATTTGTACGCAGAAAATTCGGCCAGAGTAAAATATATTTTATTGTTAACCGGGGAGAAGCGGAAATTGATGGCTGGGTACCTGTACAAACAAATGCAAAATCAATTGCTGTTTTCAATCCAATATCAGGAGAAAAAGGTATTACCGCTACCAGAATTTTAAAAGACGGCATAAACGAAATTTATCTTCAATTGCAGCCGGATGAATCATGCATATTAAAAACCTTCACAAATTCAGTTGAGGCATCTAAATATCAGTACACCGCCATAGATGGTGATCCGCAGGTTATTAATGGTGAGTGGACTATTAATTTTGTTGAAGGCGGACCTGTTCTTCCAGGAGAAATAAAAACAAAAAAGCTTGCTTCGTGGACAAGCCTGGGAGGTGACGATCTGAAATCGTTCTCAGGGACTGCAAAATATACAATCAGTTTTACAAAGCCTGAAGAAGCTTCTGGTAACTGGATGCTTGATATAGGGAGTGTCCACGAAAGTGCAGTATTAATACTTAACGGAGAAAAGCTGGCTATTCTCTTTACAGCTCCATACAGGATTTTAATACCTTATGGAATGCTGAAAAAAGATAACCTGCTTGAGATAAAAGTATCAAACCTGATGGCTAACCGGATAGCATATTTAGACAGGGAAGGCCATAAATGGAAGAAATTCTACAATATCAATTTCCCGGCAAGGAAAAGGGAAAATATGGGAGAAGACGGACTATTCAATGCATCAAAATGGGCACCCCGGGAATCAGGTTTAATTGGACCGGTAACTCTTACGCCGGTTAAATTTTTAGAATTTTAACAGTAAAGACTTTAGTAATAGTTGTTAAAAAAAATATGACATTTTTAGTTTTTATCCATACTGTTTGCACTGCATTATTGTTAATATCAAACATTAAAGCCGGTCATTACCCGCAATCAGAAAAGAGTGATATACAAAAAATTTGTTATAAGTTTGACTTCGGGCAGGGGAAAGTTGCACGGGGTTATATACAGGTATTACCGGATATGCATTACAACACAGAGCGTGGCTTTGGTTTTTATGATAATGGTTCAGCAATCTCTTCAGTAGATCGCGGAAGGCATAATGCCTTGTATACTGACTTTATTACAAGTATTAAACCCTTTTTTTTCGCAGTAGATCTTCCGGAGGGCAATTACAATGTGAAAGTTATTATGGGAGATAATGAAGGAGAATCAATTACGACTGTAAAAGCTGAATCACGGAGATTAATGCTTGAGAAAGTGCATACAGCAGCAGGAAAATTTGAAACAAGAGTATTTACTACAAATGTCAGGTACAGCACAATCCATAATAATGAAGAGGTTAAATTAGAATCCTCTGAACAGGGGCACCATGACTGGGACAGAAAATTAACCATTGAATTCAATAATTCAAGTCCCTGTATTTGTGCTTTGGAAATCACCAGGGTGGAAAATGCAACTACAGTTTATCTTGCAGGTAATTCTACGGTTACAGATCAGCAATATGAACCATGGGCAGCATGGGGTCAGATGCTGCCGCGCTTTTTTAAATCCGGAAAGATTTCAGTTGCAAATCATGCAGCATCGGGAGAAACACTAAAAAGCTTTATTGCCGAAAACAGGCTGAAAAAAATTCTGGCCGGGATAAAACCCGGGGATTATCTGTTTATACAGTTTGGCCATAACGATCAGAAACCTCAAAACTCTGACTATGTTAAGCCATTTACAGGTTATAAAGAACTGCTTAAACTCTTCATTAGCGAAGTCCGCAAACATAATGCAATACCTGTGCTGGTAACACCCATGCTCCGCCGCAATTTTGATGATAATGGCAAAATTATTAATACCCACGGTGACTACCCGGAGGCTATGCGCCAGACAGCCAGGGAAGAAAATGTAGCTCTTATTGATTTGCATCAAATGAGTAAGATTCTTTATGAAGCTATGGGAACAGAGGGCTCAAAAAAATTATTTGTTCACTATCCTGCCGGAACATTCCCGGGGCAAAAGGAAGAGTATAAAGATAATTCTCATTTTAGTAACTATGGGGCCTATCAGCTGGCTAAGTGTGTTGTTGAAGGGATAAAGACAAATAAGCTTGGTATTGCCAAATATCTTGCTGATGATGTTCAGCCTTTTAATCCTGCTGAACCTGACCCTGTCGAGGAATGGTCCCTGCCGGCTAGTCCGGTTACAAAAACAACCAAACCGGATGGAAGCTGAAAGTTGCTGACACCTGGTTAATAACAAGTGAATAATTAACTAAACTTAAAAACATATGAAGAATACAGGAAATTTTATGAAATTGGTATTTACTTTCTGCTTTTTGTTTATTCTGGTACTAACTTGCAATTCTCAGCATAATGATAATGATGAGATTATCTTAAGAATAATTGCTGATAATATTTTAAAAGATGCAGAATTCAGTTTTATTGGTATTCAGAACAGACAAACCTATACTGCAACCAAAGATATACCTGATGATGTGGAGGTCAGGTTAAAAAGCCATCTTACCGGATGGCACTATACAAATGGTGTTTTAAATATGGCTATGATTAATCTTTCAGACTTCCTGGGTGAAGAGAAATATTTTGATTTTGCTGCAAACCATATCGCATTTGGCATGGATAACTATAAGTTCTTCCAGAAACGTTTTAAGAACGACCGTCCTCACTATCATTACCCTTTCGGGCAATTATGGACTATGAGAGAACTGGATGATTGCGGAGCTATGGGTGCAAGCATGATTGATGTCTATCAGAAAGTCAAGAAAAACGTCTATAAAGAATATATAGAAAACACAGCACATCACATTAGTGAAGTGCAGGAACGTTTAGATGACGGTACACTGGTAAGGACTTTTCCCCATGCAATGACCTTGTGGGCCGATGACTTATATATGAGTGTTCCCTTCCTGGCCCGAATGGCCAAATTTTCCGGTAATGACAAGTATTTTGACGATGCCATCAGCCAGGTGTTTAATTTTACAAAATACCTCTGGAATAGCGATAAAGAATTATACTATCATTGTTACTACAGTGATCTGGAAAGAAACGGTGTAGCCCACTGGGGAAGGTGTAACGGATGGGTCATGATGGCACAGGTTCACCTGTTAAACCAACTGCCGGCTGATCATCCGAAAAGAGATGATCTGATAAAAAATCTCGAACAACAAATTTTAGGCATTGCCAAATACCAGAATAGCGAAGGATTATGGCACCAGGTGCTTGATAAAACCGATTCATACCTTGAATCATCCTGCACTGCAATGTTTACATATTGTATTGCCAGGGCTGTAAACGAAGGCTGGATAGATCAACGTTACGGATCAATAGCAGTAAGAGGCTGGGAAGGTCTGAAAGATAACAAGATAACCCCTGACGGACAGGTAAAAGACATTTGCATAGGGACAGGCATTGAAGATAATCTGGCATTCTATTATAACCGTCCTGCCAGACTGAACGAAACACACGGACTGGGTGCAGTGATAGATGCAGGAATTGAAGTTATAAAACTTAAGAAGAACCTGTCACAGGATTAAAATATTTTTAAAATTAATACCTGCAAATAATTTTTAAGGTATCTAAAATAGAATAATATCTTATGTTATTATTCAAACTAAATCTTTCGATTTACGTAAATATATTAACGTACTGTTTCAGGAATATATATTTTACATACAGGATGAAAGGACCACTATTCATAACAGTCTTATTATTAATATTCAGTACTGCTGTTGTTGCACAGACAGAACAAATTGATCATTATGAAACAGTGATATATGCAAATGATACATGGAGATTTTTTATAGGCAGCACCGAACCGGAAAATAGCTGGAGAGATCTGTCTTTTAATGACAATACATGGTCCGAACAAACCGGAGCTATTGGCTATGGTGACGGAGACGACAGCCAGCCTGAAATTGAACCCTGTATTTCACTTTTTTTAAGAAAAAAATTTACGATTGTTGATACGGCTAATATTGAATCTTTAATTCTCCACATCGATTATGATGATGCCTTTGTAGCTTATATCAATGATATTGAGATTTCACGGGACAATATTTCGGGAGAACATCCTGCACACGATCAGGAGTCAAATTCTTTACATGAAGCCAGCATGTATCAGGGAGGGCTTCCCGATGCATTTGCAATAGATAAAAGTTGTATAAATCCCGGAGAAAATATTCTGGCAATCCAGGTTCATAATGAGAGTGTTACATCATCAGATATGTCTTCAGCTACATTTCTTTCATTAGGCATCAGTGATACTTCTCATGCTTACAGGGATACACCCGAATGGTTCAAGGCGCCGGCTGCATTTACATCATCCAACCTGCCAATTGTAATTATAACTACTGAAAATAGTGCCGACATACCTGATGAGCCCAAGATAACGGCCAATATGAAGATTATTCATAACGGGCCTTCAGCGCGTAATCACATTACTGATCAGGCTAACATTTACAACGGACATATAGGCATAGAAATAAGAGGTTCTTATTCAGCAAGGCTCCCCCAGAAACCTTATGGAGTGGAAACCAGGGATGCTCTCGGTAATAATCTGAATGTTCCCCTGCTGGACATGCCTGCAGAAAACGACTGGATATTGCTGGCCAATTATAATGATAAGGTCTTTATGCGTAATACGCTTGCATTTCATCTTTTCCGTAAGATGGGACATTATTCATCCGGAGCCGACTTCTGTGAAGTATTAGTAAATAATGAATACATGGGGATATATGCTCTGATAGAAAAAATAAAAAGAGACAAAAACAGGGTGGCTATTGCCAAGCTTGACGCGGATGATAATGCCGGAGACAGCCTTACCGGAGGTTATATATTTAAAACGGACTACTTTGATGAAACAAACAGCTGGAAGAGTAGTTACCCGCCTTTTGACCGGCCGGGAGCAGAGGTATATTTCGTATATCATGATCCTGAACCAGATGAACTTACAAGTATGCAGAAAGCCTATATTCAGAATTTCGTCTATGCTTTTGAGACCGTATTGCACGGAAATAATTTTGATCATCCAACAGAAGGCTACAGGGCATTTATTAATATTTATTCCTTTATCGATTACTTTATTATTGGTGAGTTGTCGCGTGATGTTGACGCTTATAAAAAGAGCAGGTATCTTTATAAGGACAGGGATGACAGAGGGGGACGCTTGAATTCAGGTCCGGTCTGGGATTTTGACTGGGCATGGAAAAATATAGCCGAATGCCTGGTTGACCAGACAGATGGTTCAGGATGGGCTTATAAAATAAATGATTGCAACCCCAGACCTGTCCCTCCTGCGTGGATGGTGAGATTATTAGAGGACCCTTACTTTGCCGATAGATTGAATACCAGGTATTTCACCCTTAGGGAGACTATAATAAGCGAAAACTATATATATAACTATATAGATTCCATACACAATTTATTAAACGAAGCCCAGGAGCGTCATTATGAAAAGTGGCCCATACTGGGAATAAACGTTGGAGCACCCGAGGTTGATTACCAGCCTGACACTTATCAGGGGGAAGTAGATAAGTTTAAAGCATGGATATCATTGAGACTTAGCTGGCTTGATAATAATATGCCAGGCGAATTCATCCATACCGAAGTTGATGAATCTGCCCAAAAGATAACTTGCAGGTTATTCCCAAACCCGGCAAGAGAGATCATGTATATTGAAGCTAACATGCAGATACAGCAAATAGAGATATACAGCAGCCTTGGTAAACTGATAAGAACTATGTCAGTCAATAATAAGTACTCAACAAATATTAGTGTGCAGGATCTTAATCCCGGTCTTTATATAGCCAGAATAAAAACAGAAACAAGGGAGGTTATTACATCAAGGTTCATTGTTCAATAAACCTGTTATAGTTATTATTTTTTTATAAGAATCTTTAAATACAACCAAAAGTTTGTGATTATTACCTCATCGCGGACTGGACCTGTGAGAATGTACAACTTTCCATCCGCTATTTGTATTTTTATATACAAATGTCCACGCAAATCCTGCATTAAATGATTCGCCTGAGTTCAAATATACTTTAGCTTTTCCGGCAGCAGATATTATGGCAATATCTTTCGCAAGAACTGTAATTTTCTTTTCCTCTATATTAAATTCCTGTCTGTCTATATTCTGAATACCTGATTTAAAAACCAGTATAAGCGATTCAAATGATTTATAATAGGCCCCGTTGACAATATGACCCGTTTTATATTCATCATCAACGCTAAGAGTAATTTTATCAACATCCAGGTTTTCACCATTTTTTAAAGCCTCATCAAATACAGCTTCCAGTTCATTTTCGATCTTTATTCTTTGTTTATCAGATAGTTTCTGAGTGTATGCAGTATTTACTACCAGGAACATCAAAGAAAATAAAATTGATAAGGTGATTAGTCTTTTCATAATGATTTATTTAAGTTAATTTTAATTAATCTGCAATATAACTTATAAAAATTATATGCTCTTAATAATTTTTCCGGAGATACTCATATTAGCAATTATAAGTAATTAAGAAAGATTAATTTAAAAAACCAGTTTGTCATGCTAAACACGTACAATTTTCCAGATATACAATCCTACAAATTAAATAATTTAGTACTTTAGTATTTTATTGACTTATGAAATTATTTAATTATTAACCAAAAAAATTAAAATATGAAAAAGATTTACTCAGTTAAGTTGCTATTTATCCTGTCCCTGTTAATGATGTCATTATTGGTTAATGGACAGAAGACAATTCTTTTTGTTGGTGGCGGAGAAACAGCAGACGTAAATGCTGCTGACTTTGATTTAATTGATAGTCTTAAATCTTGGGGATTTATAGTCTATTACATGGATGACGCCGTTTTTAATGTCAGCACAGATACTATGTATAACGGAAAGGACGGAGCAATATTCAGCGAAACTTGTGGGTCCACTGGAGTTACTGTTTTCGGGCCATTCAGGGATAATTTTCCTATAGACTGGATTACCCTTGAAGCTGGTGCTATGTTAAATGATAATGACCGCTGGGCATTGTTTGTAGAAGGTACTGGTGGTATTGTCATAAATAATGTAAGTTCAAGTGGGGATGCAACGGATCAGCAGTATAAAATTACTGATAATACACATTATATAACTGAAATTTTTGATGTAAACCAGATAGTGACATGGTCGAGCGGCACTGATTTCAAAGAAGTTCCTTATGTACATCATCTTATATATACTACCAAGGTACTTGCTATGCCTGTTGCTCCGACAGATGAACCCACGGCCTTTGCAATCGGCGTAATTGATGATTTTAATCTTCCGGTTCAAATGTTTTATTACGGAATGTCTGCTCAATGTATACAAGGTTCAGGCGCACAGCAACACTATGGTACAAATGATTATTATAAGATTATGAAAAGAGCTGCTGAATGGACATTTGATGCTATCCCGCAGCCACCCTCCGGCATTGAAGATAACTTAACAAAGGACTACGGTCTGATTGCATTTCCAAATCCAGCTTCTGAGCTTGTAACGATACGTTTTAAAGCTCCCGTAGCAGGAAACGCAAAAGTAACTCTTTATGATGTAACAGGACAGCAGCTTGATATGCTTCTTGATGTGGATGTTCAGACAGGTTATAGAGTTATTAACTATGATGTTTCTGATTACCCTGCAGGAATCTATTTTGTTAAGTTACAGGCTGGTGAACATACTGAATTTATTAAGCTGTTAATTAAATAATTAACAAATACTTTATATAGAAATGGAAGGCTGTACTTATTGATACAGCCTTTTGTTTTTATTATAAAGGCTTAGTTACGCCTGATTTCAATTTTCTCGACTATATTGTCAAAAAATCCCTCCAATAATTACCGGAAGATAAATTAGTAATATCACTGATCAACTATCAGCTTGTGAGTGTATAACTTGTTCTTTGATTTTATAGTAATAATATAAATACCTGCTTTTAAAGTCTCAATATCAACTATATCATTACTATTTATCTTTTTATTGAGTACTAATCTGCCTGTCAGATCAAAAATCTCAACTTCAAGGTCCTCATTAATATTTTCACAATTAACATAAAAGAAATCATTGGCCGGATTAGGGAATAACCTGACATCGAATGGATCTTCCCCTGCAGAATATATGCCCACGGTAATATCAGGGATGCTTAGCCGTTTAGTTGTATAAATGCGGTATTCTCCTGCCTCCAGAGGAATAAGTTCATTTATATCACTTACATTCAGGCTGTCACCTGTAAAAAACTCATACCACCACCCTGTATTTTGAAAGTAAGGATTTATGCTATCTGATGTAACATCAAAATTACCCAGTACAACTGCATTCATTGAAGGATGGTTCAGGTTTATACGTTTGGCACCGGTGCCCAGGCTCCAGCCAAAATCATCTGTTTTAAAGACTTCATTTTCCCGACGAAGGTGAATCAGGGCGCTGAATATCTTGTATAACCGGAGGCGGTTTACTTCTGTAAAATAGTTCCAGCGTATAGGCTTGTTGCAAACCCTGCAATCATAATCAATAGAAACATCATAACCCAGTTCCCCGAACTGCCATATCATCTTTGGTCCGGGAATAGTAAACAGAAAAGCAGCTGTAAGTTCAATGCGTCTGAGTGCCGTTGTCAGATCCTTGATTGAATATACCCCGTCACTGTTACCATACTGTAAATTTTTGTACATCAGGCGTTCCTCATCATGACTTTCCATATAGGTTACCAGGTGCTGATTGTCCCAGCCTCGCTGTTTATAAATTCCCCCTTGAAAGTTTGAAGTTAATACCCAGCCCATGGCAGCTTCCTGGTAATAATAGGTTACATTACCCCAGAGCATCATACCATAATCCGAGAGAATGATCTCCTCACTATTATCTGCCCAGTGCTCCAGTATAACATATGCATCGGGATTAACCAGCCATACTTCATCAGCCATTCTTTTAAGAAGATCAATTCGTGTTTCATCATAACCTACATCACCGGTATTTGTAAATCCTTTTGTGAAATCAAAGCGAAATCCGTCAATATTGTATTCTGTGAGCCAGAATTTAGTCACCCTGTCAACGAAATCCTGAGTGGCCTTTCTCTCGTGATTAAAATCATAGCCCCAGCAAGACGGGGAATGGGGACATACAGCATTTAACCAGGGATTGTCCGCAGCAGGCCTGTTATTAGGTCCATCCCAGTATAACTGCACAAGGGGACTCTGGCCATAAGCATGATTTAATACAATATCAACAATTACTGCTGTACCACGTGCATGGCACTCGTCAATAAATGCTTTGAATGCATCAGGTGTACCGTAATATTTATCCAGGGCCATATGGTAAGACGGATTATAACCCCAGCTTTCGTTATTTTCAAACTCCCCAGGAGGCATTAATTCAATGGCATTTATACCCAAATTTTCAAGGTAGTCCAGTGTATCCTTAAGGGTCTGGTAATTATGTGCCTCCAGAAAATCGCGAACAAGTAATTCATAAATTATAAGCTCTGTTTTGTCCGGTGCCTGAAAATCTGTTATTTGCCAGTTATAAGGTTCTTTTCCCGGATGAATAAGTGTTGCACGCCCTGATGTTTTTGTTGCCGGATAAGGATGTGGGTTTGGATATGTTTCCGTATTTATTGAAGGATCATTGTTGGGATCAAGGATCAACTCACTATAGGGATCAGCAATTTTTATCTCTCCATCAACCCAGTATTGAAAAGCATATCTATCATTGGGAGTCAGTCCGCCGATTTGCAGCCACCATGTAGTGTCATTGTTGGCAAGGTACATGGAATAAGCTGTATCCGGCATCCAGTCATTAAAATCCCCGATAACATAAACGAATTCTTTGCCAGGGGCAAATAATTTCAGCAACACAGTAGAGTCGTTAACATAATTAATCCCATCCGGCATTCCGCCCGGAGGGTCCTGGTGTTTTACAGTCGGACTGCCTGCATAATAAAAAGTATCCCTTAAAGTAGTGCTGCCGTTATCAGCAACAAACTCCACCAGGTGCAGCCCTTCAGTTGGAACTGTATGATCATAGTTCAGAGTAGTGGTGTCGGTTTGTGATGTCAGCAAATCACCGTTATCATATAAGGAAAGCGTGGCACTTTCATTTGATGCAGCATATATTGAGATCTCTTCTCCAACATCAACAAGAATCAGGTTTTCTGTGGGTCTGAAAAAAGTTGCCAGGAATCCCGCGTCTTCCGGATAAACAGGGTAATATATATCCGAACCATCTGTGCTGCGCCCAACTATTGAGCCATTGGCATTCCTGAACACAAAAGCCAGCTCCAGCACATTTGTACCAGGCGGAAAGCCATAATAAACCGGTATGTCAATCTCAATCTTATGTTTGTTATCCCCCAGGTCTGTCATTAAACCGTTTGGATCAGCTGTGCCCCATACGGTCACAACAAATTGCCAGTCCGTCGGAGAAGTGCTCTGGTCAGTTATTAACCCGCAATGTGCATAAACCGGACTAACGCCTGTTAAAGCACCATTTCCCTCCGTTGCATCATAGATAATAGTAACATAATCATTTGCCGTAGGAAAGGCCGGTGTAATTTCCAGAATCTGGGAATTTGCAATGGCTGCATTGAGTAATACAACTATAATAAGTAACTTAATATGTTTCATATCCTGTCTTTTTCTGTTATTTATTAAAAATAATATAAAAATATGTATTAGGAATATGTTTCTCTTAGTCTGCATGACAAATACAATTTCTGCAAAAAAGTTCCTTTCATTTTCATTGAAGCCCGAAGTATCGAAAGCAAATATTCTTTTGAACAATTTATTTGTACTTATTGAATCAGTGTTCCCAAGAATGATTCCAAATGTAAGGGCACTGATTCCCCCGTTAAATCCAAGCATTTCCACTATCCCGTAAAGAATAAACACAAAAGCCAGTGTCGTAAACATGGAATTCTTAATACTGCGTATCAGCTTGATAACTACAGACCATATCAGGCCTGCTGCCAGTCCAATCAACGCTGCAAACAGAAAAGCTTTCCACATTTTTGAAAATACGGTTCCCACATCAAGGGCTCCCATTTTTATTCCTTCCAGCACGGCCAAACCGACAATCAAGCATAAAACATCGCTTAACGCAGATTCAAGGAACATGATGGCAGAGCTCTTTTCACTCATCTTTAATTGTTTTACAATTGGTATTACAACTGCTGAAGATGTACCTCCAATTATAGCTCCGATAAAAACCGAACTAATCCAGTCCAGTTTGGTTAACAAGCTTGCCAGAAAAGCAGTAATGATAACTGTTATTACAAAATTGATAATGGTAAGCAGGGAGGCGGCACCAATATATTTTTTTTATTTCACTGAATTTTAGTCCGACTCCGCTTTCAAACAAAATCACAATTAAGGTAATAGTTGTAAATACATTACCCAGTTATCCGAAAAAATCCTTGCTTACTATTCCGCCGACAGGGCCAACAAGAATACCAATTAGCAACAGTAACAAAACATTCGGTATTTTGGTACGGTCGAATAGCTCATTAAATGCATGGGAAAAGAAAATCAATAATCCCAGCGAGATGACAATAGTATAGATATTCATGGCCTTGGTTTTTATTTTGGATTAATTTACGATAATTTATGATATTTCTGCGATATTATTATCAGGAATACTGTTTTGACTTCAGGCCTTTATTTTTCTGTCATTTTTTATAACTTTATTTCATAATAATAAAATTATATCTAAAGGAGGTTATATATGAAAATTGAACTCAGGAATGACTATACATATGCCATGCTTGTACCTACAAGCATGGGAGTTCGTCTTACTCCTGCAGGCGGACAGCCGGTACATTGCAGTGATAATTTTTTACTTCATGCTACCAGTGCGGAATCCAATGTAGTTAGTGTTTCATCTTATCTGGGGCTACCTGTTAAAGTACTGACGACATTTGTTAAGGGCAGTCCGATTGCCCGTTTTATAAAAGATAACCTTGCAAGCCGCCATATAGATTACGAGGGCAGGGAAGTTGTACAGGGGGGGCCGTGGGGCTACCGCCACCAGATAAATATTGCTGACAGCGGGTATGGTACACGCGGACCGCGGGTACATAATGATCGTGCCGGCGAGGTGGGGCGAACTCTTAATGAGAAAGATTTCGATCTCGATAATATTTTCGGAAAGCAGGGGGTGCAGATTGTGCATTTATCCGGACTTATAGGAGCCTTGTCTCCCGAAACAGGTATTTTCTGCCTTGAACTGGCAAGAGCTGCAAAGAAATACCGAACACGGATTTCCTTTGACCTTAACTACAGGGCTTCATTCTGGAAAAACCGCGAAAAAGAGCTCCGTGAAATTTTCCTTGAGATAGCAGGTATGTCTGACATACTTGTAGGTAACGAGGAAGATTTCCAGCTATGCCTGGGAATAGAAGGACCTGAGGCAGGGGGGAAAGAGCTTGCTGAAAAAATAGATAGCTTCAAGGTTATGATCAACAGGGCAAAGAAGGCATTTCCCAATGCTTCAGTCTATGCTACCACGCTGCGCCAGGTTGTGAGCACTAACTCCCATATGTGGGGAGCCATCATGGCAGAAGCAGAAAACTGGCATATCGTGGAACCTCGTGAAATCCCTGTGCTCGACCGTATAGGGGGCGGTGATGGTTTTGTTGGCGGCCTGCTGTATGCCATATTAAAAGGATGGGAGCCTGAGAAGTGGATCCGGTTCGGATGGGCAACAGGAGCATTGGTTACTACTCTGCTGACCGATTATGCACAACCTGCAGACGAAGAGCAGATTTGGAGTATCTGGGAAGGTAATGCCAGGGTAAGGCGTTAAATTTCAACAGCATATACCTGACTGGTTCCTTCAAAATTAGCCCGGAAAATAATCCACTTTCCATCCGGAGAAAAATGAACATTAGGTTCAAGATCATAATCATGGTGTCTCATGTTCACAAGGCGTTCTGACTTCAGGCTGTCTCCACTGGGATGGGACAGGTAAATCCATAGCCCGTCTTTTGCCCGGGCCACCTGGGAGGAATCCCCTCCGTCTCCGGCAAAGGTTTGCTGGTCGGGAGAAATATTAAAATGTATTGACCACTCATCACGTTTCAATGCATACCGTTTTTCATCTCCGGTCTTCACATCGGCTGACGCCAGGTAAAAAGTTTCACCTCTTGGTATCTGCAAATCAAACCATATTGTATTACCATCCCTGCTAAAAAACTCATGTCCGGCGATTTCCCTGTAAACAGTTCTTTTATGCATCAGCCTTGGTTTCTTTTCGTTAATATTTATTAACCATATCCTGTCAAGCAAGTGCCATGGCCCTTCGTGGCAGAACATCAGCATTTCAGGGTCGGTAGGTGAAAACTGCACATGATTTATCCAGGCAGTATCACTATGAATAAATTCCAGCTTTCCTGTTTCGATGTTAATTGTAAAGAGGGTATGCGGTAATTTCGCTTCAAATATAAGCCTTAGAAAGTCTGATTTCCGTGGGTTGTTTCTCAGTATAGAATCTTTATGTACGTTACTGAATGCACCTGCCAGAATATTTTCATCGGCATTCAATGTGGAAACGAATGCTCTGTCTATGCTATCCGGGAAAATATAAACCACTCTCGATTCAGGATTATCAACATTAACAGCAAACACGGTGTCTCTGCTCTGGTAAAATACCTCCCTGCGTTTCTTTCCAACAATTTCACCGAATATCCATCCCGGGTGACTGGTCAGCTGTTTTACCTCCAGTGTCTTCAGGTTTACAATATAAAGCTGTCTTGGAGCCCGCCCTCTGTACAATCTGTCAGGTTGACTCTGTGGCTGACTCCCATAAAATACCATGATATCACCCTCATCATTCAGAGCGGGGATAAAGGGATTATTGTGAAAATAAAAGCTGCGATTATTTCCATCTATACGTGTCAGACGCATTAATTTATGGCCTGTATCCCTGTCAATCCACTCATATGGCATGGGTTTCTGTGAACCGGTCTCCAATACAGGTATATCTGGTTCACTGTATGAACATAAAAAAATAATACAGGCTGTAATAATAAATGTTTTGAAAGATAAGGATATATGTATTGCAGCTTTTAAGTATCTTATGAGTTTCTTCATGACCTTCTTAATTGAATTAAACATGTTAAATATACTGGTTACAATATAAAAGCCCAAAGTGTAACTCTTCACAATAAAGGTTAGAGTGTTATACCTGATTTAGACTGTTAAATTTTCACCCTAATATGCCCTGCCAGACTTGTCGGATTTTGCAGCTAAGCAAATAATTTTGCAATCAATAGCACAATAATAAAAATAGCAATGAGGATTAATAGCCCCAGAATAGTATTCATTCTTGCCTTTTCTCTATAATACTCTTTAAATTTTTTCTTTTTTCCGCCTGCAAGCCACCTTATGAAAGCTCCCGGTATAGATAATATTGTTATCTCCAGTAGACCTTCAATAAAGAACAAGGCAATTATTCCGATTATAATAAGAATACCGGTCAGATTTTCCATTTTTCAGATACTAATTAAAAATTTAAAGATATCAATTTATCCCGGGTAAATTATTTATTTATCAAATTGTTTTCTATTGCTGTTATAATCTATTTCTTTCATATTTTAACTGATTTTATCGATAATTTTTCTTTTATGTTATTGCATTTTTAAAAATAATATTAATATTTTGGTGCGTTTAGACAAATGAATATTTTGATAGGATATTAGTAATCAAATTTTATAACAAAAAATTAATGAGACATTTTACAGTATTATTTTTAATTTCTTTATTATTCTTCGCATGTCATCCTAAAGAAAACATCACAATTTATATGATTGGTGACTCAACAATGTCTGATAAATCCAGTCCGGAAAGTAATCCCGAACGTGGATGGGGACAAATGCTTCCTGTCTTCTTTAATGAAAAAATAACAGTCAGGAACTTTGCACTGAACGGACGCAGTTCAAAAAGCTTTATAAACGAGGGACACTGGGATGCATTACTGGATACATTGAAGCCAGGGGATTATGTTTTTATTCAGTTCGGGCATAATGAACAAAAGTATAAAGATTCATTGCGGTATACCAATCCATATACAGGTTACAGGCGAAACTTAATAAAATTCGTAAATGAAGCCAGGGAAAAGGGTGGAGTTCCTGTACTATTCAGCTCAATCATTCGCCGTAATTTTAATGAGTACGGTGTTTTGATTGATACCCATGGTGCTTACCCCCTAATAATGACAGAGGTTGCTGACGAATTTAAAGTTCCTTTTATTGATTTACAGCTCAAGTCTGAAGATCTTGTATTATCTCTGGGACAGGAAAGATCTAAAGAATTGTTTTTGTGGATTGAGCCGGGTAAATTTAAAATGTATCCTGATGGCAGGCAAGATAATACACATTTGTCTGAAAAAGGTGCTTTAGAAATAGCACGACTTGCAGTTGAAGGGCTGAAAGAAAACGATTTAGCTATCGCAAAGTATATTAAATCCGGTTACTGATCCGGATCATCCTGTTTGAAATATATTGAATGCTATTTCAACAGATTGTTAATCCTAAGGCAAGAGACGAGATTCTATATGATCACGTGTCAGTTTTTGTCAGTTTTTTCCCTGGTCCTTAATTCATAAAGTGTAATCCCCAAAACAAAAATAATTATCATAACAGAACCTGCATGTGATAATTTTCTGCCCAGGTAATAGGATTCCGGCTCAAATTTAAATTCAACAGTATGTTTTCCTTCAGGGATGATCATTGATCTTAATATATAATTGGCTTTAATATAATCGGACTTCTCTCCGTCTATATATGCATCCCATCCATCCTCAAAGAAAATCTCAGAAAAGACAGCCAATTGATCATGTCCTGCAGAAGTCTCATAGATAAGGTGATTCGGTTTGTATGATTTCAGTTGTATAGTTGCTGAAGAATCATATTTAAAATCTGTAGCTATTTTATTCTTATACTTCTCATTAAAAATTGCTGTTCTTTTATTAATGTTACCAAGCGAAAGTATTTCTTCATCAGCATTTTTCACAAATTTTATATTATTTACAAACCAGGCATTGCCGTAACTATAGGGATTAACCAAAGGTGGAGCTGAAAGATTATAAATAATATACTTCGTATTTAGCATATTTAGAACAGGTATATCATTTTTCAACAGCCCCTCTATGCTTTCATTTGAAGATTCACTATTTAGAACATTAACAATATCATTAATTTCCCCTGATATCTGAAATTCAATTAACTCCTGGTATTTTTTTAGTTTTGCTCCATGATAACCTCCTATGGACTTATGGTAATATGAAGTTCTGCTTTCATTAAAGGGATTCAATAATGAGAGTGTTCTGTAATTTGTTGAGAAATTCAGTTCCCTGAACATTACTTTTTCCTTTTCAATTTTAAATTCGGCCGTCTTAAGCTTATTATCTTTTTGAAGCTTGTTCACTTCATTTTCAATTTTTTGTTTCAATGAAGGCGATGCTTCCATTTCATAATTGAGAATTTCCATATCAGCAACAGTTGCCTCAAAAGGATTCCTGTATTTGTATGAATCCACCCACTGAAAATATCTGGCGCCCTTCTTTTTATTATTTAAATATCGTTTGTCAACACCCCATAAATCTATTAAAACCAAGACACCCAGTAATATGAGGAATGTCCTTTCCTTAAGTTTACGGACTAAAAACAGGTATATTACCAGGGCTGTCGCAAGAATAAAAAACAGGGTTCTAAGGCTGTCTTTCTTAAATATTAATATCCTGGCATTAATCAGTTCATTTTTCCAATCCTCAATCTGTCTTATTGTACCAGGATCATTTCTGTAGTTAGCTAATTGTGCATTTATTTGTTGAGTCTCGTTTCTGCTGAGAAAATCGAACCAGAATGCCGGTGCAACATAAAACAAAAAGAAAATACCACCCAGGCCTATAGAAACATATAAAAATCTTTTTCTGTCAATTCCATCATTTATCAGCTTATTCACGAAAAGAATTCCAAGTAAGGGCAATGATACCTGTACCAAAAAAAGCATCATCTTAGTATCTCTAAATTTGTTATATAAAGGGACATTCTCAATAAAAAAATCTACAATACTGCCATACTTCAATGATAATATAATAGCTAATACAGAAACTGACAAAATAGCCCACTTAATTTTATCTCTAATAAAAAATATACCCAATACAAATAATACAAAAACAGTTGCACCATAGTAAAATGCACCTCCTGAACCATATTGCTCTCCCCAGTAAGAGGATTGCTGAGAAATTGTCTTTCTGTAGTCAGGTGGTATTTTTTTCATTATGTCCTTGTTTTGCCCTATATAGCCGTTAGATCCGCCTTTGACATTTGGAATAACCAGTGACCATACTTCACCGGGCCCAAGGCTGTATCTTTTGATGTACTCACTATCTAAAGCGTCATTGCTGCTCTTTTCTATGTTTTCTGATGAAATGGTGAGTTCTGACTTACCTCTTGTTGTATATTTGCCATACTCGTTTGTAACTATTAAACTGGATATGGCCGGTAAAACACCTAGCACCCCTGCCAGCAATAAAACTGCTGATGTTTTAAAGAACTTTGGCAATAAATTACCTCGCAGGTGAATATAAAATTCGACCAATATGACAGCTATAAGAAAATAAATTAAATAATAGGTCATCTGAACATGGTTGGCCGATAGATGAAGGCATGTAAAAACACTTAACAGGGCACTGCCCACAAGAAAGTTTTTCCTGTAAGCATAAATAATACTTCCCACCAGGGGAGGAATATATGAAATGGCAAGCACCTTTGCATTATGTCCGGTTGCCAGGTATAAAATATTAAATGAAGCTAATCCAAATGCAAGTCCTCCAATAATTGCGATCCATGATTTTATATTAAAGAACCGCAACAAAAAATAAAAACCAGCCATCAGGAATAACATATAAGCAATCGGCTTATTGAGTATATTTTTAAGAAATAAAAATTCTAAATGTTTAATCCAGTTATCTTTATCATATCTCACAGAAATCTGGTAGGCAGGCATACCACTGAATGTTGAATTGGTCCATAATGGCTCCGAATTAAATTTATCCCTGAAATCATCAATTTCCTTTTTCATTCCAAGATTTTGTACAACATCGCTTTGGTTTATGCTATATCCGTTTAATTGAGGAGAGAAATAGATTGCACTTACTACAAAAAATATAAGAATTGGTATAGCATTACGGCGCAAAAAATTAAGAATCTTAACAATAATACGGCGCAGTGTTTTATATACAATACTTTTTTTTATTTCCATTTTCAGATCTATATATTATTATTTGAGTATAGGTTATAAATATTATTGTTAAATGGTTACCAGTAACCGGTAACCATTAGTCAACAATAACCAGATGTTAATATACAACTTAATTTTTATTTTCAGGGGACTGGAAGGCTTTTTTGCATTTTTACAGCCTTACTGAATATTATCTTTTTAGACTATATAAAGTCTAAAGAATATGGAATAATATTTAAAATTCTTCTCCCTCACCATTACCTTCACCTCCATTTCTTGCTTCCCTTTTTGTCTTATAGTTGTTAAAGTTATATATCATCGTTAGCATAACAACCGGGGCTTTATGATAATGGTAGCGGTAATAGTAAAAATCATCACCTTCAGAAGTAAACTCACGTTTTGCTGTTCCAAAAACATCACGTACCTGCAATATAAATGAAAGTTTCCTCTCGAGAAGACTTTGCTTCATCGAAGCATCGGTGGAAAAGTGTCCTTTATATTCTCCCTGTGCTGTTGCCGAAGGACCGTCATAACGTGAATTTACTTGCAACTGTGTGGTTTTGGTGATTGACAGAGTGTTGTTCCATCGCCCGTCCCAGTTAAAACTTTTGTGATCAAACGATACTCCTTCATATTCACCCTCTATACGGTAATTGAAAATGCTGCCTGACAAATCTATTTCCCATATCTTTTTAATGTTAAACCTGAACGCTAATTCGGCTCCAAGTGCGTAGTCGGTACCAACATTGTAAATTGTATGTAAAAAAACATCCTTGCTGTAAACACTGCGAATTCTTTCTATTTTATTATGAGTTACCCTGTAAAATCCTTCAAAGGAAATAAAGCTTTCGTTAATTGTCCTGAGAATACCCAGTTCATAAGAATCGCTATATTCAGGTATCAATCCGGGATTTCCCTTGCGCACATTATAGGCATCCTGCCATACGATAAAGGGTTCGAATGACCATCCGCGGGGCCTGTCTATCCTGCGGGAATAACTGGCCATTGCCTGTAAATTTTCAGTAAAGTTAAAAGATAAATGCAGGGTCGGAAAGATATCGAAACGGTCAATTACATAGGTACTGTCATTAATATCTGTATCTGTCTCATATAAAGTATACTCTCCTCTTAGTCCTCCCTGGATACCGAATTTATTTAGTGAAGCAGCATATAATGCGTATATTGAATATATATTTCTGTCATAAAGTGTTGAATGCTCAAATTCCGGCTGTACAATATAATCACCCTGTTCAGGATCATAAATTAATAATCCTGTATGATCTTCATCATGACTGAACCGCCCCTGCAAGCCGGCCTCAAATTTGTCTTCTTCCCGTAAGGGGAGTACATATTCCAGCTTTGCTGTTAGATTGGTAGAAGGACCTTCTTCCAGATTTTTACTGCCTTCTAAAATAGTTTCTGCACTGCGGAGTTCGTTATTCGATTCCTCCGTACCTTTTCGATCATGATAGTCCAGATATCCTATTAACTCATGTCCTTTTTTTCTAAAATTATGTTTGTAATTAGTACTGATTGAATAACCTGATCCTTCCCGATAACCATCTTCGAAGCTAAGGTTATTTTTTTCTCCTGTTCCGGGTTCACTCCATTCCGTAATATCCTGCACTGTAATTCTATTCCTTCTGCCCTCCCTTATCCTGAATGAAACACTCATAAAATCCCTGTCAGATATATCCCATTCAAGGCCTGTCCTGAAACCTTTAAATTCAAAACCACCCTGATCCTCCCCGTCCAATAATACATAATTTGTTGTGTCATTCAGGAAGGTCCTCTGTTCTGACTCGTTATACCTGGGGAAATACCTGTGATTATAATCGGCACTGACAAAAAAGTTTAAACTGGCTACTCTAAGATTAAAAAGGAGATCGGCGCCGTACTTATCATCCAGCCCGGCATATAGGTTTGCTATTCCGCTAACACCCTGCAATTTTTTCTTCTTGGTGATAATATTTATAATACCGGCTGACCCGTCAGGATCATATTTTACCGATGGATTTGTTATCAGCTCTATATTTTCTATATTGCTAGCCGGCATCTGCTGTAAGGCATCGTTAGCATCAAGAATTGTAGGACGTCCGTCAATTAACACAGTAAAGCCCGAGCTCCCGCGCAGAGAAACATTACCTTCTATGTCAACCCGTACAGACGGAATATTTTGCAGAACGTCAACAGCAGTACCTGAAATGGTCGAAAATTGCTTGCTTACATTAATTATCTTCTTGTCAATCTTATACTGAACAGGAGCTACATTTGAAACAATCGTGACTGCTTCAAGGTTCTCAGATGCCGGTATTATGTAAATATCACTAATATTAACATCTTTTTGTATATCATTAAGAACGACATTTTCAATTGTTATATCCTCATAACCCAGAAAAGATACTGTCAGGTTGTAAGTGCCATTTTTAATATTATCTACAGAGAAATATCCTGTGTTATCTGTAATAGTCCCTGTAACAAGTTTACCCTTTAAATCAGATAAAGCAACTGTAGCATACTCAATAGAATGTTTTGTATTATTATCAAATACATAGCCAGAAATTTGTCCTTTTTTGTCAGGTGCAGGATTTGCAAATGATGATATCATTGCAAATATTAATATAGCTACTAGTATTCTTATTTTTTTCATATTCACTAAGATCATTCTTTTTTTTCAAATCGGCAAAACCAAATTATAATTTAGCAGAAATTTTTTATTATAAGTAATAACACATAGAGTTTTAAATTGTTTTAATGACTCTCAAAATTGTGGAGGATTTTCCTAACGAAGCCTCCCCTTAATCTGCGTTTAAAATATCTTTATTTTGTTTAACTCTGCCCTGGTTTAATAATTTTTTGGTTTTGTCTTTTTTTTATCTTTATTTTAAAATTAAGAAATTAATAATTTGCAGTATTTGTGCATAAAAGAAAAAAAGGATGAATATGACTATTGCTGAACTTGAAAAAAAAGCCCGTATACTTAGGCTCAATATCATCAAAATGATAGGTATTGGCCAAAAAGGGCATTTAGGGGGATCCTGTTCTTTAGCTGAAATCGTGGCTGTTCTCTATTATCACAAGATGAAACATGATCCCCGTAATCCATTGTGGGAAGATAGGGACAGGTTTCTGCTCAGCAAAGGCCATGCTGCTCTTGTACAGTATGCTGCACTTGCTGAATTCGGATATTTTCCCAAAGAGGAAATAGAAAAGGTCAAGCGCCTGGGTGCCATGTTACAGGGGCATCCCGATATGCTGACCACTCCGGGAATAGAGGCCAATACAGGCTCTTTGGGACAGGGCTTGTCCATGGCTTGCGGTATGGCTGCCGGACTAAAACTCGACCATAAAAAAAACAAAGTGTACTGTATTGTTGGTGATGGAGAAATAGCTGAGGGTCAGATTTGGGAAGCAGCAATGGCAGCTTCATATTATAAACTTGACAACCTGGTCGCTATTCTGGATAAGAATGGTTTACAGGCAACCGGTCCAATCACCGAACGCTATGATACAAATCCCCTAAAGGAAAAATGGCTATCCTTTGGCTGGTATGTACAGGAGGTAGACGGACATAATATTGAAGAAATTATTGATGCTCTGGAAAAAGTTGACAATATTACCGGTAAGCCGAAAATGATTATTGCTCATACTGTTAAAGGTAAAGGTGTTGATTTTGCGGAACATATTGCTGCATTTCATAATGGTGAACTTACTCTGGAGCAATTTGAACAGGCTTGTTCAAAACTTATCTAACTAAAAAGATTATATATGAATATGCAAAATCCAAGGCAGGTTTATGGTGAAACATTACTCGAATTAGGCAGGGAGAATAAAAATATAGTTGTCCTTGAAGCTGACCTGAGCAAATCAACAATGACCTGCCTGTTTGAACAGGAATTCCCTGAAAGATTTTTCGAAATGGGCATTGGAGAGGCAAACATGACCTCCTTTGCAGGAGGCCTTTCACTGACAGGGAAAATAGCCTTCACAAATTCCTTTGCTGTATTTGCATCCGGACGGGCATTCGATCAAATACGGCAGGGCATAGGCATTCCAAAGCTAAATGTAAAAATTATCGGGTCAAGTGCAGGATTGTCGGATTTTGGTGACGGCGCCACGCATCAGTCAGTTGAAGATATCGCCATTATGAGAGCCATACCTAATATGACAGTATTGGCGCCGGTTGACGGTATTGAAACACGAAAAATGACCAGAAAAATCGCCGAATATAAAGGTCCGGTTTACATGCGCCTGAACCGTCATGATCAACCTGACCTGTTTCCTGAAGATCAGGATTTTGAAATAGGTAAAGCGTATTTAATAAGAGATGGTAAAGACTTAGTGATTTTTGCAAATGGTATAATGGTCTCAAAAGCTTTAATTGCAGCAGAAAAAATGAAAAAAGAAGGAATCTCGGTAAGAGTAGTAAATGTAAGTTCATTTAAACCGGTCAATGAAGATGAAATCAAACAATTCGCTTCTGATACCAAAGGCATAATAACTGCAGAAGAACATTCTT
Source organism: uncultured Bacteroidales bacterium (assembly GCA_964521285.1). Lineage (GTDB taxonomy): Bacteria > Bacteroidota > Bacteroidia > Bacteroidales > UBA10428. Next base: position 55,378 of record CAZFQS010000005.1, on the reverse strand, counting down.
TAATAGGAGGGCTGGCAGATCTGATTACCTACATATTACGCGGTAGTGGTGTGCCAGTAGAGACTATAGGTATAGAGGACCAGTTTGGCACATCGGCTCATAATTATGATGAGCTTCTTGAAGCCTACGGATTAACAGAAGACAATATTATCAGGTCTGTAAAAAAATTATTCAGGTAACATTTAACTTTATATAGAGGAAACCCCCAATGCTGGTAATCATTATTCTTTTATTATGTATTCTCTTTATAATTGCTTCATCAACTAAGTTTAAATTACACCCGTTCCTTGCCCTGTTATTTGCCTGCCTGGGTTTCGGACTGTTTACAGGTATGCCGCTATCAAAGATTGTACAGTCAATAAATGAAGGATTTGGAGATACCATAGGCTATATAGGTATAGTTATTATTGCAGGGACAATTATCGGAACTTTTCTTGAATTTTCAGGGGGAGCCTTTACCCTGGCAGACAGAATATTAAAACTCATTGGTGAAAAACGGGTTCCCCTGGCAATGTCCATTATAGGTTATTTTGTTTCAATTCCTGTGTTTGCAGACTCCGGATTTGTCATTCTTTCACCTCTAAACAAGGCACTCTCAAAGCGGGCAAATATTTCTCTGGCTGGTCCTGCTATTGCCTTGAGTTTGGGACTTATGGTTACTCATTGCCTTATCCCTCCTACTCCCGGTCCGATTGCAACTGCAGGCATACTTGGAGCAGATATCGGACTGGTGATTTTGCTGGGAATACCTGTCAGCCTGTTTGCACTGTTTAATAGCTGGCTGTTCGCTGCCAAATTTGCTGCAAAAGTACAAATAGATCCAAACCCGGAGATTTCAGATAAAGAAATTGCATTAAAAATGAAAGAAGCACCGTCTGCTATAAATGCAATGGGCCCCATACTGGTGCCAATAATACTGATTGTGCTTAGGTCTGTTTCAGAGTTTCCGACAAATCCTATGGGCGAAGGTGCTGTAAAAACTATCGTTGGTTTTATTGGTGAACCAATTATTGCACTCCTCATAGGTCTGCTCCTGGCTTTTCGACTGCCACAAAAATTGCAAAAAAGTATGTTAGCCGACTCCGGATGGGTAGGAAAAGGATTACGTAATGCTGCTATAATTATAATAATAACAGGAGCAGGTGGTGCCTTTGGAAAGGTTTTGCAAAATTCTTCGCTGGCAGATACCCTGGGAAATGCACTGGCAGATGCAAAACTTGGAATATGGCTGCCATTCATCATTGCTGCCACTATCAAAACTGCCCAGGGATCATCTACCGTGGCAATGATAACTACTGCATGTATTTTATCTCCGCTCTTAGCATCCCTGGGATTTACTTCTGAAATTGCCAAAGCGTTAATGGTAGTATCTATAGGAGCCGGAGCCATGGTAGCATCACATGTAAATGACAGTTATTTCTGGGTGGTAACGCAAATGTCACGGATGGATGTTAAAACCGGCTATAAACTTCACAGCCTGGGTTCTTTAATTTTAGGATTAAGTGCTGCATTAATAATCTGGATTTTAAGTTTGTTTTTAATCTAATTATCAATAAATGAAATAAGCAATGAAGAAAATGAAAGCTGTAGTAAAGTATGCTGATGCTCCATGCGCTACAGAAGTTCGGGAAGTTCCGGTACCGGAAATCGGAAAAACAGATGTTCTCGTTGAAGTAGCATACATAGGAGTATGTGGTACCGATCCTCATATGCATAAGAATATCTCGGCATTTAAGTTTGAACGTCCGTTTATTCTGGGGCATGAATTTGCCGGGAAAATTGTAGAGACAGGCAATGAAGTAACAGGATTTTCAGTTGGTAACAATGTAACAGCAGAAACACATGCTGAATTCTGCGGGAAATGTGCTCTTTGCAGGCAAAATAACTACAATCTTTGCAGGGATAGAAAAGGTTATGGTTTTCATGTTGACGGGGCATTTACAAAATTTGTAAAAGTACCTGAAAGAATCCTGCATCATGTTCCGGCCAATGTTTCCTTAAGAGAAGCCTCAATTACCGAGCCATTTTGCGTGGCATATAAGGCACTGGTCTCCAATAGTAAAATTAATCCCGGCGATACGGTTGTAGTAATAGGACCCGGGTCAATCGGACTTCTGTGTGCTAAAGTAGCACAACTTTCCGGAGCCGGCGAAATTGTTGTTATCGGAACTGAAGGAGATGATAAACGGCTTGAACTGGCAAAAGATTTTGGTGCAACAACCACAATTAACAGCACAAAGGACGATCCGTTAAAAATAATAATGGCATCAGGTGATGGTTATGGTGCAGATTTAATAGTCGATACTGCAGGCAGCTCAGAGACATTAAAACTATCCATGCACGGTGTCCGGCCTGCCGGACAGATTACAAAAATCGGGTGGGGCACTAAACCTGTAAATTTTAGTCTTGATCCCATAGTTGCCAAAGCTGTGACTTTAAAAGGACATTTTAGCCATACCTGGGATGTTTGGGAAAAATGCCTGACATTGATGAGCAAAGACATGATTGATCTGGGGAAGCTCATCACTCATGAGCTCAGCATAGATCAATTTGAAAAAGCATTTGAGCTGGTTGAAACAAAAGAAGCGGTCAAAGTCCTTCTTAAACCAATTTAGAGTATAAATAATAAAATGAGATAAAAAATGAAAAATATAGGTTTTATCGGTCTTGGTATCATGGGTAACCCCATGGCAAAGAACTTGCTTAAAGCAGGCTATCAGTTAATAGTATACGATATTAATGCAGAGCCTGTAAAAGAACTTATTAAAGCCGGAGCTAAGGAAGGTAAGTCATCACAGGAGGTGGCTTCTCAAAGTGAAGTCATAATTACCATGCTGCCCAACTCACCGGAAGTTAAAGATGTAGTTCTCGGTGAGAAAGGTGTTATTTACGGTGTAAAGTCCGGCACTGTTTTAATAGATATGAGCTCAATCACTCCATTAACATCAAAGGAATTGTCGGAGAAGTTGCTGCAGAAAGGTGTTGCCATGCTGGACGCTCCTGTAAGTGGAGGCGAACCCAAAGCAATAGACGGTACTTTGGCAATTATGGTGGGAGGACCTCAGGAGACCTTTGATATGGCTAAAGATATTCTTAATGTTATGGGAGCATCTGTAACCAGGGTAGGCGAAATTGGCAGTGGCAATATTACCAAGCTTGCTAATCAGATTATCGTGGCTTTAAATATAGCAGCAATGGGAGAAGCTATGGTTCTGGCAACAAGTGCTGGTGTTGATCCGGAAAAAGTATACAAGGCGATACGGGGCGGACTTGCAGGCAGTACAGTACTGGATGCAAAAATGCCGATGGTACTTGATGGCAATTTTAAACCGGGCTTCCGAATCGAACTTCATATAAAGGACATGATGAATGCTCTGGATACAGCCAGGGAAATGGGTGTCCCGGTTTTTCTTTCAAGCCTGGTTATGGAAATAATGAAATCATTAAAGGCTGATGGAAAAGCCAAAGACGATCATGGCGGTATTATACAGTTTTATGAGAAACTGGCAAAAGTGGAAGTAAGAAAAAAATAGTTGTATTATTTCCCGGCTTGCTCTAGCATAAAACTGACTGCCTCATAATCCACAGCACCGAACATTGTTTCGATATTATCTGTATATGTGGAATTATGACTCATTATTGCATCTTTTAGCATAAAAACCTTATAATCCAGGTCTTTTGCCGCAAAATGGGTAGAAATTACACATCCTACAGCGCTCAGGCCACAAAGAAACAGAGTATTACAATTATTCTCTTTCAGTATTTTATCCAGTTCCGTCTTTTTAAAACTGCTGGCATAGTTTTTAATAACCATTGGATCATCAGGTTTTATTTTTATATCGTCAGGATATTGAAATTCTTCTGACTCAGGGGAAGGGCCATATTCAGGATCAGTATGATAAACACGTATAACAGGCATGCCCTTACTCCTGAACAGTGAAATATAGGCATTAATATAATACATAGCTATTCCTTTATCCTGTTCCGGAATCCAGGTTAAATACTGATTTTGAATATCAATGATTACTAATGCAGGTTTTGCAGGTTCGACATCTTCCGGTTTTTTATCCTGCGATAAAATTGTAATTTGATTATAAATCAAAATAAACAGAACTAGTAAAGTTATTCGTTTCATCGTGTATAATTTGAAGATTATTAAATATTCGTTTTGTTTAAGCCATCCATGGCCTTTCCCTTTTTAGATCCGAATTGAGAACATCTGCAGCTATATTAACATCATCGACAATCTGAAAATCATACATACCAACACAAATAAAATCTGCACCATTCTCAAAAGCATAACGAAACCCTACATCCGGATGAATAGCACCTGCTGCCAATATCTTAAAAGCAATCCATGGCTGTTTTATCGTTTTCATGTATTCCTTTGTTTCTTCAGGATCTGTGCACCATATATTATCATGTTGATTTTCCTTGTTGGCAGACCAGTAATTTGTGTGGTGGAGAGTCTTCATCCAGAAGTCAGGTTTCAATCCAAAGTCAACACATGCTTTTATTGTTTCCAGTTTATGACCCCCTATTCCTGCAGGCAATCCGTTTTTGCGTATTAGTTCCAGGGCTTTCCCAATCTCTTCAACCTTACCTTCCTGAACCAGGCTATCTGCTATTCCACCATGAACATAACATGCGGTAGCCCCGTTATCAACAGACATCAAAACCCCGTCAGTAAGATTCTCACCTCCGCAATCTGAAATAAATTTAATTTTTCCAATGTCTCTTCTCCAGTATTCATTAATAACCCGGCATAATATGGGATTTGTTAAAAAAGTATTGATCCCGCATTTTTCAGCCAACAAAAAGGTAGCAAATACTTTTTCATCATGAAAATATGCCTTAACCAGTTTTGATACATAAATTAAATCTCTTGCATGAGCCCACCCCCCAATTAAATTACCACCTAAAATAACACGGCTAAAATCCTGGCCTGCAATCTGTGCATGAGGTATTTTCATTTTAAGGTCTTTCAGACTTGTAAAATCAAAGGTCTTAATAGTAGCACTTGTAATTGCATCTGTCTCTTTTAAAAACTTTTCTTCATAACTAATCCAGCGTTTTTTCCTTATAGTTGCTATAATAAATGTTCCGAAAAATGGCACTACAGCCAGATTTTTCAAAAGCTCACGCCTATTCAATGAAGTGCCGCTTTGTTTTGACAGTTCAGGGACCACACCCTTTTTTTGCACGGACTTTTGAAAATGATTTATTATAAGGCTTACAAGTCTCTCAAAACCGGGTAGAGATCTTGGAGGAATCATTAAAAAAATACATAATGCTGCCAGCTCTATCAGAACCTTGTTAACAATCAGGTAATGGCCTTCGACAGGAACTCCAAAATCCATTCCAACAAACGGAGGATTTGCCAGATAATAGAGAGACAGGAGAATGATACCCAAAATACTGGATAGCCTGGTGAAAATTCCTAAAAACAATGCTAATCCAATTAGTATTAGGCCCCAGATATTTAATAAATCAACTATTTTCAACAACTGGGGTGTTGATGCCATCCACTGGAAAAAATCGGAAAATATCCATTTTGATACTGATAAATAGTCATAGGATGTCCACAAAGGGGAGTAAAGTTTTGCTACACCTTCATACAGAAAATGCCAGCCGATCGCTGTCCTTAACAGTAGCAATATGACATTAAATCCCTTAATATTGTTTGATGCAGAATTCATTTTTGTTCCTGAATAATGATTATGTTACAAATATATTATTTATATAAACAAATGTTGTTTATATCAGCATTATCCAAAATTTTTTTGTCATAATTCATTATGACTGCGTTAATCATAGCTTTCCCGAGCTTTTCAGTATTTGTAACAATTTTTGTAAAAGACTTCAATACTGGATAAAAAGGTTTAACTATGCTGTAAAAGACATTATAAATCCTGGTTTTGGATCTAATACCCTTCATTGGCTGAATAAAGGCCGGTCTTAACATATAGGCAGCCTTAAAAGGAAGAGTCAGTAAAGTGTTCTCCGTCTTGCCCTTTACTCTTGCCCACATCATTCTGCTTTTTTCCCTGCTGTCAGTTCCTGCTCCTGATACATAGCAAAAAGTTAATTGCGGATTAAGATTAAGTATGGTTTGAGCAAAATTCAATGTCAGATCATATGTTATGCGATGATATTCTTCTTCAGAAAGTCCGGCAGCAGAAACACCAAGACAAAAAAAGCAAGTGTTATATCCGGTCAGATGTTCTTTGATGGCAGACAGGTCGAAGAAATCAGTATGAATAATCTCCTTCAGTTTTTGATGTTTCATACCAATGCTATGCCTGTTAATTACCAGTACTGATTCTACATACGGACTTTCAAGGCATTCCAGCAAAACGCCCTTACCAACCATACCTGTTGAACCTGTAATAATAGCTTTTATTTTCATTTATCTCTTATCAATTTAATCCCAGTCAACATTTATTTTAAGAGTTATTTCGACTCCGTTTATAACAACAATATCCTTACCTTCAGCCGCTTCAAGTGCAATCTGATAGCTTCGGTTTCGATCGGGATGAGGAATGTCCTTTTTATAGGGCTGGTATTCCAGATGGTCTGTTATAGCAATGGCATCAAGTCCGTCCTTTAATGCTTCCTCAATACGAATCGTTGGCCAGACATGTCCATCTGAAAATACTGTATGCTGATGAAAATCACACTTTAATGTCTTATACCCGGGTATATCAGGAAATTCAATGATCCGTTCCTGTTCATAATAGTTCTGCCTTTGCGCGGTAGATTTACCAAATATTGTTAAACCTAAAATAATAGTCAGCAGGAATAAATGCCAGTTATTAATTTTTTCATATTTCGATTTGTTTTTAATTGAAAGTCCGTTTTATACCTTAGAATTATTCTATCTTTTTAAGTGGAATGCACATATTCCATGTATGCCGCTTTCCTTCTATATCATCACCTGTGGCAAAGAATACAAAGGTCGCACTGCCGTCTTCAACTAATACCCAGGGGCGTTCAGTACTTTTCATTAGTCGTCTTGTACCATCCTGAAATAAAATATTTTTGGAGATGGCTACCGGATTCTGCTCAACTTCCCATTTTAAGCCATCATCTGATGTAGCGTAGTAAATTTCTTTGTTTGAATACTTTCGGTCATGATCAAGCATTAATGCATGGAACTTACCATCCTCATACCAGATATTAGGGTCCTCTGCTCCCACTCCCACATCAAGCGGTTTGTCAGAAATTCGCCTGTAAGGGCCTTCCCAGTGATCGGCAAATGCAATGCTTATTGCGTGTTTACGTAATTTTTCAACTCCCTTATAATAAAGCATCACCCGCCCATCTTCAAATACATAAGGTGCGGCATTACTAACCAGGTATTGTTCCCATGAATCAGGAATCACATCTAAAATGGGTTTGTCTCTTCTCTCCCAGGGACCATATGGGGATTTGGAAGTAGCAAGACCTATTCGTTCATGCTGGTGGGCATCTAATTTCTTTGGAGATTCAGGTGTTATCTGATGCTCCTGGTCAGGCATATCTCCTTTATATGTTGTGCCTGTATAGAAAAGAAGATAAGTATCCCCATGTTTTCTGATTGCCGGATTATGAGTCATTTTACCATCCCAGTAGTCCTCACCTCTTTGAGGAAGGGCAACATCGGAGAATGTATAAGGGCCTTTCGGCTTTTCTGAGACACAGTGGACAATTTCGGAATTGGTAAGCCAGTGGTTAAAATTAATTTTTTTAGGCCAGCGTGATGCAAACATATGGTATTTGCCATCTTCACCTTTTATTACTGAACTGCCCCAAACCCAGTAATCTTCCATATAAAATCCATACTCTTTATTTGTTGGCAGGAGACGATCCCGAAATGTCTGAGATTCTGCTTTTATTGCAGTGGTAATAATAAATACTCCAATAAATATGCCCTGTAATGTCATAATTCTTTTCATTTAATATTAGTTGCTGGCAAATGAAAAGTGCATCTGTACTATAGTCCAGCTGGTATCTCTTTTTTCCAGTACCCCTGTCCATCTTGTATTTTCCCAACTTGCAGGCTGTCCTTTCCATTCATTAATATCATCAAGCATACAGAAGAACCAGGCAACATCTCCTGATTTTGAGAAGTTTATTTTCAAATCCTTTATTTCATACCTGACAGCTTTAAAATCAGGACTCATCCAGAATTCCTCGGCCTTTTTGAATTCCTGAAATCCTTTAACCACTCTGTCACGGGGATCTACCTCAATATAATTTGTGTCGTTTGCTATTACACTGTATAACAATTCAATATCTTTGTTTTTTGCCCAGCCAATACTATTATGGATTGCTTTTTCTACAAGTGATTTTTCTATTTCAACGTCAAAAGTATTATTTTCCTGCTGGCATGATATTGAAAGGACTAAAATAACAGCCATACACAATAATAAGTTAAAACTAAAATTTTTCATAAAGACATATTTAATAAGTTATTGAAAACCTGGTATAGCACATTTATTTTAATATTTTAATAGTTAATCCATAAAATATACCAATAATCAGCATTTCAGCCAGTCCGGTTAACAGGATATAAATTAATGTTTTGGTAGGGACCTGCTGGGTCATGTAAATTGATAGCACTGACATAATTACCCTGAAAAACCAGATAATTAATCCATATATAACCCCTTTGATTAAAGGACTTTCAGAAGGGAGACTGTTATAAATCAGAAGGAAGATTCCGCACATAACAAATCCGTAAAATATATCAATTGCTATTCCAACAGAAATATTAACTGAAGGTTTTGCTATTGGTTTATAACATTCCATAAGTTTAAGAGCTAATGGATTTCCATTAATTAATCCGTCAAGAACTGCAAAGAGAATTCCGCTGATTAAGCTTATTATAATAAATCGTACCATAAATTATTAGAGTTAAAATTTGTAATATATCTTGATTTTCTTTTTTTCAAATATTAACTTGTATGGATATTTCTTTTTCAGTCTTTATAGATTAAGTGCATGACTGGTAACATACTGCAATATTACAGTCTATTTACCAGTTAAACAAGGACATAAATTAAAAAAATAAAAGAGGTAACAAAATGTCATTAATACCGGAGTTTAAAATAGGCATATGGAATGCCTGGATATTTATGAGTATTTTTCTCCTGCAGATGCTGGTAATGATTTTTGCGGGTAAGCGTATCCGAAAAAGAAGTCATGTTTCCCAGGATGCCAAACGCAACAATTTTGATAAATACATAAGTATAATCGGTAACCTGGTCTGGTTATTAGCCCTTTTATATTCTGTCTTTTTACCCCTGCAGCCTGGCACTATATGGTTTTATGTTGGTTTTTCTCTTTTTATTATTGGCCTGATAATAATGGCAGTAGCTACTTTTGACTTCATTACCACACCAGTTGATCTGATGATCACAAAGGGATCTTATAAGTTTTCCCGGCATCCTATGTATGTAGCTACCTTTTTCATATGCCTGGGTACAGGCATTGCTGCCTTATCATGGCTATTTATACTTTTAAGCCTGATTATGGTATATTGTTTTCATCAGGAAGCACTTATAGAAGAAAGATTTTGTCTTAAAAAATATGGTGATTACCGGGAATATATGAACAGAGTTCCAAGGTGGCTCGGTTTACCAAAAACATAATCCGTCCTGTGCTAGCAAGGATGTTTTAATATCCCTTTTCCTGAAGTTTGTTCTGGAATTCCTGGCCTATTTTCATTCCCCATTGTTGTCCGATTTGCATAGATTCCTGCATAATCAATGGTGTTTTTTCAGCATATTTCTTCCCCACTGGTGTTTGATAAAACTCGATTATTTTTTGTAAATCATCAAGAGTTAAGTGTCTGGAATATACAGGTACCAGCATGTCTACCAGATCATCCAGTAAAGTTTTTAAAAACTCCTTTTCCAAATCATTCCAGGTTTCTTCCGGCACATCACTAAATTGATCTTTATACATTGCTATCATTTGTTTAATTATTGTTTTATATGCTTCTTCCGAACCTGACAGCTCAAACATATTTTTAAGCTTTGCCTTGAATTCTGTGTCAGTCTGCGCGATCGATAATCCAAATGTTATAAGAAATAGTGCGATAATAGTTGTTATTGTTTTCATTGTTATTAAATATTTAGTTAATGAATAATTTTACATGTTTTTCCTGAACTTGATTTCTTCACTACAATCCGGATAGGAAATACTGCACCCCAGATAATCCAGTATGTAACAAGACCGAGATACCAGCCTATTGCAGAACCATTAAATGCTGCTGAAAGCAACTGAAAAACCGGATACATTACAGCTATCAGTATAATTGGTGAGATTATCGCAATAATCTGCTTCCTATTCATGTTCTATACTAGTTTTTTATATGAAGGCGACTTTCTTCATTTACTATGTCATATTAAAAGTCAGGTTTCTGAAAAACAAACACAAGACTCTAAATTTGTTTATCTGCAAATAATCATTGTCAACGTTTTATTGTATTCACCTGCGCTTAAACTGTAAAAATAAATGCCGTTTCCCAGCTTGCTTCCGTCCAATACTGCTTCATGTTTACCTGCCTGTCTCATTCCGTTAGCCAGGGTTAATATTTTCTTGCCTGTAATATCCATAACTTCAAGATTTACATATTCATCCTTTTCAAGAGTAAACTCAATGGTAGTCCGCTTAACTACTGGATTAGGATAATTTCCCGATAGTCTTGTCATAAAAACTTTATCAGCAATACTGACATCTCCGGTCTGAGTCCCGTTACAGTTGTCAGCAGTAACTCCATGATCTGAAGGTGTGACACCTAAATTCGTCAGGTATAGCTTGTCCAGTGCGGCACCATCTTCCCTGTACGCTATTGTAAGGCTGTGATTTCCCTCACTCAAATCGAAAATAACAACCTGGTTACCGAAATCTGCATCATGAACATCGTCCCATTGCCATGATGAACCTCCGGTTATGTTATTCCATTTTATCCAGTTACCGCTGTCCATTAGTACCCAGAATGAATCGTCATCAGCAGTCGGAACAGATGTTCTTCCCCAGAGCTTATAAATACCTGCCACCTCTATATTAAAGGTATAGGTTATATGATCATCGCTGCTGGCGGATGGATTGTCTATGCTGTTATTTCCTGATTTTATCATCACGTATTCCCCATTTGAAGCATTAGCGTCAGATCTAATATTCCAGTTTGAACCAACAGTTCCGCATTCTGCCTCAAGCCATACCTCATTTCCTACTGCACCTCCGGGTAGATTGATGGTTATTATTACAGTATCCGCGTCAGTTGCACCATCGTCATCTGTCACTGTAAGTATAATAGTGTGTATACCTACAGGCAAATTAAGCTGTGGCGTTTCACCAATAGCTATCTGGTAACCTTCTTCTGCCCATGTGTAATTGTTAATTACACCATCCGGATCGCTGCTTGCTGAACCATCCAGTGTAGCTGTTTCACTCCCGGTGGTATCTGAATCGGCAATTTCCAGATCTTCTCCTGCATCGGCAACAGGAGGACTGTTAGCAATGTCCCCTGCATTACCTGTGAATGTTGTAAATGTGGTTATGCTTTGTGCATCAAGTGTAGTGGAAAACGAACCTTCCGATACGGTTATCATACCATCGTTATTCATATTTTTGCTGGCAGATGTTGTATATTTTGTGAAGCTGTTAACAGTATCATTCTGAAGGCTAAATTCCAAAATGCTGGAACTGGAATTCCTGTTAACAGCAACGATTACAACGTTAGTGTCATTCTTATAGGCTGTTACGTAAATGTTGGGAGTGGAACTGGTTGTAGCATTCACCCTGGTAAATCCCGGGCGGACAAATTTAGCGTATTGAGACATAACATATCCCCTCTTGGATATGTTACCGCTTTCATCGATTGGGCCATAAAATCTTCTTATATACCACCACAGGTATGCATTAAAATTAGCAACCATACAATCGTGAATTTCTTTTCCGGTTTCAAGTACAGCTGACCAGCTGAAATCAGTATCCAGGTGTTCTGTCATCCATACCTCTTTAACTTTACTTCTGGCAAGGGGATAATCATAAAGCCCTCCCCCGTAAATGTGTCCGCCGATAATATCTACATGTACTTCGGCCTCAGCATTGTTGAGAATAGGGTCAGTCTGACTTCTGTTGAAATTAAAGGATTCTGCCACAATTAGTTTCACAGAATCAAATTCCTGTCCATAGTTAATTAAAAAATTTATCATTTCTGCAGGTGTCCAATCACATGATTCATAACTTACCTCAACATCAGGTTCATTCTGTAAAGAGATGGCATATAATGAAGCTCCGTTTGATGACATATAATCTGCAAAGCTATTTAAATAGTCCGCGAAAGCACCATAAGAAGAAACCTCTAAGCGGCCTCCAACGATGCTATTGTTGGTCTTCATAGCAGGTGGGGGACTCCAGGGAGAAGCTATTACAATAGCTCCGTGCGATTTTGCTCTGACAGCAGCGGGAACTTGCAGACTGAACAAAGAAGTATTATTAGGAACCTTTACCCGGAGTATGCTAAACCCAATTTGCCCGGGTTGGTTGCCAAAGGCTTTGTCAACCTGGTCAGGGGTCAAATCATCTATCCAGTCCGGCATATTCACACCTCCGAAGCCCCTGATAAACTGTTTTTCATCGGCTAAATTTATTGCTGCGGTTTGAGCTTCAGTGTTATAAGAATTCAGGAAAAAAGAAAAGATAATGATACTAATGCTCCGGGGGAATTTTTTCATCAGTTTAAGATTTGAGAGATTTATACTTTAAATTTTACAGCATCTAATTTAATAAATTAAAAAAATATTGTATGTATTTTAACTTTTCAATTGCGTGCTTGTATTTTTTCTCTAAATTTCCTAATATAACAAGACAAATAAATTGAAAATTACCGGGTATTAAACAACTCTATATAAACAAAAAGCAGTATTTACTATTATTATAAAAAATAATAAAATGAAATCAATCCGCTCTGAACAATCCGCCAATAAATTTAAAGACAGTCTGTGGTTAAATGTTCAAACATTAAAATGGCATGGATTATTTTGTATTGCATGCATCCTTTTATATTCAGTCTTCGGCTCCTTGCCTCTAAAAGCACAGCCTTCCGGCGGCCCTTATGGTCCGATTCGGCAAACCTATGACCTGCCCCGGGAAGCCGGTAAAATTTACTATGTTGCTCCGAACGGACAGCCTGAAGAATCAGGAGAATTTCTTGGCAGTCCGACTACCCTTGAAGCAGCTATTGAGAGGGTTGAAACAGGAGATGCAATAATCATGCGCGGGGGAACTTATCGTACCGGTGACCTGATATTAAACCAGGGAATAACCATACAACCCTATTCTGACGAACAACCTGTTTTAAAGGGAACTTATATAGCAACAGAGTGGAATAGCCTGAGAAACGGATTATGGACGACCTCCTGGGACCGTTTATTTCCCTCCAAACCTGATGACTGGTGGCGGCGTCTCAGGCATGGGAAAGAGACTCCGCTATACCGTTTTAATAATGATATGGTATTCGTGGATGGCAAATTTTTACAGGCAGTGGGATGGGAAGGTGAAGTTGATGACAATACCTATTATATCGATTATGATAGCGGGCTGGTATACATTGGAGTAGATCCGGCAGACCGGCTGGTAGAGATTACGGCTTTTGATGTTGCGCTTAACAGAATAACAGGGGAATGTCATGGAAAGACTTCAGACCGGAAGGGCCCTGTGATTCGGGGAATTACTTTTACCCAGTATGCCTACCGTGCTCTCGAAGTCGAAGGAACAGAACCGGAAGGTTTGTCAGATGAGGCAAACCATGGAAAGGAAGTGGTCGGGACGACGCTTGAGCATTGCACCATTTCATTCTGTTCCCGGGTGGCAGCTTACCTCAGGGGAGATAAACTTACAATCCGGCATTGCAAGGTGAGTGACACCAGTACGGAAGGTCTCTATATCATTAGCTCCTGCGATGTTCTTCTGGAAAAAAACATCTTCACCCATAATAATATCGAGAAAATCACAGGTTATTATCCTGCAGCAGTTAAAATTTTCAATCAGTGTTACCGGGTAATCTGCAGAGATAATCTGGTTACAGACCTTCCGCATTCAAACGGAATTTGGTATGACGTGGGTAATGTAGACGGCATTTTTATTAACAACTGGGTTGAAAATGTTGGCAATGCCAACCGGGAACTTTCCTATAACAGACTCTGGCCTAGTGATAATGGATTTTTCTTTGAGATTTCAAAAGGAGCAATATGCGCCGGAAATGTATTTGTCAATTGCGATCAGGGTATTTGCGTGCTTAACAGTTCAGATGTGCGGATGTATCAGAACACATTAGTAAATAGTATAGCAAGTATTGGACGCACTCCAAGAACTGCAGCCGGTGACCACTTCGGATGGCATCCCAGCACCGGCCCGGATATTGAGGAACGCGACGGACATGTATTTGTCAACAATCTTCTCACCGGAGATAAGAATTTTCGAAGACCACTACTTTTTGTCTGGCAGACTAAGTCCCTGTGTGAACAACTTGATAAATCACAGCTTATTCAGCTGGATTACAATGTGTATGTCCGGGACACGGATAAAACCTCTGAACCGTTGATTCTGTGGAGCCCCGCAATGAACGGTGATTGCCAGCTACAATTGGAGACGCTGGAGGATTTTCAAAAATTGCATCCTGAATTTTCGGCCAGCAGCCAGTATTTAGCCAACTATGATGGACCCTTATTCAGGAGCCACGAACTGGGCAATTATCAATTACTAAAAGGATTTCCAGGATCCAAAGCAGCATCCGTTCTGACGAATGAAGTCAGGAAGCTTCTCGGCTATCCGAAAAAGGGTGCCCGGTTTGTCGGAGCTTACCCTCCTCTTCCCTGAGCATTTAAATGGTGCTGTCAACAGCACGGATGATCTGCGTTAATTTTAATATTTATAGCATCCGGCTTTATAAGGAAATTCCTGCTAAAAAAATAAATTAAATTCTTCTAATTTATCCATCATCGTGCGTCAGCAAATCTCCACCAGGCCAAAGTTATTATTATACCAAGGATGCTGGTGAAAAACAATATTATGTAACTTGCAGCTTCAATAAACGGGCCTGAAGGTCCTGCAGCTCCGCAATAAAGCGCTGGAATTGCCCAGGGTATATAAGGTGCAATGCCAGGAATAGCAACGATAACAAACTGGGTTATTATTATGATAAGAATTATAAAACCCATTGGGAGCAAATATCCGCGCCCGTAGCTGGCAAAAAAAGCTATGGGTGTGCATAGCAATAAGGTTAACATAGAAGTGCTGACAAATATGAAAAAAGCATGTAAAGCGATTTCACCCGACCATCCGGGAATATTAACTGCCAGTCCTGTTACAAGCGCAAGAAAGAATAAAATCAATGATAACAGAACAGACCATATTGTTATGACTATAAACTTAGATAAAACAATTACAAAACGTGAAACAGGCAATGCCAGCAGGTCCTTTAATGTACGGTCAGCATACTCGCGGCCAAAAACCCAGCTTATCACGAATCCGAATCCAATCAAACCTATCATTGCAGCGACCTGATATAGCAATTCAAAATATGAAGGCCAATCCGCATTACCAATCATTGATGCTTTGGCACTTAGTACAACCGAATTACCAACCAGGTCGGGATGGTTTGCAATAAACACCAGCATTCCCATCATAACTGCGATAAATGAGAAAACCAGGATAGTTATCCATAATATCTTAGACCTGCATGCTTTAAGGCTTTCAGCCCAGCAAGCCTTAGCTAAACCTCTCATTTCACACCTCCATTCTTTTCGATGACCCTTAAAAAATAAGACTCCAGATCTTCTTCCTCAACCTTCAGCATAGTAGGCGGATTTCCTTCATGCACAAGAAGTGCACCCACATTTTCGGGAAAGTTTACAGCATCCTTACCCGTAACTTCCATAAATCCCCCTTCTGCCATAGTTACATTATATCCTTTTTTTGTAAGTAATGATCTGGCTCCGTCTGTGTCATGAGTACTCACTTGCAATCTCCTGTAGCGGGAACTCTCAAGGTGATGGATATCGGACTCCTGTATAAGTTTACCTTCATGGATAATCCCGATACGGGTAGCAAATTTGGATATTTCACCCAGAATATGACTTGAAATAAATATGGTTACTCCTCTCTGAAACGCCAGGTTTCTAAGCATTTCCCGGATTTCGACAATACCTGCAGGGTCCAGCCCATTGGCCGGCTCATCCAGTATAAGTATATCCGGATTATGTATAACAGCCTTGGCAATTCCTAACCGCTGGGCATTCCCATGAGACAGATCTTTTACCAGTCTGTCCCTGTAAGGACCAAGCTTAAGTTTCTCCATAACAGATTCTACCGAAGCTGAGTTAGAAATAAAACGCAACCGGCGCATAATCTCCAGATTTTCATATACAGTTAGATCCGGATAGGCATAAGGTATTTCCACCATATAACCAACATTATTCCAAAGAGCATGGTTGCCGGCATGAACCTTCTTTCCGTTCAAATAAGAAGTACCTGATGTAGGGCGGATTATTCCCAGGAGCATGCGGATTGTGGTCGTCTTACCTGCACCATTAAGGCCAAGAAAGCCATATATTTCACCCTTTTTGATATTTATGGAAATTGAATCCACAGCATGTACTTTACCGTAATATTTTGTCAGGTTTTTAGTATTGATAACATCCTTCATTTTTAATTCCGGGTAATTTTATGTTATTAAATTATATCAAATCTTCTATTTGTAATTGATTATAAATATTCTATGCTTTTAAGCTTTCATAAAACTTATCCCACAGTGATTTAATTTCTTTTTTTAAATTTTCTATGTTGCCCCCCAGTACAAGATTCATGGAAATTCCATCAGCGGTGTGAATAAAGATCATGGCAATATGCTTATCGCTCATGGAAGATTTTATTTCACCTGTCTTTTTTGCATGTTTAATAACATCTATCCATGCATTAATTTCCCGTTCATGATAATCCTCCATTTTTTTTCGAAATCCTGGGAATAGCTTCAGGGCATCAAAAATCAGAAAAAAGAAATTCATGTTGAAAAAGCTTTCTCCAGTATCTTCCTTTTCCCCATGAAATTCAATCTTCAAGGTATCAAATTTGTTGGTACAGTCTTTATAAAACTGATGTAATGATTCTTTTGAGTATTCATTAAAATCAACATTTAGCACAGACGAAAAAAAATTGTTGATTACTTCAAAAAAGAGTTTTTCCTTACTTTCAAAGTAATGATAGAATGCACCTTTCGACAGTCCGGTTTTTTCAACGATCTCCTTCATAGTAACTTCCTTAAAGTTCTTTTGTAAAAAGAGCATTAAAGCGATATTCATAATATGTTCCCTGGTTTTAGTCATAAACCGACCGTTTGGTTTGTAAATATATATACATTTTTTCAGATTACAAAAAGAAATCAGGATATTTTAATTTCTCGTCAGGTTGTGTCAGTTTATGGAGTCTCACATTTCTTTAATCGCTTCTGTGTTATTGAGGATTGAAATCCCTTTCTCCCAAAATCTCTTTATCCAATTGATTTAAAATATTAAGACTTTTTACATTAGTTCTGTTAATCTGTAAAACAGATATTATTTCATACTCTGGATAATATCTTACTTCGGAAACATATCCTAAGCCACCGCCCTTATGACAGTAATATTCTATACCTTCAAATTCATTTATGGACCAGCCAATTGCTTTTCTTTTATCTTTATATCTGATTTGTTCAGAAAAAAATACCTCTTTTGAACTTTTACCAAGAAGTTTTGAATCATCCTTTAATAAATCCTGGAATATTTTTGCATACTCCCTGGCGCTAACAATAAGCCCTCCGTGAGACGGAAAGTTAAAATACCAGTTCTTATCAAGGGTTTTCCATTTTCCCTCTTTTCTAGCCTTTACTCCTTTTAAAAAAAGCTTCATAATATTGTAAACAATAGAGTTTGCCTTGTAATATGGTTTTGCATTGTCAGAGAATTTCTGACTTTTAAAATGACATAGTCCGCTATCTATAGCCAGTTTTTCAAAAATATTCTGCTGAACATATTCTTCATAGGATGTTCCTGAAATAACTTCTATTAATTTGCCAAGTATTGCATATCCCAGGTTACTGTATTTAATCTTACTACCTGGTACATATTTAAGTTTACTATGCCGTGATAAAACCTCATCCAATAATTTATCCCGGTTATAGGTTTTATGCTCATCTTCCCAATGTATATAATAATTTCCCAGAACAGGATTAGGTATTCCTGAACTATGTGACAATACATTTCTTATTGTTATATCCCTGTAAGGAATATTCGCAATATAGATAGACACCTTATCATCCAGTTTTAATTTACCCTTCTCCATCAACTGAAGAATTGATATTGCTGTAATAAGCTTAGTTGTTGAAAAAGTATTAAGGGTATTATCAAAAGTCATAGGTTGTTTGTTAATTACATCAGAGTAGCCACCAGCATAGCTATAAATAATTTGATTTTTATTGACTACTATATATTGGATACCGGGAAACTCATTCCTCTCAATTTTATTATCTAAAAAACTATCCAATCTTTCGTTCATATCCTTAATCTCTTTATTAATTTCTATTTCGGATGTACAACTGCTTATTACAATAATTAACAAAAGTAGAAAAGCATATCTTAAAATCTTATTCATACTAAATATTCTTTTCATTGGTCAATAGTGACAAATGTTTGTTGAGCATAGACTATATTTATTGGCAATATTTATTTAAGTCATTGAGTGCTACCTTAAAGTTTAAATCAACAGCCTTTTGAAAATTTGCACATGCTTGTTCCCTGTTATTTTGATAAATGTAACATAAACCCCTTAAATAATAGGCTACTGCATGCTTCGGATTTAGCTGAATTACTCTACTGAAATCATCTGTAGCCTCAGCATATTTTCGCAGATAAAATTTTGCTACACCTCTGTTATGCAATGCATTTACATATAATGGGTCCAATTCAATAGCTTTGTTAAATTCAAATAAAGCCTCATTAAACTTGCCAATATCAATAAGTACTTTGCCACGATTGTTTATTGCTTTCTCATTACGCGGATTTATACTTATTGCTTTACTATATTCTGCAATAGCTCCTGCCCTGTCGCCCTTAGCTAATTTCATATTACCAAGATTAGTATAAGCCGCATCATTATTAGGATCGAGCTTTATACTCCGGGAATATTCCCTTAGTGCACCATTCAGATCACCTTTCCTTTCTATGGCTATTCCACGGTTAAGTATAATTACAGAATTATCGGGGTACTTTTTAGAAGCATCATCCCAAAGACTGAATGAATCCCTCCAAACCATTGTTCTTTGGAATGTCTGGTAACCCAAAACAAATGCATATATAACTATAATTGAAATTATTAATTTTCTAAATCGTAAATATTTAATCAACAAATAATTAAGGAAAAATGCAATAATTATATAAATTCCAATGGATGATAAATAAGTATATCTATCTGCCATAATGGTATCTCCAATAGGAATTAGTCTTAAAACCAGAAAAATGTTAATTATAAAGTACAATAAACCAAAAATTATTATACGGGATTTGCGGAATAAATAGATAATTATACAGGCCCCTGTAATTAAAATTATTGAAAAATAATAATAATATCTGGGAAATTCCTCATTGATCATATAAGGGTAAGGATAAAAGTGAACAAGTTTATATGGAACAAATAATTTGATGAAATATTGAACTAAGGCATAACTGGCAAACGATATTTTATCCCATATCGACAAATTAATGTTTTCTATTATCGTGTCTGCGGATTTTTGGGCATATATTGCAATTATCCCGAAAAATAAGGAAAGAATTAAAAATGGTATTTTTTCAACTATAACCTTTCTTGATAACAAATCTCTTTTTAACACAAAATCAATAGCTATAATACAGACAGAAAATGAAACAGCCATACCTTTAGAAAGAAGCGATAAAAGAAATAAAACAATAGTACTAAAGTAGTGCACTGGTTTTTGTGTTGATATATATTGTAAGTATTTTACTGATGCCAGTAAAAAGAAAAATGTATATAACACATCTTTACGTTCCGAAATCCAACTTACTGATTCAACATGTAACGGATGAAGTCCAAATAATAACGCAGAAACAACAGGAATTACCAATCCCGGATTTTTGAAAGTTGTTTGATCGAGCATTAAAAATAATCTGCGTACAAAAATGAAAACCAGAGCTGTATTAAGCAGATGCAATAATACATTAGTAAAGTGATATAAAAATGGTGATGTTCCTGCAATAGAATATTCAATTGTATATGAAAGCATAGTCAAGGGATGATAATTGGCCATAAAGAATGAAGAAAAAATATTCATGAGGTTTTTGGTACCTAAGGAATATATGAAAGGATTATTAAAAATATAAATATTATCGTCCCAGTATACAAAATTATTTTTAAATGTAGGAAAATAAAAAATCAATGTTACCGCCAGAATAAACGTCATCCATAATAAATCATTCTTTTTTAATTGCTCTATACCTTGTATTTTCTTCTGTTTATTAATTTTAGCCTTTTTGTTTTTAATGCTTTGATTTTTAAAATCCTTTACAGCCATAATTAGTTGATATTTAGATTATATAATTGTACAATTTAGAAATTTCTAATAACATATCAAATTGCATGCCTGCTGAATGGAAGGTAAACCTCCAGTATACAAACGGAAAGCGGGGATCCTAAAAAACGCAGGTAGTCTCGTCAGAACTCTAAATATAGTCCTGCCAGGTAAACCCTTGGCTGTGGATAGATCCCGCAGTCAATTCCCCATCCGTCAACTTCCGGATCAAGACCTGAATAATTAGTGATTGTAAACAGGTTCTGTGCGCATGGGGAAATAATATATCATACCCCAGGAAAGGAAATTTATTAATTTTACTCTCAATTTACCTGTTCGTTTCGATAATTGCAGTGAATTCAGCTCTTGCTTCCCAAGCTTTTCAGCCCATAATGGGGTCAATGCACAGTGTGCGGATCCAGTAACCGGATCTTCATTAATCCCTAACATCGGGACAAAGCACCTGACAACAAAATCAAAATTTTTAGTATTACTCTTTGCCGTAATCATTAAGCTTCCTAATCCTTTAGCTTTCATTATCTCAAAGTTAGGCGCTGCTTTTAGAATATCATCTTCTGTATGTGCGATAGCTATTTTCCAGTTATAACTACTTGAATATATTTCTACCGGTTCAAACCCTATTATTTCCTTAAAATTCCGGGTTATATCAATCTTAGTTAACGGATATCTTGGGAAATTCATCTCCGTAGCAATCTTTTGCATCCGATAACTGTCAGTCTGTTCATCAACAATCATCACTCCGGCAGGTAGGAGTCCATACTGGCAAATAATTTAAAATTGCGATATGCAATTATTAATTTGTCTGCTAAATTATATGATTGTTTAATTTTGTAGTCCTGGGATAGTATTTTATTGTTATATTACATTCCCAAATATTTAAGTGCATGGTAGACAAGAAGGACTGGCCAGATAATAGCTTTTAAGAATCCTAATGCACCCATCCAGAAGCCGGTAGCCTTGGCAATAAAATAAATTGCTGCGCCAATAAGACCCAGTCCGTAAACTGCGCTTGCTGCAGGAGTACTTTCGTTAATTTTTTGTTTCATGATTTTAACCTCCTTTATTAATGGTTATTTTTTCAAATATAATTAATTTTTATTATGTGTATGCCTTACAAACGTTTTTTGTATGTGAGAAGGCAGGCAGTGTTATCGGCTCGGACTTTAGCAAAGGTTAAAGCACAGTCGGGTTTGCCCATAGTAATTATGCTACAATCCCAGCTAGATTAATTATACTATCGTTCTGTAAGTTCCTTATAAATAGCTTCAATTTCAATTGGTAACATATATTGGAATTCCAAATGAGAATAATCCTGCATCTTAATTTGCTTTTTAATTTCTTCCAGTGTTTTCTGCTGTTCAATAAGTAATTTTATTTCATCCCTTAAATCAGAGATATAACGGTCTGTTGTATTTACAAACCCTCCTGGTTTATATTTTTTGATATGTCGCTGCTTTAATTAATTTGTTCTCATTTAAAGCTTTTATAAAAGTCAGCAAATCTTCTGTTGTTGATACAACTCCTCCGCAAGCCCAGTCAAAATTTACACTTTGAAATGCAGAAACTTCTGTTTTATTGAAATATACTTTGGTTAAAGGGTATTTGCTTTTTATTAACGGCTCAGAATAAAGCCAGAGTGATGAGTGATTCACTTGTTGTTTTGTAACTGTTATTCACCCTGCCAGAATAATTCTTCCTTAATCTCTTTCATTCGTCTCTCAACATAGTCATAGTATGAAACTACAATGCCTCCTTCCACATGCATTGTCGGCAAAGGTTTTCTGTCTTTTGGGCGGGTTTCCATAAATTTTTGATAATATGTCAATGCCTTATTTTTATCTTTTATCCAATTATCATAGTGACTGGCAACCTTAAAAATTAATAATGTATCATTCGGATTTAACTCATACCCTTTTAAATATGCCTCCAATGCTTCTTCATACTTGTAATAACCAGTATATGCAGTCCCCAGGTCCTGGTAAATCCGGGATAGAAATTCCGGTGCAGGTGTAACCAAATCAATGGTTTTATTTAAATACTTAATTCCTAATTTCTTATAAATCGAATAATCACACGACAAACCAAGAGTATAACACAATTCCGCATTCATAGTGTCCTGCAGATAAGCTTTTTCCAGATAATCTTTTGCCTTTTCATATTTCTCAGTTTTAAAATAGCTGTATCCAATATATTTATTTACAAAATCTGAGGTGTCATTTAAAGCTATACACTTCTCAAATCGTGCTATAGATTTGGAAAAATTTTTATCCAAAAAATGTAAGGATCCACTTAGTTTAAGCATTTTTATATTGGTCGAATCCCTGTTTAAAAATGAATCTGTAAGGGATATTCCTTTCTTGTAATCCTCTTTTTGTTTGTAAAGGTTTGCTAATCTGTAAGCAGACTGGAAATCTGCAGGATTTAATGAGATGACTTTCTGGTAATAAAGAATTGCAGTATCAATTATTTCAAGGTTGTCATAACACTTAGCCAATTGCTTTGACAGATAAAAAGTTGAATCCGCTGCATATGCAGTCAAATAATATTTTTTGGCCTGCTCAAAATCATCATCCATGTAATATGAATTTGCCAGATTCTGTATTAGATAGTTATTAAATGGATCTAATTTCAGTATTTTACAATAAAGCTCCTGTGTTTTCTTATACTCACCAAGTGATTGATAACAATCAGCCAGTTCGATTATGTTTATGATATTAGAGGAATCTTGCCGGTATAGTCTTTCAAAATAAATAATTGCCTGCTGATATTTATTCAATCCTTTAAGTGCAGTTGCTTTTAAATGCAGGAGCCTTAAATCAGAGTTATAATTATCTGTTTTATCTATTAGATCAATGACTTTCTGATAATCATATTGCTGCAGAAAAAAAGTAATTGAATCATTCTGCTGTGCATTGGTATTTAAAACAGAATTAATAGTCAGACTAAGCAGTATAATTAGTTTAGCTGTAGACTTAATTTGCCTGACAGAGCAAAAAGCGAGTGATTGGTAGTATACGGGACAGTCGTGTGATGAGCATGACAAATTCCTGCTTTTGCGAATCGGAATTTTTATCATTTATCTCTTTTTTAATTCATTTACATTGAAATGTCCTGCATCGACGAATATATAAAAAAACTTAAACTGTATACCCCTCCTGGCAGCTGGCATGACTTAATTACTCTGTCCATTTATCGGTTCTGAAAGGAGATGCCGGTAGTCCTTCCATATTATATAAATTAGCTCCTTCAGGATTATCAGCCCATGCATATCTGACTGCAACGGGATTCTGAATTTTATCGCTCCAGACTATAACTTTATTATTCTCGATTTTGGTTTCTGCCCATATAAATTTTCTGTCCGAACCGGCAATTGCAAAATGTTTCAGCTCTCCTCCTCCCTTAACTTCAAGACCACTACCTGTATTGGAAAATGTCAGGATTATTTTATTTCCCTTAATATCCATTGATTGAAACATGGGTCCTGAATATACAACATCATCATTATAGGCTACTTTCTGTGCAGCAAGAGCCAGTCTGTATCCAACATATTTTTTATTTAAGGGATGGATGTCATTCCATTCGCCAATGTCAATTGCAACAGCCATACCTGTGTTTGGTAAGGATAATGCTTTAAATTGTGCCTCCCTTATTAATGCCCAGTTGCTTTCCGAAGGTTCTTCCCGGGATTCCATATAATTTGGAAGTTGCACATAAATAAACGGAAAGCTACCCTGCTGCCATTTGTTTCTCCAGTCATTTATAAGAGCCGGAAACAATGTAATATATTCTATTGGCCGATCAGCATTAGACTCTCCCTGGTACCAGATAGCACCCTTTATGGAAAAGTTAATCAGGGGAGCAATCATTGCATTGTATAATCCTACAGGTTTCCATCGGATGAATGTCTGACTTTGCAGGGGCTCCATTTTCGCTCCTGCCCGGTATTTCCAGTCACCTTTTAAATCAATCTCCTGCCCGCCAGCAGCCAGGATATAGGGTTTATCCGGGACAAATCCTCCCCTACCTATATTACTTATAATTCTTACAACAATTGTATTTTCACCTTCTTTTAATAAGTTTGAAGGGATGTTGTATCTTCTTGGCGGATACTGGTATCCGGTAGCACCGACAAACACTCCGTTGACAAAAACAGAATCCGAATCCACTATTCTGCCAAGTATTAGTTTTGCCGGTTTTCCGGTCATAGTTGCCGGTACCTGGACATCTTTTCTAAACCAGACCACACCATTTATATCTCCAGTCTCTTCATCTGCCCAGTATCCGGGCACCTTCATGACTGGCCAGCCGGAGGTGTTTAAATCAGGCAAATACCAGGGTTGATGCGGATTTTTATAACCTGCATCACTTTCTCTTAACTTTGAATACCATGCATCAAACCGAATTTTATCCTCAGTTTTTATTTTGTTTATAAGTGAACTGTCTTTAAATCGTTGTGCTTCGTTATAGTATTCGGGAAAAGCTTTTATTGCATCCTCACTTATCCATGCTTCAGCCGGAGAACCTCCCAGACTGGCATTTATTAACCCAACAGGAATTCTGTATTTTTTGTACAGTTCAAGTGCAAAAAAATAAGAGACTGCAGAGAACTTTAAAATATTATCCGGGCCCGCAGAAAGCCATTGTCCGTTTACAATATCTCTTTGTGGTGTATTGAAATCATATTTCTTTGGGACCTCAAAATATCGGATATAAGGATTTTCAGAATTTGCAATCTCTGTTTCATAAATGGGACTGACTCTTTCCATTGAAATCTCCATATTTGATTGCCCGCTACATATCCAGACATCGCCAATTAAAATATCATTAATTACAATAGTGTTACTGCTATTTATGCTCATTTTATGCGGACCACCAGCTTTCAGGTTTGAGACCATTACTTCCCATTCTCCTGAATCATCTGCCTTTGTTTCATAGACCGAGTCAATAAAACTTATAGCAACCTGTTCATTTGCAGATGCCCAGCCCCAAATCCTTATATCCGTTTCCCGTTGCAGAACCATTCCATCGTTTATGAGTTTTGGTAGTTTAACCTGACCTGAAGTTGTAAATGAAACTACAAACGAGAGGATTACAATTAATCTTAATTTATTTTTCATATTTTTTATAAATTTTTTATATTAATGTTTTCCGTCAAAACGTTTTCTTTTTCCCTTTCTTCGTATTAATAACCTTATAATTCCCAGAATGAAATTCGTCCTAGGAACTTTATTCATATAAAGTTTGTACTCATTACCAAATTTTCCGACTTCATGCTTGTCTGCCATTACTATGTCAAAATACAACAGAGGTATTACTATAGCACCAATTGTTAAAATTAACCAGCTTTGTGAAATAAGAATTAGTGAAAGGCTGAATAATATCCCGGATGTATATTGTGGATGGCGAACAATTGAGTAAAGTCCGCTGTCAACAAGAACTGTGGTATGTACAAAGCTTTTTCCTTTTGGCACACCACCTTTTTTCTTAAAAATAAATATGGGGAGCCAGCCAAAAATTACAGAAAATACCCAAATTATCCATCCTGCATACCTTACTATATCAAACCCGGCTTCATTGACTATACCAAATATGAATACCAGTACTATTTGTACCACCAGTAAAGGACCCCAGATACATGATAATATATGCATTTTCAGTTGTTTCATACTTGGCATCCCCGGCTTTAATTTAATAATTTTTCATATGATGAAATAACATTTCAATATCCAAATATAACCCGGGATTTTTATCAGACAAATAATTTATAAATTTTGCTACACCATAATAAAATGTTACCCGTCTATACAGCTTTATATCAATTATTATTTCACTATTTAATTATTATTTTTCATTTCTTTCTTTTTCAGGATGAATGAACCAGCTTTATTATTGCTTCATTAACAGAGTTCACAAAACTGATTCTGCCTGTTTTATTACTCTCGTAGATGAAGTCTTTTAAGCTTTTACTTGTGTATTTCGAAAAATCTCCAACAATGGTTAGTTTTACATCATAGGTTGAAAACTTCTGAAGTATTTCTCTGGCGATCCCCGTTTTTAAATCAAAAAAATCAGGAGTAATATTCTTTTTATTAATTATTATATTTCTTGCCCCCTGATAATCGCAACTTGCCATAAGATCCAAAGCATCCTGAACATTGCTGATTTCAATCTTATCAGATATTATTTCAGCAACATATCTACCCTTTATTTTTAACAGACTTATTTTCATTTTTTTCTCATCAGGAAATTGATCAATTATTTAGATTTTATCAATTTCAATTTACTAATTCAGCAATCGGTTCTGACAAATTAACCTGTTCCTTTATGGTTTTTGCCAGACAAGCAATCAACCATGCTTTAGTCAGTTTACTTTTATCTGATTTTCCCGCTTCAGACAAAGATTTAAGCATATCATTTAAAATTGAAAATTTATTTTCAATAAATGACTTAATATTATTATCAAACGAACCGCAACCCTCAAATTTTTCAACTGGCTTCATTTCTCCTATTCCTTGCAACAGTAAGTCAAGGTTTGCCGGAAAAGCGTAATGACAAATATCCATACTGCAAACTTGAAGTTTCAGGTCTTTATATTCGCCACCATGCTGTAATTCTTCATATGATTTCCAGTCCCAGGTCAATCTTGCTATTAATAAGCGGATTAACCTCATTTTAACCGGATTTTTTTCGCCCAGCCATTTTTGAATTTGCTGACCAAGTTTCTTATTATAATGATCAGGTATTTTCCATTGAGGATCATCACTTAACCATTTTCTTATTGCCCAAAGATATTGCTGTCCGGTTAGACTTCGTCCCGTGACATCATTTTTCCACGCATCTTCTCCATGCTGAACATGGTTTATTCCTATTTTAGCCGGGTCTATATCTGGTTGCAGGTTTATAATTGAGTCTTTAATTTTTCTTAAATGCTGCTGATATTTGAAATGACATACCTCAAATCTGGTAATAAGCTCACGAATCTGGCAGACATTGACACTTAACTTCCCAAGATTTTTCCCCAGATTATTTATTTTAATAATTTCAGGATCTTTAGGTGAAATTTGTATGTTTGACCATGCTTTCATAGTGAATAAATTTCTTTAAAAGTACAAAAGTAAATTAACCGACAAATATTGTTGTCGAACATCTCTCTCCACCAAGTATAATTGATTCATCAATACTGACATTAACTTTCTTTTCCAGTAATAATCCAAACATCTCTTCCTGAAACCTTTTACAGCAATAATTGCACAATGACTTTGGAGGTTCTTCACACTGCCCGTATTCACAAACACAGGTCTGAAATTTTCTTCCTACAAGGGTAATTACTGACTTATCTTTATCGTATTCTAATTTTTCCCAATATTTTGATTCTCCTCTTTTTACCCTGTTAAAAAACTCTTCCTGATTATCCCTAAAACTAACTACCCACTTATCGTAGTTTCTGGAATAAAGACACTCAATTCCCAGTTTATAAAAAATTTTCTCTTTATCAGATTCGTTAATAGATGAGTCAATAAACTTCAATAATTGCCTAACCTGATTTTTATTCATCGGTTCAACATCTGTGTCGTCTTTTTTTAGGCTGTTTTCCTGTGCATTGGCTTTATCTAAATTAAATAGTCCGATAAGCGATAATGCGCCACAAGTACTGCATTTGTTTAAAAATTCTTTTCTTTTCATTTCATTATATGTTAATATTTAATTATTTCAAAATAAGAAATTTATTCCAAAGAGTTGAATTTCTATTCTTTAATTCCATAATATATAACCCATTTGACAAATCAGATAAATCAATATTTGTTAATTCGGTAATGCTACTTGTATTCATTGATAATATTAATTCACCCTTTATATCAAAAATATTAATTATGAAATTATTATCCGGATTTGGAGTCTCAATACTTATATGTCCTTGTGATGGATTTGGAAATATCTTTATCGTTTTTTTATTCTGTTCTTTAATCGCTCTGATAATTCCGATAAACACCGTTGCAATATCTTTATTATAGATTGAATCATGCTCAAAGCCTGAATTTTTTGGAAAAGATGTCAGGAGGAAATCGTGAGTAGTAAATGGATCATCATAACCACTGCATGCTACCGAATCTATAATTTTGATTACCAATACAGAGTCCTTTTTTAATTTTATTGATGAAATTGTCAACGTATTATCAATCCATGAACTATCCATAACCGAACAACCCAATAATTCATAATTAAGCTTATCTTTCAGTATCTCTTTCTTAATTTCTATTACTTCAGGTAGATCGAGCTCAAAATATTCACATTCCTGATTGTTTAATCTCCTAAAACAGACTTTATAATATTTGACAACCAAAAAACATTTTGACTACTAATGTTATACAAACATGTTTCACTTTTAAATATTTTTTCCTAATTTATTTATTTGATATAATAAATCCACAACATAAGATATTTCATCTGATTTAATATCATGAAAAAGAGGCAAACAAATGATATTATCGGCTATTCTTTCAGCAACAGGTAATTTATTGGTTTTATATATACTAAATTCATGAAAATCAATAACTAAAGGGTGAAAATATTTTTTTGAAAAAATATTATTATGTGCCAGATAAGCAACAATATCATCACGGGAAGCACCAAATTCATATGGATTAATAATAACTGGAAAATAAGAATAGTTGTACTTTACACATTCTTTCTCTTTTATCATTTCTAACCCATTAATATTCTTCAATAATTCCCGGTATTTTAAAGCTGCAGCCTTCCGGTTCTCTATCGCTTTATCAACATATTTCAGTTGTGCCAAACCAAATGCTGATTGAATTTCGTTCATTTTTGCATTAAGTCCGTAACCTGCCAGTTTATATTCGGAACCCAGCCCGGTATTTTTAAGAGCATTAAGGTAATCTCTCGTAATTACATCGTGATAAATAATTGCTCCTCCCTCAATGCTGTTAAAAACCTTTGTGGCGTGAAAACTCAATACGGACATGTCTCCAAAATTACAAATTGATTCCCCGTTTAATTGTACCCCAAAACAATGAGCATCATCGTAGACAACCTTCAAATTATATTTATGAGCTAATTTATTTATCTCTTTGACTTTACAAGGATTTCCAAATACGTGTACAGGAAGAATAGCACTGGTATCTGGAGTAATTGCCCGTTCAATTTCAGAAATATCAATATTAAAATCAGATTCATCTATATCAACAAAAACAGGTTTCAAATTATTCCAATAGATTGCCTGAGCTGTAGCTACTGAAGTAAAGGGTGTGGTAATTATTTCCCCTTTTAACTCAAGTGACTTCAGAGCAATAGTTAATGCAAGTGTACCACTTGAAAATAAACAGATATGATCTACATTTAAATACTTACATAATGCTTTCTCAAATTCAGAATGAACAGGACCGCTATTTGTCAGAATGCCCGATTCCCATATTTTTTCCAGATATGGAAGAAAATCCTGCAACGGTGGCATTAAAGGTTTTATTAGTAACAGCTGATTATCTATTTCTGCTTGGTTCATTGATTTATTGTTATTTGATTTGATGAATCATTATTTCCAACTCATATGTATGATCCTTTTAAAGCAAATGTCTTTAAAAAATATATCTGCCAGGGCTACGATATATAAAATAATTATCCGGATAAAGCTTTTTAGACTGAACCTGATTTTAGAAAGACCGGAAAAAACAGATACTATACCTAAAACACTAAGGATACAGAATAGAATTAAATAGTCAGTATTCTTTGAGCATAAAATACCTGTGCATATAAAACATAAGAACAAAAGGAAGGGTATGAATAACCTGAGATATTTATGCCAAAAAAGCATGATTAATTGTTTATTATTTAACTGGCCAACTAATGCTTTGTCATTAATAATTTGAAGTAACCCGTATAAATACCTTTTGATTCTCTTATAGTTGAATAATATCGAAGGATCTTCATCAAAAATCTGACAATCCTCTAAAATTTTGATTTGTTTTGATTTAATGATTTTCAGACTCAAATAAAGGTCATCCAAAATTATATGATCCGGAATAACAGAAAAACAATCTTTCTTTAACGCATAAAATGGCCCATATACGCCTATTAAATTACCAGTTTTGCTTTCTTTTATTTTAAGGAAATTCTCATACCTTCTGATTACAGAATAGCTTCTTTCTTTATCAAGGTGAGATATGCATGCTGAAACCGCGCCCATATTCTTGAATTTCAGAGGTTCAACAATACGAAATATGATGTTATCAAATAAGTTCTGCCGTTGATCACAAAAGATTATATTCTCATATTTTGCATTATCTACGCCTATATTCATAGAATGAGGAATGCCTTTATGCTCGTTTTTCAATATGATTCTTATGTTTTTTGTATTCCTGAAATTATCTAATATCTCCTTACTTCCATCGGTACTATTATCATCTATAATGATTAGTTCATAATGCTGAAAACAGGAAA
This sequence comes from uncultured Bacteroidales bacterium, assembly GCA_964521285.1. Classification (GTDB taxonomy): domain Bacteria; phylum Bacteroidota; class Bacteroidia; order Bacteroidales; family UBA10428. Next base: position 24,291 of record CAZFQS010000005.1, on the reverse strand, counting down.
GTTCTTTCAATAAGAAATTGATTTTTTCATTTAAATATTGTTGTCCATTGTAAGACAACAGAATTAAAGAAACACTGTTTATTTCTGCTGTTTCAATTTCACTCTCAGATTGATTTGAAGAATATAGTGTTAACCACAGAGGATAAATCAGGTACAACAGAATTATCGATGCTGTTATTAAATATATCAAACTCATATTACAATAACGCTGCTAGTTATACATTATCTGAATAAAATGACATATTTCCATATTGTCATATTTACTATTATTTACCAATTATATTTCTTCACTATCTTTACCCGGTAAACTGACTTCAACATCAGGTATAGCCTTTCTCCCATAGTTACTGGCAGCAGGCTTTGAATTTTTCTTGATGTTTCCTTTGCAAAGTCAAACCACCAGTTTTTCTTATCATGATTACTATAAAAACCTTCCTTCTTTACAAGTTTTATGGCTAATAATCTGTCTTTATAAGTGAACTCAGGAGTCTCAAAGACTATCCTTGGTTTTATAGTATGATAATCATGAATCTCTTTACTGAAAAATGTGCCATGCTGTAATATATAATTCCACTGAGGAGTTCCTTTAAATGGTAATACAGTGTAAAAGTTTGTATAATCACAGTCCGACTGCCTGGCATATTCTATAGACTCTTTAACAGTTTCCAGAGACTCATAAGGATTACCAATTACATATTGAGACATTATCTCTATACCTGCTGCTTTCAGCATCTTGATACCTGCCGTCATTTTTTCAATACTAGTCGCCTTTCCTATTTTTGATAAAATGTCATTATTCGCAGATTCAATTCCTACTGCGACGTTATAACACCCGGCCTTTTTCATTTTATGTGCAATTTCCCGGGTCATGATATCTGCCCGAAGTGACGCAGACCACAGAATTTTTATTTTTTTTTGTAAAAGCAAATCACAGAATGCTTCCACTCTGTTTAAATCCAGGTTAAAAGTATTATCTCCAAACACAAATATCTTTTTCCCATAAGTATTTAATAAGAATTCAACCTCAGTAATTATTTTTTCCGGATCTGTTGCTCTATAACTTTGATCCCAAATAGAGCTTGAATTACACCAGGTACAAGCATAGGGACAACCTCTGCTTGTTACCATCCTGTGCAAAGGATACCTGTTCATTGGAAATATATCATATGCCGGAAGAGGAAGCTTATTCAGGTCTTTTATTTTCTCGCGTGCCGGATTAGTAACTATGTTCCCTTTATCATCTATATACATCAATCCATTAATATCCATAAGCTTTCGTTCACCCTTAAGGTGAGATATCAACTCAGAGAAAGTAACTTCCCCTTCTCCATATACAGCAAAATCGCCTGGTGTTTTTATGAAGATATCCTCCTTTATAGTTGTCACATATGGTCCGCCCAAACAAACAGGAACCTTACCGTTTGTTTGTCTTATTCTATTAAAAATATCGATAACTTCATAATATACTGGAGAAAATACCGTGATTCCTATTAAATCAAAAGATGCATCAAAAAACTTTTTTGTTTCTTTTGAAGTAGATACCCTGGTATCGAGCAGTTGAAAACTTAAATCTTTATGCTGCTCTCTGGCATAAGCTGCCAGAGAAGCAAGACCTAAATGTATTGTCTTATATCTTCTGTCTTTATTGGGGAATATCAGGCCTATTTTCATCATTAAAAGTTATGATTATTCAGATTTAGGTCTGTTTAATACACATATGTCAGATTCTTATAACCTGCCGGATTCAGTTAATTTGTTACCAGTCAATTTCTTTCCTGTCCCTGAAAAATTTTCCTGTAGGAATTTTCTTTTCTGTTGCGAGCCAAACTGCTGTATCTGCTCCCTGGCTTACATTTCGAGGTGCATTAGGCCCTCCCATATCAGTTCTCACCCAGCCCGGATCCATGGCATTTACGCTTATTCCTTTTCCCCTTAATTCATTTGAAAACATAATTGTTAATGCATTTAGTGAGGACTTTGATAAACTGTAACCTGGATAAGTCCCTGATAAATTTTTTAATTCGCCCACTCCGCTACTCATATTAATAATCCGGCCGTCTTCACTTTTTAATAATAACGCAATAAAAATCTGGATCATACGCCAGGTCCCATAAAAATTTGTTTCCATTATGTGCTTTACATTTGCCAGTGAAATATTTCTCGCGCCTTTACCTCCGGGGACTATTCCTGCCTTCCGCAATACCGGCATAACAATCTTGCCTATTTGCCGCACTCCATAAATATTCTTTCCCATAATATTTTTTGCATTGGTTAAAACAGTATTTATACTACTTTCATGTTTAGCTCCTAATCCTGCATTGTTGATTAAGACGTCCAGTTTTCCAAAGTCAGTTTTTATAAATTCGAAAAGGTTCCGGATGCTCTCTTCATCCGTAACGTCAAGTTGTTTAACAATAACATTTTCACTAAATGACCTGGCTGCTTCTTTCCCTTTTTCTAAATCTCTTGATCCCAGTACTACTGTATGCCCCAGTTCATCCAGTTGCCTGCAAATTTCCAACCCGATACCTCTGTTTCCTCCTGTGACTAATACTATTTTCATTTAATGCTTCTTATATATTTTTTTTAATATTCTTGAAAGGATCCGTGATAGTAAAAGTAAGAGTATATTTACTAAAGCAACTCTATTTTTAATTGGATATTTCATTATTGATGCAAGCATATTCCGACTGAAATGATGGCAGCAACCATTACAATATTCATGATATCTGCCATTAAGTAAATCATTTTTGATTTCTGTGGTTGCCTGAGACCATAGTGCCATTAAACCAAGATGCCTGTTTTCATGAATGGAGATGGTTGCAAGTGTTAAACCACAGGGCTGAATACCCCCGTCGTAAGCAATGTCTATTATTGCATGAATTTCCCTGCAAAAAAATTTATTAAGTACATCATTAAAAAACCATTCTCCATTTTGAGAGGCAGCTGTTCTTAAGTAATATTTGATCCATGGAAAAATTCTATAGACGTTTGTATTAATATTATGTCTTCTCTCAAATCGTAATATTTTTCTTAATTCATTCATTAATACATCCAGCTTATCAACACTTACATTCAGCTGGGACTTCTTATCAATAGGACGTCTATCCGGATAGTTTGAATAATAAATTACCGGTTGAAATAATACTTGTTTGACCCCTTTTTCATAGGCCCTGGTAAGGGATTTAAATAAATCATGATAGTTATATTTTGAGATAACAGATATTAATTTTACCGGGATGCGTTTTTCACTTAATTTCTGTACCGATTTCAAAGCATTTGGAAGCGCTGCAGGTGTGCCACGTGTATACGACTGGATACTTTCCTGAAAGGAGTCAATAGAAATATTAACTTCTGTTTTACATTCTTTTAATACATTTAATTCTCTTTCATTCAACATGTGAGCTGTCATCCCATTTGTTGTGATAGAGCACCGGATATTCATTTTACCGGCATAAGCAACAACGTCAATTATACCTTTAAACAAAAAAGGTTCCCCTCCACATAACGCAATCTTGTGAATTTTATTTGCGGCCATTTCATCAATAATCCATGTCAAGTCATTAATTGTCAGTGTATCATTACGGGGGGTGGCAATGTTTCTCCCTATTTCACAATAAATGCATTGCTGGTCACACCGGTTTGTAAGATTTACTGTAACCATGCTTGGTTTTGATCTTCCAAGTATCAATGCAGATATCTCAGGTAAGTAATTATTTATTATTTTGGATGTCATTCTTTATTTAAATTAAATACCGACTAAAAAAAATGACAATACATATAAGGAATGTGCATATTATTTCAAATGCTTATTAGAATCAAATATCTAGCAAATTATGTTTGTATACATCATTTAATTACTAACTTTTTAATTAGATATTTATTTCCCATCAAGTTTTTAATGATGATAATATACACGCCTTTACTAAGATCTGAAATGTTAATTTGCTCATTAGATGAAGTTTTTTGCAAAACCCCATGTAAATTATAAATTTCTACAGTTGATAAATCGTTAAAGTTTATGTGGATGATATCAGAGGCTGGGTTAGGATATATAAGACCTTTTATTTCTTCAATGGATTCAATATCCAATAAATTATCAGTATCAAGTCTGTAAAGTGCTGATTTTAGCGGATTGATTTCTTCTGCTGTTATATAATGCTGATTTTGATTAAGTGATGTTATGCCTTCCATTTGATAGGACAGGCCTGGCAGAGGAGGTATCAAATATCTTTCAATTGTTCCGCCTGAAAATTCATTTTTAGTAAAATTACTTATTTCAATTATAAACGGAGAAACAACTGTGTATCCTATTAAAAGGACAGTGTTGGATAATGAGTTATATGTAGCACCTGTCACAAGTCCCTGAGAATTTATACTGTCTACTTTTGATATTTGATAAGTTCCAGGTGTTTTAGGCAAAGCATAAATATTAGTCCAAAAATTCCCCCAGTTTTTAGTAAAAATATATAAACTGTCATCGTATGAAATTAAGGCCTCAGCATCATAATTTGTAGCAAATAGAGCTGGAGTAAAATCTGTTTGATCTGAATAATAAAAATGTATAGTGTCAATAGTTACAGTATCATTAACAGTTGTCAAATAACTTGAAATAGGAAGCCGATAAATTTTTAGATCCGTTCTTGAGCCATCATTACCGAATTCTCCTATGTAAATATATGTACTATCATAACATATATCTTCCCAGTCATAATTTGAGGCGTTACTAATAGCAACTGTTCGTATAACTTTACCAGAGATACTATCTATTTCATATAAAGCAGGTTCTCCTGAATCATTATGGGTAATTAATTTCTGGTTTAAGTAAATCAAACCAGAAGTCTCTTTAATTGAATCCTGAAGGGTCGTTAAAAAAGTTAATTGCTGTCCAAAACCTGACAATGTTATAATATTCACTAAAAACAATACACAAAACAATTTCATAAGGGATCAGTATATGTTTATTTCATTATTAATCAGCTCTATATATACATATATTTTACTTTCCATCAGATCCAGATCATATTCATAATATTTCAGCAGATAGACTTTTTCTTCCTTCATTCCTGCAGGAACAGTAAAAAATATTTCTTTGTTTTCTAAATCTCCTTGCCTGACTATGAGTATATGATAATATTGCGGGTCAGCATTTTGATCTCTTATTACAATCTCATTAAAGTCTGATATTTCAGGGTCACAATTAATATTTCCCTGACCGATTTCCGGATTCAAATATGCCTCAAAACCTATGAAAGAATAATGGGGGTTATTATTATACATATTACAATATGTCTGTTGATCTCCATTTTCAAGAATAAAAGTCTTAATAGCTTCAAACTCTTGAATTGATAAGTTTTTTGTTATATCACGATATTCATTTGAAGTATTATCATTCTTATCATCTTTGTCATTATCCGAACAGCAGCCAAGAATTATAATTATAATAAATCCTAAAATGCTTTTCATGGTTTTTAAATTACAAATTATAAATGACTGGCTGTAGTCTTTATTGCTTTAACAATAAGAGTTTCTCCGAATAATACGGCCTTGGAATACATTTTCTTTTTCACTTCTTTATTGATTGTCAATGTCCCTTTCTTTCTTCCGGAATTGTAATACACTAAGGATGTAAATAAAAAACTAAAAGGAATAAAAATAACGTATAACCAGCTAATTAGTTTAATTCTGTTTTCAGTAACTTTCTCAATCCGAAATCCATTTGTATGCAGCAAATATCTAATCTCCGGAAAAGAAATCATCCTGATATGGTGCAGAGGATTTGGGTTATTTTCATCCAAAGGTGTGGTACATTTATTGTGATGCCCTGTCATGAACCACCGCCACCTTGACCTTAATGAGCTAATATTTGGAGTTGAAACAATAAATTCACCACCAAACTTTAGAATCCTGTTAACTTCTTTTACAAAATGAAATTGCGGACTGATATGTTCAATACCATCTATGCAGATAAAAACATCAACGGAATTGTCTTCCAAGGGAATATCCTTTGTCATATCTCCAATTATAAAATTATCATGATCAATTTCTAAAATGTTTTCAATATCAATCGCAATTACATTATTAAATCCATTATCCTTTAATCTAAGAACAAAAGCACCGGAACCACTTGGCATATCAACGATTTTTGAATTTGTGTCCTTTTCAATCAAACAAAAGACCTTTTCATGGGTATTTTTTGAGGTATTTATCGAAACACCTCTGTAACTCCTTATCATATCTTTTTAATTGAATTGTTTTCTGATTTCAAATTTAATTGTTTTTCTCCCTTTCTTTTTATTCCTTCTTTTCTAATTGTTTTAGTGTATGGTTTGTTTGTAATTCAAAGCGGCTACTTATTAAATTATATATTAATTTTGTTAAATGTACTAATTTTTTGCGCACCACTGGTGCGATAATGAAGTATATACTGTGTTGTATATATATTGCTTCAAATGTAGATTTGGTATAAGGCGCGAATATATATTTGCCAGACAGTATAATATGTTTTATATTTTCTGTAATGCCGGCATTGACAGTAGAATATATGTTATGTATGTGAAAATCTTATAATATTATTGTTAATAAAAATAAAGGAAAAATGAATAGTAGTGATAATAAAAAATTGACTTTTTGGGGAGCTTCGCCAATTATATTTACAATCACAATTGCATATACAATCCCTGTAATTATTATTAATTATTTTTTAAAGCCCTTCTTTGAAATCAATTTTATTCCTTATAAAATCTTAATTACAATAGCAGTTTTTTTACTTTGTCTTGGAATTCCCGTATATATTATAATTATAAAGGTGCTTAAAGCGGCTTATAAAAAACGCCAGCTAATAACGAATGGTATTTTTTCCGTATGTAGAAATCCTCTCTTTGCAGCGGTAATAATTCTAATTCTTCCCGGAATAATATTATTCTTTAATTCCTGGTTATTGTTAACTATTCCATGCTTTATGTATTTCATTTTTAAAATATTTATACATAGAGAAGAGTATCTCATGGAGAAAGAATTTGGACAGAAGTATGTTAAATATAAGAACAATACATCAGCAATATTTCCAAAAATATGGAAATATAAAAAACATAGCGGGCTATAAGCCCTGAAAAACTTACAACCCGCCTGTTTTACATATAAATTGTGAGAGTTTCGATTTTTATTAATTCGTTTTGCAATTAATTATTTCTTCAGCACCTTACTTAAAACCAAATCTTTATCCAGTTTTTTGGCGACATTCATTGTAATATCTTCTATCAAATTATATAGCCAGTTATGGTTTGTTTTTATTCTTTTTGTTTTTTAAATATTCATAATGACTATAATCAGCTTCTGTTCTGACAACTATTGATGGTGGTAATTCTCCTAATTCTTTATATTTAACGTTCATTTCTTTGAATAAATCCTTTGTTTTTTCTGAGTATTTTTCATATAAGTTATTTCTTTCTCCGGGATCCTTTTTTAAATCTATTAAAAGTGTGTCATGAGCATTTACGGCCTTTTTCCAAATAGATCCTTCATATCCTTCATATGGTTTTTTAATTTTCCAGCTACCTTTTCTGTAACATTGCAGATCAGCACCGTCAAAATACATATAAGTACTATCTTCACGTTTCCCCGAGTTAAAAAGTACTTTTGAAATATCTTTACCATCAATTACCAAATCTTCAGGAAGGTTTATTCCTGTGATTTTTGCAATGGTAGGAAACCAGTCCATTTGACTGGCAATATCATTATAAACTATGCCCTCCGGTATTTTACTTTTCCACATAGCAACTGTCGGTACACGCATCCCTCCTTCAAAAGTATATTGCTTGCCTTCTCTCAGTATACCTGCAGAGCCACCATGATCTTCCATTACCAGCCACGGCCCGTTATCACTTGAAAAAATCACCAGGGTGTTTTCAAGCAAATTCAATTTTTCAAGTTTTTCCAATATTTGTCCGACACTCCAATCAAGCTCCTGAACAACATCACCGTAAAGTCCCCTTTCAGACGTTCCCAAAAAGTCCTCTGAAGCATAGATAGGCACATGGGGCATGTTATGTGCTATATACAGAAAAAATGGATTGTTCCTGTTTTGATCAATGAATTTAAGTGCTTCTTCTGTATATCTTTTAGTAATGTACCTTTGGTCCACATTAAATTCTTCCACATCATTACCCCTCATGTATAAAACGCTTTCCATGTCATTGCTGTAAGGAATTCCAAAATAGCTGTCAAAACCTTGCTGTAATGGTAAAAACCTTTGGTGGTGCCCTAAATGCCATTTTCCGACAATTCCTGTTGCATAATTTTTTTCTTTCAATAATTCAGCTATTGTAATCTCACTTTGAGGCATTCCGGTAAAACTCTCGGGAAATAACACATCATTTATGCCCATTCTCTGGGGTAATCTTCCGGTAAGCAACGCAGCTCTTGAAGGGCTGCAAACCGGTGATGCAGAATAAAATTCAGTAAATCTAATACCTTCACTGGCTATTCTATCAATATTTGATGTCTTTATGTCTGTTGCCCCAAAACAACTTAAATCACCATATCCTAAATCATCAGCAAAAATGTGGATTATGTTTGGCAGTTTTTCATTTTTGGACACCTTTTCTTTTACTGGATTACAACTCACCAATCCCAGTACACATAAGGAAATTGATTTAATTGTATTCATAATTCAAATTATTTATATTCTATTAAGTTGTGCTTGGTTGCATTTTTAATTTCTGCTTATTTTATTCAATATCTGTTCACAAATATAATTTCGTCTCAAGTCATATTTATTTTTATCAGTTTGTTTTTTCTTTAATCTTCTCTCTACAGATTGAGCGGCATATTTCAGTTCGTTCAATGCCAAATCAAGCCTAATCTCATTTAAAACATATAAAGTATAATAATATGGAAATCCTTTCCATTTACCATTATTATCACGATGTTTTTTAAAATAATCCATTCCAGCCCTTAACATCTCAGTGTTATTATTTAAACTACCTGATGCCAAATTAATCCAAAGACCACATGAACAAGATTTACAGCAGTACATGCCATATTCATATCTCGGATTTTTTAAAACCTTGTTTAGCTGCATTTGCAATCCACTGTCTGCTTTTTGTAATGCATCATTTACTTTGTCAAGCCGCAAATCTAATTTGCGTAAAATTCGACTTGCTTCTTCTCCAATCATGTGGCATTTTCCAACACCTGACTTTATCCTTTCTCCTGTAAATAAAATCAAATCCTGATTTAAATCATTTTCTGTAGGGGCAAAAGTGTTTGCATAAGTCCGGGGCTTACCTTGCTGATTTATGATAAAATCAGCGATCTCTGCTTTTTCATTATTATCTATCTCCAGGGCAAATAGTAATGCCTCTGAAACATTATCAACAGTCTTGAATAAGCTATTTTTATCCAAATATTTCATGTCATTAAATATTGTTGCATGGTCTTTTTTCATTTTGGTGTACAAAAATCCCGGATTCATTATAATCCGGTATTGCTCAATACCCGTTTCAGCATCCTTTAATCCAGCTTCAAGAATATCTATTCAGGTTACAAATTACGTTACATAAAAGTACAAAACTTTCGCAAATCACCATCCCGCTATTTAACTATATATTGCGTTATGCGCTCTTATTATTATCCCTCTGGCGCAAATAAATAGGCTATTTTGTATCTCGGAATTTGAAGTATATCAAATCCTATAATATGTAATTCGCGGTTTTTAAACAATATATTATTAATGCTATCCAATGGAAATGCTTCTTTAAAAACCAGAGTTTCTTCTATTTTTAGTGATGTATATTCTTTTTTAATCTGTTCTTTTGAAGACCAATTTCCTATTGAAAGAGACTGTGTGTCAATCCATTTACTTATTTTGGGGACAAGTTCCATAATATCCAATACCGATGTCTTATTGGGATAAACAACAGCAAAAACATTATCTGTAAGATTGTCATAGTCCGGTGTCGTGTGATAAATACGAAGAGAATTGAGGTCCGGATTGTTTGCAATCAAATTATAATCTTCCTTTTTTAGCTTGAAAACTCTGTATAGTCCCAAATCTTGAACTATTTCATCTGGATCCCCCCATAATTGTCTTTGCTTTTCGGAAGAGAAAGCTCCTACATCCTTAAAGATAATTCCACCAGTTCCGTCCAATGAAGCATGTTCTGCCTTGGGATAATAACTAAAAGCTCCTTCCCCGGGGATATAATATTTTTCAAATTTGATTTTAACATAGTTTTCAATTATTTTCTTTGCCTTTTGTTTATTTTTATTTGAAGCATCTTTCCATAAATACCGTAACAGCATATTTATTCCTTTATTCATTACCAAATTCCATTCATGCAATTCAACCAGTTCATCATCATCAGGAACAGGCTCACTCAATACATTAATGGTAGTCTCAAACAATTTATTTTTATATTGCAAAGGAAAAGATTCGTTAATATTGTTACCGTTTTTATCTACAAATGTTTTAATGATTGAAGCTGTATTTGTTAAATCCAATTTTAGCAGCCTTCCGTTTTTTCTCGATTTTGGGCCCCAATAACCAGTTGTACTATCCTGATTCTTATAAAACCAGTTAAGTAATGCCGTTTTATATTCAGCAGAAAAGCTATATAAATTATTTCTGCCAATAACACCTTCATCATTCCAGTAGCTAAGTAAACTCCTGGCAAACACATAGGATGTCTGTGGAAACTTTGAGCCAATCCATCCAACATAGGAAACATCATCTAAAAAAGCATTTAACTTCACAGGTGTATTAATTTCATCGAGATATTTCAATGGATATTTAAGTTGCAGCGGAATACCTGTTTCTTTTGCTAATGCATCAAGATGCGCTATAATATTCTCTGTGGGTTCATTAAAAGTACAGTAAGGAAAGGAATCATCCATGAATGCACCAGTTCTGGGATTTTGAAGATTTAGATAAAATTCCAACTCTTCTTCTTTGTTCTTAAATTCAGGCACTTTGATTAAATTCCCTTTATTCTGTAGTTGCGTAAGAAAATGAGAAAGTTTTGATAGTGCTAAATAATAGTGACCTTTATCCAGATAATAAACGATACCTAGCATTTTAAATTCAAATTCAGCCATGTAATAGCCTTCTTCCTGAAGGATTTTGTTCAATCGGAAGAGTTCTTTTACCTGAGTTTGAATTCGATTTTTTAAAATATATCCCCCTACTAAAATAAAAGTTAGTATAACTATTACTGCGAGAGAAATTGTTTTTTTAAGATTCATTTTTTACTATTTTTCAATACTGTATCAAGGTAAGGCAATTAAAAGTTAATTATGCATAAGGGTTCCGCATAATAATAGTTGTGTGTTGCGGGCGACGTTTTGGCTTGGTTACCGAATTCAAAGCATTTAGCTGTCAAGGTACAAGATATATAAAATAACGAACAGAACAATAGCAAATAAGTAAAATGGTAACGGTTTATATTTGCTGCTGGCAGCAGTGTGATTCCACTATAAAGGAGAATAATAAAATCTTTAATGTTATAATTCCAATTTTCTTCATGAGTATAAGCATTATAATTTATTGAATTAAAAAGTCCTGTAATTTACTGTATATTTTTTATATAAATTGTTGTAGCCAGTTTACTCCACTATTGAGTTATACAATTCTTCTCTAAAATCTTCTTTTTCCATTTGACTGGCTATTTTTTCCGCTTTCTTTTTAAAGGAAGTATTGTTCATTAATTCAAGAATTTTGGGTTCGAGGTTTATCGTGGTAATTTTATCAATTCTTATTCCCTTTGGCCCAGTCCCCATTTTATAAATGATTTTATTCCAGACAAATTGGTCAATAGTATGTGGGATTATCATTGTTGTACATCCATACTTAAGTGCCATTTGAGTTGTCCCTGAACCTCCGTGATGAATTACTCCGTATATTTTTGGGAAAATCCAGTCGTAAGGAATTCGGGAAACAAAATGTATAAGCTCATCATTAAATTTATCCGGTTTGATAAGGCCTCCGGATGCAGTATTAATCAGTGCAGGGATTTTATTTCGTTTAAGTATTTCAAGTAGTATTTTAGTCTTTTTTTCCGGTTCAGGATTTGTCATGCTGCCAAAAGTAATGAACAGGATTTTATTATGTTTTTGCAAAAAATCAGTTAATCCTTTGTCAGGATGCCAGTTGATGATTTTGTTCCTTTCGTGATATCCCAGTACTTTAATATTCTCATTCCAATATTCGGGTCTTGGGAAAACAGCGGGTGAAATTGTATAAATTGCCTTATTCGATAAAAGAGCATTTCGTATTTGTTTCCGGGTTATTTTTTTTGTGATTTTTAACCACTTTATTGATATTTTCACTGTCATGATTAATCCGAAATTCGCTAATTAGTATGTAAGTTTATTTAAAAAGGAACCATAATTGCTGTTAAAAGCGATATGTGTATGATTTTTCATATAGTGCAAATAAGGTACAGGACTTATAAGAATATTCTTTCCTCTTTTATTCAATCCCCAAATTATGGGATAAATGGCTTTCCCATTATATACACATCTGTCAGGATTTTCGCTTTCAATTAATTCATATTGTTTGTGAATGAGTTCTTTATTGATTTCTACAGAATTTCTCGCAAGTTTTATATAAGCAAGAATTTTCTTTAATCCTGAACCACCACCTCCAAGAGTAGCTTTTCCAGCATCACTATCCAACATCTCAATATATTTTGTCCCCAAAGAAGCAAATTCCATATTTGAATCTTCAACAAGATCTCTAAACTGGTCCGGGAAAGCACAGATTACTTGATGTCCTTTTTCTTTTAATATTTCTCCAATTGCTAAAAAAGGCTCCATGTCCCCATGAGTTCCAATTGAAATTAAAATTATCTTCATCTGCTAGTTTTTCTCAGGATATCCCTTATTTTGGATAAAATACTGCGCATTTTAGGGTAATTGGTTATTAAATCGCTATACCTTATCTGTTCTAATAATTTTTTTGGCTTTACCATTTTTTATACTTTAGTAGAGTAAAAATACAAATAAATGGATTTTGTAGTATTTGCACAACTTAAATGTTCTTGTAACTATTTAGTAATAAATTGATTTAACAATCATCTAATGAGTGATAGGCTGCAAAATTGCAGTTTATTTATTAGTTAACCATAAAAGATAGAAAAAACTATGCCTAAGATAAAACGACGCGAATTTCTAAAGAAAAGTGCTTGCACAACAATCGCTCTTGGTACACCATGGTATTTCTCAAATTGTCAGGATAAAAATTCTATTCAGAAACCTTCACAAGAGAAAAAGGCACAAGTAGCCGCAATTCGTGGAGACAATTTAGATTCGATGACTAGGGATGCTATTGACGGCTTGGGTGGTATTCAGACTATAGTCTTCAAAGGCGAAACAGTTTTTATAAAACCCAATTTTGTTTCTTTCCCATGGGCGCAATATAATAATTGCTTTCATATTGGTGAGTGCACCAAACCGGAAATCATCATTGCTGTTACAGAAGAATGTTTAAAAGCAGGCGCCGCTGAAGTTATTATTGGCGATGGATCTCACCTGCCAACATTCGAATGGCAATATGCAATTACCCTGGATGGCAGTACGAATCTGGTAAAGGAAGCAAATCGTCTCAGTTCACTGTATGATGGAAAAGTTACTCTGGCATGCCTGGAAGACGATTCTCCGGGATGGTCCAATGTTCCTTCATTAACATCATTAAACGAGATTGCCATTTCAAGCCTTGTTGCCAATGCAGATAAGGTAATTTCAATTCCTGTGGCTAAAACACACTCATGGGCACAGCTTACGCTGGCTTTAAAGAATTTCATCGGTATCACACCGTTGTCCCGTTATGCACAGTTGATAGATAATACATGGTGGAACCGCGGCACATTTGATCATAGTAGCCCACAGGCAATTGCTCAGGTATATCTTGATATTGTAAAAAGTATTAAACCCGATCTTTCCATCATTGATTTTTCCATTGGCGTTGAAGGTGATGGTCCCACACTGGATTATGGTGGCAGCACTCTGAATATGAAAGAACGTCTGGGTTCATGGGCTATAATAGCCAGTACTGATATCATGGCCGCAGATGCAACAGCTGCACGTATTATGAGTCACGATACAGATAATGTAAAACACCTCAAAATGGGTTTTGATATGGGTTTGGGAGAAATACGGGAAGAGTCGATTGAATTAATTGGTGAAAAACTTGATAATTTGCGGGTGCCGTGGAAACCTGCCAGATTAAAGGGATAATAAGAAAGAGTAAAAATTAATATAAAAACATATTACAGTATTTTTACAATACTGTCATTTTATTGGTTTTGGGATGGAATCATGTATTCTTCGCTTGAGCCTTGCAATAAGTCTGGTGGTTACGGCCATTGAGGCTGGTCTGGCACAACCGTCTTACACCAGTTTTCATCCCGGTGAATTGTGGTACGACACTGACGGCAACATCATCAACGCCCATGGCGGCGGTATCTTATTCCACCAGGGTGTCTACTACTGGTTCGGCGAGCACCGCTACGGGCGGGACAGGCCTTCTCTACAGCGTGCCAGTCCGGGCGTGAGCTGCTATTCATCAACAGATCTTTACAACTGGACCTTCAAAGGCATTGTGATGAGAACCGTGGACGAGAAGGGTCATGACATCGAGCGCGGTGCAATCGTCGAGCGTCCTAAGGTGATCTACAACAAGCAAACCGCACAATTTGTCATGTGGTTCCATCTGGAACTGAAAGGACAGGGATATGCCCCTGCGCATGCGGCCGTTGCTGTTGCGGCCTCTCCTACGGGCCCTTATGAATTTCTCGAGTCAAAGCGACCGCTCGCGGGCCATTGGCCCCGGGGCTTTAGCGAACAACAGCATCAACCCGTTGCCGGAGAGGATAGTTTAGAGTGGTGGACGCCACAATGGCGGGAGGCGTTAGCAAGTGGTCTTTTTGTCCGCCGTGACTTCCAGGGAGGACAAATGTCACGGGACCAAACTGTATTCGTGGACAAGGATGGTAAAGCTTACCAGATAGCCGCCTCCGAAGAAAACCTGACTCTGCATATTCGCGAGCTAACAGCAGATTACCTGGATTTTACGGGTAACTGGATCCAAATCCTTCCTGGGGGGCACAATGAAGCGCCGGCAATCTTTGAGTACGAGGGTAATTACTACCTGCTTACCTCAGGAGCCACCGGTTGGAAACCGAACGCTGCACGCTCATTCACAGCACCTTCCCTGTGGGGCCCATGGAAAGCCCTGGGCAATCCTACCAAAGGCATTAATCCTAACAACGGCATCGGGCCGGAACAGACTTTTGGCGGGCAAAGTACGTACATTCTCCCTGTGCAGGGCAAACCCGGCGCGTATATCGCTATGTTCGACATGTGGCGACCTCGCAACCAAATTGACAGCCGATATATGTGGCTGCCAATCACGATCGAGGACGGCAGATTCATTGTTCAGTGGTTGAATGAATGGGACCTGTCATATTTCGACTAAGAAGCTTGCAGGGGCAAGATCACCGGACTGTCACATTCTTTCGATGACGAAAAGAGATCGGATTCAGAAAAGACATATTCGGATTCTCATCTTCCATTGTGTAGTTTTTATTTTGGTATTCGCAGATTGAACTGATGTTGGTTTTCGAAAGAGTATCAGGTATAATAATAATCCAATTCTTAGATTAATTTGTACTTTGTTTCTCGCTCCCGGAGAATAATATTATACGTAAGATTATTAAAAAAAGGAGTTGATATTTTTTCATTTTTTAATCAATTTCACTCCATCCTTAATAGCAATTTCATTAAGTATGTCCTTAAGAATTTTGGCTTTTGTTTTTGTATTGTCTGGTTTGATATTTTCTGATCTTATTTTTTGAATTGCCTTATCTAATGAATCTTCAAGACTTATTAAATCAAGTAAAGCTGTTGCTTTACAGTAAAAACTTCTCGATCTCCCATCATTAAAATTCTCTATCATGGTTTCAAGCAACTTAATTCGTTTTTTTTGCTGTTCTGCAAATTTCTCAATTCCGTGTTCTTTTATAAAATTCAAGTTCGGCATAATTTTCTTGCTTGAGGGGTAAGAGGAAGATTCTTTCAATTGCTGATATTCTTCATCACTTTTAAATTTAGAGCACGGGAAGTCTGAACACTCAGCACAAACTTCAAGATTATTTTTCCTGATACAACAGGTTATGAAAGAACATGATGGATGTTTATTAAAGAAATCGGGGCCACCACATCCAGGACATCTTGAAGTCCCTATAGTATAATATCTTGGGCATAAACCGCAATCAAGACCACACACACCAATTGTTGGGTATTTTTTCAAGTCAGAGTTTTTTTAATTCTTTTGCTTTATTCAAATCTCATATGTTTTTTAACTGTATCAACATTTTTTTTATTTGTCAACAACTCTAACAATTTAAATGCAACCTCCAATCCTGTTGACGGTCCTATTGATGTAATAATATTTTTGTCAATTACTATCTTTTCATCTTTGATAATTGCACCAAAATCAGATAGCTGTTTCCGCCTTAATCCATCTAAAAGATCATATGTAGTAGCATTTCTATTTGATAACACTCCTGATTTTCCAATTGGTAATGCTGCCACACAAATCGAAGCTATAATTTTTCCTTGTTTGTTAAATTCCCGAATTAAGTCTAAAAATCTCTCATCATATGCGTCTTCATAAAATCCTGCCTTTTCAAATCCACCTGGGATTGCTAATGCATCAAAATCTTCAACTTTTATTTTTTTAAAATCAAGCTCCGGTTTAACAATCATATTCCAGGTACCTTTTATTTGGTGTCTTAATCCTGTTGTAATTAAGTCAACTGGAGTGGTCCCATATACTCTACTCCAACCAATCACATCCGTAAATACGCTGGCTTCATATTCTTCAAATCCTTGTGATAAAAATAATAGTACTTTTTTATTCATTTAGATTTAATTGTTTCAGAAATTTTCTATTATGGCTTTCCAACGACATCCCCTCAATATTAAAAGCTGGGCAATTCTTAGCTCCATACCTATCAGACCTGAATACCGTTGATTAAATATTGTGAAAATAAATATACTATATTCCACTCAATTTTTTATATTGCTCGTTATGTAGTTTTATATAATAATTCTTATTTTGAAATATAGTGTTTTGTTAAAGTATTATATAAATTCTCTTTGAATTCTATGTCTATCTCCTCTAGACTTTTTAATCCAAAAATGAAGCTTATTGCGATTGGGTCACAACGATAATCAGTATGCCCTTCATAAAATCCATATCGCATTATATAATATGGAAGCATTTCACTGAAATCCAGATGAGTAAGTTTATGTTTGAGCTCAGCCATTTCCTCATTATTAAAATGAGAATATTTTTTTTCTAAATATTGTTCTTCCTTATGAGTGAGCGTTCTATCAATATGAATATTATATCTGCCTTGTACTTCATCATGGAATATTGAAATTTGCCAGTTCAGGAAAATCACCCCCATCAATCGACATTTGCTGGTCTTTACCCATAAAGGTTCCTACTTTATAACTGTATAATAAAGGTTTTCCGTTTTCCATTGTTACTGGGACAATGCCGTGCTGACTAGATTTTGTCATCACAAGAATCGTCTCAACACTGTCAAACATTATATAGGGCGATGATATTTCAGGAGTTGAATCATATAGGTGAGGATATAAATTATATGAAAAATCATGACATATTGCCACATTTTCTATTGCCTTTTCCATAAAGAGATCCTTGTTATCAAGAAAATCATTGTGGTTTTCATTCACAATAATATCAGGCATAATAGGTGCTGTTTTATCCATATTATCTACTGCTGCTGAATAAGTACTTCGTCCTAAAGTAATAATCATTTTTGAATTCAGTAAACGAAATTCGGTGTTTTTCCCCGCATTACATTTATATGTAGAGCCACCGGGTGTACCAACAAACTTTCCTATATTATGATATTTCAGCAGCGCACAAAAGTGTCCATTAGTTGAGCCACAGCTCCCATCTATCAAGGTATAAAGATTCCCGCTAAAATGATTCTGCGGAAGAGGAATAGGTTCTGCAAGAACTGCATATTTGCCATAAGGTTCAGCAAAGTATGGTACCGGACTTTTTTGTAAATATGAAAATAGTATTGAAGCACAGAATGGATCTCCACCGTCATTTCCCCTTAGATCAAGAATTAAATTCATTATTTTCTTTTCTTTCATAAGGTGGAAACATGAATCCATAAAATTTCTGAAATAGTCTACTTTGTCATAATAAATAAAGGTATTAACCGTCATTATAGCAGTATTATTTTCCTCAGCTACTTTAAATGTAAGTGGAGGATTGTTGAAATGGGAAAATACGACTTTTCTGACAGATTCAATACTTACAGGTGTAAGCTTTTTAACTTCATAGGTTTTTCTACCTGGTAAGGCATATTTTATTTCATAACTATCTGGAAGTCCAAAGATGCTGGCATAAAACATTGAAAAACGATTAATTAATTGAGCATCTATAAAATATGGATTCAAAGCATCAGCAGATGTAATTTTCCTTAATTGTTCAATGATAAATTCAATAGGTTTCCCATTAATTTCCAGGATTATGCTGCCGACAGGAATCTCATTAGTATCAAGATAACTTCCATTTAGAATGACATATTGATCTATAAACTTTAGTCTAAGCGGGAATAACATATCTGGCTTTGAACTAAAGAACCTGCCTGGCATCCATGTTGCAGTAATCAAACAACCTATTTTTGCTGTTATAGGTGCAAGCAACCCAAAGAACTCCTCAAACTTCATTTTGTGGTCAATACGTCCATAGTGACTACTAAACAAGCTGTCCATTTCTTCCTTTGAGGAATACTCATAGAGACAACAATGCTCATTCTCAAGAATTTTCTTAAATTGCTTAAAATCATCCTGTAACTCTTCCCTGCTAAAAAAAATTGTGGATTCCGGACTACAATTTGTCTGGGCTGGACTTGAATAATAGGCTACTGTTAAAATGCAAAGTACTACAATGTTGTTTATCGTTCTGTTCATAATTTTGTAAAATTAAATTGTTCAAAGTATTATGATGCAGAATTGCTTAAAATTCCATAATTTTTAATACCACATGAGGATTGGCAATATCAATTGTTGCCTATTTGTAAGAAACTATTTATCCAGGGCCAGTTGTATGATGTCATTGGCGTTACATCGCACTGGTTTTGATTAGTAAGACATAAAAAAGTGGCTTCCTTTCGTGTGGCTGACAGATAGCGAATCTAAATCCTCACATGCCTAAAGGGATTCGTTGTGTGTGCCGGGTATTATACTACCAGCTCGGATTGTCAACTGGTGCAGACCATTTAGAGACCTGCTCGTTATAGATTTTCCGCTTGCTGAACAACCAGGTACCATTTACCTTAACCATCTCATCTTCATAGTGGCCGTATGAGTTAAGTGTTGCGCTGCGTTGCGGATTGTTGTTTGACATGTGGAACCAGTAGGCTCTCCCATGAGCCGTATCGTCCTCTATTTTTATCACAATGTTCGTTATGCTATGCCGGCCGGTAGAGCGGTGCAGCTTTGGAGTATCCTGGTCTGCCAGTAGTTCCTCCGGCTTAGGCATGGCGGTAAGCACCTGCCGGATTGTATCACGACCGCGCCATTCACCCTCACCAATATCAAGTACGCCATCCTCTGTGAAAGTGGCTACATACTTGTCTATATCTCCAAAATCCAGTGCAAACATATAGCGGGCCTGCAGATCTTCGATCAATGCCCGATCCTCGGCATAGCTATTGGCTTCAGAAGTTATGGATTTAATTGAACCGGACTGGCATCCGGTCATGGTAATGCAGGCGAGGACAGCACCAGCGATAACTACCCCCGCACAAACATTCCTCAGCGTAAATACTTTTGATGATGTGTTTTGTGGATTCATGATATTTTCTGTTTATCATTAAATTTTATTTAGCAAGATACAAATTTGCACTTTACGTTAGCATCCACCGTGACACTTTGAAACCAATGCATTATACAACATATTAGACCTCGTTTATTATTTCCCATTTATATTTTTGTGTCCTAATTTTTCGACCTTTGCTATTATAAATCAGAATTTTGATTATTGTTATTTCGTTTAAATTTACTACTTTATGCGTAGTGTTTGATATGCCTTGTTGTACGCCGCTGTTACTTCAATATCTTTCTAACCACAAAATAATCTTCGTACTCTTTCTCAATTTTAAAATCAAATTTATTATATAAGCTTATAGGTCCTCTATAATATTTCTCACATGATAATTCTCCCTTCTCGGGGTAAGCTTCAAGATAATCATAATCTTTTTGTTTATAATCAATACATATTTGTTTAAGTATTTTTTGTGCGATACCTTTTCTCCTATAATCAGGGTTAACTAAAAAACAAACAATAGAACATACTTTGTCTTTGGGATTATCCACCAAATCATAATATTTCATTAATCTTTGATAATTTGATCTATTATTGGCATTGCACCACCCAACAGGTTTATCACTGGAATATGCCAGGTATCCTGTCATTTTTTTCTCATTAATAAATTTAATTACAGAAGAGCGGTTTTCTTCTTTAGTCCATCGCTCATTTGATCCAGTGAAATGAAATGAAAAACAATAACATTTCGACCAATGAGGATTTTCTGTAAAAACCATATTATCAAAGAAAAACAAATAATCCTTTAATAGATCCGGTGTTAATGGTTTTATCGTAATATCCATAAATCTTCAATTATTGTTTCCCAATGACTTTAATACTATGGCGTAAAGGTTTGCAGGCATGGTTAGTTGCCGATTTAAATGTGTTTGATTATCAGGTTACAATAAGTTTGAATAAATGTACAAAAGTTATGTAAATTACTGATCCGGCAATTATTTATTATCGCTTGTTGGTTACCGTTTAATTATTTTTATTGTTTTTCTTTCTTTATTATACTCAATAGTTAATAAATACATACCTGAATCAAGCTTTGATAAATCAATATTATTAGATTTTGTTTGCTGCCTAAATAGTAACTTACCTCTCATTGTATGTACGAATATATTTAAATTTTTTCCCTGTGAATTATAAATAAATAATTTATTCTCAAAACGTTATATTACATGGTAGTCAACAATTCACAATTATGGGTAGGTTGGAATTTTACAGTTTCAAACTTTTCTGACTGCTTGCATTTTTATTTAATTAATTCATTGTCAGATTAGCACTAAATCCCAGCTTACTTATATTTTCTGTTGCGTGCCGTAATTATTCTATTGTTAATTCTTTAATGTATTCAACAATCAAACTTGGATGATTTTTAAAAATGTGGTGTTCTCCTTCAAGTAAGATGTGTCTTGCATTTTTAAAGCCGATTATAATTTTTTTCTGATAATCATACCAGTTCCATGCAGTTGCAGAGACCATAATTACTGGCAAATCTAAGGGAATATTAAGATTTGTCATATACTTTATATTTGGCATAAACTGATACCATTCTTTCCGGTATTTTTTCTGAAATTTTGTTCTATACCATTCATTGCCACCTTCTATATATTCTTTAAGATCTTGTTCCGACATTTCTTCCCAATAGGACTCCGGACAAGGATCAAGTAATAATAATCCCTTTACTTCATTTGGATACTGACTTGAAAAATACCTGGTAATAAGACTACCAAATGAATGTCCAACCAGAACATAGGGTGGCTTTATGTCTTCCTGTTTTAATACCTCTCTCAATTCATATATCATATTTGGTATAGTCCTCTCAAGATGCGATGTATCAGATTTTCCAATATCGGCTCTGTCATACAAAAATACACGGGCAAAACTGGCAACTGAGTCTGGTATCGAACCCCATACTTCTAAACTATCTGACATGCCATTTTCAAAAATCACAGTCATTTCTCCCTTACCAAACTCTTTAATACGAAACTTCTGACCATCCAGATCAACATATCTCTCCTGGCTATATAGATTTATACAAAATATTATCGAGGCAATTGTAAATAGATTTTTCATAAGATGTTTCTTTAATTGTGGCACACAACGGTACCGGTATATGGTGTCGTACCGCCTTTATTTATATAATTAAACTTATCAATTTAGCACAAGTTAAATAATTCTTAAAACTTATCAAATAGTGACATGTGGCATACACCGTGTTACAGGGCGTTTTTATTCAATTAAATTCAATCCTTTCAATATGTTTTTAGTCATCTCAATTCGCATATTATTTCCTAGATCACTAAAATCATTTACAAATACATTCATAGCAAAGATGAAAGTATTAGATTCTGTTTCCAGGAATCCAACATACCATCCTATTACCTTATCATTCCAACAATCACCACCACCAGTCTTACCATAAAGCTTATAATTATCCGTAGATTCATTGAGCATAATATCTTTTACAATTTCCTGGGTTCTGATAGAGAAGCCAATTAATTGATTATTATATAGTTTTTTTAAGAATTCAACTTGTTCTTCAGCTGATATTTTTAAAGAACCACATAACCAAAAATTATCTATGCCTGATGAAATATCATTATTACCATAATCAATTTGTCTTAAAAATTTCGTCATATTTTCATTTCCAATTCTACGAGCTAGTTCTTGATAATACCAAACTACCGAATTTTTTATAGCAGTTCTCATTGTATGGTCTTGCATCCAGTATTTAAATGGTTCTATATTATACATCCATGGTTCAGGAGGATTTCTTAGACTGTCATATTTAATGATATAATTTTCATTTTCAGCAACTTTAGATTCTATCCCAATCAAAGAATTAGTAATTTTAAAAGTTGAGCATGGTGAATATCTTATTGAGCAGATTGAATCATTGTATTCCTTATATCCGCCAGTTTTTAAATCAAGTAATACAAAAGAACCGGTGAAAGGATTAAAATATTCATCCAGGTTTAGAATCTGTACATATATTTCAACTTTCACATCTTGTGCAATCAAACTGTTTGAAACTATACATAACATTAAAATCAAACTTCTTTTCATATTCCATGTTTTAAAATGCCCTGTAAATGTTTTCGCATATAGCGAGTGGCGCGGTTCGAAGCAGTTACCTATCCAGATGCACCAGCTTAATTTCGAAGCAAAGTTAATCTCATACCCGCAATCCGCGCTATTGGCTATATGCGGTTACAGGCATCGTTGTTTTTATTCATTGTTGGCTATTCCTACATTCAAAGAATCTGCAATTTCAATTACTTCATTCCAAACCCTGAGAAAGTTACCAGATAATATCTTTTTTATATCATTTTCAGAATAGCTACGTTTAATTAACTCAACCACTATTATAGGATAGCTTGACACATCAGGCAAATCTGTCGGTTGTGCTGGCCCCATTCCATCATAATCAGAACCTATACCTACATAATCAATACCTGCTAGTTTAATTATATGTTCAATATGATCAACTACTTGTATTGAATTTGATTTTATTTGGTGTGTTTCTGCATACTTACGTGCAAATTCAATTCCCTCTTCTGAATCCATATATATTCCATTTGATTTATACCAATTCAAAAGGTAACTGCAATTTTTCATACAGATAGAATCAAGGAACATCGAACACAAATTTACCATAATTACCCCATTCTTATTCGCAATAGCTTTAATTAAAGTATCTGATAAGTTTCTCTCCAAACCAGGAGTAAAGTATCTGCATGATGAATGAGAAGCAATTACTGGAGCTTTAGAGTAACGTAACGATTGTATGACAGTGCTGTCCGTTGAATGTGAAATATCTATTATGATCCCAAGATTATTCATCTCCTTTATCACTTCCAGACCAAAAGGACTCAGTCCGTTCCATTCCCGATTTTCATCAAAATTGGAATCACTGATTTGATTTGTCTTATCATGATTAAGAGTAATATATACAATGCCCTGTTTCTTTAAGTGTTTTAAATACTGTAAATCATTCCCAATCGGGGTACCGTTTTCCAAAGCTCATCTTCAGGATTATCTCTTGGTTTGCTTTTGCCTGAAAGAAAAATGACAAATAAAATAATTGATACAATATTTATAACAGTCATTCTTCTGATAAATTTTACTTTAATTACATTAAGTTTAAAATTCATGGTTGAATATTTTTTAAAACAATACAGCCAAGGTGTATCGGTGTATATCGTCGTGCTGTCTTTAATTATATAATTTAACTTTTCAATTTAGCGTAAGTTAAATAATTCTCAAAACTTATCAAATTGAGACAAGCGGTATGTGGTATAACACGATGTTGCACTAAATCCCGCCCCTATACAGAGGCGGGATAGTTTCAAATAAAATTA
>CAZFQS010000004.1:212188-225798 GCA_964521285.1 uncultured Bacteroidales bacterium | reverse complement strand
CCAACGACAGGATTGCATTTTCACGACATCAGGAAATTGCTTGAAGCATTTCATACATTAATTAACAGAGGTCATACGATTCTTGTTATAGAGCATAATCTGGAGGTAATAAAATCAGCTGACTGGCTGATTGACCTGGGCCCTGAAGGAGGCGAAGAAGGTGGTTACCTGATATTTGAAGGAACACCTGAAGATATTGTCAACTGCAAAAAATCATATACGGGCAGATTTCTTAAAGAAAAGTTGAAATAGAGGCTATGCCTCTCCCGCTGTGATGTATTTTAAAAGGTAAACAATAGAACAATAGAACAATCTATTCCTTAAATATCGAACCAAATACTTTCTGAATAATATCCACAGCCCATTGAAACGGGTTTTTCCGTATTTTTTTCTCTTCCTGGCCGACTTTATGAAAGAGTCCGTCCAAAGCTTTTCCGGTACAATATACACCAATGTCAGTTGTGACAGGAGTCAGACCAGCCAACTGACCAACCAGAGTATTAGCAACCGTATTATACGCACCGGTTAGGTCTTCCCACGCATCATAGGGAGAATAGTTGATATCAAGCAAGTCTTTCTGCAGAGCATTGTTAATTTTCGGGGAATATAAATCTGTTAGCGCATCGTAAGTGGTAACCTTAAAATATCCGGTTGCAGCTGTAGAATCAAATCCTTCAGCACTTTTATTATTTTCAGCCGGATTTGTACCGTTCAGTATATCCCATGCGTCAGATAATGTCATCTGAGCTATTGAATTTTTAAAAATCGGTGCGGCTTCCTTAGCGGCGTCTTCTGCTGCACGGTTTATACCCACAACAACATCTTCAACCAGATCGGCCCCTACAGGAAGTAAACTCAGATTCTCAACAATAATATCAGCCTCGGGAGGTAAAGGAATCTTATATAGCGAGTTACCATAATAACCATTTACCAATCCCAACACTGAAGTTGCTGTATCGGTACCGATTTCAAGGGCAGTTTTAAGTCCTTCAATAACATCCTCAGTTGTGAGTCCGTCCTCATCGCCATTGAACAGATCTTCACAGGATGTGAAGGAGAAGGAGATTACTATTAATATTATTGCAACATATCTTTTCATAATAATTTTATTTTGAATTATTATTGTTGTTTACGTAAAAATATTTTATATGTTTTATCAGAAACTAAAAAGCCTGTGTTATTAATAAAAAAAGGTGCCCCTGATTTTGAGACACCTGCTTAATATTAATTTTCTAATTATATTATTTTTCTTTAAATCCGAACATTATAGCCACACAACCACTTGTAGGATATTCTGAATCACCTGTACCTACCGGTACCTTGACAGCAATTTTAAGCTGCTGACTGGATTCCAGTTTAAAATCCCATATTCTGGCCAAATTGCTTTGCCGGTTATCATATATAATATTTTTATAAGCATCAATAATCTGAAACTCAACATCAGGTAAAGCATTAGAACCACAAATCGCAATCCTGTAATCCTGTCCCGAATAAAATGTTTTATATAATTCTGCCTCTTCCCCCGCTGTTAATATTGCTGCATGATAATTACCATCATGTATATAAGGAATCAACTCTAGCTTGCATATTTTTTTTGCAAATCCTTTACATTGGGCAGTAGCATATAAAGAAGCGGCAAATGCAAAAATTGAAACTATAAAAAGTAATCTTAATAGTTTTTTCATAATGATTATATATTTATTGTACGAAGTTGGTTCTTAGTATCTTTACGCTTTCCTTTAACCCACTGAATGCTTCAGGTGTAATTGATATTTTAGTCGTGGATTTTAGAGTAGTGACTTTGGTTTCTTCATTTGGTTCTATTTTTACTTCCGAAGTTTCGACTTTTATTTTATCAAAAGACTTTTTCAATTCCTGTAACTGAACCATCAGATCAACAATATCTTCGTTCTCTTTACCACTTTCATTTTTCCTGTTATCTTCCAGCATCCTTTGCACTATATTAAAAGATAATTTTTGTTCTGAAATTCTGTCAACCAGTTTGTTATTTTCTATAGGTTTGTCTCCTACAAGTTGTGTTGCAATGTATAGACCTTCAATCCATCCGCCAACCAGAACGATAGCTGCAACTGCCTGCCTGTCATTTTCTTTGAGGTAAGAACTGGAATTCAGAAATGTCTCAGAGATAATGTCCATTATTATATCCCTGTTATTAAGATTTTGTTCCAGTCTTTTTATAGTCTCATTATTAATAGCATCTACTATGTCAAGTCCTTCTGCCATTTTTTTTGCCGCTTCCATATAGTTAATAGATGTTTGAGTCTGATCAAAAAGGCTGGCAAAACTAAGATCCGTAGTGTAGATACCCAGGTTAAGGGCCATACTCATATTTGTAGAATAATTATCTACATTATCCAATGAGTTCAGCAATTCTTCATCATAATCGGCTCCTGCAGATTTAATAAGCATGGCCGTTTCAAGCGGAGAGGGTAATGCATAAAAGATTTTTTTCGCCTTAGTAACATCATCAAAAATATCATCCTCACTAATAAATTCTTCAAGATTCAGTTCTGAACTTTTCTTTTTACTCTTGTTGGATGTACAGGCTGCAAATAAGATAAATAAGCTACAAATAACAATATACCTTATAATGTTCAGGGAATAATTATTGCTTTGCATGGGTTACGGGTTTATAATTTGTTTTTAGCTATCAACTCTTAATTGTAGTAAAATTAATACTTTTTTTTTATTTTCAAAATTTGAATTCTTCTTGTTATTTTAAAATCAATATCTTAAAATATATTAAATCTCCTGAATTTTGAAACAAGAGTCTTTACTATTAAAAATTAGCAATCTTATCAGTCAGTAACATTTGATACTCCGGCTCTAACCTCTGCTTCCACCCGATTAAATATTGTGTGAACTTTCCAACTTTAAGTTTGTTCAGGTTTTTAGCATAAACATCCTGCATTATGTCATCAGGGAAATACTCACTGGTAACTGCTATTTTTTTCTCATTTCTTCTGTATTGTGTTTTATACAGATCTGCAGCTCCGAACAGGTGTAATATATTCTGGGCAATAATTGAAGGATATTTATAACTTACTATGGCAAACTCAACATCATGAGTGTTCATCGTATTAACCGATATAGAAATATCATTTCTGAAATAGTTGTTTACCATATATAATAAGGCAACACTCTCGACCTGCTTGGTATCCCGCAGATAGGCTACAAGTCGCTCTTTGTTCTTCGGATTTTTAATTTCAGGTATACCATCCTGTTCCATTATATTAAATGAAGTTCCTGCTTTTCGTGCTATATTATCAGCCCATAAGTTTAATGATGAAAGACCTCTCTTCAAATTTGGATCAGAAATTGATTTAACAACGCTACCCATTGGCAGGGCTTTCTTAATAGTAGTATATTCTTCACCAATATAATAATCCGTGATTATATTAAGTAATACACCATTTTGCCTGGCCTGAAACTCTAACCATTTAATGGCAACCGATATTGAATCTATTGTGGATCTTATATCAAACTCTGTCCAGGGTGATGTTTCTTTACTGTCGACAAATATAAAGTATACCAAGACATCATTTTTGAGGACTTTACAGACATTATTCCGGATTCCTTTGCGATAATCAATTCGCTTAAACGAATATCCAGTTGGAATTACCATTAATACAATGAAGAAAATAAGCCTGATGAAAATTTTCATTCAGCAGATTCCTTTTTATAAACCCTGTGATACAAATTTAAAAAAGTGTCTTATTTAAAAAAACCTTTAGTACTTGCTATTAATTACAAGTTATTAACCATTTGTTTATAATTAAAATCATAATGACTGACAGGTCACAGATTCTTATGTTTAAACTTACATAAATCCGTTAATCCGCACTCATAACACTTTGGCTTTCTCGCCACACAAATATATCTGCCATGCAGTATCAGCCAGTGATGTGCTACAGGTATCAGCTTTTCCGGTATATGGCTTACCAGTTGTTTCTCAGCCTGTAATGGATTCCTGGCATTTATTGTGAGCCCTATTCTTGCCGCTACTCTGAAAACATGTGTATCTACTGCCAGTGTTGGCTTATTATAAACTACTGCTGCTATTACGTTAGCAGACTTCCTGCCGACACCAGGTAGCTTTTGAAGCTGGATGATGTCGGAAGGAACAACTCCATGGAATTCATTGTTCAGTGTTTTTGCCATTCCTATCAGATGTTTTGTCTTATTATTAGGATAGGAACAACTCTTTATAAGTTCATATACTTCCCGGGAGTCTGCTCCGGCCATATCCTGAAGTGTAGGAAACCTGGCGAGCAGGACAGGTGTTATCATGTTAACGCGCTTATCTGTGCATTGTGCAGAAAGAATAACCGCAACAATCAGTTCGTAGGGACTCCTGTATTTAAGTTCGGTTTCTGCAACAGGGTTGTGTTTCTGAAAATAATCCAGTACTTTCTTAAATCTCTCTTTTCTGGTCATAATTAAGTGCGGGAATGATATAAAATTCAAATTTAAAATTAATGTATTATTATCGTCATTTTCTCAATTTCCCGGCTTTTAAAAAATACTCATTTGCTTTTTTAAAATTTCCCATTCTCTGATAAGTGATTCCTAAATTAATATATAATGTATAATCATCCGGGGCAAGAATAATTGCTTTTTCAAGCCATTTTACCGATTCACCAAACTCTCCGTTCATTCCAAAGGCAACACCGAGATCTTTGCATACATCTTTATTATCCGGATTTACAGATGCTGCAGTTTTTAAGTATGCAAGTGCTTTTGGTATATTATTTTTATGTTTTCCATAGAGATTGCCCAGCTTATAATTAATGTCAAACCGGCGGGAATTTATTTTTAGTATTTCCTTATATATTGAGATCTTGTGATCAATACTGTCATATTTACTTAATACTGCATGAATATTGTTATATGTTACTTCATCATATGGATTTCTTATTAGCACCTGCTTATAATAGTAAAATGACTTGTTTATATCCTTATTTTGGGCATAATTAGCATTACCAAGCAATCTGTATGCATCGACATAATCAGGATGTATATCAATGGCTTTGTTCAGGTACTTTAATGACTGGTTTAAATAACTGCTCCTTGCAGCACTATCATTTACCTCCTGTGCTTTTTCCAGCAGTATGCCTCCTGCCGTACAGTTACTTTTGGCACTGTTTGATGATATCTTAACATCGGTAGTAAAGAGAGTAAAATCGTTCTTCCATGCTTTGTTTCTGCTTATCGTTTTTATGGAATACAGGGTTAGGAGAGGAATAAGGATTATTAATATTAAAATTGTATATAGTTTTCTGTTAAGGACAGAAGGTAATTTAATTGAAAGAATGTATGCAATAACAAGACAAAAACCTAATGAAGAAAAATATATAAATCTTTCATTCATAAATGTACCTACATTAAATATCAGGTTTGACACAGGGATAAGTGGTAATAAATAAAGCAATATTCCGTATGAGACAGTGTATCTGGACTTAATTCCGGCAATTGCTATAATTATGATAATTACGTAGACAACTATCGATAAAATGACCAGGGGATTATTAAATCCGGTTAGTTTAATATGATAAGGATAGTAATCATAGGTCAGCGGATGCGGGTAAAACAGTAATCTGACATAATTACCCAGGGTATAAAATATTGTTGCATATTTTTGTGCTGATGATGCATGTAAAAAAGGATTATTCATTAATTCATCTGAGGTTTCTGAGCTAAACTCACCCAGCACAATTTGCCTGATAATTAGGAATAGTGTCGCAGATATTAATAAAGGTACTGTGGTAATTAATGTCTTTTTTACTGTTGTTTCAGTAAAATAATAGATAGTAAGTGGTACAAGCAGTATAAAGACTATGGCATTTTCTTTTGATAACAGGGCTATGAAAATGGAGATTCCGCTGAGAATAAGTTGCCATATATTGTTTGAGTGCAAATAATTTATTGTAAATAATAATGCACACAATGAAAAGAGCAATGCAAATAATTCATCCCTGCCTTTAATATTTGCTACTGCTTCTGTATGAACCGGATGAAAAATGAAAAGTAAGGCACATACAAAAGGCAGTGTCAGAAACCCGTTATGTGCCCCCTTATGGTTCACAAGTTTTGAAAATATTACAAAGATTAAAATTCCGGTTAAAGCGTATAATAAGACATTAATCAGATGGCTTATTCCCGGTTTTTCTCCAAAAATTTCATATTCAACTGCAAATGTGGCGACTGAAAAAGGACGATACCTACCGCCCGGTACCAGCTCTTTTTTTTCTTTAAAGAAGCCTGTGAATGAGTCATTTTTAAAAATTTCCTTTATGCCTGAAATACCTTTCTGTGTGTATATATTATCGGTTATCACAATAGCATCATCCAGAGCATAATCGTGATTAAAAGTATTGGCATACAACAAAATCGCTGACAGGAAGATTATTATATTCCGGATGATCCGGTTATAATTTGAAATGTTAGCCATATATAATATTATGTATTCAAATTATGAGATACGTTAATAATATATTCAGCATCTAAATCTTAAAATCTTTCAGTTTGAGAGAAAAAGAAATCACATTCAATCTCAGCGTTTTCCTTACTATCTGATCCATGAACGGCATTTCGCTCAACTGAGTCAGCATATAGTTTTCTTATAGTTCCCTCTTCTGCCTTTTCAGGATCAGTTGCTCCAATCAATTTTCTGAAATCCTCAACTGCATTTTCTTTTTCCAGTATAGCAACTACCACAGGTCCTGAGATCATAAACTTAACGAGACTATCATAAAATGGCCTGTCCTTGTGAACAGAATAGAATTTTTTTGCCTGGATTTCATTTAACAATACTAACTTCATTGCTGTAATATGGAAGCCGGCATTATTAATTCTTGATAAAATGGGGCCAATTAATTCACTGGCAACAGCATCAGGTTTAATTATTACTAATGTTTGTGTAACTACTGCCATTTGTTATTAGTATTTAATTGAAAGGGTGAAAATAAGAAATATCTGAGTAAATATTAACTAAGTCTCCGATTTAATTATTCCCTTTAGAAAGGGTAAAATATACTGGCAGGTGATTCATCTTATCACAATCTTCTCAATCATTATTTCTCCGGCCTCTTTGTTTATAGCATCTATAATCTGCTGCCTCATCATCATAAGTTCATTCTTTACTACCGAAGAATTTAAGGATACGAAAAGAGTTTTTTTCTTAATATATATTGATGTAGTTCTTTTAGCAATGGCTTTACCAATTAATTCCTCCCAGTGATTTATGATCCGTGCTTTCTTAAGTTTCGGGGTCAAACCTGAATTTTTCAGATATTCCTCTATTACTTCACTTATTTTTTGGGTGTTGCTTTTTCTCATTTTTAACAATTTCATTAATTACACCATCCTGGATGGAGAATAACTTGTGGTCAGTTGGTATATCCCTTAAAACTGTCTTCATTCTTTCTTCACTTGTATGCGAAATAAAAATCTGTCCGAAATTATCATCTGAGACAAGTTTAATAATTTGCTTTACCCTTGATTCATCAAATTTATCAAAAACATCATCGAGTAAAAGTATAGGCCTGATTTTGTTTATTTCCTTAATAAAATCAAATTTGGCTAACTTAAGGGCAACAAGATAAGTCTTTTGCTGACCCTGTGAACCGTTTCTTTTAATATTTATCCCCTGCAGATTTAATATTAAATCGTCCTTATGTACCCCTGTAGTTGTGAATTGTAAAAGCCTGTCCTTTTCTTTGGACTGCTTTAGGTGATCACTAAAATCACCTTCGGCTAACTGGGACTGATAGATTAGTTCAACCTTTTCTTTTCCCAGTGAAATGAAATCATAATATTTTTGAAAAATAGGGACCAGTTTTTCAGCAAAGATTACACGTTTTTCATATATTCTCTCCCCGACAGGTACTATCTGCTCGTCATAAACCGCAAGAGTGTCATCCTGATAGTTGCCGGATACAGCCAGATCCTTTAATAATTTATTTCTCTGTGAAATAAGCCTGTTATATTTTATTAAATCTTCCAGATAATTCTTGTCGTACTGAACTATAACTCCGTTAATAAACTTTCTTCGTTCTTCACTACCACCAGTGATAAGATTTGAATCAGCAGGTGAAATCATTACAATTGGTAAAAGACCGATATGATTGGAAAGCCTGCTATACTCCTTTTTATTTCTTTTAAATACTTTTCTTTTATTTTTTCTTATTCCACAGTATATCGTTTCCTTTGTCCCGTCTAAAATAAAATCGCCCTGGATTACAGATAATTCTTCATTATACTTAATATTCTGGCTGTCAATTATATTAAAAAAACTTTTACACAGACAAAGGTAATAGATAGAATCGAATATATTAGTTTTACCAACACCGTTCCTGCCAATAAAGCAATTAAGCTTTGGTGAAAATTCCATATCAGCTTGCTGATAATTTTTAAAATTGACTATTGAAAGCTTTTGCAGAAACATTACGGCATTTATTCATGATTATATATTCATTATCAAAAATAGTTTTAAATTTTTTACAAGTTTTAATTTCATTAAATATTTTAAAAAAATTACATTTGCGTTCTGATTTAAATTAAAAATCAAAGAATGATGGCAAAAAAGAAAAAACCCACCGATCATGGTTTGGAAAATGTTGAAAATGTACTTAGCAAGACTGAAAAATATATAGAGGAAAACCAGAAGAGTCTGACAATAATAGTGATTGTAATAGCTGCTATTATTGCCGGCTATCTGGGTTATAAGAAATTATTCCTGGAACCTACTGAAGTCGAAGCACAATCAGAGATGTACGTTGCAGAGAAATATTTTGAAACTGACTCCTTTCGTTTAGCCCTGGAAGGTGACGGAAGCTATCTGGGATTTATAGATATTATAGATGAATACGGAATTACCAAATGTGCAAATCTGGCAAAATACTATGCAGGTATTTGTTATTTGAAACTGGGAGAATACGAAGAGGCCATTGAAAATCTTAAGAAATTTGATTCAGATGATATGCTTGTTGCTTCTGTTGCCATGGGAGCTATTGGTGACGCCTATATTGAACTGGGACAGCTTGAGGAAGGTCTGGAATTTTACCTGAAAGCTGCTGAGCGAAAAAAGAATGATTTCACATCTGCTGTTTATTTAAAAAAAGCCGGCCTTATCTATGAAGAACTGGGTGACTATAAAAAGGCTTTTGAGGTATATGAAAGAATAAAAAGCCAGTTTCCTAAGTCTGAAGAAAGCCGGGATATTGAAAAGTATATTACAAGTGTGAAAATAAAGATAAAGTCATAATTTTTACTGGTTTTGTGATATGGCTACAAATTTGAAGAATTTGTCGGATTATGACAGCAGCAAGGTCCCCGGTGCTGAAAAAATGAAATTTGGCATTGTCGTCTCTGAATGGAATGGTGAAGTAACAGAGATGTTATATCAAGGGGCATACGAAACTCTCATGCAGCATGGTGCAAAAGAAGGTAATATATTTGTTAAAACTGTTCCGGGAAGTTTTGAATTAACTTTAGGTGCCCAGTTTTTTGCAGAATACGGAGAGTTTGATGCCATAATTTGTATCGGATGTATAATTAAGGGTAAAACCCCTCACTTCGAATATATTTGCCAGAGCGTTACAAAAGGAATTACGGATCTGAACATAAAATATAACATTCCTTTTATATTTTGTGTTTTAACAACAAATGATATAGATCAGGCCAGAGAAAGGGCAGGAGGGAAGTATGGCAATAAAGGAGTTGAGGCTGCGATAACAGCAATAAAAATGGCAGCCCTGAATAACCAGATGAGAATGCTTAAAGGCTAGCTAACCAAAAAACTTAAAATTTCAATAAAAAAAATTTTCAGTATCTTATATTTTTATTAAATTTGACTAATTGGTTTAACCATATAGTTAAATTAATCAGTTAAAAATATAGTTACCATGATAAAGGAAAAATACTTTTCAGATACTGAGAACAGAATTCTTCAGGCAGCTAAAAAAGTCTTTATCAAAAATGGTTTGTCAGGTTCACGCATGCAGAATATTGCTAATGAAGCCAAAATAAATAAAGCTTTATTGCACTATTATTTCAGAAGTAAAGAAAAATTGTTTGATGCCGTATTTAAGTATGCATTTTTTAAATTTGTTCCAAAGGTTGAAGAAGTAATGAATTCAAAAAAATCACTGTTTGAAAAAATAGAATTAATGGCTGACCAGTACATAACTGTATTGATGAAAAATCAATTTATACCTTTGTTTGTACTACATGAAATTAACCGTAATCCCAAAAGACTATATGAACTTATGCAACAGGTTGGTCTTAATCCTTCAATACTGGTTGAACAAATTCAACAGGAAATAAAGAAAGGAAATATTATAAATATAAGGCCGGAACAATTAGTTGTTAATTTGTTAGCCCTGTGTGTTTTTCCTGTTGCGGCCAGACCGCTTCTTCAAAGGGTATTTTTTGAAAATAATCAAAAACGCTATAAACAGTTCCTTGAATCCAGGAAAAAGGAAGTTCCGCAATTTGTTATAAATTCTATTAAAGCAAAATAAAATGAGATTTATTTGTATTGTTTTTTTATTATTAACATCACTCTGGTCTTTTAGCCAGCAGTCAGATACATTAACCCTGTATGAATGCTATGATCAGGCTGTCATAAATTATCCGGTCGTAAAGCAGAAGGAATTTATAAAAGATGCTTTTACGAATAAAATCAAAAATATACGGACTAACTGGTATCCCTCCCTGTTATTGAACGGACAATCAACCTATCAGTCAGATGTTGTTGATATCCCTGTGCAGGGATTCCAGTTACCATCTCAACCCCATGATCAGTACAAATTGTATTTTGAGTTAAATCAGCAGATCTATGATGGAGGGACTAACAAATCATATAAGAATATTGAGAATACAAATTTTGAAATCGAACTGCAGCAAATAGATGTTGAGTTAAGTTCATTAAAACGCAGAATCACCCAGGTGTATTTTTCAGTATTACTTTTGGAGAAACAGTATGATTTATTGAACCTAACACTGGATGAGTTAAGGGAAAAATCAATTGTTGCTGAGTCAGGAATAGAAAACGGGATACTATTACCTGCTGATAAGAATGTTTTACAGGCAGAGATTCTCAATCTTGAACAAAAAGTGCTGGGTGTTGAACTTGACAAAGAAACAATGTTAAAGGTACTTGGTGAACTAACAGGCATAGAATTAAATACCGGTATCTATCTTGTTTTACCGGAGTCTGATTTGGCGCATGACAATATTAACATGAGGCCTGAATTTGAATTATTTGACTTGCATAAAAAACAAACGGATTTAAACAGCAAGCTACTATCAACTATGAACAGGCCGAAATTTTTTGCTTTTTCCCAGGCAGGATACGGCAAACCCGGACTAAATATCCTTAATGAGGAATTTGATACATATTATTTAATCGGACTTGGTTTTAGATGGAGTTTCTTTGACTGGGGCGATACTAAACGAAAAGCAAAAATATTATATTCACAGAAAGAGATTATTGATACCAAAATAGAAACATTTGAGAAAAATCTGAATATCTCACTCGATAATGAAATTGCAAATATCAGGAAATACGAGAGATCTGTTGAACTTGATAAAAGAATAGTGCAACTCAGAACCGAAGTTAAAGAAAGCTCGTTTTCCCGGCTTAAAAACGGAGTAATTACCTCGACTGATTTCCTGACTGAATTGAATGCCGAGACACAGGCAAAGCTTCAACTGGAAACTCATATAATATTATTGCAGCAATCTGTATTTAATTATCTAACATTAAAAGGAGAAATATAACAATGATAACTAAAGTTAATGTAAACAGACATCCTGGGTATTATATAATATTAGTACTATTTATGGTGCTTATAAATTTAAGCTGCTCGAGAAATAATGATATTGCTGATGCATACGGCAATTTCGAAGCCAGGGAAGTAACAGTCTCATCCCAGGTCCAGGGCGAACTGGTGTCTCTGGTTATCCGGGAAGGTCAGCATTATAATGAAGGTGAACTGGCCGGTATTATTGATACGGTACCGTTTTATTTAAAACATGAACAGCTGCTTGCACAGAAAAGTGTAATCAGGGCAAAAAGTAATAATATCATGTCGCAAATTAAAGTTCATGAAGAGGAGAAAAAGAATCTTCTTACAGAGAAGAAAAGACTTGAAAGTCTTGTTAAAGATAATGCGGCTACTCAAAAACAGCTGGATGATATTAATGGTAAATTTAATGTTCTGGAACTTACTATCGAATCAGTAAAACAACAAAACAATATCATCCTGGCCGAGCTGGAAGTTCTGAAAAGCGAAATAAAACAAATTGATAATCAGATTAGCAAGTGCAAAATAATTAATCCTGTCAGCGGTACTGTTATTGAGAAATTTATAGAGCAAAACGAAATAGTAACCCCTGCATACCCCATTTATAAAATTACCAATCTCAGGGAGATGGAATTAAAGGTATATATTGATGGCTCGCAGTTAGCTGAAATAAAAGTCGGAGATACTGTGACAGTCGCAATTGATACTGGTAAAAAAACTACAAGTGACATTGACGGTATAGTGAGCTGGATATCTTCGGAAGTTGAGTTTACTCCTAAAACAATACAAACAAAAGAGGAAAGGGTTAATATGGTCTATGCCCTGAAAATAAGGGTAACTAATGATGGCCGGATAAAAATAGGTATGCCCGGTGAGGTCTATTTTAAATAATAATTATCGTCATTCTGATTTAACACTATATGTTATAAGAATATTATGAAGGATAATTATCTGGAAATTTTAAATCTCTCAAAGTCATTCGGAGAGGTCAGGGCATTAAATAATGTCAGTTTAAAAATTCCTGAACAGTGTCTGTTCGGATTAATAGGGCCGGATGGAGCAGGCAAAACAACACTTCTGAGAATTATAACGACCTTACTTTTACCGGATACAGGAAGTGTCCGGATTAAAGGGATGGATGTGGTAAAGAACTATAAAAAAGTCAGAAAATTTACCGGTTATATGCCTGGCAGATTTTCACTTTATCAGGATCTGACTGTGGAAGAAAACCTTAAATTCTATGCTACTATATTTGGCACAACAATACAAAAAAATTATCACCTTATAAGGAATGTATATTCTCATATAGAGCCCTTTAAGAAACGGCTGACCAGGAACCTTTCCGGCGGAATGAAACAAAAACTGGCACTCTCATGTGCTTTGATCCATAATCCTGAAATTCTTGTTCTTGATGAACCAACAACCGGTGTTGATGCAGTATCGAGAGATGAATTCTGGGATATTCTCAGAGACCTGAGAAATAAAGGAATGACAATAATAGTATCCACTCCTTATATGAGTGAGGCCCGGTTATGTGACTATGTTGCCCTAATGCATAATGGCATGCTGATGGAAATTGACATCCCGGAAAGAATTGTCGAACGCTTTAATAAATCATTACTGGCAATAAGATCTGACAATATTATTAAACTGGTAAATGATTTAAGAGATTATTCTCCGGATAGCAGTGCTTATTTATTCGGACAGGAGACCCATTATTATCAGGAAAAGAAATACAGCAAAACAGATATTAAGAATTATCTGGAGGGTAAAGGACAT
>CAZFQS010000004.1:201464-212088 GCA_964521285.1 uncultured Bacteroidales bacterium | reverse complement strand
TTTTCTCTTTACGAAGATCTTACTGTTAAAGAAAATATAAGATTTTATGCAGGCATATACGGATTATCGGATTTGCAGATTAAGGAGAAGACAGAAATTCTGATTGACAAACTTGATCTTAAAGAGGCCGCAAACAAGCTGGTAAGATATATACCTCTTGGCTGGAAACAGAAACTTTCTTTTTCTGTAGCGGTGTTTCATGATCCTAAGCTGGTTTTTCTTGATGAGCCCACAGGAGGCGTTGATCCAATAACAAGGAGAAAATTCTGGGAACTTATTTACGACACAGCCAGCAAAGGCATTACTGTTTTTGTAACAACCCATTATATGGATGAAGCCGAGTATTGTGACCGTATTTCTGTTATGTCAGAGGGAAGAATTGAAGCCCTTGACACACCTGCAAACTTAAAAACAAGATATTCAGCAAAGAACATGGATGAGGTCTTTTTAAAGATTGCACGTAATTAATGATATTTTATGAAAAATTATCTGGGATTTCTTAAAAAGGAATTTTATCATATCATACGTGATTTCCGCACTTTGCTGCTATTATTCGGATTACCTGTTATACAGATTCTCATTTTTGGCTATGTTATCAGGAATGAAATACTTGATGTTAAAATTGCCGTACTTGATAATTCAAAAGATGAAGTAACAAGGGAGATTACCAGCAAGATATTATCTTCTGATTTTTTTATTCTTAAAGAAAATATCAGTAACACTAAAGATATTGATAAGATATTTAAAGATGGTAAAGTCAAGGAGGTAATAATATTTGAATCAGATTTTGCTGAAAAACTTGAGAAATATGGCAGTGCTGATATCCAGCTGCTGGCTGATGCATCTGATCCAAATTCTGCAAGCTTAGTGATTAACTACACTCAGGGTATTATTGCAAATTATATAAAAGGAATTAATAAGCAGATTAAACAACCCTTGCAGATAGTTACTAATGTTAGAATGATGTATAATCCTGAATTAAAAAGTGCATTCATGTTCGTTCCCGGCACCATGGCAATGATTCTTATGCTTGTATCGGCAATGATGACTTCAATTTCCATTGTACGCGAAAAGGAATTCGGAACAATGGAAGCCTTATTGGTGTCACCGCTAAAACCACTGCAGATTATTCTGGGTAAAGTTACTCCTTATGTTTTATTGTCATTTGTAAATGCTGTTACTATAATATTTTTAGGTTACCTGGTATTCGGACTGCCAGTAAGAGGCAGTATCATTCTTCTGCTGGCTGTAAGTATTTTATTTATAACCCTTGCATTGTCACTTGGTATATTAATATCCACCTTTAGCAGGAGTCAGCAGGTAGCAATGTTCATTTCCGTATTTGCATTAATGCTGCCAACAATATTATTATCAGGATTTATTTTCCCGATTGAGAATATGCCTGAGATACTGCAATGGCTAAGTTATATTGTGCCGCCAAAATATTTTATTATCATTATCAGAAATATTATGCTTAAAGGTGCAGACCTTACTCAAATATGGACAGAAACCTCTGTCATTCTGGGTATGACAATATTATTTATTGCATTAAGTGTAATTAAGTTTAAAACCAGGCTGGAGTGAGAATTTAAAATAGTACTAATGAGAACAATAATATTTATTCTATATAAAGAGTTTCTGCAGATTTTCAGGAATAAAACCATGCTTCCCATAATTGTTATTGTTCCAATAGTACAGCTCATTATTTTGGCTCATGCTGCCACAATGGAAATGAAACATATAAAATTGTATGTAGTGGATAAAGACTTGTCAGCAACATCAAAAAAATTAATTAATAAGTTTAGGGGCTCGCCCTTCTTTGTTATAACTGAATTTGGATTTTCTGTCAGTGAGGCTGAATCAGCTATGCTTCAAAATAAAACAGATGCAATTCTCCATATCCCGGTTAATTTTGAGAAGAAACTCTATTCAGAGAATACCTCGGATATTCAGCTTTTAATAGATGCAATAAACGGATTGAAAGCCGGCCTGACCAACGCCTATGCATATGCTGTGATTTCAGGATTTAACAGGGAAATCTTACAGGAAAGGGGCAGTGTTATGTCAATTAATGTAAACCTGAAAAGTATCCGGACTCATTATTCATACTGGTATAATCCCCAGTTGAATTTTAAGTTTTATATTGTTCCAGGTATTCTGGTTATTCTGGTTTCAATGATAGGCCTGTTTCTTACTGCATTAAATATTGTCAGAGAAAAGGAAATTGGTACTATAGAACAAATAAATGTTACTCCCATACGGAAGTACCAGTTATTAACCGGGAAGCTGCTGCCTTTCTGGATAATTGCCCTTTTTGAACTGGGCTTTGGATTGATATTAGCTAAGATATTATTCAACATACCTGTTGAAGGTAGTCTTTTTTTATTGTTTTCTTTTGCAGGCATTTTTTTACTTGTAGTTCTGGGGATCGGACTGTTTATCTCAACAATTGCTAATACCCAGCAACAGGTAATGTTCATGGTTTTTTTCTTTATGCTCACCTTTATTCTTATGAGTGGTATTTTTACTCCTGAAGAAAGCATGCCCACCTGGGCTCAGAAATTGAATTTATTAAATCCTTTTTCTTATTTTATGCGCGTCATCCGCATGGTTCTTCTAAAAGGTTCAGGATTTAAAGAAGTATTTAATGAGTTTGTATCAATTACTATATTTGGTATAGTGGTTCTCAGCCTGGCTATATGGAGGTACAGGAAGATCGCATAAATGATA
Source organism: uncultured Bacteroidales bacterium (assembly GCA_964521285.1). Classification (GTDB taxonomy): domain Bacteria; phylum Bacteroidota; class Bacteroidia; order Bacteroidales; family UBA10428. The sequence continues at coordinate 209,358 of CAZFQS010000004.1, read as the reverse complement.
ATTGTTGAGCCCCGGCCTTTTTATAAAAATAAATCTTCCAAACTATATCCATTCAATTGTTTTTAAAGTATCTTATTAATACTTTTGGTACAATCCATTAATCCTGATTATTATCTAAAATTTTGTGATATGAACTATATAAAGCATAAATTATCACTGGTAGAATTTAAGATACTGGTATTATTTGTTGTAGTTAACCTGTCAGTATTCATTAGTGTATTTCCTCAGGATTTTCTAAAACTGCGGGAAAATTTTCAACTGGTAAACTGGAAATTCTATAAAGGAGATATTCACCAGGCAGAGAGTCAGAATATAACTTACACCAATGCGTGGGAAGATATTACTGTCCCTCATACATGGAACGCTAAAGATGTTCTGACAAAAGGATTTGAATGTTATCAGGGTACAGGATGGTATAGAAGTGAGTTCGATATCTCGCGGACAAATGAGAAAGAAAGGTATTTTATTCGCTTTGAAGGTGTTTGTCTGGTTGCTGACGTATACATAAATGGTAAATATCTGGGAAGGCACAAAGGGGGTTATTCAGCTTTTTGTTTTGAAATAACCCCGTATATAGAGGAAGGAAATAATGTAATTGCCGTGAAAGCAGATAATACATTGCAGCCTGATGTGGCTCCCTCGGGTACTCATCTATATCCTTTATTCGGTGGTATTTACAGGCCTGTAACTATATTCTCGGCTGATGAACTTTGTATTTCACCTATGGATTACGCTTCCAGCGGAGTATATATCCATCAGAAAAATATTTCCGAAAAAGAGGCTCATATCGCAGTTGAAACATTGCTGGATTATCAATGTGCAGATGTTTTTCGGGTTAAATCCCCGGAATTGCTGCCACCAGCCGGAAAGAAAGGCAAAGGACTGTATGGAGAGTATTTCAAAAATCCTGATTTTAAAGGAAAGCCCGTGCATACAAGGGTAGATGAATATGTTAATTTCAATTACAGGAAGGGAAGTCCGTTTACCGATATGGCACCTGACAACTTTTCTGTCAGGTGGACAGGGCGGTTCATTCCTGAAAAGTCAGGTTTATACAGGTTTATAATTATAAGTGATGACGGTTCCCGGCTTTATCTTAACGATAAAAAGGTAATTGATAACTGGGGCGCACATGCTGCAACTGAAAAATATTATGAAGCAAGGATGAAGGCAGGGGAAGAATTTCAGCTAAAAATAGAATATAATGAATACGGCCAGGATGCATCCATGAAGTTTGGGTGGGTATTACTGGAAGAACCTGATAAATCTTCCGCGGCTGTTATAAAAACCAGTATTATTGACAGCAAAGGAAATGTCATTAAACAGGAAAAGGATACGATTGTTGTTACAAACAATAAAATAACCAGAAGCATACAGGAATTTCATATCAGCTATCCTCATCTCTGGAATGCCAGGATTGATCCTTATTTATATAGATTGAATGTTAGAATTGAGGATCTGCAGGGTAATAATTTAGACGAAGCGGAACAACAATTCGGACTAAGATATTTTAAGGTTGATAAGCAAAAGGGCCTGTTACTGAATGGCCAGCCGTATCATTTATATGGTGTTTGCCGTCACCAGGAGTGGGAGGGACTGGGTTCAGCCCTGCTGGACAAAAACCATGAAAAGGATATAGAACTGATTCTCGAAATGGGTGCAAACGGTGTACGGCTGGCACACTATCAGCAGGCAGATAAGATGTATAGCCTTTGTGATGAAAAGGGACTGGTTGTCTGGGCAGAAATTCCCAATACACCCGCTTACAGGTTGAATATATCTGCATATTTGCAGAACTGCAAAGACCAGTTAACAGAGCTTATTAAACAGAACTATAATCATCCTTCTATCCTGTTCTGGGGAATGTATAATGAAATAGACATTCCGGCTGCAGATTTAAAGGTCCTCCATGAGGCAGCCAAAGAGCTGGATCCTTACCGGTTGACTACCCAGGCAGACTATACACAGGTGAATGACAGGCATTATATAACTGATGTTGCTGCATGGAACTGGTATTTTGGCTGGTATTACGGTCAGTTTAATGATTATGGAAAATGGTATGATAATCTTCATAGCGAGCACCCTGATTTAATTGCCGGCCTGAGTGAATACGGCGCAGGAGCAAGCATAAGCCAGCAGCAGGAAAATCCCGAACGACCCGATCCTGCTAACGGAAGGTTTTTCCCTGAACAATACCAGCGCCTTTATCATGAGAAAGTATGGACTGAGATTAAGGACAGAAATGATATATGGTGTAAATTTATCTGGAACATGTTTGATTTCAGCTGGACAAACGTTAAACGCGGCGACCGTGACTTCATAAATCATAAAGGACTTGTTACCCATGACAGAAAAATAAAAAAAGATGCTTTCTATTTCTATAAGGCAAACTGGTCTGATGAACCTGTGCTCTATATACTAAGCAGACGGAATGTCGAACGGACAGAGAAAAGTGTTCCTGTTGAAGTATATACCAATCTTGACGAAGTTGAACTATATATTAACGGAGTGTTTTTTTCAAAGAAAAAACCGGAAGCCGGTAATTGCAAAATAATATGGGATAATATCACCCTTTCGCCAGGACGTAATCAAATAAGTGTGATTGGATATAAAGATGGAAATAAATACACCGATGCATGCGAGTGGACATATTATAGAGTTATTCTCTGATTTATGAACTTGTTTATAAAAAATTTTTTAAATTGAGCCTGAGATTATATTTCAGATTGGGCTTTTAATGACTAATATAAATTCTTTCTAATTTTTATAATTATGAACCATAAATACAGAATATTTATCATCAATGCTGTTTTGACAGCGTTAATAGCAGTTACTATAAGCTGTAAGGGTCCGGTTGATAATGACTGGGAGAATCAGTCTATTACCCGTATAAACAAAGAAAGACCTCATGCCTTCTTCATCCCTTATGAGGATATAGAAAAGGCAAAATCTGATGATCCCGGCCAGTCTGTTTATTACAAACTATTAAATGGTGAATGGAAATTCAAGCTGGTCAATACACCGGAAAAAGCTCCAGGAAAATTTTTCTCCAGGAAATTTAAAGACAAAAACTGGGACCTGATAAAAGTACCATCGGACTGGCAATGTGAAGGATATGATTATCCGATATATGTGAATATAGATTATCCCTTTGGATATTCAAGTCCTCCTCCTTTTATCCCTGATGAATATAATCCTACGGGTTTGTACAGAACAACCTTTGAAATACCTGACCAGTGGGCAGGAATGCAAGTTTTTATACACTTCGGGGCCGTAAAATCTGCTTTTTATTTGTGGATAAACGGTCAGATGGTCGGATATAGCCAGGACAGTAAAACCCCTGCTGAGTTTGATATTACAGATTACATTAAGAAGGGAGATAACCTGCTGGCAGCAAAGGTAATAAGATGGAGTGACGGAAGTTATCTTGAAGACCAGGATTTCTGGAGACTAAGCGGCATTGAGCGCGATGTGTTTCTGCTTGTCACACCTCAGAGGAGAATAAGAGATTTCAGGGTCGTAGCCGATTTGGACAGGAATTTTATTAACGGATTACTGGATATTGATGTTGATGTCACTAACCATGAAACTGAGTATAAAGAAGTAACGGTATTGTGCAGGTTAGATGACAAGGGAAAAATAATTTATGAAGAAGAAAAGAAAATCTCAGCCAGCGGAAATGCTGTCTTTAAAGCAACTATCCCTAAGGTGAGGCAATGGAATGCTGAGTACCCGGAGTTATATGGACTGGAGATAATATTAAAAGATGATTCATTACTCCTTCAAGCCATAAACCATGAGATAGGATTCAGAAATGTATCCATAAGGGACGGCCAGTTGCTGATAAATGGTAAGGCTGTGACTATCAGGGGAGTAAATCTGCATGAGCATCATGAAGAAAACGGACATGTCGTTGATTTTGAGACCAGGCTCAATGATATTAAGCTCATGAAGCGAAACAATATAAATGCTGTCCGCACTTCCCATTATCCGCAGGATCCTGTGTTTTATAAACTGTGTAACAGATACGGATTATATGTTATAGGTGAAGCAAATATTGAAAGCCATGGCATGGGATGGGCCTGGGATAACATTATAGCTAATAATCCCAGGTGGCTGGATGCCCACATGGACCGTACCATAAATATGGTAGAAAGGGACAAGAATTATTCTTGTATTATCATATGGTCACTGGGAAATGAAGCAGGAAACGGTGAAAATCAGTACCAGGCCTATAAATGGATAAAGCATAATGAACCTACGCGTCCGGTACAATACGAACAGGCACGGCTTGAACCCAATACAGATATATATTGTCCTATGTATCCCAGGATTGGATGGCTGGAGCGTTATGCAACTACCCATACAGACAGACCGCTAATTATGTGTGAATACGCGCATGCCATGGGTAACAGCCTTGGCAATTTTCAGGATTACTGGGATGTTATATATAAGTACGATAACCTGCAGGGAGGTTGTATCTGGGACTGGGTAGACCAGGGTCTGGTGAAATATGATAAGGATAGTAATAAGTACTGGGCATACGGAGGAGACTTCGGACCTGCAGATGTTCCTTCTGACAATAACTTCTGCATGAACGGTGTTGTTAACCCTGACCGCTCGCCGCATCCGTCCCTTTTCGAGATGAAGAAGGTATACCAGCCTGTATATTTTAAGGAGGCTGACCTGAGAAATGGCAAAATAAAAATTATAAATTATTACGATTTTACAAACCTGAATACTCTTGATTTTTACTGGATAGTTGAGGCAAACGGAAAGTTACTTAAGAAAAGCGATATTTTTAACGTGGATATGAAACCAGGCGCTTCAGGAATAATCACAATTAATATACCTTATATTAAGCCGGTTGAGAATACCGAATACTTTATTACACTTTATGCACAGACAAGAACAGCGTCAGCATTAATACCTGCCGGTCATATTGTAGCATACGAGCAGTTCGAACTGCCGGTATATAAAGAGGCTCCTGTAAAATATTCCACTGATAATAAGCTGGAGGTTTCCGATGACGGGGAGGTGATATTAATTTCAGGTGACAAATTCTCACTAAAGATTAACAGGTCGTCAGGTTGGATTTCTTCATATAAAATAAAGGATAAAGAAATGTTGCTTATGTCATTGCAACCTGAATTCTGGCGTGCACCTATTGATAATGACTTTGGGAATGGCATGCCTGATAGCTGTAAGGTATGGATAATCATGGAAAATGAATTTTTGGTTAAGAATATAAAATCTTTACAGCCTGTTTCCGGAAAAGTTATTGTTAATGTTGATTTTAACATTAAGAGAATAGACTCCAAAGCCGGTATTAGATATGAGATATACAGTGATGGTCTGGTTGTGGTTAAAAGTACCTTCAACCTGGATAAACCCGGTTTACCTGTTATACCGCGTATAGGATTTCGTACAAGGCTTCCGCGGGAATTTGATAATTTTTCGTATTTCGGCCGGGGGCCCCATGAGAACTATATCGACAGGAAAACTTCAGCTCTTGTAGGTCTTTATAAGTCTAAAGCCGAAGAACAATATTACCCCTATAACAGGCCACAGGAAAATGGTTATAAAACAGATGTCCGCTGGGCAATGCTTGAAAATGACAGTGGAACCGGACTAAAAGCTGCTGGTGATCCCTTAATTAGCACAAGTGCTATGCCTTATGCCAGTGAAGATTTTGATCCCGGATTACAAAAGGCACAAAGACATACTACAGATATTAAACAGCATGATTTTATTGAGTGGCATATTGACCTGAAGCAAATGGGTGTAGGTGGCGATAATGCATGGGGTGCATGGCCTCATGATCAATACATGATTTTCCCGGGAGTTTATAATTTCAGCTTTTCTCTTCAACCTGTAATTAAATAATGTCATATCTATAATTTTAAAATATCATGAAAAACATGACAATCATTAAATTCACTGGTGCAGCATTACTAATAACACTTATGATTTTTGTACAACACTCATGCACATCTAAAATCGAGGAAAATACAATCAGCAGTCCGGATAACAAAATAACCGTTCATTTCTGCATTTCAGATGACATGAAAGCTTACTATGATATCTATTATTCTGATTCTCTTATTATGCAAAACTCAAGGTTGGGAATAATTATGGAAGATGAGGATTTTTCAGAAAATCTGGTTTTGCAATCAGTATCATCGATGGAAATGGTTAAGGATGAGTATCGGATATTAAGCACCAAAAAACGTGATTGTTCTTATGAGGGAAATAAAAGAGTCTTTCATTTGAAAAACAGTAATGGAAAGAAGATGGATATTATATTCCAGATATCAGATGACGGGGTGGCTTTCCGCTACTTTTTCCCGGGAAAATCAGATGATATAAAAAAGATATCTAAGGAGGCCAGTTCCTTTAATTTTATTAACGGGACAAAAGCATTTATTCAGCCTATGTCTGCGGCAAAATCAGGCTGGAGCCAGGTAAATCCTTCTTATGAAGAGCATTATATCCAGGATGTTGATTTGAAAGAAGTTCCTGTGAGTGAACCCGGATGGGTATTCCCTGCATTGTTTAAATACCAGGATTTCTGGATGTTAATAAGCGAAACGGCACCTGACAGAAATTATTGCGGCTGCAGGCTGAAGCATGATTCGGCCACAAACGAGTTTTTCCTGGGCTTTCCACAGGGTCCTGAAATTCTTCCGGGCGGACCCCTGAATCCTGAGTCCGCTTTGCCATGGTACTCGCCCTGGAGAATTATTGCTATAGGAAAAGGACTAAAGACAATAGTGGAATCAACACTGGGAACTGACCTGGCTGACCCATCCAGGATTGAGGATTACTCATTTGTAAAGCCTGGCAGGTCTTCCTGGAGCTGGGTTCTGTTAAAGGATGATTCTACAATTTACAGCGTACAGAAACGGTTCATCGATTATGCAGCAGACATGAACTGGGAGTATTGCCTTGTTGATGCGGACTGGGACACAAAGATTGGTTACAATCAGCTTGGCAAACTTGCTAAGTATGCGGAAAGCAAGGGAGTAGGAATCCTTGCCTGGTATAATTCTTCAGGGGTATGGAATACAACAGTATATAGCCCCAAAAGTAAATTACTTACACATAACGATCGTATGTGGGAGTTCAAAAAGCTCAAGGAAATGGGTATAAAAGGTGTTAAAGTAGACTTCTTTGGAGGTGACGGGCAGTCCATGATGGCATATTACCAGGATATATTTGAAGATGCTGCCAGAAACGGACTTATGGTTAACTGCCATGGTGCTACTATACCCAGGGGATGGCACCGTACTTATCCCAACCTGCTGACAATGGAGGCTGTCCGTGGCTTTGAGCATGTAACCTTCGAACAGTTTAATGCCGACAATGAACCTAACCATTCCTGCATGCTGCCTTTTACCAGGAATGTCTTTGACCCCATGGATTTTACTCCTGTATGTTTTTCTGAAGTGCCACGAATTAAACGAATAACAACCAATGGTTTTGAGCTGGCACTTTCGGTTATGTTCTGGTCAGGTTTGCAGCACTATGCAGAGACTCCGCGCGGTATGGCAGAAGTCCCCGCTTATGCAAAGGACTTTCTCAGGGAAGTTCCTTCATGCTGGGATGACACGAAGTTTGTTGATGGCTATCCGGGTAAGTATGTGATTATTGCCCGTAAGTCAGGTGAAACATGGTATATGGCAGGCATAAACGGTGAGGATAATGAAAAAGACATAGATGTTGTACTTCCTTTTGTTGACAATGCCGGTTCTTACACGATTATAACTGACGGAGAGGATAACCGTTCCTTTAGTATGAAAAAATTCAAATACGAAACCGGGAAAAGAATTAAAACACTAATGAAAGGATATGGTGGATTTGTGGTGAAGTTTGAATAAATTGTTCTATTGCT
>CAZFQS010000004.1:189700-201364 GCA_964521285.1 uncultured Bacteroidales bacterium | reverse complement strand
ATTGTTCTATTGCTTTAAGCAATCCGTCACCATAAATGATGAACAAGTTTCTTTATCCGGGTTTCATAAACCGACTGTATAGCGTCTAACTGCTGTGTTGTAAGTTTCGGCAATTCCAGGGACAGATTATTTGATTCAACATGTTCCTTTTTTGAGGCACCCGGGATAATACAGCTCACTTCATTAAACATTAAAATCCACTTTAAGGCAACAGGGGCAAGATTCTTGTATCCGGGAAATATCTTTTTTAATTCTTCTACTGCCTGCAGTCCGGTTTCATAATCTATACCCGAAAATGTTTCTCCCTTGTCAAACAGCTCCCCGTTTCTGTTAAAGAACCTGTGATCACCTCTTGAGAATTTCGTGTTTTTATCAAATTTTCCTGTCAGCATTCCGCTTGCCAGGGGAACTCTTACTATAATACCAATGTTCCGGCGTTTGGCTTCACTAAAGAAAAGCTCTGAAGGCCTCTGCCTGAACATGTTGAATATTATCTGAATAGCAGTTACATTAGGATATTCAATAGCTTTAAGGGCTTCTTCAACTTTTTCAACACTGACGCCCAGATTTAAAATCTTACCTTCATCCTTAAGACGCTCAAATAATTCAAAAATTTCAGGCCTGTAATAAACTTCAGGCGGAGGGCAATGTAACTGAATTAAATCAATTGTCTCTACTCCGATATTTTTCAGGCTGTCTTCAATATACTTTTGTAATACTTTGGGCTGGTAATACTGATTTTCGTGCGGACTAAGTCTCCTTCCGCATTTTGTTGCTACATATATTCTCTCAGACCTTGATCTTACCAGCCTGCCAACTGCTTTTTCACTTTCCCCGTCATCGTAAACGTCCGCAGTGTCAATAAAGTTAATACCTGAGTCAACCGCGTAATTTAGAATTTTATTGGCATTATCATGACTGAATTTATCACCCCATTTACCTCCTACCTGCCAGGTACCCAGACTTATTTCAGATATCTTAAAACCTGTTTTGCCCAGTATTCTGTATTTCATTTTATTGTTTTCTAATAAATAAAGTAGTACATAATATTATTAAGAACAGAAACACTTATGCAGTTTAAATTTAAGACTTTTAATTGTTAAAGCCGGTAGATTAGTCCGGTATGGGCAGACTATATACCAGGCTTAAAGTCACTATCGGCCCGTCATTAAAACAAACGTTCTTTTGTGTTCTGTCATCCCCAAATTTTATTATGCTTAACCGGAAATCCATTTTTTCATCTTTTTCGTACTGTGCATATTTTCTGTCCAGTGCGTACCCAATGCGTCCTTCAGCATGCAAATTTCCAAACAGATGATACCTGCCAAAGAAAAATATATCTATACATTCCTTTTCCATATAGTAGTCGGCATTTTCCGGTTCCCCCAGCCTGTAAGAGGTAATAAGGCCAAAATGACCTATGCCTGCAATTAAGCGGTCATTCGCCTTGTATTTTAATTTACTGTAAATGGGAAGTAATCCTGAAATATTCCATCTGTCTGCTACCTGCCAGTTTATATAAACCAGTGGTACTACCATAGGGCTGAAAAAATCATGGTTGTACATTGCACCAAAGCGCATTGTCAGATGTTCGTTAAACTCCTTCTCAAATAGAAAGGTACCACCCAGCTGTAAACTGGTTTCATCTGATTTATGGAAATCTGTCATATAACGGGGAGTAAAAATCAGCCATAGAGCATGATTTTTATTTATCTTCTGAATCAAACCGGTCTGAAGAATGAAACCGTTTAAAGTTATAGGATTTACTATATCTTCAAGCATTCGGGCGTCGCTTGTTACATGCGAGAGGAAATAGTTAAAATCGTTTGCCCAGATAGTGGATTCAGAAAATCTGACGGGTAATACCAGGTTTATAATCCCTCCGGATTCTGTGGCTTTACCCGGGTAGTTCTTTTCATAGGACTGGGGTAATCCATAACGTCCTGTAACTGTCAGCAGGTCAATGCTTTTCTGTGCTGTCAGGGAAAAGCATAATCCTCCTGCAATCATAAAAAGAGTAAGTCTTTTCATTTTCGGAGTTTATAAGTAGTTATTATTAATTTAATCCTTATCTACAGGAACATAATTATCAAGAGTAGAGTAAAAGTCAGCAATAATCTTTTCTTTATTAAAATTTTCCCAGATAGTTATTTTACGGTTATTATCCGGTTGTTCAATCCATTTATCCTCAATAAGAACCGGACAGGGTATTGTTGAGGAATCAGCCCACTGAGGATTTTTTACTATTGCTACCGCTGCCATATCAAATAATGCGCGTGAAGGAGGATCCCCATAATATTCTATATGTTCAAACAGACTGACAGAGTAATCTCCAAAACAATTAAAACTACCCCCATGCCGGCCTGTAACATATTCTGGTATTTTTGGTCCTTTACCCGGCATATTCTTATTTATTTCATTTTGTGTAACTGTAACTGCTGCAGTGCCGGATAGCTTTCCATAACGAACTGTCACCATATGAAATGCCACCTTAGTACCTAGGATATAATTCATTGCTGAAGTATCATTATCCTGGTTGTATTCTCCCGGTTCAGGATAATTTGAACCCAGCCATACTACCTTAATATTATTGGATATTGAGGGATCTTTCTTAAGGGCTAAAGCTATATTTGTCAGTTTACCTACAGCAATTATAATAAGCTTTTCTTTTCTCTTTTTCTTTGCGTTTTTAATAATAAAATTCACTGCTTCATAACCATCAAAGAATACACTGTCTGTCTGATTTTTGATATCTTCAAATTTTCCGTTAGCTCCTTTGAATACAGGTATTTTATTATATAAACCGCAAAGCTTTATTATTCGCACAGCTTCTGCATAATGTTCATTTATATCTCCTCCGTTATATGTAGCATTGACTGTAATACCACTAACCTTGAAAGTGTTGCCGTTTAATAATAAATATGCCAGTGCATGCTGGTCATCAAGCTCATTATTTGCATCCGTGTCGAGTATAACTGTCGATTTTATTGCTGATTTACTTTTGTTTTCTCCTGTACCGGAACAGGAATATATTAGCAGAACAGATACTGAAATTATTATAAATTTAATTGTGCTGTTCATGATTTTTTCCGGGGATTCTCTTCTTTAATTATAATGCAACCGGTGATTCCTCCGCTGAATTCGTCTTTTACTACTAAATGTTCAGCCGGAAAAACCTTATTATTTATTTCAATTGTATGCTTAATTCTTTTCTGGCCCTTAAGTTCCTCAATGGAAATTTTCTTCTTCAGCTGAGGAAATAATTCGAATATATCTTTGTTTTCTGCCTTCTTGCCGGATATTCCGAGTAAATTAAGTCCTTTTCCATATATCTGGATTATATTTCCTGTGAAAGTTGTTCTGTAATAAATCAGAGGATATTCGCCAAAAACTTGCATCAAAACCTCGTTTTTGCCTTCCAGGTTACTTACTAAATCGTTCTGCTCAGTTATATTCCTGGAGATTACTAATAAACCCGTTAGTTTACCATCGACGTCCTTGAAGGGAAGCCTGGAAGTATCATACCACTGTACGGTTCCATCATCGTAGCGGATTTGTTCCTGTACATGTGGTATTTTCTTTCCGGATTCAAGTATTTTCATCTCCTCCTTGCGGGCCATGTCAAAATGTTCCTTGCCAAAAAAGTCAGTGTCTGATTTACCTATTGCATCTTCAGGATTTTTTAATTTCAGGGCATCTGACTTTATCTTATTAATACGAAGGTAATTACTATTTACATCCTTAAAGGTTACCCTGTCTTGCATAAAATTCATTAAAGTATCAAACATTGCTTTTTCAATTTTGAAAGCTTCATTTTTTCTAACCAGTTCCTCCTGGGTAGCAGTAAGTTCTTCAAGATTTTGTTTTAATTCTTCATCCGTAGCTTTTATTTCTTCGGCCTGCATATGTGATTCATCCATAGCTTTTTTAACTCTTTCATTTGCCTGTACAATAGAAATAACTGATGCTACCGATTCTGTCGCCTTTTCAATATAATTAAGCTTATAACTTTCCAATGGAAGAAATGATGAAATTTCAATAATACCCAGGATCTGATCATCTAGCTTTATTGGCATAAAGACCAGATATCCGGGTTGCACATCTCCCAGTCCGGATTGAATCTTAGAATATGTTTCAGGCAGTTCCCTGATCTCCAAAATCTCTCCTTCTTTGTAACATGTGCCTGCCAGACCTTCACCGGGCAGAACAGTTTTATTTTTAAGTTTCTTGGAATCAACTGCATATGTTGCAGCTACTTCAAGGTGCTTATTTTCGAAATCATTATCATTTTCAAGATATAAAACACCTTGCTGTGCTTCCACGTATTCCACAATTTCATTCAAAATACTTCTGACAAGCATTTCAACATTCTCTTTGGCTTTGGAGCTTATTTCAGATATCCTGATTAAACCCTTATTATGCCATCTTGATTCTTTTTCCATCTCATCTCTCTTTCTGATGTTCTCTTCCTGCTCCTTTAGTTGTGCCTGTTGCTCAAGGAGCACCTTCCTCTCTTTTTCAAGCTGGTCTGAAAGTTTCTGCTTTTCCTTTTTAAGCTGGGCTTCTCTTCTGCGGATAAGCCAGTATATAATCCTCAGGGCTAAAATGAATAATAAGCCGTAAAACCACCATGTTCTCCAGAAGGGTCGGCGAATAATTACTCTTAATTCAGCCGGATTAGTGTTCCATATATTGTCAGCATTGGATGCCGTAACTTTAAAAATATATTTCCCAGGGGGCAGGTTTGTATATGTAGCGAAATTCACCTTACTGTATTGCCATTCCTTATCATATCCTTCCAGAATATATTTAAAAACATTCTTTTTGGGATTTGCATAATGAAGGGCTGCAAATTCTATTGAGATTATGTTTTGCCTGCGGCCAAGCTTAATCTTTTCAGTTTCTGAAATTGACTTTTTCAAAATTTTCCTGCCGCCAACTTCCTCTCCAATTACGACATTTTTATTTAAGATCCTGAGGTCGGCAATGACAATATTTGGCTGGATTAAATTATCTTCTATCCTTTCAGGATAAAAAGTATTAAAACCTTTTATACCTCCAAATACCATTTCCCCGGAATTACATTTATAAAAGGCATTATAATTGAATTGCTTGCTTTGCAGACCGTCATCACTGTCATAAACCCTGAAGACCACACTGTTAGGATTCTCCACAATATTGCCGGCTTTAACCAGCCCGAAGTTTGTGCTGATCCAAAGATTTTTTCCATTGTCCTCCAGTATTCCATAAACAATATTCACCGGATGCCCCTTATTCTCAGAAAAATGTAAAAAGGTTTGCATCGAATTATCATAACGGGTTAATCCTTTATCACTGCCAATCCATGTGAATCCGTATGAATCTTCAAGCAGGGCATAAACTTTGCCTATCAGGCTGTCGTTAGCAATAAAATTAAAGATACTGTCTGGTTTGTCAAATTCCCATATACCGCCTATGCTTCCAATATATATATTACCGTCTTTATTTTGTGTAATACCAAAATATGCCTTTTCCTTAAGGTGGATGAATTTATCCTGGCCAGCAAGTAAAATATCAATGGAACTTTGCTGGTTATCTATATTTTCATTAGTTATTATCCAAAGGTTATTATCCTTATCATTCAGCAGTCCGTATATTTTGTCCCAGGACAGGCTGTTTATGTTATCAGGATCATGATTATAATGCAAAAACCTTCCTGTTTCAAAATCGTAGTAGTCCAATCCACCCCTGTTTGTCCCAATCCATAGATTACCTTTTATATCAACTGTCATCGCTTTAATATCATTATAACTGATAGAATAAGGATCTGTTTCATCATTAAAATAATAAGTGAAAGTATTAGTCTCCCTGTCCAGGTAGTTCAACCCATTATCAGTACCAATCCACAGGTTTCCGTTTATGTCTTCTGTAAACGAATACACATTCGGACTGCTAAGAAAATGATTATCATTAGCACCTGCGCGGTAATTAATAAATTCCTTTCTTAAGAGATCAGTAAAGTTAACTCCTCCTGCAAAGGTGCCCAGCCATAATGTTCCGGTCCTGTCAATATAACTGCATAATAGTGAGTTCTGACTTAATGTTGAAAAATTATGATCAGTATTCGCATAGAGGATAAAGTCGTCACCTTTTTTCATATATAAGCCGATACGTGTGCCAACGAAGAAATTTCCTTTTCTGTCTTCAAAAATAGCGCGGACCCTTCCCGTGTAGCTGTTATCAGGGTCCGGCATTATTCGTGTAAATGACTGATCTGCCGGATTAAACATATTTAATCCGTTATTAAAAGTGCCTATCCAGATATTACCGGCTTCATCCTGGTAAAATCGTTCAATCCGGTTACCGCTTATTGAACTGCTATCAAGAGGATCATAACTGAAACATTTAAATCTTTTTTTGTCCTGGTCGTATATGCATATACCTTTGTCTAATACAGATATCCAGACTTTATCATCTCTGTCAACCATTAACCTGAAAACAGTGTTGTCGGGTAATACATTTGGATTGGCAGGAGTATTGCGGTAAATTTCCAGTTCTTTTGTTGAATGATTATATGCATAAAGTCCGGTTGAAGCAGCTATCCACAATTTCCCCCTGCTGTCTTCGTCAAGATCTTCAACATTTCCCAGGGCAGTATCCATTTTATTATGGGAAAAGCGAATAAAATTATTCTTCCCGGCATTATAAAGGTCAAGGCCATTATTGCTTCCTATCCAGAGATTACCCTTGCTGTCCGAGAAAATAACTTTCACATCATTTCCTGAAATAGTGGTAGAATCATCAGGATTATGCCTGTAATTAATTATGCTTTGTCCGTTATATTTATCAGCACCGTTTTGTGTGGCAAACCATATAAAACCTTTTTCATCCTGACAAACGCAACTAACATGGTTATTGGATAATCCTTCATCAATAGTAAGATATTTGAATGTGTATTGATTTTGTGTGATATGAGTATTTTGCCCGTATAATAATATATTACATATTATTGCAGCAGCCAGTCCAATTAGATATTTCATAATTACTATGTTTTCATTAAATTATCAGCAAAATAAATTTAGTAAAATTAGGTTAAAAAGAAAATATAATTTTCTGGCTGTCTGAGACTATTTTTACTATTTGTCTCATTAGCAATTGAAAAGTATTCATAAAAAATGTTATAGCATAAAAATTAGCTGGATTAAGATAAGAATAGTTTTAGAAGGCGCTGACGGCGATCCATTTTATTATTCTTTTAAGAGGCCTTGGATTTTAAATACAACAGCATGCTGACACGGCTGGCTTTCCGGCAATTTTATTCTAAGTCCGTGTTCATTTTGCGTCCAGTCTAATTTCCCGTTATATCCAAGTAAATGTATGTCAGTAATTTTATTGCCGTCCAAATACTCTGAGTCAGTGGCTAAGGTTTTAATTACTACATATTTATCCTCTGGCCAACCCATTATAAACGCATAAAGAAACCCATTTTTTTGTGTAAAACGGATATCTTCCGAAGTAAAGCGGGTTTTATTCTCGTTGAACATACCTGACCTGACCTGTGTAGGCCCTTCTCCGTAAACTTTCCACGGGCGGGTACCATAAATTGCCTCCCCGTTTATTTTAATCCATTCAGCCATACCCTCAAGAAATGCCACTTCAAGTTCATCTATCGAGCCGTCGCCACGCACCGGGATACTAAGTAGCAGATTCCCATTTTTGCTGACAATATCAATGAGCTGATGAACCACTTGCCTTACGGTTTTATACCTGTTTTTATTGTATACATCCCTGTTGTAATGCCAATCTCCTATGCAGGTACATGTCTGCCACGGATTTTTCTTTATTTCATCTGTTAATCCGCGCTCAAAATCTTCAACAACTCCGGAATTCTGATTCGCTTTTAGTTTTTTCGCAGTGGCAACAACTTCAAGCTTGCCATTATTCCATTGCATGCTGGCATTATAATAATGTGCGACTATATCAAGACCAGCCTGCCCCAGAGGTAATCCGGTATTATCGAAATACACAAGGTCAGGTTGATATTTGTCAATCAGATCCTGGCAGCGGAGAAACCATTTTTTGGTAAATCCGGGATTATTTTCAGGAGGATCTTCATTCCAGGGACGGGTATTTTTATCGTGCCATTCTGCAACTGCCTTAGCGCTTGTTATCCCATCAGGCATCTTTATTGTTGGTCCTGTATATAGATCCTGAGGATCAAGACCTTCCCACCATTTTCCTTTTCCATCTTCTTTGGTAAGAGTTGCGGCATCATACCGCACACCTGCAAGAGGGCCTTCCCCGTCATACCCGTAAGCTGTTTGAAACCAATGCCATGCATGAGCTGAATGGTTACTAACTCCAAAATATAAACCATTCTCACTGGCTATTCTTTTCCACGTACCTACAATATCCCTTTTAGGCCCTACATTTACCGAATTCCAATCATGATACTTAGAATCGTAGTTATCAAAATTATCATGATGGTTAGCCAGTGTAACAAAATACTTTGCACCGGCACGTTTGTAAAGCTCCATTAATTTTTCAGGTTCCCAGTTTTCAGCTTTCCATAGATTATTTAACTCCATAAAGCCAAATTTTGAAGGGTGACCGTATTTTGAAACGTGGTAATCATACTGGGGGTGTCCCTGGATATACATATGTCGTGCATACCAGTCGCCTGCTTCGGGCACACACTGTGCTGACCAGTGCGCCCAAATACCAAACTTGGCATCTCTGAACCAGTCAGGACACTCATAGTTTTCTTCAAATGATTCCCAGGTGGGCTGGAATTTCCCGTTTGCTATTTTTCGATCTTTTACTTCCTGTGAAAATGCTTTACAGTCATATTTTAAAATAATACAAATCATCAAAAAAAATTTAAGAATCAATTTAAATGTTTTCATTGCCGTTTTTTAAGGTTGAAAATTAAAACCAAGCCCTTCTGCCACTTTTTTGGCTAATTCTTCATCAGCTTTATGAAAGTGAGACAATTGAGCCTTGATAATTTCATTACGTTTGTCTCCGGTTATTCCCTGCATTGAACCAACAATATTGTTGATAGTATTTTGGCGTTCCTGTTCAGTCATCACTTTTCTAAATAACAAACCCGGTTGTGTATAATGATCATCATCATTCTCATTACGGTCATACCAGTCAGCAATATTTGAATCCAATTTTTGAGAGGGTTCTTTATAGCTTTTATCTGCTTCAATATCATCAAACCTGTTTGGCCAGTAATTAGGTTTGTCATTCCTATTATCATCAACTCTCATGTGGCCGTCACGCTCGTAGTTAATTGGACTGTTGATTGGACGGTTAACGGGTATCTGCTCGTAATTTGCTCCCAGTCTGTACCGGTGTGCATCAGGATAGGATAATAGCCGGCCCTGCAGCATTTTATCATAAGAATAGCCAATACCATCTGCTACATGAGCCGGAGCAAAAGCCGATTGTTCAACATCCCGGAAATAGTTGGAGGGGATTTCATTTAATTCCATAACTCCAGCATCCATCAGGGGGTAATCTCTATGGGGCCACACCTTGGTAAGATCAAAAGGATTCCATTTAAAAGTTTTGGCCTGTTCTTCTGTCATGATCTGTATTTTCATCGTCCATTTAGGGAAGTTACCCTTTTCAATAGCTTTAACCAGGTCACGCTGTGCCCAGTCAGGATCTTTCCCTTTCATGACTTCAGCATCAGGACCTGTAAAATTTTTAATACCCTGCTGGGTTTTAACATGGAATTTAACCCAGTATCGTTCATTTTTACTGTTGATAAGTGAGAAAGTATGGCTTCCATATCCGTTTGTATGCCTGTAGCTATATGGTGTTCCCCTGTCGCTGAAAAGTATCATTACCTGGTGCAGACTTTCGGGATTTAAACTCCAGAAATCCCACATCATAGTCGGACTTTTCAGATTGGTTTTAGGGTCCCGCTTTTGTGTATGTATAAAATCACTAAATTTTTTCGGATCCTTAATAAAAAATACAGGGGTATTATTTCCCACCAGGTCCCAGTTTCCATCTTCAGTATAAAACTTAATAGCAAAGCCCCGTGGATCACGCTCTGTATCGGCACTGCCTTTTTCTCCTCCTACTGTTGAGAACCGTACAAAAACACGACATTCGTTACCTACTTTCTGAAATAATCTGGCACGGGTATATTTTGTAATGTCATGGGTTACAGTAAATTTACCAAAAGCACCGGTGCCTTTTGCATGTACAACACGTTCGGGGATTCGTTCACGGTTAAAATGAGCCATTTTTTCATGCAGAATATAATCTTGCAGAAGGACAGGCCCTCTCGGACCGACAGTCATACTATTTTCATTCTCATGGTATGGTTTGCCGGATGCTGTTGAAAGTTTTTTCTTTTTGTCTTTCATAATATATTGTTTAATAGTCAACTAATTGAAATTACTAATGTTTATTTTTAATAGTAGGGATTAAAAATCCCATTACTACAGTACCAACAATACCTGCAGTAACTAAAATAATCCTTGGCATCAGTGTATTCATAAAGAAATAAGCAGAAACAAATATCATTGTCCACATAAGAATGATGGAATATATTTTAGTTTGAATATTCAGTCCTTTGTTTTTTCTAAAATCAGAAATAAAAGGACCTAAATATTTGTTAATGAGCAACTGGCGATATAATTTTTCCGAACTTCTGGCATATAATCCTGCAGTAAGAAGGATAAACGGCGTGGTAGGGAGGCCCGGAATGAAAATACCAAGTATGCCCAAAAAAAGTGAAATGGTGCCCAGTATTATTAAAACTAATTTAAGCATTTCTACACATCAAGTTCAGCAAATATTCTTTCCAGAAGTTTCCGGGTAGCAATAATTCCATCTCTTTCAGATAAATTATCTCCTTCATATTCAATACCAATGTAACCTTCATAACCTGATTCCTTAACTATTTGCATCATCCTTTTATAATCAATATCAGTCTCATTACCGTTTTCATTAAAATTATGAGATTTGGCACTAACACCCTTTGCAAAAGGCATTATTTCCTGCATTCCTGTATACTTATCATACTCATCAATACATTTCCAATTACCTTCAACAATTTCACTTTTCAGACAAAAGTTTCCTAAATCCGGTAAAGTGCCGCAAAAGGGATTGTTAACACAGGAGATTACGTTAGACAGCCATTTTCCATCTGATGAATATCCCCCATGGTTCTCGACAATTACATTTATACCTGCTTTTTCTCCGTATTCCGTAAGCCGCTTTAGTCCGTCAATAGCTGCAACAGAAACTTGTTTATCCGTGCCTTCCCCTCTTGCATTAACTCTTATAGAATGGCATCCAAGTATTTTTGCAGTATTAATCCATTTGTAATGCCTTTCAACAGCCTGAATACGTCTTGGTTTATATAAATCTCCAAGGTTACCTTCGCCGTCAATCATGATCAGTACATTTGTTATTCCGTTATCATTTGTTAGCTGCACTAATTCATTTATATATGGGTTACCCGTACCTTTGAAAAAAGTGCTTACATATTCCACAGCATCAATTCCAAATTCATCTTTAGCAAAAACAGGAAAATCAAGGTTACTTATTTCGCCACTAAACAAAGCTTTATTCAGTGACCATTCTGCCAGAGAAATTTTAAATCGGTCACTTTTTTGAAAAGAGGCAAACAAAGAAGCATTCTTTGTTAACAGAGCT
>CAZFQS010000004.1:176751-189600 GCA_964521285.1 uncultured Bacteroidales bacterium | reverse complement strand
ACAATATATCTGAAAATTCCCGAATTATTATGGTATCTGTGAAATTCATGAATTTTCATACCAAGGAGATTGTAAATTTCAATGTTAACATCAGAAGGTTTAGATAATGAATACACTATGACTAATTCGTCAATAACAGGATTTGGAAACAGCTCGAAGTATGTTTCTGAATTTTCATTATTGTTAATGTTAGTTGCAACAGTGTTTACAATATTTGAAGTTGCTTCACAGTATAAGTCGCCTGTTGATTTTAATACCGATATGTCACAGGGTTGATCCCGGCGAATTGCAATCTGGTAAAAAGCAATTCCGCTGGCAGTATCCGTATATTGTGTCTTTGTTTTGGCAAGAGAATCTATCAGTTCCAGATTATCCGTTGACCTGCCTTTGAATATATAGTATGTATTGTAATCAAAACCTGTGTAAGCTGACCATGAAAGGTTATATGTACCTGGTAGTCCCCTGCTTATCATAAGATGAATGGTCTGGTGGTCACTGCTCTGTCCGGGTGTATTTGCACAACTGTCAATAGTCGCTAATCTGTACCTGTCAGAGTGCTTTGTCGGGTCAGAGTCATAGTCAATAAATACACTTTCATTGTTAAAAGATACAGTGCCTATCTCTAAATATTGCCCTGCAACAGTTGATTCTTTAAGGACCTTATATTCTTTTATCATAACGTTACCGGACTTTTGCCATATGATTTTATTCTTACCTGTTGCTGCATCTACTGTTACCATACAAATCTGTTCGGGGAAGCAGCTTTGGGGTATATTAATAAAAATATTATCTGTAGCTATGCAACCGACATCATCTTCTATTTTTAAACCCAAGTAACTGCTTTCGGTAATACTACCAGTATAAACCGAATCACCGGACTGGGAATTCCAGAAATAATCAAATGGCCTTATTCCGTTTAATGTGGTTGGAATAACTGTAAAACCGGTATTTTTACAAATTGTAAAATCTTGCCCTAGTGAAACTGAAAACCCCGGATACACTGTTAATTTGATTTCAAAAGTATCCTTGTCGCCCAGAGTTTTAGTGATAAAAAGCCTTATGTTTTTTTCACCCGGAGTATACCATTCTATCCTGGCGTAATTTGCTGTCGAATCAATTATTAATCCTCCATCCGGATTCCACCAGTAATCGGTTACTGAATCAATGGGGACATCAAATGATATATAAGCTGATGTTCCTATATCGCATACAACAGTATCATTATAATGCAGTACATCAAATGCCAGTACGCCGCAATCATCCATATTATCCCAGGAATCAGCTGAAGCTGCTCCTTTTCCGTCATTCATCCATACGGCCCTCTTTCTGTAATAATCACCTTCATCACGGTCAACTACACATACATCAAAGCCAATCGGCCTTCCTATATCCGGGTCGAATGCAATTTCATTCTTATCAGTTAAGGAACTCCATGGGATAGCATATTCAAAAACGTAATTAGGTTCGTCAATTTTGTAAGCATAGCTACCTTCCGGTATTGGCCAAATATTACCACTATAATAATACTGGTTTTTACCTTCTGTAAATTCTGGCGCACATTGATAATGGCCGTTTGGTGCTGACAATGGCCCCGTCCCGTCTTTTAATGTTTCATTAACATCAAGATAAACTTCAATTTTATCGGACTGCCAGCCAGGCATCTCCGGCTCACACCATGCCGGACAAAAATTATCTTCTTCTACGCTTACAATTATGAAGATTCCAGTATCATCCCATACAGCCTTCCAGGTCGCTGTATCAAGTGTAGGTCCTTCTTCCATAAATGGTTTGTCAATGTTAAATTCTTCAAACATATTCCATAAATTGTCAACATAGCCATCAATAACAGGAGCCAATCCATCAGGTAATTTATAGATTGTGGCATCCTGGCCTGTAATATTTGATATAACGATAATAGCTATAAAAAAAAGTAAGAATTTCTTCATGATTTCGAAGTAATTAAATTATATATTTACAGTCTGAATTAAAATTGCCAATAAATTGAAATTACTTTGACTCAAAACCTCTAATCCAAAAGTGTCCTAATGTTTGGAATTAAAACTTAACCCGGACATTGTAATCATGAATATCATAATCGATCCGAACATCATTGCACATGCAATGGTAATAATTGTTCCTAAAAGTGTTTTTTCCTGGTCGACACCATACTTGATGGTATGTATTAACGGATAAAGCAATGTATAGAAACCTACAAAAAGAAACATAAGATGAAAAACGATAAATACAATTTTCCCGAACAATGTTGTTTTAAAATCTAAATCAGTTTTTTCACTATGGTGCATTTTCCTTGCTCTGTATTTTGAAGCCCTGTATCTTATATCTTCATATCTGTAGTAGCTTGTATAATGTGGTCTTGTTCTTTCCCTGTAGTAACTGGTCCTTCTGCGGTATAATGCCTGGCATGTCCTGTATCTCTGAATAAATTCAAAAGCCTGCTTTGTCTTAATAAATTCTGAATGTGCATCAGGTGAGGAATTTATGTCTGGATGTAATACCTTGGCTCTCTGCCTGTATGCACGTTTTACATCCTCCATGCTCGAATTGGGATGCACACCCAGTATTTTGCAGTAAGTGCTGTACATCAGGTATAATTAAGTTTAGCTTACATTAGAAATTTTATTTCCATTTTCTTGCTTATACATTTATCAATAAAATTACAAAATCTTATTGAATTATTAATAAGTATGCTATCCCTATTAAATATCGAACTTAAAATAGTTCTTCGCATTATTATAACAAATATCCTCGACCATTTTGCCGAGTAAATCCATGTCATCAGGAATTAAACCGTTTTCAACATCGCTGCCAATTAAATTACAGAGTATTCTCCTGAAATATTCATGGCGCGGGTAGGAGAGGAAACTCCTTGAATCAGTCAGCATCCCTACAAAGCGGCTTAAGAGCCCAAGGTTAGATAATGCATTCATTTGCCTTTCCATCCCATCTTTTTGATCAAGAAACCACCAGCCCGAACCAAACTGCAGCTTTCCGGGAATTGATCCATCCTGAAAATTACCAATCATAGTTGCTATTAGTTCATTATCTCCCGGGTTAAGATTGTAAATAATGGTTTTGGCTAGTTTGTTTTTTTTATCAAGATTGTCTAAAAATTTTGCCAGAGGAATTGCAATTTTAAAATCTCCAATTGAATCAAATCCTGTATCAGGGCCAAGCAAATTAAAAAGTCTTGTATTATTATTTCTTAACGCACCGATATGAAATTGTTGTGTCCACCCTTTTTCGAAATCCATTAGTGCCAAATCATATAGCAGGGCTGATTTGAATTTTAATATTTCCAGCTGGCTAAGTGAATTTCCTCCACGTACCTTGTTAAAAATAGATTTTATCTCAGAATCTGTATATTCTTCAGAATACGGAGTTTCAAGACCGTGATCCGAAAGTCTGCATCCCTGTTTATGAAAAAATTTGTGCCGCTTTTCCAGTACGCTTATCAAATCCGTTAATCTGATTATTTCCTTATCTGTGACTTCTGATAATTTATTCAGATATTCATTATATGTAACAGGATTTTCAACAGCTATTGCTTTATCGGGTCTCCATGTGGGAATGACTTTTATTTCGAAATCATCTTTCCTTATTCTTTTATGATGTTTAAGCGTATCAACAGGATCATCGGTCGTGCAAACCAGCTTCACATTGAACTTCCGCATTATATTACGGGTTGAATACTCGTCCTTCTTTAACCTGACTGAAGCCTCATCATATATTTCTTTGGCTGTTTCCGGATTAAGAATCTTATTAATTCCAAATGCAGTTTTAAGCTCAAGATGTGTCCAGTGGTAAAGAGGATTTCTTAATGTATATGGTACTGTCTCAGCCCATTTCATGAATTTTTCATAATCACTGGCATCACCGGTACAATATTTTTCTTCCACCCCATTTGTCCTCATTGCCCTCCACTTGTAATGGTCCCCGTATAACCAGACTTGTGTAAGGTTGTCAAACTTCTTATCCTCTGCCACGTCTTTGGGATTAAGATGGCAGTGATAGTCGATTATCGGCATCTTAGCTGCATACTCATGATATAATGTTTCAGAAATCTTTGTTTGCAGAAGAAAATTTTCATCAATAAATTGTTTCATTTTAGAAGATAGTTTAGGTTTTTATACTTAAAAAGAAATGTAAAAATAAAATATTATGGTGATAAACAAATTTAATAAGATCATATAAGTTTAGGGATGGCCGTTTATTTATATGTACGCACACGAAAATAAAACGGTTTTTCTTTTGATTAAGTAATAATTTTATATTTTTGTTTATTATTACTTCGTGTACGTGCACGAATATAATATTGCTCCATTTATTTTAACCTGTAATTACAAACATTATCAACCGGAAATCAAGTAAAATAAGGATTGTAGATATTGCAGAAATGGCTGGCGTTTCTGTCGGAACAATCGACAGGGTTATTCATAACAGGGGTGAAGTATCTGATATTACAAGGAACAAAGTCATTGGAATAATCAAGGAGTTTCATTATGTGCCTGACATCCTGGCGCGGACATTAGCATCAAAGAAAATATTCCGTTTTGCGATTCTGTTTCCTAAAGAAAATCCTGACAGTTCATTCTGGAGTAAACCTCTTATTGGAGTAAATAAAGCATTAAAGGAGGTTGGCCATTACGGTATTGTCGGAGAAAAATATCTGTTTGATCAATTTAACAGGTCTTCTTTCAAAAAGCAAACAGAAAAAATAATACAACATGAACCTGATGCAGTATTAATTGCTCCGTTTTACCATGAGGAGACAGTCAGACTTATTGAAAACTGTAATAACAGAAAAATACCTTATGTATTTATTAATTCAAATTTCCACGATAATCATAAGCTGAGCTTTATAGGACAGGATTCAAAGCAAAGCGGATATCTTGCAGCCAGATTAATGAGTTACAGTGTTGAAAATGGCTCCAATCTGTTAATAATAAACATTTCAAAAGCTTTAGATAACCATAAACATATTCTGAACAGACAAACAGGATTTGAATCATTTTTTAAGGAAAAAACAAAACAGAAGATTGATATACTTGTTCATTATATAAAGGACATGGACAAAAATTCTATTGATAATTCACTTCATGAAATTTTCTCCCGGTCATCCGGAATTAAGGGAGTATTTGTAACGAACTCCAAGGTCTATAAGATAGCAAGATTCATTGAGGAAAACAGATTGCAGGCTTTAACATTGATAGGATATGATTTGACCGAAGAAAACATTAAATACGTTGAGAAAAATATTATTGATTTTCTCATTAGTCAGAGACCTGTAGAACAGGGATATGGCGGGGTTATGACACTTTTTAATCATTTCGTTCTGAATAAGCGGGTAAAAAAGGAACAACATTTACCTATTGACATTATTACTAAAGAGAATTATAAATTTTATATTAAACACTAAAATATTAGCCATGGAAAAAAATTCTTTTAATGATTTAAAAAATAAAGTATGCGTCGTTACCGGCGGTGCTGGTATAATATGTTCTGCCCTGGCAAAGGGTCTGGGTTATGCAGGTGTAAAAACTGCCATTTTGGATATAAATGAAGAAATGGCTCATAAAGTAGCTGAAGAAATTGAAAAAGAAACCGGCACATTGTCAAGGGCATTTGCTGCCAATGTTTTGGATACTAAGTCACTGGAAAATGCGCAAGTTGCCATAAATAATGAATTAGGCAGGATAGATATGCTTATCAATGGGGCAGGAGGCAATTCTCCCAAGGCTACCGCACAGGTTGAGGAAATTAAGAAGGAAAATCTGAATGATCTGGAAAAAACCTTTTACGGACTTAAGCTGGATGGATTTGAATGGGTATTTGATCTGAACTTCAAAGGGACTTTATTACCGTCAATGATATTCACCAGGGATATGATTGAAAATGGTAAAGGGGTAATTATAAATATTTCCTCAATGGCTTCTATTAAACCTCTGACTAAAGTAGTGGCATATTCGGCTGCAAAGGCAGCCATTAATAATTTTACCGAATGGCTGGCAGTGCATCTGGCAAAGACAGGAATACGTGTTAATGCTGTTGCCCCGGGATTTTTCCTGACAAATCAGAACCGGTTCTTATTGACTGATGAGAAAACAGGCAAACCTACTGAGCGTGGTAAAAAAATTATTGCCAATACACCAATGGGAAGGTATGGAGAAGTGGAGGAAATAACAGGAGCAGTCCTGTTCCTGCTGTCTGATATATCAAAATTCGTAACAGGCATAATAATTCCTGTGGATGGTGGCTTTAGCGCTTTTGGAGGAGTGTAATGATATTTGAAAGTAAAAAGGGTAGAAACTTGAATTGACAAACAACCTCTATATTATGGGAAAGAATCCACAGGATGAATTGGCAGAACTTAAACCTATGCGTGAATTCTTTGTTGGCATAGATTCCGACGGTTGCGCTTTTGACACTATGGAAATTAAACAAAAGGAATGTTTTTGTCCCAATATGATAAAATATTTTGAGCTGCAAACTGTTTCAAAGTATGCCAGGGAGACATGGGAATTTGTAAATCTCTACTCAAAACACAGGGGATATAATCGTTTTATTGCCCTGGTTAAATTTTTCGAATTGCTGGCAAAAAGAAAAGACGTAATTGCAAGAAATCAGAAAATACCCGATATCGGGCCATTAAAGGAATGGATTAATAAGGAAACAAAACTGGCAAATCCGATACTTGAAGAATATGCTAAAAAGGTAAAAAACCCGGTAATAGATCTGGCACTGAAATGGTCGGTGAAGGTAAATTCCGATATAGCTGAAATGGTTTATGGTATGCCTCCCTTCCCTTTTGTTAAGGATTGCCTGGATAAAATAGTAAAAAAAGCTGATATAATAGTTGTATCCCAGACTCCCATGGAAGCTCTGACCAGGGAATGGAAAGAGAACAATATTGATAATTATGCAAGGGCTATAGCCGGACAGGAATATGGAACCAAAGCAGAACATATTAAGTTTGCGGCAAAAGGTAAATATCCCGATAATAAAATACTGATGATTGGCGATGCCCCCAGAGATCTGGAAGCAGCAAGGATAAACGGGGTACTGTTTTATCCTGTTAATCCGGGACACGAGGAGGCTTCATGGGAAAGGTTATGCAATGAAGCCCTGGATAAGTTTTTTACCGGCTCTTATGAAGGTGAATATGAGCAAAAATTAATTGAGGAATTTGAGGCATTCATGCCTGAAGAAGCGCCCTGGGAGCATATATGAATTTTTTATATGTTTTAATTAAAAATTAATAAAAAACTGTAGTAAATATGTTGTATTATTCAAAAGGTTCAGTATCAACAGAGTTAGATTCAGAAGATCTTAGAGAAGGCCTGTATAAATCATTTGAAAAACTGGGCCCAAGGAAAAAAGTCCTTGTGATTCCACCCGATTTTACAAGATTACATTCAAAAGCAGGTGACTTAACCAGGCTTACATGGGAATACTATAAAACCAGTCTTACGGATATCCTGCCTGCGCTTGGTACCCATATGCCTATGACAAAGGATGAAATTCAATACATGTTTGGAGATATTCCCGGGTATTTATTCAGGGTACATAACTGGAGGGATGATGTGGTGCAGATTGGAGAGGTGCCATCAGGTTTTATAAGAGAGATGTCGGAAAATAAACTTGATTTTTCATGGCCCGCAAAGGTCAATAAATTGATCGTACAGGGTAAATTCGATTTAATTTTATCTGTTGGACAGGTTGTCCCCCATGAAGTAACAGGAATGGCAAACTACAATAAAAATATATTAATTGGTACAGGTGGTGCAGAAGGCTTAAACAAAAGCCATTACCTTGGGGCTGTATATGGCATGGAGAGATTGATGGGAAGAGCTGATAACCCGGTAAGACAGGTCCTTAATTATGCAGCAGATGAATTTGCCAAAGATTTACAAATTGTATATGTTCTTACCGTGATTGCCAGGGGTGAGGATAATAAATTAAAGGTTAGGGGTTTATATATTGGTGATGATATTGAATGTTTCACTAAGGCTGCTGATCTTTCTGTAAAATTAAATATCCAGATACTTGATAAACCTATAAAAAAAGCTGTTGTATATCTTGATCCGCAGGAATTTAAAAGCACATGGCTTGGGAATAAGAGCATTTACCGCACAAGGATGGCAATGGCTGATGACGGGGAACTGATTATCCTGGCACCCGGACTGAGAGAGTTTGGAGAAGATAAAGAGATTGACAGGCTTATACGTAAATTTGGTTATGTGAATACACCAAAAATACTAAAGCTTGTTAAGCAGAATAAAGAACTGGAAAATAACCTTAGCGCTGCTGCTCATCTTATTCATGGCTCATCTGAAAACCGATTTAAGATTACCTATTGTACAAGATATTTATATAAGGAAGAAATTGAAAGTGTGAATTTTCAGTTTGCTGATCTGGAAATCATGATGAAAAAATATGATATCAGGAAGTTAAGTGATGGTTATAATTTTGTCCATGGAGAGGAAATATTTTATATTTCAAATCCGGCATTAGGTTTGTGGGCATTTAAAGGAAGGTTTTATGATAATAATTAATAAAAGCCTGTAATGAAAGAAATTAACTGGGGATTTATTGGTTGTGGTGATGTTACTGAATTAAAAAGCGGCCCTGCCTTTAATAAGGTTGAAGGATCAAAAGTCTTTGCCGTTGCGAGCAGAACTGCTTTAAAAGCCGAAGATTATGCAAAAAGGCATAATATTCCGAAATGGTATGATAAAGCTGAGAAGCTTATCAATGATTCTGAAGTTAATGCTGTGTATGTTGCAACACCTCCCAAATTCCATTCCGAATATGCTATAAGGGCAATTAATGCAGGTAAACCTGTATATGTTGAAAAACCGATGGCCCACAACTATCAGGAATGTGAGAAGATGAATGAAGCAGTCTCAAAGAATAAAGCATCTTTATTTGTTGCGTATTATCGCAGATCACTTCCCTATTTCTTAAAGGTGAAAGAACTTATTGACAGGGAGGTAATCGGTGATATTTATTTTATTGATATAAAATTCTGGAGTCCCCCGAGAGAAGAAGACTTAAATTCGCAGAATCCCCCCTGGAGAGTCATCCCCGAGATTTCCGGAGGCGGTTATTTCTATGATATGGCATGTCATCAATTAGATATCCTGGATTATTTTTTCGGTCCGGTTAAAAATGCCTGCGGAAAGTTCACTAACAAGGGAGGATTATATAAAGCTGAAGATACAGTTACTGCAAGTCTTGAATTTGAGTCAAATATTATAGCAACAGGCTCCTGGTGTTTTGTTGCAGACAATATTTATAAAGCCGATACGATAGAAATTCTGGGTTCAAAAGGGAAAATAATTTTTTCTACTTTCGCCTTTAAACCAATTGTATTGATAGTCAAGGGTGTTATAACAAAATATAATCCCGCAAATCCGGATAATATCCAGTTTTATTTGATAAAGAACGTAGTTGAAGAATTACAGGGTACAGGGAAATCCCCCAGTGACGGAATAAGCGGAGCAAGAACAAACAGAGTTATGGATATGATATTGAATAAAATATGATTAACATCCCCGTGGAAAGAATAAAGATCATAGCAGATCAGGATATCCCGTTTTTAAAAGGTGTTTTTGAGCCATATGCTGAAATTGAATATTACCCCGGGAATAATATAACAAATATGGTGGTTAAAAATGCCGATGCCTTAATTATTCGTACACGTACAAAATGTAACAGGGATTTACTGCACGGATCAACTGTAAAATTTATCAGTTCTGCTACAATTGGATTTGACCACATTGATACCGATTATTGTGAAAAAAATAAAATTATATGGACTAATGCTCCGGGCTGCAATTCTTCTTCAGTACAGCAGTATGTGGCTGCAGCTTTAATTAATATATCCAGAAAATATAACTTTTCACTGAAAGAAAGGACAATAGGTATTGTTGGTGTCGGACATGTAGGAACTAAAATAGTGAAACTGGCAGAATATTTTGGTATGACCGTGCTATTGAATGATCCGCCCAGAGTAAGGAATGAAGGACTTTGCGGATTCATATCTCTTGAAGGAATACTGCGGGATTGCGATATTATTACATTCCATGTGCCTTTAAACATGACCGGAGAAGATAAAACATATCATATGATTGATGAAAACCTGTTGGAAAAGGTCAATCCGGGAACTTTTATAATTAATACATCAAGGGGTGAAGTAGCTGATACTGAAGCTTTAAAAGAAGTATTAAGGTCAGGGAAAGTTGCCGGCGCAATTATTGATGTCTGGGAGAGGGAGCCTGAGATTGATGTTGATTTACTTAACCTGGTTGATATTGGTACACCTCATATTGCAGGCTATTCTGCTGACGGAAAAGCTAATGGAACTTCTATGAGTGTTCAGGCTTTAAGCAAATATTTTAATCTTGGTATCGATAACTGGAGTCCTGCCAGTGTTCCGGTACCTGATAATACAATGATTAATATTTATAACAGATCTGCTTCAGGTGAAAATATTATTGCTGAAGCTATTATTAATACATATAATATCCCGGAAGATGTTATGAGATTACGGAAATCACCGGAGACATTTGAAAAACAAAGAGCAGATTACCCTTTAAGGAGGGAATTTAATTCATATTCGGTTAAACTGGACCGTAAAGATCGGGATGCTGAAAGGATTTTGCGCAGAATGGGATTTAGAGTGTTATAATATAGTTTTAAAAGCTAATATTCTTTTTGAAATTATTTTTTATAATTAGCACACATTAGGTATATTAATATAAAAAAGTCATAATAATAATTAGTGTTAACTTAAATATATAAAAATGAAACAATTGGCAGATATTGGATTAATCGGACTGGCTGTAATGGGAGAAAACCTTGTATTAAATATGGAAAGTAAGGGTTACACTGTTGCAGTTTTTAACCGTACTGTTGAAAAAGTAGATGTATTTATTAATGGCAGGGCTAAAGACAAGAACATTATTGGCACACATTCAATTGAAGAGTTCATCAAATCTATTAAGAAACCCAGAAAAGTAATGCTTCTGGTTAAGGCCGGGAAAGCTGTTGATGATTTTATTGATAAGCTTATTCCCCATATGGAAAAGGGAGATATAATTATTGACGGAGGTAATACCCATTTCCCGGATACAAACAGAAGGACTGAATATGTCGAAAGTAAAGGTCTGCTTTATATTGGCACAGGTGTTTCAGGGGGTGAGGAGGGTGCTCTTAGAGGGCCTTCAATTATGCCCGGAGGATCAAAAGATGCATGGCAGGAAGTAAAACCCATATTTCAGGATATAGCTGCCAAAATGGATGACGGTTCGCCTTGTTGTGACTGGGTTGGTGAAAAGGGTGCCGGCCATTTTGTTAAAATGGTACATAATGGTATTGAATATGGGGATATGCAACTAATCTGTGAAGCATACTATATTATGAAGGAGCTGCTTGGCATGACTTCAGATGAGATGCACGAAGTGTTTAAAGAGTGGAACAAGGGTGAGTTAGATAGTTATCTTATTGAAATTACCCGTGATATTCTGGCATTTAAAGATGATGACGGAACACCTCTTGTTGAAAACATACTTGATACTGCAGGCCAAAAAGGTACGGGCAAATGGACCGGGATAGCAGCGCTTGAACATGGTGTGCCCCTTACATTAATAGGTGAAGCTGTTTTTGCGCGATGCCTTTCTGCACAAAAAGAAGAAAGGGTTAAAGCATCAAGGGAGCTCAAAGGAACACAGAAAAATTTTACAGGTGATAAGAAAGCATTTATTGAGGATATTAAGTATGCACTGTACGCATCAAAAATAGTATCATATGCACAGGGTTACCTTTTAATGAGAACTGCTGCCAAAGAATACGGATGGAATCTTAATTACGGTGGTATAGCCCTGATGTGGAGGGGCGGATGTATTATCCGTTCAGTGTTTTTAGGAAAGATTAAAGAGGCATTTGATAAAAATCCGAGCCTTGAAAATCTGCTTCTGGATCCTTATTTTAAAAATATTGTAATTTCAGCCCAGAATAGCTGGAGAAAGGTTATATCAACTGCAGCCCTTAATGGAATACCTGTTCCTGCTTTGGCAGCAGCTCTTGCATATTTTGACGGATACCGCTCGGAAAGACTGCCTGCAAATCTTTTACAGGCACAACGTGATTACTTTGGAGCTCATACTTATGAAAGAGTAGATAAACCCAGAGGCGAATTCTTTCATACAAACTGGACAGGCAGGGGAGGAGATACTTCTTCAAGTACTTATACTGTGTAATTTTTTTGACCAGCCTGAAAGGTATATACAGTTCAGGCTGGGTTTATTTAAATTCCTTTTTTAATTGTTCAACCCATTTAGCTATCCGTTCCTTATTTAGTTTTCGCTGGTTTTCAAAGTCCAGGGCAAGTCCAACAAGTTTATTTCCTCTTTGTGCCCTTGAGTTTTCAAATTCATATCCTTCAACTGATGTATATCCGACAATTTTTGCTTTGCATTTCTCAAGAATCCCGGCCATTATTCCTATGCCATCAACAAAATTCTCGGGATAACCTTTCTGATCCCCATTGCCGAATATAGCTATGGTTTTATTTTTCAAATATAGATCTTCCAGTGCCGGAACGAATTCATCCCAGTAATTGGGTAATTCGCCATCAAACCATGTAGGTACTCCGAGAATAAGGAAATCATATGATAAAAACTTTTTTTCATCAATATCTTCAGCATTAACCATATCAATATTTTCCTTACCAAATGCCTCCTGTATCAATTTTGCTGCTATAGCTGTTCTATTAGTATTAAAACTATAAACTAAGGCTGTTTTTTTCATACGTTTAAAATTTTTAAT
>CAZFQS010000004.1:0-176651 GCA_964521285.1 uncultured Bacteroidales bacterium | reverse complement strand
TTAATATTCCAATAATTCAACAGCAGTCTTATATATTTTTTCCTCATCAGGAAGAATAGCTTTTTCCAGGATTCTGTTAAATCCTACCGGAGTAAAGGTAGATCCTACCCTTTTTACTGGTCCGTCAAGATATTCAAATCCTGTTTCAGTGATTATAGCAGCCAGCTCAGCTCCAAATCCTGAAAAAACTTTATCTTCATGTACAATAAGTACTTTCCCTGTTTTTTTTATTGAATTCAGAATCATTTCCTTATCAAGCGGAATTAATGAACGCAGGTCAATTACTTCAATACTTGCATTATTTTCTTTTGCCATCCTGTCCGCAACTTTTAAACACATGTGTGTAGTATTGCCATATGTCAAAACAGACATATCTGTCCCTTCCCTTCTTATTCTGCCTTTTCCAAATGGTACCTCAAAATCATCAGGAATTGGTGTTGCAGCTATGGGAGAGTTATATAAAGCTTTTGGTTCAAGGAAGAGTGTTGGTCCCTCTGAACGTATGCTCGTTCTGAGGAGTCCCGCAGCATCATCGGCAAATGAAGGGTAGACGATCCTGATTCCCGGAAGGGTTGTTAAAGCACCTTCAATGTTTTGCGAATGATACAATCCTCCACCAATATAACCTCCGGATGCAAGTCTTATTGTAACATTAGAGACTAGTTTTCCTCTGGAACGCCAGTAGTCATGTGACATTTCGACAAATTGTTCCATAGCAGGCCAAAAGTAATCCGCAAACTCAGCTCCCTCAATAACTATACGGATTTTAGGATCAAACCTTGACATGCCATTTGCAGTACCTACTATAAAGTCTTCGGCAATAGGAGCATTAAATATTCTTTCTTTGCCGAACTCCTTTTGCATTCCCTTTGTAACATTAAAAACCCCTCCTTTCTCTTTATATGCAACATCCTGTCCCCATAAATATGTGTCCGGATTTCTCCTGAATTCATCTTTGAATGTCTCGTTTAAAGCTTCAACAAGCTTTTTTTTGGGCCCTTCGAAATTATGAATGCCCTCAGGATATTTTTCAGCCTTATAGGGTTCAGGATAAACAAAGTCGAAAATAGATTCGGGTTTAGGGTCAGGAGCCTGTATCCCTTTCTTGTGAGCTTCCTTAATTTCGGCTTTAATTTCTTCTTCAATTTTTACCAGTTCATCTTCTTTAAACCGGTTATAGCGAAGTAACATACGTCTGAACTTAGCCACCGGATCATATTCCCTCACATAATTAAGTTCATAATCGTCCCTGTATAGTTCGTGTTTGTCAGAATTTGAATGTGAATGTATCCTTATACAATTTGCCTGAACAATAACAGGCTTTGTATTTTTTAGAGCCCATTCTTTTGCCTCGCTCATTGCATTCATTGAATCAAACACATCTTTGCCGTTACAATGAATAATTCTTAAATTTTTTAATCCGCTAAAGTTATTAGCTACCTTACGATTTGCCGTCTGGTCTGCTTTGGGAACAGAAATTCCGTATCCGTTATCCTGGATAACGAAAATGACAGGTAACTCTTCTCTTGATGCACCATTTATCGCCTCATAAACGTATCCTTCAGAACAGGATGATTCTCCCTGTGAGCTTATAGCCACACCTTTATGATTGTATTTTTTCATGGCTCTTGCTACACCAACAGCGTGAAGGGTTTGATTAGCAACATTTGATGAGACGTTATAAATATTCCACTCAGGTTTTGCAAAGTGATTCGACATATGCCTGCCTCCACTTGAAATATCAGCATCTTTTGCTAGACCATTATAGATTATTTCTTCAGAGCTTAGGCCGGCAGAAACGCATGTAACCAAATCACGATAGTAAGGGAAGAGATGGTCGGTTTTCCTGTCGAATACCTGTCCGATTGCCAGCTGAATACCTTCATGTCCTGCAGCAGGAGCATGATATGACCAGCCTAAAGCCTGCTTTAAATAATTTGGGGCCCTGTCATCCCATGCCCGGCCTCTTACCAGTAATTTATACCATAGTGCAAGTGTTTCCTTTTTTGTAGTTTTAATATTATATTTCTTTGGAATTTCCATTTTAGAATACATTTTAAATCATAGCTGGTTTATATAACAGTATTTATATCAAATTGTTCCATGAGATTCTTAATCTCAAGTATAAACTCACCGGCCAGAGCACCATCAACAATCCGGTGATCATAAGATATAGACAAAATTATTTTATGTCGAATGGCTATTACATCGCCAGTTGGAGTTTCCAGAACCGCAGGTTTTTTTTCGATTGTCCCGATTCCAAGTATTGCCACCTGAGGCTGATATATTATGGGTGTACCTGTTAAGTTTTTAAATGTTCCGAAATTTGAAATTGTGAATGTTCCTCCCTGTATTTCATCAGGAAGGAGCTTGCCTTTTCTTGCCGCATCGGCAAGCCTGGCAAGCTCAACAGTAAGTCCGATCAGACTTTTTTGTTCAGCATTTTTTATTACAGGTACAATTAAGTTACCTGAAGGTAAAGCCACAGCAATTCCTATATTAATATTTTTTCTTAATATGATTTTATCACCGTCAACCGAAGCATTTATTCTGGGGAATTTCTTTAGTGCTTTTGCTGTGATATCAATGAAAACAGGTGTATATGTGAGCTTATGTTTTTCTTTGGCATAGAATTCTTCTTTTACTTTGTTTCTCCATATTACCATATTTGTTACATCTGCTTCAATAAAGCTGGCCACATGGGGAGAGATTCTTTTTGATAAGACCATATGTTCGGCAGTTAACTTTCTAATCCTGTCCATTTGTATGACTTCATCACCGGGGCCTGCAGTAACAGATATACCCGTTTTAACTTCCCTGTCAGGTTCACTAACCCCAGCCGGTATATGAGAAGCTCTTTTGCTTTCTACATATTTCAGAATATCCTTCTTGTTAACCCTGTTGTTCTTTCCGCTTCCTGTTAAAGAATCCAATTCTTCAACAGATATATTTTCTTTTTGTGCAATACTCCTGACCAGGGGCGAATAAAATCTGTCTGATTTTTTTATTTCCTTTGTTGCCGGTTCCTGTGATAAAGCAGTACTTTCCTTATCGGCCTTTGCGGCTTCGATCTTTTCCGTAGCCTTTTCCGGGGCCTTTTCTGCCGGCTCGGATTTGCTTTTAGCTGTGCCTTCCATATCAATAATGGCAATCACTTCGCCTACCGGAACCACATCATTTTCTTTATATAATACTTTGCTCAGGATGCCGGCAACAGGGCACGGTATCTCAGTATCTACCTTATCAGTGGCAATTTCAAGTAATACATCATCTTCCTCAATTTTTTCACCCTCCTTTTTTAGCCACCTTATAATTGTGGCCTCCTGAACACTCTCACCCATCTTTGGCATTATTATTTCATATTTAGCCATGTTTTATAAATTTAATATTTCTCAAAACTAAGTAAAAATAAAAGGTAATCGGATTAAAATTCCATATTTCTAATAAATAATAATATAAAGTTAATCAATACTATAATAACATTTATTCCACTAAAATGTTTTCCTGTTTATTTCAATCGGAATTTGAAAATGACTCTTAAGAATATTTATCTGGCAGGATTTAATGAAATGAAGCTTTTAATAGAGTCAGGTATTAATATTATTCATCCTCATTATCATTACAAAAGGCGGTTTTTAATATAACTGGTTCTCCTGATGCTATGCCTCCTTTAGGATTATATTTATATATTTTTGATGTAATATCCCAAAGTTTAATGTCAGGATACCTTAGTGACAGTAAAAGTGAGGTTAAAGCAAAGGTTTTTGGGCCAAGAGGTACTATAATTACCCGTGAATTCAACCTGAGATCCAGGCATAATGAAGTAAGTTTGGAATTAATCTCTTCCTGGTTATTCGCAGGGTATTTTATTATATTTTCATCACCAATTTTTTCCAACAAAGGTTTATTCTTTTTATATACTGATTTTGAGTATTCCTGATCAAAAGCAGGTTCAGGAACAAATGCAAAGATTTTCTGCGGATTAATATTCTTTATCAGCTTAATAATCGATTCGTAATTATTATCCAGTCCTGCTATTAATGTAAGATTTGTTTCATTTTGAATTAAATCTTTTGGTTCAATAATGGGCCCTATAAATTCTACTATCTTTTTTATGTTCGGAAGAAATCTCTTTGGAGTATATGCAAAGAAAACATTTATCCTTTGTTCAGGCAATTCATTTTTGGAAATAAAATCCAGAATAGTTGCTATCCATATTTTTGGCATACAGGAATAATCAACTATTATATTCAGAATTTCAGATGTATTGTTCCTGCATATTTTGTCCAGAAGCTTTTCTATTTCTTTTCCTGATCTTGCTTTTTCTATAACAGGAAGGAAACCAAGTTTAATAAACACTGATTCATTTTCTTTGCGGAGTTTAACGTAATTATTATCGTCAAATGTAATAAGGTGCTTTTTTGTACTGGCCAGGTCTATATTTTCAGAAAGACAAGTACAGCGTGAATGGAATCCTGAAGTTGCAATTATAAAATCAATTTTTTCAGTCTTTAGCTCTTCCAGAGATATCTGATATGTATGTATAAGCTCCATCTACTTTATTATCCGGTAACAAATATTTTATACTTCATAGCAGGATATAAGGTTATAATTATTTGAGGAATTTCATTATTTATTGTAATATCAATGACGAAAACATTATTTGACTTGATAAACAAAACCTGGTTTTAAATAATCCCGGGATCCGCAGTGGAATTGAAAAAGAATAAGATCTAATTTTCAGCATTTGTAAGGAAATCAAACTGAGCATCTATCGAATAATTAATTTATTCAGGTATTGTCTGCTGCCTGTTGTTGTTCTTATAATATATACTCCTGCTGAGATATTTTTTATATCAATAAAATTTGATGTGCCGGGATTAGGAATTGTGCCCTTATACATCAACTGTCCCGATACGCTGATTATTTCAAAATCAATAGATGAGCCGGTATATATATCCTCGAAGTATATATGAAAGCTGCCATCATTCGGATTAGGTAAAATCTTTAAATTATCAGATAATTTGACAGCATTTTCAAATATGCCGGTATATCCGCCCTCTCCTTTTGTGAGATACTCTTCCCCAACAACATAATCCAGATTACTGATAAATTCTCCACCGATAATCGTTACATAATACATTTCCTCGTGCGGCAGGCCGGGAATATCTGCAATTATAGTATAGTCACCATCAGCTACATCATAAAAAGAAAAATCTCCATTTTCATCAGTTTGTGTTATCGCAATAACTTCGTAATCGGATTTTAGTCTTCCCCCGGCCAGAATTACATTTACACCTTTAACTGCTTTTTTAAGCACTGATTTTGATGATTTAAATACATTGGTGGTATCGGCTTCATAAATTTCTCCGCCCATAAAGGCATCTCCTGCTCTTTCTATAATATTATTAACAATGATATCTCTGCCCGTTATTGGCTCAGTTGATGTTACAAGTATTGGTGAAGCCTCATCCCAGTGAGCTGCACTTGTATAATATGTCTGTGCGGCATCCGGATAATCAGTAATCCTTGGTTTTGCAAAGATAATATACCAGCCAAAAGGTATGTCTTCAAAAAGATATGAACCATCGCCATTTATTGAAACTGAATCAGAGAGCGGGGATCTCTGAAAGCGGGTAAATCCATAAAGTTTCACATATCCGCTTGTCACCGGTCCTCCTGTTTCATCAAAGACATTTCCTGAAATATCAGTAACATAAGAAAATTTTGCCGTATATATACCGACATCTCCTGCCTCTGTAACCGGTATATTATCCAGATTGGTACCTGTACCTATGAATGTCCCGGTCAAAAATAAATTTCCAAATATATCAACACTAAGGCTGTTTCCTGTCATAGCATTATCTATTGCATTGACCTTTGATCTGGCAAAATGTATATCGCCCTCTTTATCAATTTTTATAATATAAAAACCCCCGTGCCCTATAGTGTCTTTAACAATTACGTTTGTAGCGTCGATATCTTCATAAACAAGGGGATCAATACTAACATTACCTGATAAATATATACTGCCATGTCTGTCAAAAACAGCTGAATTAAACATATTATCACCAGGACTGTTGCCGGATCGTGCCCACACAAATTCACCCATAACGTCTAATTTGGTTATTATTATATCACGTGTACCTGCCTCTGCGTTGGGCCTTTGTACAAAATTATAAAGTACTGAAGGCCCCATATATTCAGCGATTATGTATAAGTTATTTTCATTATCAATATTAATTTTTGTATCAGTGCCCGGAGTATTTTTTGCACTTGCAAGCTGTGTATTAACATTTTTTACCCATATTGGATTTCCGGCAGGATCAAGTTTTAAGATAAAAACATCAAAGTCTATACCTGAATTTGTTACTGTTTGCCCGTAAAAATCTATTAAGGTACTGTTATATACACCAACAAGGTATGCATTACCTTCATGGTCAATTTTAAGCTGGTCTGGCAGGTCTGTCAAATCACCGCCGTAGCTTCTTACCCATTCGAAATTTCCTATCGACGTATATTTGATAAGGAATACGTTTTCACTACCTCTTACAGCCAGGGTATCTGATCCGAAGATAAAGGATCTATTTCCATTATAATCTCCTGCCAGGTAAATCTGGTCGTTATTAATTGCAAGAAATCTTCCATAAATGTTTCCAATTCCTGTAATATCGGACTGGTTAGTTTTAGCCCAGTCAACTATACCATTAGGATTATATTTTACAAAAAACAATTTGGCCCCTGCCGAATCTCCCAACAAATATTGTAGTCCGAACCTTATTGTATCTGCAGTAAAATTACCTGTTACGTAAACAACACCGGAGTTGTCAATTACAGCATCTGCACCCAATGAAACCGGATAGCTCCCCCCACTCGTGTTAACAGCCCTTGCCCATAACAGCCTGCCTGTTTTGTAATATTTTGCAACAAATACGTTTTCATTTGTATTGGCAAACCTTAAAGTCGCTTTATTCAGTTGTATATCTGGGGTATTTTCCGATGTACCCATAACAACAATTTCTCCGCGTATATTAACAGCCAGCTTTATGGGCTTTAATTGTGTGCCACCATCCGAACCAAAAATACTGACTGCCCATAATACCCTTCCTACAGAATTATACTTTACAAGATACAGGTTATTTGATTCTCCGCTTTCTATACCTGTAACCTCAAAATTACCAAACTTCAGGCTTAGTGTCATAAATGTTCCTAAAACAATAGTATTACCAAGCGAATCGGTAACTGACTGGTATATTTCAGCTTCTCCTGCGCTTTTTGCCCAACTCCATTTTGGGGACTGCGGGTATAACAGCGAAATTGGAATAATTGCGAGTAAATAAATAAATATTAAACTTTTCGATAGTCGTACTAAATTTTTCATAACAGGCAGTTTTAAATTTACAGACTAATATGTTTAACGAATTTCTGTTAAGCAAGTTACTATTAATTTATATTAATTTTCAACTGTTTATTGTTAATAGTTTTAATATTTATAAACAAGGGGAGCCGAGTTGGCTCCGCCTGTCGGCGGGGTCAACTCATATATCATACTAAACCCGTATTCCCATTACTAAAATATCATCTATTTGATTAAGATTTCCGCGCCAGTCCTCGAAAGTTTTATCAAGGATCTGTTGTTGTTCTTCAAGCGGTTTATTGTGAATGTCCAGTAACAATTGTCTGAATGATACAGACTTGAATTTTTTCTCTTCAGGACCACCAAATTGATCAGCATACCCGTCAGTATAAAGATAGATCATATCACCTTTGAATATTTTAAAATTGTAATTTGTGAAAGGTTTTTCTTTACCTACATGTATGCCTATTGGCATTTTATCGCCCTTAAAGATTGTATGTTCAGAGTTCCTTACTAAAAGTAAAGAATTATATGCACCTGAAAACTGTACTTTTCTTTCATTAAAGTTAATAATGCATAAAGCTATATCCATACCATCCCTTGTTTCATCCTTCTTTCCTCTCTGTGATAAAGTTTGTTTTATATTTTTTCTGAGCG
This sequence comes from uncultured Bacteroidales bacterium, assembly GCA_964521285.1. Lineage (GTDB taxonomy): Bacteria > Bacteroidota > Bacteroidia > Bacteroidales > UBA10428. The sequence continues at coordinate 168,637 of CAZFQS010000004.1, read as the reverse complement.
TTTCCAGAATTTTATTTGCAGTATGGTCTCTATTAACATTTATAATCTCGTTTAATAAAGAAACACCCAACATACTCATAAACGCTCCGGGCACTCCATGTCCTGTACAATCAGCTACTGCCACTATAACATCATTTGCTGTTTCAGTCATCCAGTAAAAATCTCCGCTAACAATATCGCGGGGCTTGAAAAAGATAAAATGCTGAGGCAAAATACTATTGGTATATTCGACATCAGGCAGAACAGCAGATTGTATTCGCTGGGCATACATAATACTATCAGTAATTTCACGGTTTTGCTCTGCAATTTTATCCCTCTGTTTTTCTATTTCTATTGTTCTTTCTTTGACTTTTTGTGCGAGCACTTTCTTATCATGTTGCAGTTTTCTTTCGCGCGCTTTAATAAATAAAAATATCAGGCTGATAGCAAATATTATTTCCAGTGCCAGAAACCACTTGGTTCTCCAGAAAGGGGGTGTAATTGCAAAAGAAAAGCTTACAGGCTCAGGTGTCCATATACCATCACAGTTGGCGGCTTTTACTTTAAATGTATAATTACCGTGCGGTAGTTTTTTATACTGGTCCGTTTGAGTCTTATTTGTAACTTCTGACCATGAATCATCATAACCTTCAAGCATATATTGGTACCTGTTCTTTTCAGGTATTGAAAAATGCAATCCTATATACTCAAAGATTAAATTATTTTTATTATACGGAAGTTTAAGGTTCAGGGGCAAACCTGAAATACTGTCAACTCCTTCTGCATAATCCAGCAAATCTGTTGTATCACCATAAACAAAAACGTTTGTGATATAAGTAACCGGAGGGGTTTTCCTTATTACATCCAAATCAGGAACATACCTGACAAGTCCGTTCCCCGTACCTATCCATATATTATTATTCATGTCCACCGTTACTGCTCTAAGATATGATTCCAGAGGGGTAAAACCTTCAAGTTCACTGTAATATTGAATTTTAAAATTCTTAAGATCTATTTTATTCAATCCTTTATCATAACCAATCCATAAATTGTTTGTCCTGTCAGTTTCCACGAACATTATGCTGTTTGATACCAGCCCGTCTTTTATTGTATATACTTTAATCTCGAAATCCCCATTCCTGCGGGTAACTTTATTTAGTCCGTTATCAGTACCAATCCAGATGCTGCCTGATGAATCAACTGCAATATCATTGCAGCTGTTATGTGATAAACCTTGTTCTGTACTTATATTTTTAAACCTTATACCATCGTAAACAGAAACACCTTCAGCAGTACCAAACCATAGATTATTGATTAGATCTATTTTTATTGCGCGTACATTATTACTGGGAATTCCGTATTTGATATCATAATTATAGTATTTCCCGTTATAGAATTTACTAATTCCTTTCTCATGCACGCACCATATATTTCCCATAAAGTCTTCTGTTATATCAACTGCTTTCTTGTCTGGTAAACTCATCTGGTCGAACCATATATAATCTTCATATGTGGTAAATTTGTTTCCGGAATATTTTGTTAAGCCGTAAAAAGTTCCTATCCAGATATTATTATTTATATCATGTGTTATACACCCGATTTCATTTGCAGGCAGACCGTTTTCATCATTAAAGATTGATATATTGTTATTCACATCAAGCCTGAATAAACCATTATAGCCCCCTGCCCAGATATTCCCCGATTTATCGGCATGGACAGCCATTATATCTTTCCCGGGGATACCAAAATCAACAGTATATATTTCAAAAGGTTTTTTACTTATTTTTGATATTCCGCCAAATGTCCCAAACCAGATATTTCCTTCTGTATCTTCATTAATACTCCATACTATATCATTCAGTAAATTGTTTTCAGTTGTATAATCTCTGAACCGGTTTTTATAGATTTGATAAACCCCATCGGGACGAGTTAGAATCCATATCCTTTTTTTGTTGTCTTCATATAATTTTATTACCGTTTTTGAACTTAAATTTTTATATGTAAATGCATTAAAAGATTTGCCATTAAATTTACATAATCCGTTTTCATATGTGCCTATCCATATATTTCCATGAGTATCTTCAAGTAAAGTCAGTATAATGTTACTGCTAAGTCCGTCTTCAATAGTATAATTTATAAATTCCTTTTCGTTATATTTGATAATTCCCCCTCCCTGGGTTGCAATCCAGTAATTATTGTATTTATCCTCAATAATATCCCAGACAGTGTTATTTGAAAGTCCCTCATTTGTAGTAATGGTACGTTTTTCTTTTCCATCAAATATTATAATTCCATTTAATGTGCCGAACCATATCCTTCCTTTGCTATCCACAAAACCTGATAATACCTCATTACTCGGTAATCCGGTTTCCTGGGTGTAATTGGTAATTGTGTTTTTGGAAATTTTTGATACTCCTTCAGCCCTGGTTCTCACCCAGATATTTCCCTTATGATCTTCAAGAATTTCTTCTATTTCATTATTACTTACCAGGCCATTGTCAGTATTATATGTTATAAATTCTCTGCCATTAAATCTGGCAACCCCGCCATCTTCAGTCCCCACCCATATATTTCCTTTTGAATCTTCAAACAGACAATATATGTAAATACTGGGAAGTCCATCCTGAATGCTGAAGTTTTTGAAATTATATCCGTCAAATCTTGAAATCCCATTCTGTGTTGCAAACCACATATAGCCTTTTGAATCCTGCAAAATATCCATAATTACATTTGATGGCAGCCCGTTCTTGATAGTGTAATTATCAAAAGCTATTATCTGGGAAAAGGAAATATTGTGAATTAACAGAATAAGTGCGGATAAAATATATTTATGCATAAATTATATCAAATATATATTTACTCACTATAAATATATGAAAATAATAGAAAGGAGCGAGGTTTTTACAGGTGATATTTCAAATTTAATCTATATTACTAACTTAAGTATAAATAAACATTTTATCTGTTATATACTTATATTATGTCCTTAGAAGTATTGATAAATGAAGTCTTTTCGTCATATTTAAAAACTTATTTATAATTGCCCCTGGATTATGAAGATAATCAGGTAGTAACCAAAGTAATGGTTAAATAATATATTTAACAGAGACTATTAAAGGTTAACTGTTATAATAGAACACCGGTATTGTCACAAAATAAAAAGTCCCCGACAAAACCGGGGACTTTGAATTTATTAAACACAACTAAATGAAATTATTTTCCGGCTAATGCAGGTTTGATATTATCGTAATTGAACAGATCATAATCAGGCCAGTCTTTAACACTTCTCATAGCCTTAAACATAGTTTTGGAAATTTCATTATGAATCTTTGATCTTCCTTTTGTAGTGGTATTCATCAATACTACCCAGTTTATTCCGTTTTTGTTTCTCATAACCAGCGCAGACGTTCCTGCTAATGTGCCTGTACGCCACCATGTTCCATACCCGTCAGTCCCGCGCCAGCCTATCAGATTTTTAGTCCGTTTCTCGGCCTTTGTCATTAATTCTATAGTTTTATCCGACAATATGTCCGGCTTACCTGAGAAACCATCTATAGCAACAATTAACTTCATCAGCTCAGGAGCAGAAGCTACCCAGCCTCCGGCCGCACTTAACAATTCAATATTGTTGCCTCCGTATACCTGTGGCTTTAATTCACCGGAACCATCGAAAGAATAACATTTGGGATTCCTGCCAAGGTCATAATAACAGACTTCATTTTTAAATCTGTCTTTTAATGAGCTTTTTCCAACATGCATATCATAAATACCAAGAGGATGAAGTATGGCAAACTGAACATAATCCTCATAATTCATTCCTGTAACTTCTTCTATGACTTTTCCCAGTACTGCATATCCGAAATTGGAATAGCTATATTTAGTCCCGGGATTATAATATAAGTTCTTCTGCAAATAATACTGAATTATTGTCTCAATATCAGCAGGTGGGTTAACATGCATCTTCCGGGCTATTGACAATGACTGGAAAAGCGGATCATCCTTTTTGTTATTCCACCCTGCTGTGTGATTCAGCAGATTCAGAATCGTTATTTTTTCAATTCTTTTGTCTTTATAATTGAGATATATTGAATCATTTAAGATCCCATCCTTACCAAAGACCTGATCGTTAATGCTTATCATCCCTTCTTCAATAATCTTCATTATGGTTACCGCAGTAATTAATTTGGAAACGCTTGCTATCCTGAATACATGTTTAGGCTCAACCCTGGTTTGGGTTTCCTCGTCAGCCCAGCCAAATCCTTTTGCATATATAAGTTTGCTGTCTTTGGTTATAGCTACTGAAGCCCCTTTAATTTTCTTTCTTGTTATAAAATCTGTAACTATACTGTCAATTGAAAGCATTGAAGGATTTGAAGACAGTTCGTTGGTTAGTCTGAAAGAAATGGGTGTAATTTCATTTATAGGCGTATTCCTGTTACTCTCTCCCTTATAGGAAAATGTAATTGCAATTTCTCCGAAAAAGAGAATTATAAATAATCCTGCTATCAGTATCTTCTTATAATTCATGATATAAGAAATAAGTCTTATAAACAATCCAAAATTATTTTTGTTTTCAGCGCGCAAATGTAATACTTTTTAATAGATAATTACCCGATCAGAAAAGTTGCTTTTCCGTACTAAAAATATGAATATCTTTTTCTTTAACCAATACATAAAGTATTAATTTTGAATGTATTGTGTTAATAACTCAGACAAAATATTATAATAAAATTGTTAATAAGTCATAATCATTTGTCAAATGTTTTTAATTATTCATCATATTTATTAATATGTATACAGCTGGAATTTATCTATATATCAAATTTTATATTTTGTTAAAAACTGCTATTGTATTGTTAATAACTTTTTTTACCTGTTAAAATCCAAATTTTATGCTGCTGTAATTTATTTTTAATGTATGCTGTACTATAATAATAAATGAGGTTCAAACGCGGTTAAATTAAGAACATGAATATTAAATACATACACAACAGCACAAAGCCATCAGCTTAATTTTGTTCGAACCTCATTAAAAAACACTAGAAGTATATCAATTAAAACAATTTTTAAGGTAAATATGTTTTGTAGATTTGCATCTTTAATAATAATTAACAATTAATTGTAAGGCATATTAAGTTATGATATGCTAAATACTTCATTTTAAGTATTTTTGTTGACTTAAAACTCTAATTGATATGAAACGAACATGAAATTTTTCATTCGTAAATTTCATAAAAAAGAATGAATAAATTTCATGTGAGAGCGACGGAAGGAGCGGTTCCATCCGTCAAATTTAAATTTTTATATTATTTAAAAAATTAAAATTTATACGGATGAAACATCCACGAGGATTTGCAAGTGATAACAATTCAGGTATACATCCTGACATATTAAAATCTATTGAAAGAGCGAATTCAGGACATGTAGTTGCATACGGAGACGATATTTATACCAGCCGGGCGATATTAAAAGTAAAGGAGCATTTCGGAGAGGAAGCAGAAGTATTCTTTGTTTTAACCGGTACCGGGGCAAATGTTCTGGGCCTGACTGCATCAACAAATACTTATAATTCGGTAATATGTGCAGAGACTGCGCATATCAATGTTGACGAATGCGGTGCGCCTGAAAAATATAGCGGATGTAAAATAATACCGGTTGAAACACCGGATGGCAAGATTAATATTAATTCTGTAAGAAGGCATGTACGTGATTTTGGATTTGAGCACTATTCACAGCCCAGAGTAATATCAATAAGCCAGCCGACAGAACTGGGAACTGTATATTCTGTAAATGAAATTACTGAACTTGCCGGTTATGCTCACAAATACAATATGCTGCTGCATATGGATGGTGCCAGGTTATCAAATGCTGCTGTCAGCCTCGGAGCAGCGTTTAAAGATATAACAGGAAATGCCGGTGTAGATATACTGTCATTTGGGGGGACAAAGAATGGGATGTTATTCGGCGAATCAATAATTTTTTTTGACAGGAATCTGGCTGAGAATTTTAAATATATAAGAAAACAGGGTATGCAGCTGGCATCAAAAATGAGATATATTTCTGCTCAGTTTGAAACTTATCTGTCAGATGATCTGTGGAAGAAAAATGCTGAACATGCAAATAATATGGCGCAACTGTTATACAGTGAACTGTCTGAAATACCTCAGATAAAAATTACTCAAAAGGTACAGTCAAACAGTGTTTTTGCAGTATTGCCAGGAAAATATATTAAGAGATTGCAGGAGGAATATTTTTTTTATGTCTGGGATGAAGAAAAATCGGAAGTTCGCTGGATGACATCTTTTGATACAACAGAGGAAGACATTTACGGATTTATTGGATTTATAAAAGAAACTTTAAAATAACTTTTCTACATAAGAAGGGAGCAATCCCCGTAGCTAAGGAACCTGAAGTCATTTTTCAGCGCATATTCATATATTTCTTTCCATGAATTTCCAACAAATGCGGCAACTAATAAAAGCAAAGTACTTTTAGGCATATGAAAGTTAGTTATCATTCCCCTGGTTAACCTGAATTTATATCCGGGTATTATCATAATTTGCGTTTCTGCTAACAACTGATTTAATCCTTTATTTTTCATAAAATTATACAGGTTTTCAAGGGATTCCTGTACCTCTATGTCCTGCGGAAGATTATATGCTTCCCATTGATTTAATCTTACAATTTCATTAATATTATTTTTGTGATCTCTTAGTTTTATTCCTAACCAGTATATGCTTTCCAGGGTTCTTACAGTGGTAGTCCCTACTGCTATAATCTTATCAGCGTTATTCCTGAGGGTTGCTATAGTGTCTTTGCTTATAACGAATTGCTCTGAATGCATCCTGTGATCACTGGCATACTTTTCTTTTATCGGTTGAAATGTGCCTGCTCCTACATGAAGTGTAAGTTCCAGCAATTTTATTCTGTTAACAATTAGTTCATTCAGGACGTGTTCGCTTATATGCAGTCCTGCAGTAGGAGCCGCTACTGAGCCATTGTACTTTGAATATATTGTCTGGTATCGTTCCTTGTCTGATCTGATTGCTTTTCGTTTTATATACGGGGGCAGGGGAGTAGCCCCATTTATTTCCAGAACATCCGCAAAATTAAGCCCGGAATTATTCCATGAAAATCTGATATTTATGGAATTGTCATTAGCTGCTTGTTTTTCTGCAATTAGCTTATAATTATTACCATTATAAGCAAATTTTTTTTCAATAGTCTTTGTCTTCCACTTTTTCAGGTTGCCAACAATACATTTCCATACACAGGATTTTGTCTTTTGAAATGCCATTTCGTAATCGGGCGGTTCAACCGGATTCAGGCATAGTATCTCAATAATTGATCCCGTATCCTTCTGAAAAATCAGTCGGGCCTGTATTACCCTGGTATTGTTAAATACTACAACTTTTTCGGGATCTATATATTTTGGCAGGTTGCGGAAGATATCATCCACTATTGGTCTGCCTTTAACATATACAAGAAGTTTCGATTTATCCCTCTCAGGCAAAGGAAAAGAGGCAATCTTCCCCTCCGGAAGATCATAGTTATAATTATCAACAGGTATTTTATTTATAGTCTTCAATAAGTTGGATATTGAAGGACAAAATTAACTAATTTTACCTATTAAAGATTTTGGCGGATTATCAAATCAAAAATGCTCTTTTCAAGCTACCTGGTTAAAATAAAATGACGATTTTCCGGCTGTATTAAAGCCAGGTTTTGTAAAATATAATTATTATATTATAAATATGAAAATCAAAGTAGGAGACAAGGTAAAGTTTTTAAATGATACCGGGGGAGGTATAGTCTCAGAAATAATTGATAACAAAATGGTTAATGTAAGGATTGAAGATGGATTTGATGTACCTGTTCTTATTTCCGAAATAATTTTGGATTCGGATGAGAATAAACTGATTGAAGAAGCCGGTGAAGATATTAGTAAGTCAGAAGATTCAAATAAAATTGATGCCGGCAATGAAAAGACTACTGATAATAGCATATCGGCAGAAAATCTTCCTGAAAAAGCATTGAGATCAGTTTATTTTGGCATGGTTCCTGTTAACAGTAAAATGATTTATAAGAGTGACATAAGTACTTATCTTATTAATGATTGCGATTTTTATATATATTATTTAATCGGGTGCATGGAGACAGGTTCTTTGAGATATCTAAAATCAGGGATGCTTGAAGCAAATACAAAAGAATATATAAAAACATTTACCCAGACAGAAATAAGCAAGATTAAAAAGTTCCATTTTCAAATTTTATTTGTAAATAAGGGTGAATATTTCCCTCAGCAACCTGCTGACAGTTATTTTGATATTGCAAAAATTAGTTTTTACAAGGAGAATATTTACAGGGAAAATGAATTTTTTCATGAAAAAGCACATATTCTTAAAATAATTATTGATAGTCCTGAAGAAGAAATAAAACAAAAAACAGATTCTGAAGTAGTACAGGTGCTGGCTGATAAAGAAGGGGAAATAATGAAGAAAGCTAAGGTTATTGATAAACCTAAGTCCGATATTGAGGAAGTAGATTTGCATATTCATAAGATTGTGGATGATTATTCAGGTATGTCAGAGGGTGAAATACTGAACATCCAGTTAAACAGGTTTTATAGTGAGCTGGATAAGGCTATTCAGGGAAATATTAAAGAAATTGTATTTATACACGGTTTAGGTAATGGCAAATTAAAATATGAGATAAGAAAGGCCATAGACACTAAGTATCCTGACTTAACATATCAGGATGCTTCTTTTAAAGAATATGGCTTTGGAGCAACCCTGGTTAGACTGGCATAAGTTTATAGTTATTAATATTATTCTTAATTTTGAACTGAAATTAATTTGTGCAAAATATAGCACTAAGGTACTAAAGTAGCAGATCGTTCTATCGCTCTTTCCCATTTTTATGGGAAGGGGAGGAAAGTCCGGACAACAAAGGGCGCCATACTTCCGAAAGGGAAGATGTTCGTGAGGGCATAGTAGCGGAGAAGAAAATAACCGTCCCGGCTTTGCCGGGATAAGGGTGAGAAGGTGAGGTAAGAGCTCACCAGTACTGATGGTGACATTAGTAGCTGTCCGCCTTATGGGTTGCAAGATCAAATATATCCCGATTTGCCCTTTTACAGGGGATACAGGGTGGCCCGCCCTGGTTTTCATTAAGAAAAGTCGGGAGGGGTAGATCACTATATCCCTGAAGTAATTCAGGGGTCAGATTAATGATAGAAGCCCCGCCTGTGGCGGGATACAGAATCCGGCTTACAGATTTGCTACTTTTTTATTTTTAAAAAGGGACCTTTGCAATAAACCCTCTTGCAAGAGTTTATATTACCATGAAAAATTACAATAATATTAAGTTTCTCTTCCTGCTCATTTTATCATCATTCATCAATTCAGCCTTTTCACAAATCATTAAACTACCCGATTACTCAATTCAGACAGGAGCAACTCTCTCCACAGGAAAGCAAACACCATTCTGGTTGCTATCCAATCAATATGGATTAATAACCCCTAATAAGTTTAACGGGTGGATTAAGCTCGGATTTAAAACAAGCTTATCAGCCGAAAAGATTTTCGATTATGATTATGGTCTCGAAGTTATTGACAGGCAGAGCAATAATAATAAATTATACCTTCACCAGGCATATTTACGATTCAAATTCCATTTTGTTGATTTTCAGATAGGTAGCATGGAAGAAAAATTCGGAGACCAGGATAGTTCCATTTCTTCAGGAGGATTATTATGGTCAGGAAACGCACGACCAATGCCAAAGATCTCTCTAGTAGTCCCCGATTATACTCCTATACCTTTGACACGAGGCTATCTTGAATTTAAAGGAGGAATTTCACATGGCTGGTTTGGTAATAATAAGTTCGTAAAGAATGCATGGTTGCATCATAAGTATCTGTACATTCAACTTGGAGGAAAACTTCCTTTACATATTCATTATGGTATTCACCATTTTGCGCAATGGGGAGGGTTTTCAGCCGACACCACCATTGGACAAATGCCCAAAGGTTTTGATGATTTTATAAGAGTGTTCTTTGTAAAGCCGGGAGATGAAAATGCACCTATAGGTGAACAAAAATTGATCTTAGGTAATCACCTGGCTTCAAGAAACCTGGGATTTGATATGGATTTTAAAAGAGTAAAGGTTAGTTTTTATTGGCAGACTCTTTTTGAGGATAAAAGTAGTGACTATTGGGGAATTATTAATAAAACAGGGCTATGGGGAATTAGTTTTCATCTTAAAGATAAAAATCGCTTTATTAATGGATTTGGATACGAATTTGTAAATATTTATAGCAAATCTGATCCTAAAAATTATTTCAATCATTCATACTATCGATTCGGCTGGACTTTTCATGGGATGACCATTGGTACACCAATGATAACCTCGCCAATAATTATAAAGAACACTGATACAGAGGGCGGGTATGTCTGGAATAATGAAGTCACTGCCCATCATTTTGGTCTGGAAGGAAAATACAAAAATCTGCAATATAAATTTTTTACCACATACTCCCTGAATTCAGGCACACCATCTTATCCATATGATCCCGCATTAACTCAATTTTCATTTCTTCTGGAGATACTTCTCTCTAACAAACTGCCATTAGGGTTACAGGCAGGACTTGCAGTTGGTTATGATCGTGGTAATCTGTTAGGGAATAATACAGGATTAAGAATAAGCTTAATCAAACAAGGGTCTTTGGATTAAAAATAGTATATTTCCATCTAAACTTGTATACATAGAAAGTATATACTATTACTTTCCAAGGGTATTTACCATACACTTTCCCACAGACATCAGCAGCCATGAAAATCACTCCAGTTCAAATTCCGAAATGCAACCCCGTATTTTAACAAGCCTGGTAAGTAAATTCCCCAGTCCACTCAGCTCTATCATATTTAATCCATCGGATTTTGCTTTGGCCGGTTCAGGATGAGTTTCCAGAAATATTCCGTCAACACCAATTGCTATACCTGCCCTTGCTATTGTTTCAACCAGTTCAGGTCTGCCGCCTGAGACACCTGTACTCTGATTTGGTTGTTGCAAGGAATGTGTAATATCGAGGACTACAGGCAAGTTCATTTTTTTCATTTCTATTATACCCCGATAATCTATTATTAAATCCTGATATCCAAACATTGTTCCTCTTTCAGTCAGTATTACTTTATTGTTCCCTGATAATTTAACTTTATCTGCAGCAAATTTCATAGATTCGGGAGACATGAACTGCCCTTTCTTAATATTTATTACTTTTCCTGTTTTTGCTGCAGCTACCAATAATTCTGTTTGTCTGCATAAAAATGCAGGAATTTGCAATACGTCAACATACCTGGCGGCCAGGTTTGCTTCATCAACAGAATGAATGTCTGTTAATACAGGAACATTATACTTCTCTTTTATCTCTTTCAGGATTTCCAGGGCTTTTATATCCCCAATACCTGCAAATGAATCAAGTTTTGTCCTGTTAGCCTTTTTATATGACGCTTTAAAAATATAGGGTATTTTAAGTTTATCACTTATCTTAACAATACTCTCAGCAATAGCGAAACAAATATCTTTGCCTTCAACAACACAGGGACCTGCTATCAGAAAAAAGTTATTACCTGAGTGTTTTATATCTGGTATAAATTTTTCTATTTGCATAATATGAAATAAGTTGTTTAGATTTTAACAGGTTTGTGAACTTGTTTTTACTCTCTCATTGTTAACAAACAGGTCGTGCCAATATATTTAAGTGTGCAAAATCGTAATGCAGTTAATTTTATTATTTGCCGTTTTTTCTGAGAATTGAAAGTATATATCTTGAATCCTTAAGCTTCCCTGCTAACTGCTGAAGCTCAAAAATGGTTTTTACACCATAGTTTCCGGTCAGCTTTAATTTATCAAAATTTAATTCGGTTAATTTATTTATATTAGTAATACCATTTTCTATAAGCACTTTCCTGGTTCGTTCTGAAATGCTTATATTGTCAATAGTTACACCTTCCAGCTCTTCACTAAAGCTCTTATCGTCTTCTTTTCCGATATTATTGTTATAAACCTCTTTTGCCATAATAGCCTGCTGGCTGATCTCTATTTGCTGTCTGATTTTATAAATGACTTTTAAGAACGGGGCATAAACCATTTTTTCAACCTGTGAACGTTTTACCTTGCCGTGAATTGTTAAATCACTAAATAATTTATCTTCGATTAATACTTTTTTGCACATATCAACCTCAAGATCAGTAATTCCGCAATATTCTCTCAATGGTTTATCATCAGTAAACAGTCTTACTATTTCTTTTAAAAGCATCTTTTCATCCATTTTTCAGAAATTCTAAAATATTATATGTAATTAATATTTGTCATTAAACAATCTGAAAAGTAAAAGTATACTTTTGGTTATTAAAATATTTCAGTATTTATACTTTTTTTTCCACAATTTTTCGAGTTTCTCCATAATCTCTTTTTCTCTGATATTATCCTGAGGCATATATAATATTGTATTTTTTATTTTTTCAGGTAAAAATTCTTCAGCAATAAAGTTACCTTCATAGCTGTGTGCATATTTATAGTCCTTTCCATAGCCCAAATCTTTCATAAGTTTAGTAGGTGCATTCCTTATATTCAGGGGAACAGGCAAATCGCCTGTTTTTCTTACAAGTTCCTGCGCCTCATTAATTGCCTGGTAGGCTGAATTACTTTTGGGTGACGTAGCCAGATAGATCGCTACTTCTGATAAAATTATTCTTGATTCGAGCCAGCCAATCATATTTACTGCTTCAAAACAACTGGTTGCCAATAGCAGAGCATTTGGATTAGCAAGACCAATATCCTCAGCAGCCAGTATTACCATTCTCCGTGCAATAAATTTGGGATCTTCCCCGCCTTCTATCATTCTTGCCAGCCAGTAAGCTGAGGCATTGGGGTCGCTTCCTCTTATTGATTTTATAAATGCTGAGATTATATCATAATGCTGATCTCCTTTTTTGTCATATAAGGCTATATTTTCCTGTACTTTGGTAATTACCAGATCATTTGTGATTTCAACCTTTTTGTTCTTATCAAATTTTACAGAGTTCACAACCAGTTCTATAAGATTTAACAACTTTCTGGCATCGCCCCCTGAATAACGCAATATTGCTTCATACTCCTTTATTTCAACAGGTAATTTTTTTAGGATTATATCTTTCTTAAGGGCCCTTTTCAGGATTTCAAGCAGTTCATTCTTTTCCAGAGGTTTCATAACATAAACCTGACATCTGGAGAGCAGCGGGGAAATAACTTCAAAAGACGGATTTTCTGTTGTTGCTCCTATCAAAGTCAATATACCCTGTTCCACAGATCCAAGCAGAGAATCCTGCTGAGATTTGTTAAACCTGTGAATTTCATCAATAAATAATATAAGGTTTGGCCTGTTGAAGAATTGTTGTTTTTTTGCTTTTTCAATTGTATCTCTGACATCTTTTACCCCTGCGTTTACAGCGCTCAAACTTTGAAAAGGCCTTTCCAGAATATTGGCTATTATTTTTGCCAGGGTTGTTTTACCAATACCAGGAGGACCCCACAAAATAAATGACGGAATATTACCCGATTCAATACTTTGTCTTAGTATTGAATTTTTACCTACCAGATGATCCTGTCCGATAAATTCATCCAGTTCTTTAGGTCTCATTCTGTCGGCAAGAGGTTGATTAGTATTCATTTGATAATTAAAAGAATTTAATGATAAAGATATTATATTCCTTGTTGAACCAGAAAAAAATTTGAATATTAACTTTTGTAAAAGTTGTTATTTATTAATTTTAGCATTGAAATAATAAATAAAACTGATGAAAGATAAAGTTGTAATAATTACAGGAGCTTCTTCAGGTATTGGTCTTGCAATGGCAAAAGAATTTGCCAGAAGAGGTTCGAAAGTAGTTATGGCAGCAAGAAATGAAGAAAAACTTAAAAAAATTGAGGGGGCTCTGAAAAAGCAGGGATACGAAGCATATGCCATCAAAACTGACGTAACTATACAGGATAATTGCCGGAATTTAATAGAAAAGGTAATTGAAAAGTACGGCAGTATTGATGTATTAATAAATAATGCAGGTATATCTATGAGGGCATTATTCGAAAATGTTGAGATTCATGTTTTAAAGCAATTGATGGATGTTAATTTCTGGGGGACAGTATATTGTTCCAAATATGCGATACCGCATCTGGTAAAATCAAAAGGATCACTGGTGGGTGTTTCATCAATAGGAGGTATACAGGGATTGCCCGGAAGAACAGGGTACTCTGCTTCCAAATTTGCACTGCATGGTTTACTTGATACCATTCGTGTTGAAAATCTAAAGAAGGGACTTCATGTTATGATCCTTACAGCAGGATTTACTAAATCTGAAATCAGAAAGAGGGCATTATTAAGAGACGGAAAACCTCAGGGTTATACTCCAAGAAACGAAGAGAAACATATGCTACCCGAACATGTGGCAAAAGCAATGATCAAGGCATTAAGAAAGAAAAAAAGACATAAAATATTAACTGTTGAAGGACAATTATTAGCTCTCTTCCAGAGGATAATTCCAACTGTATGTGACAGGATTGCTTACAGGAGGCTGGCCAGAGAACCTGAGTCTCCATTCTGAATTTAAATATCTAAATCACCGGTAAAAATGATTTGTTCAGTAACAAATATAAGGATCCGTTATTCAGAAACGGATAAAATGGGCTATTTACACCACGCCAATTATCTCAATTACTTTGAAACAGGAAGGACTGAGATGCTGAGAAGTATGGGAATGACATACAAAGAAATGGAACAGGACGGCATACTTCTTCCGGTGTTATCAGCAAATATAAACTATAATGCTCCTTCTTATTACGATGATGTTCTTACAGTCAAAACCTTTATGAAGAAAAAGCCGGGAATTAAAGTTTTTTTTGAATATGAAATTTATAATGAAAACTCCTTGCTAATCTGCACGGGAAATACCACACTCGTTTTTGTCGACGCGGTGTCACGCAAACCAAGAAGGCCTCCCCATTACTTTATGGAGAAATTTGCTGCAGAGTTTAAATAATCTCACAAATTTTAACAATACGATTTTTACTTTCAGGTTGTAATATTTTCAAAGCTCATTCGTCTTGACACTGAATTGTTGATAATTCAAACACGAATGAATGTAAATATTAACCAAAAAACGAACAAATGAAAAAAGTAATTTTTGTATTAATTATTTGTGGATTGACACATTTACTTAACGGACAAACAGATCCTGTCAGCAAAGTCTTTAATAAATACGCAGGAGCAGAAGGTTTTACCACTGTCAATATACCGGGTGATATG
The DNA here is from genome assembly GCA_964521285.1 of uncultured Bacteroidales bacterium. GTDB lineage: Bacteria > Bacteroidota > Bacteroidia > Bacteroidales > UBA10428. The sequence goes on along the minus strand of CAZFQS010000004.1, from coordinate 153,317 downwards.
TTGAAAATACTGGCCAAGATGGATCCTCAGGATAAAGATCTTCAGTCCATTTCAAAACTGGAGGGAATAAAAATCCTGACACAGGAAGACAAAACAGCCGGATATGAAAATTTGAACTTTTATGATGAAATTTATAACGAGCTGGATAAAACCTTATATAAAGAACTTTTAATTGTTAAAGATCAGGATGAACACGTCAATATGCTGATCAGGGAAGATAACGGGATTATTACGGAATTTCTGCTGATTGTTTCAAGTAATGATGAAAATGTACTTATTAGCATTAAGGGAGAAATAGAATTGAGTGAATTAGATGAATTATCTGGCTCAATTGGCCTGAAACAAAGTGATAAACTTAAAGTAGCAAGTAATTGTCATCCTTAGACATTATTGGGTGGAGTTGATTTTTTTGCTATTTTAGATATTTTAGCCTTCTCCACCCAGTACTATATATAACGGGCAGAAAAATAATGGATTCAGAAGAGTTTAAAAATAAAATAATACCATTAGGCAGGAAGCTATACAATTTTGCCCGTTTGTTACTGAATGATCAGGCTGAAGCTCAGGATGCTGTTCAGGAAGTCTATTTAAAATTATGGAACTACAGGAATAAAATGCAAACCATAGACAATATCGAGGCTTTTGTTATGAAAATAACCAGGAACTGGTGTCTGGACAGACTAAAAGCAAAAAGACCGGTATTGATCGAAGATTATAGTAAGAGTTATGATTTTCAGAAAGAAGATAATAATCCTCATAGCATCCTGGAAAATACGGACAGATTAAATGAATTCAACAATATTATGCAGAGCCTGCCTGAACAACAAAGGATAATTATTCAGCTGAGAGATGTCGAGGGATATGAGTTTGAAGAAATTGCAGATATTCTCAGCATAAATATTAACACTATTAGAGTGAATTTATCAAGAGCACGGAAAAAAATTAAAGAATCAATAATTAACATTGAAAACCATGGATATTAAAGAATTAAGAAAACTTCTTCAAAAATATTATAATGGAGAAACAACACTAAAGGAGGAAGATGCACTAAAAAAATACTTTATTGACAATCCTGATATTGACGAAGAGTTTCGTGCAGAAAAGGAACAATTTGTTATGTTTGACAAGGCAGAAAAACAAGATGTTCCCATTGAAGATTTCGAGAAAAAACTTGAAATATTAATAGATAATCAGAAAGTAATATATCCGGTTTTTAGAAGAAATAAAATTTGGATCCGTGTAGCTGCTGTGGCTGCCTCCATATTAATAATTTTTGGTGTTTATAATTCAATTAAATATTTCACAGGCAAACCGGAATATAAGGGCACCATTGAAGATCCGTTAATGGCTTATGAGGAAACAAAAAATACACTTTTATATATTTCAGAAAAACTGAACTATGGAACCAGGGAACTGGATAATATTAATAAACTTAACAGGAGTATTCAGAAATTAAGTACAGTATCGAAGTTAAATCAGGGGCTTAATAAATTACAGCTATTATCGAAAATAACAGAATCAGAAAATAATAATAATAATAAGTAAACCATTAATCATGAAAAAGATAATAATTTTTTACGTATTGGCGATAGTTGCGATTAATTTGTGGTCGCAGTCTCCCGCCGATAAAGTTTTTGACAAGTATTCGGGAGCAGAGGGTTTTACTACTGTTTATATAACAAAATATATGTTTGATCTGTTTAAGGATGTGGAGAATAATGATGTAAGTGATGAGATGCAGGAAGCAATAAGCAGATTAAACAGTATAAAAATTCTTGCTACCGATGATGATCCTGAAACCAAAACAAGTATAAATTTGTATGATGAAGTAATGAAAAATCTTCCTCAGGAAGAGTATAAAGAACTGATGGTTATAAAGGAAAAAGATGAGAATGTCAGGTTTTTAGTACGGGAGAAAGATAATAAGGTAGTTGAGCTATTGCTTCTTGTTGGTAGTCCGGATGAGAGTGTTATGATTAGCATTCAGGGAGACATAGATATGAAAAATATTGCAAAAATTACCAAATCATTGAATATTGAAGGTATGGAGAAACTGGAGAAGATGAAATAAATTGTTCTATTGTTATATTGCTCTATTGCTCTATTGCCAAATCAATAAATTATCAATTGCCTATCTTTGCATTATTAATATAATTAAACAAGCTGCTTATATTATAATTATTAATAATGCTTAAGGATTATCCCGTAAATATTCGAAAAGATATTTTAAATAAATACGGACTGTTATTAAAAGAGATTAGTATTTCAAAGGACCCTGCTGACACGAAAATTATTGATAAAGCCTTTAATCTTTTAATATCAGAATTATCATGTAAAAAGGATATTACGGAAAGATATGCTGCAATAACAACACTTGAAACGGCTTTGATAGTAGTAAAGGAAATAGGTCTGGGAGCTTTTTCAGTTATCAGCATATTTTTAAATATAGCCCTGCAACAGGGCAGACTGTCCCACAAGGAAATAGAAAAAGAATTCGGAAATGTTATTATAACAATTACGAGAGGGCTGGAGAAGATTAATTATCTCGACACTTCAACAGAATCATCACAGGCAGAAAATTTCAGAAAACTTTTGCTCAACCTGGCAAAAGATGTCAGGGTAATACTTATAAAGCTGGCTGAGCAGTTGCAGATAATGAGGGAAATGAAGAATCTTTCACGTGAATCCCAAATAAAAATTGCTTCTGAATCATCATATTTATATGCTCCTCTGGCTCATCGTCTGGGCCTGTACCTTATTAAATCAGAAATGGAAGATTTGTCACTTAAATATACTGACAGAAAGACCTATGATATTATTGCCAGGAAACTGTCAGAAAATATGAAAGCAAGGAGCCAGTTTATAAGTGACTTTATTAAACCAATAAAACTGGAACTTGAAAAGCAGGGTTTTAAATTTGATATTAAAGGGAGGCCTAAGTCAATTTATTCCATTTGGAATAAGATGAATACAAAGATGATTGAATTTGAGGATATATATGATTTGTTTGCAATAAGAATAGTCATTGATAGTGAATTGAAGAGGGAAAAATCAGATTGCTGGCAGGTATACTCTGTTGTTACTGATTTATATCAGCCCAATCCCTTAAGATTACGTGATTGGATATCAGTTCCCAAAACAAATGGATATGAATCATTGCACACAACAGTAATTGGTCAGGAGGGTCGCTGGGTGGAAATACAAATAAGGACAGAAAGGATGAATGAAATCGCAGAGAAGGGTTTTGCTGCCCATTGGAAATATAAGAGTCTGGAAAGCGAACAGGGTCTTGAAGAATGGCTGGTTAAAGTAAGGGAAATACTTGAAGCCCCGGAACATGATGCTGTTGAATTTATTGATGATTTCAAGCTTAGTTTATACTCCAAAGAAATTTTCGTTTTTACACCAAAGGGAGAGTTGAAAAAATTTCCTGCAGGATCAACTGTCCTTGATTTTGCATATGATATACACTCAGATATTGGGGCGACATGTGTTGGGGCTAAAGTTAACGGAAGGGCGGTACCAATTCGCTATAAACTTAATAATGGTGAAAAAGTTGAAATCAGTACTTCCAAAAATCAATCTCCCAAAATAGACTGGCTGAACTTCGTTGTGACATCAAAAGCCAAATCCAAAATCAGACAAAAATTAAATGAAGAAATATTTAAAGCAGCAGAGAGTGGTAAAGAAATATTAAAAAGAAGATTTAAGAACTGGAAAGTACCTTTTACAGATGATAATGTAAGGAATCTTCTCAGGAAATACGGATTCAAAAACTCACAGGATTTGTATTATCAGATATTCTCAGAAAATATAGAACTGGCAGAAATAAAAGAATATCTGACAGGCGAAGAAAAACCAGGTAAAGAGAAACCGGTTTTGCATGAGCACAAGCAGAAGCAGGACAACAAGACAGCTGTTGGTACTGCCGGGGATTACCTGATAATTGATGAGAAATTAGGTAGTATAGATTACAAGCTTGCCAAATGCTGTAATCCTATTCCCGGCGACGATATATTCGGATTTGTTACAGTTGGTGAGGGAATAAAAATACACAGGTCAAATTGTCCCAATGCTGCACAATTACTGACAAAATTTGATTACAGGGTAGTAAAGGCAAAATGGACCAAAGGTGCAGAAGATTTATTATTTACTGTGGAAATAAAGATTAGCGGAGAAGATGAGCCAGGTATTCTGGATGGTATTTCACGTGTTCTTTCCAAAGATTTAAAGGTAAACCTTCGTTCGATATCAATGGATAATGAAGATGGTTTGTTTGAAGGAAAATTAGTAATAACGGTCAGGGATTTAAAGCATCTGGAACTATTAATATCCAGATTGTCTGAAGTAAAAGGTGTTATTGATGTCAGCAGGAATGAAAGCCTGAATGTTTAGCCTTCCCTTATACACTATTTGGCTTTAAATTCATATATATACTTTTTCTTTTCTATAAGCCTGTTGCTTTCATCATATTCGTCGCGCTCTGTTCTCAGTCCGTCTTCATATTTATATGTATTCCTTGATATGAGCCTGTTATTTTCATCATATTCCTTGCGTTCAGTTAGCAGTCCCTTTTTATAACTATATGTATTGGTTTTGAATACCTTATTATTGGACTTGTAATGAACTTCCTTTATTTTATTATCGTCTACATCATATTCGTAAATGATTATTTCGGTCAGCTTGCCGCTTTTATCATAGTCCATTTCTTTTATTACGTTACCCCTCTCATCGTAAAAGGTTTTAAATCTCATAATTTCCTTTCCGTTACTGTCTTCATAGTCAACTTCAACTTCTGTAACGGAAACTATATCCAGGTCTCTTACTTCATTCCTGCTTTGTGAATACAGATTATCTCCAATTAGACAAATAATAAGACTGATTGTTACTATTACTTTCATTTTCATCATATTTTTTCAATATATATATCATCAATAATTATATGCTGATTTTCCTTTGTAATCTCTACCTGCCTGATTACAGGAATCATCTGGGTTGCACCTGATATGTCTTCAGAATAGGTATAGACCTTATATATACCTTTAATGAGATGACTAAATTTATATGTCCCGTCATAATGGGTTCTTATCCTGTCATCATAAAATTCATGAGAACCATAGACAATATATACCTCCTGTTCCTGGGCAAACGAGGTATCAGATACAGGATACTCAGTGCAGATTGTGCTCTGGTCATAATTAACAAGGTATATCCTACCGCTTATGGATGAATTTCCTTCGTCAAAATCCAGGGCGTTAATTTTAACAAATGTCCCGGCATCAATTATATCGTCCTTTTTAGATATTGTTATATTCTTAATAACTACTGTGTCATATAATAGATTTACTGAACTGTCTTCTGAATATATAAATATAGAATAATCTCCGGGAAGGAGATAGCTAAACTCAAAAGTGCCGTCATAATTGGTTTCCACCTGGTCTCCAAATGTTTTATCTTTACCATAAATAATATATACATCTTCTTCCGCAGCATTGTATTCAGAAAGCATTATGGAAAAATCATCATTATAATCCTGAACAATAACCTTTCCCCTGATGGTTGCTTTTCCACCAACACCTTCATCTTTTGTGCAGGAAAATAAACTAATTACGAGCAGTCCTGTTAAGAATAAATTAATATATGATTTCATTTCACCTGGAAGTTAATCATGATTAAATCCATTTCCAAAAGCCTAAAATAATAAATAAAAACATTTAATTTACTTCTGTATATAATTCTTATCAATTTTAATGCCAGTTTAATTTCAATATTTATTTAAGGAATAAGACTTTTTCAGCAGATTGGTAATACCTGGTTTCAATTCTTATAAGATACAACCCGTCTGGCAGTTTGTTTCCATACTTATCAGTCCCGTCCCAGCTTATATTATGTACCCCCTCATAATTACCCGAATATTTTATTATATGCTTCAACTCGCCATTTATATTATAGACTGATATTTTAGCTTCATCGTCATAACTCATACTGAAAAATATGTTCAGCGTCACACTAAACGGATTCGGGTATACTTTTACCGGTCTCTCTTTGTAAGCTGTTGAAGCCGTAATTTCCGGTATATCTACAATCATACTGTTAATTGTACCTGGTGACCCATTTGAAACAGAAGCTCTCCAGCTTGTTGCAAGAGTATTATCAAGAAAGGGATCAATTAGTTCCAAAGTAGGTCCGTGTCCGCATGGTTCTGACGGCCACGGTAAAGATATGCCGTAACATACTGAATCTTCCAGCTCACCGTAACTATTATACAGGCGTATACATTCACCCTCAGTGCTCAGACCGAAGTTGAAGTTTCCTTCACGGTTGGTAATACCCGGATAATATGTGGCAAAAGCAGCCATATCTCTGCACAGCACAATATACTCCCCGGGTGATAGAACGGTACCTGAAGGGATTATATAGATATGAACCTCTTCCGAATCTTTAAAGATCCAGCCTGATATATCTATTGTCTGTTCACCACGGTTATATAGTTCCACCCAGTCCCCGGTATTGAATGACGGATGTGAATTATAATTAATCTCATTAAATATAACAGGTTTTAGTGTTGAAAAGTCTTTTTCAAACTGTGCCGTAAAACTGAAGTTGGCAGTCGGATTAACTGAAATTAAAGTATCTTCCGAAACAATATCTCCTGTCCATCCTGTAAAACGGTATCCCTCTTTGGCAATTGCTTTAAGCTCTATTGGCACGTCAGTAAAATAGACTCCGCTCCAGGGGTAAAACCCGGGATAGATAGTATTTACCTTTATTTGTCCGGATCCCTGGGGTTGAGTATTTACCGTAATATTTTTAGAACCCGGAAGAGAAAACTGACTTTTAATGTGATTTCTGACCGGCGAAATCCTGTTTTGTGCCCATGTTTTCATTCTTTCCACATCATATTCCCAGTTTCCTTTATTTTCACCATAAAGTGGATAATGATAAGATATTTCAGAATCAATAATGTCGGTAATACTGTTTATATGAACAATAACAGCGTCTGGCTGAAAAGTAGTATTAAGATGATCAGCAAACTGGTTTATAAAACTGTTTCTGAATGACTGGTTTTCTATAAGCCTTCTGAGCAGGAGTGTTGACCATGAGGGATTTGGCCATCCACCTCCATTTGGCTCAAGGGCAAACGCTAAGGTATTATCATTATAGTCCTCAGTATTCCATATACCAAAACCGAAATCAGTGTCAAACATTATCCAGTGCCACTTGCCTTCATTATTTACCGAGCGCCAGAATTTTATATTATTTCCCGGCCAGTCAGTGTTATTGAAATATATCTGTGAAAACTCGTATTTAATAAAATTATCAACATTCATCAGTGTTTTTACATATTCATAGTTGTTTGTGGCAGCCAGACTATTGTTCGAAACAAAATCTATCATATCAGAATAGTGTTGAGGGCTCCCTATAATTGGCACACCGTTATTTTCAAGCAATTCAAGGCTGTCAGCGTCGATATTATGGTTTGAAGCAACAAAATGTTCATTTACTTTTTCCCTGATATTATGAATACCCCAGTATTCACCGTTAAGAAACAGAACAGCAGGGCGGAATGCCTGTACGTCTATACCAAGGTCTCTTACAAGACTTGTCATCATACCATCTCTGAACATGGTGTTCATCCAGTCGTTTCCTGAGTTTCTGAAAACAAGGGCTTCAAACCCGGAAATTGCTTTTTCTTTAAAAACAGTGTAATTTATATTTGGATACCCGTATTTTCTTCGTGCAAACACTGATATTGATTTCTGATCAAATCCTCTGCTCCATCCCCCGAATATTTTTATGCCGGCATCAATTGAGAAACCCTGTGTGCCGTCAGGTTCGTAAAGTTCGACATGGGCAGGCCTTTCCCAGTCTTCCCAGAAATTTGCGCCAAAATACGGAAATTCTGAGGATGCATTATTTCCCATTACATATATTCCATAATCCACATCCCATAAGTTGTAAGGGTCTGTAAAAAGAGATATTACAGGGAGGTTACTTTCTCTTTCTAAAAATATATATGTACAACTCAGAACAGCAGCAGATATTTCATTACTTCTGATTATCCTTGCTCTTAGCATTGTAGTGCCGGATATATTAATGGGAGCAGTATATATATATGAATTTTTATCCGGTACTGAACCGTCAAATGTATAATATATTGTATCATTCTGGTTGTCTGATGTCATTGTAAGATTAAATGTACCGGAGTAAAGTCCACCGGGATGAGAAACGACAGGGAGGGAATGGGTTACTTCACTATATGCAAATGTTGTGTTTGGGGCGCCGGGTGTTGGTTCATCAAAATAATACCATTCATCAGTTCCGTCAGGTTTTCTGCCCCTGGAGATATCTGCAGTAATAGTATCGGTAAATATTTCGTCAATCGTTTGTCCTCCTGAACTTGTTAATATTAATGTATCACCCTCAGATTTGATTTTAAAGTTCGTGTGTAAATACGATTGTTTGTCCATGTTGAGAATTTCGGGTACATAGCCCCCCGTAATACCGGGACCCCCAACTGTAAGGAATGGTATTGCAGTCAGATCCGAAGATGTTTCTGAAATATTATGTACTTCTATTGCCAGAACATTTGTTCCATCCTGCAATAAATTTCCACTAAGATCAATATTAAACCTCTCAGGACTCCCTCCTGTATAAATCAGTGCTTCATGGTCATAATCAGCAAAAACATCCCAGTATGTAGGACTGCCCGGTTCTCCCATGGCAACACGTGTTATTTCCGTTCCGTTAATATAAGCTACAAAACCATCATCATAATCCATATGCAGTAATGCTGATGTAATCCCTGATGCATCGCTAATATCAAATGTCTTTCTTAAATATATTGTTCTTGCCTTTTCAATCACAGTGGCATCATCGCCGTCACCATAGCCAAAGCCACTCGGACCTGTGGGCCATCCTGTATCATCAAAACCAATTTCATTCCAGTCAGCAGGAGGCTGACTTTCAACAAAATGGTATTTCCACTGGTCACCCCAGTCGACTAGTGTATTATAGTCTGCAGGGATATTGGCACGATCTTTATCAGAGGCAAATACAAGCATGTAATTATCAGGTTCCAGTGTTATATCCGGAAAGACCCACATATATGGCAGAGACCTGTCATCAGATAATCCATAACCATTCAGGTTTACCGGAACCGCACCGTAGTTATATATCTCCAGCCAGTCACTGAAATCACCGTCTTCATCAGCTATGGCAGATGTATTTGAAGGCATAATTTCATTAATTACCAGTTCCTGGGGAAAAACAACAGTTTCAATACATAAAAACAATATCAATAATAAGTTTCTTAAAATTTTAATGTTGCCTGTGATATATTCCGGCTTTTTAATCATATAATACCTTTATCAAATATTCTTTGTATCAGACCTGTTTAATATGTGCATATAAACAGACTAACAGTAAATGCTTATGCAGTATTTAAAATATAGCAATTATTCCTGATTTGTAAATACTATCTGATAGATGAAAGACTGCAAATATAGTTTATATACGTAATAATTAAAACATTGGTTTTAAGAATACTTAATTATGAACTGCTAAATTTTGTGATTAAATTTTTACTTTTACATTGTCATGTATGCTATAGTTGATATAGAAACCACAGGAGGCAGTCCGGTTACTGATAAAATTACCGAGATAGCAATTATTATTCATGATGGTCAAAAAATTACAGATGAGTTTATTACACTCATAAATCCTGAAAGAAATATTCCTTATCATATTACAGCATTAACAGGAATTACCAATGAAATGGTAGCTGATGCACCTAAGTTTTATGAGGTAGCACGTGCAATTGTTGAACTTACAGAGCATAAAACTTTTGTAGCACATAATTCAAGTTTTGATTACAGTTTTATACGCAGTGAATTCAGAAGTCTCGGGTACAAATTTCAGCGGGAACATCTTTGTACCGTTAAGCTCAGCAGAAAACTAATACCCGGACTTAAATCATACAGTCTTGGCACCTTATGTAATGAGCTGGGTATAGAAATAAATGACAGACATCGGGCTGCCGGTGATGCCAAGGCAACAGCCAGATTATTTGATATATTAATGGACCTGAATAACACAAATGGATTAGATCTTTTCAATATCAAGGGAATATTAAAAAACGATTTGCATCCTGATATGAATTTTGATTTGCTAAGAAACCTACCTGAAGAAGCCGGCCTGTATTATTTCTATAACGATCAGCAGGAGCTCATTTATATTGGTAAAAGCAAGAATATAAAATCCCGTGTTATTGCTCACATTAAAAACAATAGAAGCAAAAAAGCCATCAGGATGTGCCAGGAGATTGCAGATATCAGTTATGAACTAACAGGTAGTGAACTTATTGCCCTTTTAAAGGAATCTGAGGAAATCAGGAATAAAAAGCCCCGCTATAACCGTAGCCAGCGAAGAGCTTTATATCAAAACGAACTTTATCAAAGTAAAGATAAAAAAGGTTATATAAGCTCTGATATAGATAATAATAATAATATAATAATAATTGATAAAGGAAGGAATTTCGACGAATATTCAATAGTAAAAATTGAAAGCGGTAAATATGCAGGTTTCGGTTTTATTGAAAGGAACATACAGATATCTCATCCTGATTTGTTTAATGATTATATTAGTAAATATGACGATAACAAAGATATACAGAGTATAATCAGGAAGTATCTTAATAATAACAGGGTTATTAATATAATAAGGTTTTAACACCAGTTATTAATTTTACTACTTGTCTTGATTTTTTATTAATATGTTTATTTATAAATGACTTTTTTGTTTTAAATAATTATTAAATGAAAAAGAATACAAAATTTGAGACCAGAGCAGTAAGGACGCAGCTAAAATCATCAAATCAGAAAGAACATAGCGTGCCAATATATGCAACATCCAGCTTTGTTTTTGATGATGCAGAGGAAGGCAGGGCACTATTTGCTGAAGAGAAAGAGGGTCATATCTACACCAGGTATTCAAATCCCAACAATGATGAATTTATTATGAAGTTATGTGCTCTTGAGGAAGCTGAAGATGGTGTAGCTACTGCATCGGGTATGGCTGCAATATTTTTAAGTATTATAAGTCATCTGAAGACCGGTGACCATCTGATAGCATGCCGCAGTCTCTTTGGCTCAACACATCAGATTATAACCCAGGTATTACCCCGGTTTGGTATTTCACATACTTATATAGACATTGCTGACAATGAGGGATGGGAGAAGAACATATTACCAACTACCAGGATGATACTGGCAGAAACCCCATCTAATCCGGGATTAGATATTATTGACCTTGAGATGCTGGGCAGACTGGCAGAAAAATATAATCTGCTTCTGAATGTTGATAATACATTTGCAACTCCTTATATACAACAGCCAGTAAAATACGGAGCCGATATTATTATTCATTCAACAACCAAATTTATTGATGGACAGGGGCGGACAATAGGAGGAGCAGTATTAGGGAGCAAGGATTTTATTAAAGATATAAGGTTCATGGCCAGGCAAACAGGGCCCTGTATGTCACCCTTTCATTCATGGATTTTATCAAAAAGTCTCGAGACGCTGGCAGTTAGAATGGAACGACATTCCATTAATGCTTTTGAGCTTGCCAAATATCTTGCAAGCTATCCTGAGGTTTTATGGGTGAAATACCCTTTTCTTCCTTCTTACAACAAATATGAATTAGCCAGAAAACAGATGCGCCTGGGAGGCGGAATGGTTACAGTTGAATTAGAGGGTGGTGCAGAGAGGGCAAAAAAATTTATTGATTCACTTGAATTGCTTTCTTTAATTACGAATCTGGGAGATACAAGGACAATAGTAACCCATCCGGCTACTACCACACATTCAAAACTCACGGAAGAAGAAAGAAAGGCTGTAAATATAACTCCGGCTCTGATAAGAATATCAGTGGGCCTGGAGCATATTGATGATATTATTGCAGATATTGAGCAGGCGATAAAAAGATCTAAGTGAGAGATTTCATTACTTATTAAGCAGATTATGTCAGGTGATTTCTTTTTCCCTCTGGGAACTAACAAACAGGATATTTCCCACATCATTAAATCCTGTAAATAATTCCAGTCCCTTAATTTTTACAAATTCATGCCTGAACCCAACAATAGTAAGATCTGCGTCCACAGATTTTTTTGAAATTAATTCTTTCGCATGTATTGTCTCATCAGTGGGTATTAATTCGATGTTTTTTGTAGATATGGGCAATCTTCCTTGCTTGCAGTAATAAAGAAATATATGGATGCCAGAATGATAAGTGATAAAAGTGCAATAGGAGTATTCATTTTAAACATAAGCCAAAATGAGACTACTGTGCCAACAAAAGAAACAATCCAGTGTGTCCGGAACTTTGGCCTGTATGAAGGATCGGCAGCAAAATGTTCAAGCAGGGATATAAGACATATGGCACCATAGGTAATCATAAAAAACATTGAAATAATGCGGGCAACGAGATCAAGTTCACCTATAGAAACAAAAACAAAAGCTATTATAACGGTTATTAATGTTGCATTAACAGGTTCATTATTTGCTGGTTTGCCTTTGCCAAACCAGCGGCTAACAAAATTATTGGGTAAAATATTATCAACACCAATGGCCTGAAGTGTTCGTGGGGCAACCAGTATGGAACCTATTGCTGAAGATACTGTTGCAGCAGCAAGTCCGATTGGTATTATAGGTCCCCAGTAAGCTATTTTCTGCATTATGAGATTATTACCAGCCAGGAAGATTATCCCTGCTACTACATATAATGCTTTCATTCCCATATTAGCACCCCTTACAAGAGCTATTGCGGATAATGCTGCCATTGCAGGAAGGCTTATTATACGGTGGTCGAGAGGTATTAATCTTCCAAATTTAGGTCCGATATAATTGTTAACAGTATTTATAACCGGTTCAAAGGCTCCGGCAAAAGCAATAACATAGAAAGCTACGCTTATAGCCTGTGACAGGTATAATGTGATACCAACTGTACCTCCTATATTGAATCCGAATGAGCGGGAAATAATATAATAAGCACCACCGCCCAGCACTCTCTGGTTTGTTGCAATTTCAGCTATTGCAAATGCTGTGGGTAATGCCACAAGATGGCCTAATATTATAATAAGGATTGTATTCCAGAAACCAACATTACCTATAGCCCATCCGAAACGTAAAAAAAGTATTGCCCCTAATATTGTCGAGATGGAAGTTACGAAAACTTCAAATGTTCCAAACTTTGCCTGCTTGTTATACAAACTATATGGCATATCTCTGCCAGATAGTATTAAAGAATAAATATAACGATAATTTGATTAAAAATCACCTTCACAGGCAGATACCGGATTGCCGGCAAGTTCATAGACTTTAAAGTTGCCACTCAGGCTTAGCATGCCGAGCATATAAAGCAGTCCGTCGTAATAACGGTAGAGACCACTGAGGATTGGTGTATTCCATAGTTCCCTGACAAAGTCAGTTTTATTACTGTTCGTTGAAGCAAGGCAGGCAACTGCATTCATGGCGACGAGACCCGGACTGTGAGCACCGGACAGAGCTTTACCATCAAGGGTATACTGGTTCCCATATTCTGCTATCCCCTGAGCATAAAAAAAATCCAGCATCCTGTTACTTTGAGAAACCTCCCATTCGTCCCTGGCAAACCATTCATAATCAATAGCAATATTCATGGCAACGCGCCAGGCATCAAACCTGAAATCTTTATGCCCTGCATTCCATTTATCTGCAGGTTTCCCGTCAAAATAAGCATGATCAGGGCAAAGTCCGGTTTCCGGGTGTGCTGCTTTTTTTAAAAATTTACGGCTGGAATTTGCAGCCTCGCACCAGAACAAGTTGTTTTTATCGGCCCAGCGGGCCCAAAGTTCGTAAAAATGAGGAAGGTGGTAGGAGGGATCAGTAAAATCATCAGCCTCGCCAGAAGGTACGAATACTACCTGCTTTTCCGTTTTATTAAACATATTTGTTATAATGGTATCACTGTCTGAACTTTCTGCTTTACCCAGCATTGCATCCAAAATTGCCTGGGCTTCAGCCTGATAGTTAAATATGCCTGTTCCGTTTCCCCATCTTGCAGAAGCAAAAAACAGGGACATAACAATCCATTCGTCACCATCAGAAGCAGTATCATCATCCAATATATTGCCGGACGTATCCAGTAGCCATGCAAAATAGCCTTTTCTTTGCCCGCTTTTGTGCTGCATAAATGTTTTTGCCCATTTCCACAGGCGGTTGAATTCTTTTTTCTTATTTAGCTGCACGGCAATCATCATACCATAGGAAATACCTTCGCTACGTACATCATTATGTGCGATGTCCTCTATATAGGCCATATCAGGTTCCACAGGGTAATAGAGACGCTCCCTGATATTATCCCCGTAAAATAGCTGGTTCCATATGCTATCTAATTTTGCCTGTACCTCTGATTCACTTTTATCAAGCAATTCAGTAAAAATATTTCTATAATTTCCCGTATAATAAGCTCCTTTTTTCTCAGGGATCTTACCAGTACATAGAGTATCTGAAGAATAAAGCTTTATGACAGGGATGATATTAATTGAAACAATCGGCAGAAAATATGTTATCAGATTTTTCATTTGTATTACTCCTTATATATCTTTCCATAAAAAAAGCTAATATAAAAAATAATTTATTTGTTAAGAGAAACCAGGTATAACATCCTGAAAAAAATAATCCCGCCTGAAGCGGGATCATTTTAATATATTATATATGCATTGCTTTTTTCAGCTAATTTAATTCATTATCATCATTTTCTTTGTAATGACTTTATTTTCATGCTGGCTTCTTATCACAAGCCTGTAAATGTAAACACCATTATTGAGCTTATTATTGTATTGATCAGCTCCGTCCCACATTACCTGGTATAATCCTGCAGCCTGTCTCTTATTTACAAGTGTTACAACATGCTGGCCTACTATGTTATATACAGATAATTGTACATATGCCTCATCCGGTATCATGTAGTCTATATATGTTAAGTCTGAGAACGGATTCGGATAATTCTGGCTTAGAGTAAAGTTTTCAGCAACCATGAATTCCTCTACAGTGACAGGTTCAATAAACAGATCATCAGCTCCCGGAGAACCGCCAATGGCATAAGATGCACGCCAGTCAAACGGGTTATTTTGATCGTTTACAGGATTTAGTTCGACAGGTACCAGAGAGTTTCCAAAGCCATCGGGTGTAGATGGCCAGCCATTACCGTCCTCATAAATAATTGAGCAAAGTGTGTCATTTGTACTACTTGCCAAAAGAATCCATTCGCCGCCGTTAGCAAGTTGACCATTATATTCATCAAAAGGCAAAAAGCCGTATCGGGAATAGAAGTAATTGCTGTTAGATGCAAGAACAATAAAATCCTGAGGTCCTAGCTCCGTCTCGGGAGGAAATTCATATACAATACCCTGAACAAATTGTATGCCCCCCAGATCTAAAGTTGAGGTTCCTGTATTTTTAATTTCTATAAATTCAAATTCACCGTTGTCAACTATATCCTGACCAAGGGGATGATAGTGAATCTCAGTGATTTTAATATCATAAAAATCCGCAGGAATAATGAAGAACCTGTCCGTTAAAGCGCTCCACTCACCATTATAGAAAGTACGGGCCTTAAAATGACTGGATTCATTTATAGTAATTGGCTGGGAATAAAGTTTTGCACCAGGAGAACTATTTCCTGAAGAAGGTTGATCGCTGGCTTTAAGTTCTGCAGTTATCAGAAAATCAGAACTTGTTGTGTTTAGATTTAATCCCTGTATAGCAAGAAAGTTTTCACCTTCTGACAAATAGCTTAAATATTCAGAAATATAAAATGTTTCTGCATACTGTGCTTCGTGACCGGTGGAAGCAACTGAGTTCCATTGTAATGCAGCGGGAGCATTTACCTCCGCAACCTTATTCCCGTTTAAATAAGCCACAAAACCATCATCGTATCTGACGCTTAACATCAAAGTGCTGAATGAAGACAGGTCATCCGCACTAACATTAAAAGGAATGCGTATATAGCAGGAATTATTGGGATTAGTCCCACTGCTATGCATATCATTACTAACATCCAGAGTAATATAGCTAGTATAACCAGTATTTATATCATAACCGATGCCGCCTGGTGACCCCGAACATAATTGCCAGTCCGAATCGTTATAATCAATATCGGTACGCCAGCTATTGCCAATATCTGATTTCGGGACCCTGACCCTTTTACTGGCATTTTCTGCAATTAATACCGTTTCGTTGTATCCCTGTGAAGATTGCCAGACAACAGGATCGGTACCGTCTGTTGTGTAATAGATAGTGCCTTGCTGTGAAGTCATGGAGAGAATATCACCTGTTGATATGGTGTTCTGGGTGACAGGGTTATCGTTAATAAGGAATCCGGGCGCACTGACACTCGGAAAAAGACTGGCAGATCTTAACTGGTTAAGGAAGGTACTGGTGCGGTTAGGAAAATAATCATCAAGCATATAATCCTGCTGTACAAGCCAGTGTGATTCTTTTGTATACAGCTCAAAAGGTCCATTTTGCCATGGGTGAACATCGCGGCGATAGTCGCCCCATCGTGCCGATTCAGCATTAACTGCCTTATCAATCTGGTCTCTTCTCTCTATCCACTGGCCGGCAGCTGATTGCGGGGTAAGAAGTCCGTTATTAAAGCAATATTTCTGAACGCGATCGGCAAACAGACGGCAGAAATCTTCATTTTGCCGTAATTGCTGAAAAACACGACTTGGACAATTTTCATTGTTTTCATTGAGAACATTTTCAGATACACTTTTAAGAATATGTTCTGCATCCCACATAAAAAATTTGAATCCTTTGCCTGGGTTAACTCGGTTTCGCATGGCAGCCCAGTTATGATGGTCCCAGTCAGTATTTCCCCCGTAGAAATTTATAAGCATATAATCAATAAGGTTTACAACATCAACATAGCTTTCAATTTCAGGATTTAGTGTGCCATTGGGATCATTACCCTGAATGCGCTGGTAGTCCTCATTACTTTCCAGTCCGGCGTTAGCAGTGGCCATCATGGTATTCCAGGCTGTAATATTGCCGTCCACTACCTCGGCATAATCTTTAATAACATCAAAATCTTCCTTATTCCCTTCTATATAGGATGCTGCGAAGTCTGCATCCATTCTTTCTGCCGAAGCATATACTCCCCAGTAAATACCGTTTAAATACAGATGCACATATTTAACATGACTTGAGGGGTGTCCCATGGCCCTCTGGGTATCTTTACCCCATGTATCTCTAAGATACTGAGCCCTGTTACGTTCATCGCTGGTCCAATGAAGCCAAGTATTTCCAAATCCGGCTCTCAGGGTAATGGAATTAAAACTCGATGGTGCGTTATCACCATAAAAAGGGTAATTCAATCTTGCAGGCCCGTATTCATCTTTAAACACGAAACGAAATGAGTGCTTGGGGCATTTTTCGGGCCGGCGTGAATGCCCTCCATGTAGAATGACTCCGCAGTTTACCTGTAAGGAAACAGAATCGCTGGCATCAAAAAACTCAAAAGAAACCGGCCTTTCCCATCCAAAGCCAACCCCGTTCGTCGTATTGCTGAGTGGAGGGCCAGTATAAATATAGATGCCCCCTATATCCGGGTCTTCTGTATGCGAAAACAAGAATCCCTTATCAGTTACAAGCGATATTGTTGGTATATCTAATAATGCCTCTTTTACAGAATTTGCAAAACCGGCGTCAGCCATCAGTTCAGGATCCATTTCATAGTCAGCAATAGCAGTTCCGGTTATGGCAACATAAGCTCCCCACAGGTCAGGGTAACCTATGGGATCGTTTGGCTGATGGATCACATCATCCAAAAACAAATATGTTTGCGTTGTAACTTTACTCTGAGGTTCATCATCAAGATAAATGACAGCACTTACTACCGTGGTTGTTGCAATGTTTATGGGCGATGTGTATAATGTTCCGTTGCCCATATCAGGAGTACTGCCATCTGTTGTATAATATATTTCAACATTTTCAGTGCTGGAAGAAATTTCTAAATCAAAAGGAGCTTCATAAAAACCATGTTTCTGACTAAATACCGGAGAAGGTAATAGTTTTGCACCTGACTGATCATTTTCTGCACCTGGAGTTGGAACTGTAAAACCTACATAAGTATCTTCAAAATATCCATAGGATACATCAGGTTGCTGTTCAGGAAACATAGGATCAAATTCAGTAACAGCCATGCCGTCAGAATCAAATAATGCAAGGTATTCACCTGATCCGCTTAGTCTGAAATTAGTATGGAGCTCATAACCCGGGTTATCTCTGTCTTTGCCTGAAGCAAATACTATGAGGTAACCATAGGCTTCAAGTGCAACTTCCGGAAAAATCCATTTTTGAGGCATGCTTTTATCGTCAGTCAGTGACCATTCTGCCAGGCTGACAGCACCCGATGTCGTATTATATATTTCTATCCAGTCGGAATATTCTGAGTCTTCATCTGTCAGTGTTGTTTCGTTTAAAGCCATAAATTCATTAATACGGACTGTTCCGGACTGTGCCCTGCTTATTTCTGTAAATGACGAAAATAAAATCAAAAACACGACTATTCCTAAAATAACTCTTCTTGCAAACTTTTTCATTATTCCTGTAATTCGTTTTACTTGTTCTGTTGTTTTTTTAATATATTATATAACCTATGTATGCAAACTTCTTTTAATAATCAGACTATCTTTAAATCTCAACCGTTTAAAGATAGTCTATTTTTTTTTAATCAGCATTTCTATCTTTCCTAATGATAACATACTTCCCCGATAAAACTGAAATATATTCCGTTATATAAAATACTTTGTTTTATATACGTAAATAAACAGGGCAGGATACAAATTTTATGTAAAGACTGGATTAAAATTTAGTTTCTCCTGTTTTTACTCTTTGATATATTATAATATATAGATTATACTATTTCAGTATTCCTATTTTTACTCCTCCTGCAGGTAGAACGCCCGAGAAGTCTATATTATCCCACTTTTTATATTTTGTAAATTCTGTTTCGTTATCATATATGCATAATCTCAAGACACCACCAATATAAATATCAAGCGACAGTGTTTTAATAAAACTTATTTGAGTGCCAATTATAACACCGCCTGCAAATACATTCAGCTTTTGTGTTATTTCCCGGGTAACATATTCATACTCAACAAATTTTAATTCGGTTCCATTTATCCATAACCGGCGATACATTAAGCTCGGAGCAGCATATAACCCAATAGGTGCCCGGTGGCTTGGATTCACTGATGCAAGCAGATAGTTTTTCCATTGTATAATAGAACCGAAGCCATAAATGTTTTTGCTGGTATACGGATCATAAGTATTTGTCGCATCGTTATAATAGCTCAGGGACTGGTTTAATATATATCTTTTGGAAATGCCCTCATCGGTTGCATATGTTGCCAGCGCGGATATATCCACTGAATTTCCGGGATTTATCATTTTTTCCCAGGATAGCTGAAACGTACCTTCAAATATTCGCACAGGATTCAATGATATTACTGACTTAAACAGTTTTGGCCTTACGGTATCATAACGAATAGAAACAATTCCGGTAGTTTTTGAATCGTTAATATTTTTTTTCTGCCTCTTAAGCATAGAATCAAGAAGTGAAAACTTGTCATTAAAATTTTCAGGATCAAAGTCAAGCATTACAATCTTTGAATCCAGTTGCCGGAATCCATTATCAAGTTCTGCAAGTTTTATATCCAGTTCCTCAGGTTTGCGTTCCCATATTTCAATCTTTGAATCAAGAAGTTCCAGCTTTGAATCAATAAGCTGCATTTTTAAATCCAGCAATCTCATTTTATTATCAATGGAATCCTGTGAATTCGTATGTATACAGTTTATTATTAAAGCTATAATTAAAATCAGTGAAATTTTTAAGGCTGTGTTTTTCATTTTTAATTAATTTTAGGTTAATATTTTATTTGTGGATTACATATGGTTAAGATGAATATTACCCTGACAGGGTTGCTTAAAAATTTCACTGATTTTGATTATTCCTGTGACAGTGAATTTAAAATGCTTGATATTCAAAAAAGTAATAACAGGGACATCAATAATCAATTTATATCTTTTTCGCCGAATCATTATAGAGGATATAAAATAGACCTGTACAAAACATATAAAGAGAATGTACCGGGATTTCCAGATTTCCCCGATGAATTAGTTGATTTGGAAATAGAACATCTGTTATCAATAGAATGTGAAAAAAATCAGTAAAGAATTTCTTTAGCTTTTTCCAGATCCATTAAAAATATTCCATAGCCAACCCCTGCAAGGTCAGTCTGGCGTGCCATCTGAAAAGCCATAAATTTTCCGTCATCACTCACAACAGGATTTGAACTTTTATACCCCTTGTAGTCACTGAAAAAAACTACACGCTTTAATTCTCCGCTTCCATCCAGCTTTAATTTATAAATATCTATCCCTCCGGTTTCCCTGTCACATTCAACCAGCGTATATTTGCCGTCAGGGAAAATACCTTCAGGTTCATCATACTGATTATCGGCATTTGACATGTTCGTTATGACTCCGGTTTCCAGATTAAGTGTCATTACTTCGGTTCCCATATAACCATATGCTGAAAACGTAATGGCAGTTTCATCAGGCGGAATAAAATTCTGAACTTCTATATCTTTGAATTCAGTTTTCATATTATCCAGAATAATTTTTTTATTTGTTAGCTCTGGCTTTCCGTTTTTATATACAATATCTGCCAGATAAAAAAGATACTGTCCTTTCTCAAGACTGTCAGGATACTGAGTGTGTGCAACGGTCCATGCAATTTTCATATTTTTGCGTGATACTGCAGGACCTTCAGAACATTTAGTTCCTAACCTTACAGGAGGCATCTTATAACTCTTATCCAACAGCCAGAGTTCTGCTTTTATCTGCCTGTTTACGTGGGGATTCTCAGCATCAAAACTCATGCATCCTGAAAGCAGAATATCACCATTGGGCAGGTACAGGGCCCTTGTAAAACCACCATGATAAAAATGACCTGTAATCAATGATAACTTATTGGTTGCAAGTTCAATTTCATAAACATCACCGTATGTTTTTTCTACAAATAAAATTTTCTTTCCATCATGTGAGAAGTCAGCCCGTTCACCAAACTGTGTTATCCGCTTAATATAGGGTGGTAAATTATCTTCCGGACTACCGGACCTGGTTTGCGCATTAACCTGAACAATAATAATGCTTATTGCCAGAATATTGAAAATAGTCTTATTCATAATACCCGGTCTTAAGATCAGTTAATAATCTGGAATAAATTGATAAGCCTTACCCAAAGGCAAAATATATCAACTGGTTATCCGCCCCTGGCTAAAGCTTTTGGAAATAACAAAAAAACTTATAAGAGCTTTATAATCAATTATAAGATTATTATTTTATGATAACCTTAATATATTCTGTGTTATCTTCAATCTGAAGTTTTACAAAATATACCCCTGCTTCATATTTATCAGCATTAAAGGTTACAAAGTTTTTTCCGGGAGCTGTTTGTTTATCAAGCAAAACTTCTAATTTCCGGCCTGTTACATTATATAATGTGACAATCGCATATGAAACATTTTCAGCATTGAAACTTATGGTTACTAAACCGGATGAGGGATTTGGAAACGCAGACAGCTGGTATTGATCTTCATAAATGTCCTTGTTGCCGGATATTACTCCTAATCCTTTATACGCCCAGTCACAACCTCTTTTAAGTATTTCGAAAAGCCCATCTGTCATATAATGACCGGTATTTTCAGAGCCGTTCATTCCCCATTGATTTAATCCCCACCAGAACATCCTGTTTGGGAAACTGGCCGAAGAGTCTATTGCAACCATGCCCCAATAATCATCCTCATTAGCAAGGGCCAGGCTTTTACCCAGCTTTGCAGTGTAGGTTACATTTACCTCCTTTATGGCTCTTAGCTTAATCGATGGAAGATCATCCCCGCTATAAGTTGACCATTCTATTTGTTCATCCATGTCGTATATTTCAGTGATGTAATGGGAATTGTCAAATATTACAAAGGTTAACTCATCTGCAGTGCCGGTTGTGCTTTCTTTATAATCGTCTGTGCTGGAACTGATCCAGGCCCAGCGATCCGCGTTAGGTGCCCACCCTTCAAGACATACACAGGGAACAGGATAATTGTGGGTCGCACCAAATCCCATAATATTACCGGAACCTACAGTTTCATTAATGAATACTCCAAGATAATTACTCCAGGTAGGAACTGCACCGGAAAAAACGTCGTCATCCATGTATTCAACAGTATAACCCCAGTCAGTAAGATTATCAATAAAATCCTGGTCAGAGGCATATTCACCCGATGTAGCGCCAGCTCCAATAAGTAAAACTGATTTTTGTCCGTATGCCGATGGGGCTTGTAAAGCCAACATAGCAACAGACAATAAATAACAAAAGTAAATCTTTTTCATAGTTCAATAATTTTAAGTTAGTTAATAATAAAGATATACATTTTTTTATAAATCTTGTTTTACCCGGGACAGATAAAAATATTTTAATACAGTCAAACCGGATAATTAAGCAAATAGCTTGTATGATTTTAATATATGAAGTATAATTGCTGAAATAAACAAATAAAATTCGGGTATGACTATTTAAATACCGGAGCTTTTCGCTTAGTTTTATCGGTTTATATACAAGTTACAAGACGTTAATAAAAATAACACAAAGTGAAAAAAAATATATTGGCCTTATTAGTGATCTTATCAAGTATTTTTGGATTACAGGCACAGAAACTTCCATTATTAAGAGTAAGTGAAGATAAACATTACATTGTTACGGAAAATAATGAGCCATTCTTCTGGTTAGGAGGAACTGCGTGGGAAATGTTACACAGACTTGATAGAGAAGAAACAATGATATACTTAAAAGATCGGGCAGGAAAAGGTTTTACAGTTATACAAACAGTTGTATTGGCTGAGCTTGATGGATTAAATACCCCCAATGCATATGGTCACTTGCCATTAATCAATAATGATCCAACAAACTTAAATGAGGAGTATTTTAAGCATGTGGACTATGTAATTCAACAAGCTCAGAATTTAGGTTTGTATATCGGTTTATTACCGACATGGGGTGATAAATTCAATAAGAAATGGGGAGTAGGACCTGAAATTTTCACTACTGAAAATGCTGAAATATATGGTGAGTTATTAGCCAGACGATATCTGGGTCAAAACAATATTATCTGGATTCTGGGAGGCGATCGACTACCTGAAAATGATAACCAGTCTGATATAGTTCGGGCAATGGCAAAGGGAATAAGAAATGTTGATACTTTACATTTAATTACATATCATCCATGGGGCGGAAAAAGAGCTACTGAAGTATTTAACGAAGAATGGCTTGATCTTGATATGTTTCAAAGCGGTCATACCAGACTGGCAAAAGAGTATGAATATGTTCAGGCAGCAAGAAGAGTAGTACCACCCAGGCCAGTGATCAATGGAGAGCCCAGGTATGAAAATATACCTGACAGATTCTGGGAAGAAGGTATACATGACTGGCTGGACGATTCGGATGTCAGAACATCCGCATACTGGAGCATCCTTGCGGGAGCGGCAGGTTATACTTATGGGTGTAATGATATCTGGCAAATGTACAGTATTCACAGGGAACCTGTTATCCAGGCACGTACCGGCTGGGCAGAAGCGATTCATCTTCCCGGTTCTATACATGTACAGTATATGAAGGAATTACTTATTTCATTTCCATGGCAAAAAATGATTAACGACCAGTCCATTATTTTAAACGAAAATCCTGAAGATTCTAATTACATTGTATGTGCAACAGGAAGAAATAAAGACTTTATAATTTTATATACACCAGCGGGTAAGCCCATTAAACCGGATATATCCAAAATGAATGCTCAAAAAGCAAAAGCATTCTGGTACAATCCCAGATCCGGGAAATCAGTAAAAATTGGTGAATATTCAGTGACAGATACACCTGAGTTTAAACCCTGGTCAACCGGAAGAGGAAGTGATTTCATTCTGGTAATTCTGGATATAAATTCTAAATATAGGCTGCCAGAATAAAGAATTCCAGTTTGATAACATTTACTCATCCCGATAAGCCGGGATTTACCAAGTTGCAAAATGTATTATTCCACAATAAGTGTATCAATAAGTACATCAATGGAATTTTTCCCGACCATAATTTCAAATTCACCTGGTTGCACCTCTCTTTTCATATCCATTCCAAAAGCTTCCAGCTTTTCCTTCGTAATTAAAAATTTAACAGTTTCTGTTTTACCCTGTTCAATTGTGATTCGTTTAAAATCTTTTAATTCTTTTATGGGCCGGGTTGGTAAACTTACCAGATCATGAATATACAGTTGTACAATTTCATCACCTTTAACCGTACCGGAGTTTGTAACATCGATTGAAACTTCTGCTGTTCCGTCAACGGGTATTTTTTCCGGTGAGATTTTCAAATTCGAATAGTCGTATGTTGTATAGCTAAGTCCAAAACCAAACGGGTATAAAGGAGTTGATTCGGCCAGCACATATTCCCTTAAGCCCGATGGCTTTTTATTGTAAAAACAGGGCAATTGGCCCACCGATCGTGGAAAGGTTACTGTAAGTTTCCCGCTGGGATTAACTTTGCCAAAAAGCACATCAGCAACAGCATGACCAGTTTCCTGTCCGAGATACCAGCATTCAATAATAACAGGAGCTTCTTCATTTAAATAATTAATAGTTAATGGCCGTCCGTTAATCAATAAAATTACTACAGGTTTCCCGGTTTGTAATATGGCTTTTGCCAGTTCGTTTTGGAGCCCGGCCAGATCAAGATTATCTCGGTCCCCTAAATGATTTTCACTCCAGGCTTCACGGTTAATTAGTTCATTTTCACCTATTGCCAATACAACCGCATCACTTTGTTTTGCTATATTAACCGCCTGGTTTATTGATTTTTTGTCATTTTCAGGATCATTTAAAACGGGATTTTCATTCAGACGCCAGTGACACTCTTTATTGATGGTAATTTTACATCCCTCGGCATATAATACCCTGAATTTATTTTTGGCATATTGTTTAATTCCTTCCATTATATCAACACCATACATAGGAACCGGGGAATATCCTCCGAGATGAATACCTTTTGCATTCGGACCGATCACAGCCAGTGTTTTAATTTTATTTGAATCCAGCGGTAGAATGTTATTTTCATTTTTAAGCAATACCATAGCTTCGTGAGCAGCTTTCAAAGCCAGTTGCTTATGTTCTTTACTATTGGCAATGCTGTCAAATAAACTTTCACTGATGTATGGACGATCAAACATTCCGCATTTAAATTTCACCCGTAATACATTTTTAACGGCCCGATCAATATATTTTTCCTGAACATTCCCTTTTTTCACCTGGTCGATCAAAGCAGAAAAACAACCCCTGCTGGCCAGATCGTAATCAATTCCATTGATTATTGAAATTACTCCGGATTCTGCAGAGTCAGATGCAGCTAAATGGTTACGGTATGTAACATCAAGCCCTCCGCCATCGCTCATTACATAACCATCAAATCCCCATTCATTTCTTAAAATATCTATTAAAAGTTTACTGTTTACATGATTTGGAATCCCGTCCCATTCATTATATGAAGCCATGATTGATTGTGCATTCGCACGTTCAACAGCCATTTCAAAAGGGTAGAGGTGAAGTGATCTGAATTCTCTTTCAGAACAATTCACAGGTGAAATATTTCTGCCTCCTTCACTTTGTCCGTGTCCTGCAAAATGTTTCAGTGTAACAGCCACATGATCTTTTTGAATATTTTTTCCTCTTCCCTGAAAACCGTTAACTGCTGCCATTGCCATCCGTGATACCAGGTAAGGGTCTTCACTATAACACTCCTCGGTTCTTCCCCATCTGGGATCACGCGCCAGGTCAAGGACAGGAGACAGTACCTGCCATGCTCCTGATGCATGCGCTTCAGCAGCAGACACATTAAATATTTGTTCTGTAAGAACGGTATCCCATGTGCAGCCCAACGCAATTGCCTGGGGAAAGCTGGTTGCTCCGCTTACCATAGCCCCGTGTAATCCTTCGGCAAACATTAGCGATGGTATTCCCAGTCGTGTACTGTCAATTAAATACTGCTGAAAGTTGTTAATTCGCCTGATCTTTCTTTTAAATGTCTTAAAATCGATGAATTCAAATGAAAAGAAGGCACCCACCCCATGTTTTATGTTATCCATACCGCCAGTCACGATAAACTCGTCATTTTCATTAAAGAATCTTATACCGGTGTCTCTGGGAAACCAGGAATATAATTGTCCGACTTTTTCTTCCAATGTCATACGCTTAACCAGATCCTCAATTCTTTCCTCAACAGGTATACTTGAATTTTTGTATTTAGGAATTTCTGTCCTTTTACAGGCTGTCAGAAATAAAATTGAAATAAGAAAAATAACGTTTTTCATGGCTGGTTTTTTTGGTACAATTAATAAAAGTATTTAATATTCTTTAAATATGAAATGATTTATGTCTTTATAAGTTTGCTGTTCATGGTTCACTATATCCTTTATATTAAAGAAGTATGCAAAACTATCCCTAATGAGACAGAAGATTTATTATTTTTGAAGAAAATTCTATTAGAAATACTAAATTGTTTGAAAACTTGATCATTTAAAACAAATTTTAAAATGAAAAAACACAATTTACAAAAGCTTCTGATCAAACTGATTCTAGTTATCTCATTACTTATTCAGTATTCATGGGTCAGTCCCGTATCTGCAAAATCAGATACTGAAAAAATCCCGGACTCAGTTAGTCTTGAACTTAAAAGAGCTGAAATTTACCTGACAGCCAGGGGTACAGATTACCGGTTGACAAAACTGAACCAGCCGGAGTTCTCTGAACTGGTTCAACCTGAAGAAAATTTCCCGACAATTTTTATTGATCCTAACAAATCGTTCCAGGCCATAGTAGGATTTGGAGGTGCATTAACAGATGCGTCGGCAGAAACTTTCTTTCAGCTGCCTAAGAAAAAGCAAAATGAAATACTTGATGCTTACTTTAGTTCAAAAAATGGAATAGGATATACACTTTGCCGTGTACCAATTCATAGCTGTGATTTTTCAAGCGAAAGTTATGCATATACCGAGGTGCCTGATGATACACTGTTAGAGCATTTCAGTATAGATCATGATAAAAAGTATAAACTGCCCTTTATAAAAAAAGCTATCCAGACTGCAGGCAGAAATATAAAAATATTTGCATCTCCCTGGAGTCCGCCAGCATGGATGAAGACCAACAACAATATGCTGTTCGGGGGTAAACTTAAACCTCAGTATTTTCAGGTCTGGGCCGATTATTATGTCAGGTTCATCAGGGAATATGAAAAAGAAGGTGTTCCTGTATGGGGTTTAACTGTCCAAAACGAACCTATGGCTGTGCAAATTTGGGAATCATGTATTTTTACAGCTGAAGAAGAAAAAGACTTTCTCAAAAATTATCTGGGGCCAACCATAAAAAAATCTGAATATGCCGAAACAAAAATTATTATATGGGATCACAACAGGGGAATTATGTACCAGAGGGCTAAAGAGATTTATGATGATCCCGAAGCAGCCAAATATGTCTGGGGAACAGGATTCCACTGGTATGTCGGCAATCATTTTGAAAATGTAAAATTACATTATGAAGCTTTTCCTGACAAAAAACTACTTTTTACAGAGGGTTGTACATATCCTTTTAATTTTGACAGCATAAACAAATGGCACTGGGGCGAAACATACGGTGAGTCAATTTTGCACGATTTGAACAATGGGGTGTCAGGATGGGTTGACTGGAACGTTTTACTTAATGAAAATGGCGGGCCCAATCATGTGAATAATTTCTGTTTTGCTCCGGTAATTGGGGATATAAAAACAGGTGAAATTCATTATATGAGTTCCTATTATTATATGGGACATTTCTCAAAATTTATACGCCCCGGAGCCCGGAGAATTGTTTGTTCCTCCAATTATGACGATTTACTTGCAACCGCCTTTTTGAATACGGACAATACAATTGCACTGGTAGTGCTGAACCTGAAAAATAATGATATAAACTTCAAAACATGGATTGACAAAAAATGTATTGAGGCAAATAGTCCGCCTCACTCAATAATGACAATACTGATTAATTAGAAAAGGGTCAAGAATTAAGGAATAAGGATTAAGGGTTATTTCAGGATATCATGTTCAAGCTTTACAGATGAAGAACCTCTGAATTGTATTTCTCCCGTAAGTGCCTTCACGACTGCCTCCTGTACATATTCATCGCTGCTGTATGCATTTATCAGTACCGGAATATGTTGAAAGTAGTAGTTAAGA
Source organism: uncultured Bacteroidales bacterium (assembly GCA_964521285.1). Classification (GTDB taxonomy): domain Bacteria; phylum Bacteroidota; class Bacteroidia; order Bacteroidales; family UBA10428. The sequence goes on along the minus strand of CAZFQS010000004.1, from coordinate 124,906 downwards.
TAATATGGATTGCTGTAAGATACAGCAATCATTTGTTCTTTTGGCAGCATATTAAAAGTCCATACGGATTCGGCTTCAATACCCTTTAAAAATGGGATACCGACCGGATCAAAATATTTATTCTCGAAACACGCAATAATTCTATCGAAGAAGGCAAGGCTGTCCATTCGCCAGTTCCAGTCAAAATATGACAGGCTGTAACGCAGAAATACATTAAAATCTTTTTCTTCCAAAAGTTTTTTAGTGTGCAGAAATATTTTTGATTTATCAATCTCACTAACATTTACCAGTAAGATATTTCTTACTTCGCTGGTATCAAGGGGTAGTGACTCATTATTTCCTCTTATGAGGGTAACGGAATTTTCTGCAATATCCCTTGCAGTTTTATCAATAAAGGCTTTATCAGCATTTGTAAGTTTATTAAAAATCAAGTGTTCATCTTCCAGCAGTCCGATTCTTTCCTTTATTGCCCAGATTCTTTCAACTGCATCATCAAGCCTTTCCATTGATATCTCATTCCTTAAAATTCTTGCTTCCAGTGTATCCATAAACGCCAGCTCAGGCCACAACATCATATCAACACCTGCCTTAAAGGAGGCAATGGAAGTTTCCAGCTCGTTCGGATAGTAACCTGTTACACCTCCCATATTAAGAGCATCGGAAATCACAACACCCTTAAAATCCATTTCCTGTTTTAATAATTTTACAATAATTTCCCCGGATAAACTCGCAGGCAGAAGACTGTTGTTTTGTTTTTCTTTTTGATAGGCAGGAAAAGTAAGATGTCCTATCATTACAGAAGGTGCACCATGATTAATAAGTGTTTGAAACACCCTGCCGAATGTTCGCTTCCACTGTTTCCAGCCAAGTGTATTTGAAGCAGTCACCAAATGCTGGTCACGTATAGTTGAGCCATCACCGGGAAAATGTTTGATAGTGGAAATAATATTCTGGCTGTGCATACCGTCAATTTGTTTTTTCAGCAAGGGTATGGCAATTTCAGGATTATCCGATACAGCCCTTTCATTGATCAGGGAGTGTAAGGGATTCATGTTAAGGTCCGCTACCGGATGTAACAGCCAGTTAATACCGAAATCCCTTGCTTCCATAGCAATTGATTTACCGTAATTATAAGCCAGTTGTTCCGAATTTGCAGCGCCCAGAGTCATTTCTACGGGCATATGAGTATATGAAGGAAATTTTTCACCCAGTCCCCTTTCATAATCCTCCATGAAAATTAATGGGTATTTTGAGTTCTCCGAGTATTTTTTAATACTTTCCTTCATGTAATAAGCCATTGTTGAGTCTTTTGGGGCAAAGTAAAAATAATACCAGTCAGCCATGAAAAAACCACCCACAGGGTATCTCCTGAAAAAAGTATCCAGATTACCGCCTTCAAATTTTTCATAATCATAAAACTTTGATATAATAATCATGGTCTGTCCAATTTTTTCTCTTAGCGTTAATGTTTTCCAGGTAGTATCTTCAGGCATAAATCCGAAATGTACACTGCCTGAATCAGGAACAGGCGTTTTTTGTTTCTTTCCACATGAGATAGTGCACAGACTGAACACAGATAAAGACAACAACAGCCTAAGGACGTTTCTTCCTTTCATATTCCTTAATGTTACCTGGTTATATTTAAACCTTCGATTATCACAGATGGTTTTTCACCGCGGGTGTCGGCATGTTCGAGCTCCATGGTTACGGTTTGTTGTTCACCTGGCATCAGTGAGATAAAGTTATCGCTATACAGAACAGGCAGGATTAGATCTCTGCTTTTTTCCCTGACCACTTTAAGCCTTACCATAAGAGCGGGATTTTTTGTTTTGTTAGTTAGGGTGGTTGTCAGATGCCAGCGGCTGTCAACAAGTTCTGTCTTTGTTTCTGTTTCCAGGGTCACCTTTGGCAGTTTGCGCAGAGCTTTGTAATTTCCTTGTTCGAGTCCGCGCCAGTAAAAGTTTTCAGAAACTGTTTCATTGCCCTTCAAAAGTTTTAGCCTGAGAAAATACACACTTGAAAGTCCCTGAGGGTAATCTATGCCGAAGCAAGTTACTCTGCTATCTTCAGGACAATCGAGTGATATATTTTTCTCCCATTTGACTGTACCGTCCATGTTCAGCAGTTGAATACCGGCTGTCAGTCCGGAACCATTTTGTACACTATAGTTTATTACTTCTATACTGTCAGTTACAGGATTCCATTGAATATGAAGTGGCTCAGAAGCTTTTTTGCACCCGAAATATGCTGCTGTAGGCTCAAAAAAGTAGTCATATGTTTGCCAGACCATGGAAGGCCATGCAGGGTGGCTCATCCATAGAAGGAGGCCCATCCTGTTCTTTCCCTGGGCTTCAAACATTGCACGGTAGCCCTGGTAGTTTATCCACTGCGCCATGGTAAGCCAGTCCCTTACATTGTCAACAGCACCAAAACTCTCTTCCAGCATACTGATAAATGAAGAGCCGCCCTGGGCACCTTCAAGGCAAAAATCGTGTAATCCCCACATATGTCCCTGGGGCCACATCGCAGATTCCGGCATCATTTTTTGCAGGCTTTCATAGTTCACAATGTTTGGCATACCCATCTCACTATGAAGTTTCTCTGTTGCCCGTTTTTCAAAATAAAATTTTAGTGGCATGGCGCGGTAAGGGCCACCTCCGCTTACAACACCCCATGCCGAGTTGGAGATATAATGCACTCCAGGATGCATATCCGGTAATATTTTCCTTATTTTTTTATCCAATACCTCAGGCGGATTACCTTCATTCCGTCCGCAATAAAGTGCAATGGAAGGGTGGTTGCGAATTCGCATTACAAAGTCCTTTACATTATCCAGGAACATTTCGTTATTATCGGGGTCCGGTCCGTCAAAGGGATTTGCAAGCCAGAAGTCCTGCCACACCATTATACCATACCTGTCACATGCTTCAAAAAACTCATCATCGCCGGTTTGCCCTACCCAGTTTCGGATCATTGTGAAGTTCATGTCGCTGTGGTAACTAATAGCAATATCATATTCGCGCGCACGGTAGCGCAGCATTGATTCGGAAAAACCCCAGTTCCCTCCGCGACCTATAAATCGCCTGCCATTGATCCATATCTTAAGTATGTCTCCCTCTTCACTGTAGGTTAGCTCTCTTACGCCTGCCAGAAAAGACTTTGAATCCGATACCTGATTGTCACCGGTAATAAATTCAAGTTTCACCCTGTACAGATTGGGCATACCATAGCCTTTGGGCCACCATAGCTTTGGATTTTGTAGTTGTAATGACTTATGTGCAGATGGATCCAGCTTAATCTTCCTGATCTCCAATGCTTTTAATGCTACAGTCTGTTCGAATGATATATCACCAAATGTTCCATGCAGTATACCTGTTACACTCTCTTTATCGTTATTGCAAAGAGACATTTCTATGCTTATTTCTGCCGTGGTTGTGTCCGGGAGAGGCAGGTCAGTACTGACAAATGGATTTTCAATAGTTACAGGTCCGCTGGCTGTGAGGTAAACATCGTTCCATATACCTGTATTTCGCCCCCTTATAGTAGGGATCCAGTCCCAGCCCACCGATGCATGGAATGTAGGGTTATCTGCACCCAGCTCACCGCCGTTCTTATCCGGACTCACAATCGTTTGCTCTTTTACAAAACCAGGCGTTGCATTTTTTTCAATAAGAACTGCAAGGGCATTCTTTTTACCAGGAATAATAATATCTGTTACATCAAACCGTCCCCGTTTAAATGCTCCTTCAATACGGCCAAGTCTCCGGCCATTAAGAAAAACTTCTGCTTTCCAGTTTATACCGTCGAAGTTGATGTACACATGTCTGCCTTCATAGGATTCAGGTGCAATGAACTCGGTCCTGTACCAGAAGTCGGAATAAAAAAATGATTCCGAGATCATCAGCTGGTTATCTACGAAGTTAGGATCAGGTATTGCTCCGGCATTAAGGTAGCTTACAAGCACTGTAGCAGGCACAGTGGCTTCCAGCCAGTTGCTGTCATCAAATCCGCACTGTGACAGGATCTTTCCGTTACCATCAACGAGTGACTCACGCTGCAGGCGCCATCTACCCCCTGCCATATCCATTCGTCCTTCATCATCAACAGAAGGTGGAGAACAGGGTAGAGGAACCGGACCACCAGTTCCGTAAACTTCCATTTCACTGAGTATATATCCTTCGGCTGAAACTGGCCGTTCCATAAGTACACGCACATATCTTCCACTTGCCGGCTGGTCCGGTGTTAAGTAATCCTTTAATCCATGACCTGCAGGTAAAGCCGTAACATCTTTCCAGCTCACAGCATCATCCGACACCTGTACGGTGCCTGTGGCAGCACTCCTGATCCAATGAAGCACTATACTATCAAACAGGCATGATGCACCAAGATCAACATATACCCATTCTTGCTCATTACCCTCGCTCATCCATGCACTGGTAAAATGATAGGGACCGCCAATCTCAGTGCGTTTACCATTTTTAAACAGTGCAAATTCACCAATAGCCCAGCTAGTAACGTTGGGAGCATTAAGCTCAATGCGATAAAATCTGTAAGAACAGGTTGTTTCAAGACCGAAAGGAAAGCTAATTAGTCTGAGATTTGGAGGATTCCATCTTTGCAATGGCAAAGGCAGAGTGTCACCGGGAAAACCTGAATCATTCAAATATCCCAGCTCTTTCCATGATATTCCATCCTCTGAACCCGATACTCTGCAATCCCATCCTTCTGGCTCCCTGTCATCAATCCATAAAGTGCCGGATACATTTATACTGTCGACCCATATAACATTTGTGTAGTCTGCTGTTTCAACCTGTATCCAGCAGCCGGGGCCATCCAGTTTAACAATTGTGAAAGGATGACGATCCAGTATCCATTCGTTTTCGTTTTTCTTTAGTCTGCCGTGCTGGCTGGAAGAAGTTAAAACCCGGCCAGGGAGTATTGTGTCAATAATGCCATCTGTTACAAGCTGTGCTGTAAGGTTATAATTCATACTGCTTGAATGCCAGGCTGCCCTTCGCAAGGCCAGGTTGCGGTATGTACTGTCATCAATATTCATAACAGGGGAGAAATCTTCTCTCGTTTTCCCAGGGTATATACCCACGCCACGTGTATATTCCTGTGCGTTGATATCGGACATGAATATAAATCCGGGTATCAATGTCAGGATAAAAAAGATACTTAATAAGGTTAAAATGAAAATTAAGTATTTACCATGTTGTAAAAACAGGCTTTCTGTTTTATTTTTTCGCTGAATATAATTACTATTTATGTGATTCATATAGATTATATTTATTTATCAGTTAGTAAATAAAATCTTTCTGAATAAGGTTCATATGAGTTCTAATCCGGATTAATTATTATTCAACAACCAGTTTAATTGTTTCTGTAAATCTTCCTGATTCAAGCTTTAATAAATAAATTCCGGTCTCTAAACCTTCTTTTTGGAAATGTATATAATTAACACCACTCCTGTAATAATCATCAGCTAATATTTTTACTTTTTTACCTGTTAAATTATATAAACTGAGACTGGCATGGTTGCTTTCAGGTAAACAAAAGCTTATTGTTGAATTGATGGTTAAAGGATTGGGATAAATATTTAGCAATAGTGATTTCCCTGAGTTTAAATTCAGTCTGCGGTTTACATTTGTCGGAATGGTAAAGATGATAAATTCCAGAGGATCATCAAGAATTCCTGCACCGGCATAAGCTGTTACTACACTGTCAATATCTTTTGCACTGTCAGGTATATATTCATAATAATCTTTGGGATCAAAAACAGTTCCTGATTCTGTGGGAGAGCCGCTATTCTCAAAATAGTTGTTCTTATTATTAATATAGCCGGGTGGCGATTCAATACCTAAACCGCCGGTAACAGCCGGGTATTCGACATTTTTAAAGTAATTGCTTTCAACAAGGACCTGGGCTTCACAAGTGGATGCTATTCCATATGTTCCTATATCACTATAATAATTGTTAAATACATGGCATTCTCCGAATCTAACCCTCGGATGCCGCTGGTCTGTTCCCTTAAACCAGTTGTGGTGGTATGTGACCTTTAATTTACCAACATCCTGGGAGGCATTATCGTTGCTGTGCCCTAACAGGCAGGTCTTGGTATGGTTAGAAAACTTATTCCAGGAAACAGTAATGTAGTTGGCGGCCCTTTTAATATCAACAAGGCCATCATATGCATCTGAGAAATTACAGTGGTCAACCCATACATATTCGGATGTCTGAATATTTATCGCATCATCACTTGCACCTGTGAAGGAGAGGTTCCTGACTATAACATTGCTTACATCACTGATATTAAAACCAAAACCACTGATTAATGCTGATTGCCCTATACCGACAATTGTCTTGTTCCCGCTTATGCCAATCATTCCGGAACTTGTAATAGTCCCTTCTATTTTAATGATATAAGGATCATTTGCGCTGGCATAATTGGTTAACTGCGAATAATCAGATACTATTACTGTGTCTCCTCCTTTTCCGCCGGTTATTTCATAATCTACAGTAGCGAATCCTATTAAAGCAAACATGTTTAATGTATCATTTTCAGTTGCTTTTATGTCATAATTTGTTGAAAATAAATGATTATTTATTAAGGCTAACAGAGAGATGAATAAAAGTGAAATCTGAAATTTTAATTTTCCTTTCATAACAAATATTTATTAATATTAAAGAATTATTGAAAGATATTGAAAAAAAACAAAAATACTATTCAATAGGTGAAATTTCATTTAATTATGATTACATTAGGTTTTTTCATACTCCGGCATATTTGAAAAATAATGATAATGTATATTAAGAAAACAACTCTGACAATAATATTATTAATTGCCTTATTTATAAAATTAAGCGGCCAGGGATTTCTGCATACAAATGGATTACAAATCGTTAACGGAGACGGAGATACTGTTTTGCTAAGGGGAATCGGACTGGGAGGGTGGATGCTTCAGGAAGGATACATGCTTCAAACTTCTGATTTTGCAAATGCACAGCATGAAATAAGAGAAAAAATCCAAGAACTGATTGGCTCTGCAAATACGGATACCTTTTATGATGCATGGCTGGCAAACCACATAAGGAAAGCAGATATTGACTCAATGAAAGCCTGGGGTTTTAATTCCGTAAGGTTAGCCATGCACTATAATTTATTCACTTTGCCGATTCAGGAGGAGCCAGTTCCTGGTGAAAACACATGGCTTACAAAAGGTTATGAATTAACTGACAGCTTGCTTTCATGGTGTAAACAAAACGAAATATATCTGATTCTTGATTTGCATGCAGCTCCTGGCGGACAAGGCCATGAGGCTGCAATTTCGGATTATAATCCTGAATATCCTTCATTGTGGCAAAGCAAGGCAAACCGCGATAAAACAGTGGCACTCTGGAAAAAACTGGCAGAAAGATATGCTGACGAACCATGGATAGGGGGTTATGATCTGATCAATGAACCTAACTGGGAACTGACTGGCAATACATTGTTATGGCAATTATATAAGGAAATTACAGACAGTATAAGAACAGCAGATACAAATCATATAGTTATTATTGAAGGTAACTGGTTTGCAAATGATTTTGCAAATCTTTCTTCACCCTGGGATGATAATATGGTTTATAGTCCGCATAAGTACTGGAATTATAATGACATTGCCTCTATTCAGTGGATGATTGATCTGGGATATAATAACAATGTTCCTATTTGGCTGGGAGAAAGTGGTGAAAACTCAAATACATGGTTCAGAGATGCAATTTCCCTTCTAGAAAATAATAATATAGGCTGGGCCTGGTGGCCATGGAAAAAAATTAGCTCCATTTCGGGTCCTGTATCTGTTGAAATGACCGATGGCTACCAGTCTCTGCTCGATTATTGGAATGGTCAGGGTCAACAACCACCTGTTGATACTGCCAGGAAGATTTTAATGGAAATAACGGAAAAACTAAAACTGGAACATTGTATAATTCACAGAGATGTTATTGATGCCATGTTCAGGCAGATTAACTCAAATGTGACCATAGCTTTTAAAAATAATGCTATACCCGGTATTATATACTCAACAGATTATGATCTCGGGCCGAACGGAGAGGCATATTTTGACGAGGATATTGCCACATATCATAGTTCCACCGGTTCTTATACTGCCTGGAACAGTGGCTGGGCATACCGGAATGATGGTGTTGATATAGAAGCATGTGAAGATGAAGTGAACAGTAATGGCCATAATGTAGGATGGATATCTGATAATGAGTGGATGCAATATGAAGTAAACATTGCAAGTACAGCTGTTTATGATGTCAATGTAAGAGTTGCTTCGGAAACTTCCGGGGGTTTCTTTCATTTGTTGCAGGATGGTGCAGATATATGTGCTTCAGTATCTGTACCAGTTACAGGTGCCTGGCAAAACTGGCAGGATCTGACAATCCTTGATGTTGTTCTTGATAGCGGCATCCACAAACTGAAATTTTTTGCTGATAAGGGAGGTTATAATCTGAATAGCATGGAATTTTCCATTGTTGGCACAACAACTGACCTGGAAACAACTTTTATTTCCGGAAGGACACAAAACAACACAACTATAGAAATTACACTGAATAAACCGATTCAATCACCTATCCCGGAAGTACTGTCATATTTTATAGTATATGTTAATGGTAGTCCGCTTACTATCAATAAAATTTCACTTGCCCAAAACAGTTCGCGAATTATTATTATAACCATAGATGAGCAAATGGACCATAAATCTGAAATAAAGGTAACTTATACGGGCAGTCAGATATTAGCAATGGATGGTATTGTATTGTCAGCATTTACCATGAAAGATGTTTTAAATATGCTCCCGGTTATACATAATATTCCTGGCAAAATCGAGGCGGAGGATTACTTCTTTCAAAGCGGCATAAGCACAGAAACAACAACTGATATTGGAGGTGGATTGAATATTGGTTATACAGATATAGGGGATTATATGGATTATTATATAAATGTTGCCGCTGGTGGTTCTTATGTGGTTGATTACCGGATAGCTTCCCTTGAAAATAACGGACAATTAAAGTTGCAGATCATTGACAGTTCAGGCCTGATTACTACATTACATACTGCAAGTTTTAGTGTAACAGGCGGATGGCAAAACTGGGTGACAGTAAGTAAATCCGTTCTTCTGCCGGAAGGAATCTATACTCTCAGATTATTAATTACTCAACCGCAGTTTAATTTAAACTGGATGGAATTTGATTATCCTGCCTCTTCAGAGACTTTAAATAATGTGGATAGTGACATAAAGATATACCCCAATCCTGCTAAAGGTCTTTTTAATATTGAAATGAATATAATGCAAAAGCAATATGTAGAAATTAAAATATTAAATAATCTGGGAAAGGAAATAACCAGGAAAGAATTAAAAAACTATTCAGGCTTTTATATAACCAGTTTTGATTTAAGCGAGCATCCTGCCGGTATGTATTATCTGCAAATATCAATTGATGAAAGGAAGATTATTAAAAAGATAATAATTGAATAAACTGATAAAAAACGGAAAGGCAAATCATAGCTTTTTAGTACATTTACATTTAACATAAGAATCAGACTAAAGCTTGTTTTCAATTTAATTTATCAGACCTGGCAGAGAAAAACTTCATTATGAATAATAATATAGGAAAATGTGGGTGTGATTGTCCGCATTGTCCTACATATAAGGATAATATAAAGACTATCAAAGAAAGGATTAAGTGTAGTGCCGGCTGGAGTAAATATTTAAATATTAAATTAAGCCCTGAAAAACTGCGGACTTGTGATGGATGTTCCCTGCCGGATTCAGACAGAAAAATATATTATCTGAATTGTAGTGTCCGTAAATGCTGCATGGAAAATGATATTAGGAACTGTGCATACTGTACTTTATATCCCTGTGATGAGTTAAAGCATGTCCACAGTATTGTAAATATTCAGACAAAGGAGGAGTTAACTGACAATACCGGAAAATCAATAACAAATGACGATTACATGATTTTTGTTGAGCCTTATGCAGGAATAAAACACCTTAATGAGATCAGAAATAATATTCAGAAATCAGAAATAAAAGATTATAAAAAATATTCAGTAAAGATAAAATTTGCAGGTTTTCCACAGAGAATAAACAATAACAATGAGATTAACTCATTTAATAGGATTTATTCATTTTTAACTTCCATCGGGGTACTACCAGGTGGTTTGAGAAATGAAGGATGGAAAATAATAATTTCATTTGGCAGTGATGTAGCTGATCTAAATGCTTTGGGGACTTTAAAAAAATACGTGACTGGATTAAACGATAAATATCAGAAGAAAGCATATACATATTTTAACAAGGCAGATTTAAATCCTGTGATTGCATGAAAATTACATTATATTATAAACTATAATTATTAATTATACGCTGTATGAAAAAAATTATTTTGTTAATTCCTCTTATCATTTGTACTTATGTGCAAGCACAAAAGTTCGGAAGTCTGGCTTTAACTCCGCCTATGGGCTGGAACAGCTGGAATACTTTCAAATGTGATGTCAGCGCGCAGCTGGTAAAAGATATGGTTGATGCCTGTGTTACAGACGGATATAAGGATGCAGGATATCAATATGTTAATATTGATGATTGCTGGATGTCAATGGAAAGAGACAGCCTTGGCAATCTCACTGCTGATCCTGAAAAATTTCCTAATGGTATCAAAGCCCTGGCAGATTATATTCACTCAAAGGGATTGAAACTTGGTATATACGGTTGTGCTGGTAACAAAACATGTGCCGGATACCCGGGTAACAGGGGGCACGAATACCAGGATGCACTTACTTATGCCTCGTGGGGGATTGACTATCTGAAATACGACTGGTGCAATACAGATGGTCTGAATGCCGTAGGTGCTTATACTACTATGCGGGATGCCTTATATGCAGCAAAAAGACCGGTTATATTCAGCTTATGTGAATGGGGAAACAACCAGCCATGGGAATGGGGAAAAGATGTAGGACATTTGTGGCGTATAAGCGGTGATATAGATGTGTGCTTTGATTGTGAGGTTGATCACGGAACCTGGTCATCCTGGGGTGTCATGAGAATTGTTTATATGCACAAGGGAATACGCGGCTATGCAGGACCGGGTCACTGGAATGATTTTGATATGATGGAAGTTGGAAACGGGATGACTGTTAATGAAGACCGGTCGCATTTTTCATTGTGGTGTATGCTCGCTTCACCTCTTATAATGGGGCATGATTTAAGGAAGGCAACAAAGGAAACTATCGAAATTCTTACAAATAAGGAAGTAATAGCTGTTAACCAGGACTCTCTCGGTATACAGGGATTTAAGTATTCAGATAAAGACAGTATTGAGATATGGGTTAAGCCACTTAACAAAGGCGACTGGGCAATTTGCATTTTAAACAGGAATAATAATGAATTTAAATTTGAATTTAACTGGAATGAGCATCATATTATTGATAGCATATCAGGCAGGGAAATAAAATTTGATAAGGACAGTTACAAAATCAGAGATTTATGGTTAAAAAAGGATATGGGTAGTACAAAAAAAGTACTGAAAGCTGAAATTCCCAGTCATGACGTGCTCATGCTCAAATTGATGAAAGAGTAGTGAGATACCTCAGTTAAGCGTAATAATACCACATAGTATATGGTTTCATAATAATTAATTATACCTGATCATTCTATGGAAGTCAGATTTGATAATATTAAAAACAGTGACCTTGAAGTAACAAAAGATATTTACAACTATTATGTACTTAATACAACTGTTACTTTTCATATAAATCCAATCGATATAGATGAACTTAAAAGAAACATTTATATTAATCATCCAAAATACAAGTCAGTTCTCATAAAATCTGATGAAGACGTCTGTGGTTACGGGTATTTAACGCAGTACAAAAACAGGGAAGCATATATGCGTACTGCAGAAATTGGTATTTATCTGAAACCTGAATATACTGGCAAAGGGATAGGAGCGAGGGCTGTTGCATTTTTGGAGGAAAAGGCCAGGGTGTGTGGAATAAAAGTAATACTTGCAATTATTAGCGGCGATAATCTAAGCAGCATAAATTTCTTCGAGAATCTGAACTATAAAAAATGTGCACATTTTAAGAGGGTTGGAGAGAAATTCGGTAAGATACTCGATGTTGTAGCATATCAAAAGGAAATCGTATAAAAAAAATTATTTACCGCAATATTTCGTTTTTCCAGATAAAGAAAATAATTTGCCTGCCGGTAAAAGTTAAACGCAACCAAATTCCCCGCCGTTTCATCTATCAAATACAAATTAATATTTGTACGGTTATTAATATTGATATGACAGATATTAATATTAATAACTGGTTTGAATTAATAATTTATAAACCTAATGTTATGAAACTCACAGTCCATACTCAAAAAACGTTACTAAAATTCTTAATAATTGTAACACAAATTGTTGTCTTACTAATACCCGGCATTGTTCTTGGAGAGGATGCCGATGATGAAAAAACCCTTTCACCATATTTTTTCGTTCAGAGTGAGGACACAACGGTTGACCAGCTTCCATTAAAATCGACATCAGCAGAAGTAAACATTTGCGGAATTATTGCTGAAGTTAAGGTAAAACAAATGTACTGCAATGAGGGCTCCAGTGTACTGGAAGCAATATATGTATTTCCAGCTTCAACAAAAGCTGCAGTTAATTATATGCAGATGAACATAGGTAACAGGATACTGATAGCAAAAATTGCAAAAAAAGAAGAAGCCAGGGAAGAATATGAGCAGGCTAAGGAAGAAGGGAAAACGGCTACATTGCTGGAACAGGACAGGCCAAATGTGTTCCAGATGAACGTGGCAAATATTTTACCTGGTGACACTATTTTGGTTGAAATGCACTATACAGAACTTATTGTACCGAACGGGGGCATTTATGAATTTGTGTATCCCACTGTTGTCGGCCCAAGGTATGTAAGTCCCTCTCAGGAGGGTGAAGGTTGGACAGAAACTCCTTACCAGCATGAGGGTGAAGAACCTTTTTACAAATTTGATATTGGCATTCGTATTAATGCAGGAATGACTATAAAAGAGGTAGAGTGCCCGTCGCACAGGTCATTAAATATCAATTTTGTTTCAAATAATATGGCCCTTTGTGATTTACCTGATTCAGCAAGTTCAGAAGGTAACAAAGACTTTATATTACAATACAGGTTGTCCGGGTATGAAATTGAATCGGGAATGTTGCTATACGAGGGGGAAGATGAGAATTTTTTTCTGGCTATGGTTCAGCCACCTAAAGAGCCTCGCGATGACCAGATTCCTCCGCGCGAATACGTATTAATTATGGATGTTTCGGGTTCAATGAGAGGATTCCCGATTAACGTTTCCAAAACTCTTCTTGTAGACTTGTTAAGTAACCTGGATGCTGTTGACAGGTTTAATATCTTATTTTTTGCCGGAGGCTCCCAGCTTCTTTCTGAGGCTTCACTTCCGGCAACTCTTGAAAATATTGATAATGCCATTCACATGATTGAAGATAGGGAGGGTGGTGGCGGCACTGAGTTGCTTCCTGCCTTGGAACGTGCTTTGGCACTTGAAGGAACTGAAGATTATTCCCGTACCTTTGTCATAGCCACAGACGGATATGTCTCAGTCGAAAAAGAAGCTTTCGATCTTATACGTAATAATTTATCGAATGCAAACTTCTTTCCTTTTGGAATAGGTAAGTCAGTTAACCGGTACATTATTGAAGGAATGGCACATGTAGGAATGAGTGAACCCTTGATTGTTACTGATGAGACTGAAGCCCCTGAGAAGGCTGATCAGTTTCGCCAGTATATAGAAAATCCGGTTCTAACAAATATAGATGTTGTATATAAAGACTTTGAAGTTTATGATGTTGAACCTTTAACCGTGCCTGACGTGCTGGCTGAACGGCCGGTTTTAATATTCGGTAAATGGAAAGGAGAACCTTCAGGTGAGATCCAGCTTACAGGTAAGAGCGGAAATAATCTTTATACTGCTGATCTTAATGTGGGTGATTATAAATCTTCAGAATCCAATACTGCTCTCAGATATCTGTGGGCCCGGCACCGGATTCAGATACTGGACGATTACGGATCGGTTCAGAATTATTGGGACCAGGACAGCAGCCTTATTAAGGAAATTACGGCATTGGGACTGAAATATAACCTGCTTACAAAATATACATCATTTATTGCTGTCGATTCTATAGTACGCAATGATGGCGGTGAAATAGAGACTGTGAAACAACCGTTGCCACTGCCTGAAGGAGTGAGTGACTATGCAGTGGGGGACTGGGCCGGCGGAGTCACTTCCTATAGTTCAGATTTTTCGACCCGAACAGAAGAATCTTTAGGAAAAACAATGAATATTGTTGTACCTGACAGTATTTCGTTCATTAAAATGAATTTTCCTAATCCCTTTACTGACATAACTTATTTAGAATTATATATAAGTGACATTGATGCTGACCTTCATAAGCAGCTTGAAGTTTTTGATTGTTTTGGCAAGCTGATTACAGTTATTGATCTTAACATTTATGGTAAAGGATGGCATAATGTTGAGCTTGTTCTGGAACAAAACAATATAGAATTAGCACCAGGAATTTATAATATTCGTCTCAAACTGGGAAGACATTATGGTAATTACCTTAGGATAACTAAATTATAACTGCAATAATCATTTGACACATTAAAAATATCTGCCATAGCGAGGATTAGGGTATGCATGGGGCGGGTGAATTTACACCCGCTTTTTTAAATTTAGTCAGAATCAATTCAATATTATTTAATACTTCCTATATTTGTTTTTAATTATTTCCAGGTTTAGATTTATTTAAAAAAGGAGGTGTTAAATGAAATCAATTATTTTATCTCTTAGTTTCTGCTTACTTACATTCATTTTTTACGGATGTAAAAGCGAACCTGAAAATGTTATGGGTGTAGTTCTGGTTGATGATTTGCAGGATCCCGATGTCATGTATCCACCAGAAATTGTTGCATTTATGGATAGTGTAATGATGGATGTTGTTACTGACGTTTCTAATGAAAAACTGGTAAGGCTTGGATTCTATAAAAAAAATCATGAAGCTAGCTTCAAAAGAATTAAAGAATTGTATCCCGATACCGTTTCACAGATAGGGTGGAATGAATCATTGTCTGCTTATTTTAAATGGATTAATGAACGCCTCACAGAATCTCTTAAACAACTGAAGGTCCCTGTTGCTGCAATTAATTCAGATATGGAACCTACAAAAAGTTGAGGCATGGATGAAATATGTCCCTTCATTCCAGGCAAAAATAATGACCGACGTTGGCCACCTGGTATTCTGGGATAATCCCGAGGAGTTTAACCGTTTGCTGGAGGAAACAATTCAGGAGTTTATAGAAAAAACAAAATCAGAATAAAATTTAGGCATTAATCTGATTTTTATTTAATGTTTTTAAAAACCATAAGTGGCTTCCTGGCTATATGAGGCAGGTGGTATATTAGTGTAAAAATACAATGAAAAAAATAAATATACTTTTCTGTTTATTTGTTATTCTTCTGGCAGATTGTGACAGAAAAACAGTTACAGAGCTAACAGTATTTTCTCCTGATAAAAAGGTCAATCTGACTTTTAAACTGGATGAAACAAGACCCTGTTATCTGATAAATGTAGAGGATAAACCGGTAATATTAACCTCAGCTCTCGGATTTAAACTTAAATACAGGGATCCTCTGGACAGTAATTTTGTAATAAAGGATTATGAAGAAGCCACTGTTGATCAGACATGGGAACAGCCATGGGGTGAAAAGCGCATTATAAGGAATAATTATAACCAGCTAACTGTATTCCTTGAGGAAGCTGGGAATTTAAACCGTAAATTAAATATTGTTTTCAGAGTATATAATGACGGAGTAGGCTTTCGCTATGAGATCCCGCAGCAGGAAAACATGGACAGCTTATTTATAATGGATGAGAAAACAGAATTTGTTTTTTCTGATAATCATTTTGCATGGTGGATTCCTGCATACAGAGATAACCGCTATGAATATCTGTATAGGAAATCTCCGATTAACAAGCTGGATACAGTTCATACTCCCCTGACTATAGAAACAGGGGATGGCCGGTTTTTATGTATTCATGAGGCAAATCTGACTGACTATGCAAGTATGACACTGGCAAAGATTAAGGAGAATACTCTGAAATGTGATCTTGTACCCTGGTCAGATGGGATTAAGGTAAAATCTGTTGTTCCCATGGTTACTCCCTGGAGAACCATACAGATTGCTGAAAACCCCGGTGATCTTATAACATCCTATTTAGTCCTGAATCTTAATGATCCGAACAAACTTGGTGATGTATCGTGGATTAAACCAATGAAATATATTGGAATATGGTGGAGTATGCATACAGGATTATATACGTGGGAACAATCTGAAAAGCACGGGGCTACAACTGAAAATACAAAGAAGTATATTGATTTTGCTGCCAGATATGGATTTGGAGGAGTCCTTGTTGAAGGCTGGAACCTGGGTTGGGACGGTAACTGGCCTGATAACGCTGACAAGTTTAATTTCACAGTTCCTTATGATGATTATAACCTTAAAGAGTTATGTGAATATGCATCTTCAAAAGGAGTTAAAATCATTGGCCATAATGAAACTGCAGCAGGAACAGGGAATTATGAAAAACAAATGGAAGATGCGTTTAAACTATATCAGGAGCTGGGTATTAATGCAGTAAAAACTGGGTACGTGGGTACAAGGCTTAGTAAAAAGGAATGGCACCATGGGCAGTATGGTGTCCGTCATTTCAGGAAAGTTATTGAAACGGCTGCAAAATATAAAATAATGGTGGATGCTCATGAGCCAATAAAAGGAACTGGCATTCGACGTATATATCCGAACATGCTATCCCGTGAAGGTGCACGGGGACAGGAATACAATGCCTGGAGTCCGGATGGAGGCAATCCCCCGGAGCATGAAACTATCCTTCCCTTTACCCGTTTGCTCTCCGGTCCCATGGATTTTACACCTGGTATTTTTGATATAATGATTAAGGAAAAGCCCGAAAACAGGGTAAATACAACCCTGGCAAAGCAATTGGCACTGTATGTTGTTATTTACAGTCCCTTGCAGATGGCTGCCGACTTGCCGGAGAATTATGAAAACAATCCTGCTTTTCAGTTCATTCTGGATGTTCCTGTCGACTGGGATGATACAAGGGTACTCAATGGCAGGATTGGAGATTATATCACCGTAGTCCGCAAAGACAGGAACAGTAATGATTGGTATTTAGGCAGTGTTACTGATGAAGATTACAGGCAATTTGAAATTGAACTGTCTTTTCTTGACAATGACAAAAAATATGCAGCTGAAATATATGCAGACGCAGATGAAGCTGACTGGGTAACAAATCCGCTTGCAATAAACATATCCCGGAAGGAAGTGGATATGAACTCTAAGATAATAGTAAAACTGGCTAGGGGCGGGGGCCAGGCTATAAGATTTAAGTATATTGACCAGTAACTGTCTTTAATATTTCAGCTTATAAATTGCATAACTAATATTTGGCACGGTAACAGAATAGTTCCTTTTGTCGACAGATATTTCTATTTTTTCACCTGCCAGGAGCTCGAAACCTGTTGCCTCAATGTTTAATGCAAATTCTGCTGTCTCAGTTCTATCAGCAGGATTGAAGATGGCCAGGATCGTTTCTTTACCTGCCGCACGCGCAAAAATAAAAGGATAAGTATTTTCACGGGCGTAGACCGGTACAAATTCTGCATATGCTGCCAGTGCAGGTTCGCTTTTCTTTAGTTCAATAAGCTTACGCACTGAATTTAAAAGTGAATTCGGGTCCTTTTCCTGCTCTTCAACATTGGGTGCATCAGCAGCTGCATCTACCGGTAAATAAAGCCTGTCGGACGAAGCTGTAGAAAAACCCAGGTTCTTCCCAGCTGTCCACTGCATGGGAGTCCGCGCTCCGGCGCGTGGCTTATATGCCCCTTCAACATAAGGATTACCATACAACTGGCGCATACCAATTTCATTTCCGTAATAAATAAAGGGTATACCGGGCATGGCAACTGAAAATGCAATGATCATCTCCAGCTCTTCCTCTGTTCGTTTTATATTTAAGCGCGACAGGTCATGATTACCAACAGGCAGCAAAATATAGCCTTTGCCTTTTGTTTTGTTATATTGATCCCAATAAGTTTTCAGGAAATTTATAATATTGCCCTTTCCTTCCCTGTCAAAAAAACTGTGACCTTCTGAATAGCCATTCAGGATGCGCCAGCTTTCTTTCTGTAAAAGATCGTTATAACCTGCAAACCAGTGAAAAAAATCAGCATGGAAACCGCCTCCGTCAAGTGCTGACTCCGGATGAGACCATTCAGCTACCATAAAAGCATCCGGGTATTCATTATCAAAGATATTACGGATTTTATTCCAGAATATTTTTGTCCCTTCGTCCCTTGTACTGAAAAACTGATCGTTTCCTGTAATATTTGCATTTTTAACCAGCGCACCGGCCATATCAGCCCTGAAACCATCAGCTCCCATATCCATCCAGAAACGCAGTACCTTTTTTAATTCCTCCTGTAATGCCAGTACATCATGATGGTCTATCGGCAACATCCAGTCTTTTTCAGGTTTGGCAAATCCATAATTAAGTGCCGGCTGGGACCAGTAAAAATTACGCATAAACTGACCATTGCGCCTCCCATAACCTTTTATAAATGCATCTTTATAAACATCGGGCGGATTTATCCAGGTATTGTCAGTCCATATATACCAGTTGGAATATTTGTTCATTTCCTGTCTGGCAGATTCCTGAAACCACGGATGTTCAATGCTTGTATAACTAATAACATAATCGAATAATATCTTAAGACCACGCTTTTCAGCTTCGTCAAACATTCGTTTGGCATCATCATTAGTCCCATACCGGGGAGCTACTTTATAATAGTCAGATATATCATAGCCTGCATCATTGAATGGCGACTCGAAAAAAGGATTTATCCAGAAACCGTCAACACCAAGACTTTTAACATAGTCCAGTTTCTCAATTATCCCCGGCAAGTCACCAATTCCATCCCCGTTGCTGTCATAAAAGGTTTGCGGATATATCTGGTAAAGAACAGCTTTATGGAGCCACTCAGGACAGTCAGGAATATCATATTTCCCGGTAATAATAACTTCATCGTAAGATGCCGGACCCAGCTGAGACGATAAATATTTATGTCCGGAAACCAAAAAAATAATGATCAGGCCAAATATTTTAAATTTCTTCATGATATTATTGATTTGTTTAATTTGATCCAAAAATAAAATATTTGTCAGGATATATGGTATACAAATCATTAATAAAAGTATCGATTAAATTTAAAGTGATTAAATTTTTTTAATTAATTTGTAAACTGAATTTATAAATATTAAAGACTGAACCTAAAAATAAACAAAATGCTTAAAATATTTGGGATAATCTGTTTCCTGGTGTTTGTTAACATCCATTCTCCGGTAATGCTTGCCGGTGGTTACGAAAATTTTGATCTTGCCATATATTGCAGGGTGTATGAGACTCAACAAATGAGTGATCTTAACTGGCTTGAAAAGAGGATTGAATACCTGGAACAGCATATTAAAATTGATAAAGTCTATCTGGAAACCTACCGCGACATGATTTTGGCTGACAGGGAGACTGTCATTAAAGCAAAAAGATTCCTGGAAAAGAAAGGTATCAGGGTGTCAGGGGGAATCACGCTGGTGATGCAGGAAGCAGACAGGTTTAGGACCTTCTGCTATTCTAACCAGGAGAACCTGAAGCAAGTGAAGGAAATAGTGGAATTTACTGCAGGGTTATTTGATGAAATAATGCTTGATGATTTCTTTTTTACCAGCTGCAAATGCGAATTATGTATTAAGAACAAGGGTAATAAAAGCTGGACCGATTTCCGGCTGGAATTGCTGAAAGATGTCTCTGAAAATATCATAATAAAAAGTGCCCGGGAAATAAATCCTGATGTAAAAATAATTATTAAATATCCCAACTGGTATGAACATTACCAGTTCCTTGGATACAACCTTGAATATGAGCCAAAGATGTTTGATATGATCTATACTGGGACAGAGACAAGGGATCCCGAATATACACACCAGCATTTGCAGCCGTATCAGAGCTATTCGATAATGAGATACCTCGAGAATGTGAGTCCCGGGAAAAACGGAGGCGGATGGATTGATCCTTTTGCCCGCCGGTACCTGGACAGATACGGGGAACAAATATCGCTGACACTCTTTTCAAAACCAAAGGAAGTGACACTCTTTTCACTACAGTCTCTGGTTGAAGAAATGGATAAGAATGACGGCACGATAGAATATTTAAGCAATGTAACACCACTGGCAGGTTATGTTCTGGCTAAAGCTGATAATTTTATAAATCACCTGGGTGAACCGGTAGGAATACCTGCATACAAACCATATCATTCTTCAGGAGAAGATTTTTTACATAATTATATTGGCATGCTGGGAATACCTGTTGATATAACTCCTGATTTTCCTTATGAAAGTGATATGATATTACTTACCGAATCAGCAAAGTATGATAATGATATTGTACAGAAAATAAAGAAACAATTAATAGACGGGAAAAATGTGGTTATCACATCAGGTTTATTAAAAGCTCTTCAGGGCAAAGGTATAGAAGAAATCGCAGAATTGCGCTATACTGATAAAAAAGCACTGGTCAGCAGCTTTTCAGATTTCAGAACTATACATGAATCTGAAAAGGATATCCTTATACCACAGATCATATACCCTACAAATGACTGCTGGGAACTAATCACTGCATATAGTGAGGGTAATGGTTACCCCTTATTACTGATGGCAGGTTATGGAAAAAGCATTATGTATGTGCTTACAATACCTGATAATTTTAGTGATCTGTACAATTTACCTGCAGATGTGCTTAGCATGATTAAGAATATTATGATGAAGGATCTTTACGTAAGTACAGAAAGCAAAAGTAAGATAAGCTTATTTGTATATGATAATAATACATTTATTGTTCATTCTTTCCTCCCTCACAGAGAGACAGTCAAAGTTATTATCAAGGGTGAAGCTGACAAATTGAGGGAATTAAGCAGCAACAGAATACTGGAAGGAGTACATTACGATAATAAGACTGAATTCAGCTTTAATATTAATCCCCATTCTTACCAGGTTTTCAAAATAGAATGACTTTAATTTTTTATTCAACACAAAAAGTAACAACCGTTTTTTAACAGGCACACATAACATCTGAAACCATGAAAAACACAATATTTATCAAGCTGATTTTTGTTTTAATATTCGTTACCGGTGAAAATTTATTTTGCCAGTCACTTCTGATAACAGGCACAGTTAACAGAAAAACAGAAACTCTTAACGGTAAGTGGCATTATATTATAGATCCCTATGAAAGCGGATTTTATAATTACAGGTATCAGCCTTATGATGAGATGGAGCATTCAGGTAATGGAGGTTATTACAAAAACATTATACAAACCGCCAAAAGTGATCTTATAGAATATAATTTTGATAAATCGCCGACCCTGCTGGTTCCGGGTGACTGGAATACGCAGGATGAAAAACTGTTGTACTACGAGGGTACCATCTGGTACAAGAAGTCATTTGATTACCGGAAAGATAACAGCAGCAACAGGATTTTCATTTACTTCGGAGCAGCCAATTACAAGGCTGATGTTTATCTGAATGGCGAAAAGCTGGGCAGGCATACCGGGGGTTTCACCCCTTTTAATTTTGAAGTTACAGATATTATAAAAGATACGGGCAACTTTATTGTAGTGAAAGTTGACAATAAAAGGAAGCGTGAAGCAGTACCCACTCTTAACACTGACTGGTGGAACTATGGAGGATTAACCAGGGATGTGAAAATTATTGAAGTTCCTGAAACCTTTATCCGCGATTATGTTATTCAGATCAGAAAAGACAGTAAGGATATACTTGCAGGATATGTGCAGCTTGACGGTAATAATATGAATAATGTATCAGTTGACATATATATTCCCGAAGCAGGCATAAAACATAGGGTACAGACAGATGAAAAAGGAAATGCGGAAGTCGAAATTAAAACAAATAAGCTTATTCTGTGGTCAAATGAAAATCCAAAGCTTTATGAAGTAACTGTCAGTACTGAAAAAGATATTGTTAATGAAAAAATAGGATTCAGGACTATAGGCACCAGGGGTACTGAAATTCTGCTTAACGGACAGCCGGTTTTTCTTAAGGGCATCAGTATACATGAAGAAAATGTACTCAGGGGGAACAGGGCATATTCAGAAGAAGATGCGCTAATGATACTGGGCTGGGTAAAAGAGCTCAGCGGTAATTTTGCCAGGCTTGCTCATTACCCGCATAATGAGTATATGGCCAGGGTTGCCGATGAAATGGGTATTATGCTCTGGGAAGAAATCCCTGTTTACTGGACTATTGACTGGGAAAATGAAGAGACATTTAATAATGCCAAATCACAGCTAAAAGAGGTTATAAGCAGGGATAAAAACAGAGCCTCTGTAATATTCTGGAGTGTTGGAAATGAGACTCCTGTTATAGAGCCAAGGCTAAAATTTATGACTTCACTGATCGCAGAGGCAAAAAAACTTGATAATACGCGCCTTATAAGTGCAGCCCTGGAACAGCACGGACTTGAAGAAAACCGTAATATAAGAGTGATTACAGACCCTCTTGCAGACTATGTAGACGTCTTAAGCTTTAATGAATATATTGGCTGGTATGACGGACTTCCCGATAATTGTGAAAATATAATCTGGAAAATAGAACAGGATAAACCGGTGATAATATCTGAATTTGGCGCAGGAGCACTGCAGGGTCTTCACGGAGCCCGGCTTACAAGGTGGACAGAGGAGTTCCAGGAAGACCTTTACAGGAAGACCCTGGATATGCTGGTAAAGATCCCGCAGTTAAGAGGTACTACTCCATGGATACTTTGTGACTTCAGATCGCCGCGGCGGCCGCTCCCTGTTATACAGGACGGCTGGAACCGTAAAGGTTTAATCTCCCAGACAGGAAATAAAAAGAAAGCTTTTTATGTGCTGAAAGACTTTTATGACAATTTTGAGTTGAATAAGTAAAACAAGGCCGTCTGTGATAACCTAACAGACGCCCTTGTTTATGTATGTGAGTATAGAGAAAAAGCTTATTTAAAGGCAGGCACAAATTGTTTTAACACACCCTCATTCATTGCTCTTATTTCAGAGGCCGGAATAGGCAGCATGCCCCAGGTATCTATATTAAATTCCCTTCCGACAAAATCATCCTTAATTACATAATCAGGAAAGGTTGCCGTGTCCCATGTTGCATCAATCATTACTTTGGCATAATCCAGTCCTCTTCTTACTAAATCCCATTTGCGATGACCTTCCCCGGCAAATTCAACCCTGCGCTCATGATAAATGGCGTCAATATTTAAATCCGAAGCATTTAATGCAGCACCATCACCCATTCCCCTTGTTCTAACCTGATTAAGGTATCCAACAGCTTTTCCCGGCTGGTCATTCATAAATAATTCAGCTGCAATCAGCAATATTTCCGCATATCGCATATCTTTATAATTAATAGGCCAGTTAAGAGGTGCATCACCGCCTGCAGGAGTGTATCTTGCATTAGGCATGTACTTAGCATTAAAATAACCTGTGTATTGATATTGAGGTCCATGTAAACCATGCCCTATACTATCCTCATTATTATAAACCGATACACCTTTGCGGTAATCTCCATCTTCAAACTCATCAACCAAAGTAAAAGTTAAGGTAGCAAAACTCCAGCCCGAAAAAGTTGTGGTATCAAGCGAATTCCTGATACCGTAAATATGACTGGCAAAATTCCCGTCCCGTGATAAACTTTCGTCATCAAGAAAAGTTGCTAAGCCTTTTTCCGAGTACTGCCATTCAAAAATCGATTCCTCGTTATTTTGATTATTCCAGTCAAATATATCAGCATAATTGTCTAATAATACATGGCGTCCGCTGTTAATAATATCCTCCATTAAATTTTGTACATAGGCTTTATCTATTACTGTCGTACCGTCTGTCCAGTCGTTTGTGACCCCCATCACTGTCTTGACAAATCCCTCGTAATAAAGATAAATACGTGCAATAAGCATCCTTACCACATCTCTGGTAATTCGCCCTTTTTCACTTGATGATACAGTTTCAGGAAGATCAGGAAGGGCAATTAATAAATCTCTGAGTACAAGCTGGTATACCTCTTCAGGGGTGGATTGCGTAACGGATTTAACTGCTTCAATATCAGGGGGAATTTCTTCGAACACTGGCACCCATCCGAACAGTCTTGCCAGGTCCCAATAGAAATAAGATCGTAATGTCAGCACTTCTGCTTTCATTCTTTCCCTTTTTCCGGGGGTAGTCCATTGAATACCTTCTTCTTTCTGAAGATAAAGGTTTGCCAGATAAACACCCCTGTAAAATTTTTCCCATAATAAATTTGAACCTGTTTCAGGGTCAATTATACCAATTTCAATTAACTGCCATGATTCCCACATACCTCCGCCTGGCTCTCCTGCAGCATAAGCATCATCAGAATAAATATCAGAATTAATAGGAACGTTTTCAAGTCCGTTGCTGGCGCTAAGTGCCTTGTATACTGATGCAAGCGCATTTAAGGCATCAGTTTCGGTTTTATACGAGTTACCTTCAAGTTTATTAATCTTTGGTTCAAGTTCCAGAAATTCTTCGGAACAGGATTGTATACCTGCAATAATTATTACAATTAACAACAGGGTTTGAAATATATATTCTTTCATAATCTTCATCTTTTTATCTTAATTATTAATTTTCATTGTTTTATTAGAATCCAATTTGTACTCCACCAAGAATCGTCAATGAATGCGGGTAAATACCATGATCTACTCCTATTGGATTTGTGTTATCTTCACCAAAGGGTGTCCCGCCTACTTCAACTTCCATTCCCGGATATTTCGTAAAAGTAAGACAGTTTTCAGATGAAACGTATACTCTTAAATTGCTAATTTTCAAAATATTTGTAATTTTCTCAGGCAGAGTATATCCAAGTGTTATTTTTTTCAATCTTAAAAAATCCGCATCTTTTACAAGAAAATCGGAAGGTTTTTTATATGTCCCGTTCCCGTCAGATACAGTGATCCTGGGGTAATCGTAAGATGTACCTTCACCATGCCACCGGTTTAGTGCTTCAGCTGTAAAATTTGAATACTTTAAATCAGATCTTCTGTTTGCCATATAAATCTGATGCCCTAATGCCGAATACCAGAACATGTAAAGGTCAAATCCCTTGAATTCAATAGTGAAACTCATACCGGCAATGAATTTTGGATATGGATTTCCAATATTGGTCCGGTCACCTCCGGCTATTCCAGGTTTTGTATCTAAATTAATGAATTTCAGGTCACCTGGCTTCGCAACTGGTTGAATTAAAGTATCTCGTAATATATACGCATCTATTTCTTCCTGTGTCTGAAAAATACCATCTGTTTTGTAGCCATAAAAATAACCCATTGGACTGCCGACTTCCATTCTTATTATGTCTCCCTGGCCATGAACTCCTGTACCTCCCATAAGTTCTTTATCCTCATTCGGTATGTCCAGTACCTTGCTCTTGTTTGTAGATGCAGTAAGCAATATACTTACAAAAAGATCTTTACTCAGTTTGTTTTTATAGCCAAGCTCCAGTTCTATTCCGTTATTCCGTACACTACCCCCGTTAACATAAGGCGGATTATTCCCGAGTACAAGCGGGGCAGGGGCTTCAATTAACCAGTCTTTGGTTTTCTTGTTATAATAATCGAAAGTAAAGGTGAACCTGTTTGATAAAAATGCCATGTCCATTCCTATATCCAGTTGTTCTGATGTTTCCCATTTTAATCCTGCGTTGGAAACAAATTCCGGCCGTATCCCGTTATACATTACTTTATCATCACCAAAGTAGTACCTTACATTGTCAGTCATAAGTCCAACAAACCGAAAATTTGGTATGTTTTCACTCCCATTCTGACCCCAGCTTGCACGAAGTTTTAAGAAATTGAGTATATCATTTTGAGGAAAGAAATTTTCACGTGATATAACCCAGCCTCCTGAAAATGCCGGAAACTTTGCATATCTCTGAGCTGATCCAAACCTTGAAGAACCATCGATACGCAGCACTGCTTCAAATAAATACTTTTCTTCATAATTATAATTTAACCTTCCAAAATAGGATGCTAATGTATGTTCCTGATAAGAATTCTGAGGCGGATGTACATTTTCAGCATTTAAAGCATTATCAAGGTATGCATGTTCAAAATCGTCAAAAATCAGGTTGTTGTTTCGTGCATAAAGGGGCTCATCCCATTCTTTAAAACTGGTCATACCTATTAATGCCGATATATTATGATTTTGTATGGAGAATTCATAGTTTAGCGTATTATCCCAGTTCCACCTGATATATTTATGAACTCTTTTAGTTACATAATCACTTGAGTCTTTATGTGCATCGTTACGGTGTGTTGCATCTATGAAATAGGCAGGTACATATTCATCCTGGTTTACGTATGCAAATTCGGCACCGAAGTTAGTCCGTAAAACAAGTCCTTTTACAATTTCCAGGTCCGCATGAATATTACCCAGGACTTTATTTGTCCTTTCTGCTCTGTTTATGTAATATAAGAGTGCAATCGGGTTTGTTATTTCCTGTAAAGAAATGTTAAAATCGTTAGGTGTTGCAAATTTACCGTTAGCAAATCTCACAGGGACAATGGGAGGCATATTAATAGCCTGGTTTATACCAACACCAAACTGGTTGTTAGCATCAATACCTTTCTTTCGTATATCTACAAAATTTAAATTACTTCCAAACTTTAACCGTCCAATTTCCTGGGTTGAGTTAAGGCGGAAAGTTATTCTTTCAAAGTTGGATTTTCCTTTGGCTATAATACCGTCTTGTGAAAAGTAGGATAGGGAAGAAGAATAAGTTGAATGTTCGCCTCCTCCATTAATTGAAATTGTATGGCTTTGCTTGGGTGCTTTGTAGTAATACATTTCGTCCTGCCAGTCAGTATCCCAAATCATTGTATCAATCGCTGCCTGTGAAAATAAAGGCTTTGATTTGCCATCATTTTCAAAAGCTTCATTGAAAAGTTCGATATATTCCTGGGCATTTAACATATCCAGCTTTCTCCAGGGGGACTGCTGGCCATAATAACCATCATAGGTAACATTAAATTTTTCTCCTTTCTGCCCCTGTTTTGTAGTTATAAGAATTACACCATTGGCCCCTCTTGTTCCATATATTGCTGCCGAGGATGCATCTTTCAGAATTTCGACTGACTCTACATCAGAAGGATTAAGATAATCCAGGCCTTCTTTTTCCATGGGCAGACCGTCGACCAGAAATAAAGGATCAGGGTCGTGATGTGTTCCTACTCCCCTTATCCGGATTGTAAGATTATCACCTGGCTGGCCGGAATTATTCATTATCATTACACCGGCTGTTCTGCCTTGTAATGCCTGTTCGATACGAAGATCACTCGTTTTTTGAAGTTCATTCCTGTCAACTTTTGCAATTGATCCCGAAACAAGACTCTTTTTCTGAACGCCGTAGCCTACCACAACAACTTCTTCCAGCGCTTCAATACTTGGGATAAGTGAGAGACTTATGGAAGTCTGCGTACCTACAGTTACCTCTTCGGATAAATACCCGATAAAAGAAAATACGAGTACTGCATCACCTGATTCAACAGTAATTGAATAATTTCCGTCCGAATCAGTAATCACTCCATTAGTAGTCCCTTTTTCAATGACATTAACTCCGGGTAACGGAGTCCCTTCAGCATCAGTTACCAGTCCCTGTACTTTTATTTCCTGCAAGGATTCTTTCGCTATTATAACCACAAAGTTATTATCCATAATTTTGTAATCAAGAAGAGTATTTTTTAAAACTCTCTCAAGAATATTTTCTATCTTCTCGTTTTTTGTTTCTAAAGAAACTATGGATTCCAGTTGAGAATACTGGTCGTTAAAGAAAAAAGCATATTCACTGTTGTTTTCAATCTCCCGGAATAAATCCCGTAATTGAATATTTTCAACCTGAATGCTTATCTTTTTGTTTTGGGAGTATACACTCGCTGTTAAGTTAATTACAGCTAAAAGACTTAAGAAAACAGTTAGTTTCATAGTTAATAATAGTCTTTTTAATTTGTTTCCTCTTAAAGTAAAAAAATACTTAAGGATTAGTTTATTTTCCATAAATTTATGTTTTTTAATTCAACATGGGTTATTGTTAATGAATGAAATTCACTATTCTTTTACTTATTTAATAATTTAAGTGGTTTAAAATCCTTATTAAAGTAAAGTTTTACGATTTTTTCATTAATCGAATAATTAACCGGGGATGTCAACTCCAGTGCCCTTAGAACTTGCTCTAATGGGAAATCTCGTAAAGTACCTGAGTAAGAATATTTTTTTAATTCTTCATTTTCAAAACTAAAAGTAATATCATATTTTCTTTCCAGCTTCCTGGCAAGGCTTTCTAGAGGCTCTTTATTAAAAATTAAGTTTCCGTCTTTCCATGAGGTATATTCATCAGTATTGACATTTATTTTAATATGCATATCCTGAACAGGGGCTAAAGTCACTTTCACATCAGTTGAAACCTTATGCCTGGTTTGATCTGATTCATTTTCTTTTTTGTAATAACTTACCTCAGTCTTAGCATCAGGTTTATGAAAAGTTAGTTTTTCCCTGGGTTTTAAAAAAACAGGTTTATCTGATTTTTTACTTTCAATGCGAATATTTCCTTCAACTAAAGTTGCCTCAATATTATCTTCCTCCTGGTATGCTTTCACATTGAAAGTAGTTCCCAACACATGGATATTAATATGAGAGGTATATACAATAAAGGGATGCTTTGTCTTTTCAACATCAAAATATGCTTCGCCTTCTAAATAAACTTCACGTGAACTTCTGTCGAAATGTCTGTTATATTTTATTTTACTCCCCGCATTAAGCCATATCTTACTGCCGTCGGGCAGGATAACCTTTGATCTGCTTCCATAGGGAACATCTATTTCGCAAAAATTATTATCTGCATCGGGTGATGAATTATATCCCAGAAAATAACTGCTAAATCCAACTGAAAATATTACTATAAATACCGCCGCATAGCGCAGAATATTATATCTTAAAGAAGTATTTTTCTTTTTTCTGTCCGAAGCTTTTAACTTCTCATTTTTATTAATATGATCGAGGAACCTCTTATATGCCATATTTGAAACTGAGGAGTCATGGATAGCATTTGCTTCAATTTCGATATGTGCTTTTTTCAGTGCAGCAAAAATTTGTCTGTTACTTTTATTCTGGTCAAGCCAATCAGATAATAATCCGGATTCCTCCTGTGTTGCTTTACCCTCAAAATATTTGATTATTATTTTTTTGTAAGTGTCGTTAATCTTCATCAGTCATCTGTTCTTTAATAGTTACTGTAATAAGACGCTTTATACTGGTGAAACCCTAAAATGCAAACCAGAATAAAATAAAGAGTACAAAATAGTCTTTCAGAGCACTATGAAAAACTTTTAATGCTTTAGTGATATAATATTCGACAGTTTTTATATTTATATTTAAAGTATTTGCGATAGTCGGATTGCTCTTTGCTTCTTCCCGGCTTAGCCTGAAAACTTCCCTGGTTTTTGCAGGTAACGAATTATAAGTCTTATTCAGAATATCCTGGATCTCATTAAATTGAACATCAGATAATGTAAAATCAACAGATGTGTTATATAGTATTTCTGCTTCTTTAAGTTTTAGCAAGTGCTTTTCTTTATATTTTGAAATAACCTTTTTATGCCTCAGAAATTGAATACTTCTGTTATGAATGGCGCGGAAAAAATATGAGGAAAGAGAGGAAATTATAACTAAATTTTTCCTCTTCTCCCATAAATTAATGAATAAATCCTGTACAATATCTTTTGCAGTATCAGCATCCTCGACATAACTTTTTGCGTATAAAAACAGCCTTTGGTAATAAATTTCAAAAAGATTCCGAAACACCTCTTTGTCTCCCTGCTTTATTCGTCTTACAATATTATTCTCATTTTTATCCATACTGATCCATATTATTCTGAAGCTGTCTAAAAAGTGAATGTCATGAAAAAAAGTTAACCTTATCCGAAGGCAAAGGGACTTGTCCCCCAAACTTCTGATCCGCAGTCAGGTGCTCCCTGCCTGTAGGTCCGGTAGGTAAATCACCCCATGGCTACATCCAGGGTCATCATTACAGCGAATCCCAGCATTGCACCAATTGTTGCTATGTCAGTATTTTTGTCAATTTGAGATTCAGGTATCAGTTCCTCAACAACCACAAAAATCATAGCTCCTGCAGCAAAAGCCAATGCATAGGGTAAGATTGGCTGAATAAGTATGACAGCTGCTGCTCCAATAACTCCGGCGACCGGTTCAACTATTCCTGATAATTGTCCGTACCAGAAACTCTTTAAAACGCTGATACCTTCACGTCTTAAGGGTACTGATACAGCTGCTCCCTCCGGGATGTTTTGTATTCCAATACCCAGGGCCAGTGCAATGGCACCGGCCAGGTTAGCAGATGGTAGATCTGCTGCCAATGCGCCAAATGCAACCCCTACAGCCAGACCCTCAGGAATATTATGTAATGTAATTGCCAGAACTAGCAAAACACTTCGTTGCCAGCTTGTATGAATACCTTCTACTTTGTCTGATGGAAAACCAAGATGCAGGTGAGGCAGGATCCTGTCAATCAGCCATATAAAAAAACCTCCCAGCAGAAAGCCCACAGTAGCAGGTATCCAAGGAATAATACCCAGGCCGTTTGCCATTTCTATTGCAGGGGAAAGCAGAGACCAGTAGCTGGCAGCAATCATTACTCCAGCTGCAAAACCCAGCATTCCGTTCAGCATTTTCCTGTTAATCTCCCTGAAAAAGAATACCACCCCGGCCCCTAAGGCTGTCAGAGACCAGGTAAAACCTGTGGCTATCAAAGCCTGATAAATTGGATTCAGATTCTTAAATGTTTCCATTTTTCTACCGTTTTGGATTTTTTAATCCTGTTGTTATTTTGCTCATCACCTCCCGCTTAACCCGTGAAGCAAGCACATCATTGTATTTTTCAAGGAAATTCAACACTGCATCAGCATCATGCCGGCTTAGCTCACGTAGTGCCCATGACATTGCCTTTACTACCGTATCATCTTTATCGTCTGCCAGGATTTTACAAACAGCAAGCGTCCTTCCAACATCACCTTTACCGCCAAATGAGGGCTTGTTAAGTACAACAGTGCATACCAAGGCTACCCTTCGCCACCATCTGTCTTCTGAACGTGCCCATTTATGGACTAAGTTGTCATCTATTTGTCCCAACTGCCAGGCTGGTCCTGCCAAAAACCCTGAAAAAGCGTCAACTTCACCCCAGTGGCCTAATCCGGCACCGAACTCTTTCAGCTCAGCCTCTCCAATCTTCCTGATAGCTTCCTCGTGGTTTCTGATTAACTCATATGCAACCCATCTGTAACCATATGTTTTAAAGATTTTCCTTGCCAGGTCCAAAACAGTTTCAGGTTTAGACTTTTTAAGCATATTCGAATATTTACGGCGTACAGCCCTTATATTGGGGACATTCTTAACCGGCAGACTTCGAATTTCTATATCTATTCCTTCTGCCAGCCGGCTTATATCATATTCATCTATAGTTTCAACCATATATATAAATGTAGTAATCGAATATAATAAAATTATAGTATTTAAAATAAAGGAATTGATATGTTTTTTTTGAAGGCATGTTTCATCTGTATTGGCAGAGCTTTACACATTGATATGATATAAATATGAAGATCGCAGGCAGGAAAATAAAAGTTAATTTTTGCATTATCAGATTATAAAATTTTTTTTCTCTCATATACAACCGGATTTTAAAATTATTTCACCAGCACCATTTTTTTTGATAACACATAGCTGTTGTGGTTATCTCTAACATTTAGCTTATAGACATAAGTACCCGGCAATACAGCTGAACCATGATCCCCGTCCTTATCCCAGACAACCTCATATGTGCCTTCAGGTTTATTACTGTTTACCAGTGTCTTAATTAACTGTCCCTGAAGATTATATATTCTTAAATTAACCGTTGATGGCCCGGGAATATAATAACGGATTTTTGTACTATTCTTAAATGGATTTGGATAATTGGAATACAGTGAGGGATTCCTCCTTTCATTAATTAATAGTTTATCAACAGCTGTGGTTTGCCCGGGAATATATAACTCAATACCTTTATTTTCACCCAGGTTCCTTGAATATTGCTTATCTATATGATTATTCCAGTGTTCGTGCACTCCAAGGCTTGTAAGGGGACTGTCATCCTTTTCGGGATCATATACCACGCCTGCAGGCCAGTTTTCAGGATCAGCTGCCTGATGCAGATAATCATCTGCAGCAGGAATATGCGGGAAGGCCATATCGCCAAATTCACCGTAACCATAATGTATAGGATCGAACTGTTCATATAAAAAGTCAAAACATACAGATTCAACTGCTACCGGATCCTGCGAAATAAATAGTGAAGATGGATAATCATTATTAAATGGCGCATCACGGAACTTAATTGGCGGTGAACTGTAATTACTTGATCCCCATATACCGTCAACTATATAAAGTAATGTTTTACCTCCCAGGTTCTCATATCCCATTATATCAACAAAAATCCTGTACATACCATATTCAATATTGTCAAATGACCAGTCGTTGGTGCCACAGGGCAGGCTCCAGTGTAAGTGAAATGCAGAACCGTCCCTGAGCAGTGTGCCGAAATGATTCTTTGCTGTCAGCGATACTCCTGCTCTGTGGTGACCTTTAAACACCGGAACATTTATTACATATTTTGCTTCCATAAAGCATAAAGGTAAACTGCTTTGCTCCGTGCCATCACTGTAAAATAATACAGGGTTTGTGGTTTTTACTATTTCTGTTCTTCCGTCATAATATCCCCAGTATTTAACATCAGGAAATTTACTATGGCATTTATCCCAGTAAATATCATGAATAGTACGCCCCGGATCACCAATGCCAATGTTTTCCTGGGGTACTCCCACAACATCAATCAACTGCTTAAGCAGTGAATATGCAAGGTGAGGTGATACATCAACAATTGTATTTCCTGCGTTATTATTCAGATTTATTTTGATTACTATCTTTTCACTTTTATTATAACCCGCATCCGGATATCCGTGGGTTTTATTAAAATGACGGAATATTGCATCCCATGCAAGGCTGTCCGTGTTTTCACCTGCTATTCCCTGCAAACCCTGAGAAAGCATTTCATCAATAACTCCCTGGTTATTGTTTTTGTCCATCCACCAGCAATCATCGTATTCATTTGAATAGTTTTCATTGGTGGCATCAGGATCATGAACCCATACAACGCGTCCAGGAAATATGCCTTTACCTTCACCCATGGGACTGTTAGGATCTTCCAGGGCAGATACAGTAACAGCATAGGACGGCCTGCTGTTTTGTAATGCAACCATTAATCCGGTTAACAATGCAAGTAGTATTAATACTGAAGCAACTATGTATTTTGATTTAAGAAATCGTTCTTTTGCTCTTTTAAATAAATAAGCAGATGTTGTTATACCTATAAGATAGATCATAAAAGAAGATGCAAGCGGTGCAGCAGCTTTCATACATGGGTAGTTGGCTCGACTGGGCTTTGGTATGACGCGGATAAGGAACCAGATGAGTGAAGCAGCACCCAGCAAAATGAAGATGATCTTAAAATAAGTGTTATTAAGAAATGATTTAAACCTTTTCATGATAAAGTCCTACTTCGTTAGTGTTAATCCTTTTAGTTGATGTGAAACTCAATAATATAAAACAGGCCATGGCAGGACTGTTAATAAAATCTTCAATTGTTATTATTTATTTATTTTACTATTCCTATTGTCTTTTGGGCTTTAATATCATCAGATGATGATCCTAACATTATATTTATTTTTCCTGGCTCGACTTCAAAAACATGCTTATCATTATTCCAGTATGCGAGTGTTTCAGCCTTAAGAGGAATATCAACCGTTATGGTTTCGCCAGGCATTACAGTAACGCGTTTAAATCCTCTTAATTCCCTGAGTGGCCTGTCGACTTTAGAATTCAAATAACTGACATAGAGCTGTACTACCTCATCACCCTTAATATCGCCTGTGTTATTTATATCAATGCTTACTGTAATTTCATCTTTTTTATTCATTTTTTCTGAACTAACCTTAAAGTTTAAATATTCAAAGTCTGTATAACTCAATCCATATCCAAAGGGATAAAGGGGTTTACCTTTAAAATACATATATGTGCGGCCATTTCTTATATTATAATCCATCATGTCAGGCAGCTGTTCTATTGATTTTGGCCATGTCTGTACCAGCCTGCCTGCCGGATTATAGTCTCCGAACAACACATCGGCAAGGGCATTACCCAGTTCCTGGCTGCTGTGTGTCATATGCACAATAGCAGGTATGTTTTCCTGTGTCCAGTTTATGGCATACGGAAAACTGCTTATAAGCACTACAATAGTATTTGGATTTGCTTTATATACCTGCTTTATTAATTCTTCCTGTTCAAGAATTATTGATTTCCTGTCCACTGCTTCCTTGCCTTCGCTTGGTGTGGGACAATTTTCCCACTCCGCGTCACAGGTGGTATGATTACCCACACATACTATAGCAACATCAGAAGATTTTGCAATGTTAACAGCGGAATCCCCGGTATTATCAGCTGCATAGCTAACAATAACCTCATCACCCGCTTTATTAATTATTCCTTCAAGTGCAGTTACAGTATATGGAGGATTTCCGCTATACCAGTCAGCAAGGACCTCATTTGCTCTCGGACCGATAACTGCAATGGATTTTATAGTCTTTTTATCAAGGGGCAGCATGTTGTTTGAATTCTTCAGCAGTACTATTGTTTTCCTTGTTATTTCCCTTACAATAGTCTTATTCTCTTCTCTAAGCCATGGTTCCAGTGTGTCAGTTATGCCGACGGTGCTGTAAGGTACCATTTCGGGCGGATCCAGTAATCCCAGCTTTATCATTACCCTGAAATTTCCTCTTATGACACTGTCTATTGCTTCATCTGTCATATATTTATTTGCTATAGCACCATAAACGCCATCATGATACCAGTCCAGAAACTGGCTGATTCCTGCCCTCAGGCATGCCACAGCAGCTTTATTTCTATCGCCGAAGTATTTGTGGCCTCCTACCAGCAGGCTGTAACCCCCTCCATCGGTACATATTATCCCGTTCTGACCCCATTCGTCTACTGTTACCTCTTTTAATACGGGATGCACAGTGCAGGGTATTCCGTTATAGGCATTATATGCGGCCATATAAGCTCTGGAACCTCCCTCAACAATTCCCATCCTGAAAGGCACTGAGTAATATTCATAAAAGAGCCTTGAATCGAAATCCGATGACGTACTGTCACGGCCATCCTCATTGCTGTTTGCAAGAAAATGCTTCAATAGCGATGCTGTCAGCCAGTATTTTGGATGATCGCCCTGCAGTCCTTTAACAAATGCAACAACCATTTTTCCGCTCAACCAGGGGTCTTCACCATAACATTCTTCAGTCCGTCCCCAGCGGGGATCCCTTCCTAAATCGGCGTTGGGAGATCTTACAACAAGCCCTCCTCTTTTATATTTTTTATTCTGAAACATATATCTGGTTTCATATGCTTCAATAGAAGCAACCTGTCTTATTAATTCAGTGTCCCACGATTCTGCAAGTCCGATTGCCTGCGGGAAAATTGTTGTAGGTGCCGGATTTCTCTGTCCCCAGTTACTTGGTCCACCCATTGCCAGTCCGTGATAACCTTCAACATGACCGGTACATTTAATTCCCAGGCGAGGGACACCCGGACTTCTGCCCAGGCACTCTACTTTTTCGTCTAATGTCAGCAGTGAAATTATATTATTAATCCTCTCTTCAACAGGCAGTTCAGGATCCTGAAACGAATACTGGTATTGTGCAGGCAAATGATTGGCAAATGACAGTAATAAAATGCCAGGTATTAACAGACAGAGTATTTTATACTTCATAGCTAATGCTTTTCCGGTAAGATTATTTATAAAATTACAATTAATAATGAGATATCCTTATTATATAATTAAAAGGAAATAAAACCGGAGGTATATGACAAATAAATCTAACGTCTACTGTTATAAACAGGGTCATTTCCCCTATACTCAAACCAGTCAAAATCAGCATAATTTTCCGAAGGATTTTTATTTGAGCTGGCATACATGCCTAATATTGTCCCGACAAAACCCCCTGCAACGTCTGTACTCAGGTATTTACCTTCAACACCCTTTGCTATAGCCTTCCATTCGTCTTCTATTACCGAGTAAAAGAAGGAGTATTCACTGCCTGAAGCTTCGATTTTCAAATATAGCTTTTTCCCTGTCTCATTATTATCAAGGGCAAACTCCTTTATTAATTTATAATGGTCATCACTATTCTATTCTGTACCAGTATTCAAAGGATCTTTTCCTTTAACTAATTGCACAACTTCTTTATTGTCTCTTAATGTTTTGCATAAATAATAAAAGTGTGTGCTGTTTTGAAATGCTGCTATACCGGCCGATTCATTTTCCGATTCAGGAGTGAAAGTAAGTGCTGCTGATGCATAACAGTATGTATGCTGCTGCCTGCGCCCAACAAATGAGGGATTATATTTCCCCCATATAACTTCAGGCCTCAGGTTTATTCTTAAATTTCCCGGCGATACTTTCATGCTGTACCACTTTTCCCTTACTGTCCTTATAAATATCCATGAAAAGTCTAAATTCTCATTTTCAAATTCATCTTTAACGGTAAAATTTCCGTTCAATACGGGGTTATCCCATTTATGCTCTTTTAATTGAGGGCTGTTATAGGAATACCTGATTGTCTCAAAACCGTGGTTTAAGACCGGCCAGTCATTAACCCATGTTACAGGTACAAGGAAGGTTTCCCTGCCCGTGTTAAAAAAATTATTTTCATAGGGCCTGCATCCTAAAAATACTGCCCACCAGTCACCATTTGGAATTTGTACAATATCTGCATGTCCTGTACACGTTACAGAATATTCCCTGTTAATATCAAGATGACGCTGTGTAAGGACAGGATTTTTCTCATAGCTTATATAAGGGCCTGTAACATCTTCAGAGCGGAAGACCACCTCTGAATGGTTAATGCTGGTTCCCCCCTCTGCAGCAATTAAGTAATAGTATTCATTTACTTTGAATATGTGCGGGCCCTCTATCCATACAGGCTCTTTGCTAATATCCGTACCTCCGTCAACAAGGAGGTATTTCTCGCCAAATGTCTTTTTTTCTGCAGGATTGAATTCATACATCCATATAGCCCTGTGACCTTCATATAATGAAATATTATCAGGGGGCTCACTGTTAAATACTATATATGACCTGCCGTTATCATCAAAAAAAAGTGAGGGATCAATGCCTGTCACATCAGGAAGCCAGAAAGGATCTGACCATTGGCCCTCAGGATTCTCTGCTGTAACAAGGAAGTTTCCTCCTCCTCCGACCAGTGTGGTTATCATATAAAATATACCCTTATTATACCGTATTGCAGGAGCAAAAATTCCCTCTGAAATATTTAGTCCGTCAAGATTTAACTGTCCGGGTCTGTCGAGCACATGCCCTATTTGCTTCCAGTTCACCAGATCCTTGCTTTGGAAAATTGGAACTCCCGGATAAAATCCAAAAGTAGAATTAACCAGGTAATAATTGTCATCTACCTTGCAAATGCTGGGATCAGGATAAAAACCCGGAATAATTGGATTCAGATAGCTCATTTCTATGATTTTAAGCTCCCTTTCTTCACTACTCCGCAGTCTGCAGCTCAGTAAAATAAAAGGTAATATAATTATAATCAGTATTGTCTTCAAATGTCTGTTTTTGATGTATTAATTTCAAATTAGTTATGATTGATCAGATAATAAAATTAGCCCCCAACATTGTCAGGGGCTAATTTTATTGTCAAAGGCATATTAAATTACAAAATGTTACCATATAAAATAAATAACCTCAGTTAACTTGATTTTTACCAGCCCGGGTATTGTGTTAACTTATTTCCACTCAAAGCTATTTCCCCGATAGGAATAGGATAAAAATCATTTTTTGGTGATTCAAAAGTAATTTGATCGCCGTCAGCCAGGGTATGATTTAAATATTGCGTGGACAGGTTCCATCTCACCAAATCATAGAAGCGGTGGCCTTCGATAGCCAGTTCAACTAGTCTTTCCTGTACTATATGGTCTAAAGTAACTGTTCCTGTTATATCGGGTAAAACATTAGGATCGTCTCCGCTATTCCTGGCCCTTTGGCGCACCAGATTAATATATTGAAGTGCTTTATCGTTTTGGCCGGTCATCATAGCTGCTTCGGAAGCCCAAAGCACTACATCGGCAAAGCGTATAAGTTTTACATTTACAGGACCTTCTTTCCATTCGCCTGTTACACTCCAGTATTCTGCGGGCGAACATTCATATTTTCTCTGGTTTCTATGCAATCCTGTTCCGTCTCTAAGGATGTTAAAATTAGGGGTTACCCAGACTTCAACTCCTCCATCCGTTACTAACATCGTATCACCTTCTTCAAGGACTGTTGCCTTATAGCGTGGATCTCCGGATTCGTATGAGTTTACCAGAAAATCAGTCGGGCACCACCAGCCCCATCCAAAATCAGCACCATCTGCACCACCGGTGCTCGTATTTATTTTTCTTGGAGCACACCACCTTATTAGTGCTGTCCCCCTGCTGTTAAACCAGCCAAGATCATCCTGCCTGCTCTGGATTGAAAAGACACTTTCTTCCGAATTGTTGCCATCAACCATAAAAAGCCATTGATATCCTCCGGTATTGGGCCCTCTCCAGGTGTCATACCTTTCTCCGTTAATACCAACCAGACTATAATCCGTTAAATTCATTACCTGTTCTGCCCAGTATAAAGCAGAGTCCCATCGTTCGTTTAAGCCCGTAAATCTTTCATCGTTATCATAGTAATGAGCGTAGGAGGATTCATATAAATATGCTTTTGCCATCAATGCCATAGCCGCACCTTTGGATGCACGGCCTACCTGATCTCCCCATTCATGTTTTTCAGGTAATGATGCAATGGCAATCCGGAGATCTGATTTAATTAAATTAATTATTTCATAGATTTCATTGCGGCCCTGTTTATATTCGCTGGGTGAAAGAATATGATCAACTAATGGTACACCACCAAACATCTGGGTCAAGGTGAAATAATTTAAGGCGCGCAAAAATCTTGCTTCACCCAGCCGTTTTTCAATTATATCGGCATCAAAATCAGGATCTGTGTCTTCTGATATCAGTGGCAACTTTTCAATTGCTATATTGCAAAAACCAATCGTTTTGTACGGGTATCCCCATGTCCATTCAAAAATTTTAGCTTCACTGGGTGTATGCCTCAACTGGTCAACATGCTGGAATTCCGGCACATCGGCTTTACCTCCTGCACCAGCTTCAGCTTCATCAGAAGCAATACTGCCCATTGTCATCATTATACTCAGATCCCATACTTTTTCCGTACAGAACATTGAATAGCACGCTGTTGTTGCCATATCCGCCCCTTCCATGGTAACATAAAAAGATTCTTCACTTACCTGCGCAATGGGTTTGGTTTCAAGAAAATCATCGCTGCAACCAAACAATAGCAATCCTACCATTAAGACGCTTAAAAATTTAAATATTTTTGTTTTCATAATATTTAATTATTTTTAGTTATTAATGTCTATATTAGAATTGCAGGTTTACACCCACCATAAACATACGGTTATGCGGGTAATTACCAAGCTTATCAATGCCCTGCTGCAAAACATCGGATCTTTCCGTTTCATAATTATATGTTAATCCAACTTCAGGATCAAATCCTGTATATTTGGTTATTGTGATAAGGTTCTTTACGCCAAGATAAATCCTGAATTTTTCTATACCGGCTTTTCCGGTCAGGCTGCCAGGAATAGTATAACCAATCTGCATATTTTTTAAACGGAGATATGAGCCATCTTCGACATAAAAATCCGAAACACGGGCGAAATTTTGATTTCGACCTCTGGGATCAAGCCTTGGTAATGAAGTATTTGTATTACCTTCTATAACCAGGTTGCCATCTTCATCATAAATAGGATCAAGGTACTGATCAAGTACATCTGTGAGCCTGTTCCATCCAACATCCTGTTCCATTAAGTAAATTTTTGATCCGTTAAATATTTTATGTCCGAACTTTCCTTCAAAAAATAAATTCAGATCGAAATTTTTGTATGCCAGGCTGGCTGAAAAACCCATTATAAACTTTGGTATCGGGTTTCCTATCATAGTCTTGTCTCTATCATCGAGAATACTATCTCCATTAACGTCAACAAAACGTAAATCGCCTGGTTGTGCAAATCTTTGTGCAAATATTGTGTCGCCTGTTGAACTGAACCGATAAGGCTGGTTATTAATATAAACGTCGCCATCTGCATTAATGGCCGCATCATCCCATGTAAAAATACCGTCAGTCTTATAACCGTTAAACTGGGCAACAGGATAACCTTCAGTTGTGAGGCAAATATTTACGAGGTTAACTCCCGTTGTTCCTGTATACAATGAGTCTCCTGCTATATCTATAACTTCATTATTGACGAATGAACCATTAAAATCCAAAGAAGCTTTCAAATCACCTAACACTTTTCTGTAGCCAACGGTAAATTCGATCCCTTTATTAACGATTTTTCCTATATTTGAAATAGGCCTGGCATCCCCTCCAAGTTGATTATAATGTTCAGCATACTGGTACATACCTACAATGCCGGGCAATGTTTGGTATATCAGCATACCGTCATTTTGTTTATTAAAATAATCAACAGTTATATTCAAAGTATTATTGAAAAGTCCGAGATCTATTCCAAAGTTGGTCATGATCATTGTTTCCCAGTGCATTTCACGGTTAGGTATTTGAGCAAGTACACCACCTGGCCAGGGAACATCAGAAACATCAATAGGATAATTATAAGGTTCCAGATTTGTATGAATTCTGGCATAATATGCATACCTTCCCGGAGCGTTGGCACCTGTTTCACCGTAACTAAAACGTATTTTCCCAAAGCTAAGTAACCCCAGGTTTTCAAGAAAAGATTCTTCTGAAAATTTCCACCCTACTGAAAATGATGGAAATACACCAGAGCGATACTGAGGTCCAAACCTTGATGAATAATCATTCCTTATATTGGCAGTCAAGAGGTATTTGCTTTTGTAATCATAATTAATTCTTCCAAAATAAGAATAATCAGCAGTTTCCCATCCTCCACCTTCAACAAACTGTAAGGCCTCTTCGTTATTTGTGCTTGCATCAAAGTACCTCATTTCAGGTATTTCAGCTAGTAAATCAATCCTCTCACCACTAATGTCAGTATTTTTTGTATAAAATGCTTCGTGACCGGCCATTAATAAAATGTTGTGATTGCCAAAGGTTGTATTATAATTAAAATAGTTCTGCAGCTCCCAGCCATACTCCTGCTCAACAGTTTTATTCACCCTGCTTCGATCATTAAAGTCAGTCGGACTGTAATGATATATTCTTTCAAACTGGTCATTTACATTAAATCGAATGCCTCCCGAAATCTTTGAGGTATAAGTAAAACCTTTAAACAGATTAAGATCAACATATGCAATACCTCCTACATTGTAAGTCTGTCTGGTTTTGTCCAGAACATCCTCCCATACCTGGGGATTATCGTGACCAAAGGGAGAAATTGACCATTCACCATTCTCATCATAAGGAGGAAGATAAGGGTACATGGTTAAAATAGACAACATAGGTGTGTTGTATTCGTTCTGGAATTCCCATTCTTCATAACCAACACTTTTACTTTTAATAAAACGAACGCTTTCCCCTACTTTAATAATTTTATTTAATTTATGATTGGAATTGATATGGAAACTCAGGCGGTCGTAATCGCTTTTTCTTAAAATGCCGTCCTGTTTCAGATAATTTGCGCTAAAGTAATAATCGGATTTTTCATTACCACCTGAGACAGAAAGATCATAGTTTTCCATAGTAGCAGTGCGGAACATAATATCCTGCCAGTCATAGTTATCCAGTGTATCAGGCTGTGAAGTCCAGGGTATATATTCTCTGCCTCTGCTAAATGCATTTATGGCAGTAATAGTATTCATTACTTCAGCATATTCCTGGGAATTCATCATGTCCATCGTTTTCCATGGTTTCTGCCATCCCCTGTAATAATTGAAGTTAGTAGTTATTTTTCCCGGTTTTCCCTGTTTGGTAGTTATAAGTATAACACCATTACCACCTGTGGCACCGTAAATAGCTGCTGAAGAGGCATCCTTAAGTATTTCAAC
The DNA here is from genome assembly GCA_964521285.1 of uncultured Bacteroidales bacterium. GTDB lineage: Bacteria > Bacteroidota > Bacteroidia > Bacteroidales > UBA10428. Next base: position 82,389 of record CAZFQS010000004.1, on the reverse strand, counting down.
AGATTCAATATCATAAGGATTTATTGAACTGATGTCACTTGTACGGGCACCATTAACAATAACCAAAGGTTCAGTGCCATTGATTGATGATATGCCGCGAATTTGTATATTAACTTTAGCTCCGGGCATACCTGTGTTTTGTATTACACTCACACCCGCTGCTCTTCCCTGCAGAGCCTGATCTACACCCAGAACCGGCACCTCTGCAAGTTTTTCACCGGAAACTGTGGCAACAGCACCTGTGAGGTCACTTTTCTTTTGTACACCATAACCGACGACCACAACTTCTTCAAGTTGCTGCAAGTCAGGTATAAGTGTTACATCTATCACTTCCTGCCCTGCAATCTTTAGAGTTTCAGACAGGTATCCTATATAAGATACCTGTAATTCACCGGACAGATGTTCTTCGGGTATTTCAATAGCATAATTCCCATACGCATCTGTCGTTGTTCCAATCGTCGTACCTTTAATAACAACGTTTACTCCGGGTAATTCTTCACCTTCTGTTGTTGTTATTTTACCGGTTACTATTGTTTTTTCCTGAATTAAATTTTTATTTCCGGGAGACAATACAATTACCTTATCTATCATTGTATAGGTAATATCCGTGCCTTCCAGAGCTTCATCCAACATCTGGTGTACGGTAGCATTTCTCGAGCTGACAGTTACTTCTCTTTGCAAATTAATCTGGTCATTTTTATAAAAGATTTTGAATTCACTCTGTTCTTCAATGGCTTTAATAATTTCCTCAAAACTACTACGTTCTGTTTTCAGGATTATTAGTGCATCGTGAGAGTAAACCGTTGCTGAAATTTGCAAAGCAGTAAGCCATATAAACAAAACTGTTAGCTTCATAAATAACAGGATTTTTTTTAAGTAATTCATCGTGGATAAATTACTAATGGTAGTTTTTTTTCTCATATCAGCTAAATATTTATGTTTAATATTGTTTTGGCGATATTCTGGTTTAGAATGCAATAGCATTTATTTATTAAGTCTGGAAATTGCCGGCAGCATTTTCCTTTTTTTTAATTTTCAATGATTTTACTGTTGGTTTTAATAGAATTTATGTCATAGGCAAGATGGTTTAGGTTTATAAATTTAACAAATTATATCTAATTTATAAATTGGAACGGTATTTTTTATTTTGTTTCTGACTGTCCTTCCTGGTAATATTTATTTGATTGTCTGTCAAAGTATATTCTATTGGAGTAGTAAGATTTATTGCTTCCAGAACCTGGTAGATTGTCTCATTATTAACAAATTTACCGGTATACCGTTGTTTTTTAAGTTCGTTATCCAATATATTGACCTTAAGCTTATACCATCGTGACATTTTAACTGCCATCTCCTCAAGTGTCTCATTATCAAAAACCAGCAAATAGTCTTTCCAGCATGTTATGTTTTCGGTATTTACTTTATTTACAGTAATTTGCTGTAAGGGTTTAATAGATTGAATCCTTTGTTTAACGTCTTTTTTTTCTTTTGTTTCAGTTACTGGCATGACGTCAGCTTTAGCAGCTTTGCTATAAACAAACCGTTCATTAGGTTTTAGTATTATTTGAGAAAATTTATCTTTTTTACCATTATGTTCAACTTTAATGATTCCTTCGACAAGCGTGGTCTCAATAGTAGGGTCATTAGGATAACTTTTAATATTGAAAATAGTACCCAGTGCTTCCACTTTGATATTCTGTGTATAGACAATAAATACAGACCTTTTTTGTTTTGTAACATCAAAGTAACCTTCTCCTTCAAGAAATACAATTCTTTCAGTTTTCTTATGCTTAACCGGGTATCTTAATTTGCTTTCAGAATTCAGCCATATTTTTGTTCCGTCTGAAAGGAGTACCTGTGATTTTTCTCCTGAAGGAACAATAATTTCGTGATACACATCTTTACCAAAGCCACCGGTAAGATTTAATATATTTGTTAAAACCACTGATAATCCAACCAGAATAACTATTGATGCAACAAGCATTAAAACATTAATCAGGTAATCCTTTCCCTTTTTATTATATGAACCCTTTTCATCAGCCATTATAATGTTGAGAAGACTTTTTACCGATTTTTGTTTCATGTCATCCGGGGACTTTACTTTCTTATGAGCAGTAAGTATTTCATATAAAGAAACTGCTTTTTCAAATTCTGTTTTGATTTCCTTGTTATCTGCAAGCAATTTCTTCCAGTAGAGTGAACTTTTTTCATCCTTTTCTTTCATAAAAGAAATAAATTCCTCACTCATTAGAATTTTGTCATATGTCATTTTTCTTTTTTCAATCATTGTTTTTTACCAATTTTAAAATACCCCTTTAACATAATATATATACAGGATAAATATTTATTTATACTCAAAACTCATTAATAAAAGTAATACAGGCTATTAAATAATATTTGCCATCAAAAACAGCAGCAGAATAATCTTTAGTTCCCTGAGAACAAGTAGTCCCCTGTGTATGGAATTACGGACTGACTGAACTTTCATTGACATAATTTCAGATATACTTTCAAATTCCAATTCCTCAAAATAGCGCAAATAGATGGCTTCTCTTTGTCTTCTGGTAAGTTTGTTTAATGCTTTAATTAAATTTTCCCTGGTCTCATTATCTATGTTACGGCTAATTAAAAAATCCTCATGCGAAAACTCAATTTGAAATAATTCTTCAGGATGGTGCTCATAGTCTATAAGAGAATTTACCCATTTTAAGTTACTTATTATATGCCGGCGCAATGCTTTAAACAGATAAGGTTTTATATTATCAATGGCTCTGAGGTTGGATCGGTTTTTCCAAAGTTTCAGGAACATATCCTGCATGCTGTCCTTTATAATTTCCGAATTACGTGTTAGTCTTAATCCGTAATTATACAAATCATCAAAAAAGATTCTATAAATAATAGATAGTGCCTCCTTATTACCGTTCAAATATTTTTCCCAGAGTTTTTTATTATCCATCAGGCATTAAAATGATTTGTTATATAAAATTTTCTTTATTTTAATTTTAAAATTGTTTCCACATGCCTTGCAATACCCAACTCTTCACTTCTTGCACAAGGGAGGGACCCGCCAATACAAATATTAAACTCTCCGGATTCAGGAACACTCTCCCCGTTATCATTTATAAGCATTAGCATTTCAGGTGTTATAGTAAAATTTATTGTTTTTGATTCCCCGGGTTTAAGGGAAACTCTGGTAAATCCTTTCAATGAATACAGGGGCACTCTTACTGTTGCCTCTATATCCGTAATATAAAGCTGCACAACATCTTCCCCTTCGTATTGGCCAGTGTTTGTAACTGTAACCATAACATCAGCTGCTTCATCTGTTTTAACTTTTTTTGAAGAAAGTTTTATGTCTGAATACTCAAAGCGGGTATAACTTAATCCATAGCCAAAAGGATACATAGGTTCCTGTTCCATATAGCGATATGTCCTGCCTTCCATAGAGTAGTCTTCATAAGCTGGCAGCTGATCAAGCGATTTGGGAAAGGTTACAGGAAGCCTGCCCGATGGTGAAACATCACCAAATATAATATCTCCCACTGCATTACCTCCTTCCTCGCCGGGATACCACACCATTAGTACAGCATCAGCAAGTTCATGTACTTCGGAGAGATTTACAGGACTCCCGCCGGTAATAATTGCTACTATGGGCCTGGTATTATTTCTTCTAAGTGCTTTAAGAAAATCTATCTGGTTTGCAGGCAGGTTATAATCCGGCCTGTCACCCGAATGCGGGGAGGCAATGGATGCCCCTTGTTCCCCTTCAAGCAATCCGGATATTCCAAGTACGGCAAATGTTACATCTGCCCGCCGTGCACCGCGTGTAGTCCAGTCACTCCGGTTAATATCATACCTGTCTAGTAAACATCCCTGCCTGTATTGCAGCTGGCTTCCGTGTCTGACCTTTGAGGCCAGTCCTTCCAAAATTGTAACCATCCTGTCATTGACACCGTAATAATTTCCAATCAGAACCTCAATGTTTGAGGCATTCGGGCCCGTAACATAATAAAGGGGAAGGTCTTTTTTTATTGGTAGGATCCCGTTGTTTTTTAATAATACAATTGACTTTGTTGCTGCTTCCCTGGCAAGTTTACGGTGCTCATCACAGTTTATTACTTCCTGCGGAATAGAGTTGTAGGGATTAAGTTCGGGAGGATCAAACAATCCGAGTTTAAACCTTGTTTTTAATAATATGGCAAGAACTTCATCCAGCTCTTTTTCTTCGACAAGACCCCTGTTGACAGCATCTGTCAGCGCAGTATATACCCAGCCGCAGTTGAGGTTAACTCCATGTTTCAGGGCCATTGCAGCAGCTTCAATACTATCTGCGGATACATTATGACCCTTATAAAAATCCCTCAGGGCCCCGCAATCCGATACAATATGACCTTTGAAACCCCATTCCTGTCGTAACACCTCCTGTAACAGAAATTTACTGGCACAACACGGTTCATCATTAGTCCGGTTATACGCACACATAACAGATTCCACACCTGCATCGACCAGGGACTTGAATGCAGGGAGATAAGTCTCATACATGTCTTTAAGTGATGCCAGAGCATTGAACTCATGCCGAAGTCCTTCAGGACCGCTATGTACGGCAAAATGCTTGGCGCAGGCTGCTGTCTTCAGATAGCGGTGATGGTCACCCTGTAATCCTTTTACAAGGGCAACACCAAGAACAGAAGTAAGATAAGGATCTTCACCGTAAGTTTCCTGGCCTCTTCCCCAGCGCGGATCACGGAAAATATTAATGTTTGGTGTCCAGAAAGTTAATCCGCCATATTGTAAGCGATAGCCTTTGGCAACAGATGCGTTATGCATGGCACGTGCCTCATCAGATATGGCAGTTCCTATCCTGAAAACCAAATCCCTGTCAAAGGTTGCTCCCAGTCCGATTGACTGTGGAAATATTGTAGCAATACCCGAACGAGCCACTCCGTGAAGACATTCATTCCACCAGTTGTACTCAGGTATATTAAGCCTTGGTATGGCCGGACTATTATATAGCATCTGGGAAACTTTCTCTTCAAGCGTTAATTTGGAAATAAGATCATTTATCCTTGTTTCAACAGGGACTATCGGATCAAGATAAGCAGCTGTGTATTGTGATTTAGCTGATGATACGTTAATTATTAAAAATATCAATATCAGGAAATATAGTTTGCTCATTTTTATTTTTTTAAGTTTAATGCTTGAGTATTTTGTTTTAAAAATTCAGAAAAAGGTCCGGTAATAAATTTCACTTAGAATATCAGGTGAATTTTATTATTACAAATATAATTAGTTATTCAGATTTATTTTATCACATATCAGATGACTTGACCAGCTTTTCAAAAGCAGCTTCCATTAAAAGAAAAAATGCCTGCCCCTCGGTAGCCCTGCCCGGTTTATCAAAGTAGGGAGCCCCGCATACATCCTGCACGTATCCATATTTATCAACTTTCTTATGTGCTGCGTCTCTCATCCTGTACGCATAATCAAGATAATCCTTATCCAGCCAGCTTTCCTTTACACCTGAAAATATTGTATAGGCAAGCATTTGTGCGAGATTAGTCTCAACAAATGTATTACTGTCATCAACAACATTATGAAAAAGGTAATCACTTCTTATGTATTTGAGACATCCATCTATGGTTTCCTTTATATAACCAGTAAGTTCCCGCCTTTCTGATTGCATTTCATCAGGGAGGGCTCTTACCAGACGGGTAATTCCTGTGGAAGCCCAACCATTACCAACACCCCAGAATTTTTTATTTATGAAAGTATGATTCCCGTCATCCCAGATATGTGAAAAAAGTTTTTTAGATGAATCCCATAAAATGGCTCTTATACCTCTTACCTGTTTAACTGATTCTTCAAAACGGCCGGCTCTTGCCAGAAAGGGAGGTGCCATATATAAGGAGTCAACCCATATCTGCGGAGCATTTAAAGTATGATACAGAATGCCTGAACTGTTTTTCGGAGCCCTTTCCATAAGGTATTCCAACATCTTACCGGCGGCGGACTTTAAACTTTCGTCACCGGACAGTCTGGCTGCATAAAGAACAGCTTCGCCCGAAGCAGCAGGATCTGTTACCCCGTTATCGTGGTACAAAACAGCCAGCCTTCCGTCATCAGTTTGCCGTAAAACTGATTCCCTGGCCATTAAAATAACCATATCATCTTCAGCACGTTCCAGAAAAGCCTGAGCTGCCAAACCTTGTTCCCACGAAGCTCTTTGCATCGAAAGCATTGCAATCTTTACTTTATTAATAACATCTTTACCGGTCCCGGCAAGATTATGTGTCCGCGTAATTTCAGATGTGCCGGATAAGGGTGTAAGAATGAATGTGCTGCCAAGAACAGACGATTTTATAATAAAATTTCTGCGTTTCATAATTTATATATAAATACTTCTTTTGTTTATATCCGGGTAATACACCATGTTAATTTTTTCATTCTCCGGATAGAAATTTTAACCTACAAAATACATAATATTTTAATTATTTTATAAACTTAAATTTATAACCTTTACCAGTTTTGATTATATTTATAAATCATACCAGCATAAAAACCGTCTTAAATTGAGCAAAGCTTTATATCTCATATTAGTCCTTTTGCTGAGTATTAATTTGGCTTCAGGGCAGATTAAAAGCCGGGGAATACCTTTTATTGTGAATTATTCGAAGAATGATTACAGGGCCAGCACGCAAAACTGGTCTATAACGCAGGACAACAGAGGAATAATATATTTCGGAAATAATGACGGATTACTTGAATTTGACGGCACAAGCTGGAGGCTTTACAGGATCTCAAATAATTCCACTGTACGTTCTGTTTCTACAGATGAAAACGGCCACATATTACTTGGTGCATTTAATGAATTTGGTTTTATGGAACCAAACCGGCAAGGTGAACTGAAGTATCATTCTCTTATTAATAAAATACCTTTAAATTGCCGTGATTTTGGTGAAATATGGAAAATCCATATTACAGCCAACAAAGAGATTATCTTTCAGTCATTTACTCACATCTTTATATTAAAGGACGATACCATTGATGCAATTAAGGGGAATTTTCAGTTTTCTTTTTGTGTTAATGAAAGACTTTTTGTTCAGGTCAGGAATTCCGGACTTTATGAATTAGCTGACCGGAAACTAACAATGATAAAAGACGGGGAAATATTTACAGATAAATCTGTATGGACAATTCTTCCTACAAGACGCAGGGAAATATTAATAGGCACTTCTGATAATGGTTTTTACAAACTTGACCAGAAAGGCATAAAGAAGTGGACAACTCCTGTCGATGAATTTCTTATTAAAAACCAGATTTATTGTGGTACCGGAATTAATGAAAATTATTATGCTATTGGCACTATTCAGGATGGTGTACTGGTAATAAATTCAGAAGGTAATCCGGTTCAACATTTGAACAGGCCCAAGGGTATTCAAAACAATACAATACTCAGTATTTACGCTGACAATGATAAAAATTTGTGGTTAGGTCTTGACAATGGAATTGATTATATCAGGATAAGTTCTCCGCTATCTTTATTATATACCAGGAAAGAAATAGGTGCAGGATATGCTTCATTGATTTTTAATGATATTCTTTACCTGGGAACAAACCAGGGACTTTTTTTTAAAGAATGGTTTGAGGCAGAAAATCCTTTGGATCATCAATATGAATACAGGCTGGTTGAAAATACAAAAGGCCAGACATGGAACCTTACCAACATTGACGGTACTTTATTCTGTGGCCATAATAACGGAATATTTGTGATCCGGAAGGATAAAGCCCGGTTAATCTCTGATGTTGAGGGTGGATGGATGTTTTTGCAGCTTCCTGATTACCCTGATAATGTTATTGCCGGAACATATACAGGACTTTTATTATTTGAAAGACAGGCCGGTAATAAGGGGAGCTGGAAATTTAAGACAATAATAGCCGGATTTGAAGAATCATGTCGCGAAATGGAAATGGATAATGAAGGATCAATATGGATGAGCCACGGGTATAAAGGAGTATACAGGATCAAACTAAGTGACATGCTGGATAGTATCACAGAGGTTAAATTCTATGACTCTGCTTCAGGCTTGCCATCGGATTACGGAAATTCTGTATTAAAATTTAAGAATGAAGTTGTTATATCTACAGTTAATGGATTCTATAAATATGTCAATTCGCACAATAATTTTGCACCCTATGATTATTTTAATGATATTTTTGGCGGACGTCAGAAAATAAATAAAATATTTACCGGCTCTAATGGTGATTTCTGGTTTTTTGGAGAAAACGGATTGTCTGTTTTAAAAAAGAATTTTGACGGGACTCACAATATTGAGCAAATTCCTTTTAATTACCTCAAGGGAACTTTTATTTCCACATTTGAAAGTTTTTATCAGATAGATCATAATAACTTTATTATTGGTTCAGAAGACGGATTTGTGCATTTTAATCCTTCTGTAACCGGACAGTATGATAAGATATTCCGGACTTTAATACGTAAGGTTGAAATCCTGCATGATTCAGTTCTTTTTGGCGGAACATTTACAGATACGAATAAGATAATAGTCAGCACAAGGCCTGATTATCAGACTGAATATATAAATTATAAATATAACTCTGTCAGATTTAGTATAAGCGCACCTTCCTATGAGAGCAAGAATAAGATTCAGTTCAGTTATTATCTTCAGGGATTTGATGATGGATGGTCCGGGTGGACTGACAATACGAGCAGGGAATATACCAATCTTGCAGGAGGAGATTATGTATTCAGGGCAAAGGCACGGAATGTATTTAATATTGAATCTGATGAGTCTTCTTTCCAATTTGTTATTTTGCCTCCATGGTACCGTTCAAAATGGGCTTTTTTGGGGTATTTGATTATTATTATTACGCTGGTATTCTTTTTTATAAGAGTTTTAATCTCAAGAATAGAAAAGGAAAAGGAAAAAGTAAAAGATAAAAAAGACCGTGAATTAAAAGAACAAAGGGAGAAACATTTGCAGGAATCATTAGTAGCTGAGCAGGAAATAATCCGGCTGAAAAATGAAAAACTTGAAATAGAAGTTCAGCGCAATAAAGCAGAACTTGAAAGCAAATCAAAAGAGCTGGCAGCCATTGCAATGCAAATAACCAATAAAAATGAAATATTAAACCAGATTAAGATCAAACTTGAAAAGGTGCATCAGAAAATGATCCATGAGCAGTCGAAAAAGCAGGTTTCAGAAGTTATAAAAACAATAAAAGGAGATATTTTGCGGGAAGATGACTGGGATAAATTTGAAGTTCATTTTGATCAGGTTCATGAGGACTTTCTTAAAAGGCTAAGAATAAATTATCCGGCACTAACGCCAAAGGATTTGCGCCTGTGCGCCTATCTCCGAATGAACCTGTCAACCAAAGAAATTGCGCCATTATTAAATATTTCAGTTCGCGGAGTTGAAATAAGCAGGTACAGGCTTAGAAAAAAGTTTGACATAGAACGAATTGAAAATCTCATTGATTTTCTGATGAATGTGTGATGCTCTATTGCTCTATTGTTTTATTGCTGAATTGCTAGATAATCAAATAACCAAATAATATGTCTGTAAAAAATTTCTATAAATCAATTCTGTCTGTTTCATTAGTCTGGATTACTGTATTGGAATCCATTCCTTCTGATAATTGTGGTCTTAAAATCAACACTAAACATTATTTTGAAATGCCCGGACTCAATGTCATGGTATTCAATGATTTTTATCCTGAAGGCCATCAGGGTGGTGTTACTATTATTCAAAATGGTGTAAGGGTTGCTGCCAATGGTGATCTGAGGCTTGAAGTATCTCCGGGGCAGTGGCAGCCTGTATCCGGGATTAATGATAAAGTTATTGATACTGTTAATAATGTTATTACTGTTACATTATCATATCCTGACTCAAACCGTATAAAAAAGCCATTTAATCCTGTTACCTATCCTGATTTATATTTAAAATATGATGTAAAGGTTAAAGCTGCAGGCACGTCTTTTTATATTACAGTAGATCTTGAAAAACCCTTACCTGAAAAATGGGTTGGCAAAGTCAGCTTTAACATTGAGCTGTTCCCGGGTGATTTATTTGGGAAGACTTATTACATGGATAATAATTCAGGTGTTTTTTCACATCAGGTGAACGGACCAGCGTTTTATAATGAAGAAGGTAACCTTACTATTAAACCAATGGCAGAAGGTAAGAAACTTACTATTGCTCCTGAGACAGATGCCCAGCGAATTAGCATTACTGCTATGAAAGGCACTTTACAGCTGTCAGACGGCCGTATTCAGCATAATAATGGCTGGTATATTGTAGGTACAAATATCCCGGCAGGTGTTTCAGAAAATGCAGTAGAATGGATGATAACACCTTATGTTAAAACGGACTGGGAGTATAATCCTGTAATTCAAATATCCCAGCTCGGTTATCATCCTGACCAGTCAAAAGTAGCAGTTATTGAATGTGATAGCAGGCATAATGCAACAGCGGAAGTCAGTTTGAAACGTATATCAGCTTCCGGTGTCAGGGAAACAATACTTTCAAAAGCTCCTGAAAGATGGGGTGAATTTTTAAGGTACCAGTATTTTAAGTTTGACTTTTCATCAGTGACACAGCCAGGCATTTATATTATAAATTATGGTGACTCTGAGTCAAATACATTCATTATAGATCGTGATATCTTTAACAGGCATGTGTGGCAACCCACACTTGAGTATTTTTTACCTGTTCAGATGTGTCATATGAGGGTAAATGACAGGTACAGGGTATGGCACGGACTCTGTCATATGGACGATGCGCTTATGGCTCCTGTGGATACCATTCATATCGATGGATATTACCAGGGAGATTCAACACTTACAAACTATAGATCATTTGAGCATGTGCCCGGACTCAACGGAGGGGGGTGGCATGATGCAGGAGATTATGACCTGCGTGTTGAATCGCAGGCAGGTACTGTATATGTTCTGAGTCTGATTAGTGAAGACTTTAATATATACTATGATGAAACAACTATCGATCAGAAAAATCATCTGGTGGAAATGCATATACCTGACGGAAAATCCGATATTTTGCAGCAAATAGAACACGGGGTGATAAGTATCTTGTCGGGATATCATAGCCTGGGACGTTTATACAGGGGTATAATATGCCCTACGTTACGACAGTATGTTTTGCTGGGTGACGGAGTAAATATGACAGATAACGTTATAGGGCTTAAAGAGGATGACATAAACAATCCTGAAAGCCAGCTTAAAAATAAAGATGACCGATGGGTCTTTACAGAGAATAATCCGCGAAGGGAATTATTTGTTTGCGGATGCCTTGCTGCAGCATCACGTGTCCTGAGAGGATATAATGACTCTCTCTCCGGGGAATGTATGAGAGTTGCTGAAGCTCTTTGGGAAAACAACAAACATAGTGGCAAATACATGAGATTTAGAATAGAAGCTCTGGCTGAATTAATTCTTACATCAGAGAGCCCGGCATATAAAGAGCAACTTCTCGATATGTCACATGATATCGATGTGGCAGATGTTGGATGGACAATAGGCCGCATTTTACCAATTATTGATAATGAAAATTTTACAAAGACTATAAATGATTCTATTCAGAATTATTACATAAAGGTGAATAATGAGCTTAATGAAAGTCCTTTTGGCGTACCTTACAGTCCACGTATTTGGGGGTCAGGCTGGCTTATACAGAGCCTTGGCCTGGAGCATTACTACCTGTATAAATACTGGCAGAAGGAAGCGTCAAAGGAATATATGCTAAATGCACTTAATTTTGTGCTGGGTTGCCACCCCGGCAGCAATACTGCCTCATTTGTGTCCGGTGTGGGCACAAAATCAACAGTTGTTGCTTATGGAGTTAACAGAGCGGACTGGTCTTATATACCGGGAGGCGTTGTTTCAGGAACAGCACTTATAAGGCCCGATTTTCCGGAATTGAAAGAATGGCCGTACTTATGGCAGCAAACTGAATATGTTATTGGCGGCGGAGCTACAAAGTTTATGTTTCTCGTACTGGCTGCAAAGCAAATCCTGGAAAATGGATATTAGCTCCCGTCCTCATCTATCTCAACAGTCTTATCCAAAGGCATACCCAGGTTCTTGTACAAAGCTCTTCTGCCTCTTTTATCTTTATTAAGTATTTCCCTTGCATGCTCTGCAACTTCTTTTGCATGTTCCCTGGGCACAACAATAACGCCGTCACCATCCGCAACAATAATATCCCCGGGTCTTATTAATACTCCTCCTATTGTAACCGATCTGTTGACCGATTCGATTTCATTCCTGCCCGGCCTTATGCCTCTGCCTCTTTCCATATAATCCAGATAAACAGGTATACGCTGTTTAGTAATCTCATCTGTATCACGAATTCCTCCGTTTGAAATAATTCCCCTGGCTCCTTTACTGTACCAGGCAAGTGAATTGAATGATCCTACGGAACCTGCATCCCCGTCTCCCTGAACATCCAGAACAATTGCGGTGCCAGGCTTAATAAATTCAACAAAGGGCTCGGATGAGTAATCATTGTACCAGTTACCTTCCCACTTTTGAAATTCCTCTTTTCCCATAGGATTTTTAACTATTTTATTTGTTGGAACGTATCTTGCGGTCACAGCTATTCCGCAAAATACATGGGTCATGTTTTCAGTGTCTTTCCAGAGAGCTTCAATGCGCGTGTCTACTAAACCGGCATCACGAAGTCCGATCATATCCATGCCATCAGATACATCAGCAACTCGAAGTCCGTCATATAATTTCAGGATCTCATCATCAGGGATAGTATCCTGTGCACTGGATATGCAGAAGATCATTAACAGAATTAGAAAAAAGAATGCTTTTAGAATGCAGATTGTTTGTTTCATAGTTTATATGGTTTATGATTTTAAAAATGTAATTAGAGCACACAATAAATTTAAAATACCAAGAATAATTCCCGTATAAACAATTCCGATTAAAGGAATCAGCAAGATTGAAATAATAAGGGCACCCAAAGCTGCGCCCAATAAATCTACACTGTAAACCTTTGCTGAGATTTCCGAAATAGCTTCCTTTTGTATTAGAGTTGCTATAGCAAATAAAAAGCCAACAACAAGAGATATAACAAAGGTCAGTATGAAGAAAATAATATGTACCAGGTTTGGAAAGGTTGATAATGATTCAGTAAATACTATTATAAAAGGTAAAATAATCGAATATATTGCAAGAGAGAATTGTAAAATATAATAATGTTTATTTTTTGGTGCCGGGAAAAACTTTTTCCTTAACAGGGCCCCTGTAGCCAGACCGGCCATAAAGATTGTTATTATTATACCTAATGTCTGGTAAACATATCCGTAAATGATCTGGAATGAAATGATTAGCATTACCTCTACAGAAGAGGCAGTAAATCCTGCAGCAAATATTCCCAGGTTAACAGGGTTGAGTCTGCTTATTAATAATGCCACTGCAAATAATATGATAGTACTTATAATCAAAAAGACATTTAAGTTGAAATTAAACTGGCTTATCCAGAATAGCAACTGGTTGAAATATGAGACGGGTCTGAAGTCCTTATTAATTTTTACATCATGAGAAATATTCGTTAATATGTAATTACTCCTTTGCTTCAGAAGATTATCATCAAGATAGTAACGGTTAACATAAACATTGTCTATTCCTTTATCTTCAATTAATTTGCCAATATTTATACTTAGCGGGTTGTCAGAAATAATGAAGAAATTTTTTTCGCCCGGTATAACCAGAATTTCTCTAAATACCTGTTTAATGGTTGTATATATTACAGAGTTTACCCTTGCTGCTTCTTTGCTAATATAATTTGCTGTTGAAGGAAGACCCAAAGAAATTATTGCATTCCGGTTAAGTCTTTTTTTCAGCAGCCTGAAGAATTCAATTGTATAATACCTGTTTATTTGTGCAGTTGAAGGTTCGGGTAAATTAATCAGTACAATATCGTATTTGTTAGTTGTCTTTTTTAAAAAAAGCCGGGCATCTGTTTCTATTGCATTTATTCGCTTATCTTCCAATGACTCTGTAAATTGTTTGCCAATTCTGAATATCAAGGGATTAAGTTCAATATAGTCAATTCTGGCAACATTATATTTTAGTATTTCATCAGTTATACCTGATATTCCTCCTGATATTAATAAAACACTTTTCGGATCCCTGTGCTGTACCATAGCATAATGGACGGCTTCTTCATTCGCTATCGTGTTATAAGTATTGAACAGGAGAATGTTGTTTTCATAAAAGTTTAACTGATCCCCTGAGCGTGTTATGGCAAGATTACCATAGGGTGTATCTTTAAGAAAAATCAATTCCTGATTTCTGAACAAGGCCTTTTTTGAAAAAGAATCAAAATCAGTAATAAAAAACACTATTATAAATGAAAGGGATAAAACAAGCAAAATAACTTTATATATATTAAATCTAAGTCTGAATGCGAGTACCAGTCCGGTTAAAATATTAACTGACAACAATATACCTAATACCTGATAGGTAGTCAGAAAATATACAAGAACAAAACTAAACAGGCCTCCTCCAATAATACTGCCTATAGATTCAAAAGCGTAAGCCTTCTCTATTACATTGGCTTTCATATTTATTGAGAGTTTTGTTGCCAGCCAGGTAAAGAGGAATCCTGACAAAAGGCAGAAGGGTAAAAGTATAATAAGAGTAGAGTATAAAATCTGAAATAATCCTATGGCAATACCCGGTTCGAATACAATATTTTTAAAATTGTTTATGAGAAATACAGTAATTGGGGGGATCAGTCCGAGTAAGACCAGTGCATAAAAAACAAAGTTCCTGGTGAATCCTGTTCTTCTGGTAATTCTTCCAATAAAGGCGCCTGTCCCTGTCAGGATCATCCAGTTTGCCAGGACAAGGCCGCAAACAAGTTCGTTACCGCCAAAGACCAGCAAGAACTCTCTTAACAACACTATCTGAGATAATATAGCTGTAAAACCAAGAACAAATAAGGGCAGCGCTTCAAAAAATCTTATACTGACCGGCTTTTCAGAATCCACACTGACTTCTTCCATAGCTTTTAGTTCCTCTTCACCTGTCTTTTTTTTCAGGTTTTTCTTTTTAAGCAGATTAAGGTAATAATTCCAGTGCCACAGGAAATGAAATATTGCTATAGTGGTCATTCCAATTCCGAAATCAACATGCAGGGTAAGCAGCTGTTTAATAAAAGGGATCTTAATTTTATAATTCACCTGTATAGCAAGAATGAGTCCCAGTATTGCTGTAACAAAAAATGCTGTTAGCAGAAGAACGTTCCAAAATTTTCTGTGAGTAGCAAGTTTTATAAAAGAAAGTCTTGAAAGGCTTAATGAAATTAGATATAAAACTAGCAAAAGAACACCTATCGGAAATATGAGGTAAGGGGAATTCATAAATTATAAAGGGTTTGCAATCCGCATCAATGGATTAATTCATTTTCGGAAAAAATCAGTGCCTCATATACATAAAGATCAGCATTTTTCCATCCGTCCCATCCTATACCAGCTTTATCCCGCGAACAATGCCCGAGAAATTCTTCCAGGTTCCAGCCGGTTTGTATAGCCACCTGCGGCAGGAATGTTCCCGAATTACGTCCCTGTTTTATATATATGCCATGCTTACCCAGTTCAATTTCATCAGCGGAATCGATTTTTCTTAAAGGTGTAAGTACAGATATTTCAATATCAATATTTTCAAGCTCATCCCGTGCAACGGGACTAAATCTGAAATCTCTGGTCGCCGCTGAAATGGCTACCTCCTGTACTACTTTATATAACTGAATATCGGGTTCAAATCTTCCAATACAACCACGCAATTTTCCATCCTTATGAATAGTAACAAATGCGCCGGTGTTGGTAAGCAGGTTTTGTGAAAATCCTTCTGTGTCTATTTTAGGAATATTCTTATTATTAACATAATCTTCAATAGTATTACGTGCTATCCCAAGAAGTACCTTTTTATCTTCTCCTGTTAATTCAAAGTCTTTTTTTTTTGGATTCTCTTTTTTTGTTTCATTTTCAGGAAGTGTGTTTTCTTCCACTTCCTTTGCCACGGCAATGGAATAATAGCCTACGACTCTTGATTTATCACCATAGAATCGGGCATCACCCGAGTTTTTATATTCTACAGGATAATATTTAATGTCAGTCATACCCTCTGTTATATACATTAATGTTAATACTGATGTCCAGCCACATAAACTTGTAGCAAGGTTAGAAATGTTCATTTGCGAATTCTTTCCTAATGTGGTAAGAAGTTTATCAGGATCATTAGAGGTTATTGCGCTGGCAGTTAAATTGTCTACCTTATTAGCATCTTCGTATTGTGGGTAATGAGAAAAATCTGTACTTATAACAAACAGATTATCCGAATTAAAATAAGGTGCCAGTGCGCCGGCAATTTTTTTACATGTTTCAGGAGATTGAGTACCTAAAACTATCGGTACAATTTTAAAGTCGGTTTCCATGATATGCTGCAGGAAAGGTAGCTGAACTTCAAGGCTATGTTCATATTGATGTGCCTCTGACCTGTATTTAAAAACATCATATTTATTAATAAGATTATTGGCTATCTGTAAATCAACATTTACTGTACCTAAAGGCGTTTTATAATTACCCTTGTTATATATTGAAGCTCCCTCAAAAGCTGTTCTATGACTTGAACCTATAACAAACACTATTTCATATTTCTTTTTGGGATTTATCTGATTAAAACTTGATGCTGCTACTTCACCTGAAAAAACATATCCTGCATGGGGGGCAATTATTGCAAGTACTTCCCCTTTGACTTTTTTCTGTTCAGCTTCAGAAAAGAGTTTAATAAGGTCTGCACTGAGTTCGTCTGATCGTCCGGGATAGAACTGCCCCGCAACAACAGGTTCACGGTCTTTTAATTCTTTATATGAATTTTGCATTTGTTGGTTTTTAGTGTTTTGTGAATTGCATGACGTAAAAAAGAATATTTGTATTACTACAAAAAGTAAAATATTTAAATTTCCAAATTTAGAATAGAGGTTCATTTGTTGAAATTTAGTTATTAAAAAATTATAACCAAATTTAGTAATAAATCAAAAGTAAATTCTAATTTAATACAAAAGAATTTATTGTCAGCTTATGAAATGACAGCAAACAAAGTTGTTGCCGGAATCAATAGCAGTATCTATATTCTAAAGGTTTAAATTTAATAACTTTAATATCTGAAAAATGTTATAATTTTATGCTGAATCGTGCATAGTTAATCTTAAAATTAAATATTATGATAATAGTATCAACAGAAACAATTCCGGGCAGGGAGATAGCAGAAACTCTGGGCCTGGCTAGGGGAAGTACAGTAAGGGCAAGAAATATTGGCAGAGATATTTTTGCCGGTCTTAAAAATATTGTTGGAGGTGAAATATCCGAGTATACAAAACTTATGGCAGATGCAAGGGAGCAGGCGCTTGAAAGATTGCAAATTGACGGACAGAAAATGGGTGCTGATGCAATAGTAAATGTAAGGTTTATGACTTCTGCTATTATGGCTGGAGCCTCTGAAATTCTAGCATACGGTACAGCCGTAAAATTAAAATAGTCTGTAATAAAATAATCTTACGGCTTTTTAAATACCGGTTTTAAAATCAGGATACAATGTTATTATGCTTATTGCCGGAATATATATGCTTATAGGCTTAATTGTTTTTATTCTTCTTCTGTATGTTATTGTTAACAGGATAGAGGAAAAGAAAAATGAAAAATTCGAGAAAAGGGATTTTTGAGATTGCCGCCTTATCCGTGAATTTTGACCTTTAGCTGAATTCGGATTAGAATATTAACCTCAGACAGATTTTTCTATTTCATCATAAATATTTTAAATTTGCAGAACCGGTCTGTAGCTCAGTTGGCAGAGCACGTGACTCTTAATCATGGGGTCGAGGGTTCGAGCCCCTCCAGACCGGCTAAAGGGACTGGGCTAAAACCATTTTATTTGTACCTGTAAAGAGAAATCTTCTGAATACTAACCTTGTGGCCCGGAAGCTTCACACCTGTCCCTGACCATGTGCTCGCGTGTACTTCATCTCCGTTTAACCTTCTTTCAGGAATCCATTTCCCGCCTTCAAAAGTTCCTTCATCCACTGCATCAATTGCTACACGCATAGAATCATCTTTAGGAATAAAAAAGATATCAAGGGCCCTGCCTGCACAAATGCATTCCTGCTGGCCTGTTTTTATGATAAGTCCCCCTGCAATATCCTGTCTTTCCCTTCCTCCAAGTATAGACTCAATCGTATAGTCTCCAAGTTCAAACCGCATAACCGGTGATATTGTATCAACCAGTATTCCCCTCATGGTTCCCGTGCCTTGGTTTTCAAGGATAATTGATGACATCTTTTGCAATACGGCATAACTTTCATCCAGGGGATCGTTTTCAGCATGACGAAGGTTATCAATCCCAAATGGAGAAAAACATCCTGCATCGTATTCCCCGAAAACATAAAATGCCCTTGCGGCGCCAGTCTCCCCACCCCGTGTCTCAGGTATAAACAAAGGATTACCACTTCTTGTATATTCCTTACATACCCATGCAAACTCATCTGTATAAATGTCGGGGGCTATGAAATCAATCGAAGGGGCGGCTGCCCTCCATACGTCAATTACTTGTGGTAAAGGACCTCCCGACGGATACCTCCCCGGCCAGTAGCTGAAAGGTTGTTTTAGCCAGGCATTCACAAACATGGGTAGGGGATATTCTTTCTTACCTGCTGCTGCAATTTTTTCAGTATACCTGGCATAATTCCATGCCATAAAAAGTTCTTCGGTATAATAAGAGTAAAATTTCCAGTCCTTTATATCAGGTTTGAATTTGCTTTTTCCAAATACCTCTTCCCATGACCCGGAAGTTTTAAAGCCATTTTTTGCCCATACTTTGTAAAGCTCGGGAAACAGGTCATCCTTATGTTCAACAAGATAATCCATCAATTTTTGGGGAACAGGACCGTTGTATGCTTTATTGGCCGGCTCACTAAAATCCCTCCTCGCATTACCCGGGGTTTTCCCTAAATTATCAAGTACACCCATCTCGTTTTCAACCTGTATCATCACCACAGTTTGCTGCGCGCTATCTACTTCCCTGATATGTCTCATTAGCGCTGTAAATGCTTTGGCATCTGCTTCGGCAGAAGCCTTTCCAAAGGTAGATAAGATTTCCAGTGGTTTACCATGCTCATCCCTGGCCCTGGGATATTTTTCATAATCTTTCTTCACCCAGGAAGGAATATAAACAGAACCTGCATTTTTCCAACTGGCAAACCAGATTATAACCAACTTAAGCTTTGCTTCCCTGGCGCCCGAAATCATGCTGTCCACAAGGGAAAAATCAAATTTTCCCTCAATGGGTTCAATAAGTTCCCATGAAACCGTAGCAATGACAGAATTAAGGTTTTTTTTAGCTAATCTCTTCCATACTGGTCTCATGGACTTAAATCCTCCGGCAGTCGAGTTATGAAGTTCTCCTGAAATCAGAAGGAAGGGCTTTCCTTCTACGATAAGCTGTGTGGCAGTGCCTTGCTTTTTCAGGTAAGGAATTTGCTCTGAATAGGTTTGTGTTCCTTTATTTAAAGGCTGTTTTTCTTTGTGGCTACAACTACAAACTGCAAACACTAAAAACACGATCAAAAAAATCCGGAATAAATTAATAGTATTTTTCATCAGTTTTATTGTTTTAAAAATTTTCTGTAGATTGATCTCTACCTAAAATTAAACTTTTCCATAACAATTAGCAAATGAGTATTATGTTTGCTTATTATTGAAAATCTCTATGATTTAACTTATATAATTGCAATCTTAAGCTTTCTTATTATATTTATAAACTATTGAAATTAATGACTGATAATAAATGAAAAAACCAAAACTGTCTTTCTGGCAAATCTGGAATATGTCATTCGGCTTTCTCGGAATACAGTTCGGATTTGCTCTTCAGAATGCAAACGTAAGCCGCATATTTCAGACCCTTGGCGCCTCGGTGGAAAGTATACCGATATTATGGGTCGCTGCACCTGTAACCGGATTGCTTGTACAACCTGTCATCGGGTATTTGAGTGATCACACATGGAACAGGCTGGGCCGAAGGAGGCCCTATTTTCTGATAGGTGCCATCCTTGCATCATGCGCGCTGATAATGATGCCGAATTCTCCAAGCTTATGGGTTGCTGCCGGCATGCTGTGGATTATGGATGCCTCAATAAATATTTCAATGGAACCTTTCAGGGCTTTTGTCGGAGATATGCTTCCTGATGAGCAGCGTACCAAAGGATTTGCCATGCAAAGCTTTTTTATAGGTACCGGTGCAGTTATTGCTTCAGCCCTGACCTGGATGATGACAGAATGGTTTAGCGTTTCAAATCAACCGGCAGGGGGAAAACAGGCTGATTCTGTTACATTCAGTTTCTATATAGGAGCGACAGTATTTTTGCTTGCTGTCGTATGGACAGTATTTTCAACCAAGGAGTATTCTCCCGGGCAGCTGGCAAAATTTGAAAACAAGAATGAAAATAATTCGCAAAAAGGCAGTTCTTCTCAGCAGGGATATTCAAAAAAGATAAACTATTTAAGAAACAGCCTTATATGGATTCTAACCGGACTTGTACTTTCCTTGCTGTTAATCAGGATGAACTGGGAAAAGGAATTGCTTATCCTTTCTTTCGGATTTGTATTTTTTGGTATCATACAGTTCATTACATGGAACTTTATGAGGGAAAAAAGGACAAACGGACTGGTAAATATTATCGAGGACCTCTTTCATATGCCCAAAACTATGGGCCAGCTTGCCTTTGTTCAATTCTTTTCCTGGTTTGCACTTTTTGCCATGTGGATATACAGTACTCCTGCAGTGACAAGACATATTTTCGGAGCCTCTGATACCGTATCTGAGGCCTATAACAAAGGTGCAAACTGGGTAGGAGTTTTAATGGCTGTGTATAACGGTTTTGCTGCATTAATGGCATTTTTGTTACCTGTGCTGGCCCGTTTAACCAACCGAAAAATTACACACCTTATTGCATTAACCTTTGGTGGTATCGGACTGGCATCTTTTTATTTTATTAAGAATCCGAACATGCTGCTCATATCGGAACTGGGTATCGGGTTTGCATGGGCAAGCATCCTGGCTATGCCCTATGCTATACTCACAGGGTCATTACCACAGAATAAAATGGGTGTTTATATGGGGATTTTTAACTTTTTTATTGTCATACCTCAAATACTGGCAGCAAGCATACTCGGAGCCCTTGTACGTCATTTGTTTAAAGGGGAAGCTATTTTTGCGCTTGTTCTGGGTGGTATATCGATGGTCATTGCAGGCCTTATCACATTACGGGTTGAAGATAAAAAAGCCAAATTATGAAGATAACCACATGCATATTCGATCTTGATGGTGTTATTGTTGATACTGCAAAATATCATTACCTTGCATGGAAACGGCTGGCTAAAGAGAAGTTTAATAAAGATTTTTCTATCCATGATAATGAACAATTGAAGGGAGTGAGCCGGGTCGAATCCCTGAATATATTGCTTCGGATATGCAATGAAGATGTGCCGGAAAAAGAAAAACAACAATTAACTGACCTGAAGAACAAATGGTATGTTGAATATATAAAAAGGATCACTCCGGATGAGATTTTACCTGGTGTTTTGAAGTTCCTGGAAGATGTGAAAAACAAGAAATTATATATGGCATTGGCATCGGCCAGTAAAAATGCGCGATTATTGCTTGAAAGGATCGGACTAACCTATTTGTTCGATTGTATTGTTGATGGTACGGTTGTAACCCGCGCCAAACCAGATCCGGAAGTATTCCTGAAATGTGCTGAAGAACTGGGGGTGGAGCCGCAGGGCTGTGTTGTATTTGAAGATGCAATAGCCGGTATTGAAGCGGCCCATGCAGGACAAATGTTTGCAGTAGGTGTAGGGGATAAACACATATTGTACAAAGCCGATATGGTTATTTCCTCATTTAAAGAAATTGTTATTGATAATGTTGTGAACCTGCCAAAAACAAAGAAAAATGAATAAATACCTGAAAGTTGATCCATGGTGTATTATTGAAGACCACTTAGATCACAATAATCAAAGGTCATCTGAAAGTATTTTCAGCCTGGGAAATGGCAGAATGGGGCAGAGGGCCAACTTCGAAGAGGCCTATTCAGGTGATTCACTGCCCGGTTCTTATATTGCAGGAATTTATTATCCTGACAAGACCAGGGTTGGCTGGTGGAAAAACGGGTATCCCGAGTATTTTGCCAAGGTATTGAATGCGCCTAACTGGACCGGAATAAATGTTATGGTGGATAAAGAAATGCTCGATCTTAATGTCTGGAAGACTCTAAAGTTTTCCCGGGTTCTGAATATGAAAGAAGGAACCCTGTCAAGAGCTTTTACAGCAGAAAATAAAAAGCAAAAGAAAGTTGAAGTAGAATGTATCAGGTTCCTCAGTATGAATAATCCTGATCTGAGTGTTATCAGATATACTGTTAAACCTCTAAATTTCAGCGGCACTATGGATCTTGCCCCTTATCTTAATGGTGACATCCGTAACGAGGATGCAAACTATGATGAAGTATTCTGGGATGTCACTGTAACTGATTCTGCGCAGGGAACAGCATATATTGAAGCAGTAACAAAAAAAACAGGTTTTGTTGCAGGTTTTGCTATGAAATACCAGATTCTGGTAAGCGGAAAACCTGCCAGCTTTGGTGCAAAAGCGGACAAAACAGATAAATATGCTGGAAATTCAGTATCAATAAAGCTTAACAAAGGTGAACCGGTAATAATAATAAAATATGTGGCTGTAGTTAATTCATT
Source organism: uncultured Bacteroidales bacterium (assembly GCA_964521285.1). Taxonomy (GTDB): domain Bacteria; phylum Bacteroidota; class Bacteroidia; order Bacteroidales; family UBA10428. Next base: position 59,538 of record CAZFQS010000004.1, on the reverse strand, counting down.
ATACTGTGCACCTGAAAATATTAAAGCGGAAGCTCAAACCAAAGCAGATATGGCTCTAAAAACCGGATTTAAAAAACTATATAATGATCACATTCAGGTATGGGATACTATCTGGCAGCAAAGTGATATTAAAATTGATGGTGATAAAGAAGCACAGCAGGGTATACGGTTTAATATTTTCCAGTTAAATCAGACATACAGGGGTGATGATCCCGGGCTAAATATAGGCCCAAAAGGATTTACAGGGGAGAAATACGGGGGATCGACATACTGGGACACTGAGGCTTTTTGTGTACCTTTCTTTCTTAGTACTGCCCCGGCATCAGTTACACGTAACTTATTAGTATACAGATATAAGCATCTGGAAAAAGCTATTGAAAATGCACGGAAACTGGGATTTAAGGACGGGGCGGCCCTATATCCTATGGTTACTATGAATGGGGAGGAATGCCATAACGAATGGGAAATTACTTTTGAGGAAATACACCGTAACGGAGCCATAGCCTATGCTATCTACAATTATATTAATTATACAGGTGACAAAAAATACCTGTCAGAACACGGACTGGAAGTGCTTATTGGCATATCAAGGTTCTGGAGCCAGAGGGTTTCTTTTTCCCAGGTAAGGAAGAAATACGTTATCCTGGGTGTTACAGGTCCCAATGAGTATGAAAATAATGTAAACAATAACTGGTTTACAAATACAATTGCCTCGTGGTGCCTTAAATATACCAATGAAAGCATTGAATATGTAAAAACCAGCTCACCCCAACGATACAAGGAAATTGTGAATAAATGGTCATTTGATGAAAAAGCCGAAACCGGAAAGTGGAAGGAAATAATCGAAAATATGCATTTCCCGGTTAATGAAGAATTGGGCATCTTTGTGCAGCAGGATGGGTACCTTGAAAAGGAACTGAAAACAGTAAATGACCTCCTGCCCGGGGAAAGACCTATCAACCAGAAGTGGTCCTGGGACCGTATACTGCGCTCATGCTTTATAAAACAGGCCGATGTCTTACAGGGACTCTTTATTTTCGAAAATCAGTATGAACTCGCAACAATTCGCAGGAACTTTGATTTTTATGAGCCCCGTACTGTGCATGAGTCATCTTTATCTTCCTGCATACATTCCGTTATTGCTTCCCGGATACGTTATACAGAGAAAGCCTATAAGTTATACCTGAGGACATCCCGCCTGGACCTGGATGATTATAATAATGAAGTAAGGGAAGGACTTCACATAACAAGTATGGCTGGCACATGGATGGCAATAGTACTTGGTTTTGGAGGCCTGCGTGTGAAAAATGACAAACTAAGTTTCAATCCTCTTATTCCTCGTAACTGGACCAGTTATTCTTTCCGTGTTTTTTTCAGGGAGAGTATAGTTGAAGTGCTGGTTTCAAAAGAAAAAGTAAGTTTTAGTAATCATTCCGATACTGCTGTAAATTTGCAGGTTTATGATAATGATTACGTGCTGACAAAGCATCTGGAAGTTGACATTTTAAAATAAAACCAGTAAAAGTATCATTATTAAATTCAATATAATATTTGAAATTTAAAAGATATAAATCATGAAAAAATCAGGCAGGTATTTAATAATCGGTGTTTTCATCCTGATGTTTGTTATTTTATTCAGATGTACTGATACTAAGGAAATAAAAGACAGGTCAGCTGTAAATCACCCTGAATGGACGCGCAATGCTGTCATATACGAGGTAAACATCAGGCAGTATTCACCTGAAGGAACATTTAAGGCATTTGAAAAAGATCTGCCCAGACTTAAAGAACTGGGAGTTGATATCCTCTGGCTAATGCCGATATTCCCTATAGGAGAACTGAACAGAAAAGCTACGCAGACACTGTTAACTGAGGAGGTGAAAGATCCGCTTGAACGGGGAAAATATCTGGGCAGCTATTACTCTACAAAAGACTATCTTTCGGTTAATCCTGAGTTTGGAACATTAGAGGATTTTAAATCACTGGTTAATGAAATTCATAAACTTGGAATGTTTATTATTCTTGATATAGCAGTTAACCATACAGCCTGGGATCATAAGTGGGTGGAAAATCATCCTGAATATTATACACGGGTTGAAGAGGGAAGTAAACCATGGAAAAAGGAATGGATGAATGAACATCCTGAATATTTTAAAAGACTGGAAAAGCTTAACATGACATATCCGATTCATCATGAGGAAACTGACTGGTGGGATGTTGCAGATTTAAATTTCGATAATAAAGACCTCCGAAATGAATTTAAGCAGATTTTTAAGTTCTGGGTATCTGAATTTGATGTGGATGGTTACCGTTGTGATGCAGCAGCATGGGTCCCCTCTGATTTCTGGGATGAAATCCGCGCACCTCTTGACAGTATTAAACCCGTTTTCATGCTTGCCGAAGCGGACAAACCGGAGCATCATAAAAAGGCATTTGATATGAGCTATGACTGGAAACTGCATCATATTTTCAATGACATAGCAAGTAAAGAGAAAAACGCCTACAGCATAGCTGAGCATTTTAAATGGGTGGATTCTGTGTATCCCTATGATTCATACCTTATGCAATTCACCTCAAATCATGATGAGAACTCATGGAGCGGCACTGAGTTTGAACGAATGGGAGATGGCGCACGGACCTTTGCAGTGCTGGCTGCAACCCTGCCTGATATGTTACTTATTTATAACGGGCAGGAATCGGCCTTTAACAGGAGGCTTGAATTTTTTCTTAAAGACAGCATTACCTGGGGCGATTATGGTTACAGCGACTTTTACAAGTCGCTAATCCGTCTGAAGAAGCGCAACAAGACTCTGTGTAACGGAGCAGAAGGAGGAAAGCTGGAAGTGATCTCATCACCGGCTGATAGCAGTGTATTTGCGTTTGTAAGGATGAACGACGAGGATAGATTGCTGGTCATTTGTAATTTAAGTGAAGATCTGCAGGATTATACACTCAGCCTGACAAAGGATTTAGGCACATTGAAAGAACTATTCACTGATTCAACAGTTTTATTTGGGACGGGTTTTGGCCTAACATTAAATCCGTGGCAATATTTTGTATTTGAAAAGGAGACAGCACTATGAAATATTTAACGGAAATTCTTAAAGTTCTTAAGGCTCTAATTTTTATTTTGGGTCTTGTTATTTCTGTACATAGCCAGATCCCTGAGTTTAAATATTATGAGATAGGTTCTGTTGATGAGGGATTATTGGGGCAGTCATCCCTGGCGGACATTGACAATGACGGCGATTTGGACTGGATTGTTGGTTCCGGGGGGAATTCGGTGTACTGGTTTGAATACCAGGCAGCAGATAAGTGGACCAAACATCTCATCGGAGAATATACACTGACTGACAAAGGAGGTGTGGTCTTTGATGTGGATGGCGACGGCTATCTTGACCAGGTTTCAGGAGGTACATGGTATCATAATACAGGAAATCCAAAGGAGGGTTTCACCAGGTATGAAAACGGGGCAATATATGCCTATGATAATATTACCGGAGATATTAACGGTGATGGGAAAACGGACCTGGTGGCACTAAGCGAGCAGGAAGGTCTTTTCTGGTATGATGTTTCGCTAAAGCCATTTAAAAAATGGAAAAAGGTAAAAATAGGAGAGGGGATAACAGGCGGAATATATCCAAATGGCATAGCCGATATTGATAACGATGGAGATAACGATATTGTAAGGTCAAATCTGTGGTATGAAAACATTAACGGTGACGGTAGTAAATGGACAGTACACAGAACACTAAGTTTTGTAGAAAGCAAAGGCAAATATGCAAACTCTTCAAGGATACTGACTCTTGATTTCGATGCAGACGGGGACATAGATATAATTCAGGCAGAGTCAAACAATCCGAACGGAAAAATAGCATGGCATGCAAACAAAGACGGTCTTGGTAAAAACTGGTTTACCCATAAAATTGACTATGAGACGAACCAGGATTTGCATTCATTATGTGTAGCTGACTTCGATAATGATGGTGACCTGGATATATTTTCAGGGGGCGGTCCTGAAACAGGCGAACTGCATAAAAGATGCTTTATCTGGGAAAATACTGATAGTGTGGGACTGGAATGGACAAGGCACGAGGTGCTGACCGATACAGAGTGTTTTGATGCTGTGGCTGCCGATGTTGATAATGACGGAGATATTGATATCTGTTCCAAACCATGGAAAACAAATATTAATTATTATCTCAGAAATATGTTGAAGGAAGATATGGAATGAGTATCTGAGGCATTTAAGTATTTAATAAAAGTAATTTTAACAATTATTTATAATAAACTTTTTATTTTAAAATAGATTTTAATTATCTTAGCATTCTAATAGACCTAAGTAGAACAGTACTAATTATCCATTAATCTAATGATTTTTATTATAAATCGTTTTTAGCAATTATTGTTATTTGCCGATGATGAGGAAAAATGAGTCTTTAGAAGAAATGGTAACCAGGCGTAACAAGAGGCTAAAAAGTCTCTTTTCACGCAATGGTATACATGTTCGTCTTGTAGGAGACGAAAACAAACCTGCAGTTATACGCGATGAGGCTGTAGTCTTATCGTGCTATGTAAAGAACTTTAACCTGCATTTCACCAAGGAGCCTTTTAGTGACGAGATTATCAAAACCATTAAGCTTAAGCAGGAGCCTGATATAAGTAAATATGAACTTATAGAAGTACTGGAAATTTGTAAACACAGACCTGTATATAAGCTTAAACTTGCCACCACCGATTTGTTTCTTGTAGGTTATAATTATCTTAATTCTGAAGATGCTGTAGGAAGATATCCTGTTTTTGCAAAGAATAAGCCAAAAGTTTATTTTGATTTTGAATATGCCCAGAGCGTTGCTGAAAATTTGAGAAGCGACGGATATGTCATAACTATAGAGTAGTGTGAACAGCATATGAGAATTTTGCTGATAAATGCCAATCGTTATCATTACCCTCCAGTTATACCAGCAGGATTAGAATATTTATACGGACATCTGCAAAAATCCATTCATGATGCATATGTACTGGATTTATGTTTTTCCGAAAATCCGTTGCAGGAATTAGTAAACAAAATAAATGAAATCAAACCCGATATTGCCGGTATCTCGATAAGACATATTGATACAGTACTCTACCAGTTTAATGAGTTCTTTATTTATGAGGTAAAGGAATATGTTGAAATATGCAAAAAGATGAACCTGAAAGTTGTACTGGGAGGTGTCGGATATTCTATAATGCCTTCAGAAATACTGAATTATACAGGAGCAGATTATGGTGTTTGCGGGCCAGGCGAACTGGCTCTTGTAAAGTTGCTGGATGACCTTGAAAAAGGGGAATCCGTACCTGCATTAAGCGACGGGTTCAGTTTTTTTACTGATAATAAATATGAGTTTATCCGGACCAAGATAATTGACTATTCTGAATATATTAAAAAGGATGGAATAGTTGGTTTTCGCACACAAACAGGCTGTACTGATAATTGTTTCTTTTGTACTGAAGGTAAAACACAAATAATTTATAGTACCCCTGAATCTGTTGGCAGAGAAATCTATGAATTGAAACAAAGAGGTTATTTTCATTTCCATCTGTGCGACAGCGAGTTTAATCTTAATCTTGACCATTGTATAAACATCTGTAAAGCAATTATTGAATATGCCGGGCCGGTAAACTGGACTCTCTACATGAAACCCGAACCATTTTCCGCTGATTTGTTCAGGTGGCTTAAAATATCAGGAGCAACACTAATAACACTTAGCATCGATACAAAAACATCAGGTGCTGAATCTTATAAAAGACTGGCAGAATTTTTCAGACTTGCAGGTAATGAAACAATTAAAATAGCCATAGATTTGTCTATAGGTCATCCCTATGAAAAAATACAGCAAACAAAAGAAATGATAGATTTTTTAAATAAACAGCCTGTGGAAACTGTCGGAGTAAATTCATATTACAGGGTATATCCGGGTACTCCTTTACATAAACTAATAAGTAATGACAAGAAACTTATAAAGTACCTGATTAACTGGAAGCCTGATACAAACTATTTATTACCTGTTTTTTATAATCTCTTTTCTATAAAGCAGGTGAGAAAATTAATAGGATACAATCCAAAATTCAGAATAGAAGGATTTGATAAAAATACTAATTATCAAAGGGTTAACTAACACTATAATGGCTTAATAAGTAATTTTCCGCTTCAACAGACCATAATCCGTTATGTTTTTTGCATATATTGTGGAGATTCTTAAATAGATGATCTTCCTTGCCTTTTTCCTCAAAATTCTCTATAGCGGTTAGTTCCATATCAATATGAGTATAAAATAACTTTTTGGCCCCGGGAATTTTAGGAAGATTTAAGGTTGTATGCCTGACGGCATTTAATCCGCCGATATGGCTTATCATGCTTGCGGGATTCATACCTTTTGACATCAGGTCCAGAGCTTCAGCTATATCATTTGTGTTTCCACTGATGGAACCAATAATATGATTTGTAGAATAGTGAATATTATAGAAATTTACTTCAGCTGAAAAGTTCTGATCTACAGGGCCTGCAAAAAAATTAAGACATCCGTCTTTTGCCAGTATCCTGTCAGCCTGGGTTATTAATCCCTTTACAGGTGCATATACAAATATGTCATGATAACCTTTATTACCTGTAAGGGAAAGAAGGGCCTCAGAAGGATCTTTATATTTACTTGTATTAACATATTTTAGCTCTATTCCCCGGCTTTTTGCTTCTACTTCAGAAAACAGTGATGATGCATTCCTAAGCCTGTTATCATCAATATCTGATACAAGAAGCAGCCCCGGTTTTCTGTTGCAATGAAAAAGATAATTTATAGCTGCCAGTCCCATAGGTCCGCATCCCCCCAATATTGCAGTGTTTCCTCCTTCAATGATACCCATATCATGTGAATGCTGTGCATGGTTATTATGATAATTTGAATGAAATGCCCCTATTACGCATGAGAGAGGCTCAGATAAAGATGCGGGAAAAAATCCTTCACCCTTATATTCAAGAAGACAATCCATTTCCATTACTTCATTAGGGATAATTATGTATGTAGCTGCCCCTCCGATATATCTGAAAGAATATCCGGGGGCATCCAGGGACCCTTTATAGTTGAGTGCCGGCTGAATAGCAAATTTCATACCCTCCCGGAACTTATGCTTCCACTTTTTCCCAACCTTTAGGATTACTCCGCCAAACTCATGACCGATGATAGTAGGATTTACAGCTATGTCATCAGGAATACGTTTATGTTGTGCTCCCTGCAGAGCAGCCTTATAAGATGACATACAGGCAGAATCTGACATTACTTTGGCAAGAATTTCGTCTTCTTTAAGCCGGGGTAGTTCAAATTCTTCCAGCCGAAGGTCACAAACACCATAAATTCGAACCGCTTTTGTTATTACTTTATCATCTGTATTGTTCATATATCAAAAATAACACATTATTTATTTGCAAAATAATTTAAAAAAATTGAACACTCTTAGCTATTTATCTTTTGCCCATGCCATAACATTTGCAGGAGCCCTTTTATTCCTGAGCTCATTAGCCATAAAATTCATATATGGCGCAACATGTTTAAACAGGTTTTTCAGTCCACTGCATAAATAGTTTAATCCCTTTTCACCTCCGGGAGTTGTTGATATTCTGTTTTTAGGACATTCTCCGTTACATACATTTAAATAATCACAGTTGAGACAAAAATCCGGTAAAGCATTTCTTTTATGCATACCAAACTCCTGCTGTTTTTTTGAAAGCATCATTTCAAGCAGTGGTTCATTCAAAATATTACCCAGAAGATTTTCAGGATACACATAATGATCACAACTGTACAAATCACCGTTACATTCAATAACGGCTGCATTACCACAGGTTTTATCAAATATACACAGTCCTCCCGGTTCGCCAATCCAGTTTGCCAGCATAACATCAAAAATCTGAACAAAAACAGAACCTACATCATTCTTTACCCATTGATCAAAAATCTTAATATAAAAATCACCAAATTTCTGCGGACTTACAGACCAATCAGTGATGCTTGTATTACCCCTGTAATCGGGTGATACCAGTGATAAGGGGAAAAAATCTTCATCTGTTGCTGCCTGTTCAACTATGGGTATATACTGTTGATAATTACTGCCTATGCTCTTCAGAAATGAATATATTTCCAGGGGGTAATCTGAATTATGGTCATTTATTACAGTAAGAGTATTAAAATCAACATTATGATCCTGTAATAGCCTTATCCCTTTCATCACCTTATGCCACGTGTTTGCACCGTGAATATTGCGCCTGTAATAATCGTGTATTTTCTCAGGGCCGTCAATAGAAATACCTATCAGAAAATTATGTTGTTTGAAAAATTTGCACCAGTTTTCATTTATTAAGGTACCGTTGGTTTGAAAAGAGTTTATTATCCGCCTGCCTGCAGCATAATATTTCTGGTATTCAACAGCTGTCTGAAAAAATTTCAGTCCGGCAAGCATAGGTTCACCTCCCTGCCAGACAAATGAAATAACAGGTGCTGTTTGTGACTGAATATATTGTTTTATAAACTTTTCCAGTACTGATTCCGGCATAAGTGATATATTGTCATCTTTATACAGGTTCTTCTTCTCAAGATAATAACAATATGTGCAATTCAGGTTGCACCTGGGGCCGGCAGGCTTTACCATTATATTATACGCTATATGGTCACCAATGAAATAATCCACGGCAGTTTTACTATTCAATTTCAAATTTTACAGTAACTTCTTTGCTCTCTTTATATCCGTAACGTATAGCCTTAGCTCGTAATAATGTGGTTCCCCTATTTAGTTTTATAGGTCCTGCATATAATTTCCAGTGAACATTTTCTGCAGTATCAGTAGTAAAAGCAATTGATGCTCCCTGTGTTGCAGAATAAACAGAAATCCTGACCGGATATTTGAATTTACCTCCTGTGGATATTGTAGTCATATTAACAGATTCTTTACCATAAACAATGAATGCAGGTGGTGCAGTTACTGGCTGCACTCCATTAGGCCACATATTATAAATCATCTCTGATTCTGAAATATTGCCCATATCTTTTGTATTACTCATCCATTTATTAAGCCTGGCACTCATTCTATTCAAAACAGCTTTGTATTCAGTATCATAAGCCAGATTGTTTATTTGGTGAGGATCTTTTTCACAGTCATATAATTCTTCAGGGGGGCGTGTGTCACTAAACCATATCTTTTGTGCTCCCTCCAACTTATCTTCGGCATACAGCCTTAGTAATTCCTGCATTATGGGCATACGGTTCCTGTAAGGTACCCACAGCACATATGGCTTTAAAGGATAATAGTTGCGTATATATCTGTATTTATTGTCTCTGACAGAACGAACCATGTCGTATGATTCATCAAAACGGTCACGCGCAGCAAAAACATAGTTTCTTTGTGGTTTTGCCTGTGCTCCCAGAAAAGCTCTTCCCTGCATGTGTTTGGGAACAGGTACTCCGGTCACAGACAACACTGTAGGCCCAAAGTCAATTGAACTGATAAGCCTGCTGTTTGAATCTGCCTCCTTTATATATCCGGGCCATCGAATAATAAGAGGTATCCTCGTTCCTGAGTCGTACAACCATCTTTTTGCCCGTGGCAGTCCGTCTCCATGGTCACTCCAGAAGAAAACAACGGTATTTTCAGCCAGCCCTTCATACTCGAGCTCTTTAAGTATCTCACCAACTATAGTATCCAGTTTTGCAATATTATCGTATAACCGCGCAATATTTTTTCTCACTATTTCATTATCAGGATAATAAGGGGGCACTTCAACTGAGGACGGATCAGTACTTTCAGGTGGCTGCCAGTTTTTACTTTCATGAGTAATTTCTATATTGAAAACTGCAAAAAACGGAGTATCTCTGCCGGGCCGATTTTTATAGTGGGCTGTATTGCTGCATTCATCCCATGCTGTTACCGGTGAGGCAAACTGGTAATCTGTTTTGGCGTTATTTGTGCAATAATAACCGGCTGCCCTAAGGTATTCTGTAAACGTTTTTACATAATGCGGAGGGACAGCTTCATAGGGAGTAGGAAGGTTATCGGCCCTGTGAGAGGTCCTCATGTGGTGTGTTCCAATAGAAGTCTGGTACATTCCTGTTATTATACCTGAGCGGCATGGAGCACAAACAGGGGCAGTGGTAAACACATTTGTATATTTAATACCCTGGCTTGCTAACCTGTCTATATTGGGTGTTTGTGCCACATTATCACCATAGCATCCAAGTCTCGGACTTATATCTTCACAACTAATCCATAAGATATTGGGCTGCGCGGGAAAAGGCTTTCCAGTTATTTCAGTTTCACCGGGTTTTTTACAGCCTAAATTAGATAATAATAAACCTGAACCTACAGTTATATATACTAATCCCTTAAATCTTCTTTTAAAATAAAAATTGCTTTCTCTCAGGAAAAAGTACAACTTCAAATGAATGATAATATTTTTTTTCATAATATATCAGATATACAATGACTTTAATTTGTATTAATATAGGTTAATGTTTCTGTAGTCTCCCCTGAATCTCGGGCCAGGGGGTCTTTTTAAGGGTATTTGCATTCCATGTGTATTTTCCAGCCATGTATATAATTCATCGGCCATTTCCTTAATAATATGCTGGTGTAACGGACTGGCAATAAGATTGTTCATCTCATTGGGATCATTTTCAAGGTCATAAAATTCATTAGTATCCCATATACCCCAATACCTAATGTACTTGTATCTGTCAGTTCGTATTCCGAAAGTTGTAGGTGTTTGAGGGAAGTTTTCCTCCCAGTAATATTCATAGAATATTTTATCCCTCCACTTAATATCTTTTTCACTGAGCAATTCTACAAAAGACATACCTTGCATATGTCCGGGCTTCTTAATTCCAAAAATTTCAAGTATGGAGGGGGCAATGTCAATATTCTGGATCATCCTGTTCTCGACCCTTCCGCCTTTGAAAAGTTCAGGACAGCTAACCAGAAGAGGTACTTTTGCAGACTCCTCGTAAAAGTGTCTCTTGTCAATTAAACCATGCTCACCAAAGGAAAATCCGTTATCACCCATGTAAATTATAAGTGTAGACTCATACATACCCTGTTCTTTCAAATAATTGATTATGGTACCCAGACTTTCATCAATTCCTGCCAATGTCTCGCAATAACTATAATAAAATGATTCAAAATCCATCTCGCCGTTATACATATAATCGACACCGTGCCAGCTAAACCGCTGTTCCTTCACCCAGTCAGGTATTCTTCCCTTACCGTAATTATAATCCGGATTATGTTCATTACTCAGCTTGCAGTGCATACCGTCAGATTCCAGTATCCCAGGTTTTGTTATATTAAATGACGGGGGATACTCAATCTTTTTACCGGCATATTTACCCCTGTGCCTTTTTGCCGGGCTGAATTCCGCATGTACGGCTTTATGCGAGAGATAAAGGAAGAAAGGTTTGTCAGATTTTCTGTCTTTCAGCCATTCAATAGCATGATCTGTTAACAAGTCTGTAATATAGGCCGAGTCACCGTAAGTTATCCTTTCACCGTTTATATTAAGTGTCGGATTGTAATAATCACCTTGTCCTTTAAAGCTTTCCCAGTGATCAAACCCTTGGCGCGGCTCATCATTCTCACTTCCCATATGCCATTTACCGAAAAAGGCAGTCCGGTATCCTGCAGCCTTTATATATTCGGGAAAGTAAATAAGATTTTCAGGATCCGGTGCCGAGTTATCTACAACTGTATGTGAATGGGCATATAAACCGGTTAATATTGAAGCCCTGCTGGGTGAGCTCAACGATGTCGAGACAAAGGCATTACGGCAGTACACCCCGTCCTTTGCCAGCTGATCCATGTTTGGAGTTTCAAGCCAGGGGACTTTACCTGTAAAACCCATAAAGTCGTACCGGTGATCATCACTTAATATGAATATTACATTTCTGGGCTTAGCCTTATCTATGCGTCTGAACAGTAATTTATTTTTCCTTTCCCTGGAACATGAAAAGGCTACTATTGCAATAACTATGCAGAAGATTATAATCAATTTTCTTGATGCCATATTAATATAAGTTATTGAAGTATCCGGTGTGATAACAAGTATATAATTTATGTTTTGATAGACTAGTTTACATCTTCGTGGTGCTTTTTAATATATTCTATGATTTTGTCTGCATATCCGAAGGCTAATGCTGTAAAAGTATCTGCGGCACCGTAATAAATGGCTATCCTGTTTGTGTCAGGGTCATACAGGTTTGCACAAGGAAATACCACATTGGGCACAAATCCGGTTGTTTCATATATCTCTTCAGGGGTAATAAAATAGTCTGCACACCGGTAAATAACTCTCGATGGATCATCGAGATCAAGAATTGCTGCGCCGAAGCTATATACAAAACCATTACATGTAGTTGACACACCATGATAAAAGAGCAGCCATCCATCAGTGGTTTCTATCGGCACGGGACCGGCCCCGATTTTCACCCCTTGCCACCATCCCTGGCCACCTGTGCCCATTACAAATTTATGGTTTCCCCAGTATGTTAAATCAGGACTTTCACTGATGAATATATCTCCGAATGGAGTATGTCCGCTATCACTCGGCCTGCTTAAAAGGTAATATTTACCCTTAATTTTCCTGGGAAATAGTACGCCGTTACGGTTAAAAGGCATAAGCGGATTAGGCATCCTTATCCATGTTTTAAAATCTCTGGTTTTTCCCATTCCTATGGATGCACCACGCATATCATCGCACCATGTTATATAATACAAGTCGTCAATTTTCAACAGCCTGGGATCATATGCATAGCTCACGGGGCGTGGATTGCCATTTTCATCCTGCCAGGGAATTACATTATCATCAATTTCAAATTTAAATCCATCCCTGCTTTTACCAAAATGGATAAATGCCCTTCCGTTTTTATGATCGGCACGAAAGACCCCCACAAACTCTCCCTTGTAAGGTAGTACGGCACTGTTAAATATTCTGGCAGTAGTGGGTGTCGGATTCCATCCTATTACCGGATTTTTGCTGTATTTCCACATTAATTCTTTATGACCTGAGGGTTTATCTTCCCACGGTATATTGGGGAGGGAGGGGCCAACCATAATTTTTTTCATATCTGTTTCCTGATTTATAAGTTCTACATAATTACTTTAACAGTATTGTGCTCTTTCATCATATCAACAGAAATAAGATTTCCATCAACCTCTTCATCATTTATAATTATTTTACTAACACCTTTTTCTTTATGATTTTCATTTATTACTTCTATTTCCAGGAATTTGCCCCTGAATCTGCGGTTAACTTTAAATTTTTCCCACTTTGCAGGTATGCAGGGGTCAATCTGCAATCCGTTATAATGTGGCTGTATTCCAAGTATATACTGTGTCACAGCGTAATACGACCATGTAGCGGAACCACTTAGCCATGGCAGGCGCGAAGCTCCATAACGCGGACTATAGGGGCTGTGTGTGGACTGGCAGTATACGTAGGGTTCAATTTCTCTTATTTCAGCTTTTGTATTCATGGCTGCTGGCATGAAAGCCCGGAGATAATTGTAGGCCCTGCTACCATTCCCATTCATTGTTTCTGCTATTATTGCCCAACCCTGGGTATGACAAAATATAGAACCGTTTTCTTTTGTCCCTATATTAAACAATGTGGCTTTAATAATATTAAGGTCAGCCTTTTGATACGGAGGATCACATAACATAAGTCCGTACGCTGTAAACAATTTCTGGTGGACATACTTCATAATACTTAATGCCTTTTCGCCCTTTGTGTGCCTGCTATATATTGCCCATGTCTGGGGGTTAAGCCACAATGAGCCTTCCTCGTCAGTTTGAGTTCCGTACTTAAGTCCGTCATACCTGTAAGCACGCAGATACCAGTTCCCATCCCATGCATATTTTTCAATATTGAAATCAAGGATGTCTAGCTGTTTTTCCGCCCATGCCTTTTCATCAGGCAGACTTAAAAGCTCACATATTTCTGCATAAGTGTCAAGTGCCAGGCGTAGCTGGAAAGCAACAAATACCGATTCACCTTTCTGTCCGAGCATCAGGCAGTCGTTCCAGTCAGCTGACAGTCCGCATGGTAATCCATGTGCTCCTGAACGCTGCAGGCTGAATTCAATAGCTTTTTTCATATGTCCCAGCACCGTATCCTGCCCCTTGTCGGCATAAGGAAGAGTCTTGTTATAAAAGTCAATATTACCTGTTTCCTTAACATAGGCAGGTATCGTAATAAACAACCATAAACTGTCGTCTGAGCGGTATTCTGTCTCTTCAGGGGCTTCCATTTCACCGGGTTTATGCGAGAATGGTTTTACAACAGGAAAGGCACCTCCTGAAGATACCTGCCCGGTGATCATCAGTTCAAGCCTTTTCACTGCTTCATCGGGTATGGTATGGAGCACTCCCAGCAGATCCTGTACGGTATCCCTGTAACCCAGTCCGTCCCGCTCCCCTGCATAAACAAGGCTCGCTGCACGTGACCATGCATAGGTTATTAGGCAGTTGTAAGGATTCCACATATTCATCATACTGTTGAACTCTGTATCGGGGGTTTCAACATACATTCCTTCGAGCCGGCTGTGCCAGTATGCTTTTAATTCTTCAAGCTCTTTTTTCACTCCTGCTATATTTTTTGCTTCTTCAATGGCTTCCTGTCCTTCATTTCCTGCATGACCTATGCCCAAAACAACAACAAATTCTTTTTTATTTCCCGGACCCAGCTCAATATCAAATTGTAATACCCCGCACCCGTTATCCGCTGAGGCCAATGAATTAAAGCATTCACCCGTCTCCACTGCAACAGGTTTTGCGTAACTCCCGTAAGCTCCAAGGAACTTTGTACGGTCAGTATCGAAGCCTGATACTTTAGCACCTGCAACCCCCAGGAAAGTGTGGCGCGCTTGCCCCCCTTCCTCAAAATTATCAGGCTGCTGCGGCAGATAAACATTTGTACCCTGGTCTATAATGCCGTCGACAACATCCATTGTAAGTATATACTGCGTGTACTGAAGGTTTATCAAGTCCATCCACAGGTGCCAGTTGCTTGTATATTCAACGAAAGTGAATAGTCTTAGCCTGCGCTTTGAAGATCCCTCGTTGCTTATTTTGCAGTGCCAGTACTCATATTCTTTTCCGGGAGGAACAAAGTAGGTAGTTTCAGAGCGGATATCCGAATATTGAGAGTCAATGACTGTGTACGCTGTACCATGCCGGCAAACTGACTTAAATTTGTCCAGGGGCTTGCCAACAGGCTGCCAGGATGCAGACCAGAAGTCTCCCGAATCACGGTCGCGGATATAAATATACCTGCCTGGCTGATCCATAGGTATAGCATTTGTACGGTACCGCATAAACCGGCCCTGGGCAGCAGATTTATAAAAACTGTATCCTCCTGCATTGTTGGTGATAATAGCCCCGTAAGTAGTAGATCCAAGGTAATTGCTCCAGGGGGCAGGAGTATCCGGATTAGTAATTACATATTCCTTGTTCTTGTCGTCAAAATAGCCAAACTGCATGGCAAGAAAATTATATTTAGTTTTCCTCTCCCCGTTTTTCTTCCAGGTCAGTCTTAATTTTTGTCATTGTGGATTCATCCAGGTTATAGAAGAAAGCAATAATGACTAAAGCAATTATTCCCGCTGCAACAGGTATTATACTCATCATAGCCTTCAAACCATTTTTAACATATTCAGGTTGTAATATATCTGAAACAAATCCGGTCATTGCAAGAATAAATGCGGCTATCATACTGCCAAAAGCCCAGCCAAGTTTATTTGACATTATGGAAGCTGAGAATACAAGACCTGTAGCTCTTCTGCCGGTTTTCCATTCGGAATAGTCCGCAGTATCTGCATACATAACCCATAATAAGGGTGAAACAGGGCCGCCTGTTATTGAGCCGAATGCTTGAAATACATAAATCAGTATAAGGTTTTCAGGTTTAAAAAACATAAATGCCCCGGTAAATAACATTGCCAGAATAAATAGTATGACCAATGCTTTTTTCCGTCCAACCAGTTTTGCAAAATATGGAACTAAAATCACTCCAATTAAAGAAAGGGCCTGACCAATTGTGTGAAAAATAGAGGCCAGTACTTCAAACCCGAATTTATGACTGTCAGCTAATAAAACATTTTCAGGTCTGCCTATAATTCTGAAGACAGGATTTAAGATATTTTTATTTACTGCATTAAATGTGTGTGAAAGCCATGGGACTACCTGTTCATCAACATAATATTTAAAATAGTGGTTGGTCACACTCAGACGGATACATACGAAAAGGATAAAAAGAATTGTTACTGTAAATAACATGATCCAGGGTATGTTTTGTGATATATCTTTTAGATCCTTTTTAACATTAGTTCTTTCTTTAGCGATAGGTTGAATACGTTCTCTCGTTGCCAGGAAAGTTATCATGAAGAAAACGAAGGCTGCAATTGCATAAATTAACATAGTTGTCTGCCAGCCCTTTGCCGGAGTTCCATGACCAAACTTTCCTGCAAATGGAAGTGCTGTAGCAGAAACAATAATACCGGCAAGGTATGCACCTACAAACTTAAAAGATGCAGCTTTTGTTCTTTCATGAGGATCTCCACTAATTACACCGAGTAAAGATGTATATGGAATATTGACTGTTGAATACAGAAACATAAAAAGAATGAAGGTAACATAAGCATATACAATTTTACCAACTTCTCCAAAACCTGGTGTTGTAAAGGCAAAAATCGCTGCAACACACAATGGAATAGCGCCAAATAAAATATATGGCCGGAATTTTCCCCACCGGCTTTTGGTACGGTCCGCTGTCATCCCGATTACAACATCAAAAATAGCGTCAAGAACTCTTGATACGAAAAACATAATTCCGGCGACTTTTGCTTCAAGTCCGAATACATCTGTGTAAAAGAATAGCAGATGTATCATTATGGTCTGCCAGAATAAAACGGATCCAAAATCTCCGCAACCATATCCCAATTTTTCACCAAAGGAAAGTTTCATCGATTTTTTAACCATGATTTAACGTATTAATTACATCACAAAACAGGATGACATAAATAGTAATTTTTCTCATATAAAACAAATCAATCATTAAAAAAGGGGACAGCGAAAAAGCCCCTATGTTTGTAAAGCATAAGTTTGGAACAGCGCCTGAAATATTAAATCCCTGCCAGCCGGCAGGCCGGACCTATCATCAATACGATATTTATTAGGGTCTCTGTCCCCCTATTTAAGAAATGATTTATTATCTTTATTTCCTGATCAGCTATTTCAGTGTCTTGACTCTATCGATGTCCATTTTAAAATAAATGTAGCTGGAAAAATTAAAAATAGCAAAATGAAAACATCCGTAAAAATATTACTGTTTCTAATCATCTGTAATTATAGCCTGAATGCTGAGATTAAGAACATAATAAAACAGGACTATAATGAAGGTGATTTTAAGCTTGTTTTTAACAGTGTCGCAGCAGAGATTTATTATGATGAGAATGATTATAAGGTAGTGGAAATTGCTGCAAATCATCTGGTAAAAGATATTGAAAATGTAACAGGAACTGCTCCGAATGTTATCACTGATATTGATAAACTCAAAAATAACTTTGTAATTATAGGTACAATTGGCAAAAATGAGCTAATTAATAAACTGATTAAGGAAGGGAAAATAGATACATCCGGAATTACCGGTAAATGGGAAACATATAGCTTACAGGTTATTGATAACCCCAACAAAAGTATTACCTCTGCACTGGTTATCATAGGGAGTGACAGAAGAGGAACTGCTTACGGCGTTTATGAATTATCAAAACAAATTGGTGTCTCTCCATGGTACTGGTGGGCCGATGTGCCTGTTCATAAAAAAAAGAATCTCGTTGTAAGTAAGGGTATATATTCTGAGGGCCCTCCTTCTGTAAAGTACAGGGGTATTTTTATTAATGACGAGGACTGGGGTTTAAAACCGTGGGCAACAAAAACATATGATCCTGAAACGGGCGACATTGGACCTAAAACCTATATGAAGATTTTTGAACTTTTGCTAAGACTTAAGGCAAATTATTGCTGGCCTGCCATGCATGAATGTACCAAGCCATTCAATTACTTCAAGGAAAATAAGAAGGTGGCTGACGATTATGCGATTGTTATGGGAGCATCACATTGTGAACCTTTACTTTTTAATACTGCCAGCGAATGGGATGTAAAAACCCTGGGTGACTGGCGTTATGATATAAATAAGAAAATGGTATATAAGATTTTAGATAAACGCGTTTCAGAGAACTGTATATATGAAAATATCTATACTATAGGTATGAGAGGATTGCATGATGCTGGGATGAGGGGTAATCTGAAACTTGAAGAGCAGATTGAATTGCTTGAGCAGGTATTTGCCGATCAGCGCCAAATCCTTACAACACATATTAATAAGAAGATCAGTGAGATACCACAGGTATTCATTCCCTATAAAGAGGTCCTTACTCTCTATAATAACGGTTTAAAGGTCCCTGATGATGTTACACTGATGTGGGTGGATGATAATTACGGATATATACGGAGGCTTAGTGATCCCCTCGAACAAAAAAGGTCAGGAGGAGCAGGTGTTTATTACCATCTATCCTATCTGGGGCCACCTCACGAATATTTATGGCTGTCATCAACATCACCTTCCCTTATCTGGGAAGAAATGACAAAGGCATATAGTTTTAACGCGCGTGAAATGTGGATTGCAAATGTCGGAGATATAAAACCATGTGAGTATGGTATGTCATTTTTTCTTGATCTGGCCTGGGATATAAATATTGTTGACAATTCCAATATAACTTCTCATCTATCTTCATGGCTGGCATCTGTTTTTGGCAATCAGTATGCTGAAGAACTGGCAGATATTATGAAAAAGTTTTATGCAATCTCATTTGAGAGAAAAGTTGAATATATGAGTTCTGGTGAACAATTCAGCTTTCATGATCCTCATGAGCAGTGGGAAGATACTGAGTATAGCTTTGTCAATTACAGGGAAGCAGAGAGGCGGCTTGAGAAGTTCCAGGCTCTCAGCGACCAGACTGCCAGAGCATACCGTATAATGCCGGATTCTTTAAAACCTGCCTTTTTCCAGCTGATTTATTATCCTGTTGCAGCCGGCAATTATATGAATCGTAAAATACTGTTGGCACAGAAAAACAGATGGTATGCACAGCAGGGAAGAGCTGCAACTAATCAGTTAGCCAGAGATGTACGAAGTTATTATGATAGTATTCAGCTTGTAACAGACCAGTATAATGAACTGCTTAATGGAAAATGGAAATATATGATGTCATGGAAGCAGCATGAATCATCTGTCTATTGGCGAATGCCCCCTCTTGATTCTATAGAGGTTCAGGATTATGCTGAAATGGGACTTTTTGTTGAAGGTAACAGCGATGTTTATGGTGTTAATTATTATAATACACTGCCCTGTTTTAATCCATTTTATGATCATAAATATTATTTTGAAATTTTTAATAAGGGTAAAACCCCTTTTAATTGGGAAGCATCTGCGGACAAAATATGGATAAAACTAAGCACATCAGGAGGAGAGGTTACTACAGAAGAACGGGTGTGGGTTAGCATAGACTGGGATAAGGTCCCTGAGCAGGAAGTAATAAAAGGTAAAATAAATATAACTGGCGCAGGGAGAAAAGACATAATCTTTGTGCAGGGTTTTAATCCTGCATCGCTTAAAAAAGATGAAATAAAGGGAATGTTTGTTGAAGACAACGGTGTTATTTCAATTTCTGCTGAAAACTATCACCGGAAAATTCAATCGCAGGATATAAACTGGGATGTTATTAATGATCTCGGATTAACAGGAAAATCAGTGTCAATGTTTCCTTTTACGGCGCCCTCACGAAGACCCGGTTATGAGGATTCACCACATCTTGAATATGATATCCATACTTTCAATTCAGGTGTCGTAGAAATACATTCGTTTGTCCTTCCTGTTTTTGCTATTAACAGTTTCAGGGGTGCTCAATATGGGATTTCCATAAATGATGAACCACCCCAGATGGTTGATGTAAGTGCCCCTGAGTATAGTACGCAATGGAAATCGAATGTGAGAAGGAATGCCTCCCTGAACATTACACGACATTATATAGACACACCCGGTAAACATACTTTAAAACTATGGATGGTGGATACAGGTATGGCATATGATAAAATCATTATAAATTTGGGTGGACTGAAAACATCATATATAGGACCTGATGAAACATTAAAATAATAAACATGACTGATAATCAATGGAACAACCTGAAGCAAATTATTAAGGGAGAAATACTAAATCCGTTACCCGTAGGATTTATTATTGACTGTCCCTGGTTACCCAACTGGTACGGAATTTCTATTCTGGATTACTTTACCAATGATAAATTATGGCTTGAGGCAAATCTTAAAGCGCTGAATGATTTTCCCGGGGTGATGTTTCTGCCCGGATTCTGGTCTGAATACGGCATGTGTACCGAACCATCAGCATTTGGTGCAAGGTGTACATTCCCTCCGAATGAATTTCCACATGCTCATTCTATCATCCGTTCGTCTTCAGATATAGATGATCTTAAGATACCAAATCCCGGGACTGACGGGTTGCTTCCTTTTATGCTGAACAGATTAAAGATTGCAAAACCTGAAATTGAGGGAGCAGGTCACAGAATAAGGTTTGCCGTAGCCCGCGGTCCACTTAATATTGCAAGCTATTTAATGGGGTCAACTGAATTTCTTACAACGATGATGATGGAACCTGAGAAGGCCCACCTGCTGATTCAAAAGATTGCAGCCTTCCTGAAAGACTGGTTGCAACTGCAAATGGAAACATTTCCTACTATTGACGGCATACTTATGCTGGATGATATTATTGGCTTTATGGGAGAACAGGAATTTGTATCATTCGGACTGCCTTATTTCAAAGATTTATTTAATGTAGATGTTTCTGTGAAATTTTTGCATAATGATGCTCCGTGCGAAGTTTCTGCTCCTTATTTACCTGAAATGGGTATTAATTTATTTAATATGGGTTTTGAGGTTTCATTGAATGATTTAAAAAGTGTGACAAAGGACAAAATAGTTTTGCTCGGCAATATACCTCCAAGAGATGTGCTGGCAAATGGTAGTGCTGAAGATACCAGAAAAGCTGTACAGGAGCTTGCCGACAGTCTTCAGGATAAAACAAAAATAATATTTTCCTGTGGTGGAGGGATGCCTCCGGCAGTTCCAACATCGAATATACAGGCATTTATAGAGACTATAGAACAGATAAGTTAATACCTTCATATAATAGTTATTACTTATATGATCTGCTAAAATTCGGATTGCAAATAATAGAAAGATATAATCATTTGTATTTTAATTTATCCTTCCTGAAACTAAATAAATAGGATTTGTGGTAAATAGACCACCTACAAGCAAGCAATTCATAAATCCTAAATCTTTTAGGGCGCTGTCCCTTTATTTTTTCAAAAATATTCGTTAATTTTTCAGTTAATAATAAAAAAGATAAATACCCATGAAAAGACGAAAATTTATAAAAATAACAGCTGCAGCTGCACCACTGGTCAGCTTTTTTCCGGCAGACCTGTCGTCTATTTATCGTACAAAGGCAGCCGGCATGATTGAGAAACGTACATTAGGCAGTACAGGAGAAAAATTGTCGATCCTTGGTCTCGGCGGAGTTGTAATAATGGATACGACACCTGAGCAGGCATCTGAATATGTAAGTTTAGCTATTGATCATGGCATTAACTATTTTGACGTGGCACCTACCTATGGTGATGCTGAAGTTAAACTAGGCCCGGCCCTTGAGCCATACAGGTCTGATGTATTCCTTGCCTGCAAAACACAGGAGCGAAAATATGACGGTGCAATAAAAGAATTAGATAAGTCTCTTAAAAACCTGAGAACCGAGCATTTCGATTTGTACCAGTTACATGCTGTACGAAAGCTTGAGGATGTTGATACAATATTTGGTTCTGATGGCGCCATCAAGGCATTTGTAAAAGCCAGGGAAGAAGGGAAAATCCGCTATATCGGTTTCTCTGCCCACTCGGTAGAAGCGGCCATGGCTCTTATGGACAGGTTTGATTTCGATACTATACTTTTTCCGATAAACTTTGCAACATGGCATGCAGGTAACTTTGGCCCACAGGTTCTTGAAAGGGCAAAGGATAAGGGAATGGGAATACTGGCTATCAAAGCTATGGCAAGGCGCCCGTATCCTGAAGATACAGAAAACAAAATTCCCAAGTGCTGGTATGAACCCCTCACAGATCCTGAAGAAGCACTTATGGGTTTACGGTTTACACTTTCCCATCCTGTAACAGCGGCCATACCTCCGGGAAACGAGGATCTTTTTAAGATGGCACTTAACCTGATTAAAAGGTTCACGCCACTTGCACCTGAAGAAGTTATTGAAATGAAGGAAAAAGGGCAGGTAGAAAAACCACTGTTTAGTTATCCGATGGCTTAGGGTAACAGCGCCCTTGTTTGCGCTCTCACTCTTGTCACAGCCGAAGCGTTAAAAAAGCCCAGGGCGTTCCCTCCTTCAATATTACCAACAGGGTTTGCAGGAGGACCGGTAAATCCAAAAGGATCAGTGCCGCTGGATATCCTTTTTACTCCGTCAATAAAATCATAATATGCCTTGCTTATTGACCGGAACTCCATTTCTACAGTATCACCAATAGCAAAATTCTCAAGAAAAGCAAATGGGAAAAAATCAGCTCCGTTTATCCCGCTATTTCTGTCATAGATTGTAATATACTCATCTATAGTATCATTAAGTAATGTACCGTTTCTATATAAACTTACAGTATAATAGTCCCCTGCAGGTTCAGGTTCGTAGCCAAATATATTATTTACAAGTATTACGGTGTCAGCATTGTTAAATATAAACGGGCTCTCATATATTATACTTATCATTGAGTCTGCTCTTATATTACTGTTTAAGAAAGACCTGGCTGAAAAGTGTGTCTCATTATTCAAAGGCTCATCAATATTGATATTTAGTGTATAAAGCCTGCCTGTATCACCTTTAACTTCTTCTGTAGTTTTATATATACCGGAGCCTGCAGGATTTTCTTCAAAATAAAAAATATTACTTCCATCAGTGATGGTGACAACAGCATTTGATACAACTTCTGCTGCAGTATTGGAAAAGTAATTACCTGACTTTTTTAATGTTACTGTATGTAATTTAAGTTCATTTGTAATTGATCCTTCAACGACCAGACGATCGGGAATTTCATCAACCTTCCAGCTGATTTCTTCTTGAGGCTCGCAACAAACCAGAGTTATTAATATCGATACTAATAAGCTATATAACTTCATAGTGAATCATTTTTTTTATTAGTCAGAACTTAAAGTTATAAGTAATAGAAGGCATTATTCTGAATAAAGATACTTTCATAGCTTTGGTAACAGTTTGTGTTTCA
The DNA here is from genome assembly GCA_964521285.1 of uncultured Bacteroidales bacterium. Lineage (GTDB taxonomy): Bacteria > Bacteroidota > Bacteroidia > Bacteroidales > UBA10428. The sequence goes on along the minus strand of CAZFQS010000004.1, from coordinate 36,049 downwards.
TAATCCTGGACAAAATATACAGTATTAGCATTCTTCCTGTTATAAACGTTGTAAATTGAAAAAACAAGACTGCTTTCAAATCTTTTAGCAGATTTTAGTTTCCCCTTTAATTCGAGTCCCAGATCCAGTCTGTGATAGTCAGGCATCCTGTCATTGTTTCTGCCCGGAAAGTAGGGGAGAATAAGGTCCCCGTATTCCCATCTGGCTACAGGAGCATTTATTGGTCTCCCGCTCTGGTAAACCCAGTTTGCTGACAGTAAAATTCTGTTAGTTAATTTATATGCCGCTACAACAGAAATATCATGAGGAATATCATAAGGTGAAGTGTACCATCCTTTTTCCTGTATATCCCTCGTGTTCCTTTCTGATTTGGATAATGTATAGCTTACCCATCCTGTTAATTTTCCTTCAGACTTTTCTATCATAAGCTCCAGTCCATAAGCCCTTCCTTTACCAAATCTAAGCTCTCCTTCAATTTCAGGATTTAAGTGTGGCTGGGCAAATTCTTTAAAGTCTACCTGGTTTTGCATATTCTTATAATAAAGCTCTATTGATGTTTTTATAATATTGTTTTTAAAGTTTCTGAAATAACCTATGCTGTATTGATCAGCAATCTGCGGTTTAACGTTGGGACTTGACGGAATCCATATATCTATGGGTGTTCCCGATGTTGAGTTGGAAGCAATCTGCAGATACTGCCTTGTCCTTGTATAGCCCCATTTTATTGAATTCTTCTCTGAAAGAACAAAAGTGAATCCCAGCCGTGGTTCAAGTCCGCTATATGTATTATAGATCTCGCCCCACCCATATAAATTTGTATCCACAACATTATAATTTTCATAGACAAAGATTGTAGCTTTTCCTATATTGTGAAGAGTGGAAAATCTTAATCCGTAGCTGATATTGATTTTTTCGGTTATTCTTTGTTCGTTACTCAGGTAAAAAGCATTTTCAATACAATATATTTTTGGAATCTTGTAATCCCATGTTAGTGTATCACTTCTTCCATTAATTTTTCCTACATTGAAGTCATGATAAGTAGAAAGAATTCCAAACCTTAAGGTATTATCAGGATTCAAATAAAAACCCAAATCAAGTTTGGCAGAGTAATCTTTTAAGTAAGCCTTCCATCTGAACATATATTCCTCATCTCCTCTTCCCAGTCTTAACATATTTTCAATTTCATAGTCATAATTACTGGCCAGCAATGTTAAGTTTGAAAACAGTCTTTTATTAATTATATAGTTCCATCGTAATGTAGCGGTATAATTGCCCCAGTTAAACTCACTGCTGACATCTTCACCTATACTTAAATCCGCTGCATCACGGCCCAGATAACCTGACATAAACAACCTGTGTTTTTCATTAAGAGTATAATTTGCTTTCATGTTAAGATCATAAAAATGGACAGGCAGCTCCGGGATGGTATCAGCAATGCTGTGAAGCACTTTCATTAATACATCATAATAGGTTCTTCTTCCGGATATTATTAATGATCCTTTATTTTTTACTATAGGTGACTCAATTGTCAGCCGGCTTGATAATAGGCCAATACCTCCGTTAGCAGAAAACCTTTTATTATTACCGTCTTTCATCCTGACGTCAATTAATGCAGATAACCGCCCTCCGTACCGGGAAGGTATATTTCCCTTAAATAATTCAACGTTCTTGATAGCATCATTGTTAAAAACTGAAAAGAATCCTCCCAGATGAGATGCATTATAAACAGTTGCTTCATCCAGTATTAACATATTCTGATCTCTGGCGCCGCCCCTTATGCTAAGACTTGAACTCACCTCCCCAGTAGTTTTAACACCAGGTAATAAACTAAGTGTCTTAATTACATCAGTTTCCCCCAAAATAACAGGAATTTGGCTTATCACCTTGCTGGTTATTTTTATTGAACTCATTTGTGTTGATACAATATTCTCGTCCCCTCTTTCAGCAGTAACAATTACTGCATCAATGCTATCGGTTGTTGTCTCTAACTCAATATTAACAGAAATATCCTTATCCAGTTCAACAGGTATTTCATTGGTGTTGTATCCAAGGTATTGGTATACAATTAAATAATTTCCGGGTTTAAGACTTAATGAATAAAATCCGTAAGAGTTTGTGACAGTTCCTGTATATGAGTCTTTAATAAATACATTTGCACCTATGAGCATTTCCCCGTTACTCTTATCTCTCACATAACCACTGATTGTTTGTCTTTGTGCTGCTACAGGAAACAGAATTAATGTTATCAAAAAATAAAAAAATGTTTTTTTATAAAATGGAACCATATAAGCGTTTCAGTTTAATTGCGATTTATAAAATAGTTAGTTGTTGACAAAATAATGTTTCTCCAAATTCAGGTGTAAATATAAAAATGTAATAAATTTTTGGCCTGTTATTTGTAGTCCAATTTTAGTAATTTTGTTTAACAATATAATACTTCCTTCCCAATATTAATTAATTGTTAAAGATACTAAGATGAAACCGGTAATTGATAATACAAGGTTCGGCTCAATAACTATAAACGGGAACAAGTATGATAATGATGTGATAATAAGGATTGACAATACAATAGAGAAGAGGAAAAAAAAGCTGTCAAAGGAAAAATACGGCACTTCTCATATTGTATCAAAAAAGGAAGCCAAATTCATTTATGAGGAAGGTGCTAAATACGTGATAATAGGGGCCGGACAGTATAATGCACTGGAGCTATCCAGGGAGGCTCTTAATTATTTTAAATCAAAGAATTGTAAGGTAATCTGTGAGCCCACACCTGATGCAATAAAGATTTGGAACGGAAAAGGAGAACCAAAGGTCGGAATGTTTCATATTACCTGTTAAAGTATGGTTAAACAAAGTACGGAAACACTGACGTCTGGTGGAACAGTCAGATTGCACATATAATGTTTAAATGTTAAATTATAATGATTTGGTGAAGAATTTAATAATTTTGCTTATAGCTACTTCCTTTATCAGTTTTATCTGATTGGGAAATGTGTGGTAATGAATATGTAAAAAGAATTAAATGAATAACAGAATAGATAAACGCCAATTTATCAAAACCGGGATTCTCGGTGTTACAGGAATATGCCTGAGCTTTAAGAATAAGCTTTTTGCTAACAATATAGATTCAGGTTCCTGGAAGAGTATTGCTGGCAAAGACCTTTGGAAGTGGAGTAAGGAAGCATCTCATTATACTCAGACAGCGCGCGGTGTAAAATGCTTGATTTGTCCTAATGAGTGTACACTTAAGGAAGGTGAACTAAGTACATGTAATAACAGGGTAAATGAGGGAGGAAAGCTCTATACAATTGCCTATGGTAATCCGTGTGCCGTTCATATTGATCCTATTGAAAAGAAACCTCTCTTTCACTTTTTACCTGCAAGCAATTCTTTTTCAGTAGCTACTGCAGGGTGCAACCTTGCATGCCTGAACTGTCAGAACTGGACCATTTCACAGACTTCACCTCGCAAAACCAAAAACTATGATTTAATGCCACGGGCACTGGTTGAGAGAGCAGCTAAAGATAATTGTGAGTCCATAGCTTACACTTATTCGGAGCCCATTACTTTTTATGAATATACTTACGACTCATCAAAGCTTGCCAGAGAGAGGGGCATAAAAAACGTTTTGGTAACTGCAGGTTATATTAATGAAAAACCTTTACGGGATCTTGTAAAATATATAGATGCAGCAAATGTTGATTTAAAATCTTTTAGCGACAGCATATATCTTAAACTTAACGGGGGAACATTGCAGCCTGTTCTTAACACACTTAAAGTTCTCAGTGAAGAAGGTGTATGGCTGGAGATAACAAATCTTATTGTTCCCAGCTGGACAGATGATTTCGACATGATTAAAAAAATGTGTGACTGGTTATATAATAACAATTTATATAATTATCCCCTGCATTTTAGCAGGTTTCATCCCCAGTACAAGTTAACACAACTACCATCAACACCTGTGGCAACACTTCAAAAAGCAAGAGAGATCGCCCTGAAAGCAGGAATTAAGTTTGTTTACATAGGAAATGTCCCTGGCGCCAAAGCAGAAAACACATACTGCCCCAAATGCAAAAAGGTGCTGATTGAAAGACGGGGATATCAAATTGTGGCAAATAATATTACAGACAATAAATGTAAGTATTGTGGTGAAAATATACCCGGAGTGTGGAAGTAGATTGTTGTATTGTTCTATTGTTAAATTGCTGAATTGTTCTATTGTTCTATTGTTCTATTGTTCTATTGAGCCAGTAAAATAACTTTTAATAAAAAAAGGGCTGCAGACAAGCGGCCCTTTTTTTTACACAGATATATATAGAGATTTAGGTTGGGCTTCAACTTAACACATCTACTTTTTATAACCACCAGCAATAAAGCGCGGTTATTCTTCAGACCGGTTAATAATCCGCAATATCACATGGCCCCTGAAAAAAATTGATTTAGCAGTAGTCGAAAAATGTGTAAAGAATAAGATTTAAAAAACTTCCTTTATAAAGATCTTATTTTAATAATAATTTCAAATAAGGTTTTTAAATCTTATGTTGCCTTTTGCTGGCTGACTTAAATAATTTGTAAATTCAAGGTCAAATAAATAAAAAAAAATTAGATCAGGCAAAAACTAAGATTAAATATTTTGATTTTTTTGACTAACTACCCGAATTTGTACTTCTTCTTTATTGTTTTGTTGATTTTCCAGGTACATTCAAGACCGCGTTCAAATTCAACCATGTCACCCGGACCAAATGAAATTTTATTTCCTTTATTATCAGTAACTGTTGCCTCACCCTCAAGTATATAACAGGTTTCTTTATCATCATAGTACCACGGGAATTCAGAAGGTTCTTTTCCCCATGTTCCCCAGGAACTGGTTTCATTAATTTCCTGTTCGGTTGGTTTTTTTGCTTTCATCATAGGATTAATTTTTATTAAGTTTGACGTTAAAATTAAAATATTTATAGTAAAACAAATATAAAATATTTTTTTATATGGACTTTGAATCTCAGCTTGTGGATAGTTCAAAATTAATTGCAGAGATGGTTGCTGAAAATGTAGGTGATAATCCTGAGCATTTTGAAAAACTCATGGCTCTGGCATTCAGCGGAAAAGGAAAGATATCCATGAGGGCTTCGCGCGCTGCCATATTCTGTGTTCAGAAATATCAGCACTTAATAGATCCCTATCTGAATAAAATAATACATATGCTTCCTGAAAATGAAAGTGTGAGGAAAAATTTTATGAAAATACTGGCAGAAACAACATTAGAATTTAATGAGGAACAACTTGGTATATTAGTTGAAACTTGTTTTGAAATGCTTCTTAATGACAAATCATCCATAGCAAATAAGGCTTACAGCATGGAGCTTTTATATAAAATCTCTGACTTCGAGCCTGATCTAAAGATTGAACTAATCGCCACCATTGAAGAACAGATCCCCACAGGCTCCAGCGGAATAAAAGTGATAGGGAGGAGACTTCTTAAAAAACTGTATAAGGAAACGGGTAGGGAATGGGAATAGGGAAGGGGACAGCGCCCTTTTAGGGCGCAGTCCCCTTAAACAAAAAAAGGGCCTAAGAAAAAAATCTTAGACCATCTTTACTTACTATCTGCCTACTTACTATCTCACTTTATACCATTGTATAACAGATGATATTTAAATGACTGATCTATTTTATTAATAGCAAAGGCCAAACTGCCTTATCATACTCTGACTTATATATGACAAAGTACTTGCCTGACCTAAGATGTCCGAGGCTTACATTCTCAGAATATGTACCTGTTTCGTACCCGGAATCTATTAGATTCTGTGTTGTGCGACCGGTAATATCAACAATATCAATACTAATCCGTGACTGCTTATTTACATCAAATGTCAGATACATCATATCAGATACAGGATTTGGATATACATTGAGTATAGCTTCAGAATTGTCTTCAACAATACCCTGTTCTAAGGATGTAATTGTTGAGGTGACGGTTATTATGCCTTTCATTCCCAGAGCAGCATGAGGTGTACATACATAATAAAAGGTTCCAGCTGTGCTTAATACCAGTTCTCCACCTCCGTATGCAATATTGAATCCTCCGTTAGGAGCGTTTCCATTAGCCTCCCATGTGGCCTGACTGACTTCCACAGCATTATGTATAGATCCAAGACTAAAAATAACGGTGTCACCCAGCTCAATTGTTATTTCATCGGGAGTAAAAGTATTTCCGCTGTTTGTTACTGTTACAGTTTTTGCAAATATTAAACTGTACAACCCGACAGCTAATAATAATGAGAGTATAATTCTTGCTTTCATAATTCATATTTTAAGTTAATGTATTATAACAATATAAACCGGGAATTGTTTATTTAATTCAGGAGTAAAGATTAGGGAATTAGGAGTAAGGGAAATAGGGAATAATGGGGAATAGTACTAATAATAACTTGAGCCGTCCCAGCAATGGGTACATAGTTTTTCTTTGGGAAGCCCTATAGCATCCACAAGGTCATTAAGTTTTTGATACATAAGGCTGGTGAAATTGAGGTTTTTCCTTATCTGCTCTACCATTTCCGCATATTTGCCATTTTTAGTATCCGAGTAATCTTTCATTTCTATATCTTCTGTCCCTTCAAGCTGCCTGACTGCTTTTCGAGCGGCAAGGTCAAGATGAGACCGGGAGCGGCTGAAATTCAGGAATTCACATGTATAGGTCAGAGGGGGACAAGCAATACGCATATGTATTTCCTTTATTCCTGCTGCATATAAATCCCGGACGTTATCCTTTAGCTGTGTACCACGTACTATTGAATCGTCGAGAAAAATTCCTCTGCCTCCCTCAATAAGTGATTTATTTGGAATAAGTTTCATTTTGGCAACAAGGTCTCTCATTTCCTGGCTTTGCGGCATAAAGCTGCGTGGCCACGTAGGAGTATATTTTGAATACGGGCGTTTAAGGGGTATGCGTCTTTCATTACTGTATCCCAAAGCATGGCCAACACCTGAATCAGGAATACCGGCTACAAAATCAGCCTCAGTTTTATCTCTCCGTGCCAGCGCTGCGCCACATCGGTAGCGGCATTCATCTACATTAACCCCTTCATAAAACGACGGTGGATATCCAAAATATACCCAAAGGAATGCGCATATCTGCATCTTCTTATTCGGCTTTCTAAGCTGTTCATAACTTTCGGCAGTAATCTGAACTATCTCTCCGGGTCCTATAACCTTCACTACTTCGTAATTAAGGTTGGAAAATGAGCAGGTCTCAAATCCTACTGCGAAGGAGTCTTCATTTTTACCAATAATAATTGGTGTCCTGCCCAATTTATCACGTGCTGCAATAATCTTGTCTTCAGTGAGAATAAGCATCGAACATGATCCCTTTACTCTATCGTACACGTTTTCTATACCAGCTTCAATGGTTTCACACTCGGCAATAAGCATGGTGATCAATTCAGTAGGATTAACACTACCATCACTCATCTCTGTAAAGGTACGCCTCTGTTTCAGAAAGTAAGCCTCAAGTTCGTCAATATTTACAATCTTGCTGACTGTAGCAACAGCAAAACGGCCAATATGTGAGGTTACCATAATAGGCTGTGCCTCTGTGTCGCTGATAACACCAATTCCGCTATTTCCTGAAAAGCCTTTTACATCGCTTTCGAATTTATTTCTGAAATAGCCGTCTTCAATGTTATGAATAGCACGCTGAAATCCTTTTTCCTTTGAGAAGTAAGCCAGACCGGCTCTCTTTGTGCCCAGGTGGGAGTGATAATCAGTACCGTAGAAAACATCAAAAACACAATCGTGCTTTGAAATACTACCGAAAAAACCACTCATTATTCTGATAATTATATTAAAAACCCGAACTAAAAATAAACGATTTTTCAGTGCGATTTGAAGAATGCAGACTAAAAAGAAATTAACAATCTGTATTTCTTATTATTTGCTTAATAGCAAATCTCTTTGTTAAAAAGTTTTTGGATATTAAGTGATCAAAATTAAACTTTATCCCTGTCACTTAATTATTTTTTTATTTTACTGATTATTTCTTCTATACTTAATTCACTGTTGGGCATAATATTTTTAGGTACGGGTAAACCCGTTTTTTCAGAAACTATGTACCTTTTGCAGATTTGAAACCTATCAGGGCCAGCCAAACAATATAAATTTTTATAAACCTGGCCTGATCCTTCCAGCATAAATGACTCACCCGTGAAAATCGGGCATTTTTCATACTTGGGACAGATTGAATTATCCATACTTTCTGTATTAATTATTAAATATGAATTTCAGAAAGTGTTTTAAACTGAAAATTTTATTAATCCTCACCTAAAATTAAGCTTATTATTTTTAAGAAACAAGTGCCTCAAAATTTCATTAATTTGTATGACAACCATCCGGTCTTTTTTTGGCAAAGAAGACATGAGAAACTCATAGCTTGTCTACTTGTTCACTGGCAGTTTATTGTACCATATTCTTTCATTTTAATAAAAGTATGCTAAATAAATTCCTATTTATTAAGGAATGATTAATTTTATTATTTTAGCTATATCCTAAATAATACCCTGATTATGAAATCAATTGAAAGAAAAAATCTTGACCCTGAAATATCCTGTAAATACCTGACATATACCAGCTATATTGCCTGGTTGATTTTTTTAATATTCCAAATTCTTCTATTGCAGAATAATGTTTTAGCACAATCAACACCGTCAGCTGATACGGCAAGACAGGAAATTACCTCTATACCTATACCTGAAATAACAAGGCAGGCAACAGAGGCAAATTCTCTCATTCTGGAAAAACAAAAAAATCTTTTAACTGAAAGTAATAAGTCTGCTATTGTCTCAAGAACAGACGCCCTGATATTCAGAATTAGCTTGCTCAGGGAAGATCCCGGGGTACATAAAATGGAATCCCTGAACTTCAGGAATCTCTCTAACCTCGAAAGTGAGTGGTCTCTGCTAAATTCCCTTTTACTGAATGAACAGGGTGATTTGACGGGCCGCGTCGAGAAACTTGAAAATGAAATAACCATGCTTGGAGAAATGCATGCAATATGGCAAAATACCTTACTGGCAGCAGAAAAAATTAAGGCACCTGATATGGTAGTTCAACAAATAAGAACCACAATAGAAAAACTGGAGCAGCTTCAATCCTTTTCCCAGTCAGATTCCGAATTCTTACAGGAAAGACTTGTCCAGGTTTCCAGAGGCCTGATCTTTGTCAACGAAATACTGGGAAAAATAAATTTAGCCCAGGAGGTTACAACCAAAAAGCTTTTTGAGCTTAACCAACCGCCCATATGGAAAGTGTTTAAAGCAAAGGAAGAAGCCGTTATATTTAAGGAAAGACGTTCTTTTATTGATGATACACTGACCAGATTAAAAGACTTTGTACATAATTATTCTTTCAGAATCTTGTTGCACTTTATGTTGTTCCTCATAATTCTTGTATTTATACTTTTCTCCTTTAAAAATCTTAAACATTTCATAGCAGGAGAAGAAATTCCCCAGGCTGCGGCCATTAATAAGATAATAAGACGGCCGGTATCATCCATAATACTTATTTCTTTTCTGCTGACATATATTTTATATGAAAATATTCCTGAGTCAGCCAAGCTTATCAATATGGTTGTCTTGCTTGTTCCGGTTTTAATCATTCTTAATGAGATTCTTACAAGAAAAATAAGGAGGTTTGCATATTTTACTGTAGTTTCTGTTGTGCTGATCCAGGTACACAGCCTGTTATTCACAGATACTCTTTTCAGCCGAATTTTCCTGATGTTTATCATACTTTTTGGTTTGTTATGCCTTGCCTGGATACTGCAAAACAAATCTGTGCGTGAATATATATTATCTCTCAGACTTGGAAAAATTATGTACGGTCTGGCAACTTTGAGTTTTATTCTTTTAAGTATTGCAATTCTGGCAGCTATCGCAGGTGCAGTTCATTTGGCAGAATTTATCACCTATGCAACTATAAACAGTGCTGCACTTATACTTATATTTTATGCTTTAAGTCTTACTCTTAACAGCATTATAATAATTTCAATGAACAGTAAAAGTCTACAGAAACTTAATGTAATAAGGCAATACGGTGATAATATTTATAAAAGAATTGTAGGTATTGTAAACGTTGTATCCTCGATTTTATGGTTAATTCTTACACTTAGTTTGTTTACCATCTGGGACGACATCTATAAATGGGGTCAAGGGTTGTTTACCAAAAGCATATCAATTGGCACTGTCAGTTTATCTCTTGGCAATATACTGGTTTTCATTCTGATAATATGGCTTACTTTATGGATATCAAAGCTTATCAGGATAATTGTTGAGGGTGAGGTGGCGCCCAAATTTAAATTTAAGAGGGGTGTTCCCGGGGCAATTTCATTGATCCTGCGGATTACAATCATCATGATAGGATTCTTATTTGCCATTGCTGCTGCCGGTGTGGATATGAGCAAGATGGCTATACTGCTTGGTGCTTTGGGTGTTGGTATTGGTTTTGGATTGCAGAATATTTTCAATAACCTTGTTTCAGGTATTATCCTGGCTTTTGAACGCCCTATACAGGTAGGTGATATAATAGAGGTTGGCGAATTCTGGGGTACTGTTAAGGAGATAGGGATTCGTTCCAGCACCATATTCACATTTGAAGGGTCTGAGGTTATTGTCCCAAATGGCAACCTTATATCAAAGGAATTGATTAACTGGACGCTAACTGACAGGCAGAGGAGGGCAGAGGTTTTGGTAGGGGTGGCTTATGGAACTAATCCTGATAAGGTACTTGACATTTTAAGGAATGTTACTTCCGGACATCCCCAGGTTCTTAAAGAGCCGGCACCCCTTGCACTTTTTACAGGTTTTGGCAGCAGCTCTCTTGATTTCAGGCTATTATTCTGGATTAATAAAGCCGATGAGAGATTAAGGATTCAGAGTGAAGTGAATGTTGTTGTGAATAAAGCATTACAGTCAGCCGGCATTACGATACCATTTCCACAGCATGATCTGCATCTTAAGTCTGTTGATTCAGGATTAATGAAAGATCTAACGGGGAAGAAAGGGAAGTAAATTAGGATTAGGGATTAAGGATTAAGGATAAAAGGATTAAGGGGGGAAGTTTTGAATTTTAAAACTGAACAGGCAGGTTTATATACCGGAATTGTAAACTTAACAATAAGCATAAATTTAATCCTTAAAAAATGAAACTTAAGCCAAAATGGAGCCTTGCTGGTTTCATTTTTCTCACAGCTTTTTACTTTGCCGGAACAGAAATTGCTTTTTCTCAGGAACTTTCCGGCAGCAATGATGAGTCTTCGGAAGCTCCGGAACAGGTAGTTGCAACTATTGATATTAGCAAAACCGGAGCCCCCATACACAGGTATGTGTACGGGATGTTTACAGAGCTTCTTGGAAATATTTTTGAACATGGACTATGGGCTGAAATGCTCAGTGACCGGAAGTTTTTCTATCCAGTGGATACTACTGCAAAGCTGAATCCAATAAACACCAGGCGATTTCAAAACAGGTGGAGACCGGTTGGCGGAGCTGATATTGTAATAATGGACCGTTATTTTCCGTACGCCGGTGAGCATTCACCACTCATCAGGCTGGACGGATCAACGGTCCTTGGCATTAGGCAGTCCGGTTTAACCTTACGTGCCGGTAGAAGTTATACAGGCCGTGTAATTCTTGCCGGAGATGCCGGAGCTAGAATTAATGTAAGTCTCGTTTGGGGTTCTGGCCCAGATGACAGGCAAACCATACCAATAAATTTCCTTACCGCTGATTATTTAAAATATACTTTAAACTTCACTGTAGGCGAAGACACGGAGAATGGGTGGCTGGAAATTACAGGAACAGGACAGGGAAGTTTTCATATTGGAGCATTATCATTGATGCCTTCAGAAAACATACAGGGATTCAGGGCCGATTTAGTAAGCCTCCTCAGGGAACTTAATTCAGGAATTTATCGCTGGCCCGGCGGAAATATGTTAGCCGGATATGACTGGCGTGACGGGATAGGAGACATCGATAAAAGGCCTCCCCGTTATGACTATGCCTGGAATGCCGTTGAATCGAATGATGTTGGTACTGAAGAGTTCCTGATCCTATGTGACCTGCTAAATATTGACCCGTATATTTGTGTAAATATTGGTTTTGGTGATGCTTATTCTGCAGCCCAATGGGTTGAATATGTCAACGGTTCGGAAAGCACACCCATGGGCAAAATTCGCGCACAGAACGGTCATCCTGAGCCATATAATGTTGAGTGGTGGGGCATAGGCAATGAAATGTACGGACAGTGGCAACTGGGTCATATGTCCATAGAACATTATATCTTAAAACATAAGATGTTTGCCAGGGCAATGCTGGATGTTGATCCAACAATAAAACTAATAGCATCAGGTGCCACACCATTTGAGACCAGTACCACATCCAGGCACCACAGGCCTCCTCTCCCTGCTGAACTGCCTTACGAATTTGGTTCACGGGAGGACTGGTCATATCAACTTCTGGCTCACTCATCGGACTATTTTGATTACCTGGCTGAGCATTTATATCCGGTTACCAGCATGGCATTTAATGTTGATTCACAGAAGTTTATTGCTGTTGATGACCCTCTCGTTGATCAGGTGCGAAGGTTACCTAACAGGGTAAAGGCTGTTGCCGAATCATGGAATGAATATCTGAAAAGGATTCCTGAGCTGAAAGATAAAAACATCACTTTTGCCCTTGACGAATGGACAGGTGGCGGCTGGAGAAGTGCATTTCTCAGGACGCTTTGTGCTGCTGAAGGTCTTCACGAGATATTCCGCCATTCAGATATTATCACTATGGGAGGATATACCGCTGTAACGTCCTGTGTGCGATGGGATGCAAATGATGCATGCTACAGTTCAATCGGACTTTTATTTAAGCTATACCGCTACCATTTCGGAACAATCCCGCTGGAAGTCAGTGGAAATTCCCCGCAACATCCTGTTAAAGGTACTGTTGGTGTTGACAAACCCGCCATATCTTCAGGCAGTGATACCTGGCCACTGGATGTTATGGCAGCACTTAGTGAGGACCGTAAAAAAGTTACCGTGGCAATCGTCAATCCTACAGAATCTGTTCAGGAGATAAGCATGGACTTTAAAGGTGTAAAATTCGGGAAGGAGGTAAAATTGTACAGGATTGCTGCACCGGAACTAAGTACAAGAAATATACCCGGAGAGGAACCTGTTATTGAGACAGAGGAACATTCACTAAAGAATGTTCCGGAAAAAATTCAGGTCGTTCCATTAAGTATTTCCCTTTACGAAATAGAGCTGAAACAGGATAAATAAACAGTACTTATTAGACTAACACAATATGCAAAACAATAGGCTTTTGATGAAAATGGTCAGGAAAAGCCTGATTATTGTTTTCCTCGCTTTAAGTTTTTCAGTTTCTGCCCAGCTGCCACGACTGATTCTTAATGAAGTTTATGTAGATTATGCAGTGGGTGTTGATAATCCGCTTATAAAGACCAGGTTCAATGTCTCTGATCCTGTTGGGCCGACCCTGGAACAATTCAATAAGAACGTTAAAATAATTAATGAGTTATGATTTCAGGGTGCTGTCCCCTTTTTTTACTCAGCAGATTCTTCTTTTTCAGTTTCTGCACTTTCCGCTGCTTCTTTTTCTTCTTTTTCTTTATAACTTGATTTTCCTATATTGCATTCATATGCTATTTTCCATTCCCCATCAACCTTTTCAAGTATCCTTGTTTCAATATTTTTCCACTTATTTGTAACAGTATCTTCTTCCCACATATAAACTGTTTTAAATACTGCCCAGGCACTTTTTGGATATACTTTAATATTAAAATCCTTCCGTTCATATCTCAGATTCTCATATTTTGCCCATGCTTCATCATCTGCAAAATCCTTTTCATATAATTCAGACACTTTTTCCCATCCTACTTCATATTCATATTGCCATTTATTTGCAGATAACCGGATATTTAAAGAATCCTGGACCATATAAGAGGACACTGTTTCAAGATCCCTTGCCATGTAAGCCTCGGATTGTGCGTTAACAACCGCTATTATTGCCTCTTTTTCCTTATCAATATCGATTTGCTTCTGACAGGCAGTAGCTGCCAAAATTGAAAGTACTAAAAGTAAAACCAGGTTTGTTTTCATGATTTTGAGGTTTTAGATTTTAAAATTTAAATTTGATTGCGATAAAACTAATATTCAAAATATCAGGTTAAGGCAAGTTATGGATTTATATGCTATATATCAAATAAACTGTAATGAATTATAAAAACAATTCTATAATTCCTTTTCAATAAAAACAATTCCGTAGCCCTTTAATTCAATAAGTACTGGCTCATAAATCTCTTTAATCGTAGGTATACATAAACCCTTAACATTGATCTCTCCATTAAGAACAAGTTTCGTCGCTATAGCCAATGGTAAGCCAACAGTTTTGGCCATAGCAGTTTTCTTCATATTTTCTCCGATAACGCAAAGTGATGACGTGAGAATGGCTGGGCTTGTCTTATCTTTTTCCTTATAGGTTATCTTATGCCACATTACAATCATATCTTTATCTTCAGGTTCCAGCCTCCATTTCTTGTTAAGGATATGTTCAAGGATTTTTGCCGGTGAAGCATTTTTTATTCCAACAGGGGTATCATCAAAAATTCCCAGCCACCGGAGCTTTTCAATAATGCTGGAGTCCTGATCGATATGCATATAATGGTATAGTTTTAATTCAACCGAATCGGTTTTACTATAGTACAAAAATGAATTAATAAACTCCTTATGGGTCAGAGTCTCTGAATTTTCTATAATATAACTGTCATCTGTCGCACCAAGTTGAACAAAAACATCCCATGCCCTGCAAAATCCGGGTCTTCTTAAAGTCCCGCGGTAGACTGTTGGCACACCCTGAAGATTATATTTTTCTATATATTCCAATGAATCACGATTCGCATAACCTTCGAATTTTCCGTATTTATCAATTTCAATGATTTCTGTCCGGCGAAATAGTCTGTTGTAAGGTATATACTTATATTTCCCTTCCTGTATGAATTTTGCCGGCCCCTCTTGTCCTGCCCTGACAACATTCGAGGGATTCCACGAAAACTTATAGTGCCATGGATTATTGTCAGACTCCGGAGCAATAAGACCCCCGGTAAAAGATTCGAATCCGAGTAACTCATGTCCTGCACTTCTTATCCTGTCAAGTATTTGCATGGCTGACATATGATCCAATCCCGGATCAAGGCCCATTTCATTTAAGAAGAGTAAATTATTTGCTTTTACCTCATTTCTCATTTTCTTAATTTCATCTGACTCATAAGAAGCAGTAAGCAAAAATTTTGAGTATTTTAAACATGATTTGGCAACATGGATATGAAGATTTGCAGGCAACATTGAGACAACAATATCATATTTCTGTATTATGCTGTCTCTTTGACTATCATTTAATACATTAAGTTCTGTAACCAGAGTATCCGGGCATGTTTTTTCCTTAACAATATTAACATCTATATCAGCAACAGTTAATTTCCACCCGTATATTTGAGATTGCTCTTCAAGGTACTTAATAAGGTATATACTTGACATACCCGCACCAATTACTAATATTCTTTTCACGTGGTTTGATCTGATTAGTTAGACCATAAATTTTACTTTATTCATTTACCCAGTCCTCCAGATATCTAAAGTCCTCTGTAAGATTTCCGTTTGACGTTATAGTAGCTTTTTTAATCATTTCCCCGGGATCATCACCCAGCAAAGCAGGAATAACCTTATCGGAGAGCATTTGCCCAAAATCTACAGACGCATCCTTTGGCAGTTCGCACGGCAGGTTATCAACAGCCATGACAGTAATATTTTCTTCATTTGAAAAAGGCTCCACCAGCTCTCCGGTAATCCTGTTATAATCATAAAATGGTTTTTCAATTCTTGATGCCCTTTTGGTTGTTGGAATTGAACCATTAATATCACAAGTTATATCAGCAATAACCCTGATGGAGAAATCCCTGTTTTTTACCTGCTCAAGCGTAAAAAGTAAAGGGGCCCGGGGGTCCCAGTAAGCGGCAGATATAAGCATGTCAGTATTAGAAAAAAATCTATCAAGATTACTTTCATATTGATCCGGATTATCAAAAAAATGCTGTAGATCAAATGGTAATCCACCTTTTCGTTTTACATAATGCTCAGGTTCAAGTTGCACATAGACAGGAATATTATAACATGATTTATTCAGAAAATCTTCAACTGATACTTTCCTTACTTCTGCGGCATCCAGTAATTCCATTGCCCCGTGAGTTACCCTGCCTCCACCTGTAACAGCTATGTTAATATTTGGAACTTCAAAGTCCCTTATTTCATTCTTCATCTCATACAAATCCGAGCATAAATAAACGGGTTTCGGCCCGGTTCTTCCGAGCCGTAAAGCATAAGCCCTCAATCCATTGTAAGCCCCCACTAATCCCGCAAAGCGGCCAAATCCGACAACCCTCAATCCGTTAACATCAGTTAAAACTTCATAATCAATTAACCGTATACTTTTTTTCAGAATTGTTTTTAAAAGATTCTTGTTGTGCTCCTGGTTTTTTATTGTGTGAGAAAAGAATATGTAGGTCTTATCAGGGATAAGCTCATCTATGTTTACCTCTTTTACTCCCATCAGCACATCACAATCAGACAAGTCCTCCTTTACGGAAATTCCTTCATTAAGATATTTTTCATCATTGAAACAACGAATGTCAGAGGGTTGAACTACAATTTTCAGTTCACTGTATTTTTTAACCAGGTTCTTACATTGTTCAGGTGATAAAGGAGCTCTTTCATCACGTGGTTTTTTGCTTTCTCTTAAAATACCAATTTTCATTCTATAGTTTTGGTTCTTCTGATTAAAGACTCATACTTCTGCTAAAAAGCTAAACATTAAACTCTATTCCCTGGGCTAAAGGAAGATCAGTACTCCAGTTTATAGTATTTGTTTGTCTGCGCATATATGCTTTCCATGCGTCAGATCCTGATTCACGGCCTCCACCTGTATCTTTTTCGCCTCCAAATGCACCACCAATCTCTGCTCCTGAAGTTCCAATATTGATATTTGCTATACCGCAATCTGATCCTTCATGGGATAAAAACCTTTCAGCTTCCAGAATATTTGTTGTGAACATTGCGGAAGACAATCCCTGGGGCACATCATTATGTATTTCAATAGCTTCATCAAGAGTCTTATATTTTATAAGATAAAGAAGCGGTGCAAAAGTCTCTTCCCGGACTATCTCATAGTGATTTTTAACTTCAGCTATACAAGGTGTAACATAACATCCTGATGAATATTCATCTCCTTCAAGTACTGACCCCCCATATAAAATTTTACCTCCTTCATTTTTGACTTTCTGAATGGCTTCCATAAATATGTCAGATGCACCTTTATCAATAAGGGGTCCTACTAAGGTGTCAGGATCCAATGAATTTCCAATCTTTATTTTTTTATAACTGTTAACCAGTTTTTCTTTTAATGTTTCATAAACGGACTCATGGATAATAATTCTTCTTGTTGATGTACATCTTTGTCCGCAGGTGCCAACAGCTCCAAACACTATTGCACGTAATGCCATTTCAAGGTCAGCATCAGGCGTGACAATTATTGCGTTATTACCACCCAGCTCCAGAATAGACCTGCCCAATCTGGATCCGACAAGCTCTCCGACTTTTTTACCTATACGTGTTGAGCCGGTAAATGAGATAAGAGAAATATTTTTATCTGCAAACATATCATTACCAAGATATTTGGAACTTGTGGCTACAAGATTGAGTACTCCTTCAGGAACATTGTTTTTCTTAAGAACATTAGCTACAATATTATGTACGGCTATTCCACACAGAAGTACCTTTGAAGAAGGTTTCCACACAACAACATCTCCGCACACCATAGCAATCATGGCGTTCCATGCCCATACAGCAACAGGGAAATTAAATGCTGTAACTACACCAACGATTCCCAGCGGGTGATACTGATCATACATTCTGTGCTTCGGCCTCTCTGAATGCATAGTAAAACCATAAAGCTGCCGGGATTGACCAACTGCGAAATCACAGATATCAATCATTTCCTGAACCTCACCTAATCCTTCCTGTAAGATTTTCCCCATTTCATATGATACCAGCCTGCCAAGTGGCTCTTTATATTCCCTTAATTCGTTTCCAATCTGGCGTACCACTTCTCCGCGAGCAGGTGCGGAAATCTTCCTCCATTTTTTAAAAGTATCTCTGGCCGTGGTTATAACCTTATGATAGTCTTTTTTAGTAGCCTGTTTAATATTGGCTATTTTTTCACCGTCGACAGGAGAATAAGACTCTATTAAATCACCTGATGTCTCTTCCCAGACTGTACCGGTACACAATCCATTATTAACATCTTTTATTCCAAGCTTTTTTAATGCTTCATGAATACCATAGTCCTGTGCCATTTTAAAATATTTTATGTTTAACTAATTAGTTTTACTTTTGATCCATTTCGCCAGTCCTCCTTTATCTATTATCTCTATTAATCTTTCAGGTAAAGGATTAACTGCAAATTCTTTATTTTCTATTATTACTTTACTATTTCTCAGATCAACCTGCACATAATCTCCCGGTTTATATGCTTCAACAGCTTCGGGTAGAATAATAACAGGTAAACCCTGATTTATTGCTGAACGAAAGAAAATTCGTGATACAGATTTGACCACTATTGCTTTAACACCGGCATTTACAAGTCCGACTGATGGATGTTCACGTGAACTTCCACAGCCAAAATTATCTCCGCAGACAATTATATCTCCTTTCCGGACATTTTCAGCGAAATTACCATCAAATCCACTGAACAGGTGTGGCCTGATTTTCTCAGGCTCTGAGCTGTCTATTTCATATGTCAGGTTTCCTGCAAACATTTGGTCTGTATTGAGGTTATCAACATCATTATATGCCCAGACATTTTCATGTCTTCTATTATCTTCAGGGGCTATTTTAATAGTTTTAGCCTGCCTTACATGGTAAGGGTATTTTTTGTTTTCAGGACTTTCAAGTGGGGAAGCAATTTCACCATTAATGGCAGATTTTGCAACCGTAGCCGGAGAAGCAAGATAGATGAATGATTTTATGTTTCCCATCCGTCCTAAAAAATTCCTGTTTGCTGTAGATATAACATTAAATCCATCGGCAGGAATTCCCTGTCCGGTTCCCAGGCACGGACCACAGGAGGGTGAGAGAATATTTGCTCCTGCAGTTATGAATATTTCTATCAGTCCTTCTTTTATAGCCTGAAGGTATATCTCTTTTGAGGCAGGGGACACCAGAAGCTGAAGTCCGGGTTTCACTTTCTTCCCTTTAAGGATTTCTGCTGCAACTCTCAAATCCTCAATTCTGCCATTTGTGCAAGTCCCTATTAGTGCCATATCAATTTTTTGTCCGCTCACCTCATCAACACTTTTTATATTATCAACATGATGAGGACATGCTACAACAGGAAAGAGGTCGTTAATATTAATTTCAATTACCTTTTTGTAGATGGCATCTTCATCAGCCCATATACCCTCGTATTCCTGGCCAAAATATTCATTTAAAACAGTGTCTGGCGGGAAAACTGCATTTTTTGCTCCCATTTCAGATGCAAGATTTGCAATTGTCATACGATCTTCAACAGTCAGTGTTTTAACACCCTCGCCGTGATACTCAACTGACATATAATTAGCTCCATTCGAGCCTATCATACCCACAATATATAAGGCTAAATCTTTAGCATATACTCCATTTCTGAGCTTTCCATGAAAATATAATTTAATAGACTCCGGTACCCTGAACCAGGTTTCCCCATTTTTCCATAATCCGGCTGTCTCAGTCCGGTCAATTCCGGCAGCAAAGGCATTGAATGCCCCTGCTGTACATGTATGGCTGTCACTACCCGCAATTATCATTCCCGGCCGGGCATATTTTGACATTAGCTGATGACAGATACCTTCACCTGCATCATGAAACCGGGAAATATTTTGATCTGCCACAAAATTTCGTATCTGCTGGTAATCATTTGCCAGCTTACTGTTTGTCGGAGGAGCGTTGTGATCGAGTACAATGATCAACTGTTGGGGATCTGACACCCTTTCACATCCCATTTTATTGAAAATCTTCTTTATACTGGCAGTGTTATCATGTGACAGAATAATATCAGGGCGGGCAAATACTATTGACCCGGCATTAGCCTTAAAAATCTTTTCAACAAAGGTTTTGCCTGCCATCTTCTTTTGATTTACTTGTTGAATTTATAATTTTAAAATATCCCCTTTTTTATAAATTTCTAATTGTATTTTTGAAAACTTTGCAATTTCAGCTGATTTTCCGTTTTTTAGATTTGTTATTAAACCATTTTCCAAATCAATCCTCACAATATCTCTTTGTTCAAGTTCAAGCACTTCAAGATCGTTGTAGGTTAAAACAGGGAATCCTGCATTAATGGCATTTCTCTCGTAAATTGCTCCAAATGAGCGGGCAAGAATTGCGTTATTTTTTAATGCTTTAAAGCAATCAACTGCCTGTTGCCGGGAACTGCCGGCTCCAAAATTTTCGCCTGTGATAATAATATCACCGGTTTCAGATTTTGTAGCATAATCTTTCCAGCCAGGCAGATTTCCAAATGTATACTGGCCCATTTCTTCAACTTCAGTTACAGAGAGATGTTGATTATGAAAGATCATGTCCGTGTCAATATTATCTTTTTCAATTATCCATACTTTCCCTTTTAAAACCGTATTCATATCATGAATTTTGATAGCAGTATCAGTTTTTGACTTTATAGCAACTCCCGAAGAGGCGAATAACGATGGGGAAGGAGGCAGCTCATCGTGAGTTGTTATATGTCCTGCAATGGCTGAAGCAGCCGCAACTGACGGAGAGGCAAGATAAACATCTCCCTTTCCCTGCTTACCGGTAAAGTTTCTGTTCCCTGTGCTTACTGTTTTCTCTCCGGGCCCGTTCTGTCCGATCTGGCCTGATGCACATCCTGCGCATCCTGCATTTCCAAAAAGAGCACCTGCATCTTTGAATATCTTAATTATGCCTTCATCAAGACATTGATTCCATACCTCATCAGTGGACGGGACAATCTTAAGAACAACACCCGGGGCAACCTTTTTCCCCTTAAGGATTTGGGAGGCTATTCTCATATCTTCAATACGCCCGTTGGTACAGCTCCCTATAAAAACAGAGTCTATTTTTGTTCCTTTCACTTCCTTAACAGGAACGACATTATGAGGCTTTCCCGGTAAAGATACAGCCTGAAAAAAATCTTCCAGTCTTACAGTATAGTTATACTTATATGATGCATCTTCATCAGGAGTAAGTTTAGCAAACTTTGTTCCTGACCGCTTTGAGCAATACTTCATAACTTCTTCAGAAGGAGTAAAAAATATAGCTATTGCACCCATTTCAGTGGCCATTGATGATATTGTTATACGCTCATCCAGGGTGAGCTTTTCAATCTCATCACCTTCCACTTCTACAGAATAACCAAGCAGTCCGGTTGCTCCAAATTCTCTGAGCAAGTTGAGAATAATATCCTTAGCAAGCACTCCTTCCGGCCTCTTCCCATAAACTGTAATTTTCACTGATTCAGGAACTTTGAACCATACAGATCCTTTTGACCAGGCTGCTGCAATATCACGATCGCCCATTCCCTGTCCGAATGCACCAATCGCGCCCATAATATTCGCATGAGAGTCAGTTGAAACAATAGTTGAACCGGGAATTGCCAAACCTTTATCAATTGCCAGATGAGTACCAATACCACTGTTAATATCAAAAACAGTAATATCCAGTTCACGTGCAAAAGTCCTGCAAACTTGCTGGTTGGCGGCATAATTCTGATCAGAGCCTGTAGGATTACAGTCAAACGTAAAGTATGTCTTTGACTTGTCTTCTATTACAAGATTATTGTCTTTCAAATTCTTAACTACATTTGCGCCCCCGAAATCTCTTGCCAGGCGGACATCAATTTCAACTTCGATGATCTCTCCCGGAGTTGCTGTTTCCTTTCCGGAATGAGCAGCAAGTATCTTTTCAATAATGGTTTTTCCCATCCTCTGATTATTCTAGCCTGTTTTTAAAAGGTAAAAATGTCATAAAATCAGCATAATGCACTATATAGGCTTCGGTAGTTCTCTTAACCATATCTCCTTCACCGGCATGAGCAGCAATAATATGGCATACCTCAGCAGGAACCCCGCACTCTTCAGCTATGGAAACCCCAGAGAAGGGATGACGAAGGTATTTTCCGTATTGTCCCTGAACAACATTTCCTTCATCATCAAAAACATACTCAAGTAATTTGCCGACATCACAAAGAATAGCACCTGAAATAAGGATATCCATATTTACAGGCAATTCATCTTTAAAAAACTCATTTATCTTTTTCCCGCTCTCCGCTGAAATATGAACTACAGCCCGCTTATGGTCCATAAAGCTTACTTTCAGGTCAGGTCCGTACTGCAGGGTGAAAGGAATTTTTTGCAAATCATCAGCAGACAGCATACTTCTTTCAAGCGCAAGTTGCCATGCTTTAGCTGTCTTTTCTCTTAACTCATCATCTTTTATCCAATCCAGCTCAGGCCAAAGTGATTTTACATCTTCCATGTTACTATTATTTTAATTTTCGAATAATTTCATCTGTCATTTGTTGAGTTGATGCGGCACCCCTTGATATCACATCCGGGTTGCCCGTCATCTTCATCATATCATAGGTTCTCACCTTTCCTTCCGCAATAACTTCAGCAATAGCTTTCCTGATATTTGCCGAGATTTCATTTTCATCAATATGGTCAAGCATCAAACAGGCAGATGATACCATTGCAATCGGATTCACAATAGAGATATCATAAGCAGCATATTTGGGTGCAGATCCGTGAGTCGGTTCGAACACGGCCACCTCATCCCCAATATTAGCACTACAAGCAAATCCCAGTCCGCCAATAAGTCCTGCAAATCCATCAGATACGATATCCCCAAACATATTGCCTGCAACAATAACACCATAATCCTCAGGATTTTTTGTCAGCCACATCATCTGGGCATCAATATTTGTATTCCAAAGCTCGATATGGGAAAATCCCTTCCGGATCTCTTTGGCCATGCTGAACATCATTCCTGATGTTTCACGGATAACATTGGGTTTTTCACATACTGTAACTGATTTATAACCATATTTATCTGCGAAGGAAAATGCTGCACGGAGGATTCTCTCCGTAGCATTTTTTGTAAATATCCTTGTTGAAACAGAAATATCTTCTTTGGGCACATTACTAAAATTCCTTACAAATTTCGGGTGGGACATTAATGCTTCATATACTTTATTTCCCGGGTTACTCCATTCAACACCACTATATAACCCTTCAGTATTCTGCCTGAAAATAACAACATCAATTTCCGGCTCTTCAATAGAACCATCTTTCCCGCGGCGAATAAAGTTTAACGGGTTTCCTTTATATGTCCTGCATGGCCTTATGCATATATCAAGATTGAAATGCTGGCGTAATCCTACAATCGGACTGGAATATACAAATCCTTTATCCTTAAGCCCGGGAGATAATTCATTCTTTGCCTCATCATTTGGTTTTGAAGTTATTGCACCAAACAAACCAATTTTATGCTCTTCCAGTAACTTAACGGTTTTGTCCGGAAGCGGATTACCTTCTTTTTTCCAAAACTCCCATCCAATATCGCCTACAATATAATCAGCTTTAAAGCCGGCAGCATCTATAACCCTGACAGCTTCCCTGAGTACAATTCGCCCTATTCCATCACCTGGCATCAATACAATAGTCCTTTTCGGCATAATCTTCCGGTTTGTTATTTTATTCTATTGTTAATAAACTATTTAACTTGTCGCACGACATCAATGACAGTACCATCAACCCACTTAATAGCAGCCACCACCTTGTCTGTAAACTCCGGCTTGCCAGGTTTACCGCAAATTTTCTCAGCTTCATCTTTTAATTCCTGGATTGTTTTTATCGGCAGATTGGAATTTTTAACTTTTTCAAAAAGATCTTTTCTGAGCGGATTAATGGCAATACCTCTCTCAGTAACTATTACATCAATCATTTCACCTGGCCCGCATAAGGTAGTAACTTCGTCAACAATTACAGGTATACGGTCACGAAAAAGTGGTACAGGAAGAATAACTGTTTTTCCGAACAGGCAATTTTGCCACCCTCCAATTCCATGTAAAAGATAGCCATCTGAGTGAGTGACCACATTACCATTGAAGTTCACATCCACTTCAGTCGCTCCGAGAATAACAATATCTACCATGCTGGCAAAATTTCCTTTCGAGTGATAATTATAACTGGTAAAAGGGCTTGTATTGACATGATTAGGATTTTCACGCATTGATCTTACACCTTCAAGATCAAATGTCTGACCATCAAGTATGTATTCAACCAGTCCCTCTTCCAGCATTTCAACAAGGTATTTGTTACTGCCGGCCCTGGCAAAGCGTGCTTTGATACCTTTTTCACGCATAATATCACGAAAGAAAGTACTGATCACCAGTGAAGTACCCCCGGCTCCTGTTTGAAAGGAGAAACCATCTTTAATAAGACCGGCCTCTTCACAAAACTTTGAGGTGAGTTCAGCTATTAGCAGTCTATCCGGACTCCTGGTCATTTGAGTTGTACCTGAAACAATTTTCTCAGGAATACCTATTTTCTCTTCTTCGACGACAAAATCCACGTAGTTGCCCTGGATCTGCCATGGTATGCATGGAAAAGGAACAAGATTATCTGTAACAACAATTACTTTCTCTGCATATTGGGAATCAGCAAGGGCAAATCCAAGTAAGCCACATGCTGAAGGACCTGTAAGACCGTTTGCATTACCAAAAGGATCAGCAGCAGGAGCAGCAATAACAGCGATGTCGATTTCAATATCGCCATCCTGTACTGCCTGGTAACGGCCACCATGAGAGCGCAGAACAGCAACTCCTTTCATTTTACCTTCAGAGCAAAATTTTCCCAGCGGGCCGTTCATACTGCCTTCTATATGATGTATTGTGCCATCTTCCAAAAATTCGATAAGTGGTTCGTGGCAGGGAAATGATGCCGAAGGGAACCATACCATATCTTTATATCCCAGCTCCCTGATAATTTTAAAAATCTTAACTGCAATAAGATCCCCATTTCTAAAATGATGATGAGTTGAAATAGTCTTTCCGTCACTGACACCAGCCCTTAAAAGAGCATCTTTAAGATTTTTCACTAACTTATTTCCATCAGGCGGAAAATCGGCACAGGTTGGTATCCGGGGCATAGCTTTTCTTCCGGAAGGCATGAATTTACCGACACCCTGAAAAGGAATAATTTTTTTCCCATTAATATATTCAGGAATCATTCTTCCTGATACATTTTTTATCATTTTACTCATTTTCTGTCGTCTCCTTCCAGTTTTCTTTCAATAATCCAGCGGTAATAGCAGTATTTATAGTATCTATAGCCCTTTTCACTACGGGAAGATCAATCATTTTTGATTTGACAGCTACAACTCCCAGTCCTTTCCGCTGTGCTTCTTCAAAAGCCAGCACAATAGTTTTTGCTTTTTCAATTTCAGCCGCTCCGGGATTATACCCTGCATTGATAATTCCAACCTGTCGCGGGTGAATACACCCCATACCAACAAAGCCCAAGGCTTTTGAATGTGCAACATTTTCCTTTAACCCTTCCATATTCGAAACATCAGAATAAACTGAATCAATAGCCTGAATGCCGGCAGCCGCAGATGCGTTAACTATCACACTTCGTGCGTAAAACGATTCCTGTCCTTCTTCAGTTCTTTGAGCACCAATATCCGCAGTATAATCTTCAAGTCCGATTGCCATAGCAACAATATGCTTCGACGCCGAAGCTATGCTGTATGCATTTATTACTCCCAATGCGCTTTCAATTATAGGCATAAGATGAATTCTATGATCAGATGTTTTAGCTATTTCGTTGATCTTTTTGTCCACTTGCTTGATTTGAGCGGGAGTTTCACACTTGGGTATTAAAATAAGATTTACGTTGTGGGGTACAATATACTTTAAATCATTAAGTCCGTCTGGAATCTGGTTTATCCTCACCATTCTTTCGGCACCATAAAAATCAACAGATCTGAGCGCATTTCTAACCAGGTACCTGGCTTCATTTTTCTTATCAGGCGCCACTGAATCCTCTAAATCGAGGATAACACCATCGGCAGAATAAATTCCGGCATTAATCATTAGTTTTGGTGAATTACCGGGAAGGTACAGTCTTGATCGCCTGGCAATTTTTTTATCAGTGAAATAGTTATTTTCTTTTATCAGTGGTAACAGGTATTCCTTTTCTGAAGTTATAACTTCCTTGATAGCAGATTCAAGTCTTGCTGCAATAATAAAATCGAGAGCCCCTTTATCTTCAATTTCAACTTTTGCATTTTTTACTTCAAAGAAGTTCAGAATATCGAGGCATAATTTCCTTATAGAATCACCATATAAGGTGTCAACCTTAGTCTGAAGGTCAATTTTAATCCCGGATTTCTTTGTTAATGAAACCCTTACAAAACAGTCTGAACGAGCTGAATCATCTTTATTGCCAGCAATCCCGGTCATATTTAAGCAGGTTTAAGTGATTTTAACGCAAATATAAAGTTATAAAATCTTATTGTTGACAATAGCAAGTATCTCCTGTTCTTTTTCTACAGTTTTTTTAACCAGGGTTTCACATTTTGCCAGAATCTCTTTTATAAAATTTTGATCTTTTAAACCGGCCAAATTAATTTTTACGTTTAAATAAGCGCCCATTATAGCTCCACGTATTGCTATTGCACCCACACCAGCATCTGATACCGAGTTCGTGTTGCCGGTTTCAACCATTGCCTTAACCAGCTCAAAAGCCTTGTATGATGTTTCCATAACTTTGAAAGGAACCAGAATGGCATTTTTTGTTGCTTGTTCAACGGCCTTTTGTTTTTCTTTGGTTTCCTTGTCGGATTTTGAAGGCAACTTAAAAGCAGCCATTAATGAATTAAATGCATTGGTATCCTCATCAACCAGGTTGATTAGTTCTGACTGAAATTCTTTCCCTTTCTCCGCCCAGTCAGAAAACTCTTCCCAACGATCGTCCCAACCTCTTTTATGTGATGATAGGTTGGCTACCATTGTCCCCAGAGCAGCACCCAGTGCTCCCATATAAGCAGAAACTGAACCGCCCCCGGGTGCAGGAGATTCCGAAGCTGTTTCATCGGCAAAGTCCGACAGGCTTCTGCTTATAAGTTTATTGTTATTCCCGCTTTCCAGCAAAAATTCTATAATTTTTTCTTCAGGTTTGAACTCATATAAATCATTAAGTCCTAGTGATTTGACAGCAATTTTGAGCAATTCTTTATCGGAAGCCCCTAATGAACGGTTTTGCTTTTTCAGGAAATATTTACCTGCATCAAGCATGGCTTTTAAGGGTACAAGTCCCACTATTTCTGATCCGGTAACCCTTACCCCCCTGGCTTCTGCTTTTTTACATACTTCATCAAAAACAATATGTATTGGTGTAACACTTATATTTGTAAGGTTCAATGAAATTTGTGCGATACCGAACTCTTTTATATACCATCCAATTCCTTTAACACTTTTCAATGACCCCGGAATCATAACCTGATTCCCGTTTTCGTCTTTTACAATTTTGCCGGTCAGGGGATTCCCTTTTCTTTTCGCCCGCCCCTTCTCGCGCACATCAAAGGCAATAGCATTTGCGCGGCGGGTAGATGTTGTGTTGAGGTTTATGTTGTAGGCAACAAGGAAATCTCTGGCCCCCACAGCTATTGCTCCTGATTTTTTATTAAACTCACTTGGACCGAAATCGGGTTTCCATTCAGGATTTTTCAACTTCTCCTTTAATCCTTCGTATTCACCTGACCGGCACGCTGCTAGATTTCGGCGTTTTTCCTCAAAAGCAGCATTTTCGTAACAATACACGGGGATCTTCAAATGCTCCCCTATCTTCTTTGCCAGTTTTCGTGCATATTCAACAGTCTCTTCCATAGTGATACCTGCAACCGGTACTAAAGGGCAGACATCGGTAGCTCCAAACCTTGGGTGCTCTCCTTTATGCTTGCTCATGTCAATTAAATCAGAGGCCTTCTTAACTGCCAGAAAAGCTGCTTCAACAACCTGGGAAGGGTAACCAACAAAAGTTACAACAGTCCGGTTAGTAGCTTTCCCCGCATCCACGTTCAACAATTTAACACCCTCAACCGATTCAATTTTCGTGGTAATTTGTTCGATTATTTTCATGTCGTTCCCCTCGCTGAAGTTGGGGACACATTCCAGTATTTGTTTCATTATGATGAAAGGATTAAGTTTCTGATTAATTGCCCGTTTTTCCAGACCTTTGAAGGTTTTAATGCTCCCTGAAAATAAAGAATCTCTTCATAATTCTTGCACTCAAAAGCAACCATATCTGCTTTTTTACCTTGTGCCAGAATTCCCCTATCGCTCAGATTGAGAGCTGCTGCAGCCCTGAAGGTGATTCCTGCAAGTGTTTCAGCTATGGTAAGTTTCTCAAAAGCACCAATTATAGATGTCTGGACTAACAAATCTCCCATTGGCGCCGAACCGGGGTTCCAGTCCGACGAGATTGCAAGGCTGGTTCCTGCGTTGAGCATTTTGCGGGCAGGTGCAAAATTAGTTCCAAGTCCGATTGATGCTCCTGGTAAGACAACAGGTATCACATTGCTTTGTGCTAAAATTTTAATCTCTTCCCCGGAGGAAACCTCAAGATGGTCTGCACTTTTGGCCTGGTATTTTACAGCTAATTTACTGCCACCCGCAGAGAATTGATCTGCATGTATTATTATGTCAAAACCTTTTTCTTTTGCACTCTTTAAATACGCATCAGCATCTGAAAGACTAAAAGCGCCTTCTTCCACATAAATATCAACCCGGGAAGTCAATTTTTCTTTCTTTATTACAGGTAACAGCTCTTTTACTATTATTTCAAGATATTCTTGCGGGGAACCGTTAAAATCTTTTGGAGGTATGTGTGCAGCCAGGCAGGTTGGGATTAAATCAATTGCTATGTTTGCGTTTGCCTTATTGATTGCCTTTAACATTTTCAGTTCGCCTTCCACATTAAGGCAATAACCACTTTTTACCTCGGCTGTAGTGATTCCTTGCTTCAGAAGCACCTTAGCACGTTTCTCTGTATTTTCCTGCAATTCCCGGATGCTGGCTGACCTTGTTTTTGTTACTGTGTCCCAGATGCCTCCTCCCTGTTTGGCAATTTCCAGATACGATTTACCTGAAACTCTTTTCGCGTAATCATTTTCCCGTGAGCCGGCATAGCAAATATGTGTGTGGCAGTCGATAAAGCCCGGCAGTGCAACCATAGCACTTTCTATTTGTTCCAGCTCATAATTGCTGTTTCCAAGTTCTCTTTTTATTGTATTGAAATCACCTGTCTTTATGATTATATCATTTTCAAAAAGTATTCCTGCGTCATGCACAATCTCCAGTTCATGGTCCGCGACCGGACCTTTTAATGGCAGTTTATCAAGAGTAATTAATTGTATGAATGGTCCTGTTAATTTCATATCTGTTCCTTTTTACCGTATTTCACCACCCGGGGTATTTACTCAGATTTACTTAAGTTTTTCAAATTTTTTATAGCCTCTTCGTAACCTGCATCGGCGTGCCGGTATATTCCTGTTGCCGGGTCGTTATACAGTACACGTTTTATGCATCTTTCAGCCCTTTCAGTACCATCGGCCAGTACAACCATTCCAGCATGCTGGGAATAACCCATTCCAACCCCGCCACCATGATGGAAGGATACCCATGTAGCACCGGCAGAGGTGTTTGACATCAAATTCAGCAAAGGCCAGTCAGATACAGCATCAGTACCGTCTTTCATCCCTTCTGTTTCCCTGTTTGGCGAAGCAACCGAACCACAATCAAGATGATCACGGCCTATTACTATCGGGGCTTTAACTTTTCCTTCTTTTACCAGCCGGTTAAAAATCAGACCGGCTGTTTCCCTCTCGCCCATACCCAGCCAGCAAATACGCGAAGGTAGTCCCTGGAAAGATACTTTTTCCTGTGCTTTTTCCAACCATCGTGTAAGCTGCTTGTTTTCCGGAAAAGCATTTTTCAGAGCTTCATCGGTTGTAAAGATATCCTGCGGATCACCTGACAATGCCACCCAGCGGAATGGTCCTTTACCTTCGCAAAACAAGGGGCGGATGTATTCCGGCACAAATCCCTTAATATTAAAAGCATCTTTCTCTCCACCCAGGCGGGCGTATTCTCTAAGGTTATTGCCATATTCAAATGTTTTGCTGCCCCTCTTTTGCATCTCGAGCATGAAACGAACGTGCCGGGCCATGCTTTTTAATGCCCTTTCCTTATATTTTTCCGGATTGCTTTTCCTGAGTTTTTTTGCCTCCTCCAGGGACAATCCATTTGGTACATACCCGTTCAGCGGATCGTGTGCCGAAGTCTGGTCTGTCAATACTTCCGGGACAATATTATCTTTTAAAAGCTGTTCAAGAGTATCACCAATATCAGCTGCAATCCCAACCGATAATGCATCACCATTTGATTTAGCCTTCAATATCAATTCTTTTGCCTCCTGGTAATTACCAGCTATTTTGTCAAGATAACCTGTTTTTATCCTCTTTTTTATTCTTTCAGGATCCACATCAGCTCCCAGAAAAACAGCTCCTGCCATTGTCGCAGCCAGGGGTTGTGCGCCGCTCATTCCTCCAAGTCCACCTGAAACCAGTAATTTACCTTTCAAATCACCTCCAAAATAACGGTTGGCACAGGCAGCAAAAGTTTCGTATGTTCCCTGCAAAATGCCTTGTGTTCCTATATAAATCCAGCTTCCTGCTGTCATCTGCCCGTACATCATTAATCCCCGTGATTTAAGTTCATTAAAATGTTCCCAGTTAGCCCATGCCGGTACCAGATTACTGTTGGCAATGAGGACACGGGGTGCTTCGCTGTGCGAGCGGACAATACCAACCGGTTTCCCTGACTGGATTAATAAGCTTTGATTTTCCTCCAGTTCCAGTAAACCGGCAATTATCTTCTTTACTGAATCAACATCCCTGGCAGCCTGTCCAGTCCCCCCGTATACAATCAATTCATCGGGATTCTCAGCTACTTCAGCATCTAAATTATTCAGCAACATGCGCAATGGTGCTTCTGTTTGCCATGACCTGGCATTCAGCTGATTACCCCTGGGGGCTTTGTAATTCGGATGACTTGCGTACCTGTCAATAAATTCCGAATATTTCATGATCCTGGTTTTTAAAATTGATCTTATTATTGCGGGCTGTTTCATTTACAACCTTAATAATTTCCTTGTTTTTTACCATATTAATGGCTTTTTCCATCTCAGGTGCCAAAACAGTATCTTTTTCTATAAAGGGAATTTTCGACCTTATATAATCATGTACTGCATCAATCAATATCCCTGATTTAAGAGGTTTCCTGAAATCAAATCCCTGGGCTGCGCAGAACATTTCAATTCCCAGAATTTTCTCAAGGTTGTCGATTACTTTCAATGCTTTACGTGCACTAACAGACCCCATGCTTACATGATCTTCCTGTCCGAGTGAAGTCGGGATACTATCGGCACTGGCAGGATAGCAAAGACTTTTATTTTCACTGACAAGTGCAGCTGTAGTGTACTGTGGAATCATAAATCCCGAATTTAATCCTGTGTCTTTCATCAACAATTTGGGAAGGCCTTCAATTCTATCTTCCAGGGAAAGATAAATTCTTCTGTCCGATATATTTCCAAGTTCCGATGCAGCCAGCGCTGCATAATCAATAGGCAAGGCAACGGGTTGTCCGTGAAAATTGCCCCCGTTAATAGCAATGCCATTATCAAGGATAACCGGGTTATCTGTCACGGAGTTCAACTCAATGGAGATTATTTCTTTAAGATGTAACCAGGCATTTCTGGAAGCACCATGTACTTGAGGGATACAACGGATTGAGTATGGATCCTGCACACGGCTGCAGTCTTTATGCGAAGCATTAATCCGGGAATTTTTAAGTAAGATCCTTATCCTGTCTGCCACATAAATATTCCCTTTATAAGGCCTTAGTTTATGCAGGGCTTTATCAAATGCCTTTACTGATCCCAGCATAGTTTCAAGATTCATGGCAGCAATAATATCGGCATTGTCAAGGCAATTTTGCAACCTCTCAGCTATCTTTACAGCATGTGCCAGCATAAACTGGGTCCCATTAATTAATGCCAGCCCTTCCTTTGGTCCGAGTTCGACCGGTTTTATACTGAGTTCTTTTAATAACCGGGAAGCCGGAACAATTTCATTTTTGTACAAAACTTTGCCCAGCCCGATTAATGGCAGAAAAAGGTGTGCCAGCGGTGCAAGATCACCGGATGCACCAACTGAACCCTGGGAGGGGACACAGGGAATAATGTTTTTTTCAATAAAAAATAATATCCTGTCCAGCGTTTCTGTTGAGATGCCTGAATTTCCTATTGCAAGGGAGTGGACTTTTAAAATCATCATAAGCCGGGTTAGCTCAGGATCGATTAAGCGACCCACTC
This sequence comes from uncultured Bacteroidales bacterium, assembly GCA_964521285.1. Taxonomy (GTDB): domain Bacteria; phylum Bacteroidota; class Bacteroidia; order Bacteroidales; family UBA10428. The sequence continues at coordinate 3,433 of CAZFQS010000004.1, read as the reverse complement.
CTACGCTGTGGCTCTTAAGTAAATTGTATTGTAACTTTCTGGTGTCTTCTTCCGAGATAACAGTAGTACACAATGGTCCAAACCCCGTATTTATTCCATACACACTTTGCTTGTTGCGTGCCATATCTTCAACAACAGACCTGTTCTTCCTTATTTTGGTCCTGGCCGAATCAGTTATAACTCCTTTACAATTCCCATTGCAAACATCTATCGCAAGTCCAATCGAGAGATTATCCTCGCCGTATCTGAAAACATTATGCATAATAATAATTATTTCCTACTCATTCCATTTAAAAGGCAGGTCATTGACCTTCCATTTGGCAGTCATGCTGATAATTCCCTTTGTATCCGCGTCAAACCTGATTAGACTGGTACGGTCGCTATATATGGGGATATCTGAGTCAGGATAAAATGCAGGGAAATAAATAATGTAGGTTCTGTTCCAGAGGTTGGATTTTTCAGCCTTCCAAAAGGTGGGAGTGATTCTTTCTTCGGTTATATTTCCCCTTTTCTTTTCAACAGTAACCGGCTGTATACCTTTGAAATCCGTTATTATTTCCTCACCTTTCTGCACTTCAGTCGTATCAACTTTGACAGGTTTAAACTGGTAAGAATTCTTATCATTGTCCCTCACTTCGAGATCAAAGCTCCAGTCCTGTCCATATACCTTTTTTTCAAGGTCCTGGTGGTTGAATTCTATAATAACATACTGCTGACTTAAACTAATATCGTTTTGCATCAATTCTTCATCCATTGCAGCCGATCCTTGCATTAGGTTATAATAGTCTTCCACAAATTCTCTTGATTTGAGAATAAAAGTACTCATTCGTTCTATTTCCCAATTGTCTCCAAAATGAAAATCGAACTGGCCCCACTTATCCTTGAGCAAATCCAGGGGATCCTTTTCCTTTTTGTCCTTATTCTGTGCATTTAAGCAAGTATTTACACATAAGATAAAAATAACAAATAAGCAATATGATAAAAGCTTTTTCATATGTTGTTTTTTAGATTTTGTTTTCAAGTTACAAATTTGTCCTTTGAAATACAAGACTATACAATCTGTTTGTTTGCTCCGGCTTTTACATTGTCTTCAACATCACCTTTCAATGTATTAGCATTTGGTTCTGCGCCCGAAGAATCAGTAATTTCAAGCCAAATATTAACCTTATCATTCGGATTGGCATTCAGAATATCAAATGTAATCATTAAATTGCCATTTGATATTGAAAGTCGTGGCTATGATAAAGTGAAAGTTACATGGCCAATGCTTTCAGTGGAAAAACTATTAAACAGACCAAGCAAGAGAATCAAATCTATGCTTTTTACTTCACAACTACCTTTCCAAAATTTACGGTCCTATCCTTTATCAATTTAATAGTATAAATTCCTTTTGGAAAACCCGAGATGTCAATTTTTTCAAACTTTGAATCAACTTCTTTACTGAATATCAGATTACCACTGACATTATAAATTTCTATCAGTGCACTATTTATATTTTCAATCTCTATGTTAAATATATCATCAGAAGGATTCGGGTAAATATCTAATCTACTGTCTTCTTTATAAACACCCGGAATATTGACCGCACAGTCAGTTGTATAATTTACATTTGGGCTGCCTTCTGTATTAACATTAACACCTGCAGGAGGAAAAGGCACTTCCCATACACAAACATCGTACAAAGTAGTCATCCAGGCTAAATCCACGATTTCCAGGGCAGTATTTGTAGAAATATTTAAACTTGTTAACTGGGTCCCTGAGCAATACAACTCTGTTAAGGCAGTGCAACCGGAAACATTCAGGCTGATTAATTGAGAATAATCGCAATTGAGATATTCCAAAGAAATGCATGAAGAAACATCCAGACTGGTCAATTGGGTACTGCCGCAATGCAATTCTGCAAAGCCAGTGCAACCAGAAACATTTAAAGTGGCTATTTGGCTCTGAGAGCAATCCAGGTATCTTAAAGAAGTATTATCAGAAACATCAAGACTGGCTAATTGGGTGTACCCGCAAAGCAATTCTGTTAAAGCAGTATTATTAGAAATATCCAGAGTTGTTATCTGGGTCTGAGAGCAATCCAGGAATATTAAAGCAGTATTATTGGAAATATCTAAACTGGTAAATTCATTCCCGTAGCAATCCAGGTACTGCAAAGCAGCATTATTTGACACATCAAGGCTGGCTAGATTGTTATCCCCGCAATACAGTTCTTTTAAAGCAGTACAACCGGAAACATCCAGACTTGTTAAATGGTTACCCCAGCAATTTAATTTTATTAAAGCATTACTTGCAGAAACGTTCAGGCTGGTTATATTGTTAATACTACAATTTAGAGAGTCTAAATTAACAAATGCTTCAATACCTGTCATGTCTGAAATATTTTTGTTATGAACATCCAAATACGTTATAGCTTCAGCTTCAGAGTTACTGATTTCCAAATTTTCATCCGTATCAACTCCTGCTGCTATAAGAGCACTTTTAAAAAACTCATCAGGTATATTCACATTCTGAGCACCGGAAATATATGCTATTGTAAGCATTAGCAGTATTAAAATTTGTGTTTTCATGATTTGTCTGCTTAAGTTTTGAATTTTATAGTATTGACAAAGTAATATTTAAAATAACAGGTAAAGGCAAGTTATGGATTAATTTGATATATAGCAAAAAATTTTAGCGTGATCTGGTGGCACACTTTTAACAACTAAAATACTATCTTTGTCAGTGTAAAAACCGTTTATAAACCAAAGAACTATGAAAAAAATTTACTTTACGGCAATAGCCTTGTTTTATGTTATTTCAATGTGCACTTACGGACAAGATGCAATTACAGGCGGCGATATGGAGGATTCTGAAGCATGGGAAATTTCATTACTTAATACTGATGGTGATAATGATGTGATTTATGAATTTGGTTACACCGAAACTACTCCCGCTGAAGGTGAAGGAGGTTGTTTGTATGTCAGCGGCACCAACACAGGGACAAGCGGAGGAAATCTTACCAATGTAATGTTTTACCAGCTACTTAATTTGCAACGCGGAGTAAATTATACGTTTGACGGTGCCTACAAAGACGTTCGTACCAGCAATTTCTGGACAGAAGTATGGATTGGAGGGAATGAACCCGAAGTAGGCTCCGATTATGATGCTGCTATGGGTGCGACTCTGATTAGCGGATTTAAAAGTACAAACTGGGAAGCATTATGTCCTTCTGATGAATTTGATGGTACCTTCCTTAATGATGCCTGCGAACCTAATATTACGAATCAGGTATTTTTTGAAGGAGAAGGCGATACTATGGTCTACTTTGGATTCAGGTCAGGAATTTGGGATGACCAGGGTTCAGGATACACTTTCGAAGTATATTTCGATAACATCAGCCTGACAGCAGAAGAAACTTATATCATTAGTGATATAAATACTGACAAATTTG
>CAZFQS010000003.1:0-228745 GCA_964521285.1 uncultured Bacteroidales bacterium | reverse complement strand
TATTTGCAATGTTAGGTTATTAAATTGATATTTCCAAGATTGAGGTTAATATGCAGATATGATTTATATAATGTCTGTTTAATGTTATAAATCATATAGTTTTAAATTTTTCCACTAAAAGAATTAAAGTATATTTGCGACTTTATTTAATAATTCAGACATATTTTCCATTACTGTAAAGTCTGTCGGTACAAATAATATTTTTTACATATGGGATTTTTACAAATAAGTAAGAAGAAATTAATTTATTATTCTATCCTGGGGGGATTACTGCTTATTCCTGCATGGTATAAATGGGGACATGGATTTATCATGTTTATTGCCTTAATACCCTTGCTTTTTGTTGAGGATTACCTGGATGAAAACAAGAAGGAACACGGCTCGGTAAAAATGTTTCTCTACTCCTTCATAACATTCTTTATATGGAATACCGGCACAACCTGGTGGATTGTTAATTCTACTATCGTTGGGGTAATTGCGGCTATCCTTGTTAACTCAACATTAAAAAGTACAGTGTTCTGGATTTTTCATATTGCTAAAAGAAACTTAGGCAGGCAAATAGGATATTTTGCACTTATAACTTTCTGGATAACATATGAGTATATTTATATACATGGTGAAATATCGCATCCATGGTTAACATTGGGTCATGGCTTTAATTATAATATCAGACTAATACAATGGTACGATACAACTGGAGTTCTGGGAGGATCTTTATGGATACTGACAGTTAATGTGCTGCTGTTTAATATTATTAAAGCATTTATAAATAAACAAAGTCTCAAAAAGATATGGGGTGTTATTATTATTGCCGGAGTAATTATATTATTACCTGTTTTTATATCCTTAATAAAATTTTATACATATAAGGAGAAGCCAAATCCTAAGAATATTGTTATTCTTCAGCCAAATATTGATCCTTATCAGAAATTTGTGGCAATACCAAGTTATGTACAAACTCGCATTCAACTTGATCTGGCGGAAAAATATACTGATGAAAACACAGATTATGTTGTGGGTCCTGAGACAGCTATTAATAACAGCATCTGGATAGATCAGATTGAGCGTGTGCCTGACATCAGAATGATCAGGAGATTTTTAAGCAAGTACCCGAAATTAAAATATGTTGTTGGAATACAATGTTACAGGAGATATAATCCGGGAGAAAAACTTTCATCAACAGCAAAAAAATTACGGGAATCCAATCTCTATTATGATAGCTATAATGCAGCTATTCAGCTGGATTCTACAGATTATGTGCCTTTTTATTTTAAATCACAATTAGTTATAGGAGTTGAGAAAATGCCCTATGCCAAATATTTAAAATTTTTAGAGGGACTAACAATAAGGCTTGGCGGCACATTTCGGGGCTGGGGCACACAGGATTTCAGGGGCACATTTTTATCGCCCCAGGATTCATTAAGAATCGGACCTATAATCTGCTGGGAATCGGTTTTCGGGGAATATGTCACAGATTATATAAAAAACGGAGCTAATTTTTTATTTGTTTTAACTAATGACGGATGGTGGGGAGATACTCCCGGTTATCATCAGCATAATGCCTTTTCATGTGTTCGTGCTATTGAAACACGCAGGAGCATAGCGCGTTCTGCCAACACAGGAATATCATGTTTTATAAACCAGAGGGGTGAAATTCTTAAAAAGCTGGGGTGGTGGAAGCGTGATTCAATTAAAGGTACAATTAACTCTAATGATAAAGTTACCTTTTACGTAAGGCATGGAGATTACATAGCCCGTATAGCACGATTTTTTGCTTTAATAGTTATATTATCTGTAATAGTAAAAATGTTTATTAAAGGTAAATGAACTAATATTGATTGCCCTGTAGATATAGAATATTTTATTTTTCCATTTCTCTGAATTCGCCTGCAATTTTCACAAACATAAAAAAGACTATAACACCAATTATGCAATGAGCACCTAATACATACCAGACATATTCAGGATTATACTTATTTTCAAAGTAGCCAAAGAGCTTTGTATATTGACCGCTCAGTAACGCGCCAATACATGTTGCCAGAAAGTTTGACCCCATATATAAACCTGCTTTTTCCTTAGGTGCTATCCAGGTTATATATTCCTGAATTCTGGGCGAGGATATCATTTCTCCAACAGCAAAAATAAAGATACCCAGGATAACTAAGCCTGGCGCAAGATTTATTGAAAAACCAATTAATAAAAAGCCTATCCCTGCGACAAATACTCCAAAGCCAAAGGAAGGAAGCGCGCGTCTTCTTTCAAAAATTCTGGAAATAAAATATTGCAGAATTAGAATTATCCATCCTGTATGCGCAATTGCCTCACCGTTAATACGCCATACTCCTTCCTCCTGCCGCGATAATAAATGGGCAAACCATTCCCCAAAGATGTTTTCAATTCCTTCATACAATTGAACTGTGTTGATATGTTTGTCGACATAAGCAGGGCAGATGTTGAAAAAAGCCCAGAAAGGCAACCAGAAGAACAGGCCCAGAAGAATAAGAAAAACCGCATACTTTAGATCAGCTACAGTTGAAAAAATTTCAACTATCTTCTTGCCTATACTAACTTTAGACACTTCTTTTTCGGGTTCTTTATATAGAAGAAGCGTGATAACAAACATAACAGAAATAGCAATGCCAGCCATTAAAAAGGCATAATTCCATGAAATAGCACGTAGCTTGCCGGCTACTATAGGGCCGAATGAAGCCCCTACATTAACCATAAGATAAAATATGCCAAAACCAATAGTTTTATTTGATGAATCGGTTGTTAGACGAACTGTGCCTGAAATTAGTGGTTTAAATATTCCAGCTGCAAATCCAATACTTAGCATGGTAAGCATAATTTCACTGTATGAATCTGCTATAAGAAGTAATAAAACAGATGGTATATAAGCCAGATATGATATTATTAATACCCTTTTGAATCCGAACCTGTCCGCAAAGGTCCCGCTGAAAACAGGTATAAAGTATGAAACAAACAGAAAAAGACCCTGAATATTTCCGGACTGGTCCCTAGAGTATCCAAGTGATTCCATATACATTAGAAATCCCATAAAGATTCCATAATAGGCAAACCTTTCAAAAACTTCTATACAGTTTGCTATCCAAAATACCTTTGGAAAACTTGTTCTGTTTTTCATAATATATTGAATTAAGGAAAAATTAAAAATGGAGCTCTTAGATTTAGCTCCATTATTAAATAAAAATAAAAAAATATTTTTTTATGCTCTATTCAGCTCCAATCTCTTCAAGTGCCTTGGTTGCCTTGTCAGCTATTTCCTCAAATCTTTTCTGGTACTTCTCCTTCATCGCACATACATGCATTTTTGTCCAGTCCTGCGCCCAGACTGATGCTTCTGACATTGCTTCGCTATACTTTTTCACTGTTTCAGAATCAAAAGGATTCTCTTTGTATTCTTTTAAGGCTTTAATATATAAATCAACCCATTCTTCATAATGATCCAGAAATTCATCACAGGTTGATATTAATTCGGCATCTCCTCCTTTTATTTTCTTTGACCTGGCTTCTTTTGAACTTTCTTCTTCACTGCCAGTTTTCCCTCCTCCACATGAAAAGAAAATTAACATTGATGCGATGAATAGCAAACCTAATAGCTTTTTCATAGTATATTAATTTTTGAGGTTATTATATTGAATATTATTGTCATTAATAGGTCACAATATTGTACTCAGTGATCCTTTTTGCTAAAGATAAACAATTTATAATGAATGATTAAAAAAAAAAGTTTAATATTTAAGGTAAACAGGACATTATCATCTGAACAGAAATATGATAATTTTATAAAAGAGAATTTAGTTATGAGATCGCAATAGTTTTGCAGTAATTTGAATACGAAATTAATTTTATGTTTGAAAAATAAGATATGGCGATTATTTACATTTATTTTTTTATTAAATTAGATTATTGTCAGTAACTAATGATTAATAATACATATGGGGAAAAGAAGAAAATATGAAGATATTTTAATGGAAAACGAGAAATTGAAGAAAAGTGAGGATACTTACCGGAAATTTATAGATAATTCACAATTAGGGGTATTCAAAACTAATATTAAGGGAGAAATTCTTTTTGTGAATGACGCTGCCGTAAATATATTTAAATTCAAATCCAGGGAAGAACTTATCGGGAGCAGCGTTTTAAAGCATTACCTGGATCCCTCAAAAAGAGAAGGACTTGTTGAACTGTTAAAGAAACATAAATCATTAAATGATTTATATGTTGAGTTTCTTACAAATTCAGGTGAAACAGTTGTGGTAAGCCTAAGCGCTGTGTTGGACGGTGATGAAATTTCGGGTATGTTTATGGATATTACAGAGAAAGTTAAAGGAGAAAAATTACTAATTGAATTAAACAAAAAACTGCGGGATATTAATGACAGGATTCATTTTATAAATGAGGAACTTAAAGAAAGTCATAACAGATATTTAAGTCTTTTTAATAATACCGGTACAGCAACATGTCTGTTAGACGGACCCGGTAAAATTTTACTGTGTAATTCGAAATTTGAAGAACTGTCGGGATTTACAAAAGAAGAAATTGAAGGCAAATTAAGATGGTCGGACTTAACGGCTGAAGAAGATATAGAAAGATGCAGAAATATAAGGAATCAAAGAATTAAAGGTACAGGTGATCCTCCTGAAGAATATGAGTTTAGGTTTAAAGATAAATTCAATAATAAAAAAGATGTATATGTTAAGGTTGGATTTCTACCAGGTTCAAATGAATGGATTGCATCATTAGTTGATATAACAGCAAGAAAACAAGCGGAGAAAGCATTAGTTCAAAGTGAAGAGCGTTTCAGGAGCCTGTACGAGAGTGCTACAATAGGTATTTACAGAACGACGCCTGACGGAAAAATAATTATGGCAAATCAGGCTGCAGTGCGTATGCTTGGCTATAAATCTTTCAGAGAATTAGCTAAACGTAACCTGGAGCAGAATGGTTTTGAGTCCAGGTTTTCACGTAAGGATTTCCGTAAACGTATAGAAAGGGAGGGCATAGTTATCGGCCTTGAGAGTGCCTGGGTAAGGAAAGATGGCTCCGTAATTTATGTGCGTGAAGGCGCAAAGGCTATTCGCGATGTTAATGGAAAAATTGTTTATTATGACGGTACATTCGAAGATATTACTGAACGTAAAAACTATGAACGTCAATTGAAACTAGCCAAAGAAAAAGCAGAAGAAAGTGATAAGCTTAAATCAGCTTTTCTGGCAAATATGAGTCATGAAATAAGAACGCCCATGAATGCTATTCTTGGATTTGCCAATTTGCTCAAATCAAGAAAAATCGATAAGAAGAGAAAGGAAACATTTATTGATATTATAAATGCAAAGAGCAGGCAACTCCTTCAAATTATTTCCGATATAATTGATATTTCTAAAATTGAGGCAGACCAGATAACTATTGTAAATAAGAACTTCTCATTAAATGAATTGATAAATCAGCTTGCACTTTATTTCAAGACTCTTAAGAAACAAGACAATAAACCAATTGAAATAAACCTTCACTATGGATTGCCCATGGAAAAGTCTTACATTCATTCTGATAATGTAAGAATTGAACAAATTTTAACTAATTTGCTTTCAAATGCATATAAATTTACTGAAAAGGGAAGTATTGATATTGGATATGAGATTGAAGATTTTAAGAATATAATTTTCTATGTAAAGGATACAGGTATTGGATTAACTGAATTTGAGCAAAATGTCATTTTTGATAGATTCAGACAGGTAAGTACCTCATTTAACAGACTATATAGTGGGACCGGACTGGGATTATCTATATCAAAAGGACTGGTGGACAAACTTAAGGGGACGATCTGGGTGGAGTCGGATATTAATAAGGGATCCACATTCTATTTTAGAGTACCATACATGCCAGGGATAACAACAAAGAAAAGCAGTAAGCCCGCGAATAAAAACAAACTTAACTGGAAGGGAAAAACAATATTAATTGCTGAAGACGAAGATACAAACTTCACATTTATTGATACTCTGTTAAGACCAACAAGTGCAGCAGTAATTCGTGCAAAAGACGGGGCAGAAGCAATAAATATATGTAAAAATAACTCCAAAATAGACTTAATCCTGATGGATATTAAACTACCCGGAATAAACGGACTGGAAGCAACAAAGCAAATAAGAAAATTCAGAAAATCTTTACCCATCATTGCTCATACTGCCTATGCAATGTCAGTTGATGAGGACGAATGTATAAAAGCAGGATGTGATGCTTATATATGCAAACCTGTGAAGATTGATCCATTGCTAAGATTAATTCACCAGTATATAAATTGAGTTTTTGAATTACTGATCAAACAGACGCAACCATTCTTCAATTACCTCCATCTTGTAAATAGCATCTCCAGCTAACTAACGATATAATAATAAGATTGGCATAGAATTTGGGAGATAACTAATGTGATAATGTAAATATTTCAGACTTAAATTCTCAGAAGTATGGAAAAATCAGACATTTGTAAACAGAAAAATATATCTATTAGACCAAATCCATTTGATAATTATACAATAATTTCAATCCCTGAGGAGGTAAAGCAACCATATACATTGGAAATTATAGATATTAACGGGATAAAAATTTTTCAATATTCAAATATTTTATCAAATAAATTTATTTTAGGCAGAAATAAACTAAAGCCCGGTACATATTTTTATAAATTATTTACCAATGACTATAAGTACTTATATACCGGAAAACTAATTATCAGGAAGCTATAAACAGTAACAATTTCATTCTTTTACCTCTAACATAAATCCAACATTGTGAATATTGGTTATAGAAACAGAAGGATCCTCTCTGAGGAACTTTCGTAGTTTAGTAATATAAACATCCATACTGCGACCCATAAAGTAATCGTCTTTTCCCCAGATTATTGTGAGTGCTATATCTCGCCTTAAAATATTATTCTTATTTATACATAACAATTTAAGAACATCTGCTTCTTTTTTTGTTAACCGCCTTTCAATGGTTGGGGATTTTAAAAAATGAGAATTATAATCAAAATAAAAAGAGCCGAATTTAAATGTGCCATTTTTATCATTGAGATTTATCTTATCAGTATTTCTGCCCGGAGCATTATCAATTTTAACTTTTGAATTTAACATACCTCAAATATATTTAGTTATCTTTCAATACTATTAACTAAACATTAAACTGCTGTCTTTGTTCAATTTGCAAAGACAATTATTTATTAATTGAATATATTTAAGGATAAGATATTAATAAAATCTGATAGTCCGCGATATATGTATTATATGGTGAGATATACTTCTTACAGGATCATATATTATTAAAGTTATTCATGGTTCTTTCTATTCCATTTATTCCAAAGCTTATGATTATATCATGACATATTGATATTCTCTCCGGCAGGGCTTTTTCTTCCTCATCACTCCATTTCCCCAAAACATAATTAACCTGATTACCGTAATCATAAATATTACCAATTCCAAATCTTAATCTTGCATAGTTTTGATGACCTAATATCTGGGATATATTAAATAATCCGTTATGACCTCCGTCGCCCCCCTTGGATTTAAGTCTTAAGGTTCCAAAGGGAAGTGCGATATCATCAACAATAACAAGCAGGTTTTCAATAGCCACACCGGCTTTTTGCAGCCAATAATTAACTGCCCGTCCGCTACGGTTAACATAAGTACTGGGTTTAAGAAGAACGAAAAGGTGCCTGGTATAATTATATTCTGCAACAAAACCATAACGTTTATCTCTGAATCTGACACCGGAAGTCCTGGCAAAGGTATCTAATATTTTGAAACCTATATTATGCCTAGTATCTTGATAATCTGTGCCAAAGTTACCCAGACCAACGATCAGAAAATTCAATTTTTAAAATATTACTATAAGACTATTCTTTAGTTTCTTTTTTTGAAGCAGCTTCAGGCTGTTTATCTTCACCGGCCGGAGCTTCTTCAGCAGCTTCTCCAGCCACTTCGGCTTTTTCTTCTTTAGCTTCTTCTACTCCTTCCTCTTCAGCTCTTGCAGCTGCAGCAGCTGCAGCTTCTTCTTCAGCTTCTATTAAGCTCCTGGCAGCAACCCTTGATGATACAACACCTACTACCATAACTCTTGCAGGAGTCAAAATCTCAAGATTATCATACATTAAATCCCCAATTTTTATATATTCGCCTATATCAATATCTGTCATATCTATTTCCAACGTGTCTGGCATATCTTTTATAAGACCTTTGACCTTAAGACTTCTTCTTCTTTGCCTGATTTTCCCCCCGTTCTTTAACCCAATTGAACTACCTGTAAGCTCTATGGGGATGTTAACAACTGTAGGCAGATCATCGAAAACTTCAACAAAATCGATATGTTGTATTTTGTCAGTTACAGGGTGAAATTGTATATCACGTAATATAGCTTTAAAACTGGTGCTTTCCAAAACTAAATTTATAATATGAACATGATGGGTATAAACCAAATCTTTAAAGCTGTTCTCCGGTGCTGTAAAATGAATATTTTTTTCTCCGCCATATAATACACATGGTACATATCCTTCTTCTCTTAGTTTTTTAGTATATTTTTTTCCTGTATCTTTTCTTAAGGTTCCCTTTATTTCCAGTAATCTCATCTTAGCTGATTTTTAATATATATAAAATGTATATAACCTATTGAATATTTAATATTGTTGATTTTAAAACAGTATATGTAATAATGTTATTTTAAAAAGGAGTGCAAATATAATAATTAAACAATAAATTTTGTACTTATTGATTTATATTTATATACTTTATTAATAACATCAGCGAAAAGATCTGCAATTGAGATTACCTTTATTTTATCGCTTTGTCCTCGCAAAGGAATTGAATCAGTGACGCATATCTCTGTAATAGCAGATTTATCAATTCTTTCGTAGGCGGGGCCTGATAATACAGGATGAGTTATTACTACGCGTATGCTTCTTGCACCTTCATTCTTCATTAAATTAGCTGCCAGACAAATTGTGCCGGCAGTATCAATCATATCATCCACAATCACAATATCCTTATCTTTAACATCACCGATGACTCTTATTTCTTCTACGATGTTGGCTTTCTTTCTAAGCTTGTAACAAATTACCATCTCGGTTTTGAGAAATCTTGCATAAGCATTGGCTCTCTTGGTCCCTCCCATATCAGGTGCTGCAATGATAAGGTTTTCAAGTTCAAGACTTTTAATGTAAGGGACAAACAACGTTGATGCATACAAATGGTCTACAGGAACATTAAAAAATCCCTGGATCTGATCGGCATGCAAATCCATAGTCATAACTCTGTTAACTCCTGTAGCAGTTAGCAGATCTGCAACCAGTTTTGCCCCAATCGCGCATCTGGGCTTATCTTTTCTATCCTGTCTGGCATATCCTAAATATGGTATAACAGCAACTACTTCATAAGCAGAAGCTCTCTTAGCTGCATCAATCATTAAAAGAAGTTCCATAAGGTTATCACTGGGAGGGAATGTTGATTGAATAATAAACACTATGCATCCTCTCACCGATTCTTCATAATATGGCTGAAATTCACCGTCACTGAATTCTAAAACCGAAGTTTTGCCTAATTCGGCTCCAAAGCTTTTTATAATCTTTTCCGCAAGGTAAGTAGTTGCTCTGCCGGCAAAAAATTTAATAGGTGCTTTGATTTTCATAAAGTTAATTTATTGAGGAGTATTTTATCTGACATTATATCAATGTAAATGTAAAAAATATACTTCCAAATATTGTCTATTATTAATCAAAAAAATCATTTAAATATTAACAGTACTGTTAGTATCAAGTATAAAATTCAATATTTCTTCCCTGCCTGTTTTATTTACAGAAGATGTGATGAAAATTTCAGGTAAGGTCTGCCAGCTTTTCAGTAGTACTTTCTTATAATTTTGCATTCTCTTATCAAGCAGTGATACTAATATTTTATCTGCTTTAGTAAAGCACAGTACAAATGGTATTTTGTTAACACCAGCCCATTTAATAAATTCCAAATCTATATTCTGTGGATCATGCCGGCAGTCAAGTAATATGAATAAGCAGATTAGATTTTTTCTGTTTAATATATAATCAGTAATAAGTATCAGAATATCATCTTTTTTCCTTTTGGCCTTCTCAATGTACCCATAGCCCGGCAAATCAACCATATACCATTCATTATTGATCAAAAAATGATTTATTAATTGAGTCTTCCCCGGTGTACTTGAAGTTTTTGCCATATTTCTGATATTGGTTAACATATTCAGCAATGATGATTTCCCAACATTTGACCTTCCAATAAACGCATATTCCGGATAAACAGGTTTTGGGCATGATTCCAGGGTGCTGCTGCTTTTAATAAATAAGCTCTTTTCTATATTTTTCATAAATAATAAAGAAAGAAAAAATATGAAAGAAAGACTGTAAATAAAATGATCCAAATTTCAAAACAGACTTTCTCTTGTTTGGTTTCGGTCAATATAAATTTCTAAAATTTTAGTCTCGGAAACAGGATTAAGACGTATATTTTTTAATTCCGCCGGTATTATTAATGATTCCCCTTTGCTTACATTTATGGTCTCGTTATTATAATATTCAATTACAAATTCTCCGTCAATGCACATATAAATTACAAACGAATCTAATTGCAGATAATCTTTGTCAACTGGAATATTAAAATACAGCATATTGGCAGTAAAATATTTACACCTTACAAGTTCTGATGATTCGTTTGCCTTATTAAAATAATTTATTTTATAACTGTCGTCAAAACCATAATCAATAGCATCCAAAGCTAAATCAGTATGTAGCTCTCTTGGATTGCCGTCAGAATCTAACCGGTTAAAATCATATATTCTATAAGTAACATCTGATGTTTGCTGTATTTCAGCCAGTAAAATTCCGGCTCCAATAGCATGTATCCTGCCGGCAGGTAGAAATACAACATCTCCGGCTTTAACTTTCACGTAGTTTAATATTTCTGTAAGAGTCTTGTTTTCAAGATGATGCACATAAGTATTTTTCTCAATTTTACTATTAAAACCTACAATTAGCTCCGAATTTTTTTCAGCCTGAATAATGTACCACATTTCTGTTTTTCCAAATGAAGAATGTCTTTTTAAAGCCATTTCGTCGTTAGGATGTACCTGTATAGACAGTTGCTCTGTGGCATCGATAAATTTTATTAAGAGTGGAAATTCAATACCAAACTTGTCATATATTTTATCTCCTACTAAATCGCCCATATAAACTTCAATTATTTCCTGCAAATTATTGCCAGCCAGAAATCCGTTTTCAACAACAGATATATTGCCCTGCACACCTGATATTTCCCAGCTTTCGCCTGCTTTATCAGAAGCATCCTTTTTGCCGAGTATCTCTCTTAATTTTTTCCCGCCCCATATTTTATCTTTATACTGAGGAATAAACTTTAATGGATATAAACGATTCATAATAAGATTTGTACTTTAGTTTAGTAATTTAAAATTAACTTATATTTCATAATCAACAATAATAATATCTTAACTAATTTTAGCAATTAAATCAACTATTTCAGCTGATCCAGATATAACTGTATAGTTTTTTCCAGACCAAAATACAGGGCATCGGAAATTAATGCATGGCCAATTGAGACTTCCAGTAATCCGGTTATATTATCATAAAAATATTTCAGGTTCTCGAGGTTAAGATCATGTCCGGCATTTAGTTCTAATCCAATATTATTAGCTGCTATTGCTGCTTTTATAAAAGGGGCAATAGCTTTTTCCCTGTTATTTGAAAATTTTTTTGCATAGGGTTCAGTATATAATTCAATTCTGTCTGTTCCTGTTTTAACGGAATTCTCAATATTTTTAAGGTCTGTATCTAAAAAAAGAGATGTCCTTATTCCTGCCTTCCTGAGATCAGTAACTATTTCTTTAAGAAATGATAAGTTCTTAATAATATCCCATCCCTGGTTAGAAGTTAATGCCTCCGGTGGGTCAGGAACCAGGGTTACCTGATCCGGTTTTACCTCCAGGACAAGATCTATAAATTTCAGGGAAGGATAACCTTCGATATTAAATTCTGATGTAATTAACGGTTTTATATCTCTTACATCCTGATACCGTATATGTCTCTCATCTGGCCTGGGGTGAACAGTTATACCCTGAGCACCAAATTTTTGACAATCAACAGCAACTTTCAGAACATTTGGAATATTTCCACCCCGGGCATTCCTTAATGTTGCAATTTTGTTTATATTTACACTTAATCTTGTCATAAGTTAAGTTTTAGAAGATAGTATTTAATATTAATTAAATTGTAAAATTAACAGTATTTTAAAAACTATAAATGTTAGCAAAGGATTTAATATCAGATGTGATACCTGCATTAAGAACGTCAGATAGTGGCCAAAAGGCATTGTACTGGATGGATATTTTTCGCATTTCACATTTACCAATAGTCAATAATAAAGATTTTCTGGGATTAATATCAGATAAAGATATATATGATTTAAATATGGCAGAAGAACCTATAGGTAACCATAGTCTGTCACTTTTTAGTCCTTATGTTACACTTGATCAGCACATATTTGAAGTTATAGAAATAGCTTCCCGTTTAAATTTGTCTGTTGTCCCGGTTTTAGATCATAATAATCATTACCAGGGGCTTATTACAATGAATCACTTAATTCATTATTTTGGAGATTTGTCAGCACTGAAACAGCCAGGGGGTATTATTGTACTTGAAATAAATGTCAATGATTATTCTTTATCTGAAATTGCACAAATTATTGAAGGTAATGATGCCAAAATATTAAGCCTGTATGTTAATTCCCATTCAAATTCCATGAAAATGGAAGTTAGTATAAAAATAAACAGAAAAGAGCTTACCTCAATAATTCAAACCTTTAACAGATATAACTATATTATTAAAGCTTCCTTTATGGATGAGAATGATCTTGACAGCCTTTACGAGAACAGATATGAACAATTCATGAAGTATCTGAGTATTTAATAGTTAATTTTGCCACCGAAGTTCATCAATAAATAAGAAATATTACTAAAAAGATAATTATTTTCTGTTAAAAGCCTCTTAATTGACTTTATAAAACAAATTTTCCCGCACATGAAAATCACCATATATGGCAAGACTTTTAATCCGGGATTCAAACCTTATATTAAGGAGCTATTTGAAAAACTTCATCAGAATAAAGTTAAAGTAAATGTGTATAAACCATTTTTGGAGTTTATCAGGAAGAAGACTGGGATTGAACCTGAACATAACGATATATTTGAAAACCAGGATGATATCAGGGATGATATAGATTTTATGATAAGCATCGGCGGTGATGGTACATTTTTAGAAACAATACCTTTTGTAAGGAATCATAATATACCAATTATCGGGCTTAATTCGGGGCGATTAGGTTTTCTGGCAAATATAGCCAAGGAAGAAATATCGTCAGCTTTTAAAGCAATATTTGAAAAAGAGTATAAAATAGAAAACAGGGCTTTAATTAAATTAGACACAAAAAAGAGCATATTCGGAGATCTTAATTTTGCATTAAATGAAATTACTATTCAGAAAAAGGAATCATCGATGATCACAATCGATGCATTTTTAAATGATGAGTTTTTTAACACTTATTGGACTGATGGTCTAATTATATCAACACCCACAGGGTCAACTGCATATTCATTGAGTGTTGGAGGGCCCATACTCCTGCCAGATTCAAGTAATTTTATCATTGCTCCCATAGCATCTCATAATCTGACTGTCAGGCCCATAGTAGTTCCGGACAGTGTTGTTATAACTTTGAAAGTCCGCAAAAGGAAGGAAAAATTTTTTGTTACTGCAGATAACAGGACCAGATTAATAGACAGTTCAGTTAAATTAAAATTATATAAAGCTGATTTTAAATTAAAAATGCTTCAGTTACCAAATAATAATTTTTATACAACAATTAGAAACAAACTGATGTGGGGTGTGGATAAAAGAAATTAAACCAGCTTATGCTTTGTCAGCAATGCATTTTTTTGTAAATTTAATAGTTGCCAATAAATGATTATTTTTACAAAAGTTTAAAATATTTACAATGAAAAGAATATCGTTCCTGTTATTGGCCACCTTACTTATATCCTCAACAATATATTCGCAAAGATGGAAATTAAAAAGATATGAAGCAGTAGTTGGTATAGGAACAACAAATCTTTTTACTGATCTGGGAGGCAGGATTGATGCAAGTTTATTATTTATCGAGGATATAACATTCAGAGATACCAGGCCTTCAATTTACACAGCAGCAAGATTTAAAATAAACCCGCAGTATTCTGCAAAACTGGCATTAATATATGGTTACGGGAAAACAGAAGATTTTGAGGGATCCAGAAATGAACACAGGCAATTTCTTTCAAAGACTCATCTGGTTGAGATATCAGGCAATTTTGAATATTATTTTATTCAGGATACGAGAAGGTGGCGATCAGCAGCAATGTTCAACCGTCGCGGTATGCTGAATAATTATTCTACTATAAGTGCATATGTATTCGGTGGTATCGGACTTGCCAAGTACTGGAATGACATCCAGATAGAGCCAAGGGCAACAGATATATATAATGACAAGAATAAAATAATACCGTCATTTCCACTTGGGTTAGGATTAAAATATGTCATTAGCGATAAGTGGATAATAGGTTATGAAATAGGGGGCAGATATACTTTCTGTGATTATATTGACGGAGTTAAGACACCGGATTCAAAACATAATGATATATACTGGATTTCTGCATTAAATCTTAATTACAGAATCAAAACCTCCCGCCGCGGACTTCCCTTATTTTTAGACAGATATCGGGTAAGAATAAGAACAAGAAGAAGATGATTTTCTAAAGAATCATTATTAAAGGAACTTAACTTTTTTTATGATTTTTTAGGAAAAATTCTGATATTGCGCGCTAAAAACATTTTATTTTCGTTATTTTAATTAGTCTTTAACAATATCCGGATATTAATTAGTTATTAAGTGAAGAATATATTCGTTTTATTGATTTTTGTTTTTTCTTTTACTCTAATTGAAGCTCAAAGAAAAGATAACATAGGTATTTTTGCCGGTACTTCATATTATTATGGAGACATTAATCCTGACAGGCTTTTCTATTCGCCAGGATTAGCTATAGGGGGTATTTTCAGATATAATATCAATAAAAGGTATGCATTTCGGCTAAATGGTTATTTTACAAGTTTATCAGGTGACCCGAATGATTTTTCCGACGTGGTTCATGTTATTACTCCTTCAAAAGCATTTAATAATAATATTTTTGATGCGGCATGCCAGATAGAATTTAATTTTTTCCCGTATGTCCCTACGGTTAAGAAATGGGACTATACAACTTATATAAGCGGTGGAATAGGTTATTTATCAGTTAGTAATATTCCTATTACAATACCCTTTGGTATAGGATTTAAGCTAAATGTTACAAATACGATATGTACAGGTTTTGAATGGAGCTTTCGCAAGACTTTTAACGATTTAATTGATGGCACCGAGAACGCGACTAATATTAATTCTATAATTCATAATAATGATTGGTACTCATTTTTAGGTATTTTTGTCACTTATAGATTTTTTAATTATACGATTGATTGTCCGGCTTATGATGAATAATATTATGAATTGATGAACCTCAAAGAACAAATAAATCCCGAAAAACTACCTCAGCACATTGCAATAATAATGGATGGTAATGGAAGATGGGCGCAAAAAAGAGGTAATAACAGAGTTTTCGGACATCAGAATGGTGTCGCTGCTGTCAGAGATACTGTTGAAGCAGCAGCAGAACTCGGGATAGGTTACCTTACATTATATGCTTTTTCAACTGAAAACTGGATGCGTCCGCCTACTGAAATAGATGCACTAATGTCACTGCTTGTTTCTACTATAAATAAAGAAACTAAAACCCTGCAGGAAAATAATGTTCGTTTGACAGCAATTGGAGATATTGATAGTCTCCCAAAAAATGTTGGAAAATATTTGAAAAAGGCTATAGTCGATACTAAGGATAATACAGGTTTAGTACTGGTACTGGCATTAAGTTATAGCTCCAGATGGGAAATTACAAATGCTGTTAAGCAAATAGCAGCAAAAGTTGAAAAAGGAGAATTAAAAGCTGAAAATATTAACAGTAGTATGTTTGAAAAATTTCTGAATACTGCCGGATTCCCTGAACCGGAATTATTGATAAGAACTAGCGGTGAGTACAGAATAAGCAATTTTCTGCTATGGCAGATAGCATATTCCGAATTATACTTTTCTGATACACTTTGGCCCGATTTTAGGAGAGAACACCTGTATGAGGCAATATTAAGCTATCAGAAGCGAGAAAGAAGATTTGGTAAAATAAGTTCACAAATTAAGAATTTTAATAGCTGAATAAGGGATGAAAAGCATTTTTACAGTAATAATTATATTATTCATCAGTGGAGGTATTTATGGACAGGACAGGGACTTCAACAGTTTATCCGTTGTAGATTATTTCAAACCGAAGGAATTGGAGATTGATTCAATTACCGTTACTGGTGTAAGATACCTCCAGCCAAATGTATTAATAAATATTTCAGGATTAAAAGTCGGCCAAAGAATAAATATTCCCGGAGATGAAATATCTGCTGCTATAGATAAATTCTGGAAGTATGGATTATTTTCAGATGTAAAAATATTAGCAAAAAGAATAAAAGATGGTAAAGTCTTCCTGGAAATATATCTTAAGGAACAACCAAGATTATCGAAGTTAACTATAATTGGTGTTAACAAATCTGAATCCTCTGATTTAAAAGAAAAAATAAATCTCAGGCCCGGTAGTCAGATGACTGACAACATAATTAATAACACTAAGACAATTATTGAAAAGCATTACATAGATAAAGGATTCATGAATGTTGATGTGGAGATTGTGCAAAAAGTTGATACAAGTACTATAAATCAGGTTGTTTTAAATATATACGTTGAAAAAAATAAAAGAGTCAAAATTGATGATATTGTATTCGACGGCAATAAAGTATATTCTGACAAACGCCTGAGAAAAGTCATGAAAAAAACCAAGAAGAGGAATCTGAATATCTTCAAAGCTTCAAAATTTATAAATGCTTCATTTAAGGAAGACAAGGAGAAATTGATAGATTTTTATAATGAGAACGGTTACAGAGATGCTAAATTGCTGGGAGAAAGAATAACTAAAGTCAATGATAAAAGAATAGCGCTGGTAATTAAGTTAGAAGAGGGACAAAAGTATTTTATCAGGAAGGTTGTATGGATAGGAAACACGAAATATCCTTCAGAAATTTTAAATAGGGTATTGGGTGTAAAAAAGGGGGATGTCTACAACAAAACTTTGCTGGATGAAAGGTTAAGAATTGATGAAGATGCAGTATCATCTCTTTATCTCGATAACGGATACCTTTTTTTCTCTGTTTCTCCGGTTGAAGTGAGAATTGAAAACGATTCAATAGATCTTGAAATGAGGGTATACGAGGGGAAACAGGCTTCAATAAACAAAATTGTCATAAAGGGAAATACAAAAACAAATGAACATGTTGTAAGGAGAGAACTAAGAACCCGCCCGGGAGAGCTTTTCAGCAAATCAGACATCATAAGGTCAGTTCGTGAATTAGCAACCCTTGGCCACTTTAATCCTGAGAATATAAATCCCAATCCAATTCCCAACCAGGCTGACGGTACAGTGGATTTGGAATACCAGCTTGAAGAAAGGGCTAATGACCAGCTTGAATTATCGGGCGGTTTTGGAGGACTGGGATTTATAGGAACTGTTGGAATAAGATTTTCAAATTTTTCAGCCAGGAACCTGTTTAATGGAAAGGCATGGAGGCCTGTTCCTACCGGCGATGGACAAACCCTTTCTGTGAGAGCCCAGGTGAGTTCTAAAGCATTCAAAGCTTATAATTTATCATTTATTGAACCCTGGTTCGGCGGTAAAAAACCTAATTCATTCACTGTTTCATTGACTCATACAGTTAGTAAACGGCCCATGTACCAGGAAGGGAGATACATAGCTAATGATACAATATTTTTTAAGGTCTATGGAGCATCTGTTGGTTTAGGAAGAAGGCTTAAATGGCCTGATGACTATTTTACCATTTATAATGAGATTAGTTATCAGAGATATCATTTAAGCAATTATATAAGCAGCCAGTTTATTTTTACTAATGGTTTTTCTAATCTGATAAGTTTGAAAACAATTATTTCCAGAAGTTCTCAGGATCAAATGCTTTTTCCAAGAAGAGGTTCAAATTTCAATCTGGGGATACAGTTGACTCCTCCTTATTCTCTGTTTAGCAATAAAGATTATTCTACAATGTCTTTTAATGAGAAATATAAATTTGTTGAATTTCATAAGTGGACATTTAAAAGTGCCTGGTACACAAGTATAATAGGAAATTTAATTCTGGCTGCCAAAGCAGAATATGGATATTTGGGACATTATAATAAAGATATCGGACCTTCACCTTTCGAAAAATTTGAAGTAGGAGGCAATCCTATGTATGCAACGAATTATATCTTTGGGTCTGATATTGTTTCTATACGTGGATATCCTGATGCACAATTAACCCCGCAAACTGTTGTGGAAACTGATGGACAAACCAGGAGATTTTATGATGGCAATGTATATGACAAGTATACTGTAGAATTACGTTATCCTTTATCATTAAATCCTTCAGCAACAATATATGCACTTACTTTTATTGAAGGAGGAAATGCATGGAAATCTATCAGTGAATTTAAACCTTTCCATATTAAAAGATCTGCAGGAGTAGGTGTTAGAGTATTTTTACCAATGTTTGGTCTTCTTGGGATAGACTGGGGATATGGATTTGATCCCCTGGCAGGGCAGACCGGTGCTAATGGTAGCGAATTCCATTTTGTCCTGGGCCAGCAGTTTTAAGAATGTAAACATATAAATAGAATATTTTAGTGCATCAGTATATTAGAATCCCCATTTTTAGAAAGCGTTCACTTTATTTAAACTATTTGGTACTATATTTGATGTTATCTTTAATAAAATATTATGTTACTAACTTTAAATTTTGAGTCATGAGAAAATTTGTAATTATACTTACTGTATTAATAGTTATGGCAGGTATTACATCGGCGCAGAAGTATGCACTTGTAGATACCGAATATATTCTTAATAATATTCCTTCATATAAGGCTGCAAAAGATAAACTGGATATTATATCTGAAGAATGGCAAAAGGAAATTGAGACAAAGTATTCAGAAATAGAACAGATGTACAAAGATTACCAGGCAGAAAAAGTCTTGCTTACTGATGAGATGCGGAGAAAAAGAGAAGATCAGATTATTAGTAAAGAAAAAGAAGTCAAAGAATTACAAAAAAATTACTTTGGCCAGGAAGGGGCGCTTTTTAAAAAACGGCAGGAGCTAATCAAGCCTATCCAGGATGAAATTTATAACGCCGTGAAAGACATTGCTACTGAGGGCGGCTATGCAGTTATCTTTGATACGTCCAGTGGGCCGACAATGCTTTACACAAATCCAAGATACGATGTAAGTGATGAAGTACTTGAAAAGTTAGGTTATAAAAATTAATTTCTTACATTTGTGGCAGTGTTTAAATTAATTATTTGAAATGAAGAATCTATTAAAATTTTGGTACTTGTCTTTTGCATTCTTATTTGGTTATTTATTAACAACCGGGGCTCAAATCAAATTAGGTCATATTAATAGCCAGGAGTTGTTTACTGCCATGCCGGAAAGAGATACAGCCCAGAAAAAGCTCCAGGAAATTGCCAGGCAATTTGAGAATACGCTTGAAGAATTGGAAGTTGAATATAATAAGAAGCTGGATGACTATCAGAAGAATGTAGGTACGATGACGGACCTTATCAGGAAAACAAAGGAAAATGAACTTCAGGATATTTTACAGAGAATTCAGAATTTTCAGGTTGAAGCAGAGCAGGATTTGGCAAAACAAAGAGCAGAATTATTAAAGCCTATTCAGGAAAAAGCTTTTAACGCCGTAAATGAAGTTGCGGAGGAAAATGGATTTACTTATGTATTTGATATGGGCACAGGAGCAGTTATATATGCATCTGATAATACCGAGGATATTTTACCTTTAGTTAAGAAAAAACTTGGATTGGAATAAGTTTGAAAAAGATATTTTATGGGAGCCAGCTCATATATGTGCTGGCTTTTTATTTGTATAAGACTATGGCAATATTATGAGCAAAAAATCTGAACAACCCGTCGGTATATTTGATTCGGGAGTAGGGGGACTTACAGTTGCCAATGCTATAAGACAAGTCTTACCTGATGAAAATCTTATATATTTTGGTGATACTGCCCATTTACCCTATGGTGATAAATCAAAAGAAACAATAGAATATTATTCAAGGAAAATAACAGAATATTTACTCTCCAGGGAATGTAAAATAATAGTTATAGCATGTAACTCTGCTTCAGCAGTAGCATACGAAAGCATAATTGAATTGGTCAATAACAGGGCCATTGTTGTAGATGTAATTAATCCGGTAATTGATTTTGTAGTAAATAATTTATATGTAAAAAAAGTAGGTGTAATCGGCACTAAGGCTACTATCAATAGCGGCACATATATTAAAAAGATTACTGGATTAAATAATAATATTAAGGTTTCATCATTACCAACACCACTTTTTGTACCTATGATTGAAGAGGGTTTTATTTTTGATGATATCAGTAATGCAATAATAAGGTCATACCTCTCCAAAAATGAGTTAAAAGATATTGATACATTAATTTTAGGATGCACTCATTATCCAATAATAAAAAATCAGATTAACAAATTTTATAATTTCAAAGTTGAGGTTGTTGATTCTTCTAAAATAGTTGCCAGCTATGTAAGAAATATATTAATTGAAAAATCTTTGTTAAATAAAAATAATAAGATAAATAATAAGTTTTATATATCTGATTACACCGATTATTTTAAAGAAATCTCCAGGTTATTTTTTGAAGAAGAAATTGAAATAGGAAGATTGAACCTATGGAGTTGACGCCGGCCATTTTTTTAAATTTACTGGATGGGTGAACAGCAGAAAGCATCTTCAACCCTGTTGTGAATATATTCTTACCATGATTCTGCCAGGGTTATAAAAATTTTCAATAATTTTGGATTATCAAATGAAAAGAGGCGGGCCTGAATTAAACTTTTTACGTAAATTAGTGTTAATTAATAATCAGATGTTAATTTCTGTTTATTACTTTATTAATTATTTCAATCTAAAGTTGGATTATTATCGTAAATTGTTGTCTTTCAGCATCAAAAATAATATTTACAATAATTTTCCGGCATTATTTTAAAGTCAATGAAAAAGGAAGCTAAAATTATTGAGCTTGATGAGGTCGTAGTGAAATTTGCCGGTGATTCAGGTGATGGTATGCAGCTTACAGGTTCACAATTCTCTGATTCTTCTGCGTTTTTAGGATTAGACTTATCAACATTTCCTGACTATCCTTCTGAAATAAGGGCCCCGGAAGGCACTATTGCCGGAGTATCTGGATTCCAGGTTCATATCGGACATAAGGAAGTTCAGACACCTGGTGATAAAGCTGATGTTTTGGTTGCTATGAATCCTGCAGCATTAAAAGCTAATCTGAGATGGATTAAACCAAATGCAACAATTATTATTGATATTGACAATTTTGATAGTAAGCACTATAAAAAAGCAGGATATATTGAGGATCCCTTAAATGACGGGAGCCTTGAAGGATTTAACATAATTAAGGCTCCAATCACAAATTTAACCCGTTCAACTGTGAAAGAATTCGGACTGGATAATATAACTGCTGATAAGACAAAGAACCAGTTTGTTGCAGGTGTGTTATACTGGCTGTTCAATCGTGATATCAAAATAGGTGAATCATTTTTAAGAGGTAAGTTTTTCAAAAAACCTAACCTGGTAAAAGCTAATATTGCAGCATTATATGCAGGATATAATTATGCTGAGACCATTGAGGCTATTGCCACCAGATTTGAAGTACTTCCTGCTGAAAAAGGAAAGGGTTTATTTCGAAACATAACAGGTAATATTGCTACAGCATGGGGCCTTCTTGCTGCAGCAGAACGTTCAGGACGAAAGCTGTTCCTGGGTTCATATCCCATTACACCTGCATCGGAAATATTGCAGGAAATAGCAAAAATGAAACACCTTGATGCCATAGCATTTCAGGGTGAGGATGAAATTGCCAGCGTATGTGCTTCTATAGGAGCGTCCTTTACAGGAAGATTAGGTGTTACAACTACTTCTGGTCCCGGACTTGCATTAAAAGGAGAGGGTATTGGCCTGGCAGTAATTACAGAATTACCGCTTGTAGTGGTAAATGTACAAAGAGGAGGGCCATCGACAGGATTACCTACTAAAACAGAGCAAGCCGATTTGTTGCAGGCACTGTACGGAAGACATGGTGAAAGTCCATGTATAGTACTGGCAGCTTCCACACCAGCGAATTGCTTTGATTTTGCATATGAAGCTGCAAGATTGTCAATCGAACATATGACTCCTGTTATTCTCCTTACAGATGGCTATTTAGCAAATGGTTCGGAATTGTGGCAGATTCCAAAAGTAAGTGACTTACCTGCAATTTACCCTCCTTTAGTTGAAGATAATGATCCTTACTATCATCCATATAACCGTGATCCGCAAAGGCTTGCCCGCTACTGGGCCTTACCCGGACAGGAGGGCCTCAGGCACAGAGTGGGCGGACTTGAAAAGACTGATGTAACAGGTGAAGTCTCACATGATCCGATAAATCATGAAATAATGTGTTTAACAAGAGCAGAAAAGGTGGAAAGGGTAGCTAACAGAATTCCAAAACAAAAAGTTATTGGCAGGGAAAAAGGAGATTTGCTCGTTGTAGGGTGGGGTGGAACCTATGGCGCACTGGTTTCGGCAGTAAATGAGCTACAGGATGAAAACAGGAAGGTTAGTCTGGCCCAGTTCAATTATATCAATCCTTTGCCAGAAAACGTAGATGAAATATTAAGTAATTTTAAAAAGATAATTGTATGTGAATTGAATCTAGGCCAATTTGCACACCATCTTCGATCAAAATTTCCCAGGTATAATTATTTACAGTTCAATAAGATTCAGGGATTACCCTTTTTAATTTCAGAATTAAAGGCAAAATTTATTGAGGTTTTGGAGGAATAATGTTATGAGTGATCAAATTAAGACAACGGAGTTTTCAAATCAGGATTATAAGTTAGATGCCCCTGTCAAATGGTGTGCGGGTTGTGGAGCACATGCAGTACTTTCTGCTGTTCAGAAAGCATTACCGGTGACACGAATAAAAAAGGAAAATGTCGTTTTTGTCTCGGGAATAGGCTGTTCTTCAAGGTTTCCATACTATATTAATACATATGGATTTCATGGCCTTCACGGAAGAGCTTTTGCCATAGCTTCAGGTATTAAAGTGTCAAATCCTAATTTAAGTGTGTGGGTGGTTACCGGCGACGGAGATTCTATGGCAATAGGAGGTAATCACTTTATACATATACTTAGAAGAAATATCAATGTAAATATATTGTTATTTAACAATAAAATATATGCTCTGACAAAAGGTCAGTACTCACCAACAACTCCCAAGGGTAGTGTAACCAAGAGTTCACCTGACGGTACTATTGAAAACCCGTTTCTTCCGGGTGAGCTAGCCATGGGAGCAAACGGCACATTTTATGCAAGAGTAGTCGACAATAATCCTAAAATGATGAAGGAGGTAATAACTCATGCTGCTAACCACAAGGGTACATCCCTGGTTGAAATTCTCCAGAACTGCATAATTTTCAATAACCAGGTACATTCTGAAATTACTGGAAAAGATGTAAGAGAAGATAATCAGATTTATCTGGAACACGGGAAACCGATGATTTTTGGTAAAAACAGGGACAAAGGGCTGATCCAGAGTGGTCCAAAATTTAAAGTTGTGAAAATAGGTGAAAATGGAATAACTGAAAAAGACATACTTATTCACGATGCACATAATCCTGATGATACCCGTGCTTATATGTTATCAAGGATGACATTGCCTGAGTACCCGGTAGCAATGGGTATTTTAAGAGCCTGGCAAAGCACTGTATATGAAGATATTTTATATAAACAAATACAGGAGTATAAGGAAAAAAGAGAAGTAAAATGTGTTGACGATTTATTGACAAGTGGAAATGTTTTTAAAATTGGCTAAATAATAATCAGCAGGTAATAAATCAATCTATTGTCAGTATTGTTCCTTTTCATTCGGGAAATTTAAATTTTTAATATCATCAATATAATTCATAACTGCTTTGGTTATTTCCTGGTAAAGGTCATGATAACGACGTAAAAATCTTGGGGAAAATTCCTGTGTTATTCCCAGCATATCATGTAATACAAGCACCTGACCGTCAACTTCTCTACCGGCACCTATGCCTATTACAGGTATTTTTAGTTCTTTAGCTACTTTAGCTGCCAGTGTTGCAGGAATTTTTTCAAGTACTATACCGAAACATCCTGCTTCCTCTAAAATATGTGCGTCATAAACAAGTTTTTTTGCTTCCTTTTTATCCTGGGCTCTAACAACATAAGTGCCAAATTTATGTATTGATTGTGGTGTTAATCCGAGATGGCCCATAACCGGAATACCAGCAGATAATATCCTTGTTACAGATTCTACAATTTCTTCGCCTCCCTCCATTTTTATACCATGTGCACCTGTTTCTTTCATTATTCTTATTGCTGATGTTAATGCCTCAATAGAATTTCCCTGATATGTTCCAAAAGGCAGGTCAACTATTACCAGGGCTCTTTTTATTGCGCGAACAACTGCAGAAGAATGATAAATCATTTCATTAAGAGTTATTGGCAAAGTTGTTTCATGTCCAGCCATAACGTTTGATGCAGAATCTCCTACCAGAATTACATCTATCCCTGCTCTGTCAATAATCTTAGCCATTGAATAATCATATGCTGTAAGCATGGCAATTTTTTCTTTCTTAATCTTCATTTCCTGTAATACATGCGTAGTAATTCTTTTTGGTTTGTCTTTAGCCGCAGTTGACATGATATTAGATATTTTATTTCAAAGCTACAAAGTTTATAAAATAATTTGAACCTAAAGATGTTATAACTATTAATTTTCTATTTATTGTCAAAATACTGTCTTTTTGTCACAATATTAAATATAATATGATTTTAATTGATACATTGCAGGCGAAATTATGTCAGAATTATAATATGGCATAATCATTGTCAAGTAACACAATAAGTTAATTTTAAATAATAATAATTAAAACTGAAAAGAATGGGTAAAATTATTGGAATAGACCTTGGTACTACTAACTCCTGCGTATCAGTAATGGAAGGTAATGAGCCGGTAGTAATTCCTAATAGTGAAGGTAAACGCACTACACCATCAATGGTTGCCTTTTTGAAAAATGGTGAAAGAAAAGTAGGTGATCCTGCAAAAAGACAGGCTATTACAAATCCCCAAAAGACAGTTTATTCTATTAAGCGTTTTATGGGAGAAACATTTGATAAAGTGGCGGATTTAGAAGTTAAAAGAGTGCCATACAAGGTTATTAAAGGTGAAAACAATACCCCCCGGGTTCAGATTGAAGATCGTAAATACACTCCCCAGGAAATTTCTGCTATGATTCTTCAAAAGATGAAAAAAACTGCAGAAGACTACCTCGGTCAGGAGGTTACCGAGGCAGTTATAACTGTTCCGGCTTATTTTAGTGATTCTCAGCGTCAGGCAACAAAGGAAGCTGGTGAAATAGCAGGTCTGGTCGTTAAACGTATAATAAACGAACCGACAGCCGCTTCGCTTGCATACGGTCTGGATAAGAGGAATAAAGATCTGAAAATTGCAGTTTTTGACCTGGGAGGAGGTACTTTTGATATTTCCATACTTGAGCTGGGAGATGGTGTATTCGAGGTTAAATCAACAAATGGAAACACTCACCTTGGAGGCGACGATTTTGATCATGTTGTAATCGACTGGCTGGCAGATGAATTTAAAAAAGACGAAGGATTAGATCTAAGAAAAGATCCGATGGCAATGCAACGATTGAAAGAAGCTGCTGAAAAGGCAAAAATTGAGCTTTCAAGCTCTACAAGTACTGAGATTAATTTACCATATATAATGCCTGTTGATGGCATTCCTAAACATTTAGTCAAAACACTTACCAGGGCAAAGTTTGAAAGTCTTACCGATTCGTTAATTAATGCAACTATTGAACCTTGTAAGAAAGCTTTAAAGGATTCGGGATTCAGTGCTTCAGATATTGATGAAGTAATACTTGTAGGAGGTTGCACACGTATACCTGCTATTCAGGAGGTTGTTGAAAAGTTTTTTGGGAAGAAACCTTCAAAAGGTGTGAATCCTGACGAAGTAGTTGCAGTGGGAGCTGCCATCCAGGGAGGTGTCCTTACAGGAGAGGTGAAAGATGTATTGTTGCTTGATGTTACTCCATTATCACTGGGTATTGAAACTTTGGGAGGTGTTATGACCAGGCTGATTGAAGCCAATACAACAATTCCTACCAAGAAGACAGAGACCTTTACTACTGCTGCTGATAATCAGCCTTCAGTTGAAATTCATGTTTTACAGGGTGAAAGACCTATGGCAGCAGGGAATAAGACAATTGGCAAATTTCATCTTGACGGAATACCCCCTGCACCAAGAGGTATACCACAAATTGAGGTGACTTTTGATATAGATGCTAACGGTATATTAAATGTGTCAGCTAAAGATAAGGGTACAGGTAAAGAACAGAGTATAAGAATAGAAGCTTCTTCAGGATTAACCGATGATGAAATTGAAAAAATGAAACAGGAAGCTAAAGCTCATGAAGAAGAAGATAAAAAACAGCGTGAAAGAATTGATAAGTTGAATACTGCAGATAGTATGGTATTCCAGACTGAAAAACAGCTTAAAGAGTACGGGGATAAATTACCGGCTGATAAGAAAGAACCAATAGAAAACGCTTTAAAAAATCTTAAGGAAGCACATAAAAATCAGGATATTGAAGCTATAGACAAAGCTATGGCTGAATTAAATTCAGTCTGGCAAAAGGCATCGGAAGAAATGTATAAGGCAAGTCAGGCTGCCGAGGCAGGAAAGAGTGGTCCCCAGGATGATACTTCTTCGAAAAAGGGTAAGGAATCAAAGGGAGATGATGAGGAGGTGACAGATGTTGATTTTGAAGAAGTGAAATAGTAAAATATTATTTATCGAAATAACCTCAAGCCCCCTAATGCGGGGCTTTTTTATTTGTTTTGCAAAGTACCCCCTAAACAACAAATCCATTGATCTGGTTATT
This sequence comes from uncultured Bacteroidales bacterium, assembly GCA_964521285.1. Lineage (GTDB taxonomy): Bacteria > Bacteroidota > Bacteroidia > Bacteroidales > UBA10428. Next base: position 201,373 of record CAZFQS010000003.1, on the reverse strand, counting down.
TTGTAAAATTTTGTGGTTAATTAATACGTTTAAATAATTTTGTTCTTTTACAAAGCTGCCTTATATTTATATAAGGACAATTGACTTTTATTTCTTAAATAAATCAATATGTTATATGAGAAAATTTTTAATTATAATGGTTTTAGTTGCTTCACCTGAAATAGCATTTTTGCAGACTATTTCAAATAAAGGCGACACAGTATTTAATAAGGTTGATGAAAATGGTTTAAAACATGGATTCTGGAAAAAATATTATCCTAATGGTAACTTAAATTATTCCGGATTTTTTAAGGATGATAAGCCGGTGGGTATATTAAAAAGGTACTATGAAAGCGGTAGTTTAAAAGCAATTATGAATTTTAACAGCACAGGTACCTGTGCAGAAACAAGATTATATTATGAGGATGGTCAACTGGCTGCAGAAGGATACTATTTAAATTCTGTGAAGGACAGCCTCTGGAAATACTACAGTTACTATGAAGGGACTGTTATTTCAGACGAAATATATAAAAAGGGTTTAAAAAACGGCATATCACATAAGTATTACCCTAATGGTAAGATAACGGAAAAAACAGAATGGAAAGATAATATTAAAAACGGTGTTTGGGAACAATATTATGAAGAAGGTTCCCTTAGGCTTAAAGCCTCATATAATCAAGGTAAACTTTCAGATGATTTTATAGTTTACTATCCGGATGGAAGTATACAAATAACGGGACATTATCTGGAAGGTATGAGACATGGGAAGTGGATATTTTATGATGAAGAAGATAATGTAAATTTTGATATGAATTTTATATATGGAAAAGCTGAAAACGAAGAAGTATTAACTAGGAAACAGCAGGAATATTTTCAGGAGATGGATAAGAATATAGGAAAATTTAAAGATCCTGAACCCGGGGATTTTTTGCCATTAAAAAATGAATAATGCAACATAAAAAATGCGTTTATTTTTTTTATTTATATGTATAATTATTTCAGTTGCGGAAACTTTTTCGCAGACATATCCTGATCGTTACTGGATCCGCTTTACTGACAAGAATAATAATCCCTATAGTCTTGAAAGGCCTGAAGAATTCCTGTCTGAGCGCGCTATTCAGAGAAGACTGAAACAAAATATTTCGATTTCATTTAATGACCTGCCTGTTACTCCTGCATATATTGACAGCTTAAAGGCTTTAGGAGTACCTGTGTATAACACGTCAAAATGGTTTAATGCTGTAACGACAGACAGCATTAGTCCGGAATTACTGGAACAGATATATGATTTATCATTTGTAGTTAAGCCTTCATCTCAGGAATCTCAGCAAATTAAAAAAGGTATTAAAAATAACACGGCTTCAGTAACTTCTGAGTTTGATAGTTGGAACACATTTTACGGTTACTCGCAAAGCCAGATTATAATTCATAACGGCCATTTTTTACATCAGCAGGGATTTAGAGGTGAAGGCATACAGATTGCCTTAATAGATGCGGGATTTTTGGGAGTAGATGTTATATCCGGATTTTTGCATTTATGGAATGAGGGAAGAATTCTGGGAACAAGAGACTTTGTTGACAGGAGCTCAAATATTTACAGGGAGGATTCACATGGCATGCATGTTTTATCAGTTATTGCAGGTTTTATACCTTATGAATTTGTTGGTACAGCCCCTGATGCAAGCTTCTGGCTGTTACGGGCGGAAGATGTTGATTCGGAATATCTTATAGAAGAAGATAACTGGGTATCAGCTGCTGAGTATGCTGATAGTGCAGGTGCTGATATAATAAACTCATCACTTGGTTATTCTGTCTTTGATGATTTAACTCAAAATCATACTTATGAAGATATGGACGGGAATTCTACCAGGGTTTCCATTGCAGCGGATATTGCTGCGTCAAAAGGAATACTTGTTGTATCAAGCGCAGGTAATCAGGGTGACAAAGACTGGAAATATATTACTGCACCGGCTGATGCTGACAGTGTTCTGGCTATAGGGGCAACAGATGAACTTGGAATTATAGCCTCTTTCAGCTCAATCGGACCGACTTCGGATGGCAGAATTAAGCCAGATGTATGTGCAGTGGGTAAAGGAACTTATATCCTGAGGCAAAACGGATTAATTGGAACCGGTAGCGGAACATCGTTATCAGCTCCGGTAATTACAGGATTAGCAGCCTGTCTCTGGCAGGCAAACCCGCAAGCCACTAACATGGAAATATTCTCGGCCATCCAGGAAAGTTCAGACAAATTTGCTGATCCCGATACAATATATGGTTACGGCGTTCCTGATTTTAACAAAGCGGACATAATCTGTAAAACCAAATATAATGAGATATCTGCTGATTTCTATTCACTGAATATTTTTCCGAATCCCTTTAAAGAAAATATTAAAATTATATTCTATTCCAGTTCAGCGAAAACTGTAAGTATAAAATTTTATGATGCAACAGGCAGAATAATAAAAGGAGAAGAGTTTTATACAAATGACAGTTATAATGAAATAATTATAGATAAACTGTCTTATCTGTCTTCAGGAATATATTTTCTTACTTTAAAATCAGAAAATTCATTATTAATACATAAACTAATTAAGCTCTAATTTAAGAGTGGATACAAAAAATACCCATATATCTCTATACGAGCTGAATCAGCTTGTAAAAAAAACTCTGAAGAACAATCTGTCAGAATATTATTGGGTAATTGGTGAAATAAGTGAAATAAAAGTAAATAATAGCGGTCATTGTTACCTGGAGCTGGTTGAAAAAGATGAATTAACTGACAATCTGAGAGCAAAAGCAAGGGCGATGATCTGGGCTTCAACTTTCAGGATACTTCAGCCTTATTTTGAGACGACAACAAATATTAAGCTTACAAAAGGTATTAAAGTACTGGTTAAAGTTATTGCAGAGTTTCATGAATTATACGGATTCAGTTTAAATATAATTGATATTGAACCGGGCTACACAATTGGAGAGCTGGCCCGGACAAAACAAGAGACTATTAACCGGCTGATTAAGGAGGGCGTCATAGAAATGAACAGGTCACTACCTTTTCCTGTACTTCCTCAAAAGATTGCAGTCGTTTCATCGGGCACTGCCGCGGGATATGGTGATTTTATAAATCAAATTCAGAATCATCCCTACAATTATAAATTTTATATTAAGCTGTTCCCTGCTTATATGCAAGGTGAAGAAGCCGAGAAATCTATAATAGAAGCATTGGATAAAATATTTAAATATGAAAATCTCTTTGACATAGTGGTGATAATAAGAGGAGGGGGTTCCCAGGCTGACCTGAGCTGCTTTAATAATTACTGGCTTGCTTATAATGTGGCTCAGTTTCCCATCCCTGTACTTACAGGAATTGGACATGAACAGGATGAATCCGTCGTGGATATTGTAGCACATACTCATCTTAAAACACCAACAGCAGTAGCTGAATATTTAATTTCTGTATTCCAGAATGCCGAAGATTATATTAATGAACTTCAAAACAATATTATAGATATCTGCTCCGAAACAGTCAGCAAAGAGAAAGAGAAAATTAGCAGATATGCTTTATCAATAACACCAGTAGTATTGGAAAGAATTTCAAAAAATTATAATAAAATAAATGTACTGCAGATAAATATTCTGAACAGTTCAAATAAGTTAATATCAATAAGGATTAAAATAACGGATTTATTAAGCCAGAAAATTAAATCATTATACAGGGAATATGTAATTAAAAACTCACAAAGGCTTTTGCTGTTAAACAAATACCTTAAAAATTACTGTATAAACTATTTTTCAAACAAATATTACGGGATTGAGATTCTTGAAAAGAAAAACCATTATCTTAATCCGCAAAATATTTTAAAACGGGGCTATTCAATAACATTGCACAATGGTAAGAATATCAAGACATCTGATGAGGTGAAAAATGAAGATTTAGTTGATACTATTTTATACAAAGGAAGAATTAAAAGTAAAGTAATAAAATAATGAATTTTATATTTTCAATTAGTTATAAATAAAACTTTTTGTAATGGGGAAAGTAGCTATATCATATGCCAAAGCAATTAAGCAGATTGAAGAAATACTTGAAAAAATCGAAAATGAAGAATTAGATGTTGATGAACTTACTGCTAATGTTAAGAAAGCAGCGGATTTATTAAAGATTTGCAAATCAAAATTACATGATACCGAGGAGGAGATACAGAAAATACTGGATGAGATAAACCCTGAATCCAGTTAATTATTTGTTTACCTGCCCGTCCGGTTTATAAAAGGGACTGCGCCCTTTTAAGGGTGCTGTCCCCATATGAATAACAGCTTATAAAAAAACCAGGAATCTTTTGATTCCCGGTTTTTAAACCCTAAAAATTAAACCTAAAATTTTACAAAAACCCTAAGAGAACAATTATTAAACCTAACAAAAATTAAACTTAATAGTTATGAACTCAACTACTTCTTTTAACGATAATTTCGTTTATTTTGTTTCAATTTTATCACACTAATTACCAATACAGATAATTACTAATTTTTTAATGTTCATATTTAAAACTGAATTCTTCCGAATAAGTATGCTCCTTCTCCATAATTTGCTCAACTTGTTCTATAATTTCAGGATATTCTGATGCCAGATTCATTTTTTCTCCTATATCCAGAGCCAGATCATATAATTCAACAGGAGCTTCAGGATTTGTATCCATATTCAAACATACTGCCTTCCACTTACCAAACCGCACAGCCTGCTTGCCATGCTGCTCGTGAAATTCCCAGTACAGATAATCATGAGGCTTTTGTTTCTGTCCCAATAGCTCCGGTAAAAAGGATATACCATCGATATTTCCTGGATTATCCACCTGTATAATATCACATACTGTGGGCAGGAAATCCCAAAATGCAGAAATATGGTTGGAAGTACTTCCACCGGCTATTTTCCCGGGCCAGTAAGCAATCATGGGCACCCGGATTCCCCCTTCATACAGGTCTCTTTTAATTCCCCTTAAAGGGCCGGCACTTTTGGAAACACCAGGGTCATTTCCTCCTTCCTTATGCGGACCATTATCGGATGAGAAGAATACAAGCGTATTTTTTTCTATACCCAGTTGCTTTAATTTTGAGATAATTTTACCTACATCATTATCCAGATAGGATATTGATGCGGCAAATGCCTGCTGTGCCTCACTCCAGTCAGATACACTATCATATCCCATCATATCCGGTACTTCCATGCCAATCATATTCCAGTACCATGCTTCATTATTTGCATGCGGAAGTGTATAAGCCAGATACATAAAGAAAGAAGTGTCTTTATTTCCTTCAATAAATTTTAAAGCTTCATCGGTGAATATATCCTGTGTATGTATGTTTTTTTCAGTGGCTACACTTCCGACACCTTTAGAATGACCAACAGGAATAATTTCAACCTTATTGTCGAGTCGCAGGGTATCCTTATTTTTCCATATCCAGTCAGTATATGCATTGTGGGCTCTTGTCTGATCCAGATAGCCAACAAATTTTGAAAATCCTTTATCATTCGGATGTCCGGGAGTTCCCAGTTCACCCAGTCCCCATTTTCCGAATAAAGCAGTAACATAGCCGGATTTTTTCAATATTTCAGCTACAGTTGTGTCACCTGCCAATAAAGGCACATCCTTGTTTCCCCTTATGCGGGCCTTTCCTGAATGTCTGCCTGTCATAAGGCAGCAGCGTGAAGGCGCTGAAACCGTGCTTCCCGCGTAATGATTAGTAAACCTCATCCCCTGGTCTGCCAGCCGGTCAATATTTGGTGTTTTAATCCTTTCCTGCCCGTAACATCCCAAGTCCCCATAACCCAAATCATCGGCAAGAACATAGATTATGTTTGGTTTATCCGGTTCGGACATTTCCTTTTTATGCCCACCGTTACAGGCTGTCAGGTATAGTCCTGCCGGAACTGTGGCTGCGGCTAAAAGATAGCTGTTTAACATTTTTTTATCCATAACTTAGTTATTTAGTTATATATTAATCCCAGTATGGCCTTCTCCTGGAACGTGCATCACCCTTTTTCACCACATTTTCAACTTTTAAAATCCTGTAATGGTCATAGGGAATATCGTTGATCCCTCCATTCCAGTCTCTGATTTTTCCTTCCCATGATTTTTCAGGATGCCCCCACAGACCTTCAGCATAAATTGGCTGTCCCTGCGCTACATCAACAATAACCATTCCGTATTTTTGTAATACTTTTGCGATAACCGTTTCTTCTTTAGTTAAATTAAAAGGAGTAAGATCAAGATTCGGATCAAGCTGAATCACTGCTCCTTCCGGTATTCCACCTTTAACAAATCCGTCTGTCCAGCTGGCCGGATAAACAAACTCCTGCAAGGCATTATACCTTGTCGCACATGATAGTTTGTGCCTGATTTCTCCGTCCATTACCTCATCATACATGATAAGTCCTGCAAATGCCGGTACTCCTGCTGCACGGCTGGGTCCGTGAAAATGAATGCTTTCACCATTTATTATATCAAAATCTCCGGTTTTAAATGTACCATCACCGTCGAGGGGATATGTCATTCCTGTATTGGACTCATAGGTACCATCCGGAAGTTTTCTAAGTCCCCACATATCCCATGCAATGTTCCTGTGCCTGTCAATAATTGCTAAGTGCGAGTCTTCCTCGGGATCCGGTTCCGCATTTTTTGGAACAGGCACATACTTAAATCCGGGGCCATGACCGAAAGTTTCCCTTTCCGTATCCCAGACAGCTTTCTCTTCTTCGCTCAGGTAGTGTTTCTTTATTTCATATACAGGTGTTGTACTGTCTGCTTCATAAACAGGGATTGTCCATTTCTTAAAGGATATGCCAAAATATTCCCTTGTTGGTTCCTGTTTAAGCAGGCTTATCCAGTAATCACTGCGGGGATCTGCCTCTGCATCTTCCGGAACCGGCTGGTTCCAGAAACTTTCATCAGAGAAAAACCGCTGATTGTCTTCCTTCACCCAAAAACTATCCTTTAACCTTATATCACACGATGATGATCCCAACATTATTTCAAACTCTCCGGGTTCAGTAACATGCTTCATATTTATGTCCCAGATCTTAAGTTTTTCAGGAGTAAGTGTAAAGGTAATTTTTTTACTTTCTCCTTTTTTAAGCGTGACCCTTTTAAAATCGCTGAGTTTTTTTACCGGTTGCGATACGCTGCCATATTTGTCGTGAATATATAACTGGGGTACCTCATCGCCCTGTCTTTCACCAGTATTCTTAACAGTAAAGGTTATGGTAAGTGTTTCATCTTTTTTAATAACGGGTTTTGATAATCTAAGATCGCTGTATTCAAAATTTGTATAGCTCAATCCGTGACCAAAACAAAACAGTGGTTCGTTACCATATCCTATAAATACATCATTGGGTTTTTCAGGCAGGTGGTTATAGTTCAACGGTACCTGTCCGGTTACCTTTGGAAAGGTGACTGCAAGTTTGCCTCCCGGACTGAATTCCCCGAATATGGCTTCTGCAATTGCATTGCCTCCCTCACAACCGGGATACCAGGCAAGTATAACAGCAGGGACTTCACTGATCCAGTTGTTCATTGTAATTACAGTTCCGCTTTGTATTACTACCACTAAAGGTTTATCCAGTTTTGCCAGGGCATGGATTAAAGCTTCCTGTTCATCACTGAGGTCAAGGTCTGCACGGTCTTCATTTTCATCTTCCTCCATCCCTGCAACGGCAATTATTACATCCGATTGCTGTGCAAGCTCAACAGCTCTGGGAATATTTATATTCACATCTACATCCCATCCCAGCTGGGCATATGCCTTGAATCCATTATCGAAATATTCCATTTTAAAGTCATAAATTTTATCCTTCTCAAGGTCAACCTCACATTCGGCCAGCCTCCGGGCACCTCCGGACCACATATCAATAATGAGTTTGTCATCCAGCCAAAGCCTGACACCATCATCCACGGTAGCGCCAATTTTTACCTTTCCGGTTATCGGACTTTTTATTTTTCCTGTCCACCTTACTGAAAAATTATCGGCAGGCAAACCTTCCGGAGCTTTATCTTTCCAGTCGTATTCAATTTTATTTTCTTCTTTAATTACCAGCGGTTCTCCCTGCAAATCAACATTATTAAAATATTCAGCCTTGATTTTTCCAACAATAAACTTTTCATCAATGGCAGGGTATGCATAATATTGCATTTCAACTCCTTTTTCATAATTAACCTCTGCATCAGGTAATAGCTTTTTCGTTCCATCGAGTACTGTGACTTCAGGGCGGCCAAAACCACCATAATGATTAACCATAAGCCAGTCGCCCAGGGGCCCGACCACTGCCACATTCTTAACATTTTTATCAAAAGGTAAAACATTATCCTGGTTTTTTAATAATACCAGTGATTTACGTGAGGCCTCAAGCGCAACCATCCTGTGTTCCGGGGCATTATTTATCTGACCGGCATAGTCCGGGTCAATATAAGGATTGTCAAATAAACCGCTCTCAAATTTTTGTCTTAAAACTCTTCTTACTGATTCATTAATTTTACTTTCTGTGGTAATACCGTGTTGTAAAGCCTTTTTAAGAGGTTCCTGGTAGAACCAGGAAGGGGACGACACATCACACCCGGCGTTCATTGCATCTGCTGCCAGTAACTCAGGTGTTTCATGTGTGCCAAATGATTCATAAATAATGTCCATTGAGCCTCCATCTGCCCGTACAAAACCATTAAATCCCCATTCATTTTTTAATACTTCGGTGATCAGCCATTTATTTGTGGCACACGGTATGCCGTCCAGGGTATTGTAGGCCATCATAACTGCAGAGGCACCTGCATCAAAACATGCCTTAAAAGCCGGAAAATAATTTTCGCGAAGCAGTCTTTTTGAAAAATGAACCGGACCTGAAAACTTTCCGTCAAGGCCCATATTAGCCACAAAATGTTTCGGCATTGCTGATATCCCTGCAGCTTCCATTGACTTCACATAGGCCACACCCATAACAGAAGCGAGATACGGATCCTCTCCATAGGTTTCATTGGTTCTTCCCCATCGTGAATCACGAGCCAAATTAACCACTGGGGAATATACGAGTTTAATACCCCGGCTACCAAGTTCTTTAGCCAGTATCTCTGCCATGCCGGCCACTACTTCAGGATCGAATGAAGATGCCAGTCCGATTGGCTGGGGGAAGCTTGTGGAACCATTGCCCATGTATGCATATATCCCTTCTCCTGAACGAAACGCAGGAATTCCCAGTCGTGTCTTTTCAACCTGGCACTTCTGAAAAGCATTGTACTCACGGGCAGCATCCGAGGGTGAAAGATGATTGGTCATAAAACCAAAAAAACCCATACCATACTCGCTGGATAAAACTGTATCGTCCCCGTAACATAGCTGGGCCAGTTTCTCATCAATGTTCATTCTGCCAATGAGATCATCTATTCTTTTTTCGATGTCAACTCCGGGATTTTTATACAGGGCGTCTTCAGGAACGGGACCTTCTTTAAGATTTTGTGCACTGGTTAAACAAAAAATAAAAATACTAACAGGTAAGAGAGATAGTTTTATTACTGCATTCATTTTATATATTCTGATTTATTGTATTAGCGAAGTATTATTTTTAATTGATCTCCTTCTTTGAGAAGGAGTTCATTTCTGAAAATGATACTTGAGTTATCAGATATTTGATACTCTGCTTTCACCGGTAATTCAATTTTTTTTATCCTTTTGTTACCAATTAAGTCACCAAACCTGAGTTCCTTTATTTCAAGTTTACCATAATCGAGTTCCAGGATCACCATATCCTTTTCTTTAGAAAAATTTCCCCAGCCGGTTCCGCATGACCAGAAACAGGAAAATTTGTCTTTATTAAGCCTGGGATTGAAAGTTATTGCCTTATTTATTCCGTCATACCCATACCCGCAAATTGCAAGCAACACTGACCAGCTGGCCATGGCCCGGGCATAATTTTTGCCGCATTCAATTTCAGCAAACGGATTCCTGTTGAACCCCCTATACCTGTTGCGAACAGATTCAACAATATTTATTCCTTCTTTAACCTGACCTGAATATATTAATGAAGCAGCTACCTGGTACTCAATGCCTGTCCATACCTCATCTGCATATACAAACGGTAAAACAGGACGGTCTCCTTTTGGCCATGTGCAGGCTACGAGTCCGCCCTCATCGTTTACAGCATAGACTCTCTGGACATTATGGAAATTCTCCATGCTGGATTTAAAGTTGTACTTATAAATTGAATTTAAAGCTTTATTAACATGATCTTCATCAAGAATATAGCCTAATCCTGAAACAAAAGATAGATATTGGCCCAGAAGCTGATCAGACAAGCATCCATCTTCGAACTGGTATTTGGGAATAATATTCCCATGTTCATCAGGAGGAGATTTTAACCTGTCAGGAATATTTACTCCCTCAATAACTTCTATTTTCTGAATGTAATATTCTCCGTTCCACAACAGGTTTTCATATTTCTCCCTGCCTTTGTAATACAAATCGAGATATTCCAGAGACTTCAGTGTGTCGTTTAGCGCTGCGGCCATTTCAGAGCAGGCTTTTAAAGCACCAAGATAAAGAGAGCCCGTCATCATATTTGGCCCGAAGAAATTTATATCATATGTATTATGCTGATCTCCCCTTAAAACACCTTCTTTCTGCGGATCCCAGGGAACAGGACAATTATTCATCCACGGGTACCTGTTAACCAGGTCTCCGCTTCCCTTCCATGCAAATTCCATGGCCAGCTGTACTTTTTGCCATATTGACTTCAGCCATTCCGTGTCACCTGAATATTTCCATTCCCTGTAAACTCTGATAATATTACCCATTTGTCCGTCAGCAGCAACATTCTTAAAATATTTATTTTCACAAAGGGGAAATACAGTTCTGAAGCATTGATATCCACTCTCATGTGTATCATGTAAATATGAAATATCTCTTACATTTCTTTCCAAAGAAGGGAAAAGAGATGCCATTGTTTGTGCGTAGTTCCAGACATGGGTACAGCTTCCCGGACAGCATCCGAAATCATTTCCCAGACCTTCAAATCCATGAACATTACCCTGTTCATCTCTGAATAATAGATTGGTTTTCAGACTTGCCGTATTTGCCATAACTGCATCTTTAATGCTGTTTGGTATGGTTGAATTCAAAATGTGATCCTGATATTTTTTTGTCAGCAAGTACAATGAGTCAATATGTCGGATTGCATAATCAGCGATTGCCAGTACATCTGAATATCTGGTTGCATAATAATTCTTTATAATTCTGCCTTTAATGGATTCATTATCAAACGCCTGATTGTCCTCAAGCTTTCTGTTTGGGATATACCAGGCAAGGTAGAAGGGGATAATTCTTTTTTCACCCGGCTTAAGTTTCACATTCACATTAATAACACCTGCATCCACTTTACCACCTTTGTTCAGATTTGATTCCGTTACATTTTGTACCAGTCCGTCATTTTTAAAATCTTCCCAGAATATATGGGCATCATCCCACCAATCCCCTTTGAATCCGTAAGTTTGCAGGTTTACTTCCTTTTCGGTTGTAAACACAAAAATCTCTCCATACTCCGGCCTGGTGTTTTCCAGATTTGTTTTCATTAATATGCCCTGGAAGTCAGGGGTTTGAATATGTTTATTCATAACATTTCCATATGTATATGTCCTGCTTCTGTCAGTTGTATTTAAAGGATTGCTGATACTAAAACATACGGAAGCTATTACCTCATTTTTTGATGTATTTTCAAGCTGCCAGTTAAACACAGCCAATGGCAAACTACTGTCATCTGCATTTAGGGGAATTAAAGGATTATAGGATTCCAGCTCAACACTTAAAGGAATTTTTTCATCTTTTAAAAGAACTTTTACAAGCGGATAGCCACCAGTAAATGTTGATTCCTTAAATCTTGGTATGCCCGTCAATTGTTGTCTGGGAATGCCAAATGGATTTGGAAAATTATTTAGCACTTCTCTTTCCAGGATTTTGGCAACCGGTACATTTCCCTCTTCTTTTGTCCATATTGAAAAAAAAGTCATATAAGGCGGCAATTCGTCAAGGTCGGCTTTTCCAAAGATTTCCAGTTCAAGGATATTTCCTCTTCCGCCAAGTAATATATTTCCTGTACCTATTCCTCCAACCGGAACAGCAATATGCCTGAGGCTGTCGCCAGAATAAGAAAAGAAATCTTTTAATCCGGTACTTTCAGAGCATTGTGTAAAGAAATAGAATATACATGATAGCAAGAGGGCTCCTGTAGTAAATTTTGTTTTAAGATTCATATTTTTTAATCAGATTGATTCATATTATTTGCTTTCTTCATTTCAATTAACTCTTTATAACCAATCATTTTTATGTTATTAACTTCCAGGGCTTTTTTAAATTCCCCGGATGAAAATGCTTTAACAACAGCATCCCTTCTGATACTTATATTTTCGTAGTAATCGTTATCAGAAAGAGAAAGCGCATCCATTTCAGGAGTTTGTTTTCCCGGATGAATTACAATAAGATTCACTCCGGATTTTAAAAGCTTTATTTTCTGAAGGAGGTCTATGGTGACTTCTTCGGCTGTCTTTCCTTCCACACTGACCTTATTTTCATCAAAATATCCTGACATTCCAAGGTTGTAATCAACTGCCAGTTTTTTAACTATTTGTAATTGTTCAGGTGTTTGTTTCCCTGCTCCCATATGATTATCTATGTAAGAAATTTTCAATCCTGAGGCAAGGGCCCGATCTATCTGGGCACGAAATTCCATTTCCATCTCATTCAAATCAATAGAATCTCTCCAGAACCAGGCTCCCTGGCTTCTAAAATAACCTTCATCCGTAACCAGACTGGGAACTTTTTCTTTACCCAGGACAGGGCTCCATTTATAATTTTTCCATTCTGAATTTAATGTAAGATGGACGCCGACTGAAATATTTGGATATTTTTTAAGTATATCAACAGCTTCCTTTTGCCAGGGACATGCCCACATTACAGAAGTTGAAAAATTCAGTTCAGTTGCAAACAATATCTCACCTCCCGTATTTGCTGCATGACACATACCAAGGTCGTCCAGCCGTACAATAAGGTATTTTTCATTTTCAGGTATAGTATCCCGGGCATGATTTAATAAAGAAAAAAACAGTGAAATAAATCCTGTTATATATATCAGTTTTGCTTTCATAATAAATCAACTGGTTTTTGTTTTATGATAATTCGATAATCAAATTCTTAACATCACTGCCTTCAGCAGACAGGATCAAATAGACAGAATCTTCAATCTTTCTGGTTTCATATGTGACTTCTTTATTATTGAGGAAAACATGTGAAACTGTTCTGCCTTTTGGTAATAATAATTCCACTTGTGTTTTATCTGCTGTTCCGGTAAAAAGAAGCTCAACTTTATTATCAGTAAGTTTTTGATAAGAATAACTCAGATATCCGCCTGATGCTTCGTATTTAATTGTTGCAGATACTTTTTTCACACCTGCTGCTTCCCAGCGAGGGGCAAGAATCGCTTTATCAAAAGCCACACCTGCATCTTTTACACCTGCCAGCCCTTCAACCAGTGCATATACAACAGCTGCCGCTCCCCAGTTATCAGGTATTCCGGTTGATACAATATCCGGCATGAAAAACACCTCATAATCGGACAGGGTAACTCCAAGAACCATCCATTTATTTTTAGTCCGACTACCTTCAAAAACAACCTCTGAAATTATTCTGTCAGGATAAGGATTATTTAATCCGTATACACCTACACCGACATTTCTGCTTAATTTATTCTTTCCTCTCCATGCCACTTTGAATACAGGTACTTGTTTTCTGTCCTGTGATTCTGAGGGATACCACCAATTGGATATTTTACCTGTGGCTATGTGATCTGTAAAAACAGTACCGTCTTCATATTTAAGTTTTATGTACCCGGCATAATAACTTTGTCCGGTTGTATGAAGCAGGTAAATTGATTTGGCTTTCTCTCCAACCTTTAAACTTACCATTCCGGGATATCCTTCAATGCCTGATAATCCGATGCATGCCCGTCTTCCATTCTTTTCCGGGTCGATTATTTCAAAGGGTATTTCGTGAAAAACCTGCCTGCCCGTGGGAAACTCATGCAAATCGTTTTCACCTTCACTTGTCCATCCCTTTACACCCTTAATTGTGCTGCCATAAAAATCTGTATTTGCAATGTCTTTAAGATCCAGAGGTGTAAATTGTCTTTTTGGATATTCCGGCATGGCTCCACGGTAAACACAATAAAGATGATCATCAGTTTTCTTTGCCAGAGAGTGAATCCTGTCCAGTATATCCACCCCATAATTTTCAAATCCGTTTTCAAATGCACCATGGGCCAATTCTCCCGCAACTATGGGTGTAACGCCTCCATTCATATATGACCATTTTGTGTTATGACCTCCGTATCCCTTTTCAAACGGAGGATAAATGGTATACCATTCGCCGGGGGAAGATTCCGGCATTTCACTCAGCAAACGTTGATAGGTCTTTATTATTGCCACACATTGTTCATGGGTCAAACCCCGGTTTAAAGAGTATGCATTTGACAGTGATACCTGCAATGATTCATCAACGCCTAAATCTCTTTTCAGGTTTTCCTGTTCAGGTACATGGTGGGTATAAAACTCGCCATTCCAGGAAAGGTCATCAAGTCTTTGTTTTAATTGTATGCTGAGCTGTTCCATTTTTTCAGCTTCCTCATTTCTTCCGCAATATTGTAACATCTCTGAAAGATATTTAAGGCCAGCCGACATACCCGTGTTATCGCCAAACATGACTCCGAACCTGGTATTCTCAAGTTTAATCACCATGGCATCAGGTAAATTTCCTTCTCCTGATGAAATTCTAGCATCCTCATCATTCTGAAAGTCCCATGTATCAATTGTATATCCTCTTTTTAAAAGCCGGTATTTTTCCGACCAGCGATATTCATCAGTTATACTGTAATTTACAGCTTTCAAAGCTTTGTCCAGCATGCTTTCCATCCATTTATTATCTCCTGTTGCCTTCCAGGTGTAATAAACACCTTCAATGAATAGGTATTCTACATCATTTTCTACCGGTATGCGTCTGAATTCTCCATACCCGTTATCCACAACCCTCACAAAATCGGCATAATCAAACCGCTGTTCCCAATAGTCTCCTTCTTCGGGATGTTTATTATAATTATCCCAGATCATACCGTCCTCACGCTGGGAATCTCCATACAGTTCAATTGCCGATTTAAGTTCAGGATAAAAATATTTCATTCCTTTCATGGTATGAACATGGTCACGAAGCCATCTGACAAATGCATGATAGTATTTATTATTATATCTGTAAACCTCAGCTTCACGCTCCTGTTCATTGGTCATGCTGTTATATAAAATATCCAGCAGTTGCCTGTACTTTCCTGAATCATCATTTATCCCGGTTTTGCAACTCACCTGGTAAATAATTTTATCGATTTCCCGGCTCTTATCATCTTTCCAGATTATTTGCTGAAAACCTAAAGATCCGCCAACTTGAAAGCTAATATCTTCCTGTGCTTTCAATTCCAGATACAAATGTCCCTTCCCATCCAGAACTTCAATAAATCCGTTTTTGACGCCCCGTATTATTATCGTGTCCAGGGGATTGAACATTCTTTCTTCCGGGGATGGAATAATTGATAATTCAGATGTTCCTTTTTTTGCTTTGGTTTCGGGAAATTCATTCTCTGCAAATGTTATTGCCGGCAGGACAAAAAATATTACAATAAAAAATGGTAAAATTTTAGTCTTCATACGTTTAATATTTACATTTTAATAAATTTATTAACCACTATATTATGCTCAGAAAAAATCGTAATGATATAAACTCCATTTCCAAAATTTTCCAGGTCAATTTCAATGTCATTTTCGAAGGGATGTATCTTAAGATTTTCAATGACATTTCCTGTAAGATCAGTAATTACAATATTTTTATATTTTTCTCCATAAAGTTTAACAAACAATTTCCCGCCTGCCGGATTCGGATAAATATTTAGTTTATCATTTTCAGTCTTTTTAATGACCGATACTAAAGTAACAGTAACTTTAAAAGTTTTACCTAAAATATTAACTCCATCGGTTAATGTGACAGTTATTGTTGCTGTCCCTTCTATGCTGCGGGAAGGATTAAATGATATTGTTGCCGTTCCGTCAGGATTTATCTCACTAACATTCAGGAATAAAATCAAATCCGGATTATCAGATGATACCTGTAAAGACAATTGATTTACAGCACCTGTCCCATCACTGATACCTGTAATTTCGATGTATTGCTTAGGATCAGTGGACAGGACTGACTGATTCGGAATGTCGTCCATGGATAAAACTTTCACAAAGACATAAAAATTAATCTCGGTTGAATTTCCTAGTCCATCCGACAGAGTAAGCAGAATTTCAGCTGATCCGAATTCACCGGTTGCAGGAGTAAATTGAAGAACTGCAGTACTATCCGGATTAATATCACTGACACTAATGTTATCAATTAAAATTTCATTTCCAGTATTTACTTTCAGCGTTAAACCATCCGTTTCTCCATTTTGTTTTGATATACCGGTAAGGATTATTGTCTGTAATCCGGCATCCAGGGGAAGTATTACGTCCTCGACATGGTCGATATATAAAACAATATTTTCTTCAGCAACCAGTGTTGTAATACTTAAAGGTGGCAGTATCACTGCATCTGTGTTCACTATACCTGTGTCAGAAATAAAATTCTCATATTGGGATGTTCTGTATACCTTATATTTTGCAGGAAGGTTATCGCCCACCAGTCGGGTAGCTTTTGAAGAATTACCTTTATTGATTAGTACCATAACCATTTCCCCGTTTGTATTTTCGAATGCCGTTGCCAGAATGTCCGGATTATCGGATTCGGTATATAGACGAGTAGCTCCGGGATGAATAAACTTGAAATAATTCATGCTTGCGTAATAGGTAGAATTAGGCTCATTCTTTGTAAGCTGAACACCACCAAAGTTATAGTTAGTCCACAGGCTTATGTTCCCTGCCCACAATGAGCCGTGTAAAGCTCCTGCAAACTGCATTGCAGATTCAAAACCTTCATAGCTGATTTCTGTTTCGGTCATCCACATCTCTTTTGGATTATCGCCTTCCTGAATAGCATCCCAAAGATCAGCCCAGTTAGAGTAATCAGGAAATCCCGGTGTAATACCACTGCCATCATAACCATGAACAGCAAAAAAATCGCAGTATTCATCCGCTTTCTGGTTGGCTTTCAGAGTTGCCAGATAACCTTCATTGCTATAACCGGCCCAGCCAAGACCAAAAACCTGTTCGGGCATATAAAAGCCAACATGATCTAATCCTTTTTTAACAAACCTGTCACCCGTTATTTTAATAATCTCTGCAAACTTTTCTCCGCTAATTATCGCAGATGGATACGGTTCATTAAAAAACGGTTCATTCTGCATACCTACAGCTGCTATGTCAATATCACATTTTTGCTTAAATGCTTTAACAAGTGCTGCTATACTTTCAGCGAATTCATCGTAATAATATGGTTCAAGTATATTGTCAGTATTTTCCCATTCAATTGCCTGCTCTTTATGGTTAAGAGACAGGTTTCTTTTCATCCATGCAGGCGGGCTCCAGGATGTTATTATAAATGTGCTAATACCGCCGGCTTTTAATTTGGAATAGTAATCCCAGTCAAATGCTTCATAATTAAAAGCACTCATGTCCATAACATTCGGATCACCATTATCATTTACAGGCTCCCACTGGTTCTCTATAATTCCTATCCTGACAGCTGAGCTGCCCATATCCAGGTATAAATCTGCATGATGGTCAGCAGTAGCAAAGGTACCAAAACCTCTTATGGTCTGGTAAGCTTCTGATTTATCTATTTTTACTTTTGCATAGCCTGCAGGTTCATTGTTCAGGACAATTATTTCGAATCCGCGAATTACCGATGTAGCTTCAGTTACTGAAACTGTCACAGTAATTTCAGCTGTGCCGGCATTGGCAGGTATGTATAAAAGTGTCATTGTACCATCATTGTTAAGAGTGCCGGAAGTTAAATTCATGATAACATTTGTGTCAGATATTACAAAATCAACTTCAACATTATCAGTGCTACCCTTTCCATTTGAAATACCGGTTAAAGTCATAATACATATACCGGCGTCAACAAAGACACTGTGATCAGGGATATTATCAATTGTCGTGTATGGGTTTTGCACAGGGAGGCCAACCAAATCACCAAATTTAATATTCCGGTAATATACTGTCCCGGATGTATTTGTAAAAGGCCATGTTGGCCGGGTACCATGCAGGTTTATGAGTAAAGCATTAATACTGGTGATATCTATTTGCTGACCTGTTTCATTATTCATATCACCTGTCTGTCTGTAATCGTAAATAACTTCTGTCCATTCATCTGCCGGAATTTCAAATTGATGCTGGACAGTATTTTCAATATTTCTTTCACTATTTATATCATAGAAATAGTTCCAGTGCCATGAAGAACCACCCTCGGAGAATATTTCATAAGAAACTGCTTCATTACCGGTAAGATCGAGCATAACAGGTAATGCAGTCCATATTCCGCCATAAGTCCATTTATCTGTATATTCAATCTTAAGGGCTTTTTCACCGTCCTTGTCAACCAGACTCAGGTTATAAATGACACCTGCTCCTTCAGGTGAAAACCTGCTCAGAGTATTCGGATCATTCAGGTTAAATTCAAATCCCGATACTTTTGGTCCGATTACTTCAATGTCAAATGTAATTTGGGTTGATTTATTACCATCATTGTCAGGATTAACTCCATCATCAGATAATGTAATAGTTACCGATACAGATCCGGTCACACCAGGGACAGGAGTAAATATAAATTCGGCAATGCTGTCCCCCTGCGTATAATTAATTGAAGTGTCAGCAATGGTAGTATCATTGGAAACCGATATTGTAAAGCTTAATGTTTGTGTCATATCATCTCCATCACTGATATTTGTAAGTATTATAATTTGTTCACCCGCATCAAACTGAACGTTTATATCCGTAAAAGGATCAATGGTTGGAGGGACATTTATCTCTTTGTAAACTATAACATCAAAATCTTTTTCAATAAAGGCCCCAAATTCATCCTTCACATTAACAGTAATGGTTGTTGTTCCTGCTGTATCGGGATTAAATAGTAAATATCCTTCTATGTTATCATCCGAGTGCAGAACATACAACGTATCAACAACACTTGTATCATTTGAAACAGCAGTAATTGTCAGTCCCTGTTCTGATTCTTTATCACCATCAGAAATACCGGTAAGTTTAATCATAACATCTGTTCCCGCTTTAACCACTGTGTCTGATATATTATCTATTTCGGGATCCATGTTACCTGTTACTTCAATCCCGAAACTAACTGTGTTGTTTAGATATCCGTCTGATCCGACAGCCGTTAAATATATAGTGTCTTTCCCTTCCGCATCATTGATTAATGTAAATTTAAATTTTGAATATCCTTCTTCAGCTATTTCATCAATAATCACACCATCGATTAATGATTCACCGCCTGTATAGATAATTGAAGCAGCATTCTTAATTTCAGGAATAATGATTTGTTTGGTGTCTGTTGAATTTTTATAATAGCTATAATCAGGTATCTGAGCTATATAAGCATATTTTTCCGCGCTATCCCCAATTCTTATACCATCAATATAGAATGTTCCCTCAAAGCTTGTTGCTGTCCCATTTGCACAAATTACAATTTCTGAAATTTTTGTAAGATCGATTATCCCGTTAACATTTGAAAAATCAAAGGACAGCTGAATAAAGTCTCTACCTTTATATATTCTTACCTGCCGGTAGACATTTTTATTTGCAACCAGTTCATAATATAAATATTGAGTACCGACAATTTCAGTTTGATAACCATTTCCATTTTCGTCAACTAAAAACAACTGTAATACAAAGTCAATATCAGATTTAATGTTGAGGTTAAGCACAGGATTGGACGTTATATCGTATTTATTTCCATTTAACGGTATACTTAATCCTGCCCAGCGGATATCTTTATCTGCCTCAATCTTCATTGTTCCATCAACTTCATCAACTGCGTAACTGGTATTCGATTCTACTAATGGCGGAATACCTTCATCAAAAGACTCAAAAAAACCAGAACCTCCATAGGGTAAGCTTTCAGGAAAACCCATTTTGAAATAATCAAGCTGAACCAGGCCAGAAAAAGACTCATTCCACCCTTTTGTAATATCAATTTGTATTTCATTAATATTACTTGCGTCAAAATCCGGATTTTCACTAATGAGATTTTCCAGATCCACGAAGTATGTCTGAAACGTATCGGCAGCAGAAAGAGCTATTGTTTCTTCAATCTGAACAGGATCTCCCTGCGGATCACTGTAACTTTGTGCTTTTAACCGTACAATGAAATTACAGGCTGAATTGGTTCTGACATTAATTTCTAATGTTGGCAGAACAGATATATCAAGGTCTACATTATATAATTGCAAAAAGGACCAGTCCTGTGTTTTTTTATTTGCATTAATATTTAAGATATTATCAACTATTGACAGTTCGTATGACGGATTTCCGGCATCCATATTGATAACAGCAAATCGCGTGTTACCGTCGCTAAAATCATAATTAATTTGTGTGATCTGGGCAATAAGTAACGAATGTTTTGTAATGATTATCAAAACGGATAATATAAGGAACTTTTTCATGGAAATGATATTTTAATTTGCTTAAAATTAAGGTGTTATGTCAATTATAATCCTGTTTATCAGGATTTAAAGTAATTCATAGTCCAAGAAATGAATTTGAAAATACCCTCTCTATAGTTGTATTATTTCATTGAGAGGGTATTTTCAAATAGAAAGATTTTTTGTGTATTTATTCTGTTCCTGGTGATACAGTAATAGTTATCTCCTGAATATCCTGTTTTTTTTCATTTCCAAAATCACCATAGCTTGTAGCAACATTTGTTGCTGTGTATGTTCCTGCAACTCTGTACAGATATGATGTTGTCAGTTTTTCAGTACTAACTATTTGACCCGTGTTTTCAGGTTCATTATAAACATGACCTTCATCACCGGAATAGAGTACAATAAACTGGCCACTCCCACAGAAAGTAAAAGTAACTCTCTCTTTTTCTTTGATGTTAGTAACATCTGCATTAAAACAGGCATCAGGTTCAATATCAATTGGTTCTTTGTAGCAACTGCTGAAAATAAAGATAAATACCAGGAAGGATATTAGAGTTATTTTATATTTTTTCATAATTCGCATATTAAATATTAATAGCCATTGTTTTGAGTTAATGTACCATCGGTTAATATTATCTCTTTGGTTGGAATAGGAAAATATTCATGTTTCCCTGCCTCAAAGTCAGGAATATAATCTGTTATCACGGTTCCAACAGTTTTATTAGCAAGATATCCGTTTTTATGCCATCTGACAAGATCGCGGAAACGGTTACACTCATATGCAAGTTCAACCCTTCTTTCATGGATGATTGCATCTGTGATATTCCAGCTTCTTTCAGTCATTAATTGATTGACATCCGGCATACCAACTCTTTCTCTAACCCGATTAATCAGGGATACGGCAGTCTCGCCAATATTGCTGCTTGCTCCGTTATCAAGTGTTTCTGCATACATAAGAAGGATATCAGCATATCTTAATAAAATCCAGTTATATCCTGCAACAGTAATGTCGGCGCCATAAAATAAAGGATAGACTGTCTTTTTAATCAAATAGTGCTGATCAGGAGATAAATTAGTAGTATAGGGCCTGAGATATGTATTTTGTGTGGAATCCTCGATATCATATTCAAGTGTATCTCCTACATCCCAGACAGTTGCATATTTTCTCGGGTCTTTATGCATTCCAAGCGGACCAGGTTCAAATTCATCTACCAGTGATTGAGTTGGGAATACATTGGCATACCCGTTTAATAAGTTTTTGGCATTTAGAAAAAGTGGTCTGTGAGAACCTGTATTCCCCCATCCTAGCCATGCGCCGCCATCGAATGGAGCAACATAGTTATTCAACTGCACTTCAAATAAAGACTCAATATTATTTTCTCCACCGACAGCAGGTCTGTCGTCAGTAATTTTATAACCTTTAAATGCAATAGGCATGAAAACAGATTGAAATGCATTTTTATATGCCGCACTATCTTTGTGATATTGTTCAGGATATTTTACCAGTTCGTAGTTTCCTGATTCAATAACTGCCTCAAACATTCTTGCTGCATCTTCATACTTTGCCTGGTATAAATAACATTTGCCAAGTAATCCCCGGGCTGCTCCTTTTGTTGCACGGCCAAGATCAGAACCGGAATAACTTTCAGGTAATAATTCTATGGCATCCTTCAAATTATCTTCTATAAATTCCCATACCTCTTCTTCCGGATCTCTTACAACCGTCCTTAAATCAGCTGGTTCCTGAATCCTGTCAAATATAGGCATGTCTCCCCACATAGTAACAGCAAACCAGTAAAATAAACCCCTCAGGAACTTTGCTTCACCTGTAATTCTGTCTTTTAAACCGGAAGACATTTCTATGCCGGGCAAAACTTCCAGTAGTTTATTACATCTGTGTATACCATTAAAACAAATCATAAACATCCCGTCAACATCTCCGTCTGCTGCAGTAAATGTGAGATCAGAATATATGGTGCTTTCAGTGTTGGCATCATCAGAGACACCTTCAATAAGCATAAAATATCGTCCATCTCCTTCATCAATAACTCCGAAAAATTCCATCCAGGTTAACATGCCATAACAGGAAGTTAAAGTGGCAAGGGCATCATTTTCGTCTTTATAATAGTTCTCAACCAGTGGTTGCTGTGTTGGTTCGAGATCCAGCAAATCCTCTGAGCAAGCAAAAATCAGAGGTATAATTATTAATATTTTATATATATTTTTCATTTCCGAATGATTTTTATTAATTATTATTTATAATTCCAGTTGTAACCCTATCATAAAGGTTCTTGCCTGTGGGAAGGTACCTTTATCAATACCATTATTAAGTGTTGGATCGCCAACCCAGCCTACAGATGATTCACTGCCAACTTCCGGTTCCAAACCTGAATATTTGGTGAATGTATATAAGTTCTGAACAGCAATGTAGAACCTTAATTTATCCAGGTTCAGTTTATTTAATGTTTTATCCGGGAGTGAAATACCCAATTGCATATTTTTAATTCTCAGGAAGGATCCATTTTCCAGCCAAAGTGTTGACCTTTCAATATAAGGATTGGGCTCATTAACGGTTGGAACAGGAACATCGGATCCCTCGTTTGTTTCCGGTTTCCAATAGTCCAATACAGAACTCAGTTTGTTTTGATCAAGCTCATTATGTAAATTATAAGGAGATCCCAGTTTTATACCTATATCATTATAAATATGAACTCCCTGTATTCCATACAAAAACATACTGAAATCAAATATCTTATATGAGCAGTCAAAACTTAAACCATAAACAAAATCAGGAATTGATTTACCTATGAAAGTCTGGTCATCTTCAGTTATCCTGCCATCCTGATTGAGGTCTTTCATTTTATATGTTCCGGATGTTTCCCCTGATAATGTATCCCGTATCATTTCATCAATAATGAAACCGTAAAAACTTCCAATGGTGTGTCCCTCTGCCGTGTTAGTATAATCTCTTCTATATTCTTTGTCATCCAGATCAACGACTTTATTTCTGAGAATTGAACCATTTGCTGTTACAGAATAATTAAATTCCCCTTCTAATTTTCTGTATGTTAAATTTAATTCCAGACCTTTGTTATCTACCCTGCCAATATTTATCCAGGGATCTCCAAAAGTTCTTAAAACTCCTGCCATTGAAGATGTTGGCAGCGGCATTAACATATCATCAGTCTTTTTAATATAGTAATCTATATTTAATCCCAGTTTGTTATTCAGAAAGTAAAGATCGATCCCATAATTTTGCTGAATAGTGGTTTCCCACTGGATGTCTTTATTTCCTTTCTGGAACATATCGGGAGCCGCACCAAAATATGTCTCCTGCGATGTTCCGAAAACATAATAGGTCCTGTCCGTATTAATCTGAGAATAAGGTGCATATAGCTTAATTTCCTGGTTTCCTGTTTTACCCCAGCTGAACCTTAACTTACCGCTGGACAGAAAGCCAATATTTGACATAAATTCCTCTTTTGAAAACTTCCATCCGACAGAAAATGACGGGAAATTACCCCATCTTTTATTACTCCCGAATCTTGAAGAACCATCTCTACGGAGACTGGCAGTTAAAAGATATTTATCCTTGTAAGAATATAAAAATCTTCCCAGGTAAGATATCATAGCCCACTCATTCATATCGTCGTTAACACTGGTTTTTTTATTTTCTAATCCAGAAAATTTGATTACTGTAAATTCGTCCACTGAATCTGTAACAGCAGACCAGGTTTCATTAATATAATACTGGTATGTGTGTCCGCCAAGGATTGTGAAATCATGATTTTCTAAGGTTTTTGTGTATTTTAATAAATGTTCTATCAGATATGCCTTTTTTTCCCGGGAACTTCTTGTCAGTGTCTCAAGGTTTCTTGATCGGATTCCCAGGTCATACCTGGGTGTAAAACCATCACCAGAATGAAATGTGTAATCACTACCTGCATTAATTCTATAAGAAAATCCATTGAATATTTCAAGCTCTGCATATAAATTTGCCATCATCCTGTACATATTTGTAACTTCATCAGTAAGATTATTGATGGCAACCGGATTAGTCATATCATTTCTGGCAGTAGTTTCACCGCCCGGACCAGCATATCCTCCCAGATTATCAGGATCATATACAGGCAATAAAGGAGAAACACGGGTAGCTTCAAAAAATCCTAGTTCCTCATTCCGCTGTTCAACCTTGCTTAATAAAATTGATTCGCCTATTTTAATTCTTTTTTTAATTTGAAAGTCGGAGTTAGCTCTGATACTTATCCTTTCAATTTCGGAACCAATGATTATACCATCCTGCTTAAAATAACTTCCACTGAAACTGTAGTTGGAAAACTCCCTTCCACCGGAGAATGTCAGGTTGTGGTCCTGAACTGGTGCGACCCTTGTTATTTCATCCTGCCAATCGGTATCATACATTTCCTTTCTTTCATCGTATAAATCAAGGGCAGTAGCTATATTTGCACGGTCAGCCTGACCATTTAAAGTGTAAAGCTCTCTGTAAAACCGGGCATACTCCTCAGAATTAAGTAAATCATACTTTTTAGGCAAGTAAGATTTACCGTAATAACTTGAAATACTTAATTTTGATTCACCTGCAGCCCCTCTTTTGGTAGTAATTAAAACCACGCCATTGGCACCTCTTGCACCATAAATTGCAGTGGCAGAAGCATCTTTTAAAATCTCAATAGATTCAATATCATCGGGATTCAAGGTTACAAGCGAGTTAATTTCTCCTCCCGGATCGATATCATTGACAATAGGTATTCCGTCAACTACATAAAGAGGCTCCGAGTTATTTATTGTACCAATGCCTCTCACTTTTACAGAAATGGGAGCACCCGGCCTTCCGGAACTCTGGGTTACATAAACGCCTGAAGCCCGCCCTTGCAGTGCCTGATCGAATCCTATATTAGGTGTTTTCATAATCTCATCACTGGTAATTTTAGAAACAGAACCGGTAATATCACTCTTCTTCTGAGTACCATAACCAATTACCACAACTTGTTCCATATCGGCAATGTCCGGTACCAGAGTGACATTAATTATAGTTTGTCCCGCAACCGGGATTTCTTCTGTCAGAAATCCAATATATGATATTTGTATTATATCATTGGCTGATCTGACTGTTATAGTAAAATTACCCGCATTATCAGTAACTGTTCCGATGGTTGTTCCTTTTATTACAACGTTTACACCTGTCAGAGGATCTCCATCATGTGAAATAACTGAACCGGTTATTTCCAATTCCTGTTGAAGATTTTCCCTGGGGGTAATAATAATAAGATTGTTATCCATTATTTTATACGTGGCATCAGATTTTTTAAGGACATCATCAAGGATGGTTTTCATCCTGGCATTTTTGTAGTTTAATTCAACTTCCTGATTGACGTCCATCAGATCATCGTGATAAAAAAAATGGAATTCGCTTTGTTTTTCTATTTCTTTTAAAAGGTCATTTATTGTAACTGGTTTTTCCAGATGTGAGACATCAATGTTCTGAGAGAAAATAGAAGCAGATACGTTTACAAAGCAGAGCACCAGCAAAATGAATATTATTTTCATTATTAATATAGTTTTGCCTGCCCTTTTAAAGAACATGAAGGGCATGGTTAATTTCAATATTTTCATAAATTTGTAGTGTTAGAAGTTATACAAGTTTTGTGTAATTTCAAATTTTCGCAGGAAGTTGCCGCTTCCTGCGATTTTATTTATTCATAGGCTTAATTTTATTAGGTTTTACATTATTATTATTTATCCTCTTTAAATATTATGTTTTTCCCGTTAATGGAATACGTAACCGGTGATGATAATTCTATTGCATTTAGAACCTGTTCAAGCGTTTCATCTTTGAATGAACCTGAAAATTTATAATTTTTTAAATTCTCCGAATCAAATGAAATAATAACATTATATCTTCGCTCGATCTTTTTAGCCAGTTCAGACAATGGTTCACTTTTAAAAATCCAGTATTCATCTTTCCAGGATGTATATAATTCGCTCTCAACCTGTTTGGCCAGATATATCTTACCTTTTCTAGCAGACAGTGTCTTGTTTATGTTATCAGCTTTTTTATCATTACTGACCGTTTCTGTAACATATATTCTGGTGTCAGATTTAAAATAGGTAGCACTCTGGTTAGGTAATAATACAATTACTTTTGAATTTCTATCAGCTTTTTGTTTCTGAATGTTAACTTTCCCTTCAATTAAGACCGTTTGAACAGTACTCTCGTCAGGATAAGCCTTAACATTAAAAATAGTACCAACTGCTTTAATTGCCAGATCTGCGGCGTTTACAGTAAAAGTTGATTTTTTGTTTTTTGAGACGTTGAAGTAACCTTCGCCTTCAAGTATTACCTCACGGTTAGTTACATTGAACAAATTTGAATATTTCAGCTTACTTCCGGCATTAAGCCAGATTTGAGAACCATCAGGCAGGTTTATCTTTGATTTGGCACCCAGGGGGACTGAAATTTCATGATAGCTTATTTTATTATTCAGTCTTATTTTATTCTGAATTAAATATGTCAAAAGTCCACCTATAAAAAATCCGATTATTATTGCTGCGGCGATTCTATAAATTAGGAATCTTTTTGTAACAGTTGTGGTTTTTATTCTTGAATTAATTTTTATAAAGGCTTCTTCAGGACGAAACATGTCTTTTTTGTATAAAAGACTGGCCTGCCATATATCTTTATATTCGTTAAAAAATTTTCTGTTTGCTTTATCTTCATTAAGCCAGTTTTGAAAATCGGCTTCCCGGGAATCACTCATTTCCCCGTTTAAATAATTAATAACTTTATCAATTTTCTTTTCCATGATATTATAAGTTCTATAGTATTACGACAATTTAAAGTGTTTACCGGGTGAATGGAATCCGAAATTTTTATGGCAGGTATTCTTCCAGGGCATTTCTTAATTTCTGCAAGGCATTCTTCATGTGTGTTTTTACAGAATTTACAGAAATATTCATTTTTTTTGAAATTTCATCGTATTTCAGGTTTTCAAACCTGGAAAATGTAAATACTTTTCTGCATTGAGGAGGTAATGAATCAATGATTTCAACAATTTTTTCTTCCAGTTCCTTTTGTAAAAGATTGGCAAGCGGATAATTATTATTACTGTAATAATTTAATTCTCTGAGAATATTGCTTTCCAGATAATTTTTGACATACTTTTCCTGGACTTTTTCACGATTAAAATGATTGAGAATCCTGTTATATACACTTTGATAGAAATATGATTTCACCGAGGTTTTAATTCTTATACTTCCCTTTTCGTTCCAGATATTCAGAAAAAAGTCCTGGATAATATCTTCTGCG
Source organism: uncultured Bacteroidales bacterium (assembly GCA_964521285.1). Classification (GTDB taxonomy): domain Bacteria; phylum Bacteroidota; class Bacteroidia; order Bacteroidales; family UBA10428. Next base: position 173,366 of record CAZFQS010000003.1, on the reverse strand, counting down.
AGTTTTTGATCCTTGCACAGGTCATATGCGAAAAGACATAATTTGGAATAATAAAGATGAAATAGCTCTTCATAGGCCGATTTGCTACCTTTTGCAACTCTTAGAAATAATAAATTGTCCTTTTCCATCACAAAAAGATTTCATCGGACAGAAACATGAATATTCAATAATAATCAAAAAATTATCCTTAAATTTATAAAAATTTGATTTATATCCGGACAATCTCTAAAAAGGTTGCCAGTTAATGGAAATTACTAAAATTTGACTCTTGCTTGCTTTCGCTTCCTAAAAGTCAGATTAAACGTACATAAAAATAAGACATAATACTCTAAAAGGCAAGCGATTAGTTGCTTTTTTGACTAATGCCTCTGAAAAATATGAAACTGTGGTTATTATTACATAAGAGAGGTGCTGAAGTACCTTTCAGCCCTGTCAGGCAGAACAGTGGCAATATTACCACTGATTTTACGGGCAATTTGCCGGGCAGCCCATACATTAGCCCCTGAAGAGATTCCTACCAGGAGTCAGTGATCCCTGCCAAGATGTCTTGTTGTTTCAATAGCGTCTTCATCAGTTACTTCTATTACATCATCAACAAGAGATGTGTCAAGGACTGCAGGAATAAATCCATCACCAATTCCCTGTATCTGGTGTAATCCGGGCTCGTGTCCCAGAAGAGCAGAAACATTTTTAGGTTCAACAGCTATTATTTTAACATCAGGATTATGTTCTTTAAGGAATTTACCAATGCCCTGAAGAGTACCTCCACTGCCTACACCTGCTATAAAACAGTCAATATCTCCTGACATCTGCCTCCATAACTCACGGGCAGTTTCTTCATAGTGAATGCGAGGATTATCAGGATTTTCAAATTGCTGAGGTACAAATATACTGGGATCATTCTTTTTCATTTTATTTACATACTCTAGTGCCCCTGCCATATTGTCTTTTGCAGGAGTTAATATTAATTCTGCTCCAAGTGATTTTATTAGCTTTTTACGTTCCACGCTCATGTTTTCAGGCATAACTATACAAACCCTGTACCCCTTTAACCGTCCGACAAGGGCAATTCCAATACCCGTGTTGCCTGAAGTAGGCTCCATAATTAATGTTTTATCTGTAAGATGGCCGTTACGTTCGGCTCCTTCAATCATGGCTAATGCTACACGATCCTTTATGCTGCCTCCCGGATTGAGAAATTCGGCTTTTGCGAAAATATTCTCTTTCTTTAATCTGATCAGGGGAGTATTACCAACTAAATCAAGTATATTGTCTGTAAGCATGAATTTATTATTATTCTGATATACGAGTAATAAAAAAATAAGTTATATTTTATGATCTTATAGCAGTTAAGTTGTACTTTAATTTAACTCATTGTAAATATTTATTTTGTTTCTAACTTTGCCAGCGTTATGGAAGAAAAATACGGAACACGGATGATTCGTGAAAACAAGCTTGAAAGGTTCGAAAATAAGAACCGGAAGAGGGATTATACTATACAGTTTTCCTGCCCGGAATTGACCTGTCTTTGTCCCTTATCAGGATTTCCTGATTTTGCTACGATATATATTGAATATCAACCTGATAAATATTGTGTTGAACTGAAGAGCCTTAAGTTATATTTTAACGGTTACAGGGACAAGAATATATTTCATGAAGAACTGGCAAATAAAATACTTGATGACCTTGTAGAATTACTGCAACCCAAATATATGCAGGTATTGGCTGATTTTAACCAGAGAGGGAACATACACACGAAAGTAATTGCCAGGCATGGCAATAAAAATGAGAATGCCTGATAATTTAAAGTCAAACCATCTTCACATTTACAGGCGCGCTAATCTAAATTTATTAAAATTGTTTACAATTGGCAGACACAGTTTCAAATAAAGCATATGTTCTTTTATCGGGCGGCCAGGATTCATTTGTCAGTATTTTGTGGGCAAAGGATAAATTTAAGTTTCTGGAAGCAATAAGTATTGCCTATAATCAAAGCCATAAAATTGAAATAGAATATGCAAAAAAAGTAGCAGCCCATTTCAGCATTGAGCATACGATATATGACATCAGGGACTTTTTTAGTTCCATTGCTGAAAGTTCACTGCTACATAATGGTGATCATAACACAAAACACTTAAATGCGGAACATTTGCCGGCAAGTTTCATACCCAACCGTAACGGTATTTTTTTAACATTAGCAGCCAGCCACGCATTCCGAAAGAATGAAAAGCATATTCATCTGGTAACAGGAGTGTGTGAAACGGATTTTTCAGGCTACCCGGACTGCAGAGATGACTATATCAAAGCAAAGGCCAGGGAACTGAGTCTGGGACTTGACTGCCAGGTTGAGATACACACGCCGCTTATGTGGTTAAAAAAAGCAGAGACATTTGAACTGACTTATAAGGCGGGAAAACTTAAAGAACTTAATGAACTCACAATGACATGTTATAACGGCCTTGAGAGGCTCAATGAATGGGGCCGCGGCTGTGGTGAATGCCCGTCATGTTTATTACGGAAAAAAGGGTATGAAGAGTTTAAAAGTAAAATATACTAAAGATAGCATAATGAAATTCTATGTTACAGAATACTTTGAATCATTGCAGGGCGAAGGAAATTTTGCAGGAACAAATTCCCTGTTTATAAGGTTTCATTTCTGTAACCTCAAATGCTACTGGTGTGATACCAAATATACATGGCTTAAAAATTCAGGTCCTTACAATGAGTTCACCAGAGAGCAATTAATTGAAATTATTAAGAACAAAACAAGCATGCATGTTGTTTTTACAGGAGGAGAACCGTCATTATACAAACTTGACGAACTGGTTTCCAACATGAAGAAGTATCACGTTGAAAGTAGCGGAGTATTATTGCCAACCGAGCCGCTGGACATTACTCTCAGCGATGGTACTAATTTTAAAAGGGATGCTATGAATGAAGATATAATAAAGCATTTTAACTGGATTATTTCACCAAAACTTTCAAACTCAAAGCAAAAGACAGATAATACGTATTTAAAATACTGGAATGAAAAAGAATATTGTATATTTAAATTTGTTATTGAGAATGAAAAAGACCTGGTTGAGGTCGATGAGGTTGTAAAAAAATTTAATATTTCAAAACAAAGAGTCTACATTAGCCTGGAAGGAATAACTGTTGAATCACAGCTTAGGCCCGATCTGGTCGACATGATTATAGCATACGGATTTAATTATTCACCAAGACTGCAAATATTGTTATGGGGGGCAAAAAGGGGAAAATAAAGTATATTTTAAGTAAGGAATTTAAATTTGAGGCTGCACACCGGATAATTAATAATTATTCCGGAAAATGCTCCAATTTTCATGGCCATTGCTGGGTTGTTGTCGTTTACATCGAAGGATACGAGCTTGATGAAAGAAATATGTTAGTGGATTTTAACGAAATAAAGGTTCTGAGGGAGTGGATAAACGAAAATCTTGACCATACTTCCATATTATGGGAAAAAGATCCTATGTTGTCTTCTCTTAAAGAACATTCACAAAAGGTATTTTCTACAAAACTTAATCCTACGTCCGAACATCTGGCACAAATAATTCTTGAAAAAGCAATATCTTTTTTTAATAATTCAAGGATAATAGTTGAATCTGTTGAAGTAAAGGAATCATGCACTTCATCTGCCAGGGTTTATCCTTTGGATTAGTTATTACCAGCCTTATTTATTTGCAATGTTACAAGTGAATTTGTAAGCAGATTTATAACAAATAATTTTCCGCTTATTGCTTCATCAATCCCCATGATAGACTGAAACCTCTCTATTATCTTGCTATTCATGGTGATATCCCAATAGAGTTTTATTACTGAGAATAAATTTTCTTGTATATTCTTTTGCATCCCTGCATGATTGTTCAAGAGTTTTGCCAAGAGACAGTCCTGCAGCAACAGCAGAAGATAATACGCAACCTGTTCCGTGTTTGTCATACCCAGAAATAGCTTCTCCGCTTAAAATAATCTGTTTCCCTCCGGAAAACAGGATATCATTTTTTATGTTATTAGGTGAATGACCTCCCTTAAGAAGTATGGAACATTTAGTATTTATATTATTGGTCATACAGAGCAATGCCTGATTTATATGGTCTGCATTATTTGTTAATATCCTGGCTTCATAAATATTGGGAGTTATTAAGTATGTTTTTGCAGTGATTTCATTAATAAATTCATATGAAAGAGTATCATGAAATGCAAAACCTGAAGATGCTTTAAGAACGGGATCCCATATTATTTTAACATCCTTGTTAAGTTCCAGCAAATAATCTATAATGCGTGCAAGGGTATTGTTAACTTGAATAAGTCCGATCTTGACAACTGCAAAGCTGTACTTTTTTGCCAAAACTTCAATCTGTCCTATTATCTTTTTAACATTTAACCATTCAACATCATAAAATTCCTTGTCATTTTGACGGGTTAAAGCTGAACATACGCCAAAACCATAGACTTTATTCATTTCCAGGGTTTTTATATCGGCCAGTAACCCTGCACCACTGCTTGGGTCAAGCCCCGCAATTACTAATACGTGCGGACGAATTGCTGACATTTTCTATTTAATTCAATAAAATATTTTACGGTTTTGTCTATATTTTTCTTATCAAAATAATTATTCCACAGGGCTCCCATTACAGCTGCTCCGTCAAATCCCATCGATAAGGCAGTTTCGATATTTTCTGCTGATATTCCCCCGAGAGCAATGACTTTCGTATTCAGATCATTATTTTTAAGGAATTCAATTATTTCTTCCGGGTTGAACATACTTCTGTAACCGTGTTTTGAAATGCTGTCAAATACAGGGCTAAGAAAGACATAATTAAATCCCTCTAAGTTCAATATTTCGTTAAAACTATGTGTTGACGTGCTCTTTTGTATATTTACTTCTTCAAATTCGTTAATCAGGTGTTTGTGGTCAGGATTAAAGTGTATTCCTTTCACTTTATAGTCTGCGTATAATTCAATGTACTTGTGTATGATCAGGTATTTATGGTATTTTACGGGTATTAATTCAATATATTTTTTAATCTCTTTAACGGAATATCCTGGTTTACGTATATGCAGATATTTAAGTCCGGCATCAAAAAGCTCCGTCAATAATTCCTGCTCGCCGGCAAAATTTTGTGGATTTGAAATTATTACGAGTTGCATATAAATTATGATTTAATATAAATTTCCCCTCCTGCCTGTTTAAATTCTTCTGACTTTTCTTTTAGTTTTTCAGAGTACTCTTTAACATATTGCGTTGTTTTCATCGCGCAGTAATGTTCTCCGCACATTGAGCAAAAATGTGAGAATTTACTTCCTTCATCGGGAAGCGTTTCATCATGGAATTTGAGTGCACATTCGGGGTCAAGGGCAAGATGGAATTGATCCTTCCATCTGAATTCAAACCTTGCTTTGCTCATGGCATCGTCTCTTATTTTTGCACCAGGGTGACCTTTGGCAAGGTCAGCTGCATGAGCTGCAAGTTTGTATGTAATAACTCCTGTTTTAACATCTTCTTTATTAGGTAATCCCAGGTGTTCCTTAGGTGTAACATAACATAATATTGCAGCTCCGTGCCACGCTATCATTGCACCACCTATCGCAGAGGTAATATGATCATAGCCGGGAGCGATGTCGGTTGTTAAAGGGCCAAGTGTATAGAAGGGTGCTTCCATGCAAGCTGACATTTCCAGATCCATATTTTCTTTTATTTTATCCATAGGTATATGCCCGGGCCCCTCAATCATTACCTGCACATTTTTATCCCAGGCGACTTTTGTTAATTCACCCAGGATATTTAGTTCAGCAAACTGTGCTTTATCATTCGCATCAGCTATTGAACCCGGCCTTAAGCCATCTCCCAGTGATACTCCCACGTCATAAGCTGCAAGTATATCAGAAATTTCATCAAAATGAGTGTACAGGAAACTCTCCTTATGATGTATAAGACACCATTTAGCCATTATTGACCCTCCTCTTGATACTATGCCCGTGGTTCTTTTAACGGTTAATGGAATGTGTTTCCATAACAGGCCGGCATGAATTGTAAAAAAATCAACTCCCTGCTCTGCTTGCTCTATAAGGGTATCCTTATATACTTCCCAGCTCAAGTCTTCAACCTTCCCGTTTACTTTTTCCAGGGCCTGGTAAAGAGGCACTGTACCTACCGGCACAGGTGAATTTCTTAATATCCACTCACGAATTTCATGTATATTTTCACCGGTGGAAAGATCCATTATTGTATCGGCTCCCCACCTGACAGCCCATACTGCTTTTTCCACTTCTTCGGGAATGCTGGATGTAGTAGGTGAATTCCCTATGTTTGCGTTAATTTTAACCAGAAACCTGCGACCTATAATCATCGGTTCACTTTCGGGATGGTTGATATTTGCAGGTATAATGGCCCGCCCGGCTGCAATTTCCTGTCTTACAAATTCAGGAGTTATATAGGTACTTATTTTGCTGGCGGAGCCGGATTTTGTATAATATTCATTAATCAACTGGTTTTCCCTGATAGTAACATATTCCATCTCCGGCGTAATTATTCCTTTCCTTGCATAATATAGCTGTGTTACATGTTTATTATTCTTTGCTTTTAACGGTCTTTCCTTTATATATGGGAAACGAACATTATCAAGATTTTTATTATTTAATCTTTCTCTGCTAAACTGAGAATTCATTGTTTTTTGCTCTTCCACATCTTCCCTTTTGAGTATCCATTGTTTTCGTAATTCAGGCAATCCCTTGTTAACATCAATTGTGGCAGTCTGGTCAGTATACGGACCAGAAGTATCATATACCAGCACAGGTTGATTATTTTCTATCGCGCCATCTTTACATATTGTAGGGGACAAGTCAATTTGTCTCATAGCAACTTTGATATCATGAATTTTTCCTCTCACATATATCTTTTTTGACCCTGGAATAGGACCCTTTGTAATAAAGGAATTTATTTTCAGATGGTTCTTCATTTTTTTATATTAATAGTTATTTACACAAATAAAGACATTAAGCTCCCTTAATGGCTCTTATAATTAATATTATCAAGCAGTATATTGATTTTGCATATGTCGCTGACAGAATGCTTCTGTTCATTTACATAGACTTTCATAATTTCCTGTTTTGAAAGGGATGTCTTTAATCTTCCTTCGCCGGCATTATCCGGATCAGGTACAAAGGGTATGATCTCAGCCCGTTATATTAAGGCACCCCTGAGATTTAATAATACAAATTTACAACAGATTTTTCCCTTTTAGTATATTATTATGAAATTTCTTGTAAAAAAATAAAAAGGTTCAATGTATACTTGATGATTTATTTGATTATTTATTCAGTGTGCAATTTAGCAATTCAGTAATATAGCAATAGAACAATAGAACAATAGAGAGAGTAGATTCCTATTCAACCTTTAACACGTCCTTAAACGCCTTTTTGAATGTTTCTTTTGGTAAAGCACCCATTGCCATTTGTGGCTGGCCTTCCAGAGGTACAAATAATAAAGATGGGATGCTTTGTATTCCAAACATACCTGCTATTTGTCTTTCCTTTTCTGTATCAACCTTGTAAATATTAATTTTTTCGTTATATTCCTCAGCCAGTTCTTCCAGAATAGGGGCTACCATTTTGCATGGAGCGCACCAGTCAGCATAAAAGTCTATCAAACATGGCTTATTTCCTTCAAATTTCCATTTTTTGTTTTCATCAAAATTGAAAACTTTATCCTTAAATGTTTCATTTGTTAAGTGTTCAATCATTTTTTACAAGTTTAGTTAAATTAAGTAAATAATTAATTTTAATCTTTGTGTCAAACATAATGCCATATTTATATATCTGCATAAGGTATAATAAAAAGTTAAATAATTGTAATTTTGTCAGAGAAAATGAACAAAATGACATATCTAGATATGAACATATGTCTGTATAATCCAATTTTCAGGATTATATCCGAGATAATAACAAAGAACGGGAAGGAATGTTTTGTAATCGGAGGTTATGTGCGTGATTGTTTACTTGAAAGGGATTCTAAGGATATAGATATAGTTGTTTTGGGAAGTGGTATTGAGCTGGCAAAGGAAGTCGCCGCTATAATCGGGAAAAGAACCAGGATTAGTATATTTAAGAATTTTGGTACTGCTATGCTAAAATATAATGATTATGAAATAGAGTTTGTTGGTGCCCGCAAAGAATCATATAGAAAAAACTCACGTAAGCCTGCTGTAGAAGACGGTACCCTTGAAGATGATCAGAGGAGAAGGGATTTTACCATTAATGCTCTGGCCTTATCCTTGAATAAGGATACTTATGGCTTGCTGGTTGATCCTTTCGGGGGCTTATCTGACTTAAATAATAAAATAATACGCACACCTCTTGATCCTGATAAAACCTATTCTGACGATCCTTTGAGAATATTAAGGGCTATAAGACTTGCATCGCAGTTAAATTTTAATATTGAGAAGAATTCTCTGGCAGCAATTAATAAAAACAGATCAAGAATTAGTATAATATCACAGGAAAGGATTACAGATGAACTCAATAAAATCATTTTCTCACCGAATCCATATAAGGCTTTTGTATTACTGGAGAAGACAGGTGTTCTGGCCCTGATATTTCCTGAGCTTGACCAAATGAAGGGAGTTGAAATTAAAGATGGCAAAACCTATAAAGATATATTCCGGCATTCAATAAAAGTACTGGATAATATTTCAAAAAAGACAGATAATTTATGGTTACGCTGGTCAGCACTTTTGCACGATATTGGGAAACCTTTGACAAAAAGGTATAGTCCTGATCAGGGATGGACCTTTCATAGTCATGAATTTGTCGGAGAAAAGATGATTTCTGATATATTTCGGAAATTTAAATTACCAACCGGATGGCAGATGAAATATGTTCAGAAACTGGTAAATCTCCATCATCGCCCTATTGCTCTGGCTCTTGAAGAAGTAACTGATTCGGCTGTAAGACGGTTATTATACGATGCAGGGGATGATATTGACGATCTTATGACATTATGTGAGGCCGATATAACTTCAAAAATTGGCGAAAGGGTTCAGATGTATCTGAAGAATTTCAGGCTTGTGCGTAAAAAACTTAAGGAGATTGAAGAAAAGGATGCAATCAGAAAATTCCAGCCTCCAATTTCGGGAGAATTAATAATGCACATTTTTAATATACAACCATGTAAAGAGGTTGGTATTATAAAAAATGCTATTAAGGATGCCATATTAGACGGGGAAATTAAGAATAACTATGACGAGGCTTATCAGTATATGATTAAAAAAGCAAAAGAGATAGGATTAAAGCCGGCCAAATAATACTTGTCACTTCTTATTTAAATCCAGATAAACAGGCAGGTGATCGCTGAATCCGCCTGTATAGGTGTAACCGCGATATGTTCTGTATGGCCTGATTCCCGAATATATATCATCGTCTTCAAAGAGAAAATCAGCTCTAAAGATGTGAATATCTGTCAGTGAGGTTTTTAATTCCGAAGTACTAATTAACGGGCCGGAGACTATAAACTGATCGTAGATTTCCCAGTTAAATTTATATTTGTAGGTCCCTGATTTTTTATTGTCCTGTAAATTATAAGAAAGGTTGTACAACTTGTCAGGTTCAACGGAATCTATATTAAACCCGGCCGAGAGAGTTTCGGCAATACTTCTATTTTCAGGTTCATCGTTAAAATCACCCGTAATAATTATTTTTGGTTTATTATCTGTGTTGAAGATCGAATCAACCTTTTCCTTTAATACAGATGATACATAGACTCTGTAAGCTTCGGTTTCAAGTTGCCCCCCATGTCTTGAAGGCCAGTGGTTTACAAAAACATGCAAAGTATCTTTTCTAAGAGCCAGTCCTTTAAAATACAGGATATCTCTTGTCTTTTTCAGAGTATCCCAGGGAAAGATTATATTATAAAAATCCTGTTGAAGAAGACTGATTTTATCCTTACGGAACAATAATGCAACGTCTATGCCTCTTATATCCGGTGAATCCCGGTGTACTATTCCGTATTCAAATTTGGATAATGGCGTATCATTGATAAGTTTCTTAAGAATATAAATGTTTTCTATCTCACATAATCCGATTATTTCCGGTGGTTCCCAGCCGCCCACGGCTATTATGACCTTATATAATTTATTTAACTTATCGGTAAACCGCCTGGAATTCCAGTGTTTATAACCTTCGGGCAGAAAATCATCATCCTGCTTCAGGCTATCATCATAAATATCAAACAGGTTTTCAACATTATAAAACATAATTCTTAACTCACCCCTTTTATCAGCATTATTTAGACACTTTCCCGATGTTGTTTTATTGAAGCATGAACTTGTAAGTGCCGAGGTTAATATCACAAAAACTGAGATATTTCTGATTAGAGACATTTAGCAGTTTATTTAAAAATATTTACTACTCTAACCTTTCAAAAGCTCCAATGTCAGGGGCCTGGTCTGTATTTCTGGGGATTCCGTTATAATCGAACTCCAGAAATTGATATTTATCTGTTATTTCTTTGCTTCCGGCATCTTTAGCAGGCGACAGGGTATCCAGTTGAAAGTCGTAGTTCATACGTGAATAGTCATTTTTAAAATTAGGATCTTCATTAAAGATTATATGGTTAAAATGCTCGGGATTATCAGATTCTACAGAATCAGGGTTTTCTTTGATTATACAATGATCGAATTTGTAATTGAAGAGGTTTTCACCATTATCCCTGAATATTAATTCATTTTCCTTATTGCCATTTATTATACAATTAGCAAAATTTGCAGCTTTCAGATCTCCTTTTCTTTTAACATAGATGATATTTCTACCGGTGGAGTCAATCTCAGGATTGTCTATTTCATTTGTAATAGCTATTGATTGATCTGTTGTTCTGCTCTCCCATCTTAAACCCCTATTGTTTATAGTACAGTGGTAGAAATTATAATTACCGCCTTTTAAAAGAGCTACTAAATAATCTTTACTGTCAGCAATGATACAATTATAGGCAGTAATATTAGCATTGAAAGCATAAATACCTATAAATGAAACATTCTGAATAATAGTATTCTTTAATTCAAGTGACGGGATTTTATCATCTGTTGGATAACCTATCTGAATTCCTGCTATTGAATTCTTAATAATTGTATAATTTATTTCGTTACCTGTACTTACAGGAGCTATATAAATTGTTCCCCATTGTCCGGCAATAGAATCGTAGAAATTTTCATCAATCCTGTCACCCTGGAAAATTACCGGCTCATCTTTTGTCCCGTTTATTATTAGTTGCCCCCATACAATGAGGCTTGATCGATCGTGCATATAAATTATTGTTCCTTCTTCTATTGTTAAAATATGACCGGTATCTATTGCCATGGAATTATAAATAAGATATGGCTTGTCAGCTATCCAGTTTTCAGATTCAATTATTTCTCCGTTAATTAAATGAATATCCTGTCCGAATGCAATAAGTTTAATATCCTGGTAAATTCCGTTAGTTATGAATACTATGGAATCCTTAACTATCATAGGATTATTTACACCAAAAGGATCAATTGTCACTTCAATAAAAATATAGAGGCTGTCTTTTGAAGGTATTTCTATATTGTTAACACTACCGGATCTATCACCATCAATATTAATTCTGAAGAATGAGTTCTGCCCTCCTGCCAGATATATTTGTGATACATTTATAGGCTGATTATGAGGATTATATACCCGAAAATTTTTTGTTGTTGAACCAATATATGTAAATATTGTATCAAATGTTATTGTGTCTGTTGAGAAAGAGAGACTGGCTGAATCAGAAGTAACGAAATTCTCCTTTCTGCATGAAAAAGATGAATATATAAAAAGTGTCAGTATAATTGTTATTTTAATTATTCTCACAGGTAAAACAATATTCTCATTATAGATTCTTATTTACATACGGATAAATATAAAATTTATTTTTACAGGATGATTAAAAAAAATAACTTTTAATTTTGTATGTTCACCGGGAACAATAATAAATTATCTACTTTAGATTTATTTATAATTTCATTATATTTGATAAAGAGATTTCTGTTGTTGTTAGAAAATAGTTAATTTAATTTTTACAGACTATTGATTAAGAACTGATTAAATGGAAATACAAAAAGCCAAACCATCTGATTTAATTGAAATACTTTATTTGCTCAAAGAATGTGTCAGGGATATGAATCAAAAGGGAATGAAGCACTGGAATAGTTCTTACCCGGGAATTGAAGATATAGATCATGATTTAAATAAAGAATCAATTTTTCTTATTAAAGATAAAGGGATTTGCATGGGGATGGTAACCTTAAATGAGAGTGAACCTGAAGAATATAAAGGGATAAATTGGAGCAGTAATGATTCTAAAATTTTGTATATGAAAAGGATGGCTGTACATCCTAACTGGCAGGATAAGGGAGTAGCGGAAATACTCGTCAAATTTGCTGAGGATTACGCCAAAGAAAACAAATACAAGTATATAAGATTAGATACATTGAGCAGCAACCAGGCTGAAACAAAGCTTTATTCAAATGGCAAATATAATGAAGTAGGGCAATTTCATTCAACCTTCCAAAAGACTCCGTTTAAGTGCTATGAGAAAAAGATTTAAGTTCCGGCTTAAAATATTCACACCAGGAAATCCAGGGAATTAAAATATCACAGAGTAATTGGATTTCCGGAGTAAAAATCAAGAATTTTTGTCTTGAAAATATATTCATACTTTGCCTGTAAGAATTCAGACTTAGCCCTTAGAAGGTCATTTTTTGCAATATTATAATCAACTGAACTAACCAGCCCCACATCAAGTTTCTGCTGGGTGTAAATAAAAGCTTCTTCATTTGATTTTACTGCTTCAACGCCCGATTTGTATTTTTCAAGGGCTGCAACAGCATCAGCATGTGACTGCTGTATTTCTTTATATAATAGTTGCTTTGTCAGATCCAGATCAAGCTTTGAATTATTCAGGGATATTTTTGCATTGCTTATATCCCTGTTAACCTGATACTGGTTAAAAATAGGAATATTAACACCTATAGAAATATATTTATTCACATTATCTTTTATTTGATCATTATATACATAATCAATATAGGGATAATCGGGAATTGTCACGGGCTGATTAATATCGCCGTCTACAAAACCTACCGTACGGTTATAGGGAGCATTGATGTCAGGGATAATTCCTGTGCTTGAATAGCCTGTGTAGTAACTTGCCTGCAGATAGATCTGGGGACTTCTCCTGCCCCACTGAACTGCCAGGCTTTTTTCCGTACTTCTAAGTGAGTACTCGGCACTTTTAATTTGCGGTAAGTAATTCAGAGCTTCCTGGTAGATTGTTATTACATCTCTCATTATATAAGTTGTATCTATATATATATCAGATGGAACAACAATATCAAAATTACCGACCGAATCCAGATCAAGAAGCTGTGTTAGATCAAGGTATGCAATTTTGAGCTGGTTTTTTGCATTAGTAACATTAAGTTTTTCATTTGCAGCCTGTGCTTCCATTCGATATAATTCGCCTTTAGCAGAGTTACCTACTTCAACCAGCTTCCTGGTTTTTTCAACCTGCAGGAGTGTTAAGTTATACTGGCTCTCTGAGATATCAAGCAATTCCTTGCAAAATAGAATCTGAAGATAAGCAGTAGCAATTTCCAGGGTAATGTCATTTTTAATCTTTTCTATATCCTGTTTACTACTTAAAAAGTCATACTGGTTCTGTTTTATTGTATTAAGTGTCTGTAAACCATTGAAAACATTAAGATATGAACTGGCATAGTATCTGTCGGAAGATGTGTTCTCTGTAATATAGTCATTAGTAAACGGATCAACCGATCTGCCGTAATTTAAATCTCTTGATGCTCCAAGATTTAAACTTGGGAGGATCGCTAATTTGGATTGGACGTAATTGTTTTTTGTTAATCTGGAGTTTAATTCCTGCTTTTTTATTTGCAGGTTATTCTGATGCGCATAAGTGATGCACTCCTCCAGGGTCCACATTTTTTGTGCACTTATATTATTTAGCTGAAAAAAACAAATGGCCACAATTATTATAAAGCTCTTTTTCATAAATCACGGATGTTTTAGTATTATTAATAATTAGTAATTAGTCACATAACTAAAATAAACTAAGTTTATTGTCACATGTAATGCTTAAATATAATGATTTTTCTTACGATACAAAATATGGATATGATCAGCATTTCTGGAAGGTTTATATATCTGAATTAATTCCCATTTTTTATCATAATTCTCTATTCTTTTCTTTAACCTGTAGATCCTGGCTAGTGACAGAGAAAGAGGATCTTTTATATCTGACAGTTCAGTTTCCTCTTCCCAGGGAAACGATACAACTCTGAAATTGTATTTTAGCTTTCTTCCTTTAACATTAACTTCAACTTCAGCAGTCTCATTTTCAGTTATATCAGGAATAGGAATGATAATTTCTTTCATTTGTTTGTATTTATCGGATTATTTCTATGGCATTTTCATTTTAATATCAGTTTATCATTATCTCCAAAGTTATCGTAACTTGAGACAATAACCTCCTCTCCTTCAACAAGGCCGTCAAGGACTTCATAATATCTTGGATTCTGTCTCCCAATCCTGATATTTCTTTTAACTGCCAATTCACCATTTTTGTCAACAACATATACCCATTGTCCTCCGGTACTTTGATAAAATCCGCCTTTAGGTATCAGCAGTGCATCCTCTGATTCTCCCAATTCCAAACGAATACGCGCTGTTTGTCCAATTCTTATTTGTTCAGGAATGTCGCTTGTAAATTGCATATCCACGGCAAATGTACCGCTTCTCACTTCAGGATAAATTTTAGTAATTATAAGGTTGTGTTTGCCTCCTGCAAAATCGAATTCACCGGTCAGATTTTTCATGATTCTTGCAATATAATGCTCGTCTATTTCAACACGCATTTTATAAGAATCAAGAATATTAATTGTTCCGATACGTGATCCGTAACTAACTACTTCACCTATCTCCGGGTTTAAAGAGGCCAGTTCTCCGTTGACAGGGGCCCTTATATTTAAGTTCTCGAGCCTTTTTCTTGTTAGCATAAGATTATTCTGCATCCTATCTATTGATTTCTCATCAGAAGCAATTCTTGTTATCATGTATGCGGAATCATGTTTATACTTTTGTTTTTGCAGTTCCAGTTGTTGCAGAGAAAGTTCATACTGTTCTTTAGAGTACTGAAATTCCTCTTTTGATATATGATTGTTTTCCAGAAGCTTTTCATTATAATTATATGTTCTTTCCAGCTTTTTTAACTGGTACTGTAAATTCAGAATCTGGGTCTTAACACTTATCCTTTGATTTTCAAGGTTTAGACGTGTAGTTTTCAAATCATTTATTGCCCTGGCAACCATAGCTTCATTACTTGAAATGTCCAGCATAAGGTTATTATTACTAAGCTTTATAATTATATCATCCTTTTTAACCATATTACCTTCCTCAATAAGAATTTCTTCAACTCTACCGCCTTCTACAGCATCCAGGTATATTGTCTTAATAGGTTCAACAACCCCGTTAACTGAAATATAATCCTGGTATTTATCATATATCACCTTACTTATTGTAATCTTTTCCGCATCAACATTGAGCTTTGTACTTTTATCTCCAAAAATTATTTTAAGAAAAGCAAATAAGATTATAAGACCAGGTATGCCGAACCATATGTATTTTTTGTTAATGCCTTTTTTCTCAATTTTTCTATCCATTCCTTCCATAAGTAGCAATTATTTATAATTATGATAAAATACTTAATCATTTACTATGCCAAAGAATACAATTAATTGATATACTGCCACATAACAGATTAATAAATCATTGTATTAACTTTTTTTTGTACGAATATATTACATAAAACGTACGAATTCGGACATTCAAAAAATAATATGTACTTTTGTCTCTCATTCGTAATAATAATTATTAACCTAATTCTCTAATATTATGGAGAGTAGCGTTGGCAGAATTTTAGCGGTTGATGATAATGAGGATATTCTGTTTGCTCTGGAATTATTGCTTAAATCTCATTTTGAGAAAGTTACTACGCTTAATTCTCCTGATAGAATTCCTGAGCTGCTTACAAAAGAATATTATGATGTTATTCTTTTAGATATGAATTTTACAAAGGAGAATATAAATGGTAAGGAGGGATTTGACTGGCTAAAAAAAATACTTGAGATTGATCCTAACGCAGTAGTGCTATTTATAACAGCCTATGGTGATGCAGAAGATGCTGTTAAAGCAATAAAATCGGGAGCGACTGATTTTATTCTCAAACCATGGCAAAACGAAAAACTCCTGGCTACAGTTTCAGCATCTGTAAAACTTAGAAGATCAAGAATTGAAGCAGATGAACTCAGGAAAAAACAGAGAGAGATTTGCAGTGCTTTAGACCAGCCTTATCATGAGTTTATTGGAAATTCATCTGAAATAAAAGAAGTGTTTTCAATTATAAAGAAGGTAGCAAATACAGATGCAAACATTCTAATTTTAGGGGAGAATGGAACAGGGAAAGAATTGGTTGCCAGGGCAATACACAGGAACTCATTAAGAAAAGACGAGGTATTTATAAGTGTTGATCTGGGGTCCATTACCAATACTCTTTTTGAGAGCGAGTTATTTGGACATGAAAAAGGGGCCTTCACAGATGCAAAAAGAGAAAAACCGGGAAGATTTGAAATAGCATCAAAAGGCACTCTGTTTCTTGATGAAATAGGAAACTTGTCTTTACCACTTCAAACAAAGATGTTAACAGCAATTGAGAAGAAAGAAGTGACAAGAGTCGGAGCCAATAAAACGGTTTCAGTAGATGTACGTCTTATTTGTGCAACAAATAATGATTTATACAAAATGGCAGCTAGTAATGAATTCCGTCAGGATTTATTATACAGGGTAAATACAGTAGAAATAAATATACCTCCTTTGCGTGAAAGAACAGAGGATATTGAACTTATAGCAAATCATTTTCTTAAAATATATTCAAAAAAGTATAAAAAATCAGTAAACAGAATATCATCTGCTGCGATAAAAAAATTGAACCATTATCCATGGCCGGGTAATGTCAGAGAGCTGCAGCATGCTATTGAAAGGGCAGTTATTATGACAGATCAAAATACCCTTGATCCTGAAGACTTCATTTTGACTTCCCAGGCAAAGAAAACCGTCAATGCTGAATTTGATACATATAACCTTGAAGAAATTGAAAGAAGGACAATTATTAAAGTACTGAAACAAAATCAGGGTAATATTACTCAGGCTTCTAAGGATTTGGGACTAACCAGAACATCCTTATACAGAAGGATGGAAAAGTATAAGATTTAAGGATAAAGGGTTAAGGGGGAAATTATTATATAACTATAACCAGGATTAAATATAACAGGCTATGGAAATAATCGGACTTATTCCGGCAGGAGGTCAGGCAACAAGGCTGGGTAAAATACCTTGCAGTAAAGAGATTTATCCCTTATACAGAAAAAAATCAGCCAATGAAGAAAGAGCTGAAATCAGGGTGATCTCTGAATATTTGATAAATAGTTATCGAATAGCCGGAATTAATAATATTTATTTTATTCTGCGTAAAGGTAAATGGGATATACCGGCTTATTATGTTGATGGGAGTGATTTGGGAGTGAATATATCCTACCTGATAATGAATTTGTCTTATGGAACCCCATTTACTCTTGATCAGGCATATCCTTTTACTAAAAATAAATATATAGCATTGGGTTATCCTGACATAATAGTCGAACCGGCCGAAGCTTATATTAAAATTAAGGAAAAGATCTCTGAAACTAAAGCAGACATTGTGCTTGGATTGTTTCCAGTTGAAAATTACCTCAACTGGGACATGGTTGAGCTTAATAGTAAGGGAAAGGTTAAAAACATAATAATCAAGCAGGAGAGGCCGGATTTGAAATACGGATGGACAATTGCCATATGGAATCCTTCTTTCTGGGAATTTATGCATGAATATATTCAGAATATTATTAGCGATGGGGGAGACGGAAAAGTAATTACAGAAGGTCAGCGTCCCAGGGAATTATATCCTGGTGACATATTCATGAAAGCGATAGAAGCTGGTTTGAATATAGAGGCAGTATTATTTGAGGAGGGGAGATGTATGGATATAGGCAATCTCGAAAATATTGGAAAAATCTCTACTTAATAAGAAAGGGCCATGCCAGTTAAGCCATTTTTACAATTAAGACCACTGAATAAGCCGCAACACCCTCTTCCCTGCCTATAAATCCGAGTTTTTCATTGGTCGTGGCTTTTATTGATATATTTTCTTTTTCTATTTTAATTGTATTTGCAAGGCTTTTTTGCATTTCCGGGATCAGATTATTAATCTTTGGCTTTTCCAGACATATTGTACTATCAATATTACCAACTGTATACCCATGCTTATGCAATAAGTTAACCGTTTTAGCCAGGAGTATTTTACTGTCAATATCTTTAAATTCTTCTGATGTGTCGGGAAAATGATAGCCAATATCCCGTAAATTTGCTGCACCTAAAAGGGCATCGCATATAGCATGGATTAATACGTCTCCATCAGAATGACCAACAGCTCCCTTGTCAGATTTAATAGTGATACCTCCCAGAACAAATTTATACCCTGATTTTAGTTGATGAACATCATAACCAAAACCTACACGGATATTCATATTACCTTAAACCTTTGAACTTATCAAAAATAAATCCAAGTGTGAATCTCATAGTGTTAGCTAGAGGATTATTTCTTCCTGAAGTTGGTATTAAATAGGAGTAATCAATAAAGAATATGTTTAATTTAAGTCCTATACCGACAGTAAAATATTTTCTGTTTCCTTTATTAATATGTTCATTGAAATACCCTGCTCTAATAGCAAATTGATCTCTATACCAATATTCTGCACCGATAGAATAAATTATTTCATGCAATTCTTCTTTAAAACCTCCGGGAGCGTCATAAAAAGACTGGATCCAGCTTAGAGGCAGTGAAGATGGTGGTTTTCTCCCTTCCTTAATAACTTTTTCGCCCTCGGCATCCAGACTATCAATATAGTAAGAAGGTGGTGTCGGAACCAGTAACTTGTTAATGTCAGTGGCAATACTGACAGAATTGTACTCATCAAGGTCAACCGATAATCTGGCGCCCACTCTTAAGTTTGCCGGTATAAAATGCTTTTCACTGCCTTCGGTATAGGATATTTTTGAGCCCAGGTTTGAAATGCTTACACCCCACGCCAGTTCACCTTCTTTATCACGCAATTTTATGTTTTTCTGGTAATATGTTGACAGGTCAGCACCAAAGGATATTCCCGGATTATATTCTTCACCGCCCTGTGTGCCGCCACCGGTAAGATCAGACCTTAAAAAACGAAGAGTTAATGCACCTGATAAATTATCGGAAAGGGTTCTTGCATATGCTACGTCAAATGCAAATTCATTTGGTGTAAAGTGTCCATATTCCTCACCATACATGTCTCTGAAAAGAATTTCTCCCAGTGAGAAATATAAAAATGAACCACTTACAACCTGCCTGTCATCGATTCTGAAATAACCTGATACGTATCCAAGGTTTATATCACTTACCAGATTTCTTAACCATGGTGTAAAGGACATTGCGAATCCTGCTTCTCCCTTAACAAAGGCATATTTTGAAGCATTCCAGTGCTGTGAACTGGCATCGGGACTCGTAGCGACACCTATATCACCCATAGCACCAGCCCTTGAATCAGGGGCTATAGTAAGAAATGGTACAGTTAAAAATATTGGATTCAGCTCATCCTGTGAAAATATACTCTCGAGTACAAATATTAATGTAAATACTATAACAATTATTCTTTTCATGATACTAAATCAGTTTTTATATTGGTGGAGCAAATATAAAATAAATATTTTAATGTGAAAACCAGTGAGTTAATTAATTAAAAATAATTAGCTTTTCAAATTTTTCCGTCACCTTACCATCACCAGTCTCTACCCGTACTCTGTAAGGGTAAATTCCTTTTGGCAATTTATACCCGTTCATGTTTTTCCCGTCCCAATAAATTGATTCAGACCGGTATCCGGTAGATAATTCTTCATGGGTGATAGTATTTATCAGTCTTCCTGAAAGGTCAAATATATGAATAGTCACCTTCAGGATGTTATTGGCTTTATTATGTTCAAACTGAAAAATTGTATAGTCTGTTAATGGATTAGGGTAGTTATATACTCTTTCCAGAACAATATCATCTGATTCTGTTACCATAAACTTTATAGTCTCTTCTGAAGAATTATTAAAGATATCCCACACTTTTACTCTCAAGCTATGTTCTCCAATATCCAAATCATTTAACTGATAAATAACCGTCCCGCTGTTATATTTATCAATATCTGCATGATAATAATCATTTAGCACAACCAGTTCATTAATATTCTCATCCACTATACCAATTATATCGTGTCCTATTCCATTACCAACCGTGTTTATTCCATTTTCATCATTTATTTCGGCATATATTACAGGATCTTTATCAGTTATACCGCCGGTTTTAAATTTATCATTGTTCAGATAAAGCTGAATATCCGGGCCATAGTCATCATAAATAATATAATCGGAAGTTCCGCCTATGTAAATCTCACTAAAATAGCCGTTGGCATCTATTAACGAATCCTGTGCATAATATATTATTTTCCCTTTACCTATGTTGTAGGAAATATCCTTTGGAACAATAAATGAGAAATCAAATCTGCCGTTAACAACACTTGCTGTGCCTTTATAAATAATATTTTCCTGAACATCAAAATTCATAGTACTGATATTATCTTGGCCCAGGGTTGTTTTAATTTGAGTTTTGTCAAAAATAGACGGATAGACTGTTCCATTGAAATTTCCCATTACTGTACTATCGCTATAGCAAACATGACCGGATATTTTAACTTTGGAAAATGCTTTAAGGGTATCCAGCTCTTCATTTATTGATCTGCTGTTAACCGAATCTGTTATTATCTTATATTCAGGGTATGCAAGTTCAAGTGCAGGATCTCCAAGCAACGTAAAGTTCAGCCTGTTATCGTCATTTATTGCTTTATTTTTAGTGTTTTTCACCAGGTCACCCAGACGGTATTTTTTATTATCAGCGTTTCTTTCAAAGGCATATAAATAGAAGTATTTATTCAGGGTAAAGTTTGGCTGAGAATATACTAATCTGGTTGTGGACATTAAACCAATACCACCACCTTCAGGATTTAACAAAGCTTCTTCACCGGCAGATGTCTTTTCAGTAATAGTACCTCCCTCATCATCAATATCATCAAAGCGGCTGAACTCGCATGTAGCTGTAATAAACAAAGGAAGCGCATCCTTATTTTTTAATCCTATGATGTCGGTTTTCTGAAGGATCTGTTCTTTGGTAAGACCCAGCTCTCCACCATGTCCGCTATAATTGAAAATTAACATTCCGCTATTGAAGTTATCGAGTATTGCTCTGTGAACATCCGGATATCTGGGTCCTGTTGAAGTAGTAACCTGCTTGTATGCATCAAGCAATAGTTTTTTCACTGCGAATTCAGGATATTTTTTCATTATACTGTCAGCCAGTTCATTAGCCTGCACCATGTGAGTTGTCCCATTACTATGTTCACCATCATCGCCTACAAAACATAATACATTTCGCCAATCCGACATATTGTTACGTGTATTATAGGATTTTATCTTATTAACTACTCCCTGTGCTTCTTTAGGTGTTTTAACCGGTAACCGGCCTACGCCAATATCCAGTAAATACTCCTTCATATATTCATCTGATCCCCCTTCGTCATCATCCAGTAGTCCAAAAAAATCATCTGTAACATATGAATCGCTAAAACTTAATGAATTTGATGATTGATAAGTAAGAATGAAGTTCGGATTGCCGGCAGAGGACGTATGATTATTATATGAACCGTCACCAAAAAGCAATAAATACCTGAGAGAGTCTTTGCCATTGTCTGATTTATCATATATCATTTTTACAAAATCACGGATAGCGCTAACATCAGGCTTACCGCCTGAAAATTCATTATATATTTTATCAGGTGTTGTAACAAATACACTCATATTATCATTAGTCCGGTGAAATTCTGCTAATTCTTCAGCTTCGTTAAGAAAATCAGGATGAGTAACAATAATAAATTCATGCGGTTCTGTAAAGTGGAGATTCTGATTTTCAACTTCCAGTATCTGATCATTAATAACGGGACTAAGGAAGTTACCATTTTTATTGAAAGCTACAAATTCTTTCAAACTATCAGTTTTACTCTTAAAATTCAATAGCGTACCATTTAAATTTGTGGTTATGCGATTAATATTATATATGTCAGTTATATCCCAGACTATTGTATTATTATTTGCATTGCTAATAGTGAATTGTGCAACATTTCCCTGTCCGCTTGATTCTATATCTCTGAAAAATAGTGGTTTGTCATCCAGTATGAGCATGCTTCTTGCATTGAGTATTATGTAGTCCAACCAGCCTTCATCAGAATCAGCACGTTTATTATAAGAAATATTTATATTAATTGTTTCTTCCAGAGGCATAAATGATTTTATTTGCCACTTTTGATTTGCAAAGGTGCCTGAAAATGAGCTCATAGATGATATAGCATCAATAGCAATCTGATCTATAATATTATTATCGCTCCTGATATCAATTACTCTTCTCTGACCTGCACGACTTGCAACATTGGTTTTTATAAAAACAGGTGAATTTATGTCAATATTTGTAAATGTAAAGGTCGTATCAAAAACAGTATTTTCAAGTTTAACACCGAACCATTGTCTGCCCGATTTTACCAGGTTAGATATGTTTCTCTCGTGATAATCATAATCATTAAATGATGATACGCTGTGGGTAGATGGTTCAGTTACCTCACTCAGGGTCTCAATTCTTTTACCAGGACCCAGATCCGCTGTTAAATAATAATAAGATGAATTTGAGTATAAATGAATTGAATGGATAAATAGATTCTGATTGCTATTATATGTCCATGTCACCGGCCCTTCAGCGTAAAACAGTATATAATCCCCTTCATTGAAGATGTTATCACTGCCTTTTTCCATATAAATTGCATTTTCTATAAGATCATCCGGCCGCGGTTCGGAATTCATATAGGGCAGCATTTTACCACCATTCCCGTAAACTCTGACGTTTGCCGGATCCGGCATGTTCATATCTTTTAAATTACTATAAGTAAGCTTATATATCCCGCTAACCGGTATTCCTATCTTAAACCATTTTCCGGATGCCAATACCGAATTTTCACTATAGCTTTTAGCGGATTTTGGCTGGTGGTATTTTTCTTCACCTGTAATTTTATTACCTGCTTTAATTACAAAATTTTCAAGCCTCTCTATCCTGTTGGTTATAGGATTTCTCCTAAGAGGAATAAATGTTAATTGAATATAAGGCCTCTTGTTAAGATACCTGATCGAAGTTTCCCAGCTTAATTCATCAGAAATATTTTTCAAATATCTAACGTTCTGAATATCAGCATCATCAATTGGCTTATAAACCTGGTCAGCAATAATTATATTTTTACTTGAATAATAATCATCTAATTTTATAAGTTCATAATAATATGGAAATAAAGTTGCCGGATCAGCATAAGTTGCATTGTCAAAAAATAAATATTCTGTTATAGGAGTGGGTCCTAAAGTATCTTCAATATTATTAATGAATGTTTTGTTCTGGTGCCATAAAATAGTCCTTTTAAGTTCATTATTCTGGGCGTTAACATTAATTGTCAGAACCAATATTATTAAAATGTGAAATCTCATAAAAGATAATTAAACCGGGATGTGAAAATAAAAAAAAATCTTTTAAATAATTAATATGATTTTTAAACGAATGAGTTAAATAATTATTGTGGAATACAATATTTAAACAAACTTTTAACTGTTTAGTTCAGCAATGAATATCAGATTGACTTATCTAATTATTTTCTCAGTGTTTGGCACTTTACTATGTTACTCACAAGATCCTTATTTTTCAAACTTTGCATTAAATTTGGTATATCTTAATCCCTCATATGTAAGCTCGATTACAAATCCTGAAATAGCTGTATCATACAGGAATCAGTGGCCCGCTCTGTCAGGCGCTTTTGTAAATTACGGGGCTTATGTCTCTTTTCCTTTAAAAAAATTTCAAAGCGGCTTTGGATTTTATTTTATGAATGATATACAGGGGGGCGGAATCATTACAAGTACATCGCTAAATTCAATATACGCATATAAAATAAAGATTAACAGTAATATTAATTTGAATGCAGGGTTACAAGCTTCATATTTCTTTGAAAATATGAATCCTGAAAACCTTGTTTTTGAGTCAGATCTTAGAAATACATCAGGTCCGAATTACGCAGACGAGGCATTTGATGTATTGGATAATAATTTTTGGGATTTCTCTTTGGGTTTCATGGCTGAAGTAAACAGATTGGTATATATAGGATTTTCAGTTCAGCATCTTACTCAGCCCGGCAGATATTTTAGCTCAGACGATAATAATACACTTTTCAGAAAGTATTCATTTCACGCTCAAAGTCAGATTCCCCTGATAAAGGGGCACAGTAAAAATGTCCCTGTAATTACACCTTCTATATTGTTTCAAAAGCACAGACAGCATCAGCAAATTAATTACGGCTCCGGCTTGTTGATATCACCCTTATATATTGGTGTCTGGGCAAAGAATAATTTAAAATTTAATTTTAGTTCCTTAACTGTAGCAGCAGGATTTATCAAAACGAATTATAAGATAGTATATAATTATGACTTTAACCTGACCAGATCAAACTTGCTGGATTTGGGTATGGGAGCGCACGAGATAACATTTTTATTAAATTTTCAGTATAAAGAAAAAAGAAGGAATAATAGGCAATAAAATGATTTAACTTGTAGTTATTTTAAAACAAATATTGTAAATTAAACACAATTTTAGTTATATTTGAAAATAAAAACCTTAAAACCATGAACATAAAGCTATCAGCTATCACAAAAGTTGTTATACTATTATTTGTATTGTCAGCTTGTGGAGGTGGAAAAACAAGAAAAAATTCCACCACAACAAATTGGAGATATAATGATCCTGATATGGGGGGTTTTGAAGTAAGATTTGGTTATGAACAAGCCAAGGGTCCCGGATTAATTTTTATTGAGGGCGGAACATTTACTATGGGTAGAGTTGAGCAAGATTTACTTTATGACTGGAATAATGTTCCCAGGAGAGTTACAGTAAGCTCCTTTTACATGGATCAAACCGAGATAAGAAATGTAGATTACAGGGAATATTTATACTGGATCAGCAGAGTCTTTGTTGAGTATCCGGAAGTATACAGAAAAGCATTACCAGATACCTTGGTCTGGAGACGTCCGATGGCTTATAACGAACCTTATGTTCAGTATTATTTCAGGCATCCGGCATATAATGATTATCCTGTCGTCGGAATTAACTGGCTTCAGGCAAATGATTATTGTGCGTGGAGGACAGACAGGGTAAATGAGATGATATTAATAGATGAAGGTATTCTGAATCCTGATCCAAATCAGTTAGGTGAGGAAAACTTTAATACTGAAGCTTATTTAGCTGGGCAGTATGAAGGATTGGTAAATAAGAATTTGCCAAGTCTGGATCCTAATAAAGAATTTAGAAGGGTACAAATGGAAGATGGAATATTATTACCAAGATACCGCCTTCCTACTGAAGCAGAATGGGAATTTGCCGCTCTTGCATTAATTGGTAATTCATATGATGAAAGGATTTTTGAGCGGAGAATATATCCCTGGGACGGTCATAATGTGAGAAATGATATTAAGAAGTACAGGGGTAATATGAGAGCAAACTTTGTTCGTGGAAGAGGTGATATGATGGGTGTTGCAGGTGATTTAAATGATAATGCCTCGATACCTTCACCAGTTGAATCTTACTGGCCTAATGATTATGGATTGTACTGCATGGCTGGAAATGTTAATGAATGGGTAGACGATGTTTACAGGCCTTTATCATTTGCTGATTTTGATGAATTTAATCCGTTCAGGGGAAATGTTTTCCAGACTCTTGTAAGAGATGAAGAAGGAAATGTTGCTGAAAAAGATAGTCTTGGAAGGTTAAGGTACAGACCTGTTACAGAAGCAGAATCAATTAACAGATGGAATTATAAAAAGGCATATTATAAGAATTATAGAGACGGGGATTATGAATCAAGCGTAATAGATGGTGATGACTGGACTATAGATGCAGAAGATCAAAGTTTAACTTCAGATAGAATGTACTCACAACAACCGGGGTACGAAACATCACTGGTAAATGATCAAGCCAGGGTATATAAGGGTGGATCATGGAGAGACAGAGCTTACTGGTTAACTCCGGGAGCAAGAAGATTTCTTGATGAAAGTGCATCCAGGGATGATCTGGGATTTAGATGTGCTATGACACGTGTAGGAACTCCGGCAGGTTTTTAGAGATTATTCATAATTGAACAACATAAAATAAAACCTCATTAGTAATAATGGGGTTTTTTAATTTTAAATATATTAACAAAAATACAGTGGGAATTAATCAGTTATATGAGCTTTATTTACGTTATCCTACTATTTCCACTGACTCAAGATGCGTTAAGAAAAATTCAATATTCTTTGCATTGAGAGGTGAAAACTTTGATGGAAATAATTTTGCCCGGGATGCTTTAAGAAATGGGGCTGCCTATGCTGTTATAGATAAATCTCAGGATAATCCCGATAGCAGGTTTATACTTGTGGAAGATAGCCTGCATACCCTTCAAAGTCTTGCAAATCATCATAGAAAGACATGTGATACGAGACTTCTGGCTATTACAGGATCTAACGGAAAAACTACAACAAAGGAATTAATTAAGATAATATTAAGTGAAAAATACAAGGTATATGCTACGCAAGGCAACCTGAATAATCATATTGGGGTGCCTTTGACACTCCTATCAATGCCCCCTGATACTCAGATCGGAGTTATTGAAATGGGAGCAAACCATACAGGTGAAATCAGGCATTTATGCGAGATAGCGGAACCAGATTTTGGGTTAATTACCAATGTTGGCAAAGCTCATCTTGAAGGATTCGGTTCTTTAGAAGATATAACTAAAGCAAAAGCTGAACTTTTTAATCATTTGAAAGATAATCAGGGTATAATATTTGGAAATGTCAGTGATTCATATGTGTATTCTATAATTCCTGAAAATTATAATAACACTGTATTATATGGTAATAAAGGCAGTATATGCTGGGGGCAGTATCTGTCGTCTGATCCCTTTCTGAAATTAATTTTATTTATAAATGATGAGCACAGTGGATTAAAAATTAATACTAATCTTGTTGGAAGGTATAATCTTGAAAATGTTATTGCTGCTGCAACATTTGCGCATTTTCTTAATATTGGCAATAACATAATTAAAAGAACTATTGAAAATTACTTCCCTGAAGAAAACCGTTCACAACTGATAAAAACCAGAAACAATAGTATTTATCTGGATGCTTACAATGCCAATCCAACAAGTATGAAAGCCGCATTAGATAATTTTATTGAGCTGAATGTAAAAGACAAGTATTTTATATTAGGTGAAATGCTGGAGGTTGGAAAAGCAACCGACAAAGAACATCTATCTCTGTTAAATTTCCTTAAAGAAAAAAAAATATTAAATGTCTTATGCGTTGGTAAAGCATTTCATAAACACGCGAATAAACTTGGATATAAATACTTTAATAACGTTGATGAAATAGCTAAACACTTAGAAAATAATAAGATCAGAAAGGCTAATATTTTCATCAAAGGTTCCAGGGCAAACAAGCTGGAAAAACTGCTGCCTTTTCTGTAGGTTATATACTTTATTATTAAGACTTTCCCTTTACAATAAATGAACTAATAATAGAATTTTTATCCAATAGTTCATCAATTGTTATTAGTAGTTGGGTACTATCAATATGACTATAGATGTAAGCATCGCAACCTGCTTCAATGCAGCTATTCTGGGTGTCTGGTGAATATTGGTCTGTAATTGCTATTATCGGGATTAATTGATTGTGGCTTTTTATTTCCAATATACTTTTAAGTATATTTTCCCCAAGTATCCTGACATTAATAATTATAAGATCAATTTTAAGCCCGGAACCCAGGATATCCAAAGACTGCTTAATTGATATGGCCCTTTTAATTTTAATCCTTGTGGTTGATAGTAAATCTTTCAGGTATAAAAAACTTACATAGTCATCTTCTATAACCAGTAGTGTTTTATTTTGCCAGTTAAATTTCATATTAATGGGAGTATTTATTTCCAGATTACTTCCCAGGTAATAAGTAGGGGTAAGCATTTTAATTGTTAAAAAAAACAATATTAGTATGGATACTTGTATTAATTCCGATTTTTACTAAAAAGTAACCCTCCTTATTAGATAATTTCATTTTATATTAACGTAAAACTTAGAAAAACCATAAAGAATATTAACTTAAAAATGCTACTTTTAAAAGTTTTGTAAATTCTTTAAATGGTTGTTTCCGATTTATTAAACATCATTTATGAAGAGCTTAATTACATTATTGCCTTTTTTAATACCAGGGCTTGTTATATTCGGTCAAAATTTTGAATGGGAAGCCGGGTTTCATGGATTTTTCGACAACAGAGAATATTTCAATGAATATACTGACCCGCAGACAATTTTTGGTTCCAGGCTATCTGTAGAAGCTGGATTTGCCATAAACGAGTATAACCGGTTTAAAGCGGGCTTTAACTACTTATATGAATTTGGAAGTAAGGGAGATCTTATTGCTCCGGATATTACTATGTATTATAACGGACAATTAAAATATATAAATTTTTTTATAGGGGCATTTCCCCGTTGTAATTTGATACATCATCCTCTTATTCTTTTAACAGACACACTTGAATATTTTCGTCCAAATGTTGAAGGAATGTTTTTAGAGTTTAAAACAAACATGTTTTATCATAATATATGGATTGACTGGACTAGCAGGCAGACAGATACAAAAAGAGAGACATTCCTTATTGGCGGAGAAGGAATGATAAGAAAAGGCATTTTCTTTTACCGGCACAATTTTATTATGTATCACTTTGCCGGTCCGGCTATACCCATCCCTGACGATCACATCAGAGATAACGGAGGATTAACGGCAAGTTTAGGAGCAGATTTGTCTTCCAGGATATATTTGGATAGTCTTACAATAACATCAGGTATAGCAGTATCATATGACAGAATAAGAAGTATATATGATTTCAATTTTCCCGTCGGCTGGCTTAACAACATCAGGATCGTTCATAGGGGTTTTGGTATTAATGGTTTATACTATGGCGGTGACAGTCAGATTTTACTCTATGGGGAAGGTTTTTATAGATCTAAAAGTTATGGCAGGCTGGATTTATTTTATGAAAGCAATAATTCAAACCTGATAAGAGGCAAATTACAGTTTTCGTTTCATTTTATTCCAGGCAAAATAAATTCTTCCCAGTCTCTTGCGATTTATTTAAGTCTGGATGGAAAAAGAAAAATAAGGAAACAGGTTAATTAACCATCAACATTGATATTATTTTCTAACCCTGATCTGCTTAAATTAATTTTACAGGTAATTCCCACGTTAATTTAATGAAAATCCAGCTGACTAAAACACTTGTTTTTCCTCACAAAGAAGTTAAATAATATACTTTTATTATATATCTGATTGAAATTATTTAACTCACTATCGCTTTTTATTTCTTTTCTTTTTCTTTTTAACGTTTTTAAAGAGCGGAAAAATGAAAAATGGGCCTTAATGACAGAAAAGGAAAAAGAAAAAGATAAATTAAATAAATAAATAAATGCGGATAGAATATCCAGGAACAATCTTATAATTATTGTTTTATAGAAGATATTGTCCGGTAGATTTTTATATAATAAAAATAGATTATTTCTGTAATTAAAATATAGTTTCCTGGGAGTATTATTAGGTAATGTTCCTCCTCCAACATGATAGACAGTGACATCAGGATAACAGATAATTTTGTAGTTGAGTTTTTGCAGGCGCCAGCAAAGGTCTATCTCTTCCATATGGGCAAAAAAGTCCTTATCTAGGCCACCGGCTTCGAAATATGCCTTTGCTCTCAGGAACATACATGCTCCGGATGCCCAGAATACTTCTATTGGATCATTGTACTGACCAGTATCTTTTTCAATATTGTTTAAAATTCTTCCCCTGCAGAAAGGATAACCTAATTTATCAATAAAACCTCCTGCAGCACCTGCATATTCAAAATAGTTATTATTAGCATATGATCTTATTTTAGGCATACAGGCAGCAATTGAGTTATCCTTTTCCATTAGATTAACTATGGATAACCAGTTACTTGTAACCATCACATCAGAGTTTAATAACACAAAATATTCTGATTTTATCTGTTCCAGCGCCTTAACATAACCCTGTGCAAAACCGTAATTCATGTCAAATAGAATAAGTTTAATCCCGGGATATTTATCCTTTAATAAACTAACTGAATCATCACTTGAATTATTATCAGCAACATATATTTCTGTAGAAGAATTGCCTGAATATTTAATTACTGAAGGTAGAAATTTATCAAGATGCTCCCTTCCATTCCAGTTTAATATTACTACAGCTACTTTAATCATATTATTATCTGTAAGGATTATTCAGTTTTCTCCCTTTTATGTTTCCATCTGTTATGAGACCACAACCAGTATTCAGGTTTTTCAACAATGTAATCTTCAAGTGTTTTTATTGCTTTTTCCGTAATCACAAAATCAGCTAAATCAGATGTATTTTCGAACAGAACTTCAAATTTAACCTTATAATAACCTCGTTTTACTTTATAAACAATCATAAAAACCACAGCCATATTTAACTTTTTTGCAATTTTTTCAAAACCGGTATAAAACGGGGTATCCTGGTTTAAGAATTTTGTCCAGTACTTATTTCTCCGGGGAGGCCTCTGGTCTATCAGAGACCATATTATTATCCGTTCATTTTTTTGTTTATATTCTACAATTTCCTTATAGGTTTCATTCGCAGGTATCATTATGGCTCCATACTTGCAACGTATATCATGAATCATCTTATCAATGTACTTAACCTTTAAGGGGCGGTAAATAGCTAAAAATTTATATGATATTTTGGTCGGAAAGTTTACCATCCACTCCCAGTTTCCATAGTGCCCTGAAATAAGGGTAATATCTTTGTTCTTCTTATACAGGTCAGCAAATATACCGATATTCTCAAATTTGTATCTTTTATCGACTTGCTTTCGGGTAAGATGAATAGTCTTAAGAGATTCAATAGAGAAATCACACAGATGTTTATAGAATTTTTTTGCAATATTATTTATCTCTTTTTCAGACTTATCGGGGAAAGAACGGGTGAGATTTTTATAAGTAACTTTTTTTCTATATCTTATTATATATTGAAGGAATATATAAAAAAGACTGGATATTAAATAAAGAATATTTAAAGGAATCAATGTGAATAACCATACTAATGAGTAGAAAAACTTATAAATAATTTTTGACATTGATTTTGTAAAAAAGTATTATTTATAATCCAAAGATTTCATTTATTCATAAAATTACCAACTATTCCAAGAAATTCTTCAAATATATTACTGTTAGTTGCCACTATTTCATTGCCAAAAAGGTAGTTGCTGCCGCCTTTAAAATCTGCTATTTTACCCCCTGCCTGCTCAATAATAAAAGATCCTGCTGCCACATCCCATGGATTAAGGTTATATTCATAAAAAGCATCATAGCGCCCGCATGCAACATATGCCAAATCAGTAGCAGCCGAACCCATCCTTCGGACACCATGGGAATTATTAAAAAAGTAGCTTAATGTTTCCATGAACGGCTGAAGTCTTGAGAAATTATGATAGGGGAAACCTGTAGCAATTAATGAACTTTTTACTTTATTCACGGAAGATACTCTTATTTCCTCCCCGTTGAGGTAAGAAGGACTACCTTTAAAGGCATAAAAACATTCATTTAGTGACAATTCGAGAATTACTCCAATAACCAGCTCCTCATTTTCCATCAGGGCTATACTTATTGCTACAGGAGGGGCACTATGAATATAATTCGTCGTACCATCAAGCGGATCTATAATCCAGTTATACTTTGATCCTTTCTTTTTAATAGTACCTTCTTCAGCAATAAATCCCGAATCAGGTATTATCTTCCCCAGACTATTTGCTAACCTTTGTTCAGCCTCTTTATCAACTTCTGTTACGAAGTTTTGCTTGCCTTTGGTTTCTATACTGTCGTATAAAAAGTTCCCCTGTTTTTCTATGATATATTTACCCACCTTTGCCGCAATCTCTCTTGTATGTTCACATATTTCTTTATAGTCCATTTTATAAAAAATTCAATAGAAGTGGTAAAAATAGAAATAATTTGTTATTTATCTCCGATACCGGCCGGATTAGCAATTCAACAATAGAACAATGGAGCAATAGAACAATATAGCAATAGAACAATAGATTAGCTTTTCAATTTATTCTGATAATACTTATATAATGCAACCTGTGATCGCAGCTTCCTTTTAGAATTTAATTTTAAATAGGGATTATCTTGTTTTTCATTTATTATTCTCGACTTTACATTATCTTTAAGCTGGATGTTGATCATATCTTTAAGCTCCTGTTGAATATCCTTGTCATAAATAGGGCAGGTTATTTCAATTCTTCTGTCCAGATTCCTGGTCATCCAGTCTGCAGAGGAAATATAATATAATTCATCCCCTCCATTACAGAAGATAATAATTCTTGAATGTTCAAGATATTTATCAACTATGCTGATTGCTTTAATGTTCTCACTCATCCCTGGAATACCAGGAATAAGAGAGCAAATACCTCTTATGATTAAGGTTATTTTAACACCGGCATTATTTGCCTGGTAAAGTTTGTAGATTATTTCTTTATCAACAAGGCTGTTAAATTTAAGTACGATATAAGCCTCTTTACCAGCTTTTGCGTTTTTTATTTCATTATCAATTAAGGTATACATTTTTTTACGCATATACAGGGGTGAAGCTATTAAATGCCTGTATGTATAGTTTTTATAAGTATTGGCAAAAAAGTCAAACACTTTATTCACTTCACTGGTTATTTGTTTATCAGTAGTAAACAGTATTAAATCGGAATATACCTGTGCAGTACCCTCATGCCAGTTACCTGAGCTTACACAGGAATAGGCTATTGTTTTTTTGTTTTCTTTCCTTGCAATGTAAACCAGTTTACAATGCACTTTAAGACCTGGTATGCCAAAATAAACATTCACTCCGGATTCTTCAAGTTTTCGTGACCAGTATATATTTGCTTCTTCGTCAAACCTGGCCTGCAATTCAATTATTACATTAACTGTTTTTCTATTCCTTGCTGCTGTCATTAACGCATTCATAACCTTAGAATTCCGTGCTACCCTGTAAACAGTAAGCGATATTTCCTTTACTTTGGGATCGATTGATGCCTCCTGAAGCATGCTGACAAAGATGTTAAAGTCATGGTAAGGGACATGAAGCATAAAATCTTTTTCAGCCATCACTGCAAAGATACTTTTCTGATTCTCAATAAGTTTATGGCCTAAAGGTACATCTTTCTTATATGCCAGTTGTTTTCCTCCAATCTGAGGAAAATTCATAAAATCTTTGAAATTATGATATCGTCCCCCTGGTATCAGGTTGTTATCCTCTTCCAGGTCAAGCTTTTGAATAATAATCTCCATCAGATCTCTGGCAATACAGTTATCAAACACAAACCTTACGGGCTGTCCTGTTTTTCTGCCACTGACCCCTTGTGAGATACGTTCCAGGAAGCTTTTTGATACATCATTATCCATATCAAGTTCTGCATCCCTGGTTAGTTTAATTATCCATGCGTTAAATGTATCGAAATACAGAATTGCAAATAAATCCTTGAGAGAATACCTTATGATATCTTCAAGAAGTATAAGAAACTTTCTGTGATTTTCAGAAGGGAGCGTAATAAATCTCGGCAGAATATCAGTTGGTACTTCAATTAAAGCATATTCTGTTTCAATGGCAGGTTCAGTACTTGTAAGTTTTGTGGCCAGATAAATAGATTTATCTTTAAGGTCAGGAAATTTATTTACATTATGTAACATTATAGGAGAGAGAAATGACATAACCTTATCCTTGAAATATTTTTGCACAAATATTGCTTGCTTCTGGTTAAGTTCCTTTTCATTGATTATAAAAATATCCTTCCGTTCAAGTTCTCCAAGAATATGATGATATGTATATTCAAATTTATGCTGAAGCCTGATGACCTTATTCTGAATCATATTCATTAGCTGTTTTGGCTTTTCACCCTCAACTGCTTTTGAACCTATCTGCATGTCAATCATACGTTTAATAGTAGCAACCCTTACCTTGAAAAATTCATCCATATTATTTGAGAAAATCCCCAGAAATCTTATCCTTTCAATTAAAGGCACATTCTTATCCTGGGCTTCCTGTAATACCCGTTCATTGAAGGATAACCAGCTTAATTCCCTGTTTATGATTTTATTTTGTTTTCGCATAGAGTCACCTTTAATCCGGATAATGGAGTATAAGTACTTAATAATTAAAGTTAAAAGCTTACAATGATTCTACCTGTAAATTTTTTTTGGGGAAATCAAATTGTTCTGAAACTAACTTTTTTTTGCTTATATCCTTCCACTTCTCGATATCAAAAACAAGTGATACAATACCTGCAGTGCTTATGTTTTCTATTGTATTTTTAACAAATATGTTAGCAAAATTTGTAAGTTCCGGATTATGTCCGAATATCATAAGTGATGAGATAGAATTATCTGTCTTCTTAATCAGTTCTGTTATAAATTTTTCTTCGGTTGCATAAAGATTTTCTTCAATAATTATTTTGCTTGGCGGAAATTCAAACACACGGGCAAAGATTATGGCAGTATGTATGGCCCTGTTCGCCGAGCTTGTAATAATTAATTCAGGCAGGGCATTCCTGATTTTAATTCGTCTTGCCATTTCATATGCGCTTTGAATTCCTTTAAGTTTTAAAGGTCTGTCAATATCTGAAATATTATCATAATCCCAACTTGATTTGGCATGTCTTACTATGTGTAAAGTTTTTCTTTTTTTCATAGATCCGGATATTGGGTTAAACTTTTTACAAATTAAATAAATTTATAGGAGATTACTGGCAAGATCTGCCAAATAACTTCTTTCACCTTTTATCAGGTGAACGTGTGCAAAGATATTCTGGCCTTTCATCTTATCGGTAAGATAGCTTAGCCCGTTAGATTTATCATCCAGGTAAGGAGAATCAATCTGTTCAATATCTCCTGTGAATATCATTTTTGTTCCTTCACCTGCCCTTGTAATTATTGTTTTTATTTCATGTGGAGTAAGGTTCTGGGCTTCGTCAACTATAAAATATATTCTTGAAAGACTTCGACCCCTGATATAGGCCAGGGGTGTAATTATCAGTTTTTCATCTTTTTGCATTTCCTCAATTTTCTGATACTCTTTACTGGTCTGGTTAAATTTGTTCTTTATAACTGCAAGATTATCAAAAAGAGGTTGCATGAAAGGTCCAATCTTTTCATTTACACTTCCCGGAAGAAAGCCAATATCTCTGTTTGCTAAAGGCATAATAGGTCTTGCCAAAAATATCTGTGTAAACTTTTGTCGTTGATGTATTGCTGCAGCAAGGGCAAGAAGGGTTTTTCCTGTCCCTGCTTTCCCGGTTAAGGAGACCAGTAATACATCGTCCCGAAGAAGGGCATCAAGGGCAAATGTCTGTTCCGCATTTCTGGGATCAATGCCATATGTTCTTTGTTTTAGTACCCTGCTCATTGTATTGTCAGCAGGATTAAAATGTACCAGTGCACTTGAGGAATTGCTTTTAAGGATAAAATATTGATTAGGTATAGGTACCAGTTCAATATTAAAGTTCTCAAACGGTATGCCCTCTGAAGTCTCATAAAGCTCTGAGATTATTTTATTGTCAATATTTTCAACCACACTAACATTTTTGTATATGTCAGCAATACTGCTGATTTTATCACTTTCATAATCCTGTGACATGATACCAATAGATTTGGCTTTCATTCGCAGATTTATATCCTTGGTTATCAGGATGACAGTTTTACCATTGCTGTTCTTTTGAATATGTTCAGTAATGGCAAGTATACGATGGTCCGGAGAATGTTCGGGAAAAGATTCCTGGATAACACTCGAAAAAGGCTTGCCTGTTTCTATGGTTAATCTGCCGAGACCTTTGCCAAGTGAAACACCTTCACGGAATAAGCCATCACCCGACAGTTTATCCAGCTCACGCGTAAATTCCCGGGCATGAAAATTTAATATATCGTTACCTCTTTTAAATTTATCAAGTTCTTCAAGAACAGTTATTGGTATTACTACATCGTTATTCTCAAAAGTATATATACTCTTGTAATCATGAAGTAAAACATTTGTATCCAGAATAAATATCTTCTTGTCTTTCAAATTAATTAAATTAGTACAGCTTTAAAATTAATAATTTTTATTATTTTATATTTGTTCAGTTTTGCAATAGGTAATTTTTTTGAAGTAAGAATATCTATTTTACCGGGAACCATTATTAATTATTAACTAAAATAAATTTAAAAGTAGCTGAACATGGACGTTATTAAAGCTATATTGAACCGAAGAAGCATAAGGAAATATACTGCTGAAAAAGTTACCGATGATCAGATAGAATTACTCCTGAAGGCAGCTATGTATGCTCCATCAGCTGTTAATAAACAACCATGGCATTTTATTGTATTCAGAGACAGGAATATTATTAATGAAATTATTAATATACATCCAAATTCCCATATGCTGAAAGATTCAGATGTTGCAATACTGGTATGCTGGGATGAAAATCTTCAGCATGATACAGGTTACGGGCCTGTTGATTGTTCTGCAGCTACTCAGAATATCCTTCTGGCAGCTCATGGAATTGGTCTGGGAGCAGTATGGGTCGGCATATATCCAAGGGAAAACAGAATCAAAGGTGTCCATAGGCTTTTCGGACTTCCTGAAAACGTTAAACCCTTCTCAATAATTTCTATAGGACACCCGGCAGAAAATAAGGAATTTCCGGACAGATATAAAAAGGAAAGAGTACACTACGAAAAGTGGTAAAAGATATTGCCGCCGGAAATAATATAATCTAAAATTTCCCTTCTCATGAATTATAAGGAAACAGTTGACTATCTGTACAGTAAATTACCCATGTACCAGAGAGAGGGTAAGGCAGCTTACAAGGCAAGTCTGGATAATACTATCAGACTTGATAGATATTTTAAAAGTCCTCATAAGAAATACTTAACAATTCACGTAGGCGGAACAAACGGTAAAGGATCAGTATGTCATATGCTAACGTCTGTTTTACAGAATGCAGGATATAAGACAGGACTATATACTTCGCCCCATTTAATTGATTTTCGGGAAAGAATAAAAGTAAACAGCGAATTAATATCTGAGGATTATGTTATCAAATTTGTAAAAAAACATATTACTTTCTTTGAAAATATTCAGTCCTCATTCTTTGAGATGTCAGTCTTTCTGGCATTTGAATATTTTGCATATAAGAAGGTGGATATAGCAATTATTGAGGTAGGATTGGGCGGGAGACTCGATTCAACAAATATTATAAATCCGATACTTTCCGTAATAACAAATATAGGGCATGATCATATGGAATTCCTGGGTAATACGCTTGATGAAATAGCTCATGAAAAGGCTGGAATAATAAAAAAATCTGTGCCTGTTATTATTGGGGAATCAGACTCCCAAACAGACAATATTTTTATAAAAATTACAGAACAACAATCGTCACCTTTATGTTTTGCAGATAAGAAATATTCTGCCGGTGGTAGTTTATTGCCTGCTCATGAAATGCAGGTATTTAATATAGAGAAAGAAAATCAGATTTATTATCCAAACCTTAAAACTGATCTTTTAGGAATATACCAGAAAAAAAATATTATAACGGCACTGGCCTGTATTGATTTTTTAAAAGACAACGGATTTGAAATTGCTAATATTGATATTTACCACGGATTAAAAAAAGTAATTACAAATACAGGTTTTTACGGCAGGTGGCAGCTGATAAAAAGAGAACCACGGATTATTTGCGATACGGCCCATAACCTGGAAGGATTTAAATCAGTCATTTCACAGATTAAGAATACACAATACAAAAATTTGCATTTAATAATAGGCTTTGTAAAGGAAAAAAATATAGAAGATTTTCTTGAGATCTTTCCTGAAAAAGCAACTTACTATTTTACGAGGCCTGATGTTCCGAGGGGCCTCGACGAGGCTATTGTTCTGGAGAAATCAAAAGCATTTAATTTAAAGGGGAAGTCTTACGCATCGGTGGAGAAAGCATACAGGACTGCGATATCATCGGCAGATAAAGATGATATGATTTTTATTGGAGGGAGCACATACGTTGTAGCCGATTTTTTAATGTTAGAAAAAGCCTAGTATTTTTCATTCATTAAAAAAAATCCTCTATCTTTGCCCTCGCTTTAAAAGGCTATAATTCACGGGCGTTTAGCTCAGTTGGTTCAGAGCATCCCGACTAACGAGTCGGGAGGGTCGCAGAAATAAGAAAATAAAGGGCGTTTAGCTCAGTTGGTTCAGAGCATCCCGACTGAAAAGTCGGGAGGGTCGCAGAAATAAGAAAATAAAGGGCGTTTAGCTCAGTTGGTTCAGAGCACCTGCCTTACAAGCAGGGGGTCGCTAGTTCGAATCTAGCAACGCCCACAAAAATGGGGAGGTTGTCGAAAGAGACAACCTTTTTTATTATGAAAAAATATTATTTCTATATACTATACTCAACTAAACTTGACCGTTATTATATTGGCCATACTAATAATCTTGAAGAAAGAGTCAGAATACATAACACTAATCATAAGGGCTATACAGGTGTTGTTAGTGACTGGCAAGTGGCCTATTCTGAAGTCTATCAGACAAAATCAGCTGCATACAGGCGCGAACGAGAAGTAAAAGCCTGGAAAAGCCGAAACCAAATTGAGAAATTAATAACAGGATCAGAACATCCCGACTGACAAGCCGGAAGGGTTACCATTTAGGAAATACTCAAAATTTCCAGATACAAAAATCAAAACTTTTTTTTATTGTTATTTGTTTATATGTTTGCAGCCTTTTCGGGTTTTATTTATTTTCGGCACAATAATTGTAAAATAAGCCTGCAAGGAGTTGGATTGGTATAGGTTTAGTAAGTTTTATAAAAGCTCAACCCATAATAAAGTAACTTAACAAACTGCTTTAGTAGATTTATCAAATATGAACATAAAGGATGCCAGGGAAACTAAACTTTTAGCTAGGGCTTTGCGTATTAATAAGTACAAAAATTTGAAGAACAAGTATTAACCGGAAAAGGAATAATATAACTTGTTGGTAAATTGTAAGTTAAACTGTGATTAAGAATGAAGAAAAACATAAAAATTGTATTGTTTGGGCCAAGAAACGTAGGGAAAACAAATGTCGGATTATATCTGTCAAAAAAGCTGGGAATAAATTATGTTGATCTGGATGACATTCTTACCGAAAGATACGGTTCAATACAGGATATAGTTACCAGGAAAGGATGGGGATATTTCAGAAAGGTTGAAAACGAAACATTACATGAGATTTTATCCGATTTTCAGGATGAGCATTCTATTATTGTTCTTGGTGGAGGTACAATTTCCCATGAATTTGATAAATACAGGGAGAAGAACATAAATATACTAAATGAATTCCAGCCAACAGAAAAAATAATGCTCCTGCCTTATAAAGATTTATCAAGAAATTCTGAAATATTATCTCAAAGGATACACAAAAATTCAAAACCTGAATCAAGAAAACCCCCGCTAACAAATTTGTCACCTCAAAAAGAAACAACCTATATACTAAAAATCAGGGAGAAATATTATAGGGACTTTGCTTCCTATACTATGTATACAGAGGAAATGAAGGAAGATGAAATTGCGGATAAAATTATTGAAATCTTCAAATTAAATTCCGGGTCTTTATCTCACGACAAAGAGTAATCACTATTAGCATTTATATCAAGTCCTTTGCAGGGATCCACTTCCCAATCACATATCCTGAATTTTTCTTTTACAACCTAATTGGTACTCCCCCGTAAAAATCAAGAATTTTGGTTTTAAAAATGTACTCATACTTTGCATTTAACAATTCTGACCGGGCTCTGGTTAAATTATTTTTAGCCTCATTGAATTCTATCGAAGTTATTATGCCTATATTAAATTTATGTTCAGAATGATTAAAGGCCTCTTCACTCGCTTTAACGGCATCTGTTGCAGAGTAATATTTTTCAAGTGCCGCTTTTGCATCGGCATGGGCTTGCTGTATTTCTTTATATAATACTTGCTGTGCTTGTTCCAGTTTATATTTCGAATCGTTTAAAGCTATTTTTGCATGGTTTATTTTTGTATCAATCTCCTTTTTGTTGAATATGGGGATATACAAATTCAGGCTTGCACTACGATACTGATTATCATTTATCTGGTCAGGATAAGGGTAATCCATTACCGGATATGTAGGATCCGATTCCAAAGGATTTATAGCAGCCTTATTATAACGGGTATAATACTCTGACCTTAAAAACAGATTAGGGTACCTGTCTCCTTTTGCTATAGCTAATGATTGTTCTGCACTGTTAACATTATATTCTGCACCCTTTATTTGCGGGAGATTGGATAATGCAGTATTATAAAATGAATCTACCTTTGGCAATAGCAAATCCTCTACTATTAAGTTTTGCGGTCTTACAATCTTAAAATTTTTAACAGAGCCCAGATCCAGAAGCTGGGTAAGAGTTAAAATGGAAATCTCAAGCTGGTTTTCGGAATTAGTAACAATGAGATTCTCTATTGCCCTTTGAGCAATTATATCCAGCAACTCACCCTTTGCGCTGTTTCCAACTTCAACCATTTTTTTCATTCTTTCTACCTGAAGATCAGTTATTTCTAGCTGGCTTTTTGCCACTTCCAGTAACTCTTCATCAAATAAAATCTGTAAATAAGAAGAAGCCAGTATTATCGTAATATCATTTTTTAGTTTCTCGACCATAGCATGGTTATTTAATAGGTCATACCTTTTCTTATGGATAGTATGGTAATTTTTTAGTCCGTTAAAAAGTGTCAGATTACTTGCAATACCAAAACTTCCGTCCTGATTTTTCCGGTCCTGCCATTCATAAGTCTCTGTATTTAGAGCACGTCCCGAGCTGAATGTATGTATCAGACCCGCGTTTAAATTAGGGAGCATTGCGAATTTCGATTGCTGATATTCATATTCCGATACGTCTGCTGCTAATGTTTGTCGTTTAATTTCAATATTGTTTTCCAATGCATAATTTATACAATCTTCCAGTGTCCATTCATTTTGTGAAAAACATAATGGCGCAGAAAGCATAAGAAACAAATTAACTATCAATATTATTCTTTTCATTTTTTTAATTTTTTGATTCGGATTTAGTCCTGGTTATTACCAGTATCATAAATTAAAGAATAGACTTTTCTTTCAAATTTAATTACTTTCCGCTAAGATACGTGGTTTTTATTATATGAAAGTTAGTTGTTAAATGACCGGAAGGGATAGGATATGCAGGGGCAGGCTTTATAATTGCAGGGGCATGCTTAATAATTATTTAATTATTATACTTTTCTGTATATTATAGTAGTCTTTTGCCTTAAATGTAAAAAAATAAACACCTCCTTTAACAATATTGTCATTTTCATCAGTGCCATCCCATAATATCTCATAATAACCTGAACTCTGAAGTTTGTTAATCAATGATTTGACCAATTGTCCATCTATATTATAGATTGATAGAATTACACGGGTATGTTCAGGTACAAAATAGCTGATAATAATAGGGCTAGTGAGAGTGCCAGGATAATCCTGTAATAATCTAAATGAATAAGGATTTGTTGTTTCATAGTTATGTGGTACTCCTGTAGCAGCTTCCAGAACGTTTACCTCTAAGCTATCCGATGTATTAACCCTATTTAAATGTTCCTGGCAACGAGCTGTGACAGTCACATACTTTATGCCTTCAGTGTCCCAGCTATGTGAGGCACTTGTATCAGAACTCCAGTTTGAACTGGTACCATCACCCCAGTTAAAACTATACTCCAGGTTATGATCCAGGTTTGAAGTAGTTCTATTTGTTGTATAGGTGTATTCCTCATTAATCACAGGTGCGGTATTTCCGGCAGGGGTCTCCGGTTTATTAATAAATTCATCCTTGTACATATAGTAATCAACATTCATATTATCATCGTGAAATTGCCATACATTAATATCTTCGTTAAGTTTTTTCAGATGAACTCCATGATCGTATTCAACCAGAGAATCAGGATTAGATATATCTATTCTTTTAGATAACGTTGGTGTAAAAATTATTGAGTCTGCTGTCAAATTGATATTCCAGTTTCCAATCTCCAGTTCAAAAATTATGCTGTCGAGATCTGTTGGTTGACCCCAGAGGGTATCACTGTAGACTTTATTTTCTTCCTCAATAATTAATCGTCTTGTTACAGTAATATTGCTTTTTGTTTGCGGATCATAACCCGTATATCTCCCATACCAGACCCCGAGTACCTTTGGTTCAGGAGTAGGCGGCGGCTGTGCTATTGTCATAAACTGTACAAGCAATGCGAATATTAAAGCGCCAATAGTTTTTTTCATATTTCCTTTTGTTATGATATAAAATATTTCTTTATAAGCTACAAATATATTACAGTGGATATATAATAATATAATACTGTGGATTTTTGTTATTAACAATTGAGAATCAATGTTGTTCAGGATAACATGAGTTAATCCATACCAGTACTGAATTTAAAAAGGATAATTACTCCCCGGTATCGTATTCTTACTATTATTCGTATCTGAGAGATTCTATTGGATTTAACCGGGCTGCTTTTTGTGCGGGATAAAAACCAAAGAAGACTCCAACAGCTACGGAAAAAAGAAATGCTATAAATACGATTTCCGGTTTTATTAATGTATATATACTCGAAAATGAATTCAGGGACAAAGAAACAATAATTGAGAGAAGAATACCTATTATACCTCCGCTTATACTTAGTACAATTGCTTCTGTCAGGAACTGTACCAGTATATCCACAGCTCTGGCGCCAACTGAAAGGCGAATTCCTATTTCACGGGTGCGTTCGGTAACAGAAACAAGCATAATATTCATTATCCCTATACCA
This sequence comes from uncultured Bacteroidales bacterium, assembly GCA_964521285.1. Classification (GTDB taxonomy): domain Bacteria; phylum Bacteroidota; class Bacteroidia; order Bacteroidales; family UBA10428. Next base: position 130,033 of record CAZFQS010000003.1, on the reverse strand, counting down.
CCTACAAGTAGTGAAACTCCGGCAATTGAACCCAACAGCCAGGTCATTATTCTGGATGTTCTTGTAACCATTTGTGTTATTTCAGTTTGATTGTGGATTGTAAAATCATCATCCTCTCCTTCATTGAGCCGGTGAGACTCCCTGATAATACCTGAAATTTCTTCCTCTGCCTGTTCAAGCAATTCAGTTGCTATAGCGCTGGCATTTATCATGTCAATATAACGGCCTCCTTTAAGGCGGTAAAGAACTGTTGTCCATGGTGCCAGAATGATATCATCCTGGTCATGTCCCATGCCGGCCTGTCCTTTTTCTTCCAATACTCCAATAATTCTGAATGGTATGTTTCTAATGCGTATTGTCTGTCCCGTAGGATCCTGGTCCGGGAATAATTCATCTGCTATTGTCGTACCCAGGAGTGCTACTTTTCTGCTTATCTTAACATCTCTTTCTGTAAAATAACTGCCATATTTAAGTCCCCAGTTCCTTATATTAAAATATTCAGGAGATGCACCAACAATTTCTGAGCTCCAGTTGCTTGCCCCGGCAATGATCTGTCCTCCCGATTGCACTATGGGCGTTACAGCATTTACAAGAGTTGCATTCTTTCTTATTTTTTCCACATCACTATAAGTGAAGCGGTTAATGCTGCCAGCCCCCCTGTGTACACCACCGGACATGCTAGCTCCGGGAAAGATAATCAACAGATTGGTGCCAAGATCATTAATTTCTTTTTCAATCAATGCCTGTGAACCTCTTCCGATTGCAGACATGATAATAACAGCACTCACTCCAATGATAATTCCTATGGATGTAAGAAGGCTTCGCATACGATTTCTTAAAATACTACCGAATGCTGATTTTAAAATTTTCTTTATTTGCCTGCTTCTAATCATATATTTGTCTGCAAAGATATTTTATGATACTAAATCAAATATGATATTATGAGTAATGAATTTTAATTTCATGACACGCCTGAGGCCTTTCTTCGCTTTTTTATTACATTGTTACTAATTACGTGGCCATCTCTTAATTTGACTATACGCTTAGCATACTCTGCCAGATGATGTTCATGGGTTACAAGAATGATTGTAATAGCCTGATTATTCAGTTCCTGCAGGACAGATATTATGTCAACAGATGTGAGTGTATCCAGATTTCCGGTTGGCTCGTCAGCCAGTATTATGGCTGGCTTATTAACAATTGCGCGGGCAATGGCAACACGCTGTTGTTCTCCTCCTGATAATTGCTGGGGAAAGTGATTCATTCGATCTTCAAGTCCGACTCTCCGTAATGCTTCAAGTATAGCCTTTTTATGGTCTTTTATTCGATTTTTACGATCATAGATTAGTGGCAGTTCAACATTTTCGAATGCAGAAGTACGCGGCAGCAGGTTAAATCCCTGGAATACGAAACCAATTTTTTGATTTCTGATGTCGGCATATTCTTTTTTATTGAGACGACTCACAGCTTTTCCATCAAGTAAATATTCACCCGAAGTTGCTTCATCAAGACATCCCAGCAGGTTTAAAAGGGTCGATTTTCCCGAACCGGAGGCACCCATCACAGCCAGAAATTCCCCTTCCTGCACCTCAAGGTTAACCTCCATAAGTGCATGAACAGGAATATCTCCCATCTGATAAGTTTTTGTCAGTTCTTTTGTTTCAATCACTAATGCCATAAAAGTCTTAAATACATGATTAATTTTTAGTGACACATAATTTTATGGTCCTCCTCCCGGCGGTGGTGGAGGTCCCCCTCCGCTTTGCGGAGCACCGCCAAATATTTGATTTGTGTTATTTATAGCATCCTTTTCCTTTTTTTTAGTTTCCACAATGCCCGAAATAACCTGCATCCCCGGTCTCAAATACCGGTAACGAACAATTTCAACATTGTTATCATCAGATGCCCCTGTTTCAACCGGCTCCATTGCCAGTTCCCCTGTTTCATCAAGATACCATATATGGCCAAAATTTTCAGGAAATTCTCTATCAACAGCTAACTTTTCCATGTCGCCAGGGGCCCCAGGAGGAGCTATTTGCTGTTTGCGATAACCAGGAGATGGTTCCATACTGCCGGGAGGCATGGAAGGATGTGTTTCTTGTTTACGGGAACCATCCTGTAATTTTTTGTCGCCAGGTGTCGGGGGAGGCTGCATTTGTGGTTTTAGTGAATCGGGTAGGGCTTCCATTTTTTTACGCATTTTTTTATGGAATTTATTAACCATATTCGCAGGAGGACGAAAGTTTATTGCACTTTTAGCTACCATTAACACATCCTTTTTCTGTTCAATAATGAAATCGACAGTAGCTGTCATGCCAGGTAACAATAATCCATGAACGTTATCTGAATTTATAACAACAATATAGTTAACTACGTTCTGAATCATTCTCGGATGCAAACGTATTTGATTTATCACACCCTTGAATATACTATCAGGATAAGCCAGAACAGAAAATTCCACTTCCTGACCTTCGAAAACATAACTGATGTCACTTTCATCTACAGTGGCGTGGATCTCCATTTTTGAAAGATCTTCAGCAATAACGAATACTGTAGGAGTAGCAAAATTTGCAGCTACTGTCTGTCCGGCTTCAACATTTTTTTCAATTACAGTGCCACTGATTGGAGACACAATCTCGGCATAACCAATATTTGTATATGCCTTGGCAAGGTTTGCCTTTGCAGACAGGTAAGCTGAACTGTCAATGTAGTAATTGGACTGGTACTTAAGAAACTCTATTTCCGGTAAATATTTTGATTCATAAAGTTCTTTCTTTTTAAGATATTCATTTTTTGAGAACTTAAGTTTTTCCTGGGTATGTAAAACAACTGCTTTTGCCTCATCCAGAGCAGCCAGTAATATTTTTTTATCTAATTCTGCCAGCAGTTGACCTTTTTTGACAATATCGTTATAATCCACATAAACATTCTCAAAGGTCCCGGAAATTTGGGTGCCTACTTCTACTTTGCTTCTCGGATGTAAAATGCCTGTACTCGTTATAGTGTTTTTAATATCACCTCTCTCAATGGCAGTAAACTGAAAGAAGCTATTCCGGTTTGCGTGTCTTATGAACACTAAATATGTGGTAATCACTACAAACAGGATTAATAAAATTATGATTATAAGAGTTTTTAATCGTTTCATTTTTTCAATAAGCTGCAATAGTTATAATACTCTAAAATTACATATATATTTAAATCTGTTAAAGCAGTACCTGTATCCATTGTGATATTCTTATTAATTTTGGTGGTTTGGGTTTCATTCCTTTAGTTGCTCCTTCCTGCAGTCTTTTCATATCACCAAATTCAGGTGCTTTTTCTGATGGTCCTTTTATTTTATTAAAATCGATATCAGGTGTTTCAATACAAATGTCTATTTGCTTCTGCTGCGACAAACCAAGACCCATAGTATAAACATCAGTCCTATACAACGGATATTGCAGCTCATAGCAAAGCAAACCCGGAAGAATCCCAATTTTAGCATTAATACCGTGTTTGTTAGCCTCATTCATGCTCATCTGCCGGATATCTTTATTTTCAGTACTTTCGACAATTATATCCTTTAGTCGTATATCCAGAAATTTTTGTAATTCCTCTCCTACAGGGGGATTACCTTCTCTTGGAGGTGGAGGTTGCATTTGTATTACCGGAAATTGTACGCCCATAACTTTTTCCTGTGAACCCTGAGGATCAAACCATAGTGTTAGTCCGAAATTCATGACTTGCATACTTAATTCCGGGTCTGAAGTAAAAAAGTGTACATATAAAAATTCGTTATCCCTGCAAACGCCAACAGCAGTATTATTACTGATAATATAATTTCTGTTGGTTTTCCACTCTTCATCCACACCATCAACAGATATCACAGTACTACATGGTTCACTTTTTATTTGCGATATCTCTGCAGCAGGTTTTTCCTCAAGGCCCTTTTTTTTTCTTGCATCCGAACAGGTTGTAAGAAAAACAACTGCCAATAAGATTATAAAGTTGATAGTTATATGTTTCATAATTAGTTAGTGTTTGGTTCTTATCATTTTAAATTGTTTGTTTAATAAATTTATTTACGAACAGAGAATTTTTTTATCCTTTGCCCAAAGAAAACAAGTATTCCGGCAATAAAAATAACCAGACTAACAAGTGTAGTCGGAGGATTGGATAACAAATCACTGCTCATGCTCAATTTTGTAATGTCATTTTTGATTACTGCGCCCATCATTATCAAAGAAGCCAGGAAAAATAAAACAGGTGAAACCGGATAAAGCAATGCACGAAAAGGGCGTGGTCTTTGCGGATCTTTGCGCCGCAATATGACAAGTGCCACCGGCACCAGTGAAGAAAAAGCCCAATATGCAAATCCTGTAAAGATAACCAATTTGAACGGATTGTCCATAACCATAATAGCCGTACTACCTAAAATAAACTGAGCGATCAATCCTCTGACCGGTGTCTTTGTAAGGTGATGTGTTTTTGCGAACCAGTGGAATACTTTGTTGTCCCGTCCGGTAGCATATATAATACGGCCGCTTGTCAGGACGAACCCATTTGCAGCTCCAAAGGTTGATATCATCAGGATAATACTAAGAATACGTTTTGCCCAGATTCCGACAGCCTGCTCAAGAAACATTGTTGCCGTGCGTCCCCCGGATGAGGCAAATTGATCTGGGCCTAAAACAGTCAGATAGGCTGCATTTGTTAACACATACAGAATAACACAGGTGAGCAATCCGCCAATCAGGGATATCGGTATATTTCTCTCCGGCCGTATTATTTCTTCGGCAACAAAAGGAGATTCATCCCATCCCCCGAACGTCCACATTATTGCAACTAATGCCAGACCGTATAATACATAAACAGACCTTGCTGATGGTTCTGTTATAGTAATTACCGGTTCGGGATGGCTATTATTTAATAAGCCGATACTTACGGCAATACCTATCAGAATTAACAATATAAGACTTAAAATTTTCAATAATGTCAGAATGTTTTGTGTAAAACTTCCCCAACGCACTCCCAGAATATTAATACCACAAATGAAGGCTAGTGCCCCTATTGCCACAGGTTTTTGAATTGTATGAACTTCAACAGAAAAAAACTCAGCAGCAAATTGAGCAAAGGCCATAGTTTGTATTGAAAGACTGCCAACCCGCATAATAAAGAATTTTGCCCATGCATATTCAAAGGCGATGAATGGTCCGAATGCTTTGCGGAAATAAATATAGGTCCCCCCTGTTTCAGGATATGTGGCTGCCAGCTCAGATAAACAAAATGAACCAACCAGTGCAATTATTCCTCCGATTGCCCATGCTGAAAGAATTAACGGTGGGTTACGTAATAAATTACCCACATCCGATACATAGAAGAATATACCTGTTCCAATAATAGACCCGACAATTAAAGCACTGGCACTGAATGGCCCAAGGGTTCGAATGAATTCCTTCTTTTCTCCTGAATTTGAATCTTTCAAGAAATTATAAATTGATTTATTTTATAAAATTAAATTAAAAAATGAAATGCTCAATCAAGTTTAAAAGTTAGCATATAACGCTGGGGAATTATCTGTTCATACTTCTCGAAGGTAAACCCGTAATAGGCAAGCTGATATATAATTAGTTCTTTGGTGATAAAGGGACCGTGATAGGGTAAATTCTCATCTTCAACAGGTCCGTTATCGACAATAATAAGGCGACCATCATGCTTAAGCACATCCTTGATGCTGTTAATTAACCTTGAACGTACAGGTTCTGAAAAAACACCGTAGATAATATGATATAATGAGCACATAAATACATAGTCTACCTTTTTATCAAGTGAAATATCGTCTTCTTCCGAGACAATTGTCCGGATGTTTTTAATATTGTTTTTTTCAGTAAATTCATTAATGAAGTCCAGGTGTCTCTCTTTTATATCTATTGCATATATTATACCATTATTACCCACCATTTTTGAAAATCTGTAACTATAATATCCTGAACCGCAGCCAATATCTGCTATTGTATCTCCTTTTTTAAAATTAAGCAGCTCCATTATTTTGCTCGTCTTTTCCCAGTCTTCCCTTTTCGGATTATTAAACAAAATAAAATCTTCCAGGAAGGCCCGCCGTGTACGTCCTATTTCCCTGTCTTCCTCTATTAATGTTTTGCTTTCCTCTTCTTTCTTCCCCTCTTTATCAAGCTTATATTTATATTTAACATATTCTTTAATAAGGAGGTTAGTGTCTTTACCCAGATAATTGTAATATGCATTTATCAGGGGATCTTCCAGCATTATGGTTTTTTGTTTTTCTGATGCCACCATGTATTCGCAGAACCATTGCAAGGCACTATATTCTCCACCGAAATTTTCTTTGGGGATAAGATTATTATAAACTCCGATTGCTTTTTCTGCAGCAGCAATATTATTGTTTTCAAGGGCATCAAGGACTAATTTTCCTGCTCTGATTCCCTCTTCAGTAATATCGTAAGAATCAAGACTGCCAATATGTACTATAGAATTACCTGAAGTGATGGTCAGATTAAATGTTTTCTTGTCCTTCTCTTCCCCGGCTGTTGAAAAGTCAATTGACTGGCCCGGCCTGTGACGAAATACCAGAACATAGCGCTGGGGAGTAATCTGTATATTTTCCAGAAATCTGAAACCGTAAAAAGTAAGTTGAGCAATAGCAAGTTCCTTGTTAAGATAGCAATTGTTCAATTCTTCACCATTTAGAAAGGAATTATCAGCTATTATGAGATAGCCATCCTTTTTAAGTGACCGTTTAACTGTGTTTAAAAATTCTGAACGTTCTGTTTCCCTAGCCCATCCATAAACAATATGATAAAGGGAACACATAAATGCAACATCAGCCAAATCATCTACTGAGACATCAGTAGTTGTTGAAACAACAGGTTCAATGTTGCTTATGTTGTATTTTTTAACGAACTTATCCACATATTTTACATAAAATTCGCCCGCATCTACAGCGTAAACTTTTCCTTTACTTCCTACCATCCTGGAAAACTGATATGAGTAAAAGCCAAATCCGCATCCTATATCAATAACCTTATCACCTTCCTTCAGGGGGATATGCTTTAAAATTTCGTCTGATCTTTCCCAGTCGTTTCGCCTAGGATTGTTGAACATGAGCAGATCTTCCAGATAAGTTCGTCGTTCAAGGTGTTCATCAGGATCTTCAGGGTCGAAATCGTTCACCCTGTATTTACGAAGCAGATATTCTTTTAAATGCACGAAGTTACTATCTGTAAAAAACTGATAAAAGTCTTCAGACAATTGATCCGTAATCAGGGATTTTTTCTCTTCCTCAGATGCTATGATACACTGACAGAGCCATTTTAATGCGCTGAATTCTACTATCCGGCTTTTCTTTTGTATCAGGGAATCGTATGATTGAATAGCTTTTTTTGCAGATGCTATATTGCTGTTTTCAATCGCATCCCATACCAGGGCTGCTATCTCTTTCCCCTCCTCAACAAGCGGATGAGGATCAACACCGATCCGCATCAAAGAAACTCCTGAAGTTAAAGGCAAATTGAATTGATATACACTTGAGTCAAAGGAAAATGAAATTACCAGGATAAAAACAAAACAAAATACATACCAGTACTTTTTCATATGATCACCTTTTCACGTTTATAGTATTTAATCAGTGTGTTACGGCAGTTGTTGAATGTCTGTATGGATTTAGAGGGCCTTCGGCATAGTCTGTTTCCGGGAAGGGAATATATTCTTTCTCATGAAATTGCTGTACAACCTCATCTGCAAAAAAAGCTCCCAGTTTTGTTAGCTCAATCTGGTGTTCATTTTCGGTTATTAAACCATAATCTTTAAGAATAGAAAATTTGTTCTGAAACACATCATCCGTAGAAATACCATTAATTCTCTGAAATAATTTCTTCCTTACAGAATAGTTTTTTAATGGAAGAATGACTGACCATCTCATTTGTTGATCTTTAGTACGTACTATTCCCCGGTTTAATGGTATCCTGCCATTCTCTATGAACTTGTAATATTCATCAAAATATTGAGTGTTTAGCACAAAACGGTCACGCAGGCTGCTGAAAGCTGTTAGTCCGAATCCGATCTCGTCCTGTAACTGGCAACATTGATTAAAGGCATAAAGAGATATATATGATTTCTTCTTTGTAAAAACCCGTCGTAAATTTTCGTTATATCCATGTTCACCAAGGAGGTCGATTGCTATTTGTTTCATTAAAATTGCTTCTTCAGGTTTAGGCAGCTCATCAGGATGATACTGTCGATATTTTTTAATAACACCTTCCTGATCTCCATATGGCTCAACTTTTAACCGGTAAAACTGAATCTCAGGGACATCCAATGCCAGTGCTTTTTCCATAACTTCAATCCAGTTTTCAATTGTCTGGCCGGGATGACCAAATATAAATTCGATATTAATCTGATAATCAAATTTCTTTGAATTTTCAACCGATTCTATAGCTTCCCGGGCATCATGAGCACGGTTCATGCGTTTCAGAATTTTATCATCCAGTGACTGAACTCCTATTGTAAGCCTGTCGACACCATAATCACGCATGATCTTAAGTCGTTCAATACCATCGGGACCTATGAGTGTAGCAGGATCTACATCGTAATTAAACTGTTTGCATTTATCCAGGCTGACTCTTTTACTGAAATAATCAAGAAAACGTTTAAGCTGGGAAGGTGTAAGATCAGTTGGCGTACCTCCACCAATCAGAATAGAACGTGCATGAATTTTATCGATATTCAGAAATCCCATGGAAATATCCATTTCCTTTTCAAGAGCATCCAGGTACATATCTTTTTTCGGACTTGAAGCATGGTATAGGGAAGGATAATGACAGAAAATGCAACGTTTTATACAAAAAGGAATGTGCACGTAAATATCAAGTAATCCATCAGAAGGAAGAGTATAATTTTTAAACATTTCTTCCTGTGTCATGGGGGAGTACATAGTAATTGGCGGATAATGCACTCCGGATGCAAAAAAATCCCCGTGTAGAGGAATCATACCAGCCTTCTGAAAGCGTTTAAAATCTTCAAGTCGCTGTTGCGCTTTAGCCAGAAGGCTTTTTACTTTTTCAGCATTGGACATACAGAGCCTCCTTTGAAAGTTTCAAGAATGCTTTATCAACAATGTCCATAAAATGTTGTTTGTTTGGAGTAACACGTTCTACGGAATATATAGGGAATAATGATTTTAGTTCATCGGGCGTACCGTCATGAATAGTAACAGTGTTGGCACCTGCCATTAATCCCTGCAGCTGACCTCCCTTTTTAACCTTTTCCAGGGAACTGGTAGCGGGTATAAGGCTGCCCGGATTCATAATTCTCATGAGCGCCATAGTATTTAATGTTATATTTAAGTCACCGCAGGGTTCATCTTTATATGCAGATGCTTCAGTAGGAATAAATACTGTTGCGCTATTCATTGAAAGATTATACTTATGTAATAGCAAAAGATCATTAGCTATGTCAGTTATAATTTGTCCGGGTAAGCCCACTATATTACCTGAACCCAGTGAAAAGCCTGCTTCTAAAATGTAATCAATACATTTTAATCGATTTTCCAGACTGTCATTTGGCTTTGCCTTTTTATAAATAACAGGATTTGATGTCTCGAATTTAAGGATATATCGGTCAGCTCCAGCCATTCGTAATTGTATATACTGCTTTTTGCTTAAATTACCCAGGCATAATATAATGATAAAATCGTTATACTTATCCTTTATTTTTTCTATACACCTGCTGACCATGTCAATATAATCCTGTTCCCCGTTTTCCCCTGACTGAAAAAGAACGACCCTTCTGCCTTTACTGTATAAATACTCCATCAGGGAATTCAAGGTGGATTCATCTATGGTATATTCCCTCATTTCCATTTTTTTACCCATAGAGCAGTAACTGCATCCCTGCCTGCATTTATTTGAAATTTCTATAACACTGCGAACCTCAACGAATTTTTCAGGAAATGCTTTATCCCGCCGTTCTCTTGCCAGTTTAAAAAGGGCTTCCTGCTCCTCACCAGTAAATAATAAGGCTATTTCCAGAATTTCTCTGTAAAAAGTTCCCTTATCCAGGTATTTGAGAACCTCCTGCCCGTGAATCTCATTGAGGGTCATAAACTTATATCAATTTTAGAGGTAACCTTATACAAATATACTTGTTTTAGTATCTTCTTTGTAACTAATTTTGACCAATTACCCGGAGTATTCCATCAATAATTTGCAAAATATAATCTTGTTACATGCAAATACGGTGCCATAACTGAAAAGTTACGGAAAAGCCGGGAAAATAAAAAGGGTGAATATTCCTGCCAGATCAGACTAATCAGAATATTCACCCAACATCATCATTAAAGATAACTTATATGTCTGAAACAAAATTGAGAAAGATCCTTGCAATATTTAGTTTAGGCTATTCCGGGTGTTTTCAGCATTTGAAAAACCTGAACCGGTTTTTACACCCGGGTCAGATTAGTTCTACTGCTTCTTACGTAGATCATATTCTACATTCAGATTATCATCTTGAACATGCCATGCTTTATTATCCTCACCCAAAGTGATCTGGTCATCATGAGCAGTTGCAGTATAACTTTCCAGCTGGCCATTATCAATATTTATCCTTTGCGCTGATGTTGGTGTCCAGTTGATAATGGTTCCATCCTCTGAAATCTTCCAGTTACCTAATTCTATTTGATAAATGATAAATTCAGCCTGATCGTCTGGTTTACCATAAAGTGTATCGTTATATGAAGTGTTCATATTGATAACAAGTGTTCTTTTAATTGTAACATTTGCTTGTGTTTGAGGATCATAACCACTATATTCAGCTTCCCATGTTCCACACACAAGACATTCCTGAACCCGAACGGTAATTTGGTCAGAGGTTTCTGCATCGTAGTTATCTACAGCTGTGGCTTTAACTGTATAATTGCCTGTTGATGAGGTGGAAGTATTCCATTCATAGGAGTACGGACTGGAATTATCAGTTCCGATAAGACTATTATTTACATAAAACTCAACGCTCGCGAGGCCCCCAATGTCATCGTCGGCATCCACTGATATTTCTACTGCACTTCCCTGAAATGCATTGTAATTGTTAATCGGATTGGTTATGTCGCAACTCGGGGCATCATTAATAAGCACTTCTATTTCGTCCTGTGTGGAATTACCACCATTATCTTCTGCTATAGTGACAATATCATGATATCCAAGTGCTTCACCTGCGGTATTCCATGAATATGAATAGGGTGAAGCAGTTACGGTAGATACTAGTTGATCATCAATCAAAAACTTAACTTTGTCGATGCCTGGTTTTCTGAAAAGAGTTCCATCGTCATCATCTGCATCTACCTCTATTGTGATAGTTGCCCCCTGAAGATAAACAGCTTCATCTGCAGGCTCCGATATAACACATGAGGGTGCTTCATCCTTACAGGAAGTAAATAATAGAAAACATATAACACTAAGTATAGAAATACTTCTGGATAATGTTTTAAGAGTACTAGGACTAATCATTTTTTGCTCCTCCATAATTTTGATTACTATTGTTTTATTTATTATTCAATTAATTAGAGTTTTTTATAAAGTGCGAATTATTACGCGCTAGAATCTCTTATATACCTTTATTTTTGACAATTTCTTCGACAATATAATAATTTTTATAAATATTTTAATCATAAATATGTTAAAAAACAGGGTTAAACTAAAATTCCCCTAATCTTTACAAGCTAATTAGGGACCTGGCTTTTACATTATCCTGAGCCTATAATAATTATAACTACACCGCATGCTGTCAGAATAGCTCCTATTATCTCAACAAGTGCTATCCGTTCCTTAAGGATTATTAATGCGAGTGGTAAAACAAACAATGGTTCAGTAGCTCCTAAAGTTGAAGCTACAGCTATATCGAGGAACTTTATGGCAACAAGTGAAAGCCAGAATCCGCCAAATGTTACCACGCATACAGATATAAAAAAGAAAACAACCATTCTTATATCCTGAAAGGGAACAAGCCATATCCTTACCTTACGTTTTAGCAGACCGTAAATAAGTATACCTATGGTACCGGCAGTTATTCTTATTAAAACAGCACTTAAGGCAGAAACTGTTATCATTGCCTGTTTTGCTATTATCAGGGAGATTGAAAAACTAAACATAGCCAGTAAACCAAAAATAACACCACGCAGGGCTGTCTTTTGTTTTTCAGCGCCACTGAATATTTTTTTCCACAATACAGTTGCAGCTCCCAAAAGAGTTACAAATATTCCAATCCACTGAAGTAATAAGGGCATTTCTTTTAAAATCAGCAGTCCGAGTATAGCAGTCATTACCTGCCCCATCATAAAGAAAATAATCTGCACCTTAGGACCAAGATATTGCAGGGCAGCAAAGAAAAGTGTATCTCCAATTGCTATTCCGATAATACCACTGATAAAAAGCATCCCCGCGGCATTAAGGGGTACAAACTCGAATCCGTAAATAGCATATGCCAGTCCCAGCAGAAGAATACCTAAAATTCCTTTGGTGAGGGTCATCCCAAAGGGTGATACTTTTTCACCGATTTTTTTAAAAAGAATTGAACCTAATGCCCATGATGCGGCTGAAGTAAGTGCTGCTGCTATACCAATTATTCCTAAATTCATATTAATTACATCAAGTCCCCTTTTAAAATCGTGTTAATCTGCAACTGCTGTGAAATAAAAAACCTCACTGTTAAATGCGCTAAATACACCTAATCCATTATAAATATTTGTCAGAGGTTCATTTAATTCCCTAGAGTTCTGATGTCGTGATATATACAGATCAACATATTCCTGATTTATCCGGTAAACTGTTACTTTATGGCGTCCATAATGGGTAATATCCTCAAAGAGGATAATATAGAAATTTTGATTCATTGGTAAAGATACCATGCGTCCGGGTAAACCTTTGGGGGGAATCCTGGTTGCCACTGAATCCGGATCCTCTTCCACATTTTCAATTCTTATAAAGTACATAGCGTCGGATTCAGCTTCCCATGATACTTTAATCTGATGCTTTGTGGTGTCGAATATAAATTGAAAAGGATTGAACCTGACCGGGATATATATAATATCATTAGAGTATGACACTGAGGCTGGTGGTGGGGGAACCATAGTTGACCCTGTAGCCTGGCGATCAAAATAATCGACCCGGATAGTAAAATTATCTCCTTCTTCAACAGCAAGGTCAGTCCCTTCATAATGATAATATCCGCTGTCGCCACTGCTGGGAGTGAGCTCATAAGAACGGTTATTCTTTATTAAGCTGACAGATGCGTCATTGATAACAGGTTGTTTATCAGCTTCACTACCCATAGGTAAAGTCTTTGAAATCTTAATATCCTTAATAGATTCGCCTGCATAAATATATGCCTGTATAACTACCTGCTCGTAATCAGGTTCAATAGGAGATTCACTTTCACAGGAAAGTGCAAGTACCAAACTTCCGGCAAGTATTAAAATACATAAATACTTCATTACATTTTCCTCACTTTCTGTTTATCTGTACATATATTGTCGGCGTAAATCCCAGCATCAAGGCATCTGTTACCGTTACCGGTATTGTTTCCAGGTTATATTCGCGATACCATACATTTCTGTGATTTGTAATATTAAAAATGCTTAGTCCGGTTTGCATCCTCCATGCTTCAAACTCAAATTGCCTGGAAGCACTCAGATCAATTCTGAAATACTCAGGAAGCCTGTAACTATTCTTATCACCTACATGTATATAACTTATCAGTTCATCATTGAGCATTTTAAGCACATACTGGCTTTCAGGGGCGGTGTATGCTTTTCCTGTGGCAAAAACACCGGTCGTGGCAAATGTCCATCGTCCGAGTGAGTATTTTGCTACCAGGTTTATCTCGTGACGACGGTCGTTATCAGCAGGGAAGGGTTCACCATCATTAAATGCAGAAAATGTATGTTCTACTTTTCCGAGTGTATAACCTATCCAGCCGGAGAGTTTTCCATATTTTTTCTGAACAAGTAATTCTATCCCCTTTGCAATACCATCACCTATAAAAAAGTAATCGGCATAATCTGCCCGTCCTGAAAATCTTCGTGAAAATTCAAACAGGTTATCCATGAACTTATAATAGCCCTCGACACTGAATAACCAGTTAGTAGTTTCATAGGCTGTACCAAGTATCAAATGTTCGGAAAAGGAGGGTTTCAGATTATCGTCAGAAAGGATCCAAAAATCACGGCTTCCTTCAAGAACATTCTCATTTATTATCCGGTTAACAAACTGATAGTAATACCCCCATGCTGCCTTAAGGCTGAACTTTGAAGTAACCGGCACTGTGACTGCAATCCTTGGTTCCCAGTACCAGTTTCCGGTATTCTCATAGTTGGAAAATCGAAGTCCGGCTGTTATCTCGTTTTTGCCAATCTGCCATTTATCCTGGATATAAAAAGCAGAAAGCAGACTTTTATCATCGCGGTCAAGTAATTGAATAGTATCATTAAGTATAAAGTCATATTTAGAATGGAACTGAGACAGCCATAAACCGGATTTAATTGTATGAGAACGACTTGCATAATAGACTGCATCAAGCTTGTATGTAATATCTTTAACAAGGTTATCTTCTAAAGAAGCACTGACAAAACCAACATTTGATCCTGTAGAGTCATCATCCGGCAGTGTTGATAATACGCTAAGGACCATATTTTTATCATATGTACTGAAATATCTGGAATGAGCTACTAACAGATCTGTATGAAGGCGGCTATTCCATTGCCGGGCCCATTTACCGCTGATCCCGAGATTTCCCCATTTATTCAGGTCTGTAGTTTCAAGCTGAACTTCCAGATCGGATTCTACATCCTGCAATGGCAAATCTGAAAAATCATGTGACTTATCAAGGTCGTCCTTACCCGAGTAAAAACTTATTGTTATTATATCTTTAGATGTAGGTGAAATGGTAAGCTTACTGTTCAGGTCATAAAAATAAAAATCCGGTTGAAACTGGGCAGCCTGTACGTCACCTGACTGGGGGCCGCCCTGTACATTTGGCCCCTGTCCGGGTCCGCTTGTTGGTGGAGGAGCATCACCTGTCATTAGTTCATAAATAGACTCATAAAGCGGGCTACGGATAAAATCAGTATAAGACCTGCGGGCTGCTAAAAGGAATGTGCCTTTTCCCCATAGTGGTATTTCAAGATTGCCGTGCGCACTAAGCAGATTAGCTCCCACTCCGAATTGTGTTCTGGTTTGATGACCTGTCTTCCCGGTAATATTGACAACGCTGGAAATTCTTCCTCCGTATTCTGATGGAAATCCGCCCTTAAAAATCTGGATGTCTTTTATTGCATCTGCATTGAATGCACTGAAAAATCCAAAAAAATGATCAACATGATAAATAGTCATTCCGTCGAAAAGTACGAGGTTCTGATCAGGAGTGCCTCCCCGCACATATAAACCCGATTCTCCATCGCTGGCACCGGTTATGCCGGGTAGAAGCTGAAGAGACCTGAAAACATCTACTTCACCTATACTGGGTAATTGTATGAGTTGCCGCGGTGAAATGGTCATCCTGCTTATATCTTTACCCGATACATCCAGCATTTCTGCATCGTAAGTTACAGTGGCACCCTCCAGTTCAATTACTGATGGGGTCATTTTAATATTAAGGGCCTGGCTTGAGTCAGGGTGATTATGCACAATAACAGTTTCAGGATGATATCCTAAATACCGCACAACCAGCGTACAGGTACCTGCCGGTTCATTAACCAGAACAAAATATCCGTCGGAATTAGTGATAGCTCCCCTATGGGTGCCCCATACAGTAACATTGGCATAGGGCAGTGCCTCACCGCTTTCCGAATCACGAACCACTCCCTTTATATCAACCTTTTGCTGACACCAGGAGCTGGTTAACCATCCGTTGATTATGATTAGTAAGAGCCAAAGGATTACACTATTGAGTTTCATTCCGGATATAATTAATAATTAAACAATATTATATAAGTTATTGTTTAACACAAAATTTGTAAATATAATTCAGATAGTTAAGAAAATAATGCTTCAATAATAATCTTATTAAATTTCTTCGTCACCTCAATCATACAATCTGGTGAGTATTTATTCTTAAATTTAGTGGCAAATAAAATTATAAAAATAGAATAATAAATAAAATATGCAAAATTACTTAACCTGCTATATGTGCTCTGATTATATTCAGGATGAAACTATTTCTATTAGAGTTGCTGATAAATTAAAAAAAGGATTAAAACTGAAATAACATGCCATTACCAGTGAATGTTTTTTATAATTTTGCCACTTAAATACAATATATTTAAACAGGTATTGTAAATATGAAAAAAATAAATTTTATTGTTTTACTAATGTCATGTTTTACTGTGTTCTCTCAAACTAAGGATGAGTTGCCGGGACATATAAAGAAATCATTTTATTTAAAGTACCCTGATGCAGCAGATATTAGATGGTTTAACACCGATTCAAACTATGTAATTGAATTTAATCTTTTTGAGGAACACAAAAAGGTTGTTAGCGATTTATCCGGTAAAATAATTCAAACATATACCACAATTAAAATAAAAGATATCCCTTCCAATATAAAACAGGCAATACAAAATAATTTTTCTAACGTTACAATTTTAAGGGCTGAAAGAGTTAGAACTAAAAAGGAAGAAATATATTATATAGTTTTTGTTGAATCAAAAGAAAGCATTTATTCTGTCAGGCTTAACAGTCTTGGTACAATTTTGAGTACTAAAAGAGTGATTTCAGATGATATGGAAGAAATTAAGGTTATGAATGAATTACCGGAGGGATTTCAGTAAATAATTTTATGCAGGGGAAGACAATCGGCAAATGATTTTGTATTACTCGATAAGTCCTTTCTTAAATGCATATTTCACAAGGCCGGCGGTATTTTTGACATTAAGTTTTGCAATAAGATTTCTGCGGTGTGTATCTACTGTTCTAATGCTAATAAATAATTTATCTGCTATTTCAGCATTTGAATATTCCTGGGCAATTAATTTCAATATTTCTGTTTCTCTGTTTGTCAGGGGAATTTCAGAATTACCGGATGTTGTTTTATGCAGTTTATTTATATTTTCAAATAATCTTAAGGAAACCTCACGACTAAAATAAGTACCTCCTGCTGCTACACTGTTAATTGCTGTTAACAATTCTTCCTTACCTGCATTTTTCAAAATATAACCATTAGCACCGGCTTCAATCATTTTCAGTATATAATTATGCTCTCCATACATTGAAAGTGCAAGGACATTTACTTCAGGATACTTTTTCTTCAGAATGAAAGTTGCATCTATACCATCGGTTTCTCCCATGTCTATATCCATTAAAATCACATCTGCTTCATTCTTCTCAAGAAAATCTATAACCTCACTTGCGTTTGCAACATCACCTATAACACTAATATGTTTCTCTTTATCAAGTAATGCCCTGATTCCGTCGCGGAAAATTTTATGGTCATCAGCTATAAGTATTCTTATTTTGTTCATTAATTCCGTATTATATAATAATGCTTAGACTCTGATTATTATTTATTTAGAATCTTAGAGTTCATTTCTTTGAGAATTTCTGAATTCAACTCATTCTCAACAGGTATTTCTATTGTTGCAGTAACTCCTTTCCCTTCAACAGAGTCAATAAAGAATTCACCGCCCAATGCTTTTGCCCTCGATTCTATATTAATAAGTCCCAGTCCCCTGTTTTTCGGATTTCTGGCCTGCTCATCAAATCCCTTTCCATTATCTTCTACCATAAGAACGATGCTCTCAGGATGTTTAATAAGCTGTACATTAATAACTGTTGCATTAGCATGCTTAATAGCATTATGAACGAGTTCCTGTCCTATCCTGTAGATACCAAGTTCAATTATATCATCAAACCTTTTTGTAAATCCGGATTTATAGTAATTAACTTTTAATTTATTTGATTCGTCAACATGCTGACAGAGATTTTCCAGGGCTGCTGGAAGTCCGAAATCAACCAGAACCTTTGGCAACAGTCGTCTTGATATGCTTCTCATATCTGCTGCAACACCATCAATTAACTTAAAGGTGTTTTTAATTTTTTTTAACAGAATATCCTGGTCACAATTTTGCAAATCAGCGCGGATCGATTCAAGATGCAGTTTTATTGTCGAAAGCATTGGACCAAGTCCGTCGTGAATTTCTTTGGCAATCCTTTTACGTTCCTGCTCTTGTCCTTCAAGCATTGAGTTCAGTGCAACAGCTTCCACCTCCTTCATCCTGGTAACGTTCTCAATTGTTATTATGTATCCTTTATGAATAGGTCTTCCCCTTATATTTAAATATTTGTCACTATACTGAAATGCATCAATATTTATGTGTCTTCTGCTGGTTTTCAGGTTTTTGTTTATTATACTTTGTAATTCCGGTATATGGTCAATGCATACGTGAATATTCTTCCCTGGCAATTCTTTTATGTTATAAGGTAGTTCAAGATATTCCCTTGCAAGGTAATTGGCAATAGTGATTTCTCCTTTTTTATTCACCGCCAGAATCCCATAAGGAGCACTGCTAATGACAGAAACTAAAAAAGCACTTGTTTCTGTTATATCGTATTTATCAGGATTCATTAAATTGCTTTTTGTAGTCGAAGTTAAATAAAAAAAAAGTTAAAATAAATAAGAATTATATACATATTATCAACTAATTCGATAGTATGTATAGCCATTATAATAAATATAATCTCTTATGTATAAATGACTTTTAAATAGAATTTCCTTATGAATGATCTTGAATAAAACAGCACAGACCCTCAATTTAAAAATCAAAGAAACAGGACAGATAAAAAAATTTTTATTGGGTAAATAATTTATTATATAAGATCTGACTTAACGACAAATAATGATTCTTTTTTTATGACTTTCCCTTTATCATCAAATAACACAAGATATCGGGTTTTGTCTTTTGTGTCAAAAATAATCTCATAAGATTCATTGTTTCGGTTTTCAACTTTCATACAACTTATAATATATGTTCTGTTGAATTTTTTATCAAGCTTATGTATTATATTCTTTGGCAGGTCTTCTTCTTCAAGCAATATTTTTAACTCTTTAATTTCTCCGCTTGTTGATATACAGACGTTTTTGTAGTAACCAAGGTGGCTGAATACAGCTTCATAAATGTTATTTGATTTGTATGTCCATTCAATATCATTTGCTTCGGGAAAGAGGCTGTTAAAAATTTTTCTAACCTTCTCATCAGGAACCAGTTTATTATAAATAAAAGCTTCCAGATTCTTATTATTTGATGAAACCCTCCTGGCCATACCTAGTCTTTTTGAATTTCGAAATTTAGACGTATTTAGTTATTTATGGTCACATTCATAAATGACTAAAAAGTTATTTAATTGGATTTTAAACGGAATATTCCGGTGAATTTTAATAAAAAATTATATTCCTGGGTTCATGTATCAATTTTTATTGTGACAATTTCATTTTTATACGTCTAAAAGTTAAAATAAAAACTTATTAAAAAAATGAGAAATTTTGATATTCAGTCTGCAAGAAAAAAAAAGAACACCAATGGTCCTTACAGAGCATTAGGACCCGTAAATAATCTTGAAGATCATATTCAACCTGACTGGTGGAGAAGAATCTTTAATTCCATGTATTTGAAAACCGATGCTGATGTAGTAGATGATACAGAAATAACCAGTAAAGAAGTAGACTTGTTTTCTGAAATACTGCAGCTTAACTTTGAGCACGTGATACTGGATTTGGCCTGTGGCCAGGGGAGACATGCATTAGAGTTAGCAAGCAGGGGTTTCAGAAATGTACATGGGTTGGATCGATCTCATTATCTTATACGGAAGGCAAAGCAACATAACAACTTGATTGGCCAGTCAGTAAATTTTAAAGAAGGAGATGCCCGCAAACTTCCTTATCCTTCTGATACTTTTGACGTTGTAATGATTTTGGGTAATAGTTTTGGTTACTTTGAAAGTGTTGAAGATGACATAAAAATTCTGAATGAAGTCTTCAGAGTATTGAAACCAATGGGCAAATTTTTAATTGACGTGGCTGACGGGGGTTATTTGCAGAATAATTTTAATCCCAGAAGCTGGGAATGGATTGATAATAAACATTTTGTCTGCAGGGAAAGGTCACTGGCCAAAGATAATGAGCGACTTATATCACGTGAAGTTATCACTAACATTCAGAAAGGTGTTTTAGTAGATCAATTTTATGCAGAAAGGCTTTATACAGAAGAGAGTCTAAAGGAAATATTGGAAAAAACGAAGTTTAAAAATATAATCTTTCATAGCAGAATATCACCTGATTCAAAGCGCAATCAGGATTTGGGAATGATGGAACAGCGAATAATAACAACGGCTGATGTTATTAAAGAATGGACCCCGTTAAAATCGAAGCAGAAAAATCGAAAAAACATTGTAGTGATTTTAGGTGATCCCAAAAAACCTGATATTGTAAAACCTGCATCAGTGTTTGATGATGATGATTTTAATACTATAACACAGCTAAAAATTGCTCTAAGTAAATTGGAGGACTATAATTTTCAATATCTGGATGATCATAATTCACTTATTCATACACTTACTAAACTAAAACCAAATATTGATTTAGTGTTCAACCTTTGTGATGAAGGTTTTGCAAATGATCCTAAAAGAGAACCTCATATACCTGCGATATTGGAAGCAATGGATATTCCTTATACAGGTTCAAATCCTCAGTGCCTTTCTTATTGCTATGATAAGTCACTAATACGGGGAATCGCCAAAGAAATGGAAATTCCTGTTGCTGAGGCATTTTATATTAAACCTGAGGACAACGTTTTTGAGCTAAATATTGATTTTCCCGTTATAGCGAAACCAAATTTTGGGGATTCCAGTTTTGGTATAACTCAAAAAAGTGTTGCCAGCAGTATTGAGGGATTAAATGATGCGATTTTGAAAATCAGGGAGAAATTTGGCTATGATAAGCCAATTTTGGTTGAAGAATTTTTGCAGGGTAAAGAACTCACAGTAGGTATTATTGGTAATCCTCCTGAATCGTATAATGTTTTGGAAATTATAGAGGAAGATTATTCACTATTACCTCCTGAGCTTCCAAAAATATGCGGTTATGAAGCGAAGTGGCTCGAGGATTCTCCGTATTTTAAATTACTCAGATCAATTCCGGCAGAATTACCGGTACAAACCGAAAAACAGATAATAGAATATTGTATGAAATTGTCTGAAAGACTTGAATGCAGGGATTACTGCCGCTTTGACTGGAGATTAGATAGCGATGATAATCCGAGACTTCTTGAAGTTAATCCAAATCCTGGATGGTGCTGGGACGGACATTTAGCTAAAATGGCAGATATTCAGGGAATGAATTATTCAAAATTACTGGAATCAATTCTGAAATCTGCTGAACAACGAATAAGTTATATTACGGTTAATAATGATAATAAGATTGTTGCAGGTGAGTTTGATGATAACGGAGGATAGGAATATAACTTCATTAAATCTCAGGCAGATGTGGTTCAGGTTTTTCATAGGAATTGCCAAAAAGCTTTGACCATTCCTTTTTAATTCTTTTCATCCAGATTTTACTGTGATAAGCATTGCTTGCGATAAGTGGTAATATGCTCGTAGCTTCTGCATAAACCATTTGTTCATATTGGGTATCAACTTTTCCCCAGGAAGAAGCTTCCTGCAATGTTGATGATGAGCAGGCACCATCCCTTACGTCAGCTACAGTAATCTGAACGGCATATTTATGCATAGACGCCGGATGGCCTAAAATTTCGGCACAGATCACGGCGTCCTGGGCAAAGTTCTTAGGGACACCTCCTCCTATAATAAACAGACCTGTAGTGTCAGCCTCGATTTTTATTTTTGTCAGTTCAAGGAAATCCTTTACGGAATCTATAGTAAGGTGATTATTAGGCCTTTCCCATTGATGTTTTACTAAACCAAAACCTGCACTGCTGTCAGAGAAAGCCGGACAGAAAACCGGGACATTATTTTCAAAGGCTGCCTGAACCAATGAGTTTTCTTTACCTGAGAAAAGCGATAGAAATTTCCCCATTTCCCAGATAAATTCTCTTGATGAATATGGTCTTGGCTCAAGTTCGTCTGCTATTTCTTTTATTGTATGGTCGCATTCCTGCAAATCATCCTCATCAATAAAGGTATCATATATTCTGTCGATATAAAATTCTCTCAGCCTTTTATCCGGAATATCCTTTCGCCCTTTATAATGACTAAAACCCAGAGCCTCAAAAAAATCCATATCAACAACAGAAGCACCGGTAGCAACAATAACATCCACCATGTTATATCTCACCATATCGGAATAAATTTGCATACAACCTGCTGCACTTGTACTCCCGGCTATAGTAAGTATGATTGTGCAATTTCTATCTTTCAGCATTTTCAGATAAATGTCTGCAGCATTTCCAGTTTCCCGGGCTGAGAAGGACATTTTTTTCATTGACTGAATAAGAGGGGTAGTGTCAAATGATTTTATATCGATATGCTCAACAGGCTCTTTCAATAAATCTCTCTTGTTCATATTAGATGAATTTTTAAAATCATTATATTTTATTTGAGAAGCATGTTAAAATTATTCTTTTTCGGGCTTTGAAAATCTATAGCTTAATATCTGATAAATAAGTTTAGCTGCTAAAAAATCAGGAGCTTTGTTATTTTCAATAGGACATAGTTCAACTACATCAAATCCTGTCAGGTTATAATGCATTATCACCTTTTTTAAAAAATTTAACACCTGGAAATATTGAAGGCCCCCGGGTTCGGGTGTCCCTGTGGATGGAATTAGTGAGGTGTCAAAAACGTCTAAATCAAGTGTTAAATAAATGTTCTTTGTAAGATATCTCATTGCTCTTTTCTCCCAGTTTTCTTTATAAGGCACTTCATGTGCAAAAACTACTCTTTCTTCGTTCATATAATATTTTTCTTCTGAACACATACTTCGAATGCCAACCTGTACAATCGGACATAATTCTTTAGCCCTTGCCATAACAGATGCATGATTATATTTAGAACCATTATACTCCTGACGCAAATCTGCATGTGCATCCAGCTGTAATATCGTAAGGTCCGGAAATTTTTCAGCAAAAGCTTTTATAGCACCAATACTCACTGTATGATTACCACCAACAGTAACTATATATTTATTTTTCAGTAAAAGTGACTTTACTTTTTCATATACTTCATTTACAAGTTTATCCGGAGATGAATTCTCCTTTATCGGATTTGCGGTATGAATTCCTTTTTTATAAACCTGGCTGTCAGTTTCAATATCGTATAACTCGAGGTTCTCAGAAGCTTCAATTATAGCCTCAGGCCCTTTATCGGCACCCTTAATCCATACACTGGTTGCATCGTATGGTACAGGAAGAATAACAATTGACGCTTTATTCAGGCTTGTCAAATCACTGGGAATTCCCCCGAAATTCATAATCTAAAATATAATATATGCGAACGTTATAAAGAAAAATTTAATATGCTGATTTATTATTTGCCAGGCGCCGTGACAGCAATAATTTTAGCTGCTAACACTTATTAGAAACCACTTCAGTTAAGTTTTGGTACAATATAATTTGTAAAACACAAAGCAACCATTACTGTACCGTATTCTTTTTCGGGAACAAAACTCTCGGTAATAATTTCTATATTTTTCAAAGAATATTTTTTTTCAAAACCATTGTAATAAAGTTCATTGATGCTCGCCTCAAGTTTATATTTTAATTCCTCAATAGTATCGTGTCCATTATGCTCACAAACTAAACCCCCGTATTTATTTCCTGATTCTCTATCATACAACCATCCACAAATTATTCCCGCACTTAACCTTTCCCCTTTATTTCCATTTGAAACAGCCATAATAGTTTCCATCACAGCACCATGTTCAATATAATCCGGTTTATTTATTTTATTCGCTACCCTGGGTAATATTGAAGAATAAGTCATGATATTTACCATTTCTATACCTGCTTCCTGCAAAGCCAGATGATAGGAACCTGCATGAATAGCAATATTACTTTCACCGGTTCCTTTTGTAATAAAATAATCTTTTGGTATCCTGTTTCCTATTAAAATACCTTGAAGTTCTTTTTCGGATGATTTCTTTTGAAGCAAGCTGCTCAATGTTAACTTTTTCATTTTTAGTTTGATTTCATAAGTTATTATTAGTGTTAAACATTTTTTTAATAAAAGTTAATACTTTTTTTAGACGTTATTTTTTCCAAAAGTCACATTAAAATTTTAATCGCAGCTAAGGCTACAGAAGCCTTTTAGCAGATATTTTATAACAATCTTAACACCACAAAATAACCATCGAAATATACCTAATAATTTCTAATAACAAACAATTGTGTGTAAAAAAATGATGATCTGATAATTTTTTTCCCGGTAGTGAATTTTGTTAATAACTAAAATCCCCCAAATGATGTTAATTAGAGAATTGTTCTATTGTTCTATTGTTATATGGCTATATTATCAAATAAATAAACAATTTACACCGACTTCATATGTCTTCTCCTGAAAAACCAGACGCCTATCAGGAAGTATATTGCACTTAACAAAATCAGTATAATAATCTCAGTAATAATTCCGGTAAATCCCTGCTGCATAATGAGAATTTTATTCAATGCTGATACAGCATGCGCAGGTGAAAGAAAACTTATAATTGATATTCCGTAGTCTCCTATGGAAAACCATTCATTTACATATAGCGGAAACATGGCTCCTGAAAAAAACATAAACAGAAAAAGAGGGAAATTACCTGCAATTAATACCTGTGTGACTGATTTTGAAAAGGCTGCAATTATCACACTGAATGCAATGATAGAAATGCTTGTCAGAACAGCAATTAAAAGTACAAGCAAAAGAGATCCCTCAAACCTGAATCCGAAGCCCAGCGCAACAGCCAGTGTTAAAACTACGCCTGCAACTCCCAGTAATATCTGAATTATACTAACTCCGCCCAGAAATTCAAGTGCTGTTACTTTTGATATCTTCAGTCTTGTTAAGGTCTTTTTTTCTGCTTCAACAACTATTGCTGAAGATGCACTTAACATAAGCATAATTATTGAAAGGACGAGTAAGCCCGGAACAGCAATTTCAAAATCACTCCTGTCTCCTGAAGTCCCTATAAATGTTTCAATAAAATTAAAAGGCTCCCGGATATTTGTGACACTGGTTATGTAATCCGACAATATACTATGAGTCCATATCGCAGCTATTATATAATTCTGGTTTGTCAGGTCTCCTGCAAATTCAATATCATATTGATATATTTTTTGAGTTTTTGCAGTTTTTGCAAGTTGTTCCGAAAAGTTTTCAGGGATAACCATTAAAATATCTGCCTTACTGTTTTTAAGCCTTTCTTCAGCTTTTGACCGGGATTCAACTTCCCTGGTAATCAAAGTGGATTCTTTATTGTTTTTTATAAATTCCTCAACCAGGAGCTTGCCATGATCTAAAACAACACTGTCAATCTGTGCTCCCAAATCCTTATTCAGGATTAGAACATCATATTTAATCTCATAGCTTTGTGTGATAAGGTAATATACGATTACGAAAAACGGGGCGGTTGATATAGTAAGGATCAAAAGCCAGAAACTTCTGATTTGCTCTTTAAGGCTTTTTCTTATTACACTTAACAGTTTCATTCCCTTAATCTCCTTCCTGTTAAATGAATAAATACATCTTCAAGAGTATTACTGCGCATCTTAATCTCCCCTGTTTCAAAATTATTATCTTTTAATATATTAGTAATTGACTGAATTTTAGCTACAACATCTTTTGTCTTTATAATCAGTATATTTCCGGCAGATGTAACATTCTCAACCAGGGATGACAATAATTTAACGGCTTTTCGGGTGGTAGCATCATTCTGCTTTAACAGCTCAATTTCAAGTATATCACCTTCGCCTATTGATTTTTTAAGCTTATCCGGAGTATCGACCAGCAATAACTTACCCCTGTCAATTATAGCCACCCTGTCTGCCAGTCTTTCTGCTTCATCCATGTTATGTGTTGTAAGAATTACTGTTTTTTCTTTTGCCACCTCTTTAATAAACTCTCTTACCATAACCCTGCTCTGGGGATCCAGTCCGGCTTCAGGTTCATCTAAAACAACAATTTCAGGACCATGAATCAGGGCAAGACATATGTTTAATCTTCTTTGCATGCCTCCTGAAAGAGTATTTGCTAGTTTGTTTCTTTTCTCTGTTAATCCCATCCTTTCAAGCAATTTCATTGAGTTTGATTTTCCTGTTTTTCTTCCAATCCCATACATTTCTCCCATGAATACCAGCTGTTCAAGACATGTTAACTTTGGCCATATTATAATATCCTGGGGGCACAGACCTATTTGCGATATTACTTTCTTCCTGGAGGTTACTTTTTCTCCCTTAATATATACTTCCCCTTCTGTTGGCTTGAGTAAACTGCATATCATATTAATAGATGTACTTTTACCCGCTCCGTTAGGTCCCAGGAATCCAAATACTTCACCATAGAGGACTTCAAGTGACAAATGATCTACAGCCGTAAGATCTCCAAATTTTTTAACAAGATTATTAGCAGATATGGCAGTTTTGCTATTCATTCAGCAGATTATTGATTTAACCTTAATATACTCCAAAGCCACCCCTCTTTCCCAGTGAAAGTATTTACAGGTAACTAATAATTTTTTGAGTTTAAATGTAAAAGTAGAATTAAAATTATTTCTGAGAAAAATAATTTTCTGATTTATATCCTGTGTTAATAAATAAGTAAGATACTACTTTGATTAAAAACTCTATGATAAAAGAAATACAATTAAGAATCCGACCTTAAAGAAAGTATTAATGTTATAAGGAATGCTTTTCAGACAGTGGCTTGCGAATTCAGCCTGATGAGTTTCATTTTCCTTTTGAGGTCTGTTTTATGGAAAAGGTTGTAGCGTGAGAGGGACTTGAACCCTCGGCCTCATGATTATGAATCATGCGCTCTAACCACCTGAGCTACCACGCCAAAATAATTTGTTTTCCTGCCTTTTCTTAAGCATGCAAATATAATTTTTATTTACTTAAATATATAAAAATCATGCCCATAAATCATAGTTTACTTATATACTGATCTCTGCTGAAAAATACCGGTAAAATAGCTTATTTCAAACAATAATTAATTTGAATTTCAGCTATTTTAAAAGATATTTATGAAAGTAGATAATAAATTTTTTTAATTAAGTTTTTTTTATATATTGCAAGCATTCAATAGAGTCTAAATTATACTGATAGCTGATGAAGAGCAAGATAGTGATGGAATATACTATTAATTCTTCCCCGAAAGTTTTATATTCAAGATTGAGTACTCCGGGAGGATTAGCAGAATGGTTTGCGGATGATGTTAACCTTAAGGGAACTTTGTTTACATTTATCTGGGATGGTGTGGAACAAAAAGCAGTGGTGATTCAAAAGAAAGAAAACAAGTATATCAGGTTTCAGTGGATTGATGAGGCTGATAAGAATACTTATTTTGAATTCCGTATTAATGTTGATGAATTAACAGGTGATGTAGCTTTGGTAGTAACTGACTTTGTTGAAGAAGATGAAACAGAAGATTCTATTGAGCTATGGAATACACAAATCAATGAACTTAAACACACTCTTGGTTTATAAGCTTACCAAAAAATGTTATAAAATAATTTAACTTTGTATTCGTTTCAAAAATTAGAAAATGATAAATATTTTTTGAACCCGTGAAACGACTGCATAAGTTAGTAATCAAATCTTTCCTAGGCCCTTTTTGCCTGATATTTTGTTTAGTCCTTTTTTTGCTTTTAATGCAGTTTTTATGGCGTTATATTGATGAATTAGTGGGAAAAGGATTGGGATTCAGCGTTATAGGGGAGTTATTAATGTATTCAGCCGCCAGTCTTGTCCCGCTTGCTTTACCTCTTTCAATTCTGATGTCATCATTAATGACATTTGGCAATATGGGAGAGTATTGCGAACTGGCTGCTCTCAAATCCTCCGGGGTTTCCTTACAAAGGATAATGTTCCCGTTAATGGTTGTAGTAATATTTATAAGTATGGGGGCATTCTTTTTTTCAAATAATGTTCTGCCTTTTACCAACTTAAAGATGAGGTCTCTGCTTTATGATGTCAGACAACAAAGGCCGGATATACAGATTAATCCCGGTGAATTTTATAATGGTGTTGACAATTATAGTATAAGGGTAAATAGAAAGGATCCCGAGACAAATCGTCTTTACGATATAAAAATTTATGATCATACGGCAAGGAGAGGTAACAATAGTGTTATACTGGCTGACTCGGGATATATGATAATGACGGCAGATAAAAGAAATTTAATTATCACATTATGGAATGGTGTAAGTTATACTGAACTGGAGAATGACCGGAGGAAGAGAATAAAAACTTATCCTCACCGGCAGGATAAATTTAAGGAGCAGAGATTAATAATAAAACTTACTGGTTTTGGTTTACAGAGGACTGATGAGAATCTTTTCAGGAGTAATTATCAAATGATGAATCTGGCTCAGCTTAAGAGCGCACAGGATTCCTTAAGGAAAGAACTTGAATTACGCGACAATCAATTTTACAGAACACTCATGGTCCAGAATTATTTTAAATTAAGGCGAAATTACAGGAGAAGGGAGCTGGAAAGAATGTCAAAGGCTCAACAGGAAATTAAGTATCCTGAAAAGATTAACATAGATAGTATTTTTAATACCCTTACTTTAGCTCAAAGAAGAAAAATAGTAAACAA
Source organism: uncultured Bacteroidales bacterium (assembly GCA_964521285.1). Classification (GTDB taxonomy): domain Bacteria; phylum Bacteroidota; class Bacteroidia; order Bacteroidales; family UBA10428. The sequence goes on along the minus strand of CAZFQS010000003.1, from coordinate 101,231 downwards.
TGCTCTATCTTATGCCCGCTCTTCAAGAAGCTATATCGAAAATACAGCTCAGAATTTAAAATATAAGAACCGGCATTTACGAAAACATGAAATAGAATGGCATAGAAAATTCACCCTTTCATTTGCATGTCTGGTTTTCTTATTTATAGGGGCTCCCCTGGGAGCTATTATTAGAAAGGGAGGAATTGGCATGCCTACTGTAATTTCAACAATAATGTTCATAATTTATTATGTCTTTTCTTTAATGGGTGAAAAGTTTGTTAGAGGAAGTGTATTGAATGCATTTGAAGGAATGTGGATGTCATCGTTTATATTGTTAGTAGTTGGAGGATTTCTCACATACAAAGCTACCACTGATTCCGCAATTCTCAATGTTGATACTTATCTCGGATTCTTCAGGAGAGCTCTTGGTGTAGACAGATTAAAGATGCTTGATCTTAAAAGCGACCTCACCGGAAAATTCGGTTTTTCTGACATAGAAAGGAAAGAATTAAGAAAATCCTTATGCTCATTACAGGTGACTGCCAGAAAGTGCAAAGAAGATGCCGAAAATAATTTTAAAATTAATAATGCTTTATTTTCATATGTGAAATCAGGGACTAATAATAACTTGACAGAGTTTGAAAGATTATATAATAATATTATTGAGACAATAATTACCAGCAACTGGTTTAAAATAATATACATACAGAATATGGTAAATGAGTTTCCTGTAATTGATTTTAGCAGAATTAACTTTTCTTTATCAAAAATTTACATCACGGTTACATTTATAATTTTCCCAATTGGATTATTCAATATTGTAAGATACTATTTATATCTTTTTAAATTGAGAAGCAGGCTAATTACTGTTATAAATGTTTCACAATCAATTATTGACATTTTTGATAATCCGTCTTTAATCAGAGAATTAGAAGCCGAATAATGAAGATCCTCCAGTTATGCAACAAATTTCCATACCCGCCAAAAGATGGCGGAGCCATTGCTATTTATAATCTCACTGAAGGATTAAGCAAGGATGGACATCATGTTACATTACTGGCAATGAATACCAGTAAACATTTTGTTATCCCGGGTGAAGCGGTTAGTGCTATAAAAGATGTAGCAGAATTGGAATATATAAATATTAATACCAATATAAATGTTGTAAAAGCTATAATTAATATTCTTTTTTCCAGAATTCCATATAATGCTGAGAGATTCATAACAAACAAATTTTCAAAAAAAATTGGCAGTATACTTAATAATAAGAAGTTTGACATTGTCCAGTTGGAAGGTCTGTATCTTACTCCATATATAAAGACAATCAGGCAATATTCAGATGCAAAAATTTCACTCAGAGCTCATAACATTGAACATGAAATCTGGAAGAGGATAGCATATAATGAAAAGAATATATTCAGGAAAAAATATCTTAAAATCCTCGCCAGGAGAATTGAGAAATTTGAAACAGACTCATTGAACACTTATGATTTATTGGTGCCTATAACAAACAGGGATGCTGAAATATTAAACGGTCTGGGGAATAATAAGCCTTTCAGAGTCATTCCTTCAGGTTTTAATATTGATAAAATAACCTCTGCCAGTAGAAAAGTGAATTTACGTTCATTATTCTTTTTAGGGTCACTGGACTGGATTCCTAACCAGGAAGGTTTGTTATGGTTCATTAAAATGGTCTGGTTAAAAATAATTGCAAAAAATCCTGAAGTGGAATTCTTCATTGCAGGTAGAAATGCACCGAAATGGCTGATAAAAAGAATTACAAAATACAATAATATTATTTTTTTAGGTGAAGTGGAAGACGCATTTGAATATATGACAGACAAGGCAGTAATGATTATTCCATTGTTTTCCGGAAGCGGGATGCGTGTAAGAATAATAGAAGGTATGGCTTTGGGAAAAGTAATTGTAACAACCTTAATAGGAGCTGAAGGTATCGATATTAAACACAATGAGAATATTATTATTGCAGATTCAGCGACTGATTTTGAAAAAGAAATACTAAATCTTTTGGATAATAAACATTTTTTTACAAAAATTGGAGAAAATGCCAGAAAGTTTGTTATTGAAAATATGGATAATAAAAAGATAACTGCTGAACTGGCAGAATTCTATAAGGCTAATTTAAGATGACAATCAGGCTGTTATTCTGGATATTGCTTTTTATAATAATTTACGCATACCTGGGTTATACATTAATATTACTTATAATAGTATTTTTCAAAAAGCTACTGACAAATCAAAAACCACCTTCAACTGATAAATATGAGCCTGAAGTTACTTTATTAGTGGCGGCATATAATGAAAAGGATTGTATTGAAAATAAAATCAGGAATTCATTAGAATTAAATTACCCAAAAGACAAATTAAAGCTGGTTTGGGTGACAGATGGTTCAGATGACGGAACACCACAAAAGTTAAGACAGTATAAAAATGTTACTGTTTTGCATGAAGAAGTAAGAAGAGGAAAAATAAATGCAATGAACAGGGCAGTGAGGTATATTAAAACACCAATAATAATATTTTCCGATGCTAATACCAATTTAAACAGGAATTCGGTTAGAGAAATAACTAATATTTTCAGAGATAAGTCTGTAGGATGCGTTGCAGGAGAAAAGCGTATTATCACACTAAAAAAAGAAAAAGCTGTCGGTGCAGGAGAGGGTATTTACTGGCAATATGAATCTGTGATAAAGTCATTGGAATCGCAGCTCAATTCGGTTATGGGAGCCGCAGGCGAGTTATTTGCCATTCGTACCGAATTATATGATGATGTTAAGGAAGATACTATTCTTGATGATTTTACAATTTCCCTGGAGATAGCAAAGAAGGGTTATAAAATAAAATATGCGCCTGATGCATTTGCTTCTGAGTCAGGTTCACTCTCTATAAAAGAAGAACTTAAAAGAAAATTCAGGATTGCATCTGGCGGACTTCAGACATTATTCAGAATGACAGAGATTTTGAATGTTTTTAAATACGGGATGCTTTCTTTTCAATATTTTTCTCATAAAGTAATGAGATGGACTTTGGTTCCCTTTTCCTTTATTTTTATCTTCTTATTAAACCTTATAATTGTCTTTACCCGGGATACTGGTTCAGATTTATATTTATATTTTTTATATGTTCAGCTTTTCTTTTATCTGTTGATATTAATTGGCGCATTACTTAGTAATATGAAAATAAGATTGAAAATACTGTTCGTTCCCTATTATATGTTTATTATGAATTATGCTATGATCAACGGCATTTTCAGATACATATCAGGAAGTCAGTCTGTAAAATGGGAAAAGTCAAAAAGGAGATAGGGGGACAGCGCCCTTTGTTTAATACTTATTCATGAACTTATTAAATTTTCAACTAATCATTTATCATAAATAATTATAAATAGTACTTTTGTCGGGTTATTAAAATGAAGTTATTAATATGGCATCTAATAAACCCTCAATACCAAAAGGCACCAGAGATTTCTCGCCAGTTGAAATGGCCGGGAGAAATTATATATTTGATACAATTAAAAGAGTATTCGAGAAATATGGATATTCACCTATTGAAACACCTGCGATGGAAAACCTCAGTACTCTCCTTGGAAAATATGGTGAAGAAGGTGATAAATTATTATTTAAGGTATTAAACTCGGGTAACTATCTTTCTGAAATAGCTAATGATGATTTACTTGATCCTGATCCGGGAAAGCTATCATTTAAAATTTGCGAAAAAGGCTTGAGATACGATTTGACGGTACCATTTGCCAGATATGTAGTTCAAAACAGGAATGAGCTTACCTTTCCCTTTAAAAGATACCAGATTCAGCCTGTCTGGAGGGCAGATCGACCGCAGAAAGGCAGATACCGCGAATTCTATCAGTGTGATGCTGATGTCATAGGAAGCAATTCTTTACTGAATGAAGTTGAGTTAATACAGATTATGGATGAAGTATTTGCTGCCCTTAAAATAAAAAATATCATTAAAATTAATAACAGGAAAATATTGTCGGGAGTTGCAGAAACCATTGGCGAGTCAGATAAAATAACGGATATAACTATAGCAATTGATAAAATGGAGAAAACTGGTATAGATCAGGTTAATAAGGAACTTAAACAAATAGGGCTTAATAAATCTGCTATAGAATTTATTCAGGGTATCATAACTTATAAAGGCAATAATTATAACAAAATTTTGATACTAAAAAGTATGCTAGGTAAATCGGCAACGGGTCTTAAAGGGCTGGAAGAAATTGAAATTATTCTGGATTATTTAAAGAATATACAATTAAGTTCAGAACTGGAACTGGATTTAACGCTTGCGCGTGGACTGGACTACTACACGGGCATTATACTTGAAGTGGAAGCAAGTGATATGGAAATAGGTAGTATTTGCGGAGGTGGAAGATATGATGATCTGACTGGCATTTTCGGATTACCAGATGTTTCGGGAGTAGGTATATCATTTGGAGCCGAAAGGATTTATGATGTAATGAACAAAAAGAATCTGTTCCCAAAAGATTCAGCCGGCACTGTGAGATTAATGTTTGTTAATTTTGGAAAATCAGAAGAAATATATTGTCTGGGCTTATTATCAAAGGTACGTTCAAGGGGAATACCTTCAGAAATATATCCTGAGCCGGCAAAGCTTAAAAAGCAAATGTCATATGCCAATAGCAAAGCAATTCCATTTGTCGCACTTGTTGGTGAATCTGAAATAAAGGAGAATAAAATTACCGTTAAAAATATGGAAACCGGTAAACAGGAGAGCATGAATCTTGATGAGATGTTAGCTATTCTGGAGCAAATTTGATATTCTTAAATAATATGGGTAATTTTAAATATTCTAAACATTTTTTTATTAAGTTTGTTTAGGGCAATAGAAACCAAAGGAACTTTGTATTAGTTATGAATAAAAGATCATTTATCAAGACAAGTATTGCAGGAATAGGAGGTTTAGTTACTTACCCTTTATTTGCAAAGGGACGTTCGTCTTATTTAAATAAAGGAAATGAACAAAAAGAATTTATACTGCCTGAATTGCCTTACTCATATGATTCTCTTGAACCTTATATTGATAAAAAGACATTATTTTTTCATCACTCCATGCATCATGCAGCATATACGGAGAAGTTTAATGCAGCTGTTAAGGAAGCTGGAATTACCGGTAAAAATGCCAGGGAAATCCTGAAAGAAGTTTCAAAATATCCGGTTTCTGTAAGAAACAACGGGGGTGGTTATTTAAACCACAAATTATACTGGAAATTTATGTCTCCAGAAGGAGGAGGAAATCCTGAGGGTGTGCTTCTTGAAGCAATAAACAGGGATTTCGGAACATTTGAAAATTTTAAAAACGAATTTAGCAGCACAGCAAAGCAAGTATTCGGCTCAGGCTGGGCCTGGCTTATTGTTTCAGAAGGTAAACTGATAGTAACTTCAACCCCAAACCAGGATAATCCGATAATGGACATTGCAGAGGTAAAAGGGATTCCTGTTCTTTGTATCGATGTATGGGAACATGCTTATTATATCAAGTATCAAAACCGGAGAGCAGATTATATAAATGCATTCTGGAACATAGTTAACTGGGACATGGTTTCGACAAAATTTAAAAAAGCCACATCATAAAATTTTTTTATTTTATCACTTAACTTACCTCAATAAATCTTTCAATTTTTGTTTGGCAGTCTGGATTTTTATAACTGCTATTACTATTTCATTTTAAATATTAATAATTCAATTTTTTTCTGTTAATAATTAGACTATTGTATATTTAATATATATTTATATATTTGCTGACTAATAGTCATTTTATAGATAATAGTCTAATATGGGAATCACTGAAAGAAAAGAAAGGGAAAAAGAACAACGCCGGAATGACATAATAGATGCTGCAGAAAAAGTCCTTTTTATTAAGGGTTATGATAATACTACTATGGAAGATGTTGCCGAAGAAGCAGAGTTAAGCAAGGCCACCCTGTATTTATATTTTAAAAGCAAGGAAGATTTGCATTTTGCCATTTGTGCCAGAGCAATGCTGATACTGATGGGAATGTTTCAAAAGGCAGTATCAAAAAATAAAAGTGCTTTTGAAAATCTGCTTGAAGTTGGAAAAGCCTATGTAAAATTTGCTCAAAAACATACCAATTATTTTAAATCTATCATTTATTTTGAGGCTAAGGAATTAAGTGAAATGGACTGTAATGAGTGCCTTCTGGGTAATACAGACAAGTGTCCGTTAATGTTTCTCATTAAATTAATAGAGAAAGGACAGAAGGATAAATCTGTCAAATCAGGTGTCCCTTCTGAAATAATGGGGCACTTGTTATGGGCTCAGACAACAGGAGTTCTTCAAATGGCCAATACTAAAAAATGTAAGGTTTTACTGGATAAAATGAATATAGAAGACATAATAAGCGGACACTTTAAAATATTGAAATCAGGAATTAAAAAGAAATAAAATGCTGAAAATTTACCTAAGTATTCTTTGTTTTATAAGTATAACACTAAAGTCTGCTGCACAGGAAACGGTATTGGGCAATTACATAAAAACAGGCCTGGAATATAATCTTGCATTAAATCAGAAACTGGCTTCTTATGAAAAGAGCATTCAGGCACTCAAGGAAGCAAAAGGATTATTCTTACCTCAGGTTAGTTTTAATGCCCGGTATACAGTTGCAAAGGGGGGACGTATCATACCTGTCGGAGATATGGTTGATCCAATAATCAACAATATAAATACACTTAACGACCTTGTTTTAGGCAGTACTATTGATTATACGGAACTCACATCTCAGGAATTCCAGTTTTACAGACCTAAAGAACATGAAACTAAGATAAGTATAGTGCAGCCCTTATTTAATCCTCAGATCTATTATAATAATAAAATAAAAAACTATCTGGTTAAAGCAGAAAAGGCCGATGCAGAAACTTACAAACGATATTTAGTGGCAGAAATAAAAACATCCTATTTTAACTATCTTAAATCAGTACAGCTTAATCAATTAATTGATAATACAAGAAAATTACTGGAAGAGAATGTCAGGGTGAATAAAAGGCTTTATGAGAATGACAAGGTAACTATTGATAATGTTTTCAGATCTGAGGCTGAATTAAGTAAACTTGATCAGCAAAAGGCAGAAACTATAATGCAAAGACAGCTGGCAGAATCTTATTTCAACTTTTTACTTAACAGGAAATATGATGCTGAAATAATAACGGATACCAGTGAACTAATTACTGGGCCTCTGGAAACTTTCGAACAAGCTAAATTTAATGCGCTTAAGAACAGAGATGAACTTGAAAAAATTAAAAGTTATATCCACGCAGCTGAAAATAATTTTAAAATAAATAGCTATAACAGGTTACCTACGTTGTTTGGAGCTGTGGATTACGGATTTCAGGGCGAAAAGTATAGTTTTACTTCAGATGATGACTATATACTTGCTTCACTTGTGCTTCGCTGGGACTTATTTAAAGGTTTTCAGAACAACGCAAAGATACAGCAGGCTAAAATTGAACAGGAAATAATTGGCAATCAATATAAAGAATTAGAGTTACTAATTCAGCTTGAAGTGATTAATGCATTCTATGCCCTGGAGGCTGCAGAAAAAGAAATTGTTTCAGTAAGCAAACAACTGGAAAGCTCGAAAAAAGCCTTTAAAATAATAGATAGAAAATATGCAGAGGGACAGGCCAGTCTTATTGAATATATTGATGCTCGAACAAACATGACAAACACCGAAGAAAATCTGATAATTGCAAAATATGATTACCTGATAAAATATGCTGAATACGAAAGAGTAACAGGATTATATAATATAAACCATATGTATTAACAATAGCATTGAAAAATATTAATTCACTGAACATTAACAATTTTAAAACACCCGATAAATGAAATACAAGTATATATTTATTCCTGCACTTTTAATGATTATAGTATCCTGTGAAAACAGATCAAAGAAAGAATCAGGTACCAGGGAGGATTTGATAAAAGTTAAGGCTGCCGAAGTTGTGGAAAAAAATATAGTATTCCCGATACATTCAAGTGGGAAGCTATCAGCAAAAATTGAGCAAAAACTAAGCTTTAAAACAGGCGGGATAATTAATAAAATATACGTGGATGAGGGACAAAGTGTGAGAAAAGGACAATTGCTCGCAGAACTAAATCTGTCTGAAATAAAAGCCAGGGTAAATCTTGCAGAACAGGCACTGGGCAAAGCTGAAAGAGATTTTAACAGGGCCAGAAGTCTGTTTAAAGACAGCGTCGTTACCCTTGAACAGCTTCAGAACGCTGAAACTGCAACGGAAGTGGCAAAATCTAATCTTGAAATAGCCAGCTTTAATTTGAAATATTCTACAATAGCTGCACCTTCACAGGGTAAGATTCTAAGGAGGCTGATGGAAGAAAATGAAGTGGCAGGTTCCGGTATCCCTGTTATTCTGTTCGCTTCAACAGATGATCAATGGGTGGTGAGGATAAACCTGACTGATAAGGATATAATAAACATAAGTCCCGGTGATAGCGCCCTGGTAAAATTTGATGCTTACCAGGATACAGATTTTAAAGCAACAGTAACTGAAATCGGAAAGGCTGCAGATCCTTATACAGGTACTTATGAGGTTGAATTAACAGTAAAGCCGGTAAAGAATAAAAAGCTGATATCAGGATTTATAGCTAAAGTCGATATATATTCAGCTTACTTAACAAAGAAGTATATGTCAGTGCCAATTGATGCCCTTACCGATTATAACGAAGAAAGCGGTTATGTATATGAAATTCAGGACAGCATTGCAATCAGAAAGAGGATTGAATTCAGTAAAATCCTTAACGATGAAGTGTTAATAAATTATGGTTTATTACCTGGCACAAAACTGGTTACTCAGGGTATTAACTATATAAATGACAGTACAAAAGTCGTAATTGTTGATTAGTGATGCCAGGCAGGAACAGAATATTAATAATTAGAATTCGCATATGTCTTTTAAATAACTGATTAACTATTTTACTACATTATTATGAAACTGCCGAAATTAGCAATAGATAATCCTCAGTTCACAATTATAGTTTTCATTCTGTTAGTTCTGGCAGGATTTAGCTCATATCTGACGATGCCCCGTACTGAAAATCCATCAATCACCGTACCGGGCTCTTCAGTGGTTGTTATTTATCCGGGGACAAGTCCGGCCGATCTTGAACAATTAATAGCAATTCCTATAGAAGAAGCAATAAATGAGATTGAAGATATTAAGAAAATCGAGACATCAATAAAAGACGGTCTGGTTAGCATAGGAGTGGAATTTATTTTCAATACTGATGCAAAAGAAAAATATGATGAAGTAGTTGCAAAAGTTAATGACATAAAAACAGAATTACCTGAGGATATTCTCAGCATTGAAACTTTTCAGTGGATGACCGGAGATGTTAATATTCTGCAGCTGGCATTTGTATCAAATTCAGCCGAATACTACGAACTGGAGGAACTTGCAGATCAACTGAAAATGGAAATTGAAAAAATCAGAGGTGTTAGAAAGGTTGAATTACATGCTTATCCCGAACGTGAAATAAGAGTTTCCCTGGACATTGAAAAGATGGCTCAAATGAATATATCCATAGATCAGGTAGCTATGACAATTCAATCAAATAACACTAATATACCTGGCGGTTCAATAAAACTGGGCAATAAAAGTTTTGCGATAAAATCAAGCGGTTCATACAAGAACCTTGATGAAATAGAAAATACGGTAGTAAGTTCATATCAGGGCAGATTAATATTTTTAAAGAACATTGCTGAAGTTGAATTTGATTATGAAGATGAAAAATATCTGGGCAGGTTAAATAGCAGCAGAGCAATATTCCTTACAGTTCAGCAAAAAGATGATTTTAATATTTTCAACATAATGAAGGATGTTAATCCTGAAATTGAAAAATATAAAAGCAGACATGAAAATGAAATCAAAATAATAACAGTATTTGACCAGTCTGTTTTCGTGGATCATAGAATAAACGGATTTATAAGGAACCTCTTACAGGGTATTTTTCTGGTCGGACTTGTAATTCTTCTGGCCTTAGGTATAAAATCATCAATAATAGTTATTCTGGCTATTCCCTTTTCTTTTTTAATCGGACTCGCATTTGTTGACTATCTTGGCTTTGGATTACAGCAAATTTCAATTGCAGGGCTGGTAGTTGCTTTGGGATTGTTAGTGGATAATTCCATAGTTATGGTGGAAAATATAAACAGGTTTCTGGGATTAGGCTATAGTAAAAAAGAAGCTGCTGTTATGGGAGCAAAACAAATAGCATGGCCAATAGTCAGTGCTACAGCTACAACAGTTTTAGCTTTTATACCAATAATAATGATGAGAAATCAGGCAGGTGATTTTATTAAAAGCCTTCCTGTCACAATAATTTCAACACTTACCTTTTCACTTCTGATTGCTCTCACATTAACACCTCTGGCCTCCTCCAGAATTTTGAAAATACCCGAAAAGGGGAATAAAAAAACCGGTTTCAGAAAATTATTGTCTGCCTTAATCGATGGGCCGTACAGGAAATCCCTTGACTTTGCCCTAAAAAACAGATTACTGACTCTGTTAATAGCACTAGGCGCTTTTATTATCTCAGTCTGGTTTTTCATGAACTTTGTTGGTATAAGCTTTTTTCCTAAAGCTGAACAACCACAATTTATGATAAGAATGGAAATGCCTGAGGGAACAGATATTGATAGAACAGATGAAATTGCTAAATATGTTGAATCTGTAATTGATACTATACCACTTGTGAAATATTATGCTACAAACGTCGGACACGGTAATCCGAGGATATATTATAATGTATTTGCCAGAAGCTATAATAAGAATTTTGCAGAGATATATGTGCAATTAAAAGAATATGAAGTAAAAGAATTTGACAGGCTTTTAGAGTCATTACGGATCTTTTTTGCCGATTTCCCTGGAGGCAAAATTAACATAAAGGAATTTGAGCAGGGTACACCAGTACAAGCACCAGTAGTTGTTAATGTTATTGGTAACGATATCAAGATTTTGAAAAGGGTCTCATCAGATGTTGAAGAATTTATCTCAAATGTCAAGGGCATTATAAATATTGATAACCAGTTAAATAAAACCAAGACTGATTTAAATATTAATATTAACAAGGAAAAAGCTAATTATTTTGGTGTTCCGCTGATAGAAATTGACAAAACAATAAGAACATGTATTAACGGTACAGCTATATCAAAATTTCGCGATTCAAAAGGTAAAGATTATAATATTGTACTCAGACTTCCCGTGAATGAAAATATCAAGTTGCAGGATTTTGATAAGATCTATGTCAGGTCATTATCCGGGAAATTTATCCCATTGAAACATTTAACAAACATCGGATTTGATGAAGCCCCCGGATTAATAACCCGGCTCAATCTTAAAAAATATGCAGGTATTACAGCAGATATTAAAAAGGGTTATACTTTGGATGAAGTACTGATACCTGTGGTTGAAAAGCTTGAAAATTATAATTTCCCCTCTGGCTATTCTTACGAGATTGGCGGAGAACTGGAAAACAGACAGGAGTCATTTGGAGGAATGTTACAGGCAATTATTATAGCTGTAATATCAATATTTGCAGTCCTGGTTTTACAATTCAGGTCATTCACCCAGCCACTGATTATGTTTGTGGCAATCCCCCTGGCATTTATCGGTTCAATATGGGCATGGTATATTACAGGAAATACTTTCTCATTTACTGCGTTTGTGGGGTTAATAAGTCTTGTCGGCATTGTTATAAATAATTCCATAATATTAGTGGACTATATTAATAAGCTGATAGAAGAGGGTAAAGGTATAGTGGATGCAATAAAACTTGCATGTGAAACAAGATTTGTACCTATAATATTGACAACCCTTACAACAATAGGTGGACTACTACCATTAACACTTGGAGGAGGTACGATGTGGGCTCCAATGGGCTGGGGAATAATCGGGGGCCTTATTACCTCAACTTTTCTTACATTAATTATTGTACCTGTTCTCTATCATTTGTTGACTCCTGAAGGGGAAAGCGCCCTGAAGGGGGACAGCACCCTTAAATCGTAAATCGTTAATTTTCAATCGTAAATCAGTGAGGGGCGCTGTCCCTCTCACTGTCCCTCTCACTGTCCCTCTCGCGGCTGTTCCCTTTTAAAAAAATGTAACCTTTTTAAACATTGGAAGTCTTTTATTATGTAAATTGAAATAAATATTAAAACTGACGGTGTGATCACAGATAATGAATTAATGTTAATGGTTAAATCAGGCGATATTGACAGGCTGGGACTAATATTTGAACGTCACAACAAATCATTATATGGATATTTTCTGAATCTGTCAGGAAGACCAGATGTTAGTGAAGACCTTGTTCAAAATGTTTTTATGAGAATTTTAAAATATCGTACCAACTATAGAGGTGGAGGAAATTTTAAAATATGGATTTACAGAATAGCACATAATGTCTTTATCGACTTTGTCAGGAAAAGGGATAAACTGGAATTCTCAGAAAATATTAATGAATTGGACAATGAGTTAAGTGACAAGATCATTGAGGAGGATGACTCGAAACAGGAAAAGATAAATATACTGGAGAGTGCCTTATTGAAGCTACCAAGAAAAAAAAGAGAGATTTTAACACTTAGCCGGTATAAGGAACTTAAATATAAAGAAATATCAGAAATACTGGGATGCTCTGAAAGCGCTGTCAAAGTGAGAATATTCAGGGCGATGGAAGAACTTAAAAAGATTTATAAAGAATTATCAAAATATTAAGGAAATGAAAAAGAAGAAAAAAATAAAATTAATTACAGAGTATCTCTTTAATAATATCAGGGATATCGATAAAAAGAAAATGCGCGGATTTTTAATCGACCAGGGTGTCTCAGAAGAAGAATTGAATGAGTTTGAAAAATTGGCAGGAGAATTAAATACAATGCCTGAAAGAGAGTCAAGTGAAAAGATGAAAACAAACTTTTATGAAAAACTTGAAGAATATAAAACCAGTATTTCCCATAAAGAATCATATATGTTCAGTATAAAAAATATATGGGAAGAACTATGGCAGCCTGTTCTTGTCAAAAGGTTAGCATACGCAGTTATAATATTTATCTTCGGAGGCCTTGCAGGTTACTGGTACACTTCTGAGATGAAATATAAAACCCAGGTAAATTCAATGATTTCCGAGATGCAGGACATGCAGAAAGTCATGATGCTTACACTAATTCATCAACCTTCGCCAACAGACAGATTAAAGGCTATAAGCATCAGTAACCAGATAAGCAATGCAGATGATAAAATTATTGATGCCCTGCTACATACACTGAATAATGACCCTAATGTAAATGTAAGGTTAATGGCAGTGGAAGCCTTATACAATTTTGCAAATAATCCAAAAGTGCGCATTGGGTTAATAAAGTCCATAACGAAGCAGGATTCTCCAATTGTACAGATTACACTTGCAGATGTTATGGTTCTGTTACAGGAAAAAGGTTCAGTTGATGAACTAAGGAAACTATTAGAGAAAAACAACCTTAATGAAAGTGTTGAAAATAAATTAAAAAACAGTATCGAATCATTAATTTAAAATTTTATAAAAATGAAAACAATAGCATTAATTTTTAGTATGACAGTTTTTAGTCTGGTCATTTTGAGTTCCGGTATAGCCCAGAAAGAAGAAGAACAGCTTAAACTGTCTTTCAGCAATCCGGAAGAACCCGGATTTATACATATTGAGATTTTTCAGGGTGATATTAGTATTGAAGGTTACGGGGGCAAAGAGGTTATACTTAAAACATCTCCGGGTGAGGATGAATCTCATGATCATAATGTGGTTACAATTCCCCAACCATATGTTTATGAAAAGGAAGATGAAGAGATAAGCAAGGAGGGCCTGAAAAAAATAAAAAGCAGCTCATTCGAGGTTAATGTCACTGAAGAAGAAAATAAAATAACAATAAAATCAGGATTGCCACCTAATTATCAGAATTATAATATCAAAGTTCCGTATGATTGTTCTTTTAAGATAACCACATTAAACGGAAACATATCTGTGAAAGAAATAAAAGGTGAACTTGAAATAAATACTGTTAACGGCCAGATTAATCTTGATCAAATTACAGGATCAGTTGTTGCCAGCACAGTAAACGGAATAATTAAGGTAGGATTCAAGGAAATAACTCCCGATACACCTATGGCCTTTTCAACAATCAACAGCCATATAGATGTGACCTTGCCTTCAGATACAAAGGCGACATTAAAAATGAAAACAGAAAGAGGAGAGATATATTCAAATTTTGATATGGATATTAAAGAAGAGCAGGAAAAGTCTCATAAGGAATATAAACAAGACTTTACTGAAACAAGCTGGACAAAATGGACAACCAGCAAAATAAATGGCGGTGGTCCGGAACTGGTATTTAAAAGTCTGCATGGTGATATACATATAAGAAAGGGAGAATAAAAAAATCTCTAAGCAAAATAATCCTTTAAAAAAGCGGCTTTGCCGCTTTTTTTTGTGAGATTTTTCAGCATAATTAAAAACGACCATAAAAAGATGCTGATTAGTGATATAAATATTTAAGATCAAATTACTCCCGGTGTTAATAAAGTAAATATTTATAAACAAATTATTAATCATTATAAGGTATAACTTTGCAGGAAAAAGCAGATGAAGAAATTAACATTATACCTGTTGCTGATTATTATTTGTTTAAAATTCTCATCTGTTTGTGGTCAGTCAGTAAAGAAAACAACCCGTCAGGAATATATTGACACATATAAAGAGTTGGCAGTAAGAGAAATGAAAAGAACGGGTATACCTGCAAGCATAACACTTGCCCAGGGCATCCTTGAATCAGGAGACGGGAATAGCAGGCTTGCGAGAAAAGCTAATAATCATTTCGGTTTAAAATGTCACGACTGGAAAGGAAAAAAGCTCCGTCATGATGATGATCGTAATAATGAGTGTTTCAGAAAGTACAAATCAGTATATGACTCTTACAGGGATCATTCAGATTTCCTGATCTCAAAACAAAGATATGCTTCTTTGTTCACACTGGAGCCCACAGACTATAAAGGATGGGCTAAGGGACTGAAAAAAGCAGGTTATGCAACAAGTAAAGATTACCATAAAGCACTAATTAAGATTATTGAGGAAAATCAGCTTTATGCCTTGGATCAGGGTGTAGAAATTATAGGAGAACCTGGTATGCAGTTAGCGTCTGTTAATGGGATAGGAAACATTGGCTTGTCAAGAAATATTTATGAGAGAAACAGGATAAAATATATAATTGCCAATGTAGGTGATACATATGACGGCATTTCAGAAGAACTCGATCTGCTACCATGGGAATTAAAGAAATATAATGAACTGACTGAAGGAACAAGAATTGACTCAGGCCAGATATTATATATGCAGCCAAAAAGAAATAAGGCAGAAGCAGGTAAAAAGACTCACATTGTTAAAGAGGGAGAGACAATGCATTATATATCACAGCTTTATGGTATTAAATTAGATGTTTTGTATAAAAAGAACCTGATGGAAAAAGGTAGTGAACCTGAGGTATCAAAAAAACTTCAGCTAAGAAAAGGCTTAAAGCAAACTAAAGTGCCTTTCGATCTTAAAATTAAAGAACTACAGGAAAAGAAAGAAATAGAAAAGGAAGATAAAGAAACAGAATTAAAAGAGGAGGACGAAATAATATTTGAGTTTGATTTTGAGGAAGAAGAATAGTATATTACCACACTTATTTCATACTTAGCTTATAGTGTTCAGGATTCTTAAATCCCTTCAAAAATTCTTTTATACCCAGCTTATTCTTTCCTGCTATTTGTAGCCTGATAAGGTTCAAATACCCGCCATTCACAGCAATTCTTAAATATGACCTGCCATCACTTTCAATTTTACCAACCGGGGTTATATGTTTTGTTTTATTAATCTCAGACTCAAAAATTTTTACTGACAGTAATTTATTTGTCTCAGATATTAATTCTGTCCATGCTGCAGGATAAGGACTTAATCCCCTGATAAAATTGTATAAATCTGTTATATTATTATGCCAGTTTATTTTACAATCTTCCTTAAAAATCTTAGGTGCTTTTTTGATTTCCCCTTTTCTCAATAATGTTGATTGGTCAGTTGGTTTATAATCTTCTGTGCTAATTGCTTTAACAGTCTTAACAACCAGCCTGGCTCCGGTTTTCATAAGCCTATCATGCAGTTCTCCTGCACTCTCATCCTTTTTAATACTGACCTTTTCCTGAAATATTATTTTTCCTGTATCAATATCATGATCAATGAAAAATGTACTTACCCCGGTTGCTGTTTCGCCATTAATAATTGCCCAGTTAATTGGTGCTGCACCACGATAATCGGGTAAAAGAGATGCATGCAGGTTAAATGTACCAAACCTTGGCATATTCCATACAACCTCTGGTAAAATTCTGAATGCAACCACAACCTGTAAATCTGCTTTAAGTTGAGATAGTCTTGATATAAAATCATCACTTTTAAGATCGACTGGCTGTAATACCTTTATACCATTCTTTTCAGCGTAAACCTTTACCGGTGAGGGCTTCAATATTTGTCCGCGACCTGTAGGTTTGTCAGTATTTGTAACTACCCCAACTATATTCTGACCATCATTTATCAGGGCCCTGAGAGATTCAACTGCAAATTCGGGTGTTCCCATAAATACTATGCGAAGATCCTTTTTACTCATTCTAAAGGGGCCTTTATATTAACTATTTATCACTATCAGATATGTAATCGTCATCATCCAGTAATTCAAGAAAATGACCCATCTTTTTCTTCTTTGTCTTCAGGTAGAACTTGTTATATTTATTAGGCGGAATTTCCAGCGGAACATTTTCAACAATTTGGATGCCGTAACCCTCAAGGCCAGCCCTTTTTACCGGATTATTTGTTATTAGCCTTATTTTACCAAGGCCAAGCTCTCTTAGCATACTTGCACCGACACCATAATCTCGTTCATCAACCTGAAAACCAAGATCTATATTCGCCTCAACAGTATCACGTCCTTGCTCCTGTAATTTGTATGCTTTTATTTTATTAAACAATCCTATACCCCTTCCTTCCTGGTTCATATAGAGAACGACACCTTTACCTTCCTTTTCAACGAGCTTCATAGCCTCATGCAGCTGAGAACCGCAATCGCAACGGTATGAACCGAATACATCACCTGTGATACATGAAGAATGAACGCGTACAAGCACAGGCTCATCTTTAGTCCAGCTACCTTTTATCAAAGCCACATGTTCAACATTGTTTGATTTCTGAATAAAGGGAATCAGGTTAAATGTGCCGTACTTTGTGGGTAATTTTACTATTTCTCCCTTGATAACGATACTTTCTTTTTCAATGAGGTAGGCTATAAGGTTTTTAATACTTATTATTTTCAGGTTAAATTTTTCAGCGATTTTAATTAATTCAGGGAGATGAGCCATAAAACCATCTTCATTCATAATTTCTACCAATACACCCCCTGGTGTTAATCCTGCCAACCGTGTAAGATCAATAGCAGCTTCAGTATGTCCGGCCCTGCGAAGGACACCCTTGTTTCTGGCTTTTAAGGGGAATATATGACCCGGTCGTCCCAGATCTTCCGGTTTTGTTTTTAGATCAACGAGGGCTTTGATAGTTTTTGCCCTGTCACTTGCCGATATCCCGGTTGTACATCCATGCCCGAGTAAATCTACTGAGACAGTAAAAGCTGTACCATGCAAAGAAGTATTTGTGCCTACCATCAAATCCAGATCTAATTTTTCACATCTGTCTTCAGTAAGAGCAACACAGATTAAACCTTTTCCGTAAGTGGCCATGAAATTTACTATCTTCGATGTTATAAGTGATGCTGCACATATAAAATCTCCCTCATTCTCTCTATCTTCATCATCAACAACAATAGCTACTTTGCCATTCCGTATATCTGTAATTGCATCTTCAATAGTATCAAATATTTCAGCATCAATTCTATTATTATTATAACCTGCCATTCTTATTAGACTGCTTAAATAAAGAGAAAACTATTTCAACTATTATTTTATTATTAAAATGCAAAAGTACTATAAGTAATTAAATTTCCATAGCTATATGTATAAAAAGGGAGCCTGAAGAGTGGACATCGGCATGGGATAGAACCCTTCTCAGGGCACTGTCCCCGCTGTACCCTCTTCAGGGCACTGTCCCCCCTGTACCCTTTTTATTCATCAGGCAAATAGCCTGAGTGATCATCAGGCATGAATAATGTATGATCTTCAGTCTTTTGTTCTGATATCGGAGTTCTTTGTTTTTTCTCACTGTTAATATGTTCTTTCTCCACTTCCATTAACTTTAGCTGTCTTAATCTCATAAGAGCTGAAAATCCTTTACATAAATATAACATAAATAACATTTTAATTACTATAGTTGGCCAGGGATTTGATTTTACTCCATATTCAGATATACGAATAAGTAAAAACATAATATCAAGTCCCAGTAATGATATAACAGCAATTAATGCGAACATTGATTGTCTTTTATTTATGATTAAACCCATCATTACAAATAATACTCCGTAAATTATTGAGTTCAAGCCAATGCCATGATCGCTAAAAGCTGGAATGTCAAATATTAAGCCAGCTAAACCTGATGCAATATAAAGTATTGCAATAAATAGAATAAAATAGAATATATCAGCAAGTTGTCTTTTAGGATCGGTTATTGTACCCGGGACTGGTTTATCATTGTAAAGGATTTCTATGCAGGGAAAAATTCCAAGCTGCATGACTAAACGTATTTCTAATTTTTTATTATAACCAATTACAAAATCACGTCCTTCCTTTAATTCCTTTTTAGTCTTAATAACACCTAATTCGTTATTATCAAGTTTAATGGTAAAATCTTTAAAAGAGCCCTTCCAGTAAAGATCAAGTTTTTCTTTTTTTTCCGTATCAAGAAAGTATATTTTGTGTGGCATATTAATTAAAGTTCAGATTAATACTTTTATAATTTAAAGTTATGAATATGCATTATATAATTTCCGAAACTGTTGTGTTATTTTTTTCTCAGCAAATATAATGGGGTGGTAAATAATAATATCAGGCTTGTAATTATAAAACTAAACTCAATGCTGACATAATCAGCAAAAAATCCTAATAAAACGGCAAATAGGGCTGCAATTATAGATGATGCCTGGGATTCTACTGAAAGTACCGAAGCAAGAATTCTATCATTGAATGTTTCTGATGCATAGGCCACTGCCATAGGTCTTCTTAAATTTTCAACAATATGAATGCCTATGAATAATATTATAGATACAATAATAATATTGAATGATAAAAAAATTCCTGCTAAAATACCGATAATTAATCCCGATATTAGAGTCAGGTTTAGAGGTTTTATAAGGCTGGTAAATCTTTCTGCCGATTTGCCCGAATATCTTGAGGCCCTGGACGAAATGAAATAAAGAATAAAATAAACAAAACCGATAATTGAAGCTTCCCTTTTCTTTTGTCCAAGGAATAGTAAAACAGGGAGAGCAGTTATAAATAGCTGCAGTACTGGCTGAAGATAATCCTTGATAGCCATAAAATAACCGCTGAATGATGAGAGGTTAGTTATTGTCTTTAAAGCTCTCAGGTTTCTGAATGACATAAGTATTTCATGTAAAACCTTTCTGAAGGCATCAGAAATTGTCTGCTCTGTCTTTTTTATCCCTTGACCCTCAAGAATTTTAGGATAGGAAGCGAGCAAAGCGAGTCCGATTACATAGGGTATCAATGTAAAAAGAAAAACATCTGTGTACCTTCCGCTATAAAATACGATTAATGCAGCAATTATTGATGAAACTGCTGATCCTGCCTGTGACCATGAACGTGTATGTCCGTAATAATGTACTTTCTGATCTTCCCAGTTTTTAAATTTAAGATATTCAAATATCATTGCCTTATGTGTACCGGTTCTGAAAGCATCACCAACACCAAATACAAATGAGGCAATAATCAGAAAAAGATAATTATTTGAAAGATAATATATGATAAATGAGAGAATATAGAAGATATAGGAGAATATCATTGTACCTCGTCTTCCTAATGCATCTGCAATGATTCCGCTGGGAATCTCCAGGATTGTCCTGGCAATCATTTTAACTGAATATAGTGCTCCGATTTGCATGTATAAAAGGTTTTTTTCCAGAAAAAACAGCATCAGGAAGGGATCAAAAAATCTCTGATTCTTTAAAAATCCGTAGAGACAGAATTTATAATATTGAATATCCTTTTTAAATCTGACCGGCATATGTATTTATAAGTTATACGGATAAATTGACTCCTATATACAAACCATTATCAGTATTTCTTTAATCTGTTGCTATGTGAAAATTTAATTAATATTTAAATACTGTTCTAATTTATATAAAAAATTTGCGATTGAGAAAAATGGAATTTAACTTGGTGTTATTTAAATGAACTTAAAGCATTTTATATTATAATATTGTTAAAATAATCTTATTATGAGAGTAATAAAAAGAATTATCCTGGTTTTATTTGTAATTCTATTACTGGCAATTCTTGCCGGTGTTATTTTCATCAGAAACATATCCAGGAAGGGTTTACCCGATTATAATCAGGATATTCAGTTATCCGGACTGGAATATGAGGTTAGTGTATACCGGGACAAATATGCAGTGCCTCATATATATGCAAAAACCGAAAACGATTTATATATGGCAGTTGGTTATTTGCTGGCCCAGGATCGTATGTGGCAGATGGACCTGATAAGGAGAGTAACACTGGGTCGGATCTCTGAAATTTTCGGAGAAGATTTTGTTGAAACAGACTTATTACTCAGGGCATTAAGATTTTCAGATAAGTCAGAAAAAATACTCGGTGAGTTGGATGAAAATTATCAGGCTACAATTGAAGCTTTTTGTGAAGGTGTTAACCAGTATATTAAATCAAACTTAAAAAATCTGCCAGTAGAGTTTACATTATTAGGATATAAACCTGATCTCTGGGAACCATTACATACTTTGAATTTACTCGGATATATGGCATGGGACCTTAAATCAGGCTGGGATGAGCTGGTACTCGATGATATAAGAAAGGCTGTCGATTCTGAGCGGTACTCGGAGCTTTTGCCTGATTATTCTAATTATAAATCAGTAGTATATCCCGGATATGATTCCTTACTTTCAGTCTCTGGTATTGAATCAGGCATGGTTGTTTTGACCAGACAACTGGAAGAAATTGGAGCAGACATTTTTAATGCCAGTAACAACTGGGCAGTATCAAGAGAAAAAAGTTCTACTGGAAAACCTGTTCTGGCAAATGATATACATTTGGGATTAAACATTCCAGGTATATGGTATCAAATGCACCAGGTAATTGAAAATAAACTGAATGTTACAGGATTACTATTGCCCGGAGCCCCTCTCATTATATGTGGTCATAATGAACATATCGCCTGGGGAATGACCAATGTATATGTTGATAATGTTGATTTTTATCTGGAGATCACTAATCCTGAAGATTCAAATAAATATGAATTTAATGGTGAATGGAAAGATATGGTCATTAAAAAGGAAATAATAAACACTAAGGAGGGTAAAGCAATTGAAAGAGAAATAAGATTCACTCATCACGGACCTGTAGTTTCAAAATTTAAAGAAATTAAGGGTAAAGCTGTAACTATGCACTGGGTCGGCGATGAGTCCAGTAATGAATTTAATACTGTATACTTGCTGAATCATGCATCTAACTGGGAAGAGTTTAAAAATGCACTCAAAACTTTTCAAAATGTCAGCCAGAATATAGTATATGCTGATGTTAATGGAAATATTGGCATGTATTGTGCTGCAGGAGTGCCTCTTAGAAAAAGAACGGAAATATATCCGCTTTTACCCGGGTGGGTAGATGATTATGAATGGCAAGGAATGTTACCTTTCGATAAATTACCTTATAGTTTTAATCCGGAAAACGGATTCGTAGCTTCAGCAAATAATAAGACTGTTGGTGAAGATTATGACTATCATATAGGAACATGGTATGCATTACCATACAGGATGGATAAAATAAAAGAAGTACTTTCGTCGAAGGACAAGTTACTTGTGGAAGACTTCATAAAGTTACAGCTTGATCAGAAATCTAAGCTGGCTGAAAGGTATTTACCCTTAATACTAAATGCAATAGAAAGTAATAAACTGCAACTAAAATTAGAAAAAGAGGGATTTGAGATGCTGAAAAAATGGGATGGTTCATATTCTAAAGAAAATATTGCTGCAAGCATTTTTGAAACATATTATGAAAAACTAATTGAAAATATTTTTTCCGATGAACTGGGAGAGGAATTATATAACAGACTGTTAAAGGCATACAAAGTTGTGAGGATAACACTTGATAAAATAGTGGAAAGGAAAAGCTCAAAATGGATGGATAATATAAATACTGAAGACTATACCGAATCTTTAAATGATATAATTGAAGAGAGTTATAAAGATGCAATCTCTTATCTTCAGCAGGAATATGGAAATGAAATTCAGTTATGGAAATGGGGCAATATTCATCAGTTTACATTAAAACATCCCTTATCAACAGTTAAAATACTGGATAAAATATTCAAGCTGAACAGGGGTCCGTTTAAGGTTGGCGGAAGCTTTCATACAGTCTCTCCCTTTAACTATCCTTTCGGAAAACCTGCTGAAGTGAATAGTGGGGCTTCACACAGGCATATTTATACACTTTACAACTGGGATAGCTCATTAACAGTCATACCTACCGGGAATTCCGGAATGCCTTCAAGCAGGCATTATTGTGACCAGACTGAATTATACCTGAGTGGCAAATATCATGAGGATTACTTTTCTGAGGAGCAGGTAAAAAAGAATAAGGAATATAAAATGTCATTCATACCTGTGAATAATCCACAATAAATATAAACAGGTATTAATAATATGTTAACCATGCTTCCTGTTCTTCTTCCTCCCTAATCCTTTTTAACTGGTTTTGGGCTTCAGTTCTGTCGATAAAAGATGAATAGCTAACAGCATGAAGATTACCAATTTTCCCGAACTTTTCTGCATCGTAGCCTTTTTGTTTTAGTTTTTTTACTAAAGCATCAGCATTTCTTTCATCACGAAAACACCCGGCCACTATATAATATCTTTTTTCAGAGTAAGAAATAGATTCTTCTTCAATTTCAGGGGCAGCTTCAGGTTCACGTGTAACTTGTTGCTGAATGTCAGTACTAATTTCTTCAATATCTGCTTCCTCAGAAACTGCAGCTCCTTCTTGTTCATCAGCAACACCGATAGTCTGATCAGCAGCCTCCTCTTCCATAATAATTATATCTTTAGGCTGCTTCTTGAATAAATTCCTGATTTCATCATTAAATACAAACCACGAAATTATTGCCGCATTAATAAGTAGTATGAGAATAATCCAGACAATAATCTGCGAGTTACTCTTCTTTTTTTTCCTGATTTCTTTTGTCTGATAGGCCGCAGGTCTTAATTTAGGTTCTTCCTTTGCTTTTTCAGTTCGTTCTTCCTCCTTCTTTGCTATAATTTCCTTTTTTGCCTGATCCTGTGCAATGCCTGGAGCTGTCTTTTTTTCAACTGGCTCCTCCTGTGCGGCCTTCACGATTTCTTTTTCTGGCTTTGGCTTTGCGGGCGCTGGCTTACTTACTTCCTTGGCTTCATCTTCTTTCTCAGGTGTTTCTTTCTTTATTTCATCTGTCTTTTCTTTCTTTTCTTCTTTAGTCTCGGTAACTTTTTTAGGTTCTTTTTTCTTGCTTACTTTTTTGGCTGTTTCAGATATTTCTTCAAAGGCAATTTTTCCTGTACTTTCTTTAATCAATGTGCCTAAACCAGTAATTAAATGTTCATTATTGTCGGTTAAATTTTTACCTGCTTTATCAACATATTCGATAACTTTCTTTTTAGCAGCATCTTTATTAATATTTTCAGATTTTGCTACGTAATCAATTAGCAGACCATCATTATATCTCAGAAATTCGTTAAAAACAATAAGCCTTGGTTCTTTCTGTTTGACAATAAATGCTCCGAAATCAGGGATTATTACCCTTGTATTTGTATCTAACAATTCAATTATATATTTGTCCATTTGACTAAGATTAAATTATTTTAAAATTACTATAATATTTGAATAACGAGACTTCATTAACTAAAAAGAGTGATTGCCATTACTCATATAATAAATTTACCTGCACTATTATATTCACAAATTGGCTAAACAAGATAGTAAATTCATTATAGATGAAAGTAATACAAATTTTATAAAAAATAAAATATCTATTTCTGTATTAATTAACAATTAAAATATTATTTAGACTGGTTTAAAATTAAATTTTAAATCTATATTTATCGATAAGATTTAAATTAAATAACTTATTTTACTTCAATTACTTTTGATAATATTACTAATTTTTAATTTTGTAAAAAAAGATTGATTAAAATTACACTTTACAAATGAAATTTAAAAGAATATTAGGAATTGATATTGGGGGTTCAGGAATTAAAGGTTCCCCTGTTGATATAAAAACCGGCAAATTAGTTGAATTAAGACACAGGATCCCTACTCCAGTACCAGCCACACCTGAATCTGTAGCAATTGTCATCAAACATCTGGCTGATCATTTTAACTGGAATGGACCTGTAGGTTGCGGATTTCCTGCAGTAGTGCAGAATGGTATCGTTAAAACCGCAGCAAATATTGATAAATCATGGGTCGGATTTAATGCCCAGGAATTGTTTACTAAAACTACTGGTCTCCCCACACTGGTTATAAATGATGCTGATTCCGCTGGTATGGCGGAAGTAAAATATGGTGCCGGGAAAAAATTCAAAGGAACAATACTTTTGGTCACTGTTGGAACAGGTATTGGCTCTGTAGTCTTTACAAGAGGCAAGTTGTTAGCTAACACCGAATTTGGCCATATTATCCTGAACGGGCAGGATGCCGAGCTTTATGCATCAGATGCCGTGAGGAAAACCGAGGACATGGACTGGGGCACATGGGCAAAACGATTTAATGAATACCTTCTCGAAATGGAAAGGCTCCTTTGGCCGGAATTAATTATTATAGGTGGCGGCGTAAGTAAAAAGATCAATAAATTTAAAGAATATCTTACTGTAAAAGCCAAAGTTGTCCCCGCAAAACTGCAAAATGAAGCCGGCCTGATTGGAGCAGCCTTAGCTGCAAAGGTGAATAAAAATTATTTAATGCAGAGTCAAAATTAATATTATAAGATTAGAAACTAAATCTCCGGGCATCAATAACCGGAAGGCTATTATTTAATGCTATTTATTATCGGGAAGAGTTACCTCAAATAATGTTCTGTTTATTATTGACCTTCCTAAAGTTATTTCATCAGTATATTCCAGTTCATCACCCACTGATACTCCACGTGCAAGGGTTGTTATTTTAATATCATGAAGTTTAAATTTTTTATACAGATAAAAATTGGTTGTATCTCCCTCCAATGTGGTACTTAATGCAAGGATTAATTCCTTGATATTTCCTTCTCCAATTCTTTTATTGAGACTATTGATTGTTAAATCATTTGGCCCGATACCGTCAATTGGCGAAATTATACCCCCCAGAATATGATATACTCCCCTGTATTGTTGAGTATTCTCAATAGAGATAACATCTTTTATATTCTCAACTATGCATACTATTGAATGATCTCTGGAAGAATCGTTGCATATATTACATATTTCTGTGTCTGATATGTTCTGGCAAATCCTGCAGTATTTAATCTCTTTGCTAAGCTGTATAATAGTATTTCCGAAATTGACTATAACTTCTTTATCCTGTCTCAACAGATATAAAACCAGGCGGAGAGCGGTTTTTTCCCCAATACCGGGAAATTTTGAGAATTCATTCACCGCCGATTCCAGCAACTTTGAAGGGTAATTAATATTCATATTATGTACATTGAATTTTTGTAGTATAATTTCTGATTACAAAAATAGAATGATAAATAATTTAATCTATTTTTATATTCAAAAATACCTGAAAATATTTGATTTTTATGTCACCAGTTCAGCTATCAGTTATTATTTCAACATATTTCATTACACTTCTTGTTATATCTGCAATAACAGGTAAAACAGCTGGTAATAAAACTTTTTTTCTTGGTAATAGAAGATCTCCATGGTATATTGTGGCTTTTGGGATGATTGGAGCCTCTTTGTCAGGAGTTACTTTTATTTCTGTTCCCGGAGAGGTAGGAGCAAGCATGTTTTCATATATGCAAATAGTACTGGGGTACCTGTTAGGTTATATTATTATTGCTAACATTTTAATGCCTTTATATTATAAGTTAAACCTGACTTCCATTTATGTTTATCTGGAGAAAAGATTTGGTAATATTTCTTATAAAACTGGCTCATTTTTCTTTTTGATCTCACGAGTTATAGGTGCATCATTCAGGCTTTACCTTGTTGCGATGGTACTTGACAGGTTTGTTTTATCAGCCTGGGGTGTCCCTTTCTGGTTTTCCGTGGCAGTTACTATTATCCTTATCTGGATATATTCATTCCGGGCAGGAATTAAAACAATAATATGGACCGATACATTACAGACCTTTTTTATGCTGGTTGCTGTTGGATTTTCAATATATTTTATTTCCAGGGAGCTGGATTTTACTTTAACTGACTTATTTAAAAAAGTGAGCGAAAGTCAATATTCTCAAATATTTGTATGGGACTGGAAGCCTAGAAATAACTTTTTCAAGTATTTTTTTAGCGGGGCTTTTATTAGCATAGTAATGACAGGATTGGATCAGGATATGATGCAAAAAAATTTAAGTTGCAGAAATATCAGGGAAGCAAAGAAAAATATGTACTGGATGAGTTCATCTCTGATTATAGTAAACATGATATTTCTGGTACTGGGAGCCTTGCTTTATATTTATGCCAGCTCAAAAGGTGTAATAATTGAAAATTTTACAGATCCTGAGCTAATCAAAGATTGTCCGATAGAATTATTAAACAGCAGAAACACTTTATTTGAATGTGAAAGAACCGACCAGCTTTTTCCTTTTTTAGCTCTCAGACATTTGACGCCTGTTGCAGGACTAGTCTTTATACTCGGTTTAATAGCGGCTGCATATTCAAGTGCTGATTCAGCATTAACTGCTTTAACAACCTCATTTTGTGTCGACTTTTTAGGATTTAAAGAGGATTCAAACAGAATAAAAACCCGATATCTTGTGCATGTCGGATTTTCATTATTATTATTTTCCACCATCATTGTTTTCAGGCTATTGAATAATGAAAGTGTAATAAACTCTTTATTTAAGCTTGCCGGATATACTTATGGACCATTGCTGGGATTATATAGTTTCGGATTATTCACCAGACTGAAAATAAAGGATCCATGGGTTCCTTTAATAGCGTTCTTCTCACCAATACTGTGTGGTATCCTCAGCCTTAAGTCAAAACAATGGTTTGGAGGTTATGAATTCGGATTTGAGCTTTTAATATTTAACGGATTATTAACCTTCATCGGATTATTATTTTTGGTAAAACGATTAAGCAAGACAAAGGCAAATAATTAGCATAAACAGATTATCCGTGGAGTATTTATCCGGGCGGGAGTAATTTAAACCAGCTCAGTTATGTTACTATTCTCTACTGAAAATATTTCTTTTAAAACGTCACCATATTTTTGAATAAGAAATTTTCTTTTTAATTTAAGTGTGGGAGACAATTCACCTGTAAGGGGGCTCCATTCTTCGCGAACCAGCCTGAATCTTTTTATTTGTTCTGCCAGTCCGAGTTGTTTATTTAAATTATTTATTTCCTTCTGGTATATCTGAATAATCTTTTCATTTCGAATGAGTTCTTTATTATCCGTGTAATTGATTCCATTAGCTGAGCACCAGTTATGCAGGAATGGGAAATTTGGTGAAATCAGGGCACTGGCAAATTTTTGATTTTCACCAACAACCATCATTTGTTCAATAAAAAATGATTCTTTAAACTTATTTTCAATAACCTGAGGGGAAACATATTTGCCACTTGACAACTTGAATATTTCTTTCTTTCTGTCAGTAATTTTTAAATATTTATTATCTTCAAATATGCCTATATCGCCGGTATGAAACCAGCCTTCTTTATCAATTACCTGGCTTGTTAATTCAGGATTTTTATAATATCCCTGCATGACGTTAGGTCCTTTGCATAATATTTCCCCGTCATCTGAAATTTTAACATCAACTCCATTCAGAGGGGGTCCAACTGTACCTATTTTTATTTCATTTGTAGTAATATTATTAACTGCAATTACAGGAGATGTTTCTGTTAATCCATATCCTTCAATTAAAGTTATTCCGGCAGCATTAAATACTCTGGCTAATCTTGACTGTAAAGCAGCACCTCCCGATACTATTAAGTCAACATTGCCACCAAGGGCTTCTCTCCATTTGGTGAATACAAGTTTATCAGCAATTTTTAATTTTAAATGGAAAAACCAGCCGTTTTTTTTGTGCAGCTTATATTTTAATCCCAGTCTGACAGCCCAGAAAAATATTTGCTTTTTTATCCCTTTAAGTTCTTTCCCTTTAGCTATAATCTTGTCATATACTTTTTCCAAAAGCCTCGGAACAGTGATAAAAACATGCGGTTTAACCTCACGAAGATTATCTGTAATAGTACCAAGGTTTTCTGCATAATATATACTTAAGCCATTATTTTGAAAATAATAATTCACTGTTCTTTCGAAAATATGATTTATAGGAAGAAAACTTAATGTTCTCTGAGTTTCATTGAAATGGAATACTTTACTTAAAGACTTTATATTACTGATAATATTATTATGAGATAATAGAACTCCTTTAGGGTGGCCAGTTGTTCCTGAAGTATATAAAAGGGTAACGGTTTCATCAGGCTTTATATTTGCCTTAATATTCTCCAATTCATTACTGTACTTCTTTCTGTTTTTCTTTCCTAATTCTATAATTTCCTTCCAGTTCTTTACACCCTCAATTTCATTAAAGCTATAAATGTCTTTTATTCCCGGGATTTTCCCCGCTATTGGTTGTATTCTCTGATAGAGTATATTGTCAGAGACAATAATTAATCTGGGATCACAATGATTAAGAATATAATTGTAGTCTTCATTACTTATTGTCGGATAAATTGGTACGTGTATAATTCCTGCCTGGCTAAGACCCATATCCATAAAGTTCCATTCAGGGCGGTTATTTGAAATTGTAGCAACTTTATCTCCTTTTTTTAAACCCAGTGAAAGCAGACCAAAGCTTATATTATATGCATTATTAATATAATCATCAGCTGAATATTTTTTCCAGAATCCTTTTTCTTTTCCTATAAAAGCATTTTGTTTACCGGAATAGTTTAATTTGTAATTTTCGAGAATATCGAACGTTCTGGTGATTTCCATTCAGGTTAGTTTTTGGCTTATCAAATATAATAAATTTAAACTGTATTTCTTTTTATTATAAAGATATCTTAAAATAAGAATTGTACTTGTATTGCAATATACTGAAAATAATTTGTATTTTTATTATATATGTCATAACCGGACTATGGACATTCAAAAGACAAAAATATTAGTAGTAGACGATATAGAACGAAATCTTTTATATATAGAGGGTGTTCTTGAAGAGTTAGATGTTGAAGTTATAACTGCAACTTCCGGAATAAAAGCATTACAGGCAATACAGGAGCATGAATTTGCTCTTGTTATACTTGATGTTCAAATGCCGGAAATAGATGGTTTCGAAACGCTGGGGAAAATCAGAAACACTAAAGGGAATGAAAACCTGCCGGTTATATTTTTGTCCGGTATTTACACGGATGATAATTATCAGGTTAAGGGACTGGAATCAGGAGCGGTTGATTTTATTACTAAACCAGTTAATAAGTCGTTTTTTTTAGCTAAGGTCAAGGTCTATGTCGAACTTTACCGTCAAAGGAAAGATCTTTATGATCTTATTGAAAAATTAAAACAAACTAATAAAAAGTTGGAGGAAAGTGAGAACAGATTCAAGAAGATATCTATGGTTGCAGTGGATGCAATTATTGTAATAAATAAAAATCATAAAATAACATATTGGAATCCTTCAGCTGAAAAAATATTTGGATATACAAAATATGAAACAAGATATTTAACATTCCAGTCACTTTTCTCTGAAAAAAAATACAAAAATGGTTTACCGGAAAACCTTCAGAAATTCATTGCATCTGACAGGGTTAATATTATTAACAGAACAATAGAATTAACAGCTGTAAAGAAGAATAAAATCGAATTTCCTGTAGAACTTACTATTTCATCATTTAAGATCGATAATAACTGGCACGCCGTATCTATTATAAGAGATATAACGAGGAGACAGAGGATAGAGAAGGAGCTGCTGAAAGCTAAAGAGGCAAAGGAAGCCAACAAAGTGATGAGTGAATTTATTGATAATTTAAATCATGAATTACGTACTCCTTTAAACGCAATAATTGGGATTTCGAAAAGCATGACTAAATATGAGACTGAAAGCCTTAGTGATAAGCAAATCGAAGCCCTGCAACATATCCATGAAAGTGGAAAACGGCTGAATGCATTGATTGAGAGGTTATTTGAGTTCCGGAGAAAGCAGGCAATAAAAATAACAGAATTTTTACTCGATGATTTCATAAATGATATCGAAACTCTTGTTAACAATTCCATTGATGATAAACCTGTTAAGGTGCATATTGAGAAAATAAGACCTTTACCCAGAGTTATTCATAATGACAGAATTAAAATGTATCAAATATTATCAAGTATTATTGAAAATGCTTTGAAATTTACCGAAAAAGGAAGTATCGATATAAAATTTTCAAGCCTGGAGGATAAAATATGTTTTGAGATTAAAGATACTGGAATTGGTATTGAAGAGGAACAACTAAAGAATATTTTTAAGAAATTTATTCAAATTGATGGTACTTCTTCAAGAAAATATGGGGGAACGGGTCTGGGTCTGGCATTAGCTGACAAACTTATTAAACAGTTAAATGGTGAAATTGATGTTAAAAGTAAGCTAAATGAAGGAACAGTATTTACAGTAAAATTACCTGCAGACTTATCTGATAATATCAATAATACATAATCAATGGAATGATATATAGTCGTATATTTATTTACAGGGTCAATAAATTTTGATAATTAATGGAAGAATTGTCTTATAATTCTGAAAATGAAAAAGCTCCTAAAATTTTAATTGCTGAAGATGAAGAGCTTTGTATTTTCACTTTAAAAATTATGCTCAAACATAAATATAATGTGATATTTGCAAGGAATGGGAGAGAAGCAATCGAAAAATATTTTATAGAGAATCCGGATATAGTACTAATGGATATTGTGATGCCGGAGGTTGATGGTTTTGAAGCATTTGATGAAATATGCCGGAAAAGAAAATCTAATGATGTCAAAATAATTGCGGTTACTGCACATGCTATGACGACAGAAAAAAAGCGAATTCTGGCTTATGGTTTTGATGATTATATTTCCAAGCCAATTGATGATGATGAATTGAATGAGAAAATTAAAAAACATATCAGAAAATAAACTTATAATCAATAATTATATTATTGATTTACATACCTTTATAAAAAGGTAAATATGGAAAAATTTTTGAATTCCAGGATTTTAGTCGTTGATGATGAACCGGCCAATATTTTTTTTCTAAAGGGTATACTTGTCGGGGAGGGATATAAGGTTATAACCGCTTCAAACGGGATGGAATGTCTGGAAATATTAAATGATACCCGTCCTGATGTTATTCTGCTGGATATTATGATGCCAGTTATTACAGGTATTGAAGTTCTGGAAAAAATACAGAAAAATGAAAATACTAAAAATATTCCGGTTATAATGGTTACGGCCAAGACTGAATCAACAGACGTTGAAGAGGCCCTTGATAAGGGAGCAGTAGAATATATTAAAAAGCCAATCGATGAGATTGAATTACTTGCCAGACTAAGAACAACCTTAAGAATTAAGAAAAATGATGATACCTTAAGAGAGATGCTGCAGTCTAAGAAAGACTTTATAAACATAATATCACAGGATCTCAGAGTACCTTTTTCATCTATATCAGGTTTTGCTGAGATGTTATATTATGATAAAGAGCTGATAAATAACTTAAATTCATATCATAAAAACTTTCTTAAATACATTATTAATACATCACAGAACATAGTAGACTATTTCAATAAATTAT
Organism: uncultured Bacteroidales bacterium; assembly: GCA_964521285.1. GTDB lineage: Bacteria > Bacteroidota > Bacteroidia > Bacteroidales > UBA10428. The sequence goes on along the minus strand of CAZFQS010000003.1, from coordinate 68,975 downwards.
TGAACTGGACAAATCTTGAAGGTAGGGAAATTAAACTGCACCTGGATGAAATAAACCTTTCAAAGCTTATTAATAGTTCAATAGTTGTTTACCAGCCTATGATTAATGAAAAGAAAATAAAGCTCATTAATGAAGTTGATGAAGATCTGATTGTAAAGGTAGACAAAACATACTTTAGGCAGGTCATAAGCAATCTTATAAGTAACGCAGTAAAATTTACACCTGATAACGGTGAAATAAAAATATCATCAAATAAAGACAACAATGATATTAAGCTGGAAATATCTGATACCGGATTAGGTATTCAGGACATTGAGCCTGAAGTAATGTTTGGCAGATTTATAAATACCCCTACCAGGGGAACCAGGGGAGAACAGGGAACGGGATTAGGACTAGGCATCTGTAAAAAAATTCTGGATGCACATGGATTTGATATTACTTATAATACCGAACCAAGAGAAGGCACAGATTTTATTATTACGATGTATGTATAGAACAATTTAACAGTAGAACAGTTCAGAAGTGGGATCTGTGGGATTCGAACCCACGGCCTCTACCCTGTCAAGGTAGCGCTCTAAACCTGCTGAGCTAAGACCCCTTTTTCAAATTAATATCAGTAATACTTTATTAACTAATAATCCTGATGTAATTTTATTGTTAAAATATTGATCTTTTTTATTAATGCAAATTTATAATATAATATGCAAAGCTGATAATTTTTCAGTTCATATATGAAACAAACGATAGCAGCTGTAATTGGTCTTACCCCATTATTGAGAATTAATATAGATTTCTGATAAATTCATTTGAACAGTTCAAATTATTTTTAATCCTAATAGTTTGTTTATCTTTGATAAATAATGGAGTAAAATTAAGGTAATTGATTAACAAGGGTAAAAAATCAACATTCCTTTTTAGAAATCTGTTAAGAGGTCTTATCTGGCTTGCTATAGTTATTGCAGTTTTTTGGTTCATTAAAAATAAAGTCGATATAAATTATTTATCCTGGCTTGAACCAATATATAATAATTCGTCTATTGTCATCCTTATTTATCTAACATCCGAAGTGTTAATTGGCATTATACCACCCGAGGTATTTATGATTTGGGCTTTACGGAATGGTATTGTTTTTGAGTACGCTATGTTAATACTTTTATTAGCAGTATTATCATATATAGCAGGATTAATCGGATATTTCTTTGGGAGGTATTTAAATACAACATTACTTTACAGGTTTATACGCATGAAGTTTTTAAGAAAGATGGAAAGAATGCTAAATATATACGGTTTTTATATAATAATAGTAGCTGCCCTTACTCCATTACCCTTTTCGGGTGTTAGTATGCTGGTAGGATCAGTTAAATATCCGCTTAAGAAATATATACTATATTCCTTATTCAGATTTGCAAGATTTGCAATTTATTCCTGGTTTATCTGGGAGGCAAATGCCTTTTAATCAAGATTATTCCTTAGTATATGTTGCAGTAACATTATCTATTTCACCGCTTCCATCATCAACCCTGTAACTCCAGTTTATTTCTTTGTAATTTGATGAAATACCTCCTGAGCCTGATAATATCTTAAAACCATCTTTGGTGGTTTGCTGGCTAATTGACAGATTAAGGGAATTAATCTTTGCATAGACATAAATATCAAATCCAAGGTTATAAAAATTGCTGATTATAACTTTTGTTGTATCACTGGGGTCAGGATCAATATATACCACATAAATTGATTCTGTTGATTTGTATATATGGCTGGTTTCTGATTCTGTAGATTTGTATATATGGCTGGTTTCATCACATGTCCATTGTCCTTCAATTCTGTCGCGCACATCACCTGTACCGGGTTCATCATCAATCAGCTCACATGAATATATAGTTATAAATCCTATTAATATAATTAGTTTTATATGAACTTTTTTCATTTTATTTATTTTATTCAGGTAACTATTTTTATTATACTATAAAAAAAAGTTTTTGTTATACAAAATTATGCTAAAAAATAATTAATAGTAAACTGTTTTTTCATAGTCAAATTGGATATTTTTGCACCTTATATAAAATAATTTTAATAATTTAAATATACTAGTTATGAAAAAATCCTGGATTATCCTGATTATTGTTTTAATTGTGGTATTAATAATTTATTTCTCTATTAAGGGAACCTATAACAAAATGGTTCTATTAAGTGAAAATGTTACCAAGCAATGGTCCAATGTTGAAAATGTTTATCAAAGAAGAATGGATTTAATACCGAATTTAGTAAGTACTGTAAAAGGTTATGCTGATTTTGAAAAGGAAACCCTGACACAAGTTATTGAAGCTCGTTCAAGAGCTACTGCGGTAACTGTTGATCCAAATAATATTACTGCTGAAAATCTACAGCAATTTCAGGCAATGCAGGGAGCTTTAAGTTCGGCTCTCTCGAGATTGCTTGTTGTGGTTGAAAGATATCCGGAATTGAAAGCAAACCAAAACTTTCTTGAATTACAAGCTCAGTTAGAGGGAACTGAAAATAGGATTTCAGTAGAAAGAAGAAAATTTAATGAAACAGCACAGGCTTACAATACATTCATTAAACAATTTCCAAAAAATATTTATGCCAGTATATTTAATTTTGAGGAAAAGGCATACTTTACTGCAGAAAAAGAAGCATCTGAAGTACCAAAGGTCGAGTTTTAAATTGACATATAATGAAACCTTCAAAATTTTTTACTGAAGAGGAAAAAGAATCAATAAAAAAGGCTATTGCTGAGGCAGAATTAAATACATCGGGGGAAATCAGAGTACATATAGAAGGAGTATGCGCAGATAATGTACTGGACCGTGCTGCATATGTTTTTGAAAAACTGGCAATGCATAATACAGAACAAAGAAACGGCGTATTGTTTTATCTTGCAGTAAACAATAGAAAATTTGCGATACTTGGTGATGCAGGAATAAATAAGGTTACTCCGGCCAATTTCTGGGAAAATATTAAGGAAACAATGTCAGGCTATTTCAAAGAAAATAAATTCACTGAAGGACTTATTTCAGGGATTAAAATGGCAGGTGAAAAATTAAAAACACATTTCCCTTATAAGAAGGATGATATAAATGAATTGTCTGACGACATTTCATTTGGTCAGAATGGATATGATCCTATCTAATTAATAGATAAATTGCTAACTTAATTTTAAAAAACCTTTTCCAATGAATAAATATAGTTATGCTTTATTTTTAATACTCATTTCATTTAATTTATACCTTTCTGCAAATGATATTCCTGAACGGCCTAGTCCGCCCAGACTTGTAAATGATTTTGCGAAAATACTGGGTAGTGAAGAAGTTCTAAATCTCGAGAAAAAACTGGTTGATTTTAACAGGCAGACCTCAACTCAGATAGCTATCGTTATTGTTAATGATCTTCATGGATATGACAGGGCAGACTTTACCATCAGGCTGGCAGAGAAGTGGGGCGTTGGCCAAAAGGGTAAAGACAATGGAATAGTAATTATGGTAAAACCCAAAACACCATCTTCACGGGGACAGGCATTTATTGCCATGGGATATGGACTGGAAGCGGTAGTCCCGGATGCAATAGCAGATAGAATTATTGATAATGAGATGATACCGGAGTTCAAAACAAATAATTATTATGCCGGACTGAATTCTGCAACTAATGTATTAATATCACTTACAAAAGGAGAATTTACTGCCGAAGATTATAATGAACAATCCAGGAAAGAAAATGCACCTTCGATTATAGCGCTCATCTTCTTTTTTATATTTTTCCTGATATTTTTCGGCAGGGCCCGAACAAGACGTCATCAATCAATAGGTCACAGTATACCATTCTGGATAGCTTTATCAATGCTTGGTTCGTCAGGTCGATCATCCGGAGGTAGCTTTGGTAGCTTCTCATCAGGAGGCGGCGGCTTTGGAGGTTTCGGAGGCGGTAGCTTTGGAGGAGGAGGAGCAGGAGGAAGCTGGTAAATATAGTATCAATGAATAACTAATCTTAATTTGATTTTATCTAATCAATATATATTTTTTAAAAGGATAATTTTTGCTATAGCAATATTACTTATTCTGATATTACAGGCTTATTCCGAAGAATTTTCTTCAGATACCTCTTTTATTAAAATTGTCTTTGCCGGAGATATTATGGGTCATGATGCCCAGATACTGGGAGCTTATAATCCGGAAACAAAAGAATATGATTATGAATCAACTTTCAGATATGTTAAACCTTATATTAAGAATGCTGATATTGCTGTTTGTAATCTGGAAGTTACATTTGCAGGTCCCCCTTATAAAGGGTATCCGCGATTTTCAAGTCCAGATAACCTGGCAGTTAAAGCTGAAAGTGCAGGATTCGATATATTGGTTAATGCCAATAATCATGCTCTTGACAGGAGTAAAAGCGGATTTATAAGAACACTTGATTTACTTGACTCACTTAACATAATTCATACAGGCACATTCAGAAATACAGAAGAAAGGGATTTGAATTATCCCTTAATTTTTGAAAAGAATAATATAAGAATTGCCCTTCTTAATTATACATACGGCACAAACAGCCTTAAAGCAGATACTCCATGTATAGTAAATAGAATTGATACTATATTAATCAGGCAGGATCTGATAAAAGCTAAATCAGCTGAACCTGATTACATAGTTGTAATTATGCACTGGGGTATTGAATATGAAAGACAGGAAAATGAATTTCAGCAAAATCTGGCCAGATATATGCTGGATAAGGGTGCTGATGTCATAATTGGTTCGCATCCGCATGTTGTTCAGCCAGTTGAAATTTATTATCCCAATGACTCAGATTCTTCAGGATTTAACGTAATTGTTTATTCACTTGGAAATTTTGTTTCCAATCAAAGAGAACAATTTAGAGATGGAGGAATAATTTTTGAATTAATACTGGCAAAAACGTCTGCAGGAACCAATATTTTTGATTATAGATATTTACCAACCTGGGTATACAGGGAAGACAATAAAGATAATTTCATTTTTTATATAACTCCTGTAATGCTTTATTATGAAAATGAGAGCTTTTTTAATTTTTCGGATCATGATAAATATAAGATAACCAGGTTTTATAATGATACAAAGGGATTATTAAAGAATATATCTGAAAGTCAGTTTTTTAAAAATTTTATAATCAATCCAGGGGACTATTTAAAATAAAATACTTTTAATTGAAAAAAAAGAACTGCCATGTATATGACAGTTCTGAAAAGCAGTTGTTTTTATTTTCCTGTTATTAATTTTCTTCGGCCGATAGATCGGTATCAACTAATATCCTGCCACAATATTCACATACAATGATTTTTTTTCTCGAACGTATATCAAGTTGTCTCTGGGGAGGAATTTTATTAAAACATCCGCCGCAGGCATCTCTTTCAACAGTTACAACCGCAAGGCCATTTCTTGCGTTCTTTCTGATTTTTTTATAGGCGGTTAAAAGTCGTTCTTCGATAATAGCTTCATAGTCCTGCCTCTTTTTTAATAATAATTCTTCTTCCTTTTCTGTATCTTTTATGATTTCATCAAGTTCAGATTTTTTATCATTTAAGTCATCCGTTCTTTCATCCAGGGTCTTTCTTGATTCTTCTATAATATCGTTCTTTTCTTTTGACTGGTTAGTATATTCCTTAATCCTTTTCTCACACAGTTCAATTTCCAGGGTTTGATATTCTATTTCTTTTGCAAGCGATTCAAATTCCCTGTTATTTCGAACATTGTTCTGTTGTTCTTTATATTTGGCTATTAAAGAATTGGCTTCAGCAATTTCATTTTTCTTGGTTGAGACTGCAGATTCCAAATTCTTCACTTCGTCCTGATATTTTTCTACGCGGGTTTGCAATCCGGCAATTTCATCTTCGAGGTCCTGTACTTCAAGCGGCAACTCTCCCCTGAGAGTTCTGATTTTATCGACTTCTGAATTCACTTTTTGAAGACTGTATAAGGCTTTTAGTTTTTCTTCTACAGAGAGATCAGTTTTTTCAGTCGTCTTGGTTTTTACTTCCATAATTATTAAAAATATTTTATTGGATCTGTATTAAATTCAGATAAATGAAGCGCAAATTTAGGTAATTTTTTCTTAAGTAATTCATAAAAAATTTCTTTTGTGAATTGTTCACTTTCATAATGTCCGATATCAGCAATGATAATTTTGTCAGAAGCTTCAAAGAATTGATGGTATTTTATATCTCCGGAAATAAATATATCTGCTTCAGCCTTAATAGCATCTTTTATAAGCTTTGAACCGCTTCCGCCACAAACAGCAACTTTCTTAATATTCTTATTTCTTAATTTGGTATGCTTTATAACTTTTGTATTAAATACTGACTTTATTTTTCTTAAAAAGGACAATTCATCCATTTCTATTTCCAGCTCACCTATCATTCCCATTCCAGCTTTATCATAAGGATTATCAAGAGGATAGATATCATAAGCAACTTCTTCATATGGATGAGCGGCAATCATAGCTGAAATTACTTTCGGTTCTATTACTTTTGGAAAAATGGTTTCTATTCTAACTTCTTTCTCAAAATGTAGTTTACCTTTTTGTCCGGTGTAAGGATTTGTATATTCTGACCCCTTGAATGTGCCCATACCTTCAAGATTATAACTACATTGTTCGTATTCACCTATTTGTCCTGTTCCTGCACTGAATAATGCTGATCTTACATTGTCAGCATGATCCAGAGGAACAAATGTAACAAGCTTTCTTAACTCACCTTTAATTGGACAAAGAATTCTGGGATTAGTAAGGCCAAGTTTCTGACATATTATCAGATTAACTCCTTCTTTTATATTATCGAGGTTGGTATGAGCAGAATAAATAGCAAGATCATTTTTAATTGCTTTTATTATAATTCTTCCTGTATATGTGCTGCCTGTGATCTTTTTAATTTCATTAAAAATAACAGGATGATGAGATATAATTAACTCTGCATCAACATTTATGGCTTCATCAATAACTTCTTCTGTTATATCAATAGTTATTAGTGCTTTTTTAATATCCCTGGAAGTGTCCCCTGTAATTAATCCTGCATTATCATAGCTATCCTGGTAAGCCAATGGTGCAAATGACTCTATTACAGAGACTATTTCAGATAATTTCATGTCTTATAAACTGTTTAATGCTTTTACTAAATAAAGAATATAAAGATATTCCAAATTATTCTTTAAAGAACTGGAATTATAGAGAGTCTTTAATTTCTAAAAGGAGATTCTTAATTTCACTCAGAGACTTAACTATTTCAAAGTTATTAAGAGTATCTTCTTTGTTTTCTTTAAGTTTTTTCTTGGCCCCCTGCAGTGTCATTCCCCTTTCTTTGACGAGATGATAAATAAGATGAAAATTGTCTATATCTTGTTTCGTAAAAAACCTGTTTCCTTTCTTATTCTTTTTTGGTTTTATAACATCAAATTCTTTTTCCCAGAATCTGATTAATGAAGTATTGACATCAAATATTTTGGCAACCTCTCCTATTGAATAGTATAATTTTTCGACTTTCTTTTCTTTGTAAGGCATAAAAAAAGGTAATTATAAATCAGTATCTAATTTAATAAATAAATAAAAATAAACCAATACTTTATAAATAATTACCTAAACAATAAAAATAACTATCTCAGGGCGCTGTCCCCTTCTCGGTCCCCTTTTCAATTTTAAATATCATTACTGATTGTCCACCCCCGGATGAAATTCTTCCTTGTGAAGTTACTATCAACCTTGAGTTTTTATTAGCAATATCCATACCGACAGGGAAAGAATCTACATTTATAGTTGATATAATGCTCATGTCAGCGGCTCTTATTACTGATACTTTGCTTTCATTATTAACAGCTGCAAAAATATATTTGCTGTCTCCTGAAACAGCGATAGTCCTGATACCTTTTCCGACATATCTGCTTTTCCAGTTTGTATAATCTGATTTTGAATTTATAGCAGTATCAATTAAGTCATAAACATTTGTTATTTGCACGTAACCGGTGATGTTTGTACTTATATACAATTGATCACCAAGCACAGTAAGGTGTCTGATATTTGTCTGCATCCCAAATACACTTCTGATATATTTCATACCAGTCATGTCAAAAACGGCGATACCACCACCTCCCATTCTGGCTACCAGTAAATATTTACTGTCAGGAGAAAATACAGTACCTCTAAGACAATATCCGCAATCCTTGTCCCGGTCTATTTTAGTCGTGTTATCGTATGTCAGACTGCGTCGTTTTCCTACTTCAAATAATTTGATGTACTTAAAACTATTAACATCATTACTGCTAATATCAATTATCCCTACGGAATTGTCTCCCCAGTGAGTTACTGCTATATATCTGTTGTCGGGCGAACATGCAATCATTTTGGGAAGAGGGCCTGTTGGCATTACCCTTACTATTTCATCTTTGTCGGTATCAATAATAGCTAATGCTGATGGATCAACAGCATTCATATCATATGTTCGTCTATAATATGTTACCCATAAATATTTTTTATTATGAGATAAACATCCCTCTACCGGTTTACCCTGAAAAATATTAAACTGGCTATTTCTGGTGTGAAATTTATAATCAAACAGTGATGTGTCTTTAAATAAGAATGAATTTTCTTTTGTGAATTTATGTTTAATGTTCTTTAGCATACTAAAGTTAGCTAAGTCATATACAGTAGTTGCTTTATTTTCCAGGTTATTAATATAGAATTTATTCTTTTCTTCTAATATTATCACAGATTTAGGCGACCCAATGCTACTGTCATATATATCATTGTTATTCTTTACATATGAATTATAAGATTGTATTCGTGCTGTAAGTGTTAATCTTACTTCCGACGTATCAGGCATGGATTTGGTGCCTATTAAAATACGCTGGACTTCTAAATCCTGTGCAAAAAGTGAATAGCAAAATACTATATAACTAAATGTAAGAACCGTATGTTTCATAATTTTTAAATTTGAATGCATGGGTTTGATAAAAATACTAATATATAAAAAAAAAGCTGTCCTTTTGAGGCAGCTTTTTCTTGTTATAAGTAGTGGGGTTTATGTTTTCTAATCAAATGACTTTCCAAATTTTGTTGATAGTTCAATCATTCTATCATATTCACTTGCAGACAGATCATTAAAGTAATAATTTATAGGATTCACTTTTTTATTATTTAAGTGAACTTCATAATGCAGGTGTGGCGCTGTAGACAGACCGGTATTACCAACATAGCCAATTACATCACCTCTTTTTACCTTTTGGCCGACCTCTACATTAAAACCACTTAAATGTGCATACAGTGTTTTATATCCAAATCCATGATTAACAACTATCTTATTGCCATATCCGCGCTTTGAAGACTGGACTATTTCAATTGTTCCGTCTCCTGTAGAATATACTTCAGCACCTGTTGGAGCAGTGAAATCCATGCCATAATGGAACTTTCTTATCTTATATATCGGATGAATTCTATATCCCCAGCCTGAAGCCGTGCGGGTTAAATCTTTATTGGCGATGGGCTGGATTGCCGGAACGGAAGCTACCATCTTTTCCTTATTTGTTGCCAGATCAATAAGTTCATCATAAGATACTGACTGAACATACATTTTTTTCCTGATTTTATCCAGTCTCTTTGCTGTCTGAACAACTATTTCTGCATCTGTTAGTTCGAGACTACTGTATCTGTTGCTTCCGCCAAAACCAGCATTACGTACTGATTTATGAATTGGTTCTGCTTCGAAAATAGTCCTGTAAATATTATCATCACGTTCCTGCAAGTACTCAAGAAGAGATTCAACATTATTCAGATCCTTATTAAATGTTTCATAATTGGTTTTTAACAGACTAATCTGTCGCTTAAGACCTTTAACTTTTGGAGTATCGTGAAATGAACTTATAATACCATAACCAATAACTCCTATAAAGACAAACACAAAGAAATATCCGATGGCAATCAGAATTTTTTGTTTTAAAGATTTCTCAATCTTAAGATAACTCAGCGACTCGGGATTAAACTTGTATTTACTCTTTGGCATAGCAGCAATGTTTAATTAACTTAATCGATTACCGGAAATTAATATTATTCAACATTCTTTCGTATTCTTCACTAGATATTTCATCCGAGTAGTAATAAATAGGATTAATAGGCTTATTATTATGCCTTATTTCATAATGGAGATGGGGTCCAGTTGATCGTCCTGTATTGCCTAATGTACCTATTAATTGTCCTCTTTTCACTTTTTCTCCTTCTTTAATAAAAATTTCATCTAAATGTGCATAACGTGTACTATATCCGAAAGAATGATCAATAATTATCTCATTCCCATAGCCTTTACGAGAAAATTTTGATAAAGTTACAATTCCATCGCCTGTTGTATAAATTTTTGTTCCTTTTGGGGCGACAAAATCTAATCCGAAGTGCGGTTTCTGTTGGTTATAGAAAGGATCAATTCTGGTACCAAAATATGAGCTAATGAAGGTTAAATCTCCTACTGAGAGAGGTAGAATGGAAGGTATACATTCAATTCTTTTTATTTTTTCATCTGCCTTAATCTGTAAATATTCATAAGATTCAGCCTGCATATTCATTTGCCTGTACAGTTTATCAATTTTTTGTGCTGTAACTAGTATTAATCCGGCTTTACTGGGATTTACTACTTTTTCAGATTCTTTGGAACCTCCAATACCGGCATCTCTAATTGATTTCGGAATGGTGTCAATTTCGAGTATCGTCCTGTATAAATTATCATTCTTAAAGTGACTTTCTGATAACACATTGCTAATGCTATCTAATTGATAATTTAAATATTCAATTAGATTATTTAATTCTTTAGTTTTTTTCTTTAATAAAAATTCTTTTGGAGATCCTATGGAATTTATTGCTATATAGCCAATTATGCTAGCAAGACAGATAGTAAATATAAAAACCAGGGATATAAAAATCTTTTTACCTGGACTAATATTTATTGTTTCAAATGTTAAACTATTATAATTATATTTATATCTTTTACTGTTTTTGCCCAAGTGCTATCAATATTGTTAAGTAATAATTTAGTACTGATACCAACAAATCTATAAGAAAAAATTTAAATTTACAAGCCATTTGAGAGAAGATTGTTGATTAATTGTTAATATTTTTTGTCAAAAATTTTTTTTATTTCAAATGAATTCGTCTAATGTTCGTCAGAGATTTCTTGATTTTTTCAGTTTGAAGGGACATATTGTTGTGCCTTCCGCACCTATGGTAGTTAAAAATGATCCTACCTTAATGTTTACAAATGCGGGGATGAATCAGTTTAAGAATATCTTTCTCGGTAATTCTCCGGTTAACCATAAAAGAATTGTCAATACTCAAAAGTGCCTCAGGGTATCGGGTAAACATAACGATCTTGAAGAAGTTGGGCATGACACATATCATCATACGATGTTTGAAATGTTAGGTAACTGGTCGTTTGGTGATTATTTTAAAAAGGAAGCTATAGCATGGGCATGGGAATTTCTGACAGATGAACTAAAAATTGAAAAAGACAGGTTATATGCAACCGTTTTTGAAGGCAGCAAAGATGACAATATTGAAAGGGATGAGGAAGCATTCAATTACTGGAGTGAATTTATGAATAATGACAGAATACTGTTTGGCTCAAAAAAAGATAATTTCTGGGAAATGGGAGATATTGGTCCTTGTGGCCCCTGTTCCGAAATACATATTGATCTTAGATCAGAAAAGGAAAGAAAAATAAATGAGGGAGTAAATCTTATTAATAAAGAACATCCCGAGGTTATAGAGATATGGAATTTAGTATTTATTCAGTTCAATCGCAAAGCTGCCGGCACATTAGTACCACTCTCAAAGAAGCATGTCGATACAGGAATGGGATTTGAGAGGTTATGTATGGTTATGCAGGAGAAGACTTCAAATTATGATACAGATATATTCCGACCGATAATTGAAGAACTTTCCAGGTTATGTAAAATAAATTACGGTGATTCAAAAAAGTCTGATATCGCAATGAGGGTAGTTGCTGATCACCTTAGGGCAATTTCTTTTGCAATTGCTGATGGTCAGTTACCTTCGAATGTTAAAGCAGGATATGTTATAAGGAGAATTTTACGAAGGGCTGTGCGATACTACTTTACTTTCCTTAGCCAGAAGGAACCGTTGATATATAAACTTGTACCTGTGCTCATAAAAACTATGGGTAGTACCTTTGCTGAAATTAAGGCTCAACAACAGCTTATTGAAACAGTAATAAAAGAGGAAGAGCTATCATTTTTAAGGACTCTTGAGACAGGAATCAGACTTTTGGATCAAATAATTTCAACCGCAAAATCAGGGAAAAATAAGGTAATATCCGGTGAAATTGCCTTTGAATTATATGACACATACGGATTCCCGTTAGATCTCACAGAATTAATTCTTAAAGAGCATGATCTTAATGTAAACAGAAAAGAATTTGAAATAGAAATGATCAAACAAAAAGAACGCTCAAAAAACGCTGGAACTTTAGAAACAGAAGAGTGGAGTTTTATTAATGGTTCAGAAGATGAAAAAGAAGAGTTTATAGGTTACGATTATCTTGAGGCTGAAATTAAAATAACCAGGTACAGGAAAGTTAAAACAAGAAATAAGGAGTTATATCACCTGGTATTTAACCGTACGCCTTTTTATGCAGAAAGTGGCGGACAGGTGGGCGATTCAGGATATATTGATGATAATAAAGAAAAGATAAAAATACTAAATACTATTAAGGAAAATAATCTTATTATTCATATTACAGAAAAGTTACCTGCTAGTCCGCGTTCATCATTCAAAGCCGTCGTTAACATTAAAAGCAGGATTGATACTGCTAATAATCATACCGCTACCCATTTACTTCATTATGCTTTACAAAGAGTGCTTGGTCCCCATGTTGAACAAAAAGGATCCCTGGTTCATCCCGATTATCTGCGATTTGACTTTTCCCATTATCAAAAGATATCAGATGAGGAACTATCAAAAATAGAGGCTGTGGTAAATGAGAAAATAAGAGAAAATATACATAAAGAAGAAAACAGGTCCGTTCCCCTGAAAGAAGCGAAGAAGGCAGGAGCTATAGCTCTTTTTGGAGAAAAATATGATGATATTGTACGTGTTATTAAATTTTCCGATTCTGTTGAATTATGCGGGGGTACTCATGTGGAATCTACTGGACAAATAGGATTTTTTAAAATTATCTCTGAAAGTGCAATTGCTGCAGGTATAAGAAGAATTGAGGCAATATCAGGAGCAAAGGCTGAAGAGTATATTAATAAACAATCAAAAATTATAAAGAGATTGAATGAGCTTTTAAAGAGCCCGCAGGATTTGGAAAAATCGGTTAAGAACCTGATAGATGAAAATACATCACTTCAGAAGCATATAGAACAGTTCAAAAGAACAAAAGTCAGAAATCTTAAGTCCGAGTTAATAAATAAAATTAGAAAAGTAAAAGATGCAAACCTGATTGCCGAAAAAATAGATATTGATTCAGCAGAAGCTATAAGGGATCTTGCTTTTCAGGTTAAACGGAAGGTTGAAAATTTATTTATGGTAATTGGTGCAAATCTGGATGGCAAAGCCAATCTGACTATCATGATATCTGATAATCTTGTAAAAGATAAAAACCTTGACGCCTCACTAATAATTAAGGACATAGCAAAGGAAATTGACGGGGGCGGAGGGGGACAACCATTCTTTGCTACTGCAGGGGGTAATAATCCCGGAGGAATAGACAAAGCTATTAAAAAAGCCGTTGGCTATATAAAAAAGTAATAAATACAAGTACATTAAATCAATTCCCGCTAAATTGCACGGTGATTTCACAACTTAAATAATATGTGAATAATCTCTGTTCAGAAACCTGTTTTTTATCAAAAGATAATACGCAATTGTTAAAAGATATATAACTATTCGTTATATCCCTGTAATTTTCTTTCCAGGGCAAAATCCACGGCCGCCAGAGAGTGTATAAGCAGTGTATTATATAAAGGTATATCAGTATCTTCCTGACTGATAAGCAGCGGGATTTCTGTACAGCCCACAACTATTCCTTTTGCCCCGAACCTGTTTAATCTTTTAATTAAAGCAATCATTTTTTCTCTTGATTCGTTCCTGAATTTCCCTATAAGGAGCTCATTTATTATTGTATTATGAATAAATTCTCTTTCATCATTGTTAGGAATAAGAACCTCAATTCCATTATCAGTCAGTTTTGATTTGTAAAAATCCTGTTCCATAGTCTGTTTTGTGCCAAGTAATCCCACTGTCGTTATTTGTTTATTTTTTATATATTTTGCAGTTGCCGAAGCAATATTTATTAACGGTACTGGTATATCCTTTTCCAGTTCATCAGCGAAATAATGCAATGTATTTGCACATAGCAGGATAAATTCTGCACCGGCATCAATTACTTTATTTGCTGCATTTAGCAGAAGCTTATAAATACTCTGCATATCATCCTGTTTATTAAGCTCATCAATCTCTCCGTAATTAAAAGAGTATAAAACACACCTGGCAAAATTGAGTCCGCCTAATTTCATATTTATTGTCTCGTTTATAATCTTATAGTATTCAATTGTAGAGATATATCCTGTTCCTCCTATGAGTCCGATTGTTTTCATTTTACTTTGGATTTAATTTTATATTCTGCGGATAAATACTTTTATTATCTGCCAGTTATTATTTTATTCCCTTTACAAAAATACTAAAAGGATTTATTGTAATCTTATATAATTTTAAATCTGTATTAACAAAAAGATCTTCTGTTTCCCTTTTTGTATAGGAAGCATTTATCGAGGATATTAGTCCTGATACAAGTTCCGTGGATTTTGTACTTTTCTTCATGAAATACCTGATAACAGGATTCATATCTCTTCTGAGATCACTTATATAATATTTACCACCTGGTTTAAGAACCCTGTAAACTTCATTAAGTGTCTTAACAGGATCTGCCAGTTCATGTAATGTGGCGTTAGAGAAAACACTATCGAAATTTTCATTATGGTTTTCAGACTATCAGGTTTTATTATTTTTTCATTGCTGCCGTGCATTAAAAGCCATCTGCCTATATATGATAAAGAATCGACCAGAAAATACATTTCAACCTGGTTACCTATATTTTTTCATCAACAAATCCTTAATAATATTTTGGACGGTCGAGATAATTTTTTTGGCCTGCAGCAAAATTAAAATTGAAGATATCCTTTCAATGCGGTTCATGATAAGCTTATTAAAAATTTCCGGGTATTACAGTTAGTACCTTAAATTACAAAACAACATGAATTATGTCAGTTAAATATAAAAGAAAAAAAGAATTATTAGTCTTGTTTCAAATGATGAATAAACTCATATCTCTATTAAGAATAAACAATAAAATGTATAAAAGACACGAATTTAGATTATCTTTATAAAAGTTTTATACCGCAACAATCATTTCTTATTTTTTCCAAGTTTAATCCCCATAATTATGAAAATTGCGTATATTGGAACATATCCCCCCAGGGAGTGTGGTATTGGAACCTTTACCAGGAACTTACTCAAATCCATGGTTAACAATAATGGAGTAAAAGGGGATCCTATCGAAAGATTTGTTATCGCCATGGATGATTATGAGCAAACCTATGATTATCCCGGGGAAGTAAAGTTAACAATCAGACAGGAGCATCAGCGGGACTATATAAAGGCAGCGAAATTCATTAATATCAGCGGAGCAGACCTATGTATACTGGAACATGAATTTGGTATTTTTGGCGGGCAGAGTGGTATTTATATACTTCCTTTACTTCACAGGCTTGAAATTCCTTTTATCGTAACCCTTCACACAGTTGTCAAGGATCCCTCATACAACGAAAAAGCCGTCATACAGGAGATTTGTAAAATGGCTAATAAGATAGTTTTAATGAGCAACAAAGCGATTGAGTTTCTTACAATTATTTATAATATACAAAAAGAAAAAATTATTTTTATAGAACATGGTGTGCCCGATATCCAGTTTAACCAGGAACAATCTAAAAAGGAGTTCAAACTCGAAAATAAAAAAGTCTTGGTTACCTTTGGTTTTTTAAGCAGGAATAAAGGTATTGAGACGGTAATAAAAGCATTACCAAAAGTTGTAGAAAAATTTCCTGAGGTTCTTTATTTAATTCTGGGAAAAACTCACCCAAATGTACTTCGGCATTCCGGTGAAGAATATCGTAATTACCTTCAGCTGTTAATCAAAAGCCTCAAAATGGAAAAACATACATTTTTCCTGAATGAATTCATTAGTCAAAAAGAATTGTTTAAATACCTATCTGCTGCTGATATTTATATTACTCCTTACTTGAATGAAGCCCAGGTTACAAGTGGTACACTTTCATATGCTGTAGGTGTGGGATCGGCTGGTATTTCAACTCCTTACTGGCATGCTCAGGAATTATTGGCAGAAGGACGAGGCCGGCTTTTTAACTTTGATGATTCTAAAGAACTTTCAAAGATTCTTATGGAATTGTTAGACAAGCCGGATTTATTAAAAAACCTTAGACAAAAAGCGTATGATTATGGCAGAAAAATTACCTGGCCAAAAATAGGGGTGAAGTATATTGCACTTAGTGAGAAAATGCTAAATGAGAAGCCGGAAGAGGCGGTTAAAAAAGAAATGATTATAGATCCGCTTATTCTTCCGCCATTTTCTCTTGTTCATATAGAAAGGTTAACTGACGACACGGGGATAATCCAGCATGCAAAATTTGGTATTCCAAACCTTAAAGAAGGATACTGTCTTGATGATAATGCCCGGGCATTATTAATGGTTTTAATGGCATACCGGCAAAAAAAGAATACTCTCGCTCTTAAATTATCTCCCATATATTTAAGCTATATACAATATATGCAAAACAAAGACGGGACATTCAGGAATTTTCTCAGCTTTAACAGGAACTTTCTCGATACAGTTGGTTCGGAAGATTCCTTTGGAAGAGCTGTTTGGGCTCTCGGATACCTGCTTTACAATGCCCCCAATGACGCCTATTACCAAAGCGGCAAATTAATATTCTTTAATGCATCCCCAAATTTTGAAAAACTTCAGTCTATTAGAGGTATTGCCAATACAATGGTAGGTATCAGCTATTACCTTAGAAGTAATATGGACGATGAATTAATGAAGGAAAGATTAAGAAATCTTGCCTATAAGCTAATCCTTCATTATGAAGAAAATAGCTCACCTGACTGGAAATGGTTTGAGCCATTGTTAGCTTACGATAATGGTATGTTACCACTCGCTCTTTTACATTCCTCTGAAATATTAAACGATGATAAAATAACTGTGACTGCCTTGGAAACAATGAGTTTCTTAGCAGGGATTTCACTTAAAGAGGACTATTTATCCGTCATCGGTAACGAAAATTGGCATAAAAAAGGTGGTGAGCAATCCATGTATGCTCAGCAACCAGTGGATACGCAGGCTATGGTTTTGATGTTTCATCAGGCTTTTCATTTAACAAAAGATAAAGAATACCTGAATAAATTATTTACTTCCTTTATGTGGTTTCTGGGTGAAAATGATCTCAGAATAAATTTATACGATTTTGAAACCATGGGTTGTTGTGATGGACTTGAAAGCTATGGTGTAAATCGTAATCAGGGTGCCGAAAGTTCACTGGCATATTTAATTTCTCATTTAACAGTCCTGCAGGCATTTGAAGAATGGTATAAAACCGATTAAGTAATATGCTGATAAAAAGATATAATAAAAATCCAATCCTTACAAAGGATGATGTACCATACCCTGTTGCTACCGTGCATAATGCAGGGGTTGTAAAATTCAATAACAGGTACATGATGATTTTCCGTTCCCATAGACTCAATGGAAGAAGTATACTGGGTTTGGCAGAAAGTGACGATGGCTATAATTTTAGAGTACATAAAAAACCTTTTATGACACCTGCTGTTGATGGTATTTTCAAGGAATATGAGGAGTATGGTGTTGAGGACCCCAGAATTATTTTCCTTGAAGGCGAATACCTGATTACATATAGTGCCTATTCCAGGCATGGAGTGCGGATAGGGCTTGCAAAAACCAGGGATTTCAAATCAATTGACCGATTTTCACTTATCACAGAAGCCGATTACCGAAATATCGTAATCTTCCCTGAAAAATTTATGGGGTTATATGCACGGCTTGACCGGCCTCATTCTGAAATATCTCCCTGGTCAATCTGGATTTCTTATTCTCCGGATCTCAGGTTTTGGGGAGAATCCAGGTTGGTTATGAAACCTGCACAATATCATTGGGATGGAATGAAGATAGGACCTGGGGCTCCCCCTATTAAAACTTCCCGTGGCTGGTTAAACATTTATCATGGAGTATTTTCCACTATGGATGGAAGTGTTTACAGGTTAGGTGTAGCATTGCATGATCTTCAGGATCCTTCAAAAATTATTGCTGTTGGCGATGAATGGATTTTACAACCGGAGGAAGTATATGAAATCACAGGTTACGTCCATAATGTAGTATTTACCTGTGGTGCTGTTCCTGAAGATGATGGCAGTGTTAAAATATACTGGGGCGGTGCTGATAAAGTAATGTGCGTGGGAACAGCGAATTTAGACGATCTGGTTAACCATTGTTTTAAGAACTCACGAAAACCATTATAGAATGAAAGTTGCAGTATTGTCTCCGGTTGCCTGGAGAACTCCTCCCAGAATGTACGGGCCATGGGAACAAGTAGCTTCAAATATTGCTGAAGGACTAGTTGAAAAGGGAATTGATGTAACATTATTTGCTACCGGGGATTCCATTACAACAGGCAAATTGGAGTCTATATGTGAACATCCCTATTCAGAATACACTGAGCTTGATCCCAAAGTATGGGAATGTCTACATATCAGCCATATGATGGAAAAGGCAGATAAATTCGATTTGATCCACAATAATTTTGATTTTCTTCCGCTAACCTACTCATGTTTAATCAAAACACCCATGGTAACCACTATCCATGGTTTTTCTTCTCCAAAAATACTTCCTGTTTATAAAAAATATAATAATACCGGTTTTTACGTTTCTATTAGTGATTCGGACCGCAGCCCTGAACTTAATTACATTGCTACCGTTTATAATGGTATTAATACCAATGAATTTACATACCGACAGGTTCCTGAAGATTATTTGCTCTATTTCGGCAGGATTCACCCCGAAAAGGGAACTCATGAATCCATTCAAATTGCCAAACAGTCGCAAAGAAAATTAATTATTTCGGGTCTTATTCAAGATCAGGATTATTTTAACAATAAGATTAAAGCCTTCATTAATGATGATGATATTGTTTATGTTGGCAATTCCGGGCCAGAAAAACGGGATAAACTCCTGGGTGAGGCATATGCACTTTTACATCCAATAAGTTTTGAGGAACCTTTCGGATTAAGCGTTATTGAGTCTATGGTCTGTGGAACACCTGTTATTGCATATAACAGGGGATCTATGGCAGAATTAATCCTTCATGGGAAGACCGGTTTTCTTGTACAAAACATTCATGAGGCCGTGGAGGCTGTAAATGCTGTCCGATTCATTAATAGAAAACATTGCATGGAGTGGGCTACCTCAAAATTTACCCGCCAAAAAATGACTGAAGGATACCTCGAAGTCTATAAAAGTGTTTTAAGTTAGTGGTAATAGGGTAAACATCGAGTATCAGGATTCGTGTTTCAATATTTATTTAATTATTTGGGATTCTTAAGCTCATTTAAAAGTTCCCTTAAATTAATGCATGCATAAGTAGAAGCATAGTCTGACATGGCATACGGAATAATCAGCTTATCATTATGAATAATCGAGCCGCATGAATAAATTACATTAGGTACATATCCTTCTCTTTCTTCTGCATTTGGCACCAATAATGGGGTCTTTAACCTGCCAATTTCTTTTTCAGGATTATTAAGTTCATAAAGACTGGCGCCCAGGACATACTCCCTCATTTGCCCCACTGCATGGGTTATAACCAACCAGCCTTCTTCAGTCTCAATTGGAGAACCGCAATTTCCTATTTGAATTAGTTCCCAGTGATATTTTGGTTCCTGAATGAGTTTGGCATTCCGCCAAATATTGATATTATCTGAAAAGGCAATATAATTATTTACTCCATCTATTCTGCAGAGCATGGCATATTTCCCTTTTATCTTCCTGGGGAACAATGCCATCCCTTTATTTTTTGCAATTTCACCATGAATGGGCAATACTTTAAAATTGTAGAAAGACTTGGTTTCAATTAACTTCGGCAAGATGGTCATGCCATCATAAGCAGTATAAGTAGCATAATAAGTTACCTCACCGTCATCATCTGTGAATCTAACAAAACGTGCGTCTTCAATGCCATTTTTTTCAGTTTCGGAGATAGGGAAAATAACTCTTTCGGAGAGGGCTGTGTCCAGGGAAAATTCGATTTCATAATGTGATGAAGCCAGCCACATTATTTGATTAAGGAGCAATTCTTTAGTTGCAGAAAATTGAATTTTTCCCCTTGTTTCATCTACACACCTTTTTAGTTCACCATAAGTAAAGTTATCACCTAGTTTTTCTAATACAAAGGCTGGAGAAAAAGAGTTATCAAAATACTGCATTTCATTCAGCTTGCTTATAAAGGTTTCTTTATGGTAAATATGCCTTTTGATATACTCAGGCTCATCCAACATACTGCCAACAGGTTCAAAGAGCAGATTATAATCATTATCAATAATACCGAGACGGAAAACAATTGAGGAAATATGGCCCTCTCCTGTTGCCCTGAAACTTACAATAACTCTTTTTTTCCCTGGCATTAATTCTGTTTGATCAGGATGTTCTACAATAGATGGATTAAAAAAGGCTGCTGACTCAATTGAATATTCCATTGTAAAATAGGACCCAATAAGCACTTTTCTTGAGACATCAAGATCATCCGGATTAATGTCCAGTTCTTTAAACAATGTATTCAATTTATTGAAATGTTTTTCGAATATCTTTGAAATATTTCTATGACGTGTGGAATAACCTCTCAGAACCTGGCTCAATGCTGTTTTCACCTCATCTTCTGTCATAGCCAGTACCATGTGGATTATATTTATGCTTCTTTCGTCAGTATAATAAAAAAAGCGGGCGATAACCCTGGTCGGATCCGGATAAAATCTAACGTCCTTTCTGGTTACTGTAAATTGCATAGACTGCTATTTTTTATTTATAATTAATCGATAAATGTAATATATCTTTTACTAAATCCTGAATTAATTAATTCATATTTTAAAAAACAAAAAAATATATGTGATACTTTTACAGGATCCTGTTCCAAAATAAATAAATATAAGACTAGATTTATTGCAGATTGTATTAAGTAAATACGTTTAAATAATATTTCCTGTTTATAATTAAAGTAATCACCCTAAAACGATCTGTCCGGATAAAATTAATAATGGATAATTAATAATTATAAGTACTCTCAATACATAATATCAATATTAAATTCATATTTATTATGAGAAATAAAGAAAAAAATTTTGAAAAATTATTTCTGAAGATCATTGAGAAATTTTGAAAAAATAAAATATATGATACTAAAATCTGGCATTTTATTAAGTTTAAAAATTTTCTTTTTAATTTTATTTATGGGTTGTGTTATGAACACTTCAGAAAATATAAAAGAGGGCTTTGTTAATGTTAATAATATAAGTCTTTATTATAAAATTATTGGTAAAGGCGAACCAGTAGTTGTTCTGCACGGTGGACCGGGTTCTGACCATAACAGTGTAATTCAGTTTAATGAGCTGGCAGATGAGTTTCAGGTTATATACTATGATCAGCGTGCTTCAGGTAATTCTTCCGGAGCAACAGATCCTGCTTCAATAACTATAAATAATTTTGTAGAGGATTTGGAAGGATTGCGCAGTCACTTAAAACTAGGGAAAATTAATCTTATTGGTTTTTCATGGGGTGCTACCCTGGCAATGTATTATGGCATAAAATATCCCGGTAATCTTAAATCATTAATCATTGCCGGTACAGGAGGGGCAAATAAAGAACATTTCAATGAATACTTTCTTAATTTACAGTCCAGGACCACAGAAGATGACCGGAAGACACTGGGAGAAATAGAAAAGCTGGAATCTTTTAAAAACCAGGAGGCCGAGGTAGTGCAAAAATACTGGCGGTTA
Organism: uncultured Bacteroidales bacterium; assembly: GCA_964521285.1. Taxonomy (GTDB): domain Bacteria; phylum Bacteroidota; class Bacteroidia; order Bacteroidales; family UBA10428. Next base: position 46,808 of record CAZFQS010000003.1, on the reverse strand, counting down.
ATATTAAAACCTTTTTTTAAGGATACATCACTGGTAAATGAGGTTGATCTGACTTTTGGAAAGAACACCCTAAAAAATCAGGCTGGTATAGGTAAATTATTGATGGACGACCTCTCAGACTTTGATATTTATAATGAATTGTCAGCTATAAAGTGTCCTGCTCTGATAATTCATGGCACATACGATCCCTTTCCGGGTGAAGGTGCTTATAAAGTACATAAACAAATACAATCGTCAAAACTCGTAATTATGGAGGATGCAGGGCATTTTATGTTTATCGATGCACAGGATAGATTTTTTCGGCTTGTCAGGGATTTCCTGGAAGATTATAAAAGTATAGAGACATCGGTCCCTGACAGCTACAAGGAGAGATTCAAAGGCTTAGGCTATTAATCAGCTAATTCTTCGATATAAAATTTGGTTCATAGAAAATAAACCATATTTATTATTATCTCTTTGTCAGCATCAACTTGAAACAGAAATTCTTTAATATCAGGAGGTCCGAAAGTTATTTTTGGATTACCTGAAAAGCCATATCCCTCTTTTGGTATTCCTATCCAGTTAAAATCCATTTTTTCGTTCTGATTTACATCATGAAAGATCCTTATGGCATATTTTCCATGATATACATCATTGAATATTGTAAAAGCAGCTTTATCCTTTATAGATATATACCTGGCTTCAATTACCTCCTCCTCTTCATTGAGGAGTTGCACTGCTACTAATCCTTCATCATTCCTGATGTTTTTAACAACCAGGCTGAGTTCATTTTTATTATCCTGTCCGTATATAATATCTGGAAGTAAAAAAGATAATATGATTAATAAGAATATTGTTTTCATCCTGAATTTTATATAATAATTGGTAACAATAGTCATTTTATCCTTTATTTACTTAATTATTAGCTACTAATTTTTAATGGTTTATTCATACCTGAGTTCCTCGACGGGATTCCTGTTGGCTGCCCGCCATGTCTGCCAGCTTACCGTTAGTATTAATACCAGTGACCCTAATGTACCCCCGAAAAGATAAAAGAATATCCCCGGCTCGAAATGATTTGGATAAATTGCCAGATAGCCTTTGGTAAAAAAGAAAGAAAGGGGTGTGGCAATTCCCAGTACAATTAATATCTGAATTAGTAATCCCTTTGACAGCTTAAAAATAATATTCAGGGCAGATGCTCCGCAGGCTTTTCTTATTCCTACTTCTTTACGGTTTCTTTCGGCAATAAATACAGAAAGGCCGAACAGTCCAACTAAAGAAGTGATGATCGTAAGAATAAAAAACAGAGTCATAAGTTTACCTGCCGTTATGTATGATTTGGATTCTTTTTGTTCGAGCAGGATATCAATATGATATTTAACTTCAACAGGGTGATCAGGATTAAATTCATGCAGTGTATTCATTATGTATTCATGCGTGGCTTCACGATTTACAGGATTTATACGCATTACAAGATAATTATTTTGATCCCTGCTTTGGGTAATTAACAATGGCATATTTTCAAAAACAGGAGGTATCGCCATATAATTATCTATAATTCCGATAATTTTATATTGCCTTCCAAAAGCAAACATCATTTTATTAACAGGGTCAGCAAATCCCAGCACATTGGCAGCAACCTGGTTGATTACTATACTGTTATTTGTGTCAGCCGTAAATTCACCGGAGAAGTAACGTCCGCTCAGCATTTTGATCCTGTATACTTCAGGATAGTCCAGTCCGAATGAGTTGAAAACAGCTAATTCCTTGTTCTGTTCATCTTTCCACTCATAAGTACCGTTAAAGCCCATGGATGGAATAGAAGAACCCCAGGATACAACCTCGATAGCAGGATTTTTTAAAAGCTCCTGTTTAACCTTCTTCAAATCTCCCCACGGATCTCCGGGTATGCATATAACATTGGCCTCGTCATACTTTTTTGCCTCTTCACTAAAAATATATTTATTCTGTTTGGTCATAACCATCATAACCTGGATAAAAATAACCGCAAGAAAAAACTGGAAGGTGGTCAGTATCCATCTTGAAGGGCTTTTACCCTTTGCCTGGGATATATTTGAGCTCATCAGGTTCACAGGTTTCAGTGATGAATACCTGAGTGCAGGGTAAAGTCCGGATACTAAAACAGTAAAGATAAAAAGGATTAACAAAAGGACTAAAAACTGCCAGTCGGGAACAAGGCTTAAATGCGTGTCCATAATTGCATTAAACCATGGAAGGATAAGTCTCAGTATTATAATTGCCAGGTTAAAACCAATCAGTGCCGAAAGAGTAGTGTCGGTCAGGAACTGTTTAATAATATTGTTTCTCCTGCCGCCGTTAACTTTGCGGATTCCTGTTTCCTTGCTGCGTGTAGAAAAGAGTATATTGGTAAGGTTTATATAATTAATGCAGGAAGTAATAAGCATAAAGAATCCTCCAATAAGGAACACCATCAGCTTTCCCTTGTTATTTTCAAAGGTACCCCTGAAATGAATTTCCCTTATAGGCATCAGGAACGCCGATATATTATTAAGGTCAATCGGTATTTCGAAAGAGTCCGATATTTTTTTGTTCAGGCTTTTAATATCCGTACCTGGTTGCAGCAACACGTAATTATGATAATTATTTGATTCATATTCCGTATATCTCAGGAATTCGAACCTTTTCGCCAGTGTGAAGGGAATAATGAATTCAGCCTGAAGATGAGTGTTTGACGGGAAGTCTTTGTATAGGCCTGTTACGAGGAAGTCAATCTTCTGTCCGTGTAAGGTTATAGTAACATTTTTTCCAAGCGGACTGTCTTTTCCGAAATAACGCTGGGATGCCTTTTCTGACAGGACTACCGACTGGGGATCGGTAGTAAAAGTGCCCTCAATAAAAGGGACAGTGAATACAGAGAAAAAAGCAGAATCTGCCATAACCAGGTTGTGTTCATTAAAGAAGTTTTCTCCGACCCTCACGATTCCGCTGAAAACAAATGATATTGAGTACATTTCTATCTCGGGAAACATTTTTTTGAGAGCTTCACCTTCGGGGCCAAAAGAAGTGGGTATCGTTTGCAATTCCTCCATTTCGGTTGAAATATACACCTTGGCAATGCGATCTGCCTTTTCGTGGCAGTTTTCAAATGTAAGTTCGTGGCGTGCATAAAGTAATGCCAGTACTGCTGAGGCAAGTCCCAGTGTAAGGCCCAGGATATTAATTAAAGATACCATCCTGTTCTTTAACAGGTTTCGCCATGCAACAATTATGTAATTAAAAAACATTGTATTTGTAAATCGCTGATCGTAAATTGTTAATCTTTAATCATCCAGGGGCGCTGTACCCTTTTTAAACTTTTATGTTTTCAGTTATTATGTGCCCGTCAAACAAATGTACGACTCTGGTGGCTCTTTCTGCATAAGATGGGGAGTGTGTCACCATGATTATAGTAGTACCTTCCCTGTTTAGTTCCTCAAGCAAATGTAAGACTTCTTCCCCGTTCTTCGAATCAAGGTTTCCTGTTGGCTCATCAGCAAGAATAAGTTTAGGATTAGTAACAACAGCCCTTGCTACTGCCACTCTCTGTTGCTGTCCGCCTGAAAGCTGCTGGGGGAAATGTTTTTTACGATGTGAGATCTGCATGCGGTCCAGTATTTCATTTACTTTGCTTTTTCTTTCAGAAGCTCGTATCTTCAGGTATAAAAGTGGTAATTCAACATTTTCGTATACATTAAGCTCATCAATTAAATTAAAACTCTGAAAGACGAAGCCTATATTTCCTTTCCGAAAGTTGGTTCTCTGGCGCTCCCTGTGTTTTGACACCTCGGCTCCATTAAACCAGTATCTACCATCTGTCGGATTGTCTAAAAGACCTAATATGTTCAGTAGAGTAGATTTTCCGCAACCTGAGGGGCCCATAACAGCTAAAAATTCTCCCTGGGTAACTTCCAGATCTACATTGTTTAATGCTGTTGTTTCAACTTCATCAGTCCTGAATACTTTTTTTAGCTTTTCTGTTCTTATCATGATATGGATATTTATGTTAAAATTTTCAAAGTAATTATTAGGAAGTCTTTTACATTATGTGTGCCAGAATATCTATAATATTAATATACTGCACATTACAACAACTAGAGGCTTTAATATCCATAAAGTATGTCCCATAATCATACAATTAATGTGCTATAATAGTACAATTTGCTAACTTAGAGTTTAGAAATACAAAACATGAAAGAAAAAGCAGGAAATATTCTAATTGTGGATGACAGTGCAAGTGTTTTGAAGTCACTTGAATTATATCTTAAGCATTACTTCAAATCAATTAGAACACTTAACTCACCTAACCAGATACCCTTTCTCCTGTCCACTGAAGATATAGATATAATAATGCTTGATATGAATTTTACAGCAGGTATTAATACCGGCAATGAAGGAATATACTGGCTTAGGAAGATATTAAAACAAGATCCTGCTGTTGTTGTAATTATGATTACTGCTTATGGTGATATTGAACTGGCGGTTAAAGCAATAAAAGAGGGAGCGACTGATTTTATTACAAAACCATGGGATAACCAGAAACTACTGGCAACGCTTCAGGCATCGTTAAAGCTACGGTTGTCAAACAAGGAAATAAGGAAACTGAAATTAAAGCAAAAACAGATCAATGAAGACATAAACAGAAATTATGGTCAGATTATAGGGGAATCAGAGGTAATGCAAGACCTTTATCAAACCATCACCAAAGTAGCGAAAACCGAGGCAAATATTTTACTGATGGGAGAGAATGGCACAGGTAAGGAGCTTATAGCCCGTGAAATTCACCGTCAATCAAAAAGAAGCCAGAAAGACTTTATGAGTGTGGATCTTGGCGCCTTAACCGAGACACTTTTTGAAAGTGAACTCTTTGGCCACATTAAAGGCGCGTTTACAGATGCGGGAGAAGATCGTATCGGTAGATTTGAAGCAGCGTCCGGTGGCACATTATTTTTAGATGAGATTGGAAATCTAAATTTTTCTTTACAGGCAAAACTCCTCTCAGCAATAGAACAAAAGAAAATAACACCTCTGGGTACGAACAAGGAAATACCTGTAGACATAAGAATTATAAGTGCAACAAACAAGGATTTGCCATTAATGGTAACAGATAGTCTCTTTAGAGAGGACCTGTTTTACAGGTTAAATACAGTACAGATTAATATACCACCTTTAAGAGACCGTGAAAATGATATAATTCTTATTTCAGAGTTTTATCTCAGTCAATTTGCCGGTAAATATGACCGGTTGCCTCTCAAATTTACATCCAGTGCACTGGAAAAACTAAAAAGACATTCATGGCCGGGAAATATAAGAGAATTAAGACATACCATTGAGAAAGCTGTCATATTATGTGAATCTGATATTCTTACTCCCCAGGATTTCTCGTTTGCCACAGAAAGTGATATACGAACAGATCTAAACAAAAGTATAAGCCTCGAAGAGGGTGAAAAATTTATTATTAATAATGCATTATTAAATAACAACTGGAATATAAGTGAAGCAGCTAAAGAACTTGGAATAGGTCGTCAGACATTATACAGAAAGATAGAGAAGTTTGGATTATAGAATTTAGAATGATCATCAATAGTACAAATCAAAATTCAACATTCAAAATTAAAAACAATGATCTACAAAAATCTTTACAATAATATAATTATTCGTGTTATATTACTTACAGCCACATGTTTTGCTTTCTCATTTATTTACTTCTCCTTAAAAGATATTTTAATTCTTATTAATATCTTTTTGCTTATTGTATTGCAGGTATATCTGATTATTTATAAACTGAACAAGACAAACAGAGATTTGACAAGCTTTTTTGCTGCAGTGCAAAATGATGATTCTTCAATAATATACCAGCGGATGGCCCCTGATAAGAATTTCAGGTACTTATACAAGAGTTTTGATGATATTAATAATAGAATACGCAAGTTGAAAATCGAGAGTGTCACGAGAAATCAATATTTACAGAATATAGTTGATCATGTTGGTGTTGGATTACTCTCATTTGACGATGATGATAATATTGATATTTTAAACAGTGCCACCAGGAATCTTATTAAAATATCCGGTGCAAAAAAATTAAGCAGACTGGAAAAAATCAGCAAATCATTACCGGTATTATTAAGAGAACTGAACCCAGGTGAACAAAAGCTTATTAAAATAAGAACTGAGGATGAATTACTTCAGCTTGCTGTTAAAGCAAGTGTTTTTAAAATGGAAGAAAGGAAAATTAAATTAATTTCTTTTCAAAACATAAAAAATGAACTGGAAGAAAAGGAACTTGAATCATGGCAAAAATTAATCAGAATACTTACACATGAAATCATGAACTCAATTAGTCCGATATCGTCTACTATAAAGACTATTAAAGGTTTTTTAACTGATAGTGATAATAAAAAAACAAAATCAGTAAATAATATTGAGCAGGAGTTAATAGATGACTCTGTAAAGGGATTAAGTATTATAGAAGAAAGAAGTGACGGGCTGGTTGACTTTGTAGAAAAATTCAGGAGCCTTACTCTTTTGCCAAAACCTGTTTTCAAACAATTTTCAATTAATGAATTATTTGAGAGTATAAAATTACTTATGGCAAAGGAATTACATAAAAATAAAATTGCACTTGAAATTCAGGTAATTCCAACCTCATTAACAATTATAGCAGACAAAAAATTAATTGAGCAGATTCTGATAAATCTAATAAATAATTCAATACAGGCATTTGATTCTATTGAAGACAGAAAGATAATCCTGAAGGCTTATTATTTTTCAGATAAGAGTCCTATAATTCAGGTAATAGATAACGGAAATGGTATAAGTGATGAGAATATAGACAAGATATTCATACCTTTTTTTACCACAAAAAGGAAAGGCTCAGGTATAGGCCTCAGCCTGTCACGCGAAATCATGAGATTACACAGCGGGAGAATAAGAGTAAAGTCTGTCCCTGAAAAAGAGACAATTTTTACACTGGAATTCTGAAAAAAAATTAACAATAGAATTAAGTATATTTGTTTCAATGTTTAAGAATATGAATTATCATAAATGCCGGAAATTTTTATATGATCAATTAATAGTAATTAATCTATTTTTTGTTCTAATGCTTCTAAGTATGCGACATTCAAAAACTAACATTTATCAAAAACTTCCTGATTCGCTGAGTGAATGGACTGCTGAGAGCACAGTATATTTCAATGATAAGGAAAGCTTATATGATTATATAGATGGGGGAGCTGAATTGTATATATCTTATGGTTTTAAATCTGCTGCAAGCAGAAAGTATATAAAGACTGGCCAACCGGAAGTAGTTGTCGAGATTTTTGATATGAATACATCTGAAAATGCCTACGGGGTATTTTCCAATACAAGATATGAAGAAGACTATACCTTTGGCCAGGGCTCTCAATATGTTGAAGGTACTTTATTTTTCTGGAAAAGTAAATATTATGTTTCTATAATGGCAAAAGAAGAAACAGGTGAGGCAAAGAAACTGATTTATGAATTGGGAAAGATAATTACTGAAGAAATTAAAGAGAAGGGTGAAAAGCCTGATATATTAAAGTTGCTGCCTGTAAACGGACTGGACAGGTCAAGTGTATTATATTTTCATCATTATATTTGGGTAAATTCATTTTATTTTATTGCCGATGAAAATTTTCTGTTAATAGACGATAATACAGATGCAGTGCTTGCAAAATACGGACCGCCTGATAACAGAATTTATTTGCTTATAATTCAATATAATAATAGCGAAACTGCCGGTAAAGCCTATAATAATTTTAGAGAAGACTATTTTCCTGAAGGTGAATTTAAAGAAATAACACAGCTTGAAGATCAAACATGGATGTCAATAAATTTAATGGATAATACTTTTTACGGCCTTTTTAACGGGAGTACAAAAGAATCCATCTTCCTTCTTATGTCAGATCTAGAGTTAAATTATAAGAAAGTCAATATTGATAAATAAAATACTAACTAAAATAAAATGACAAAAAAATTATTAACCCGGCGACAAATAATAAAAGATGCTACAAAAGCGGGTATCGGGAGTGCATTGTTATTAAACTCGCCTCTGAATTTATTCGGTCAGGGTGAGACAAAAACCAGGGTTGTATTAATAAGGGATGAGAATGTACTGGACAGTGAAGGTAATCCGAAACCGGAAATATTGCAGAAAATGTTTGACAGGGCAGTTTTAAATTTAACCGGAGCATCAGATATTAAGGCTGCATGGAAGAAGATTGTTAAACCAGGTGACATTGTTGGTATAAAGTCAAATGTCTGGAGCTATTTACCAACTCCTGCTGTTCTTGAAAATGCAATAAAGAAAAGAGTTATGGAAGCAGGTGTCAGTGAAAAAAATATAAGTATCAGAGACCGGGGTGTCTTGAGCGATCCTGTATTTCAAAAATCAACTGCGCTTATTAATGTAAGGCCTATGAGAACCCATGCCTGGTCAGGTGTAGGCAGTCTAATAAAAAACAATATAATGTTTACTAACATACCCTCTTCCTATCATCCCGATTCATGTGCTGATCTTGCGAAACTTTATGAATTGCCAATTGTTAAGGGAAAAACAAGATTAAATATTCTTGTTATGCTTACCCCGCTCTTCCATGGTGTTGGACCTCATCATTTTAATAAAAATTATATATGGCCATACAAAGGACTAATTGTAAGTTTAGATCCTGTGGCAGCCGATTCGGTAGGTCTTCAGATAATTCAGGCAAAAAGGAAAGAATTTTTCGGAGAGGATAAACCTCTTAATCCCCCTGCCAAACACATCTACCTGGCAGACACAAGGCACCATCTGGGTATTGCCGATCCGAAAAAGATTGACCTTGTAAAAATAGGATTTAAGGAAGGCATATTTATTTAATATTAAACTAAAAAATCATGAAAACTCTAAGACTATCTTTAATTCTGTTACCTTTCTTTATAACAAGCGGATGCTATTGGGAAATGCCCGAAAGTATCTCAGGTAACGGTGATGTTGTTACAGAGGAACGGGATGTTCCAAGCTTTAATGGAATATCTGTTTCTGCAGGTGTAGATGTATATATTACCCAGGGTAATGAAGAACTTGTGAAAGTAATCACTGATGAGAATTTATTGGACGTTGTGAAAACCGAAGTAAAAGATAATGTATTAAAAATTTATGCAGCTAAAAATATTGGCAAGGCAGCATCAAAGAAGGTATATGTAGAATATGTAAATCTCAACAAAATAAAGATTTCCAGTGCAGGTGACATTAAGGGAGAAAATACTCTGAATACTGATGAATTGGAAATAGGAATAAGCAGTTCCGGCGATTTAAAACTTGATGTTATAGCACAGAAGATTTACATTGACATAAGTAGTTCAGGAGATGCTAATCTGAGTGGCAAAACCGATTACCTTAAGGCAAATTTAAGCAGCGCCGGAGATTTAAATGCTTTTGATCTGGAAGCTAAGGTTGGGGATGTTTCTGTTTCAAGTGCCGGAGATGCAAACGTATTTATAACCGAAGAAGCCAGTTTTAGCTCGAGTAGTGCGGGTAATATTGTTTATAAGGGTGATCCCAGGATCAAACATATGAGCACATCAAGCGCGGGAACTATAAGGAAAAAATGATCAATATAAGTATCATTGATTTTCTTATTCCTGTACTTGGCCTTCAAAATATTTTCAGTTGATTTATAAGTTTATTGAAAAGTGAGAACCGGGGTAAGGTTAAATCGGACTAAAAAAGTTACTTAACCTTACTCCTTTTAAGAAATTAAACAATTGAGAGTTATATGAAATATCTATTTGAAAAAACAAATGCAAGCACCAATCCACTCCATTCATTCAGTTATACTTCATATCAGCAAGGTAATCATTTATGTATTCCTTAATTCCGGATTCAATAGATGTAAACTTTTTTGAATATCCTGTTGATTTAAGTTTGTCCATTTTGGCCTCAGTAAAATATTGATACTTATCTCGTATATCTGCCGGGGTATCAATAAATTCTATATTCTTTTCCTTGCCTGTTATATTAAAAATATTCTTGGCAAGATCCATAAATGTCCGTGCTAAACCTGTACCTACATTATAAATTCCGGGACCTTTTTTGTTCTTCATCAAAAAATACAATACATCAATTATGTCCTTAACATAAATGAAATCTCTTTTCTGCTCACCATCTTTATAATCAGTATTATGAGAGCGAAATAATTTTATTTTTCCAGTTTTTACTATTTGATTGTAAGCGTGAAAAACTACCGAAGCCATTCTGCCCTTATGATATTCATTGGGCCCGTAAACGTTGAAAAATTTTAATCCGGCCCAATATGGAGGTGTAGTTTTTTGTTTTAGTACCCATTTGTCAAACTCATTCTTGGATTTACCATACAGGTTTAAAGGTTTTAGCCTTTCTACTATCTCATGGTCATCATCAAAACCATTTTCACCCAGTCCATATGTTGCAGCTGATGATGCATAAATTAATGGTATATTATATTTAACGCAACAATTCCAGACCAGCTTCGAATATCCCAGATTTAGTTTATCAAAAACCCTTTTATCAGATTCCGTTGTATCAGTTCTGGCACCAATATGTATAATAAAATCTACTTGTTGCCAGTTTTTATCGAGCCATTCGAAAAAATAATTTCTGTCTATTTTATTCAGAAATGTCTTACTCTCAATATTCCTGTTTTTCAGGCTGCTTGAAAAATCATCTACAATAACAATATCCTTTATACCTTCACTATTTAACTTACCAACGAAGTTACTGCCGATGAATCCTGCTGCTCCTGTTGTTATTATCATGATTTAAATTTGCTTTGTTCGGATAACTTTACAAACCAGAATAAATATCATAAATATTAAGGTAATGATTAATATTTTGATAATAGCGTTGTAAGATACATGTATATAACAGAATCAATCAAGTCTTAATTCTTCAAAAATAGTTAAAATTGAATCTGACAGATTTTTTAAAGCAAGGGGTATATTCCAGTTTTCAATCTTACGTATTTCAACAAAGTTTGATATTGCCCTTAATTGAAGGAATGGTATATTTTCCATTAAACATACATAAAAAAAAGCGGCACCCTCGGTAGTCATAATTTCAGGCTTAAATTTATTTTTAAGCTTCTCAACAGATTCCAGACTACCTATTAGTGTATTAACAGTTATAGACTTAACTGGGATTAAGGAATCAACTTCGTCAATATCGTAAGTCCCCTGATTTTTTAAAATTTCTCTTCTAAAAGGATAAATGTTTTCATTCATTAGTTCTTTCTCGCTCAATGTATAGAAATTATCATTCTCTTCAACGCCAAGATCTGCAAACTGATCCTGTATGACATTCACTATAAATCCCTGCTCCAGAAAATAATCGAAACTACCGGCTATACCAATGTTTATTGCCAGATCATAATTATTTGCGCTTAGTGCTTTTGTTAAATAATAAGTTGTAAATATGCTTCCAACTCCTGTTACCAGTATATCAATACCTAATGTTCCATATTTATAGTATTGATAATTATTATTGATGCTTTGGATAAATTCCAGTTTGTCACTTAACTGTTTGGTTTCAGTGTTTGAAGCAGCTACAATTAGTATTTTCAATTTAGATAATATTTATTTAAAGTTTCAAAAATTAAAAAGTTATTAACTTTAGGTTTTGGTAGCAACCAATAAAATTATATAAAAATATATTTATCCCGATTATTATTGTAATATAAGCGGTGAAAATAAAAAATATTAATAATGAATGAAAATAATAAAAATATTCAAGGAATAGCAGAAAATGGCTATGAAAGAATTGATAAATTTGATGGAAAGCGCACTGAAGAACTGGCAAAATCATACCATAAGATCTTAAAGAATATTGGAGAAGACCCCAATCGTGAGGGATTACAAGAAACCCCTTTAAGAGTCGCAAAATCCATACAATTTCTTACACACGGGTATTATATCGATCCTCAGGAAATCATTCTTTCATCAATGTTTAAGGAAGATTACCGGCAGATGGTTCTGGTTAAAGATATTGAGATTTATTCATTATGTGAACATCATATGATTCCTTTTTTTGGGAAAGCTCATGTTGCTTATATTCCTAATGGATTTATTACCGGACTGAGCAAGATAGCCCGGGTTGTTGATGCATTTTCCAGGCGGCTGCAGGTGCAGGAAAGGCTTACTGTACAGATAAGGGATTGTATTCATAATACATTAAAACCACTGGGAGTGGCTGTAGTAATTGAAGCATTGCATCTTTGCATAGCAATGAGGGGCGTTCAGAAACAAAATTCAGTAGCTACAACATCAGCGTTTACAGGCTGTTTTCTTAAGGAACAAAGAACAAGGGAAGAGTTTATACACTTGATAGGAGCGAAGCTGCATTAATCAGAGATTTAATGATTTGGAGATTTAATGATTTGGAGAATTATTGATTTGGAGATTTATGGTTCCTTAATTCAATTTTTTTACCTTTGCCCGGAATTTTAAAACCTGATTTATGAAAGCATATATTTTCCCAGGTCAGGGAGCACAATTTGTGGGAATGGGAAAAGACCTCTATGATAATTCAGCCCAGGCAAGAGATCTGTTTGAAAAAGCAAATGTCATTCTGGGATTTAGAATAACAGATTTGATGTTTTCAGGGACAGATGAAGATATAAGACAAACTAAAGTTACTCAGCCGGCTATCTTCCTGCATTCAGTGATTTTGGCGGAAGTACTGGGTGATAAATTTAAACCGGATATGGTTGCGGGTCATTCTTTAGGAGAATTTTCTGCAATAGTAGCTGCAGGGGGCTTATCGTTTGAAGACGGGCTTAATCTGGTCTCAAAACGTGCACAGGCAATGCAGAAAGCATGCGAAATTAATCCTTCAACAATGGCTGCTATTATAGGTCTTGGAGAAGAAATTGTTGAAAAAGTCTGCTATGAAACAAATGAAGTTGTCGTTCCTGCAAACTACAATAGTCCGGGTCAAATAGTTATTTCAGGTTCAATAAAAGGCATTGACCTGGCTATAAAAAAACTTACAGAGGCCGGTGCAAAAGGGGCAATAAAATTAAAAGTCGGAGGAGCATTTCATTCACCATTCATGGAACCGGCTAAAATTGAACTGGAAAAAGCTATAGATATTACTCCTTTTAATGAGACTGTTTGTCCGGTTTACCAGAATGTGACTGGATTACCTACTACAGATCCTGAAAAAATAAAACAAAACCTCAAGTTACAACTGACTTCACCTGTAAAATGGACCCAATCAGTGAAAAATATGATTGCCGGCGGGGCTGATTCATTTACTGAGGTCGGACCGGGAAATGTGCTGCAGGGACTTGTAAAGAAAGTGAATAGCGAAGTGATTACCGCAAGTGCCGTGGCGGATTAGAGTTTGCTGATATAAGGAGCTGAGGATTATAAAATTATTTTTATACTTGCATTTACTTAATTTTTTCCTGCCCTCTGGTTTTTATGTAATACCATCACAATGTTCTAATTTTAATTATTCTTATTATTATTTAATATCTGGTAAGCTTTTTAAACTTAAAATATTTTTAAATTTGATTAATAATTTAGTATTTATTTAAAGTTAAACGGTAACAAGTATTATTATACTATAATATAATATAATATAATATAATATAGTTAGAGGTTATATCGAGAAAATACATGAATAGTAAACATTAGCTATGAATTACACATAAAGATGCTTATGAATACTGATTTATCATTTTTAACAAACGATAAAAACTATACCTTAAGAGACAGATTTGAAGTATTGATAAAAGACACTTCTTTTTTTGACTGCCTTGTGGGTTATTTCTATACCAGTGGTTTCCATGCCATATATAAATCCCTGGAAAATACGCAAAAGATAAGAATATTGATTGGTATCAGCGCCAACCGTCAAACCTATGATTTACTTGTCAGGGCTAATAAGCCAAAGCAGCAGGTCATGGAATTTTCGCATGCTGAAACTAAAGAAAGAGTGGAAGAGCTTGTAGAAAAGGAACTAATTGATTCAGAAGACCGACAAGAAGTTGAAGAAGGCGTTATTAAGTTTATCGAATGGATTAGGAGCAAAAAATTGGAAATAAAAGCTTATCCCTCACAAAATATCCACGCCAAGCTTTACATTATGACTTTTTGTGAAGGCGACAGGGATACCGGACGAGTGATTACAGGCTCAAGTAACTTTACTCAGGCAGGGCTTATTGACAACCTGGAATTTAATGTAGAATTGAAAAATTGCAATGATTATGAGTTTGCCAGGCAGAAATTTGAAGAATTATGGAAAGATGCCGTTGATGTGAGCGAAAAGTATATTCAAACCATCCAGGAAAAAACATGGCTCAGTCAAAATATCACTCCATATCAGCTTTATTTGAAATTTCTCTATGAATATTTTAAAGATGAACTTGGCCAGACAGATGAAGTGTTTGTAAAATATCTCCCGCCGGAGTTTAAAAAACTCGAATATCAGGAACAGGCAGTTTTAAATGCAAAAAAAATCCTTCTGGAATACGGAGGTGTCTTTATATCGGATGTGGTTGGATTGGGAAAGACATACATTTCTACTATGCTTGCAGGCCAGCTTGACGGTAGAACACTGGTCATCGCCCCGCCGGTGCTGCTGGAAAAGACCAATCCCGGTTCCTGGCGGAATGTTTTTTCTGATTTTCGCATACCGGCTGATTTTGAATCACTTGGTAAACTCGATGACTTACTATACGGAGGGACCGATAAATACACCAATATAATTATCGATGAAGCTCACCGTTTTAGAACTGAAACAACGGTTACCTATGAAAAATTGGCGGAGATTTGCCGCGGCAAAAGGGTAATCCTGGTTACAGCTACTCCTTACAACAATGCCCCTAAAGATATTCTCAGCCTGTTAAAGTTATTCCAGCCGGCAAAGAAAAGCACTATTCCTAACCTGCCTGATCTGGAAGGATTTTTTGGTAGACTTGGACAGAAACTGAAAAAACTGGATCGCCAGAAAGATTATGATAAATATATCAGTATTGTAAAAGAAAATTCCCGGGAAATCAGGGGAAAAGTCCTTAAATATTTAATGGTGCGCCGAACCCGTACTGAGATTGAGAAATATTTTTCAAACGATATTATAAGACAGGGATTGAAATTTCCCTATGTTGAAAAGCCTGCACCGCTTTTTTATGAACTCAATGAAAAAGAGGATGAGATATTCAGTAAAACCATAGAGCTGATTGCTCAGAAGTTCAGGTATGCCCGTTACATGCCCATGCTCTATTATCAGGGCAGGATTGATCAACTGGAACGTCAATCCCAACGCAACATGGGCAGATTCATGAAAATCCTGCTGGTCAAACGGCTTGAAAGCAGTTTCTTTGCCTTTATGAATTCGGTGGATCGATTCCTGCACTCCTATGAGATGTTTATCAGGGAATTTGATAACGGCAATGTTTATGTGAGTAAAAAGCATATAAATAAAATTTTCGAGCTTTTGGAGAACGATGACGATGAAGCAGTGCAGCGCCTTATTGATGAGGGCAAAGCGGAACGGTACGATAGCACAGAATTCAATGAAGTATTGAGAAGCGATTTACAACACGATCATGATATTCTTTTGGAAGTAAAAAAGCTCTGGACACATATCGACCGTGACCCGAAGTTGCTCAAATTTATGAGGGAGCTAACATCAACATCCGTTTTTAAAGAAAATCATCTCATCATATTCACTGAATCAAAGGAAACTGCCAATTATTTGTACAAAAACCTTCATGAGAGATTTCCCGGTAGCGTATTATGCTATACAGGGGATTCGGGCGAAGCTACACGTGACAAGGTTATTGAAAATTTTGATGTCCGCTCACGTCATCCGAAAGATAACCACAGGATACTTGTTTCTACGGAAGTACTGTCCGAAGGCGTAAACCTGCACCGTTCCAACACGGTCATTAACTACGATATTCCCTGGAATCCGACAAGAATGATGCAGAGAGTAGGCCGTATAAACCGTGTGGATACCAGACATGATACTATTTACACCTTTAATTTCTTCCCCACAGCGCAATCCAACGACCAGATTAAGCTTAAAGAGGTAGCTGAAGCGAAAATAAATGCCTTTCTGACCCTTTTGGGTGGTGATGCCGAGCTTTTAACCGAAGGTGAACCCATTGGTTCACACGAACTCTTCAATAGATTGATTTCAAAGCAGACTCTTGAAGGAGAAGACGAAGCAGCGGAAAGTGATTTGAAGTATCTTCATACTATCAAAGAGATTCGCGATAATGACCCTGACCTGTTTGAAAAAATAAAACGATTGCCTAAAAAAGCCCGTACCGCAAAATATCACATTGAGCAGACGGATTCTTTACTCACTTATTTCCGCAGAGGTAAACTACAAAAGTTTTTTCTGGCTACAGACCACGCGGAAGCAACCGAACTCGATTTTATCTCTGCGGCAAAATTGCTGGAAAGCAATCCCGATGAACCAAAGAAAAAATTACAGGAGCAATTCTACAATATGCTGGATAAAAATAAAAACGCCTTTATTATTGCAACTACTGAGGAAATGCCAAAACCCGGTTCAGCAAGCAGGCGGGAAAGCACAGCACAAATCCTTAAAATACTTAAAGTAACTATTAATAATACCCGGCAGTTTACTGATGATCAGGAATTGTATCTTAATAAAGTATTAAAACGGATTGAGGAAGGCAATATACCGAAACAAACAGCTAAACAAACCCTGAAAGCCTTGAACGGTCTTAGGAATGAAATCATCAATCCTTTTAAGGTTTTGGCAGTGCTTCAAACACATATTCCGGCAAAATTTCTTGAAGAACATTATGCTGAACAAAATCCGGCAGTTTTCGGCAAACGGGAAGTGATTTTGTCTTTGTATTTAATCGGAGGTTCAAATGACCAATAAAGAATCACATAGAATAGAATTTAAGAGCATCTGGAGAGATGAACACCTGAAGGTGATTTCTGCTTTTGCCAACAGCAAAGGCGGACAACTCATTGTTGGATTAAATGACCAGGGACAACATGTTGGACTGGCGAACTCAAAAAAATTACTGGAAGACATTCCCAACAAAATCCGTAATAAACTTGGTATCATTCCCTTTGTGGAATCAGAAAAGAAAAATGACCTTGAAATAATCCGGATAAAGATTATTCCTTCATCAGACCCGATTTCATATAATGGCAAATTTTATATCAGAAGCGGTAGCACAATTCAGGAGTTAAGAGGAAAAGAGCTGTCCGGCTTCCTGATAAAAAAATCAGGTATTACCTGGGACGATGCCATTGACGATAAGGGCGAATTGGATCTTCTCGATAAACCGACCATAGAAGATTTTAAGCGATATGCTGTTGATCGAATCCCTTCGATTGTCCGTGAAACAGATTTCGTTAATATTTTGCAGAAATTAAATCTTATCGAAAATCAACATTTGAAGCGAGCTGCAATTCTTCTTTTTGGGAAAGATCCGCAGCGGTTTTATAGCCACGCATATGTAAAGATCGGACGCTTCTTAACTGATACCGATATTCAAACGACCGATATTGTCAAAGGTAATCTGTTCCAGCAGTTGGAAAATACGCTGGAAATTCTCCGAACCAAGTACCTGCTGAGCAATATAAAATATGAAGGCATTCATCGCCGGGATATACTCGAATATCCTTATGAAGCATTGCGGGAGGCGATTATTAATGCGCTCATTCATCGAGATTACTGGGGTTTTTCGCAGATCCAGGTTAGAGTCTATCCGGATAAACTAATCATCATGAATGCCGGCAGTTTACCGCCAGAAGTGCCGGTGGAAAAGCTTAAAACGAATCATCTGTCCATGCCGAGAAATAAGTTGCTGGCGGGCATTTTTTATTATGCCGGCTTTATTGAAGCCTGGGGCAGGGGTACTAACATGATTGTTGAAAAGTGTTTGGAGGGTGGATTGCCAGAACCGGATTTCTATGAGCAAAATGGGGTCATGACAGTGATTTTCTACAAAGACAAATGGAATCTGGAAAATCTTAAAAAAATGGGATTGAATGAAAGACAAATTAAAGCGGTTATGTATGTAAAGGGGGAAGGCTCTATTAATAACTCTATGTATCAAAAGATCAATAATGTAGGGAAAACAACGGCGACAGAAGACCTCAGGAAGTTAGTTAAAATAGGATTGTTAACCGAGCCGATCACAAAGGGAAGAGGTGCAAAATATGAACTTAAAAATTAATTGGCCGGTAATTGGTCGAATTGGCCACCATTCGATCAGAATATGGCCGAATAAAACAAAAGCCATTTATTTCAATATAGTGTACTTTTTATAAATTAACAGGCTCAACAACGGCTCTAATAGACAAATATGGATAAACAACAAGCAAAAAAAATCATCGAAAAGACTTTTGAAAATTTTTTTAATAAGGAACGATTTACCGGCTTCATTAAAAATCTGTTAAATCGCATTGAAGAGGATTATATCCCTCAGCGGCAAGGTCAATATATTCCCGATGCTTACAAGCAGTTTATCAGCACATTTGAGAGGATTGGCAAGTTTAATGATGGAGAGAATAGAATTGATATACTGATAATTAAATTGCAAAAGGAAACTTCGCTTGAACATGCACGTTCCAGTCAGCGCAATTTTGTTGCCGGATATTTACAGGGGAAATACGGCAGTTCAAATGAAAAGGATGCTGCTTTGGTTGCTTTTGTCTCACCGGATGAATGCGACTGGCGGTTTTCGCTGGTTAAGATGGAATACAAATTCGAGCAAACCAAAACCGGCAGAACCAAGGTGAAAGAAGAGTTCACCCCTGCCCGGCGCTGGTCTTTCCTCGTTGGTACCAATGAAAACAGCCATACCGCCCAGAGCCGGCTGGTTAAAATTCTGGCAGACGATGAACACAATCCGACCCTTACAGTGCTGGAAGAAGCCTTCAATATTGAAACAGTTACAAGAGAATTTTTTATCAAATACCGTGAGCTGTTTATACGCACCAAAGAAGCGCTGGATAAAGTAATTAAAAACGATACTAAAATCCATGCCGATTTTGAAACTAAAGGCATAAATACTGTTGCCTTTGCAAAGAAACTGCTGGGACAGATTGTTTTTCTTTATTTTCTCCAGAAAAAGGGCTGGTTTGGTGTGGCAAGAGATGCTGAATGGGGAACAGGTTCCAAACAATTTTTAAGAGAGCTGTTTGAGAAAAAACATGGTGATTACAGGAATTTCTTCAACGACATTTTAGAGCCGCTCTTTTATGATGCACTGTCAAGAGACCGGTCAGATATTGATCATTGGAACGATCATTTTAAATGTAAGATCCCATTCTTAAATGGTGGGCTGTTTGAACCCATTAGCAATTACAACTGGGTTCATACTGACATATGTTTACCGGACGATCTGTTTTCAAATAAAAGAAAGACGAGTGAAGGTGATATTGGCGATGGTATTTTCGACATTTTTGACGGCTACAATTTTACAGTGAAAGAAGACGAGCCGCTTGAAAAAGAAGTCGCCATTGATCCTGAACTGCTGGGTAAGGCTTATGAAAAATTCAACGCCATCCGTCCCGACAACTTTGAGGAGTACAAAAAAGCCTTAAAGAGCGGAAAAAAAGGCGAAGAAACCAAATTTAACAAGCAGTACGGTGTGTATTACACTCCACGCGAAATCGTGCATTACATGTGCCAGCAGAGTTTAATAAATTATCTGTTTAATGAACTGAATAATGATAAGGTAAGTTATGAAAAATTTGGTGATAATAATTTAGATATGTTCGGTAATAAAATAAAAAAAGGACAGTTGGATCTGACGATTGAACACAATACTGGTACAGGAATTTTAAAAGAAGATATTGAAATGCTGATTCATATGGGTGAGCATATCAGTGAGAATGAAGAGATAGCATTGATCAAGAAACAAAAAATAAACGAAGGGAAACAAAAAACATCTGTTTATGAATTAATGCTTCCTGAAAGTATACATAAAAATCCAGGACTCATTGATCAAAAACTTGCGGAGATTACAGTCTGCGACCCGGCAGTTGGTTCCGGTGCCTTCCCCTTGGGCATGATGAACGAAATTGTTAAGGCAAGAACGGTGTTAACCACTTTCATTACCAATAAAGAAAAAAGAAAGCACTACGATTTCAAACGCCAGTGCATAGAGTATTCCCTCTACGGTGTGGACATTGACCCCGGCGCAGTGGAAATTGCAAAACTGCGGTTATGGCTATCGCTGATGGTGGATGAGGAGGACATTAGAAACATCAAGCCCCTGCCCAACCTCGATTATAAAATTGTTTGCGGAAATTCCCTGCTGGGCGTTGAGAAAAATCTGTTCAACAACCAGCTTTTCACAGAACTGGAAAACTTAAAACCGCTATATTTCAACGAAACCAATCCGACCAAAAAGCAGGAATACAAAAAGCAGATTGATGAGCTGATCTGTAAGATTACCAATGGGCATAAGGAATTTGATTTTGAGGTGTATTTTTCGGAGGTGTTTCATAGGAAGGGAGGGTTTGATGTGGTGATTGCTAATCCACCTTATATTAGCCACGACAAAATTTCAATTGGTAAAAATTTGCTGAAAGAAAAATACCGCTCTTACGAACCATTTGCGGATATTTATTGTTACTTTATTGAGAAAGAAGTTAACCTACAAAGCAAAAAAGGTATTTCGACTTTTATTACATCAAATTCATACTTGCGAGCCGAATATGGATCACCGCTCAGAAAATTACTAAGAAATGAAAATGAACTTCTTGGTATTATAAATCTTGAGGATGCCCAGATTTTTGAAGATGCGATTGTAAACGTTGCAATCCTTATTTCAACAAAAGACAAAATTGGCAGAAAGTGTTTTGTTTTTAATAAACCCTTCTCTGGTGACATTCAGAATTTTGCAGGATATGTAACAGCAAGGGGTTTTTATTACACTCAAGAAATATTTGAATTAAAATCATGGAGTCTAATTGAGACAGAAAAAGTATTAATACAAAAGAAAATTAAGAAGGCTGGAAAAACTCTTGAGCAACTTGGGGCAAAAATTCGGCTTGGTTTAGCAACGGGCAAAAACGATGCTTTTATTATCGATGAAAACAAAAGAAAAGAATTTATTATACTAAACCACAAAAACGCTGAAATAATTAAGCCGATTTTACGAGGGCGAGACATTTTTCGTTATAGGTATGAATTTCCTAATTTATATATTTTGCTCACAAAGAATGGAGTGAATGTTAAGAAGGATTATCCTGACATATATCAATATCTCGACGGATTTGGACAATCATTCAAAAAACGCGGTGCTCAAGGTCAACATTGGACAAACTTAAGAGCAGTCGCATTCTTTGATGATTTTAAGAAACATAAAATTGTATGGATAGAATTAACTGACAATGGACGTTTTGCTTTATGTGTAGACGAAATGTATTTATTGAACTCAGCATATTTTTTACTACCCCCGTCTGCAATTGACGTTAAATATTTGCTTGGCATACTTAATTCTAGATTGATTTATTTTTACTTAGGACTTATTGCTGAAACAAGCGGTATGGGAGTAAACCGCTGGATTAACAACTATGTGAAAGAATTTCCCATAGTTCAAGCAACTGATGAAAAACAAAAGCCAATCCTTGAACTTGTAGACCGCATCTTTGTAACGAAGCGAGCGAATCCGCATGCGGATACGAGAGGATTGGAGAGGGAGATTGACCAGCTTGTCTATCAGCTATACGGCCTGACGGAGGAAGAAATTAAAATTATAGAGAATTCATTATGAATAATACAAAATTTAAAAAAGGTTCTGAATGGCGGAAATGGGATTTGCATGTGCATACGCCTGTTTCTTATGAAAATGACTTTGATGGCTGGGATACATATATTGAAAAGCTTAAAGAAAAAGCTGTTGCACATGACGTAGAGGTGGTAGGGATCAACGACTATTTTTCCGTTGATGGTTATGAAAGACTATTGGGAGAATGTGAAAAAGACTCGAGAAAGATAAGACCTTGCATAAAACTAAGCAATGACATATTGCTTTATCTCTTTCCTGTAGTCGAATTGCGATTGGAAAATTTTACAAGTGATAATGAATCTGTAAATATTCATGTGGTTTTTTCTCCTGATATCCTACCTTCAACAATTCGAAATTCATTTCTGGAAAAATTAACGATCAAATACCAGTCTTTTGATTTAAACTGCAAAGCCGATGATTTAATAAGAATTGGGAACGCTGAAGAAAATAACGGACATTATGATGCAAATTTAGATTTATGTTCTATTAATGATGAAAAGAAGAACACTCTAATCAATAAAGCACTAAAAGTAATTACTTTCTCTAGTTCTATTTTCGATGATGGTATTGAGAAATTTAAAAAGATCTTGAAGAAATCCGGGATCAATGATGATAAATATTTGATAATCATTGCGAACAAAGGTGCGGGTGGTCTATCTGCTTTTAATTGGCAGGGCAAGCAAAAGGATTTGTCCCGAGCTGGAAACATAAGACAGAATCTATTGAATTTATCTGATGTGTGCTTTTCTAACGATGATAATGATATCCAATTCTTGTTGGGCCAAAAAGAAGATACACCAAAAGATGAAATCTTTAATCGTTTTAGGAATTATAAGCCGTGCATTTGGGGTTCAGATGCGCATACTGAAGAAAATCTGTTTCATCCATCAAGTGGAAAAACTAATGATTATACATGGATCAAAGCCGACCCAACTTTTAAAGGATTAAAGCAAATTATCTATGAGCCTGAACCTGGTGAACGTGTTAAAATAAACCCGGTTGAGCCTGATCAAAAAGATGGATACAAAATTATATCAAAGATTCGATTTACCAATACAAATGATTTTCCTGAAGAAATCGAGTTTAATAAAAACTTTTGTTCAATTATAGGGAGCCGGTCTTCAGGCAAATCAGCGCTACTTGCTTATGTAGCACATTCTGTCGATGAAGAACTGGCCGAAGAATTGGTTGAAGGTCCGGGAGAAGGAGAAGATTATCACTGGAAGAAAATAAATATTGAACATTCAATTGAGTGGGGTAATGGCAAATCAAATGATGAAAGCCCAGGGAAAATTGTTTACATCCCCCAGAATCACTTATTTAAGGAAAGTAAAAATTCAAATGAAATCAAAGAAAAAATCAAACCCGTTTTGTTTAAAGTTCTCCCTGATTTTAAAATTAAGTACGAACAAGCAGAAAAAAATATAGGTTTATATAATCAGCAAATCTCGGGTCAAATTGATAATTGGTTTGATTTTTCTGAATCTATCAAATTACTTAACGAGCAACTTAAGAATCTGGGAAATAAGGAAGCCATTGAAAAAGTGAAAGAAGAGATTGAATTAAAAATAAAAAATTTGAAAGAGAAAAATCAGTTGAGCAATGAAGAATTAAAGCAGTATCAAGAAATTAATGCTGATCTATTAAAACATGCGGGTAGAATAGATGTAATAAATATGGAAATCTCACAAATTTCTAATGTTTCTGAAGAACAGCATTTTTTTAATGAATTAAAGATTACTCTTTCTCCAGCGTTGGCAAGTTTACCGAAGGGTCTCCAAGATGCAATTAGTATGTTCTTGAAGGAAAAAGAGGATGGGATTCTGAAAGATGTCAATAAGAAGATTCTATATTATAAAAGAATGATCGAAAAAGAGAAGTCGGATTTGGAGAAAACTACCTCAGAAATTAAGGGGAAAAATAAACATCTTATCGAGAAATATCAGAAAAATGTTGAACTGGAGGTGCATGTTCAAAGATTAAACCAGCATGAAGAAAAAATTAAAAAAATCAATGAGACGGCGATCGAAAAGAAAAATTTGGAAGTTAAGTTAGAAAAATGTGAGGAAGTCATCAAATCTTGTATGGATAAAAGAAATACTCTTATAAAAGAATTGGGAACAAATATAGATAGCGCAGATCAGAGCGCTATTGAGGGTATTAAATTTGGAATGGAATATGGGTTTGATGAAAACCTTGAGGAAGTCACGCAAAAAATATACATCAAGGGAAAATCTAATTTCATTGATAGTGGCACATTGATTATCGGTAAGATCAGAGAAACCCCAGGTGATTTTTTATCTGCTCTGTATTCAGGTGAGCAAAAAATAATTAAGGGGAATGAAAAAATACAGGTTGCTCGAGATGTTTTAACACTGAACGAAAAAATTCTCTTTAATGCCGAAATGGAAGGAGATAAAATTGGTGGATTTTCTGAACCAACAATGACACCGGGGAAACGAGCGTTGTTCCTACTAAGGTTAATACTTGCAGAATCCGAAGATATTTGGCCGTTGTTGATTGATCAGCCGGAAGACGATTTGGATAGCAGGTCAATTTACGATGATATTGTTCCATTTTTGAAAAAAAAGAAAAAAGAACGACAGATTATTATGGTAAGTCACAATGCAAATCTAGCAATTGGATCAGATTCTGAGCAGGTAATTATTGCGAATAGGCATGGAACTGATAGAGAAAATATAGATGGGAGACAATTCAATTATCTTACTGGTAGTCTTGAATATACAAAAACAAAAGACGAAAAATGTAAAGATACACTCAAATCTCAAGGCGTGTGTGAACACGCTTGTGAAATCTTGGATGGAGGAAGGGTCGCATTCGAACAAAGAAAAAATAAATATAACATTAGATAATTTTTGAAAAAACAAGCTTTAGCGGGAGATTGACCAGATGGTCTATCAACTTAAAGGCCTGACTGAGGAAGAAATTAAAATCGTTAAGAGTTAATAATAATGAGGGATTTATTTGGGAACGAGTATCATCAGGACCCAATTCGTATCAATATCTATGCAGATGAAGTTCAGGGGAAGCTCTGTCCTTACACTAACAATGTATGGAATTATATCGGGATAGTTGTCGAAGATATAGACCATCCTTTGCTTGATGACATTATATACGAAAGATTTATAGGCAACTTTAACAAAAATTCCAATTATTATGAAAAGAACAATAAAATAGTGCATTGGTGCGAAATAAGAATCGCTGATACAAAAAATATTTGTAAACGATGGTTTGAGTATATCCTTAATCCCAATAAAAGCAGAAGGAAATTTTATTCCTATATACTTGGGTTAAATGATTCTTATCTGATTAGAGAAGAATTCAATACAGACGACGAATTCAATAGTAAATATAATCGATTCTTTAGAAGCACTCTTTTATATGCTTTAAAAACATTTTTCGGTGGGAGAAAGATTATTGTCGAAAACATATTTCATGAGGAAGGTCAGCAGCAAAACCATCTCTATTTTTCCCGGCATATTTTCTATAAACTGGAAAAAGA
The DNA here is from genome assembly GCA_964521285.1 of uncultured Bacteroidales bacterium. GTDB lineage: Bacteria > Bacteroidota > Bacteroidia > Bacteroidales > UBA10428. The sequence goes on along the minus strand of CAZFQS010000003.1, from coordinate 21,503 downwards.
TAAAACCATTCTATTCAATTGCAACAAAATTACCTTTCTACCTAAAGATCATAAAAAAGATAGGTGTTCAAATTTAATTCAATTATGTGATGTTTTATTGGGTGTAAGCACAAGCATTATTCATGGTATCAAAAAAAGTGGAAGCTCAAAATATCGAGAAGAATTAGCTGATCTGTATGTTGACTTGTTTAAAAGAATTATTGACAATCCAAAGAATAAAAACAGCCAATTTGAATACTATAACCGTATTATGATAAGTTTTTTCCCTTTAGAAAAAACAGTCTTGGGTGATATTAGAAGGTTGAAAAATCAATTCTATTCCAGGAGAATCCTGTATTATATTGAGCAAAAGTCAGGCCAGCAACGGTTAGTATTTTAACTTTCTGAGATTGATCAAATAGTCTACCAGCTCTACGGCCTTATGGATGAGGAAATAAGGATTGTGGAAGGTGTGGAATGGCACGATGCTTGCCTTAAGAATACCAAAAATAACACCAAAAGGATTTAATTATTCAAACTACATTGAATGATCTTTGTTATAAAAATAAAAATTAATACTTTTATGGTATGAAGCAAACAGTATACATACAGGACTTTTTCCCTTCGCATATTTCAACCCGAAGGGCTATTAATAAGCTTAGTAAAAATGTTAAACTGAAAGCTAAGGAACGTTATATTTTTGACTTCACCAATATCACCTTTATATCCCGGTCATTTGCCGATGAGTTCTTAAAATATCTGAAAACAGCTGACATTAAATGGCAATTTAAGCATATAAATAAAAATGTCAGTTCAATGCTTAAAGCAGTTCAACATTCACAGGAATCTTGCCTGTCGGCAGACAGGTTTAACTGCAATGATTACGATCATGTAGCCATTACTTCGTTTACTAATAAAAACGACCTTAAAAATTTTCTTTCTTCTATTTAAATCATAACAGAATTTAGTTTAAATACCTTAAGTAAATTAATACATAATAATCATTATCTTAAATATATTGCAAAGTATACCAGCTTCGATATTCAAATGTGTACCACTCCTGAAAATACAAAATAAATAGTATCGACAACCGATTTACCTGTTATTATTAGTATATGAATACCGGTTGTTGACATGATTAAGTTAATTGAATTTTATACTCTGAAAAATGGACTTTCATTAATTTATAATATACTTTGCAAAAAATTTAAATTATAAGCAAATGTGTTCTGAAAAGTCCAATGTGAAATCACCTGGTTTGTGGGATTCCCCAAATAGGAGTAAATGGTTATCATTTGAGGAGGCACGAAAAATTGTAAGAACGCTTAATTTAGAATACAAAGAGGAATGGAACAAGTTTATACAGGGTAAGCTTAATAATACCCTGCCTGCGAATATTCCTCCCAATCCTGATGAAATATACAGACACACAGGCTGGCGTGGCTGGAGTGACTGGCTTATGGATAAAAAGTACAGGAAACAATACTCATCATTCCGGGAGTCAAGGGATTTTGTAAGATGTTTAAGATTAAAAAATACTTCTAACTGGCAGGAATACATAAAGCAGGGTAGTTCTATTAATGAAAAATATGGGTTAACTATACCCGTAAAACCTGATCTTGAATATTGCAATAAAGGCTGGAAAGGATGGGAAGACTGGTTAGGAACCGGAATTGCTTTTAAAAATTTCAAAACCACAAGAAAATTCATCAGGAATTTAAAGCTAAAATCATATAACGAATGGATAAATTATTGTAAAGGATTATTGAATAAATATAAAAAGCCTGAGAACATTTATGCATTCCCAAACATTGCTTATAAATTAAAAGGATGGATAAGCTGGGATGATTGGCTGGGTATAGATTTGTTTATCAATGAGAAGAAAAAAAATCAAAACTATTTACCCGAAAATGCATTTGAATGCATGTGTAAAGGACAAATCCCTGATTGTCTGGTTTGCGATGGTAAAGGTTATTATTTTAAACCATGATTATGCTATCGACATTTATGCAGCCATGTTTTTTTCAATAAAATCAGGAATATGATCTTTTGTTGTTGGTAAACTTGCTATTATTCCTGTGTCATTATCAATCTTAAGTATAATAAAATACTTGTTTTTAGCTGCAGAACCACCATCAGGAAAGTAGAATGGAGTAAAATATAGAATGTTACCTGCTGTATACATTAAATAGAGAACTGTTGAGCAAACCGGTTAAACATTTTTTGTTCTCTATATTGCTCACTTGTCTTTTTGCTATCGCAATAAAACTCACTTAAATCAATTTTAATATCAGATGAGTTTAATAAACCGTCATTAAAAGCCCTTAGTAATCCGGTTCTTTCGGCAATGATATACCAGGGTGAACTTTTTTTATGAATTAGGTTGACCAATTCAGCGGCAGTTTTGTTTCCGAAAGATTTGATTATAAAATCAAGCATTTCAAACTCATTATCTGAAAACTCATTATCTGAAAACTCTTGTTTGGGTTTAATGTATGTTGCATCTTCATCAAGCTCTTTAATAATGTAATCTTTTAACATTAAAGGTTCATCTGATAATTCAATAAATATTTCCCTGTTAACGGGCCCGGCTTGCCATACTTCAAATTCAATATCCAGGAAGGGAAGTTGATATTTCTTTATGAAGCATTCCTCCAATAAATACAATAATTTAATAAGTTTTGTTTTTGATAAATCCGGAATATTTTGTGTAAAATATATTATTGCATTGCCAATTTTTTCCAGTTTATCTTTTGTGTAGCTAATCATAATATTATGGAAGGTTTAATACAAAATTAACACTTTTAACTAATGGATGAAATTTTAATTAAAAATAGTATAATTTTTACAATCGAATGGTTACTTTTTTCAACAATAGAGAGAAATAACCGGATTTTTACACTCATAATATAATTATATTTGATAGAGAAATTCATCCCAAATGCATAAAAGATTTTATTATGGATTTAGAATTTAGAGAATTATTCCTGCTTCAATGGAAAAAATATTTTAATGAGGCAGGGTTACCCATTGCGTATTTTTATACTGATGAAGTTTCTGAGAAAGAGGTCAGTGAAACTAAGGAAGAACACCGGTGTTTGATTTGTAATTTAAATCGTGTCAGGGAGGGTTATACTTTTATATATAGTTCGGAGAGTCCCGGATGCTTAGGGGGCAAGCGCTATTCTGGTTTTTCGCAAAGTCTGCGGCCAGATTTTGAATATTTCTTATCTTACGGCATCCCTGGTAAAATGGAAGGTGAGCGATATAAAAAATCACCGGATTTGGTAAAAGATTTTCTGAGAAAAAATACACCTTTTAAAGCACCTGCAAGGTATCTGGTATTCAAGCGATGGGATAAATTATCGGAAAAAGACCAGCCTCTGGTTATTATCTTCTTTGCTACTCCTGATATTTTATCAGGTCTTTTTACATTAGCAAATTTTGATATAGCTGATCAACATGGTGTTATTGCACCTATGGGATCGGGATGCTCCTCTATAATTAGTTTTCCGTTAAATGAGTCGAATTTGAAAAATCCAAAATGTGTTATAGGGATGTTTGATGTTTCTGCACGGCCCTGTGTTCCGGCAAATACTTTAAGTTTTGCGATCCCAATGAAACGATTTAAGGAAATGGTAAAAAATATGGATGAAAGCTTTTTGATAACACAGTCATGGAACCTTGTTAAAAAGAGAATTATTAAATAGAAATAACTGTTCTTTCAGAGAACATGAGAAAGCTTGTAGGTCCCCTATTTTTCTTATTAGTAAATAGTTTTCTCACAATTACAATTTTGCTATTGTTTTTCTAATCTGATTTGTAATTAATACAAATTTCAGTCTTTATTTTAAATGTTTTATGCCTATTTTAGCAATAGCACTTTATGCTAAATTAAAGGGAGAATTATATCATGAGAAAAAAAATTGTTACCTTACTTTACTTTATACTTGTAATTTTAACTATGTTTTCATGCGGGAGAAAATCAGGAGAGGGAGGCCATTTAAATAAAGATACAGTACAGTCAGATACACCTGAGTATGTAACAAATCCATCCGGATTCATAATACGAAAAGGAGTAAATCTCAGCCACTGGATGTCACAGACAAGGGAATGGTCTCCAAAGGATAAGTTTATAACAAGGGAAGATATAAAACTCATACACGGCTTTGGCTTTGATCACATTAGAATTCCAATTGATGAGCAAGAGCTCTGGGATGAAAACGGTGATATCATTGAGCGATCACTGAAATATGTCAAAAGTTGCCTCAGCTGGTGCGCAGAATTCGGACTCAGAGCTGTTATCGACCTTCATATTTTGCGTTCACATCACTTCAATGCAAGAAATAACGAAGGTGAAATGACATTATGGAGTGACACAGTTGCACAGAATAATCTTATGAAGCTCTGGGAAAATCTGTCGGAATACTTGAGTGACTATCCGAATGATAAGGTTGCTTATGAAATAATGAACGAACCTGTTGCCCCGGATCATGAACAATGGAACAGGCTTATTGCCAGGGCAGTTAAAATAATAAGGGAAAAAGAACCGGAGAGGGTTATAATAATCGGCTCAAACATGTGGCAGAAACCATATACATTCCCATATCTTAAAGTGCCGGAGAACGACAAAAATATAATATTAAGCGTTCATACCTATCATCCCTACTTTTTAACACATTATAAGGCATACTGGTCTCCTGCACAATATTACAACGGACCGGTTCAGTACCCCGGGCAGTGCATACCCGATTCAGCATTTGAAAAATACGTTGATAAAACAAATGAAGCTCTTATGTTAAGGTTAGAGGAAGAGAAAGCAAGAGATGTTTATAATAAAGATAAACTTCAGTCTATTCTCCAGGAAGCCATTGATAAAGCAAAGGAACTGGGGTTGCAGCTTTACTGCAATGAGTTTGGCTGCCTTCCATCAATACAGGAAGAAACAAGACTGAAATATTATCAGGATATAACAGATATTTTCAGAGAAAATTGTATTGCCTATGCAAACTGGGATTACAAGGGTGATTTCAGAATCGTTGAATGGGACAGAAAAAACCTTAAGAACCTGGAACCGAATACCAAATTGATAAAGATATTAATTAAATGAAGCTAACGCTAACAATTTTATTATTCGGAATATTTATAAAATTACTTTAGTCTGAACCCTTCAATTAGTGAGTATAGTGAATAATATACTACTTATATTGTTTTTCAGTGTTTGTATTATTTTATCTTCATGTCAGAATAATATTCCGAATAAAAACAGCAGAGATCACATAAACCGTAAGGCACTAGTGGAGCGCCATATTCCCACTCTTAATAAAGCTGACTCACTTTCACCCTTTAGTGTGGGAAATGGCGAATTTGCCTATACTGTTGATATTACCGGATTACAGACTTTTCCCGGGTACTATGAAAGCGGTATTCCATTATGTACACAATCCCAGTGGGGATGGCATACATGCCCTGATTCACAGAATTACACTTTAGATCAGACTTTCAGGTATTATAATACCTATGGCAGACAGGTGTCATATGCTTCAATGCAGAATAGTGAGGCTGGGGGATGGCTGCGATCCAATCCTCACAGGCTTCATCTTGGAAGAATTGGCTTTAAGATAATTAAATCTGACAGCACGGAAGTTGAAATATCAGACATAAGGAATATCAATCAATCATCTGATATCTGGGAAGGAATTATTAAAAGTTCCTTTGATATTGAATATAACAGAATAATTGTTAAAACATGCTGTCATCCGGAAATAGATCAGATTGCTGTTAGTATTAAGTCTAAACTGCTTCAAAAAGGTCGTGTTAATATTGAATTTGATTTTCCATACGGGTCGGTATCATGGGGAAAGAATGCAGCTAACTGGGAAAGCCCTGATAAGCATACTTCTGATATAGTATTTCAAAATGACAAATCTGTTGTTATTGAACGAACACTTGATTCTGACAAATATTTTGTGAACATTAAATGGAGAGGTACTGCAGAATTTAAGCGGACTGCAAAACATTCATTTCTGCTGGCTATAAACAGCAGGAACCGCTTTAATTTTATATGTTACTTTTCAAAAGGAAAGGATATAAGACAACTTCCTGACGCTCCGGAAACACTGAAAGCTGCCGGCTCAAGCTGGCAAAATTTCTGGGAGACAGGAGGGGCTATAGATTTATCAGGGAGTAAAGATTCAAGGGCACACGAACTGGAAAGACGAATTATCTTATCCAGGTATTTAACTGCAATACAGTGTGCGGGTACAATGCCACCACAAGAGACAGGCCTGACCTTCAACAGCTGGTACGGGAAGTTCCACCTCGAAATGCACTGGTGGCATGCTGTGCACTTCGCACTGTGGGGACATCCTGAACTTCTGGAGAAAAGTCTGGCATGGTACGAAACTATTATGCCAATGGCAAGACAAAAGGCAGAACGACAAGGGTATGAAGGTGTCAGATGGCCTAAAATGATAGGATATGATGGTAGGGAAAGCCCTTCAAAAGTAGGGGTGTTCCTGATATGGCAGCAACCACATCCTGTATATTATGCAGAACTTTTATACCGGGGCAGGAAAGATCGGTCCACTCTGGAAAAATACAGTAATATTGTATTTAAAACTGCCGAATTTATGGCTTCCTATGCACAATGGGATGGAAAAAATGGCAGATATGTTCTTGGTCCGCCTCTCATCCCTGCCCAGGAAATACATAAAGCAACTTCAACAATAAATCCGGCTTTCGAATTGTCATATTGGTCATACGGACTGGAAACGGCGCAAAAATGGCGTGAGCGGCTTGGGCTTAACCGTATTGAAAAGTGGGACCATGTTATTTACAACCTTTCAGAGTTGCCCGTTAATAATGAATTATACCAGAATGCTGAAACAGCTTTAAACACTTTTACAGACAGCCTTCAAAGAATCGATCATCCATCACTGCTGGGAGTATATGGTATGCTTCCGAATGACTCGGTTGATATTAACAAAATGCGCAGAACACTTGAAAAAGTAATGCAATTATGGAACTGGGAACGCACATGGGGCTGGGATTTCCCATTAATTGCGATGACCGCTGCCCGTGTTGGCAGCCCGGACCTGGCAATAGATGCATTACTTATGGATGTACAAAAGAATACCTATTTAAATAACGGCCACAATTATCAGGATGAAAGGCTTCCTGTCTATTTACCCGGAAACGGGGGACTTCTGACAGCTGTGGCTATGATGGCTGCCGGCTGGGATGGCGCACCAGCAGTTTATGCACCGGGATTTCCAGGGGACGGAACCTGGGTGGTTAAATTTGAAGGATTAAGTCCTTTACCCTGAACAGGCTATATAATTTCATTATATTTCTTAATAATTAATTGAATTATGATTTAAAAAAGGAGGATCAAATTATGAGAATCAGAAAAGTTACATTTTTACTATGTATGTTATTATTCTGTACTTCTTCTTCATTGATTTTTCCACAGGAAGACTTAATAAGACCTGCAACACCTGATGCATCACCTGAAGCAGTGGAACTGCTGCAATATATTTACAGTATCTCCGGTAAATATACACTTACAGGTCAGCACTGTGAGCCCCTTTTCGGATCAATAAATCTTGCCGGAGTAGAAAAGATGTTAGGACATTATCCTGCTGTATTCGGACAGGATTTCGGCTTTAGTGCGCCAGGAACATGGGATGGAATTAACTACCGGCAGCAGATTGTGGATGAGGCCATAAGGAGGTACCATGAAGGATTTATTAATACTATTATGTGGCATGCAGTACGTCCCATTGAAGATGAACCGGTAACTATTGATGAGTCCGTACGGGGTGACCTTACAGATAAGGAATGGATAGATCTTATTACTCCGGGCACAGAGATTAATGAAAGATGGAAATCACAGGTAGATGTGATCGCTTTTTTTCTTAAGCAACTAAGGAATGCTGATATTCCTGTGCTATGGCGGCCATACCATGAAATGAACGGCGACTGGTTCTGGTGGGGTAAAAAGGATGGTGATAATGGCTATAAAAAGTTATACCGTATGCTTTTTGATCGCCTTGTTAATTTTCACGGAATAAATAATCTGATTTGGGTATATAATGCCAATGAAATAAGAGAAAATGTATATCCCTATGATAAGTGCTACCCGGGAGATGATGTTGTTGATATTTTTGCGACAGATGTTTATCGCGGTGGATTTGCCCGGGAAGATTATGAGCAACTACTTGAACTGGCCGGTAACAAGCCGGTTGCATTGGGTGAAGTGGGCCCGCTACCTACCCCTGAAATTCTGGAAAGTCAACCGCGGTGGATATGGTTCATGTGCTGGGGAGCTCCATCCGGGCGGTGGAGACAATACCAGGAATTTAAAGCTTTATATGAGAGTGAAAAAACATTAACCTGGGAAGAATTACCCTGGGTTACAAATGATAAACCCAAGATACATTATCCGGTTTTAAAATAGAATCTTTATCCGCGAGAATTTATTTTAGTAATTTTTATATAAATCGTATTAAACAGGAGTCTATTAATATTCGATAATAAAACGAGTATTATTAATTTCTTGGCTGATTATTGAAATACTTATTATTAATAATAATTTTGACAATTAATGTTTGTATAAAATAATAAATAAAGGAGCAATATAAAATGAAACCCAGGGGATTATTAATGATTGAGCATCGTTTAATTGAAAAAATGATTGAGATAATCAGAAAGGAAATATTGAAAATTAAGGAGACAAATAATGTTGACATTGTTTTTATAGACACAGCTGTTGATTTTATAAGAATTTATGCAGATAAAACGCATCATGGAAAAGAAGAAGATATATTATTTCGTGATTGCGTTAAAAAAAATATGTCTGAAAAAGATATTAAAGTTATGAATGAGCTCATTGCAGAACATAAATACGGCAGAAGGATAGTCGGAGAACTTGTGGAAGCAAGAGATAATTATAGCTGTGGAAATAATACAATAAATACTATTATAGAAAAGCTTGGTCAGTTGGTCGAATTCTATCCAGAACATATTAAGAAGGAAGATAAGATATTCTTCCCTGACTCTGAAGAATACTTTTCAGAAGATGAACTTGAAGAATTGCTCAAAGAATTCTGGGAATTTGATAGAACCATGATACATGAAAAATACAAACTGGTTGTTGAGCAATTGAAAAACAGAAATTCGTGAGTGCTCAGGTTAAGGTATTTTTTCTTTATAAGATTATAATATGAAGGCTATGCCGACCATCTTTCCACATTGAAGGATGTAGGTTTTTATAATATTGGAAGAAATATTAATTTTGGGATAAAATTTAATCTTGACTACAAACAAAAATAATGCCGAATCGCAGAAGATATAGAAGAATTGCAATGCCCCCGCCAATGGAAGGATTTAAACCTTTTGGTGTGCCGATGCGTAAACTAGAACCTGTGGTTTTGCTTTATGAAGAATACGAAGCCATTCGATTGGCCGATTATGAAAAACTTACACAGGAAAAAGCTGCTCAGAAAATGAATATTTCCAGGCCTACCTTTACACGGCTTTATGATAAAGCCAGAAAAAATATTGCTAAAGCTTTCGTGGAAGGCAAGGCCATATTTATACAGGGTGGTAACTATGTTACTGATGATTACTGGTACAGATGTTATAATTGCCACGAGACCATGATTACCATGAAACCTGCTAAACATTGCAGAATATGTGATTCGGATAATATTGTTCAATTAAATATTAAACAAGGAAATGCAGAGGAGGTATAAAAAAAACGAATATTGCATTTGTGTGCATTGTAATACCCAGATACCCCATGAAAGTGGAGTACCCTGCAGGGAGAACAGGTGCCCCAAGTGCGGAAAAATCATGTTTAAAGAAGGTTCTTACCATCATCAGTTATACCTGAAAAAAATAAGTAATGAATGGTGATTACCTCAATATTCGCAAATAATCGAAGCATTTAAAATTAACAGAATACATATTTAATATATGATTTTTTATGAATTTTTCTGCAAAGCCACAATTCTGGTAATTATTTTCAAACCACAATCCCGGGTAAAAATTCATCCCGTCACCAGGCGTTGACGAATGGGCCGCCGTGATTAGTATGAGCGCTATTTCAATCGCAATTTTAAATTTTATTGGCGGTATTTAGTTATTTTCATCCCCTTTTTCCAATCTCCCACAGCTTTTCTATGTCAACAATTTTGATATCTTTCCCGTCAAGTTTCAATATACCCTCTTTTTCAAACTCCTTTAAAAACTTAATGGCACTTTCGGTGGAAATAGATGCAAAATCGGCAATATCCTGCCTTGTCATATACTGAAAAACATCGTGCTTAATAAATTCATCAGCAGAGAGATAAAGCAGGGTAGTGGCTAATTTTCCGCGCATCTGTTTGTAAGAAATATTTTTGATAACTTCCAATAAATGGCCTTCGTTCCTGCAATTTTTTGATGTGATAAGCATCGCAAAGTCGGGGTTTTTTTGCAGGAGGTGCATTAAGGCTGTTTTATCTATCATACATATTGTAGATTCTTTTACTGCAACTGCAGAATAATTATAAATATTTTCACCAAAAATGGAAGAAAAAGCCAGGAAATCACCAGCTTTGGACAACCGTATATTAATTTGCTTATCACTGCCTGTTTGCAGGTAAATCTTCACCAATCCCTCAACAATATACATTACATAAGGTGCAAATGCACCCTGCTTGAATAAGTTCTCACCCTGTAAATAGGTCAGTTGTGTTTTTCTTTTACTTATAAACTCAAGTTCTTCAGGATATAAGTATTGAAAACATTGTGATATTTTTTTGCACTTAGTGCAATTTTCTATATTTTGTGGTTCTGACATTATTATAAGAATATTCTTAAAAAGAATATCACAAAAATACCAAACGAAAACAAATAACAAGTAACTTTTTTATAAAATACTTTCAATTTATAAGTAAGATTAGTTTTTTTATATAGAGATTTTAGGTTATGTGAAGCAACAATTTATAACCTGTATTTTAACAGGTAAAAAGCTGAAATATTTCAGTCTCCCAAATGGAACCTGAAAACCCCGTTTTATTGTTTAAGTTATGTTTGCCTGTAATTTTGTATCAAAACTTTTTGCAAAATGAAGCGGGTAGCAATTCCGGTAGTACAGGGCAGATTAAGTGAATATTTCGGTCAATGCAGTCATTACGAAATATTTGAAATTAAAGGTAAAAAAATCCAAAGCAATGAAATTGAAGTCCCACCGGATAAAGAGCTGGCAAAACTACCGGTGTGGGCATCTCAACAAGGCATAACTGATATAATTGCTTACAAGGTTGATAAAAAAATAATCAGCATGTTTTCAAGCTTTAAAATTAACTTGTTTGTTGGTATACCAATAAATACACCTCAAAATTTAATTGAAGATTATGTAAACGGAATTTTAAAATCGGACGATAAAATAATTAATGAAATTACTGCATGAAATGGAAAATACAGCCAGAATTACAGGGGCAGAAGCTATTCTTTTATGCCTGATAGAAGAAGATGTAGATACCATTTTCGGGTATCCGGGTGGGGCTATGATGCCCATTTACGATAAGTTGTATGATAAAAACCATGTCTTAAAACATATCCTGGTTAGGCATGAACAGGGCGCTGCGCATGCGGCACAGGCGTATGCTCAGGTTACCGGAAAACCAGGTATTTGTTTCGCTACCTCGGGCCCCGGAGCTACTAACCTTATAACAGGTATCACCAATGCGAATCTCGATTCTATACCAGTTATATTTATTACTGCACAGGTTCCATCGTCCCTGCTGGGCACCGATGCATTCCAGGAAACTGACATGATAAGCCTTTCCATGCCTGTCACCAAATGGAACTTTCAGGTTACGCAGGCTGAAGAAATACCCGATACCATTGCAAAAGCATTTTTATTTGCTACCACAGGACGGCCAGGTCCTATTTTGATCGATATTACCAAAGATGCCCAGTTACAGGAATTTGATTACAATTATAAACAAATAAAATCTATACGATCGTATAATCCTGAACCTGAACTTAAGAAAAGTGATTTGCGTAATGCCTCCGGATTAATACAAGCAGCACAAAAACCCTTGTTGCTTGCCGGACATGGGATACTGATTGCCAGCGCATGTGAAGAACTTGAAGCATTTGTGAACAAAACAGGAATGCCTGTAGCGGTTACTTTACTTGGAAAATCGGCAATAAGGGAGGATAATCCTTACTTTGTGGGTATGCTGGGTATGCATGGCAACTATGCTCCTAATGTACTTACAAATGAGGCCGACCTGATTATCGCTGCAGGAATGCGTTTCGACGACAGGGTTACTGGTGATATTGCGCGCTATGCTAAAAAGGCTAAAATTATCCATATTGATATTGACAAGTCAGAATTAAATAAAAATGTAAAGGCTGATCTGGCTATCCATGCCAATATTAAAGACTTTTTAAATAAAATTACACCGGAAATACATAAAACCTATAATAAATCATGGCGTAATGAATTTACAAAATTGCATAATATAGAAATCGAAAAAATAATTTACAGGGAGTGTTTTCCTGAAACCGGTAAGATCAGGGCTGGTGAAGTAGTAAATATGATATCGGTGAAAACCAACAGGGAAGCTATTATAGTTACTGATGTAGGTCAAAACCAGATGATGGGGGCACGATACTATCAGTTTAAAAGACCGGATACTTTTATTACCTCGGGCGGATTAGGCACAATGGGTTTCGGTCTGCCGGCAGCCGTGGGAGCACAGGTTGGTCAACCCAATAAAACGGTGGTTTTGTTTACCGGTGATGGAGGTTTCCAGATGACTGTGCAGGAGTTAGGTACAATATTTCAATACAACCTTCCGGTTAAGATTGTCATTTTTAATAATAATTTCTTAGGCATGGTGCGGCAATGGCAGGAATTATTCAATAACAGACGTTATGCAGAAACCCACATGCTAACACCTGATTTTCCTCTCATGGCCAAAGCCTTTGGGATTGAGAGCAATATCGTAAGTGATCGTGAGAACCTGAATGGGGCAATTAATACCATGTTGCAACATGACGGTCCTTACCTTTTGGAGGTGAAAATTGAAAAAGAAGCTAATGTTTTTCCCATGATTTACCCGGGAAAAGCTATTGACGAAATTGTCCTGGAAGAAAATACTGTAAAGCCAGATAGATAATATTATAATAAAATATACACGTATGAAAATGTTAGAAACTGCTGTACATGAAATAGAAACAGCAACAGAACTAGAAAAAATCATCAGTAAAAATGAAAATGTAATGGTTAGTTGCGGACGTATGGGGCCCATGTGTATTCCCGTGTACGACATTATGGAAGAACTTGAGCAGGAACGGCCTGATATAAAATTCCACACCATGGGATTTGATACACCTGAAGCTTTCACAATCCGCCATGCACGAATGTGCCTTGGGTTTATGAGCCTGCCATTTAATGTGTATTACAAAAACGGTAAAATGGTAAAAGCAACCAGCAGCATCCAGACAAAGGAAGAAATTACAGCTATTTTAGACGAGTGTTTTGGGTAAAAGCAATTTTTATTAGATTGGAAAGCTATAACCTTTTATTTCAGGGTTATTAAAAGATAATTTATTTAATAAAAATGGAGATTATATATGATGTTTTGATAACAGGCGCTGGTGCAGCAGGCCTTGCTGCCGGCATCTATTCGGCAAGAGCCAGATTAAATACGCTTATCCTGAATGAAGGTACGGTGGGTGGTCAAATGGTTTTAACCAATGAAATAGCCAATTATCCCGGAGTGGAAACCACAAAAGGATACGTTATAGCAAACATAATGAAAAAACAGGCCAGGGATTTTGGCTGTACAATTAAGTCGAATGTGAAAATAGCCAACTACCAGCTCGAAGGAAAGGTAAAATCTGTTGAATTGGAAGATGGCCGAAAGTTTAAGTCAAAAACTGTAATTCTTGCTATGGGAGGTAAACCAAGACCGTTGAACATTCCGGGTGAAGATACCTTCAAAGGCAAAGGAATATCGTATTGCTCAACCTGTGATGGTGAGTTCTTTACAGGGAAGGAAATTATAGTGGTTGGAGGGGGTAATTCGGCGCTCGAAGAAGCAGTAACACTTACCAGTTTTGTACAGAAAGTTACTATAGTCCACCAGTTCGGCCATTTTCAGGCATTTGAACATGCCGTGCAGGAAGCAAAGAAAAATGTAAAAATTGATTTTATCATGCAGTCTGAACTGCGGGAATTTAAAGGTAACAGTGCCCTGGAAAAAGTTATCATTGAAAACCTGGCGTCCGGTGAACGATACGAAAAAAAAATTGACGGCGTATTTATCTTTATTGGATATTTACCCAATACCGACGTTTTAAAAGATATTGTTATGCTTAATGAACAAAACGAAATTATAGTTGACGCTGATATGAGAACAAATTTGCATGGCGTATTTGCTGCAGGAGATTGTATCGCAAAAAAATACCGGCAGGTTACTACAGCTGTAGCAGATGGAACCATTGCTGCATTAAGTGCTATAGAATATTTACAAAATGTTAATCATAAGGCATGGTGAAGTTGAATTCTTACAATGATCTTATGGCACAATTACAGGGCAAAGAGAAAGTTTACCTGTTGCTCTATAAAAAAGGAAATGAAAAAAGCGATTGCGCTTTTAATAACATAGCATCAGCATGCAAAAATGTGGGAAGGGTGCATATTTTTTATGCCGATGTAAATACTGTCCGCGACATCCATCCGCGTTTCAATATCATGACAGTACCAGTTTTGATGGAATTTGAAAAAAGTATATTTAAAAATATAATTAAAGGTTGTAATGCAGCGAATTATTACAAAGTTCTTTTTGAAGAGGCCGTTTATTATAATGAATTAAAAAAGGACGAAAAACCGGTAAAAAGGGTAATTGTATATTCAAGCCCGGCATGTTCATGGTGTAATACGCTGAAAGCATACCTCAGGCAACACAGGATACACTTTACCGATATAGACATTTCTCTCAATCAGCGTGTTGCCGATGAATTAGTAAAGCGAAGCGGGCAAATGGGTGTTCCAATGACTGATATTAACGGGGAGATTACTGTAGGGTTTAACAAAGCCCGGATTAATGAATTACTTGGCATTAAAGGTTAATAAATATACTGTTTAATGTATTAAATTTTAAAATATGAAAGAATTACAGCCGGTTAATCAAAATGTTTTACTTGACATAACTGATAATAAACAGGAGCAGAAAACTACAGGCGGGATTATTATCCCTGATACTGCAAAAGAAAAACAAAACATAGCCCCTGTAATTGCGATGAGCAATATAGAAAATGCTGAAATTAGTGTTGGGGATAAAGTACTCTATAAAGGATACAGTGGGACAGAAATTGAGTTTGGGGGTAAAAAATACCTGATAGTCCAATATGCCGAAATCCTTGCAAAAATTGTTGAGACCGATGAAATTTAGTTGAAACAGGAAAGGATATTACTGCTCTTTATCTTTATTTTAAAACTAAAAGAATTAAAAATGTAATATTTTAACTAATTATGGCAGAACAGGAAATCGTAACAGCAAAATGGCTCAATAATATGGCTTTTGAAGCAGAAGCCAACGGGCACAAAATAGTACTTGATGCTGAACCCGAAGCAGGGGGTGAAAACCGCGGACCAAGGCCAGAGCCTTTTATGTTGACAGCCCTGGGAGGCTGCACGGCTATGGATGTAATATCCATCCTTAAAAAGATGCGGGTGGAGGTTGAAAAATTCAACGTAAAAGTAGAAGGTGAGCTGACTGAAGAACATCCGAAACAATACCGTAAAATACATGTTATTTACGAATTTACCGGGAAAAATCTTCCTGTGGACAAGCTGAAGAAAGCGGTAGAACTTTCGGAAGAAAGGTATTGCGGCGTAACTGCTGTTTATAAAAAAGTGATGGAGCTGACATCGGAAATAAAAGTTATTGAATCTTAATTTTGAGAAGTTATGGTATATCCCAAAATAAACCAGGAGTTATGTACAGGGTGCGGAGCTTGTATTGATGTATGCCCTATGGAAGCCTGTGAATAAAATTAATAAATTATGATTAAGATTAAGATTATTACACCTGAAAATGTCGAAATAATAGAAACAGGCATAGGACTGTCATTGTTGGATATTTTGAGAATGAACAGGTATAATATTTATGCTCCGTGCGGAGGGAAAGGAACATGTGGGAAATGCAGGGTAAACATAGCAGGTGAGGGCTATATTATGTCATGCACATATTATCCTGATAAAAATATCGAGGTAATAGTGCCCGGGGAAAGTGAAGCAAATATTTTAATCAGCCAGACAAAATTCCTGGAAGATCATCAGTTTAAAAACTATAATATAAAGCATATCAGCTCAAGTCCGTTTGGGGTAGCAATTGATATCGGCACAACAACTGTAGTTTTATATTTCATGGACCTGCTGTCAGGTAAGATTGAAAAAATAGCATACTTATTAAATCCGCAAAATATTTATGGAGCCGATATTATCTCAAGGATAAACTACTGCCAGGAACATAAAAATGGTTTAAATGAACTGCAGCAGACAATTATACATGCTATTAATACAGAGCTGGACACATTCAGAATAAAAGAGAACATTAGTCGGGATGATTTTGAAAAAATAATAATTGTCGGCAATACCACCATGTTGCACCTCATATTAGGAGTAGACCCTGTTTCAATTGCCATTGCTCCTTTCAAACCTGAATTTACCGCCAGACAAACAAGGAAAGGTTACTCAACAGGATTAAACATAAACGCCAAAGCTGATGTTGTTACTTTGCCATGTATTTCGGCTTATGCAGGAGCTGACATTGTATCCGGATTAGCTGCTATAAAGGAGCTTCACAGGAATTATTTATTTATTGATATAGGTACTAATGGTGAAATAGCGCTTATTAAAGGTGAAAAAATATTTATATGTTCTGCTGCAGCAGGGCCGGCATTTGAAGGGACTAACATATCATGCGGAATGGAAGCAGTGAATGGCGCCATCTCAGGTTTTACCAGTCAAAAAAAATACCAGGTTATTGGCAATTCTGAACCACGTGGTATTTGTGGATCAGGTATAATTGATATTGTAGCATATTTAATAATGAACGACTTGATTGACGAGACAGGCTTGCTGAAGAACACTTTTATTATACATTCCGCAAGAAACATACAGATAACCCAGCAGGATATCCGCGAAATCCAATTAGCAAAATCAGCTATATATTCAGGTATTAAAATATTAATGAATATAGCAGGATTGTCTTATCAGGATGTAGATGCTTTATATTTAGCCGGTGGTTTTGGAAATTATATCAATATTAAATCGGCGATACAAATTGGATTACTACCCCTGGAATTGAGAAATAGGATTTATCCCATTGGCAACAGCGCCGGAATTGGGGCTCTTGAATATTTAAAGTCAAATGACTTTGAAAAGAAAGTTAACAACATATTAGAAAACTCCAGATACATAGAATTATCAAACCTAGATGAATTCACAAGCGAATTTGCATTAAATATGAATTTTGTAAAGTATAACCTGTAAATCATGGCCAAAACAGCCCCTTTTGATAATTACCTTTCGGAGTACGAACAATGGTTTGTTGACCATCATTACGTGTTTCTCTCTGAAATAGAAGCCATCCGAAAAGTTCTGCCATCAAAAGGAAAAGGTGTTGAAATCGGTGTGGGCAGCGGTATTTTTGCTTCTGCCCTTAAAATTTCTGAAGGGTGCGACCCTTCAGCTACTATGCGCAGGAAAGCCACTGAAAGGGGAATTAATGTTATTGACTGCATAGCAGAAAGCTTGCCTTATGAGAACGGGAGTTATGATTATGCCCTGATGGTGACAACCATCTGTTTTGTTGATGATCCGCAAAAATCAATCAGGGAAATTCACCGTATATTAAAACCCCAGGGAGAGCTGGTAATAGGTTTTGTTGATAAAGACAGTGCCGTTGGCAGAGAATATTTAAAAAACAAAGAAAAAAGCCTCTTCTATAAAGAAGCTGCTTTCTTCAGCACCAAAGAAGTTAACAGGTATTTAAGGGATAATGGTTTTACTATTAAACTAGCGGTGCAGACCGTTTTTAGCCCGCTTAACCTGGTTAAAAAAATTCAGCAACCTGAATTTGGCAGCAGCAAGGGAAGTTTTGTTGTAATTAATGCAAAAAAAAATGAATAAAACATCAATACGATTTGCAATGGTAAACCGGTACTTTATTCTTGAAATCGTGCTTCCTACCCTTAAGAAACACATGAAATGGATTGAGGACGAAATTGAAAACAGACCCAAAGAGTTTAAACTTTTTACTTTACAAAACGGGGTCATAAAAACCATTATTCGAAAAACAGATTAACCATGGAACGTAGAATATTTGGTCCTGTCCCTTCGAGAAGGCTGGGTAAAAGTCTGGGAGTAAACAATATCCCGCACAAAATATGTACTTATTCCTGTATTTACTGCAAGATAGGTAAAGCCGTTAGAATGCAGGTAACCCGGCAGGAGTTTTATAAACCCGAAGAACTAGTTAATGAAGCAAAAGCTGTTTTATGCAACGTTCAAAATAACGATGAATACCCTGATTATATTACTATTGTTCCCGACGGAGAACCAACCCTGGATATTAACCTGGGTATATTAATTAAAAAACTTAAAACCATAAAGATACCTGTTGCAGTTATTACAAATGCAGCTCTAATCCAGTTTCCCGTTGTTCAAAATGATTTGTTAAATGCCGATTATGTTTCTGTTAAAGCCGACTCTTTTAATATTGAAACATGGAGAAAAATAAACAAACCCCATAAAAATCTGAACCTTAATGAAGTTGTATCCGGAATCAGTTCATTTGCACGGAACTTTTCAGGTAAGCTGGTAACAGAAACCATGCTATTAAAAGGAATCAATGATACATACGGTGAATTGAATAACACGGCACGTTTTATAGAAATCTTTAAACCTGCTGTAGCATACATAGCTGTGCCAACCCGTCCGCCGGCATTCAAAGAGGCAATACCTGCTGATGAATCTGCTGTGAATGAAGCATATCATATTTTTAAGGAACATATCCGTGAAGTTGAATTATTAACAGGTTACGAGGGTAATGCTTTTTCTTCGACAGGAAATTTCAAAACGGATATTTTAGGTATTACGGCTGTACATCCTATGCGGGAAGATGCTGTATTGGAATTATTGCATAAAACAAATAGCGATAAAAGCTTATTGGACAGACTAGTGGAGAAAAAACATGTTGAAAAATTAAATTACAACGGCCATAACTATTACCTGAGAAAATTCACAAAATGACCTTACCGCGTAAAATATCGAATCATAATTTTCATGCTTTTTTATGGCATGCAGGTTTTCTGGCTTTTGCACAGAACTTTATGGATATTGATACGGTAATCCCTGCCATGCTTATCGAATCGGGCGGAAGGGCTGTACACATAGGTATAATGACAGCCATAATGATGGGCGGTTCAAGTTTTACCCAATTGTTTTTTGCACCATATGTCAGCAATAAATCCTTTAAAAAGAAATACTTGCTGGCAGGAATAAATACTCGAATTTTTTCACTTTTTGCCCTGGGGTTCATTTTGTTTTATCTCAGGGTGCATCAGTCAAACATAATGCTCTGGCTTATTTTTCTGTTTATCACTTTCTTTTCTCTTGGAGGCGCTTTTGCAAATATCAGTTATATCGATATTCTGGGGAAAAGTATCAACGAAAACAAGCGAAAAGTATTTTTTTCGGCAAAGCAAATCATAGCCGGTAGTGTTGTTCTGTTCTCAGCCTTTTTGGTAAAAAAGGTTTTAATCGCTTATAAATATCCTTTAAATTACGGGTATATGTTTTTTACAGGAGCTTCATTACTGCTTATTGCATCGGGAGGATTTTGGAAATTAAAGGAAATTTCTCCTTCGGCACATAAAATACAAGGATTTAAAGATTTTATAGGGATACTTCAATCAGAATTAATTCAAAATAAAAAGCTGCCTTATTTTCTTGGTTTTATAAACACACAAGGCATAATTATCTCTTTTCTTCCCTTTGTTATGCTTTACGCTAAAGATATATTTAATACACAAAGTAACGATACAGGGTATTTTTTACTGTATAAAGTTGCCGGAATTGTAAGTGTAAGTATGTTGGTTTTTCTTTTTGCCAAAAAGATCAGGTATAACCCTTTGCTTTATTTAAATGTAGCTCTCTCGGTTACATTAATTATAACCACGCTATTCATCAGAAATGAGGTTGCCCTACGGTATATTTTTGTGCTGGGCGGAGTAGCTTACTCGGTTTATACCATAACCATGAATGGTTTATTGCTTGAAGTATCGAATATAAAAAACCGTGCCCTATATGCGGGCTTTGCCGGAGCGGGGAATATTATGCCTGCTGTTTTTCCCTTTACAGGAGGCTGGATAATTAACCATTTTGGGTTTCAGGTATTCAGTTCAATGGCAATAATAATTGTTTTATTTTCAGTTTATTTTATTTGGAAAATTGATTGTAAAAAATGAACGGGAGGGCAATTATGAAATTACTATTAATCTATTGTAAAAAATTCGGGTATACGCCAACAATCAGAAATGTGGACAATGCACCTGAAAATAACATGCCGGCACAATATGTAAATGTTCAGGTGGCCTTTATCCATATTGAACAGGAAGATATTGAAAGAGATAAAGAAGTAGAGAAGAAACTGGTAAAGAACCTGAAGTGGATATGCGGGAAAAACCAGGTTAATAACATAATTCTTCACTCTTTTGCCCATTTGTCGGAAAGCAAAGCTGAACCAGATTTCACAAAGCAATTATTAAACAAGGTTGAAGAACGCATGATGAATGCCGGTTACAAAGTCAATCAAACGCCTTTTGGCTATTTTCTCGATTTACAGGTTGATGCACCAGGCCATTCACTGGCAAGGGTTTTTAAAAACATTTAATTAACTGAGAAACTATAAACAAAAAATTAATTTTCTTAAAAAAGATTATAAATATGGAAAAGTATTTAGTTGCATCATCAGGTGATACTTTAGATTCAAAAGTATCAGGGAGATTTGGACACTCCAAATATTTCCTTATTATAGACCCGCAAACTATGGAATTTGAAGCTTTTAGAGGCATTAGTAATGATGAATATATGCAAGGCATTGGAAGATTTGTTAATATGGGTATTAAAAAAGTCATTACTGGCAATATCGGGCCTTCAGCATATAAGGAGGTAATATCATCAGGGTGTACAGTATATCTTTGTCGTAATATATCTGTTCGTGAAGCAATAAAAAAGGTTGAGAATGGTGATATTTTGCCATTGAAAGAGCCGACTTTAAAGGAAAGTATTCATTCAGCGCGTAAAGCCGGCGACGGTTATGGTGGGCGGGGAGAAGGCCGGGGAAAAGGAAAGGGCATGGGATTAGGCCCAAGAGATGGCAGGGGCATGGGTGGAGGACAAGGAAGAGGAATGGGTGGTGGTAAAGGTATGGGAGGCAATTGAT
>CAZFQS010000002.1:0-281471 GCA_964521285.1 uncultured Bacteroidales bacterium | reverse complement strand
AAAAGAGAGGTGGAATATATCATTGATGGGAAACATACCTGTATATCAATATTTTAACGGGATACAGCTGGCGGCAAAATTCGGATTAATATTAAATTTTGCCGGAGATTTCAGCCTCTGAGATAACCTCCTTTTAAATACAACATTTTCATTTCGTTTTTACTGCAATTGAGTTATCTTAAGCGACAATGAATCACATCCTTATTATTAGTATCAGCTGCACTTTTACTCCAAATGGGACAATCACAGGGTTGCCCCCTTCTTCTTTGTTTATATTTATGCCTTGATGAAGCAACACAGGAGGTTGTTAATAAAACGATTAATAAAATACAGATTTTAGCCAATATCCCTCTGGATCGTATCATATTATATGTATTTTAAAGTTTTATTCTATTTGAGTCAGTGTCCCTGCCTGTAAATTTTAATTTTAATGAAAGCTTTATTAATCAAATTGTTATACGAAATATTCTCTATTTAGTTCAACATAACCCTTTGTATTATCTATTATTCTTTTTTACTATGTAATCACCCTTCTTTACAACCAGTAGTCTGGCTATTACGTCGCATTTTACCATTAACAGAAAATATAAATCATCCCTTGTATTATTAATTAACCCTTCTAAATTTCCCTGGCCTTTTGAAATTATCAGATCTGCATCATTATAAATTTTTTTAAATTCTTTTGAGGCTTTTTCGATTATTGTTGAAGGAGCATCGTATCCGTTAGAGATTACTTTAGCTATTTTATCTATACCTACATAACTAGCGTCATCAACGGTAACATCATTAATAACTGGTTTACCTCTCACTGCATAATAAACATTAGGATGGTTAATGGTCTCAATAAGAAGTTTGTCAAATACAATTTCACCGGCATTATCGCCAAGAAACAATAATGTTTTTGAAAATTTAATTCTGTCTTCTAATTCCTGTGAATCATCAATAGCGAAATCTGCTGTAAGTACTTCATTTATAATATTATTAAGATACTGCTCACTATTTATAAAAAATTCAGGGCATGCCGCAAAATCCATAATATTCCCGGCAATCGACAGTCTTAAAGCTACATTAAAAGGATTATCTGAATTGAAAATAAGATTTTTAAAGTCAGCATATTGTTTTAATACAATATCATTACTTTTTAGTTTGCTATCTTCATTGAGATCGGAAATTTGTAATGTCTCGCTTATTATATTATAAACTCCTCTTGCAATTTCAGGTGTTGTAATCTCTGAATTAACACTATTAATATATTTATTGATCTCTTCATATAACCCACATTTGATATTATAGTCGTTAACCTTTTCTTCTAAAAGTCTTTCAAAGGACTTCATTAAACATAGCCTGCATTCGTTATCCATAATTGAAATTAATATTAATGATCACAATAATTCTCTCTTAATATAAGAGTTCCTTCAATAAATTCTCTGAGTATTTCAATTGGTTCTTTCTGTGGCGCACCAACAAACACATTAATATTATAATGATTAAAAAGGTTAATTGCCCTGTGCCCCATACCTCCTGCTATAATATCCGTGACGCCTTGTCCTCTCAGCCATTGGGGAAAAAGGCCAGGTTCATGAGGTGGTGAAGATAAAAAGGTCTCATTAAGAATTTTATTATTTTCAACCTCATAAATATAAAATATTTCACAGTGGCCGAAATGAGGGCTTAAAGCACCATTAGAAACAGGGATCGCTATTTTCTTCATTATATTATTTATTTTTTTGTTATTTCAACTATTTTAGTAGGTTTCATATGCTTATTTCTGTATTCGACACGTTTAATAACATTGTAAGCCAGGTCTTTAAAGCTCTTCCCGATTATTTCATTATTAATAACAGGAGGCACTCCGGAGTCACCTCCTTCTCTTATACTCTGTACAATGGGGATTTGGCCCAGCACTGGGACATCAAATTTTTCAGCTATTTTTTTGCATCCATCTTTACCGAATATATAATACTTTTTATCAGGCAGTTCTTCCGGGGTAAACCAGGACATATTTTCAACCAGCCCTAGTATTGGCACATTTATTGCTTCCCCTCTAAACATACTTATTCCTTTTATAGCATCAGCAAGTGCAATATCCTGTGGTGTACTAACAATAATAGCACCGGTAACCGGCACAGTTTGTACCAGTGTGAGATGGATATCACTTGTTCCCGGGGGCAGGTCAAAAAACATATAATCTAATTCTCCCCAGTCAGTATCCCTGATTAATTGCTGCAATACTTTTGAGGCCATAGGGCCCCTCCAGACTGTTGCATCAAACCTTGATATAAATAGACCAATTGATAATATTTTTATTTCATACTTTTGAATAGGTACTATTATATCTTTATTCTCTAACCTTTTAACCTGTGGTCTTTCATCCTCAACACCGAGCATTTTTGGTATGGATGGCCCAAAAATGTCAGCATCAATTATTCCAACTTTATGACCTAGCTTTGCTATAGCTATGGCGAGATTTGAAGCTATCGTTGATTTCCCTACACCACCTTTACCACTGGCGATGGCAATAATATTCTTTACCCCAGGAAGATATTTATTCCCCTGATCTTTTTGGTTATTCATTTTCTATGTTTTTAGGTTTTATCTGTTTTTATCTGTAACCTTCCTGTTTCAGTCACCTTCATATTTTCCTGTACCTCTTCCTTTTCCTGAACCCATTCCCTGTCCGGTTCCTGCACCCTGTCCGGTACCTCTTCCTTTTCCTGAACCCATTCCCTGTCCGGTTCCTGCACCCTGTCCTGCACCTCTTCCTTGTCCGGCACCCTGTCCGGTACCTTTACCTCGTCGGGATTCAGTGTAATACTTATCTGTTTGTTTTCCTTTTTTGCACCTGCCCTTACCTTTACCTGTTCGCGGTCCTTTTCCGGCAGGGCCGGTACCATCTCTTTTTGGCATAGTTGTTTGTTTTAATAGTTAGACAAAATAATAATAAATTGTTTACCGGTTAATGATTACCAGTTACTTTGT
The DNA here is from genome assembly GCA_964521285.1 of uncultured Bacteroidales bacterium. Classification (GTDB taxonomy): domain Bacteria; phylum Bacteroidota; class Bacteroidia; order Bacteroidales; family UBA10428. Next base: position 278,492 of record CAZFQS010000002.1, on the reverse strand, counting down.
TAAGTCTTACCTCCTTTAGTTTCCAGTTCAGAAATACATTTTTGTATTTCTTGCAGACCTTTTTTAAGGTTTTCAGCCTGAGCCTTGAGCATGTAAAGCTCTTCTTCTTTTGTGGGGACTGAATATGGTGATGGTCTTAAGGAATAGGGGTAATATTCTTGTCCTCTTCCTCCACGGAATCCCAACCCTAATCCTCTACCAAAACCGAGTCCTCGTCGCATACCTCTGCCTGGTATATTGTGCATATACCCGGGTGTTGAATATCCGGCACAATAACCAAGTCCTCTGCCCGTCATAGGACCTTGTCCGTCGGGGCCTGTTTTGTCGCCTCTTGCCATAATTATTTAATTTATAGGTTAAACATATAAGAATAAATTGTTAATCTTTAAAAATCTTGTCTTGTTAAAGGTACATTACAATAAGGGCATGTTTTTGTAAAACAGGGAACGCCACGTTCATGGGGTTCCTTATAATCACAATTGGTACAGACACAATACTCTTTTATTTTTGTTTCATTTTTAGTACTGAATTTTTTTTCTCTCCAGTCTAAAATGCTTTTGTTTATATGTTCAGTATTTTCTGACCGGCAATTTGTACATACAGGTTTCTTGTTCCTGGGATAGTGAAATATTATATTACAATCATTACATCTGTACCATTGCCTGTCAAATTCCACTTCTCCGCCTTCAATTATTATTGACTTTCCTTCAGCCAGTCCCCGTGCAATTTTTTTCAGGCAACTATTATAAATACGTGTAAATGTTGGTCTGGAAACATTCATCAGATTTGCTGCTTCTTCATGGGACAAATTTTCATAATCTATTAATCTTAGTGCTTCATATTCATCAAATAATACAGAAATCACATCTGTTTCGACGAAAGGAACTCCAATTGGCTTTAATCCTCTTAATACGGGAGGAGAACCTATTCTTCTGAATCTTTTTCTTCTTGGAGACATATTTTATTTTGAGCATTGGTTCACAAATATAATGAACATACGTTCATTATCCAAATTTTTTTATAATTTTGTGATGAATTTTAATGAATTATTTATAAATATTCTGAAAATGATTGCATTTGGTCCGATTCCTTCGCGCCGGCTGGGAAGAAGCTTAGGAATAAACAACATTCCTTTCAAGATTTGCTCTTATTCTTGTATTTATTGCCAACTGGGAAAGACTTTAAAAATGAAATCTACAAGGAAAGAGTTTTATTCAGTGGAAAAAATTTTTAATACAGTGAAAGATAAAGTTGAAAAGGCCAAATATAAGGGTGAGCAGATTGATTATTTAACTTTTGTACCTGACGGGGAACCAACACTCGATATAAATCTTGGGAAAGAAATTGACCGGTTAAAATCATTGGGAATAAAAATAGCTGTTTTTACAAATAGTTCTCTTTTGACATATGAAGATGTCAGGCTCGATTTAGTTAAAGCAGATCTTGTCTCGGTTAAAATTGATGCTGTTGATACTGAGATTTGGAAAAAAATTAATCATCCGCATAAAGCTATTGATTTATATTCAATACTCGAGGGATTATTACTATTCAGACAAATATTTGACGGGAAGCTTATTAGTGAGACTATGCTTGTAAATAAAGTAAATGATGATCATTATAATATTAATAAACTTGCTCAATTCATAGCTGATTTAAAACCTGATACTGCATACCTGGCAATTCCTTTAAGACCCCCTGCTGAAAAGTCTGTGGAGCCACCTGAGGAATCAACTGTGAACAATTGCTTCCAGATATTTAAGGGAAGGATAAATAATGTTGAATGTTTAACAGGTTATGAGGGAAATGCATTCGCCTGTACGGGTAATATTGAGGAAGATATTCTGAGTATTACTGCTGTTCATCCGATGAGACAGGATGCAGTTAATGAACTTCTAAGGAAGTCGAATAAATCGTGGGCTGTTATAGATAATCTGATTAAACTGGGGAAACTTATAGAGCCCGAATATAAAAACAGGAAGTTTTATATAAGAAAGCTAAAAAAAATATCTTCAAATAATACAAACGACTCGGGAAATAAAGATTAAAATATTTGATAATGAAAAATTCGTTATTAAAAGATAAAGTAGCCGTAATCACAGGGGCAAGCAGTGGTATTGGTAAAGCAGTTGCTGAGAGATTTTCGAAGGAAGGTATAAAATCAATAGTAACAGCAAGAAGAAAAAAAGAACTCAATGTACTCTCGGAAAATACCGGTGCAATCCCGGTAGCCGGTGATATAACAGAACCGGATTTTCCTGGCCTGTTGCTGGATACGGCAATAAAACACTATGGCAGGTGTGATATAATTGTGAATAATGCCGGCATTATTACAAAGGGAACAGTTGAGACGATAAATATTGAGAAGGTCTCACAAATGGTAAGGATAAATGTTGAGGCTACATTCAGGATTTCCTATACTTTTTTGAAATATTTCAAAACGAAAAATAATGGTCATCTTATAAACATATCGAGTGTACTTGGGACAAAGGCAAGGCCAACGACAGGTGCGTATGCAGGCACCAAGTATGCCATTGAAGCCTTGTCTGAAGCGTTACGTATGGAACTTGCAGGAACAAAAGTCATTGTATCGTGTATTGAACCTGGCCTGGTTATGACAGAGCTGCATAATGGATGGGAAGTACATCCTTCAAAGATGTTTAATATCAGTAAACCATTGCAGCCGGAAGACATTGCAGAACAGGTAGTATATATTTTAAAGCAACCCGGGCATATTCGTATACCAAGACTTATGATATTGCCAGGGGAGCACAGTATATGATATTATGGAACAATCCTGCTAATTGTATTTATCCTTAAACTTAAATTGCTATCTTAGCTGTAAATGCCAGAATATTCTGGACTGGCTGGCAGGGATTTATAATATTCTAAAATATAATAAGTTAATATATTCGGATATACATTTAAATGAACAGACCTAGACTTATCGGTTTATTAATAATACTTTTCCTGTCGGCAAAAGGATTTGGTCAGTATGTAAAGAAAATGACACTGGAAATACCCTATATAAATGAAATCAAGGCAACATCAGATAGTTTATTTTTAATATCTCCAGAATTCCCTATGACCGGACTTGTAGTTAAAATTGATACTTCAGGCAGTTTTAAAGATTCCTATATCATTGCTGAAAATGATACTGTTTATCTGATGACAGATAACCATGTCATGGACACAACAGGATTATTAACAAGTAATCTTATTGTATTCAGGAATAAATTGTCAGAATTTCATTTCTGGCCGGGAAATATCAAAAAGGAAGCTGAGTTCTATTTTATTAACGCTTCTCCAACAAAAAAGGATTTAAGAAAGGAAAGGCGAAAAAAAAAAAGATGCAGACTGTTCGGAGCCCGAAATGATTGACCAGCAGGTATGGCGTGAAAACTTACCTGAACCTGACTATCAGCGTATTGTTCATAAGGTTAAGAATATTATTATTCATCACTCAGCCACATCTAATGATCTTACTGATTATACAAACGTTATAAGAAATATATATTTAAGCCATACCCAGGTTAACGGATGGTCTGATATTGGCTATAATTATGTAATTGCCCAGGATGGAACCATATACAAAGGCAGGGATCCGGATATTTATGAACAGGATAATGTAATGGGAGCCCATTTCTGCAGCAGTAATACAGGTACCATGGGTATTTGTATACTGGGAAATTACATGGATATCTTCCCGACCCGGGAATCACTTGATGCACTTATAAATTTAATAACCTGGAAAGTCGCTAAAGATTCATTAAATCCTTTTGGAACCAGCGCCCATCCTTTAAATCCTGATTTACATGTTATTGCAGGGCATAGAGACGGATGCAGTACACTGTGTCCCGGAGATTCATTATATGAGAAGTTAAGCTATACAAGACAGGCAACTTCCGGTAAGCTTAAAAGTTGCGGATATGATTATTTTTCTGCATTTGTAAATGACAGATCATCACCGGATATTAAGATATTTCAAAACCCTGCCGGCAAGATAGTAAATATTAGTATTGGAGTTGATAATGTTAAGCAAATCTACCTGGCCGATTTGCAGGGCAGACTTATTTCAACATTCAAACTGTATAAGTCGGACAATAACCAATATTATTTTCATACTGATGCTTTGGCACCCGGAATTTATTTTATTGTTATTATATATGATAAAAGAATATTTACCCAAAAGATTATTTTTAATTAGATATTAACAATTTTAATTTGAGATTTTGTTAGAAACGTTGTAAATTACATTCTCGCCGACTTTAAACGATAAATGTATTGAATATAAATTATAATGAAGCTGAATACTTTTATCTTAAGGTTTCTTCTTTTATTTATTTTTCTGGTCACCGGTTCATATAATAGTGACACTCTTCAATTAAATATTCAGGGTATAGTTACACATGACGGCAAAGCAGTGAATGGAGCAGTAATAAATGTTCTCCTGCATTCAAAAATAGAGTCACAGGTGATAACCGGAAGAAACGGGAGGTTCGATTTTTCTGTCAATTACGGTGAAGACTATATTGTTGAGGTTTCCAAAGAAGGCTTTATCACCAAGAAGATAATTATTTCGACTAAAATTGATGAAGATATTATCAGGGCAGGAGGAGTTACCGAAGGATTTTTTGATCTGCAAATACCCATGATTGAGATAGTCCCCGGATTAAATACCTCTGTTTTTAATCAACCAGTAAAAAAATATGTATTCGACAGGAACAGCTGGTTATTTAATTCTGTTAAAGAAGTCGAAAATCAGGTTAACAGCGAGATTGAAAAAATAGTAAATCAATTATCAGTATTAAAGCAAAAGGAGTATAAAAGACTAATAAATACCGCCGATAGCCTTCTTGGCAAGTCAAATTATGAAGATGCATGGATAGCATATGAAAATGCGTCAGAGTATTCTCCAAATGAATCATATCCAAAAACACAGATTAAAAATATAAACAAGTTAATAAAAGTAGAAGCGTTAATAGAAGAAAACTATCAAAAATCAATAGAAAAGGCGGATTATTATTATAGCAATGAAAACTATAAACTGGCAGCCATATTATATAGAAAAGCTTCAATATATAAACCTGATGAACTATACCCGGAGAATAAAATTAATGATATTGATTCTATTTATACACAGGTTTTTGTCAGGAAGAAGCAGGCTTACGACAAGCTAATCTCTTTAGCAGATGATTATTTGAACCTGGGAGATTTCGGGAAAGCAGCCCTGAATTTTAAAAAAGCACTTGGTATTTTTCCTAATGAGCAATATCCGAAAACAAAAATTGATGAAATCGATAATAAATATGAACAACAAGTCAGTCTGGCTGATAATTTATATAAGGCTGATAATTTAACCGCTGCTAAAAATGCTTACAAGAAAGCTCTGACAATAAAATCAGATATTTACTATCCGAAAAGCATGATTGATAAAATTGATAAGCAGATAGAACAGGCAAGGAAGGAAGCTGAGGAACTAAAAGAAAAAGAGAAAGAACTGGCAAGATATGAAGAGTACAGCAAATTTGTAAAAAGTGCTGATGGTTACTTTAAAGAAAGAGACTTCAATAATGCTATGAAAATATACAAGCGGGCACTGGAAGTTAAACCTGATGAAAATTACCCTAAGAATAAGATATCTGAGATAAATGAATTAATGGCCAGGGCAACGACAGAAGAGCCTGAAGAAGACCGGAAAGAAAAAGAGCAGGCCAGAGACGAAGAATATAGCAACTTAATAAAAAAAGCTAAAAATCTGCTCGCACAGGAGAAATATGAGGAAGCTAAGAGGTTGCTTAAAAGATGTTCAGCATTAAAACCAGATGAAAAATATCCTGAACGAAGAATAGGGGAAATTAATGCAATACTGGCTTCATTAAAAGAAGAAAAAGAACAATTGTCAGCCATACGAATAAAGGAAGGTCCGGTTATCATGGATTCTGACAGTATCAGGGAAGAAAATAAAGAAAAAATAAACAAATATTTAAAGACATTAAAAGAAAAAGAGGAGGCTGGTGATAAAACCGGGGCAAGTGAAGTATTAAGTGAAATTGGGAATACATATCATAATAATAATGAGCTTGGGAGAGCAATAGAATACTATAATAAATCACTTGATCTGAAAAAAGAAACAGGAGATCGTGGAGGGGCTTCAATAGTACTAAACGATATTGCTGTAGCTTTTTATGATTCAGGAAAATATGAAACAGCAGTAGATAATTATAAAGAATCATTTAAAATAAACGAGGAGCTGGGAAATAAAAAGATCTCAGCAGTAATACTGGATAACATCGGGCAGGTTTATGAGAATACATACCAGTTTGAGAAAGCCGTTGATTTTTATGAGCAGTCACTTAATATTGTCCATAATCTGGAAGAAAAGGAAGAAGAATCAATAATACATGATAAAATAGGAAAAATACACCTTGAGCAAAACAATCTGGAAAAGGCTATTGAAAGTTATCAGAAATCACTCGAGATTGATAAGGATCTTAACAGAGAAGAAAATATTGCAGCTACATTAAATAACATAGGTAGTGTATATTACAATTTAGGTAAGTTTGATGATGCAAAAAATTATTATGAACAGTCACTTGATGTTACAAAGAAAATTGGAGACAATAAACAAATTTCAATAGCACTCAATAATATTGGAAATATTAACTATGGCAGGAACAAGTTTAGAAAAGCTATAGACTATTATAAACAGTCAATTGAGATTAAACAGGGTATAGATTATAAAGAGGGTATTGCCGTTTCCTTACATAATATTGGAAATGCCTATAAAGGATTAAAAGACTATAATCAGGCCCTTGAATACTACAGGCGGAGTAGTGATCTTGCTGATGAAATCAGTTATACGGAAGTTACTGCAAGAAACAACAGGGCATTCTCAGAAGTTTATTCCCTGCTGAACGATTATAAGAAAGCCTATGATTATCAAAAACTCTTTGCTGAAGCAAAACATACTATAAGTGATGATAAAATACAAATATTTGAAGGTGTTTCAAAAGAGAGAGAAGAAGACAAGAGAGCTTTAATCGCATCACTGAGAAGACAGATACAAAAGCAGAAACTTTTAGCTGAATATGAAGCTGTAAGGAGGCAAAAAGAAATAGAAATTAAGAATCTTGAGTTAACAAATGTTAAAGAAAAGACAAAACGACAGCAACTTGTTATAATCTTAGGGTTTATAGGATTAATTGCTTTGGTAGTATTTTCTTTTATGATCTACAGACAGTATATTCAAAAGAAAAAAGCAAATATTGAATTAATTGAAAAGAACAGGCTTATTTCGCTCCAGAAACAGCAAATAACAGATAGTATCAGATATGCAAGCAGGATTCAGAAAGCAGTTCTACCGCCTGAAGAATTTGTTACCCGGATATTACCACAGCATTTTATTCTGAATAAACCCAGAGACATTGTCAGCGGGGACTATTACTGGACAACACAGAGGAAAAAGGAGAGCATAATTGCAGTAGCTGACTGTACAGGACACGGGGTGCCGGGAGCATTTATGAGTATGCTTGGTATTGCATTTCTGAATGAGATAGTGAATAAGAGTGATACTGCCAAATCTCATGAAATACTGGAACAATTGAGGACCAATGTTATGAATTCATTACATCAGACCGGCAGAGAAGATGAAGCAAAGGATGGTATGGATATTGCGCTGATTATTATTGATTTGAAATCGAATATGCTTCAGTTTTCAGGAGCACATAATCCTTTATATTTAATAAGAAATAAAAAATTGCAGGAGGTAAAGGCAGATAAAATGCCTATAGGGATTTCAGCCAGATATAACAAGCCTTTTCGCAATCATAAAATTCAACTGTTCAAGGACGATATGTTGTATATTTTCTCGGACGGATATATGGATCAGTTTGGAGGTGAGACCAGGAAAAAGTTTGGATTTCGACGATTCAGGGAACTACTGCTGGAGATTCATCATAAACCTGTAAATGAACAAAGAGAAATACTTGATAATACCTTTTTCACCTGGAAAGGAAATTATGACCAGATAGATGATATTATGGTTATGGGAATTAGGATTTGAAGCACTTTGCACGGTTCAAAAACTCAGCTTACTGTATTTGTATTTGATGTGTCTCTTATTTAAGATAATAACACTGTTTGTCTTTGTATCGTAAAATTCAAGAACTAACGGAACAGGGTCTCTTTTTCTTTTGCGGTACATGACAGGATGTATACTAGCCAGACCATACTCATCGATTTCCACCTGTACAAGAAAAGATTTTGCTGACGGGTGGAAAGTGCGCAGTTTATTATTCTCTTTTAATAAATAATTCTTTGCATTGTCATTATATAATATTTCAATAGTATTTTCATCCAAAGGGGCAAATAAGGCATAGGAACAAAAGTTGTCATCTTCCAGATCATTATATGTTTGTTTTTTATTAATAGTCTGCCTCCATGCAACTGTCCCGTTGGGTCTGAAACAAAACAAGAGAATTTCATTAAAATTATCATAGTTCTGGTTTAACTGCTGTTCAACAGTAAAAATAAAATTGCCGTTTTTTCTGACTTTAAGATAATTTGCCTTATGGCTTACAAGAATTTGTTTTGATTCATCACCCGGCATTAAAATGTTTTTATCTGCTTCCGGATCAAGATGCACAAAATTCTGACCGGTAATTTTCTTAATATTATTATCTACAGTAAAGCATATAGCGCCTGATACCCCATATCTTGCCCTTTCAGAATATAAACCGGCACAAAAAAGATTGTTATCATTTCCGCTTTCCATTAATAATTCCCTGATGAATTTACCTGTAAGTTTAATATAGTACTTATCAACATCATTTCCTTTATTAGTATATCCTATAATAACAAACTGATTCTTTTGATCAAGCTGGAAGTTAAACAAGCCTACCTGGTAAGTTTGTCCAAGTAAATATACATTCCCCGTATCATCTATAAAGAATTTTCTTTCTGACGGCATTCTGTGATCAAAGAATAATGTTTTCCTGATATGCCAGTCAACTGAAAGATCCTTCTCAAGGACGAACATTTCCTGCACTATTGATCTTTTCCAGAAAGCAAGAATCTGGCCACAGACAAGAAGCTTTTTCTCTCTTTCTGAAAGCATAAAATGCATATCAGCCCAGTTCCCTGCGAAATTAGGAAACTCAGCAAACACCTGCCTGTCATCATTTTGTTCCAGGGTACTTTTATTAATAGTTTCTACATGCAGTACTTTCTTCTTAAGATATTGGGTGGTTGTAAATAAATATAATTTTCCATGGAAAAGAATGGCATATTCCAGTTCAAATGTGGTTAATCCCTTAAATAATTTCGGATAAACTGCTTTTGTCAGATTAAGATTGTTATCATAATGCTCAAGCACAAACCTGAATTCTTTCCTGAGTACATAAAAGCCTGTTTCATCATATCCGATAATTTTCTGGTACTCTGTACTGCGGTCAGCAAAATGTTTATCACCTGTTTTAATGCTTACCCTGCTGGTGTCAATCTGGCTGAATACATTGTTGATATAACAGATAAGTGCTAAAGCTATGAGCGGTAATAATTTTAATTCTTTATTTACAGTCATATAAAATAATATAATTTAATGTTGATATTAAATATTTTCAAATTTAGTTTATTGTTAATATTAAAACATAATATCCACCAATCTTCATGCCAATTATTTAAAAAAAGGGAACAGCGCCCTGCAAAGGGCGCTGTTCCCTACCCATTTTGAAATAACTTCAAATATTTATATCTTTTAACATAGTTTATGCAACCCTATTTTAAGTTTATTGTCATTATAAAGGGCATAAAAAAGTAAATAGTTATAATTTAAGGCACTCTCTTGATATAATTTGAGTGAAAATTGGCGGTAGCTTATCACAACATACACAAGGAGATAATTGAGTTGAGCAAAGCAGGGAACTCAAAGGCCCAATATCAGCTCTATAAATTATATGCCAAGGCAATGTACAATATATGTTATAGAATAATGAATAATAGGGAAGAGGCTGAAGATATGTTACAGGAATCATTTACCGAGGCATTTTTAAAACTCGATACATTCAGGTATGAATCAGCATTTGGTGTCTGGTTAAAACGTATTGTCATTAACAAATGCATCAATTCGCTAAAGCGAAAAAAAGCTGAGCTGGTATTAACAGATAACTTGCCGGATAATGATGGCATAAATGAAGGAGAAGATATTCTTGATACGCTTTCTCTAAAGGTTAGAGATGTGCAAAATGCGATGGATAAGTTACCGCAAGGGTATCGAGTAATCTTCTCCCTTTATTTACTGGAGGGGTATGATCATTCGGAGATTGCACAAATAATGGGTGTTTCAGAGTCAACATCAAAATCACAATATTCAAGGGCAAAGCAAAAAATTAAAGAAATATTAATAAAATCCAGGTCATGAAAGATAAACTCGAAAAATTTGTCTTAAAAAATCGTGAAGAATTTGATTTTTATGAGCCAGACTCAAGAATATGGGATAAGATAAAATCTAACATTAGATCAGGAAAATCAATAAACTTGAGATTGGTTATAAGCAGGGTGGCTGCCGTACTATTAATATTTATAATATCATATATGATTAACAGGTTCATTGATGAAGGATTTCCCAGGATTACACTGGTCAAGGATAAAGAGGTTGAAATCCCTGAGCTTAAAGAGGCAGAGAACTATTATTCGGGTCTGCTTAACGAAAAACTTAATGAAATAAAGCCTATTCTATCTGCCTGTCCTGCATTGGAAGAAGAATTAATATATGATCTGAATCAACTGGACAGCCTTTATGCTGAGCTTAAAAATGATTTGAAGGATAATATAGCGAATCAGGAAGTAATTGATGCAATGATTCAAAATTATAGATTACGGATTTCTATTTTGGAAGAATTATTATCAGAGATTAAACCGGATAAAGATGAGAGCGATAAAAAATATAATTGTTATGAATTATAAAAAAACAGTTTTTTTATTACTGGCTGCCTTGTTTTTTGTAACGGCAACAAAAGCACAGCTTTATACCAAGAAAGTATCCAAGTCTTATAAAATAAACAGTAACACAACCATTGATATTTATAATAAATATGGTAAGGTGCATATCGTTACCTGGGAGACTGACTCTGTGAAATTTAAAGTTAATCTGAGAATAAAAACAAATAATGAGACAAAGCTAAGAAAGCTAAAAGAAAATATAAGTTTTGATTTTACTGGTACTGATTACTACGTTGTTGCCAAAACAATGCTGGGGAAAAAATCAGGAGGAGTATTTACAGATATTATCGACATTGCAGGAACTATTATATCATCTGAAAATCAGGTTACTATTGACTACCTGGTATTTCTGCCTAAATATGCCAACTTTAAGGTTGAGAATAAATTCGGCGATATATATACCGACGACCTCGATGGAAATGTTAATATCATTCTATCAAATGGTGATTTAAAAGCAAATAATCTGAATGGAAACTCTGTGATCAGTATAAGCTCGGGTGACGGTGTTATTAATTCGATCCGTGATGGAAATATAACTGTTTCATATTCTGATTTTCATATAAAAGATGCTAACAAGCTCAATATAGACAGCCGGTCCTCAAAAATTAATATTGATAAAGCTGACTTTCTCAAGCTGAATTCCAGGAGAGACAAATTATATATACAATCAATAAATGATTTATATGGTGATAGTTATTTCTCTGATTTTACTGTTTATAAGCTAAATAATGAGCTGAATTATAGTTTTAAATATGGTGATTTTTCAGTAGGGATTATTAACAGATATTTTTCTTTTATTAATATAAATTCGGAATATACGGATCTTGATCTTATTTTTGAAAAGGGGTCGGCATATGTAATTGATATTACACACAATCAGGATGTAATTTTGAATTATCCGTTACAACTGGCAAAAACTGAGGAGAAAGTTTTGAATGAAAATGAGAGATTAATGTCGACATACGGTAAAATAGGATATGGAAGTCCCTTATCCAAGGTTAAGATAAATGCACCTAAGAAATGTATAGTTAATATTGTTCATAAGTAGTATTTAGTAATTTGCAACTTAAAATAATTTTTTTTGTCATTAAATATAAAAATCTACAACCATGAAAATTTACAGATACACAATAATTTCTCTGGCTGTATTAGTAGTTATAGTACTTAACTCATGCGAGAGATTTAATTGTATTGAGGGCAACAATATATTTGCCATTGAGGAAAGGCCGACAGGTTATTTTTCAGGGATTGAACTGGACGGCAGTTTCGATGTTTATGTGAATTATGATACAGTAACAAGTGTTACAGTTGAGGGTGATGAAAATCTTTTAAGATTTATCACAACATATACAAAAGGAAATACCCTTGAAATTGGCACAAGCAGCAGGCGATGCCTTGATTCGTGGCATCCTATTGTTATTACGGTCAATACTCCGGTACTTGATCATTTAAATCTCGAAGGATCAGGCAATATTGACTGTAGTTATTTTAATATCCCAGATCTGGATATAAGACTGGATGGTTCAGGTTATATATATGTTGATGTTGATTGTGACGAACTTAATGCCGACATTGACGGTTCCGGAGAAATAAGGCTGGTTGGTTCCTGTTTCACATCATACTTAAAAATTGATGGCTCAGGAAGAATCAGGGCGTTTGATTTTGAATCAGAGGAATGTTATGTGGATATATATGGTTCTGGTGATGTCTACGTTTTTGTATGGGATATACTTGATGTTTATATAGATGGTAGCGGAATAGTATATTATGAAGGTAATCCGGTTATTAGAGAACGTATTGACGGTTCAGGTGATGTCAGAAGGAGGTAATAATTGTTGTAAAATGTAAAAACGATAAACCCTATGAAGTATTTTACCATACTCGGAATCATTTTATTATGCCCTTATATATATTCTCAAAATTATACCAGGAGTGCCGGACTTAGAGCAGGTACAGCTACAGGCTTTACCTACAGGCAATATATTGATGAAGAGAGTGCTGTTGAAGCTATTGTTAACTACACCAGGCGCGGTTTGCGTCTTGCAGCTTTGAAACAGTATTTCAGACCGGCATTCTATGAGATAACTGATAACCTGAATTTTGGCTATGGTTATGGTGCCCATATTGGATTATATTATACAAACAGATTTAAGATCTTAAATAAGTCATATAAACTTGAAGAATGGAGATTTTCACCGGTTTTCGGATTAGACGGGTATTTGGGTTTGGAATATCATATCAGGGAATTCCCGGTTATTTTGGGTATTGATATAAAACCTTTTTTTGAGTTTTCAACCAGCCGGTTCTTTTATATATTTTTAGATGATACGGCTATAACTCTTAAGTTTAGATTTTAGTAGAATTTTAAATATTTAAAAAAATGAAAAGAATAGTATTTATATTATCATTATTGACTGTTAGCATATATTCATTTTCACAGGTCCTGGAAGATGAGTCTACCAGGAAAAGAAAAGATGATGAAATAAGGACTTTAATTGAAAAAAGCGATGACATAGGTGGATATGGAGGATTATCAGTCCTTTATTCACAAATAGATGCAAAAGACGCCTTTGTGTTCGGAGCCCGGGGCGGACTCATAATGGGTCATATTTTTACTTTAGGCATAGCCGGAACAGGGTTTATCAATGACTCACATCTTGATAACACTCTGGATAGAAATGTTAGTCTGGCCGGAGGATATGGCGGTATGTTTTTTGAACCAATAATATTTCCGAAATTTCCGGTTCATATATCTGTTCCGGTATTAATTGGTATTGGTGGAGTAGCATACACCAGTGTGGAAGTCAGAGAATGGGAAAATGACTATTTTGTTGAGGATTCTGAAACTTTTCTGGTTGTTGAACCGGGTATAGAAATGGAAATGAATTTAACACGGTTTTTCAGATTTTCAATGGGAGCATATTACAGATATACTTCTGAAATTGAATTGTTGAATACTGATAAAGATGTCCTTAACGGATTTTCTTTTGGCGTTAACTTTAAATTCGGCAAATTTTAATTTAAAGAGAAAAACCCGGATCAATTATTAAAATTTTCTTTAGCTTTTTCAAGCCATTTAATGAATTTATTGACACTTTTATTATAAGTATAGAGTTCTTTTGTTAAAATATTCCCTTTATGATCAACAATAGCATAAAGTGGTAAAGCATTGGTTTTAAATCTGGATACCTGAAAATCTGCATTTTTCTTTCCAATAGTCTTTTTTACTTTTCCATCATAGGAAGAAGTAATCCATTCATCCTGAGGTAATTTTGTTTTGTCGTCAACATAAAGAGCAACTATAACAAAATCGTTTTTTAATATATTGAGCACTTCGGGATCTGACCATACTTTATTATACATTTTTTTACAATTGGAGCAGGAATGTCCTGCAAAATCAATAAAAAGAGGTTTATTTTGTTGTTTTGCACAGGAAAGAGCTTCCTCGTACACAAAATATCCCTCTAATCCGTGTGGCGGATGCAAAAAGTCAGAATACTTGGGTGTTACACATAATGAATTCTCAGGTTTTGTTTCCGTTATCATTACCGATTCCTGGTTCAATGATTTGGTTTTTGTAATTTCAAACTTCTGTACTTCTCTGGGAGGAAGAAGTACTGAGATTCCTCTCAGCTCTGCTCCGAATAATCCCGGTACCAGGTAAACTACAAAAGAGAAAGATATTATAGACAAAAAAAGTCGGGGTATGCTGATATTCTTAACCTCACTATCATGTGAAAACTTTATTTTCCCCAACAGATAAAATCCTAATAAAGTGAATATCACAATCCATATTGCAATAAAAAGATCCCTGCCTAATAATTTGAGGTGATAAGTTTGCTCTATTCTTCCAATAAAATAGAAAGCAAAAGCCAGCATAATAAATGCCAGGGAAACCTTAACGGAATTTAGCCAGCCCCCTGATTTGGGTAAGTTTTTAAGCCAGGATGGAAATATTGCAAGCAGGGTAAACGGAACAGCAAAAATAAATGAGAATCCAAACATACCAACAATCGGTTCCAGTACTTCACCTTGTGAAGCTTTTATTAATAATGATGCAACAATAGGTCCGGTACATGAGAATGACAGTACAGTCATTGCCAGAGCCATAAAGAAAGCCCCAATATATCCGCCTTTGTCTGCCTGTTTATCAATACTGCCAGTCAGTTTGCCAGGTAAAATAATTTCAAAAGCGCCAAAAAATGAAACAGATAGTATAATAAAGACCGTGAAAAATAACATATTTGGAATCCAGTGAGTATTCAGTGAATTTACTGCATTAGGATTTTTAAGCAAAGCCACAATTATTCCTATGATAGTGTAAATAAAGATTATCGAGATTCCAAACACAATGGCTTCTGAAATAGCCTTTATCCTCGATTTTTGTCCTCTCATAAAAAAGGAAACTGTCAGAGGAATCATAGGGTAAACACAGGGTGTAAGCAGGGCACCTAATCCAGCTAGTATTGAAATTATAAGGATTCCGATAATAGATTTATTCAATGAATCGGCTTTTGCAGCTTTCAGAGAAAATTCAAATTCTACTTCCTTAGGAGGAAGGCACCTCTGATCATCGCATGACATGAATTCAACGTAACCTGTTATTGTCAGATCTTCTTTTGTTATTTTTTCTATCTGCTGCTTAAATGTTGCTTTGTCACTGAATAATTCCAGGTCTATTCCAAAAATGGGATCGTACTTGATCTCAGGATTAGTAACTGAAACGGCCTTACCTGTTATTTCATATCCGGCAGTGTCTGTAAATATTATTGATGTTGCTATAGGTCCATTTTCAGGAATATTTAATCCATATAAATGCCAGCCCGGATCAATGGTGGCTTCAAAAATCAAATCTACTTTTTTGTTATTAATTTCTTTTGATTCAAAGGTCCATTTTACTGGATCAAATACTTGTGAAATACTGTTATTATTAATAAGAAAAACGAGTCCGGTTAATATTATAATATATTTCTTCATAAAACTTCTACTTTAGTTATCTCAAAGCAAACAAATTTAATAAAATAACACCTTTATGAAAATCAACAGAATTAGATAGTTATTTAAAATATTTAACAACTAACTTTTATATAAGTTTTAAATTCTGTTAAAGTGATATTTCTTCACCAAACTCATCAAAGATTTGGTATTCTAAAAAATAATATGAGGAGACAGGTATAATCTTGAATTTACATTTGAATTGAAATCGCCATCTTAAACGGATTGGCCATATTCCTTTATTTATATATGCGGCAATATAAGGATGGACTTTTATAGCAAGCTTTTTATGTTTACTATCCTGCAAAATAAAAAATATTCGGTTTTTAATGTTATCAACAAAAAGAATACTTGGCGATATTTCACCTGTCCCCTTACATGCCGGACAAATCTCGGTAGTACTGATATGCATTTCTGGTCTTACTCTCTGTCTTGTTATTTGCATTAATCCGAATTTACTTAAGGGGAGGATTGTGTGTTTTGCACGGTCAGCTGACATAAATTCTTTCATTTTTTCATTAACGATTTGCTTATTCTTACTGGATTGCATATCAATAAAATCAATAACAATTATGCCGCCCATATCCCTTAGTCTCAGTTGACGAGCTATTTCGCTAGCAGCGGCAACGTTAACATCCAATGCATTTGTTTCCTGATCAGCTGCAGTTTTTGCCCTGTTTCCGCTATTAACATCGATTACATGTAATGCTTCTGTATGTTCAATAATTATATATGCCCCGTTCTTAAATGAAACAGTTTTTCCAAATGAAGATTTAATCTGTTTTTCAACTCCGAAATGTTCAAATATTGGAATACTGCTTTTGTACAGTTTTACTATTTTTTCTTTCTCAGGAGCAATAGTGCTGATATAATCTGTTATTTCATGGTAAATCCTTTCATCATTTACATGTATATTATTGAAGGTAACATTCAGTATATCCCTTAAAATTGCCGATGTTCTCTTTAATTCACTCATTAGCATGTGCGGCGGTTTTAATCCTTTAAGATCATCAAAGGAAAGCTCCCATTTATTGACCAGGTGTCTGAGTTCATTATCAAGATCCTTGACTTTTTTCCCCTCGGCAACAGTTCTGATTATAACTCCATAATTATTTGGTTTAATACTTTGTAATAAAGTTTTTAGCCTGTTTTTTTCTTCCATTGAAGATATTTTCTGCGATACTGATACCTTATCGTTAAATGGCATGATAACAATATTTCTTCCGGCAATTGAAATCTCTGATGTTAATCGCGGGCCTTTTGTCGAAATCGGTTCTTTAGTAATTTGAGTTACAACTGGTTGTCCGACTGACAATACCTTAGTTATTTTTCCGTTTTTGTTGATGTCACCATAACGCTTGAAATTCTGCATGGAAGGAAGTGTGCCTTTACGCTTAATAGCTGCATTTAGATAATTATGAAGTGACTTGAATTGTGGTCCCAGGTCGTGATAATGGAGAAAAGCATCTCTTTCATAACCTATATTAACAAATGCCGCGTTTAAGCCAGGCATTAATTTCTTTATTTTACCTAAATAAATATCACCAACTGAAAACTGAATATTACTTTTCTCTTTATTTAGCTCAATAAGTTTTTTATCTTCTAACAGGGCAATATTTATATCAGAGGAAGTAACATTAATAATAAGCTCTTTATTCACTACTCCATCAAATTAGAGTTTAATGCTGACAGAAGAGTATATATGTAAACACAATAAACCTAAAGCATTCTTATACGACTTTAGGTTTATTAAAGCAAACTAAATTATCTATTAAAAAAATAATTATTTCTTCTTCTTATGCCTGTTTTTTCTTAAACGTTTTTTACGTTTATGCGTTGCCATTTTATGTCTCTTACGCTTCTTTCCACTCGGCATCTCGATACGTGTTGTTGAGAATTATTTTACGTTAGATTTTACCTTGTTAACAAATGATTTAGCCGGCTTAAATGCAGGAATAAAGTGTTCAGGAATAATAATAGTAGTGTTTTTAGAGATATTCCTCGCAGTTTTTTTAGCTCTTCTTTTTACTATGAAACTACCAAATCCTCTTAAGTAAACATTCTTATTATTTACAAGAGAATTTTTAATTGCTTCCATTAAAGCTTCAACTGATTTTTGAACAGTTATTTTTTCTATTCCAGTGTTTTTTGAAATTTCGTTTACAATATCTGCTTTCGTCATTTTTAAAATCTTTAATTATCAATAATTTACATTAGTTTACAATTCTGAGTTGCAAATATATATACTTTATCCGATAAATAAAATACAAATACATTAATTTTAATATTATTTATTATTTTCTTTTAATATTGGCATTAAATGGGTTATAATTTTATGTATTCTGAAATACATCCAGGGAATATTTGTAACCAAATATACTGAATTATATAATAATACAAGAGTGAAACATTATAAAATCGTTAAAATCAAGGCATTTAATCATTTTTTCATAATAATAATATTAAATTGTTAATAAAGATTCTTACAAATAATTCTGTTGCATAATCCTGAATTTTATACTATTATATATTAGTTACCAGAAATGTCTGGTTTATTGATAAATACATAGTTGAAAATATTAACAATTCTTTATTTAAATTAATTTTTTGTATTTTTACATTCAAATTAAATCTGTATATAATATGTCTGTAAACAAGGCTATTTTAGTAGGATATGTCGGTACTGATCCTGAAGTACGATATTTAGATAGTGGCACAGCGGTTTGTAATTTTCGGCTGGCAACCAGTGAAGTTTACAAAAATAAAAACGGGGAGAAGGTAACAACCACAGAGTGGCATAATGTCGTTTTATGGAGGGGACTGGCAGAGACGGCTGAAAAATATG
This sequence comes from uncultured Bacteroidales bacterium, assembly GCA_964521285.1. GTDB lineage: Bacteria > Bacteroidota > Bacteroidia > Bacteroidales > UBA10428. The sequence goes on along the minus strand of CAZFQS010000002.1, from coordinate 259,654 downwards.
TTAAAAAAGGCACTCAATTATATATTGAGGGCCGGATTAAAACCCGTTCGTGGGATGATAAAGATGGCAACAAAAGATACACTACTGAAATCATATGTGATATTTTACAAATGCTAGGTAAAAAGACTGATGAACCTCCGGAATCACAAAAACAGGATAAAGTAAGTTCTTCAGAAGATAAAGAAGATAATAACCTGGAAATTGAAGAAGCAGATGATCTCCCGTTTTAACAGATTGTTTCTTTAAATTTACACCTTTCTATTTTGGAAACAGAACCTTATTATTCGGTAATATCTGCTAATATTGGAATTACTCTGAATCCAATTTCATATGATATTTTTATTGCATTTGTAATTGTATTGTTTTTACTGATATCCTCTGCTTTGGTATCAGGTTCAGAGGTGGCATATTTTTCTTTATCACCTGCAGAGTTAAATAAATTAAGGAGATCAAAATTAAAAATTGATCAGTCAGTTATTAAACTATTGGGAATTCCTGACAGGCTGCTGGCTACAATACTGGTAGCTAATAATTTTATAAACATTGGAATAGTAATAATTTCAGCATTTATTACATCAAAACTATTCAATTTTTCCGGTCCGGCAGCCTACGGATTTATTATACAGGTTGTAATAATCACTTTTTTACTATTGTTTTTCGGAGAGATATTACCCAAGGTATACGCCAGCAGATATGCTGTTAAATTTTCAAAGCTTATGGCAAAACCTTTGGATATTTCTGAAAAGATATTTAGTCCTATTAATTCTTTTTTAATTTACTCCACATCCATAGTGAATAAAAAGTTCATGCAAAAAAGAAAAAATATATCTATTGCTGAATTGTCTGATGCTCTGGAGCTAACACAACATGATATATCAGAGGACAAGAAAATATTAAAAGGTATAGTTAAATTCAGCAATATAGACGTCAAAGAAATAATTAAATCGAGGTTGGATGTCGTCAGTGTCGATATCACAACAAAATTTAAGGATTTAATGGCGATAATAAATAATTCAGGATATTCCAGAATACCTGTTTACGAAAATACTTTTGACAATATTAAAGGTATATTATACATTAAAGATCTTCTTCCTTATATTAATAAATCAGGGTTTTTTAAATGGCAGTCATTGATCAGGCCACCTTATTACATACCGGAAAGTAAAAAAATTAATGATCTGTTGAAAGAATTCCAGATAAATAAAATTCACATGGCAATAGTAATTGATGAATATGGTGGTTCTTCAGGAATAGTTACTCTTGAAGATATTCTTGAAGAAATTGTTGGGGAAATTACTGATGAGTATGATTTTGAAGAGAGTATATATACAAAAGTAGATGAAAACCAATATATAGTTGAAGGTAAAATACTATTAAATGATTTCTATAAGATATTAAATATAAGTGAGAATGTCTTCGATGATATTAAAGGTGAAGCAGATACTTTAGCAGGTCTTATTCTGGAGTTACGTGGTGAGATACCCGGGAAGGACGAGAAGATATCATATAAGAACTTTGTTTTTAAGGTTATATCTGTTGATAAAAGGAGAATTATAAAAATTCATGTCACAGTCAATGTGAAATAAGTGATGAAACTGAGGGGTAAATATTTATATAATAATTTACATCTTTTATTAGCCAGAGGGGTATTTTTTTTTATAATTATATTTTTTATTACTTCGTGTAAAAAGACCTTTACACCAAAACCAAGAGGATATTTCAGAATTGACTTTCCTGATAAGAAATATCAAAAATACAAGAGTGATGAATGCCAGTATTCTTTTGAATATCCTGTTTATGGAATAATAGTTAATTTCGATGACGATAATACTGAATCATGCTGGATAAATATAGAGTTTCCTGAGTATAGAGGAAAGATACATCTGACATATTGGGAGCTAAAAAATAATTTAGCTGAACATGTCGAAGATGTAAGGACATTAGCTTACAAACACATAATAAAGGCTGATGATATTAAAGAGAATCTCATTATGTATCCTGATAGAAACGTTTTTGGAATATTTTATGCTATTGAAGGTAATACTGCATCATCAGTTAATTTCTTTATCACAGACAGTACCAGTAATTTTCTCAGAGGATCTCTTTATTTCAATGCAAGACCTAATATAGATTCTCTGAGACCTGTTATAAATTTTTTTAAAGATGATATTAAACATTTAATAGAAACATTTGAATGGAACTGAAAAAATTATCATATTAGAGTTTTTTAGTACTAATGGGACTGCTTATTAAACAATATATTAATGATGATTGTCTTCTTGGAATCTGGGAAGTTAAGGAAGATTATGATTATTTGTTTGCAAAATTGTCATTGTTGCCAGAGGATTTAAAAATTCTAAATAGCTTTCAAAATCGTTTCAGAAGCATTGAATGGCTAAGTGTAAGGGTTTTACTTAAAGACATTACCGGGAAAAATCTGTCAGTAATTTATAGCGGAAATCGTAAGCCATTTATTAAAGATAGTGCATATAATCTAAGTATCTCGCACTCTAAAGATTTAACATCTGTATTGCTCAGTGAAAAAAAGAAAGTAGGTATTGATGTAGAGTATATGTCTCATAGAATCAGTAATATTGAATCCAGGTTTACTAATGAAAATGAAGTGATTACTAAGGATATATCCAGGCAAAAATATCATCTGTATATACATTGGTGTGCAAAAGAGGCCCTTTATAAAATTTGTGACAGGCAGGATATTAATTTTAAGAAAAACCTGACTATTGAACCATTTGAACCAAAGGAAGAAGGTTTTATATACGGGTGGGTAAATAATGACTCACTGAATGAAAAATTCCAACTTTATTATTTTACTATTAACAATTATGTAATAGTATGGACAACCAGTTAAAAGGTTTTATTTATAATTCCATTATTTCGAAAAACAGCAAGAAACTTGCCATACTGATAGATCCTGGCAAGCAAAATAACGAATCATTAAGTGAAACAATTAAGATAGCAGATCAGGCAAAAGTAGATTTTATTCTTGTGGGCGGTAGTCTGGTTACTGAATATATCAATGATGTTGTTAATATTATAAAAAAAAGCACAGATATACCAGTGATTTTATTTCCGGGAAATTTAATGCAACTATCAAACAATGCTGATGGTATTTTACTTCTTTCCTTAATATCGGGCCGTAATCCTGATTATCTTATAGGTAATCATGTTCTTGCTGCTTATTACCTTAAAAATAGCGGGTTGGAAATAATACCAACAGGATATATCTTAATCGGAACACAATGCACCTCATCAGTTGAATATATAAGCAATACAAAGCCCATTCCTGCCGATAAACCTGAATTAATAGTAGCTACAGCTATTGCAGGTGAACTTTTGGGTAATAAAATTATATATTTGGAAGCAGGGAGTGGTTCCTGCACCAGAATTAAAAGAAATATTATAGCTGAAGTTAAACAAAATATATCCGTTCCTTTAGTAGTAGGCGGCGGTGTTAAAACCCGTGATGATATGAAAGATATATATGAAGCAGGTGCAGATATAATAGTTGTAGGTTCAGCAATTGAAGAGAATCCGGCTATGATAAAATCTTTTGCCGAGGTAGCCTGGTTATTTTAACAATAATTCTTATGATGCTTTTCTTTTATTATTAAATAACCTTGACAGTAAGCCTTTCCTGTCATCGGTATAATACTTATTGTCGTAACCGTATTTATACGATTCTCTTTTTATATTAATATCATTTATTAATATAGAGACATTTGAAAACTTATTACTTTTAAAAGCTTTTAATGTATTTGCAAATGCTTCTTTTATAGTTTTATTGATTCTTGCAACAAATATATTAATATCTGAATGTTTCATTAATACAAAAGTTTCAGCAATAATTCCTGCAGGAGCTGAATCAATAATGATATAATCATACATTTTTCTCAACCTGTCTATGAATTCCCCTGTTTTCTCTGAATTAATTAATTCAGCAGGATTTGGAGCTGCAGGTCCTGCAGATACCAAATCCAGATTCTCAATAGGAGTAGGCATTATAATATCGTCAATAATAGCCTTTTCTATCAGATATGAATTGATACCGATCATATTACTGGATCCAAATTCAGTATGAATTTTGGGTCTTCTTAAATCAAACTCCAACAAAATTGTTTTATGTCCGTTTAAAGCAAAAACCGATGCAAGATTTATGGAACAGAATGTTTTTCCTTCACCACTTGTAGCTGATGTAACCAATAAAACCTGGTTTCTGCCACCATCTGAGAAAAATTCATAGTTAGTCCTGATTGAACGAAATGATTCCGTCACAGATGAATTAGGATAATCATTCACAACCATACTGGTTCTTCTATAACTGTGAAATACTTTTCCTAAAATTGGTAATTCTGTCATAGATTCAATTTCTTCTACATCTATAATTTTATTGTTGAGGAAGTCCCGTAGCAGAATAATAGAAGTAGGTATAAATAGTCCGAGCAGTAATGCTATAATATAATTTAATTTGCTTTTTGGTGAGACTAAACTGATGACGGATATGCGAGCAGGATCAATTATATCGTAATCAGGCATACTTGAAGCTCTTGCAATTTGTGCCTCGGAACGTTTCTGCAGCAAAAATGTATAAATAGCGTCATTTAGTTTAAATTTTCTTTCAATACCTTTTAGCTGTAATTCAGTCTTTGGCATTTGAGATATTTGGCTGGAGAGACTTGATATTCTGTAATTTATCTCATTTAATGATACATTTAAAGTATTAAGTGTATTATTAACATTTTCCTTTATTGTTTTTCTTATGTTATCAATTTTTAAGTTTACATCAGCCAGATATAAATTCTGCGTGTTTGATATATTTTTAACCAGTCGGGCTCTTTCAGAATTGAAGGTTATTAGCTGTGTAATTAAATTTGTTAAAATCGGATCAACGACATTCATTGATGAGGGGGATAGAAGATCTGCAACATCAGTAGAATTGTCAAGATAATTCTTTAGATAAGAATAATATCTCCTTTGTAGTTGTAAATTGGCCTTTTCTGTTTCAAGTTCATTTAATTTTTCAAATATCTGCTGGCCCTGGAAGCTTAAATCCATAACACTATGTGATGATCTGAAATTTCTTAAGCGTGTTTCAGCATAACTAAGTGAATCTGCAATATCTGAAATCTGGGAGTCAATAAAGTCAACAGTACTTAATGCAATTCTGTTCTTATTATCTAAATTTCTTTCCATATAAGACGACATCAGCACATTAAGAAAATCAGTTATTTTTTCCTTATCTGCTCCTTTTAAAGTTACTTTTAATAAAGTTGATAGTTGTGAAGCAGGCTCGGAATTCAGATTCTGCTGATATTCTGAAGTAAGCCAGTTAATATTATTAAAATAGAAATACAGATTATTTTCCCTAGTAAAGCCAGTGCTGAAATTATCTGTCTTAATTACGCGAAAATTAAAATATTGAGTTTTTATTTCGCTTCCAAATTCATACCTGTTTTTATAGTAAATTTCCGGGATAAATGAAACTATTTCGTCATCAATATAATTATACAAATAAATATCTGTTCCGGTTGTCTCCAGTAAAAATTCATTTTCATTAAGAATATGTATTTTAAAATTTAAATATATAGCTTGAGCTTTAGAAGGATCTATGACAACCTTAATTGGAGAATATTTGTATAATTCTTTTTTATTACATATTGGTGTATTAAAAAAGAAGTTGTTGAGTGTTGAATTCTTAAAAGTAAAGTATGATACCTTTAGATCAAGCTTGTTGATAACTTTTTTTACAAGTGTAAAAGAACCAATTATTTCAATTTCATCTTCGATATTGTTGCTCCTTTCAAATAATCTAAATCCCTGCATAAAATCATTTGATGAATTTAAAAGAGAACTACTATTTTCATTAATACGTATTATCGAATAGTTCTTATATTTAGGGGTAGATAATTTATTTACTGAAAGTGCGCCAATAAGACAAATAATAATACATATAAAATAAACCCTCTTATAACTTACTAATTTTTGAAGAATCTTCTTATAATTTATGTTACTTTCAAATAGACTATTAGTATTTTTCATTTTTATAAAATTGTAGATTAATATGCAAGTGACATTAAGGCTACAAGAGCTGTTATCGTTGAAAGAATTGTAGAAACTAATGTAAGTGGGTAGACTCTTAATTCCCTGTATTTTGCATTTATTGGATTAACGATAACGACATCATTGGGCAGCAAATAGTAGAATTCTGAGGATACTATATCCTTTTCAGTAAGATCTAAATAAAAATACTTAATAACATTGTCTTTTTCTCTTATTAATGTAACATTTTCTTTATTTCCAAATGTATTAATTCCACTTGCAAAACCGAGTGCCTGGAAAATATTAACTTTCTCATCATAAAATGCATATTGTCCAGGTCTGTATACTTCTCCCAGTACTGTTATTTTATTACTAACAAATCTAACTCTAATTGAGACATTATTAAGATATCTTGACAGTGCGCTTTCAATTTTATCCTTTGCCTGGTTGATTGTCAGATCTTTAACAAGAATATTTCCAATAAACGGGAAATTTATGTTTCCACCATCATCAACTGCATAGCTTATCAGTTCGGTTTCATAAGCTCCATAATCTCTTTCACGGAAAATGCTGTTAGTTTGTTCGTCCAGGCTGTAAATCCTTATATAAAGGTAATCATAAGGTTGAATAGTTTTTTCTGAACGATCGTTATTGTATTGATTCTTATGTATGTTTTCACCCTCATTTTCTACGTACCTTAATTTAGATGTAGGTGTACATCCAACTACTAAAATTAGAATTGTCAAACAGACAATTATATTTATCCGGTTATGTTTAAGGTTTACCATTTTAGATGATTATTATGCTTTTTTGGTTACAATAGAGCAGATCATTTAATATTTTTTGTTTACGCTTTTTGAGTTCTTTTGTTTAACGAAATTATTAAATTCTTCTTTAATTTTTCATATTCAGATTAAAAAATGCTCCAAATTTTGAATTATTTGGAGCATAAGTATAAATATTATTAGGTTTCAATTATCCCATCAAGGGAGGTTTTCATTAGTGACCGCCACCGCTGATAAAGACTTTTATAGTTTTGAAAAATAATTGAAAGTCTTTTTTAATTGACCAGTTTTCTATGTATTGAATATCTAATTTCATCCATTTATCAAATAATATATCGTGCCTGTCAGGTATAACCTGCCATGTACATGTAATACCAGGTTTTACAGACAATCTTCTCAATTGCCATCTTTCATATTTTTCAACCTCTTGTGGTAAGGGAGGACGAGGACCAATAAGTGACATTTCACCTTTTAATACATTAAATAATTGAGGTAGTTCATCAAGTCCGGTCTTTCTTAAGAATTTCCCCACTCTTGTTATACGGGGATCATTTTTTATCTTAAATGTGGGACCATCAGATTCGTTTTTATCTAACAAAGAGTCTCTTAGCTTTTCTGCATTATAAACCATGGTTCTGAATTTGTAAATATAGAATTTCCTGCCTCTTAATCCCACTCTTTCCTGTTTAAATACAATAGGACCTTTTGAAGTCAGCTTTATTAGAAATGTAATAATCAACATAAAAGGTGATAAAAGGAAAATAATTACAAATGAAATCCAGAATTCACTGAAAGACTTCCAGGCAAGAGCTAACGTATTCTTAGGAACATTTGTGAATGTAATGAAAGGTACATTTTCAAAATGCGTAATATGTGCCTTTTCCAAGGATATTGGAGAAAGATCTGACTGTAATCTGAAGGTAACTCCAATTTCATTACAGTGTTCAACTAGCTCACGCAACTTTTCTTCATCAATATAGCTCTTGCAATAAATTACCTCATCAATAATATCAATATCAAGTAAATTCTTTATAGAGATTTTATCCGTGAATATTCTGACTATATTACTGTATTTTTTTCTTATGCTTTGGGCGCTAGTCAAAATCATTAATATTCTGAAGCCCCATTCCTTATGATTGATAATGTTGTCTATAAATTTTTCAGAATTCTCATCAGCGAACACAATTACATTGTGAATATTATGTCCGGTTGCTCTGTAATATTTAAACACTTTGTATGTAAGCATTCTGAAAATATAAAGTGAGAAAAGGTTTATTACAGAGAATGATATTATAAAGTAATGACTGAAATTAGTTAATCCAAATACATGCTTATATAAAAATATTAGCGCGAATCCAATGGCATTAAAATTGAGAAAACTAAAAAAGATGGATATATATGAGTGCGTTCTTGGAATTTTTGTCAGATTTAATATTTGGAGTAATATTGCCCATGTCGGGACTATTAAGAAAAGCATTATCACGTATTCCTGGTAGAATGTAAAATAGGTTTTATGAACCAGGTTTGTAAGAAAATAAGCAAAGAAATAGGAAAATACTGTAACAAAAATATCGAGAACTGCAAATAGCGGATTATTATCTTTTTTATACTTCCTTATTATCTGCTTTTTATTATCCAGAAGCTTATTTTTCAGATTCATATTGAGATTTTAATATTTGAAATAGTCTTTTGATTAAAATATTTAATAATTACAGGATCAAAAATAATATTATAATTACGTTGGAATCTAATATTAGGGCTATTATTTTTCTATATTTTGATTAACTGATGATTTTCTTACACAGAAGTTAATTTTGCATCAATTTAGGTTTTCGTACAATATTCAGATAAGAATGAATTAAATAGTTATTAACTTTTTTGAATTAATAATAAAGATGTGTAAAGGGGATTTGTTCAATATTGATATTAAAGATGCGCTGGGATACCTTATACTTTAGTATTTATGTATGAAGGGAACTTTATTTTATGATGAATTTTTCAGAGTTGAAATGATCATTTGTAATAACTCGTAATATATAGATACCTTTCGCCAACTTTGATAAGTTTAAGGGTTTTGTTAGTTCTCTGTTTGGATCTTCAATTATTTCAGAATATAGTAAATCGCCCATAATATCACTGATCTGAATCATTGTTTTGTCAGCAAAATCATTTTCAGACTGAGGTATTATTGTCAGGTTAATAATACCTTCAGAGGGATTTGGAGAAATTTTTATGTCATATTCAATAACCGATTCAGCTATATTATCTTTAGGGCCGGCATTATAGTTTTTAAGGATTTGCTCCCGGGTCAAAGCAATGTTATATATGGCAACATTGTAATATGTGCCAAGCCAGGGATAATTTTGATCCAAATCATTCCCCAGCATCAAATAGTATTGGCTATCCCAATTGTCCATTCCTTCTGGCCTGATATTACTGGCAACTTCTTCTCCGTTCAGATATATTTTTTCAACTCCATATTTATCTTTTGTGTATATCAGATGGTGTAAAGTAATAAATGATAATTCATCAGCTGCATATAAATCAGGTGCCCCATTTGTTGCTGTAGCTTTAGTTTTTAATCTTATACAATAATTATATGATTTATAATTATTATCAAATATATGCTCCTGAGCTAATAAAGCACCCAGGTCCTCATTATTTTTGGATATAGACAAAATATTAGATATTCTGTCTAAATGATTTAATGAAGGTTTTAACCAGCATTCAAGTGTGATTTCATTTGTTTTTTTACAGGCTTCAACGATTTTTGTAGCCGGTGTTACAGACTTAATATAAGTATTTGACACAATTTCAAACTTATTATTGTTTTCCCATATTATAGCTGAAGGATCAATAACAGCTAAATCTAATGGTTCTCCATTATTTGAGAAATCATGAACAATGTGACCTGAATTCAGGTTAAAGTTATAATATGCAACAAGACCTTCCCACACTCTTTTTGTCTCGGAAATTGACATTGTAGAAGCAATTGCTGTATTACTGTTTCCGGATTCGCCTGTATTATTAATTGCATTTACCAAATAATAATAAATAGTGTTTGCTTTAAGATTATTATCTGTAAAGCTTGTATTATTTACCTGCAATGTTTTTATTATTTCAAAATTTTTATCAGGTTCAAGAGCCCGTTTTATTATAAATCCTGTTTCATTTTCAGAATTATCTTCCCATGTCAGAGTTATGGCATTATAATCCACGGATTCAGCTTTTAATGATGAAGGGGTAACAGGAGGTTCAGAATCTCCAATGATTACTTCTAAAACATTTGAGTAGCTTGAAAATCCATCACCGCTGAAGGCTCTTACCCGATAATAATACATGATTCCCGGACTTAACAGGGAATCTGTATAGCTAGTATCATCATTACTTGTAGCATATATTAATAAATAATCTGTACTTTCTTCTGCGCGCTCAATCTGAAAACCTGATTCGTTATCCGAGTTATCTTTCCATGCCAGTTTAACAGTGTTCTCTGACAAAATATTTATTGATCCTAAAGTAGGAGGATTCGGAATTTCCAGGGGTAATGTAGTGATGTTTATTACGTTTGAATAAGCTGAGTATCCAATTTGATTAAAAGCTCTGGTTCTGTAATAATATGTTGTATTTGGAATTAATTCAACATCCTGAAAATCGGTAATGTCAGCTTCAAGCGTGCCAATAACTTCATAACTATTGTTGTTGCCAGTTGATCTTTCTACCTCAAAACCATCTTCATCATCAAAATTATCAAGCCAGCTAATGCTAACAGTAAATTTAGTAACCTGCAGTGAAACAAGTCCTGTAGGATTTCCCGGAGGAGGAGATGATAAGGTTGTAACTGACAAAATATTTGTAAAACCGGAGATTCCATCATCATTTATCGCTCTGACACTGTAAAGATAAGTGGTGTCTGAAAGTAATAAACTGTCAGTGTATGTGTTTATATTCTTATTTGTCGTATGAATTAACTGATAATTGATGCTATCAGCGAATGTTCTGAAGATCTCAAACCCTGATTCATTATTTGAGTTATCAGTCCATTCCAGGGTTGTTGAGTTATCAGATATATATGTCGTTGTCAAATTACCTGGTGTCTCAGGAGGTAGTGGTGGCAGCGTTGTGGTTTCTAGTTCGTTTGAATATGCTGAAATGCCATCTTCATTATATGCCCTGATTCTGTAATAATAAGTAGTATTAGGTTCTAATCCGTCATCAGTAAATTGACTAATATTTGCACCAACATAGCCTATTTCATTAAATCCACTTCCGGAAGTTAATGATCTGTAAATTCTAAAACTTTCTTCATTATTAGAATTATCTTCCCAGTATAATAATAATGAGTTTTTCGTAATATCTGACGCGCTTAGGTTAGTTGGTGCTACAGGAGGTTGTAAAGCAGTTGTGGCAACACTAAGTTCGTTTGAATATGTTGAGTAACCATACTGGCTATACGCTCTTGTTCTGTAATAGTACGTTGTTGTCGGTGTAAGACCGTTATCAGTATAAGTTGTCTGGTTTGCGCTGAGGGTTGCAATTACAGAAAATCCATCGCCTGAAATATTTGATCTTTCCAGTTCAAACTTTTCTTCATCATTTGAATTATCATTCCACCTTAAAGAAACATAGCTGGCTCTGACATTTGTGGTTCTGAGTGATGAAGGTGCATTTGGAGGAGGAACGGCAGGTGTGGTAATGCTTATTATACTAATGTACCCGGAAGATCCTATATTATTGTATGCTTTGATCCTGTAATAATACGTAGTGAGGGGAGAGAGGCCGCTATTGGTAAAAGAAGTTACATTCTGATATACAGTATGGATTTTCTGAAAGCCACTTTCCGGATTAAGCGATCGTTCTATTTCAAAACCATATTCATTATCAGAATTATCTTTCCAGTTAATTACTATTTGATAATAGTGTGTTGCATTAGCGGAAAGATTTGATGGCGCATGTGGTAGTGTATCGGATGGATTTCTCAGGACAAATTCATAGGCCCCTATGTCCGGATATGTATTGAATGGTACCTGATTACCGTCAAAATCATAATCCAGACCTACATCAACTCCGGCATCTATAGCAGGAGAATTAAAATTTAACCTGAAATCATTTATATAAGGATTTAAAAATTCCGGGTTTGTATTTTGATAAAATAAATTATTACTTTTTACACAATCACCTGAAATGTTTTTTAATATATTATTTTTAATAACTGCTTCACTTGAATAAATTGTGATATCATTATCCTCTGTGTTATTATAAAGAGTATTATTATATACCTCTGTTTTATCTGATTCGTGTATCTTTATACCAATGCGATTTTCATTTATAATATTTGTGTTTATTAGTATTTTAGCCGAAGGTAAATTTGAGGCAGAATTAGCAAGTATTCCGGCTTCCTGGTTATTACAAATTTCAGATTTACAGACAGTAATGTTAGTTGCAGAACTGCTAAACATTATTCCATTACCAAGATTATTGTCGGATACTATATTTTCGGCCTTTGTATTAAAAACACTATCAATAAAAGCTACGCCACTTCCGCTATTATTCCTTGTTATGCAATGTATAACTGTATTTTCATGAGCATCTGTACTAAATCTAACACCATTATAGTTGTTATGGAGTATTGAATTATAAACTCTGTTTGTATCACCATCTATGTTGATGCCGGAGTGGCCGTTATCAAATGAGAGTAAATAATTAACCAGATTATCTGATGTCCATTTACTCAAATGTAATCCATGACTCTTATTATTAAAAGTCTGACAATTAGTTACCGAATTTCCGCTTCCTTCAAATTTAATCCCGTGAGATTCATAATTATCGTGAGATACAGTATTGTATATCCGATTGTACAGTTTTGCATCGGGATTTGCCAGATTATGATATATGTAAATCCCTGCAAAGTTCTGACTATGAGAAATATCAACATCCCATATTGAAATATGATTGCTGTTGGGATATATATCTATTCCTGAGTGTGACCAGTTATAGATCACAAATGAAAATATATCAATATACCCGGCAGGATAATTATTGTCATAGTCGCCAATTAATATTCCTCTTTTATCAGCGCCTGCATCTATTCCGTCTAATTCAGGTCTGTTACCCTGCCCGTAAGCACCCAGAATTATATGATTATCATAAGTACCCCCGGGTGAAGGGACGAGAATTCTATCTTCCGAGTATTTAGTATTCCTTTTTTGAAGATATGCATATCCTGGGGTGAAAGCTGGAATATCTGTCCATGAATTATATGGTTCCAATCGTGTACCTCTCTCAGTCCCTGAATAATACGGATCAATGAAAACACAATTACCAGCGGCTTTAATAAGAATTACTGCTGTATCTATATCATAAAAATCACCATCTTTTGCCCTGATGATCAATTCACGCTTCCCGGGTGACAGATTAGTTGTATTATTAATTCTTATATTACCGTTATCCGGATTAACGGCAAAATTACCATTTACATTGCCTCCTGTAATCTCAAACGTTATTTTACTGGTTAAATCATATGTGAAAATTGAATAAAACCTGCCACAATCATCACTGATATTAACATTTTCCGGAATAATAAAAATTTGCTGAAATGATATATCTACTTTTTGGGTTTGATTAAATGAATTATATATAAAGCTTAAATTAAGAATAACAACAAACAGATATTTTAAGTATCTTGTATGATAACAAGCCATGTAGTTTTTATTCATTTAAACAAACAAATAATGCCCAGGTTCTTATGTAATGATAATTAAGTTTTTAGTAAAAGGGCTCAATATTAATAAAATATGTTGAAAAAATCAAGGTTTACCGAACTAAAATGCACAATTGACCTTGAAATAAAGTAAAATCTTTAGAAAATGAGCAGACATATAGCAATTTTATTTTCAAAGCAACAAAGGCAAATAAGAAATTACCTATATATAAAAATCACATTATAAAAAATAAAGGATTAATGCTAAGATAAAAAACGGAAAAATGTTTATTTTCGTCTGTAAATATTGTTAAATTTGATTTCCAGTCTGCATTATATGTAAAGCTCAGTATTTAACTATTGACTATACGTTAACTTTAGATGGCTAAGAAATATTTATATAGTTATAATGATAGAAGTTACTGAAATAATAAATCCACAGGAATGGAAATCTGATCTGAATAAATTTGAATTTAATATATTAATAACATCTGAGTGGATTGAATCCTTTGCTGATAAGGATAAAAGACCTGTTTACCTGAATTTTGTCAAAGACAATGTAGTTATAGGAAAAATTGCCGGATTAATAATAAATTATAAAAACTCAAACAACAAAAAATTATTCTTCTTTTCAGGTCCGGCATTCCAGGCCTCAAATAAAGAGACAATACCTTTACTGTTTGATGGGCTTTTGGATTTTGCAATTTTAAAAAAATTCAGAAGATTGATTGTAAAGTCATATGATTACAAAATGACTTATATGATAAATAAAAGTACCCTGAAAATTACAAACAGATGTGAGTACGTAATAAATTTACTTCAATCAAGTGAAGAAATTCAGAATAATTTTAACAGACTGCTATTAAGAAAAGTAAAATTAGCAATAAAATCTAAAGCTGAATTTATAGAGGGTGATTCAATGAAAATTCTGGATAACTTAATTTCTTTATTGGAAGAAACAAAAAAAACAAGACTATCAAAGGGTTATTCGAAGTATTCATATTTTTATATACCTTATCTAGATAAAATTGTATTGAAGAAAATAATCAGTAATAAGATTACAAGTCTGTATTATGTAAAAGTGAATGATGAAATAAACTGTATAACTATGGTCTTGACATACGCTAAAAATGCCTATGCTTTTTTAATTGGTTCAAATAGTAACGCTTATAGTATGGGAATACCTTATTATATAATGTATTGCCTAATAAAGGAGCTCAAAGAAAAACAGTTTAATTATTTTAATTTAGGAGGTATACCAACAGATAAATCCGGCAAAGGCTTAATTTTATTCAAGAAATCACTAGGGGCACAAGAGGTTCTTGCTACACATTGTTCTACAAATTATTTAACATTGCCTCATAAACTTTTAAATCCATTGCTTAACTTAGGTAGAAAATTACCTGATAATACAATAACCAGAATAATTAAAAATCGTTTCTAGTTAAGACTGAATTGATAAATAAATATTATTGCTTAAATAATATTTTCAGATAATAATAAATTATAAGTCTGGCTGTAATAATATTCTTCCCCTGGAGCTGGGAGTATTACCTCGCGGCACAATAACATTATCTTTATAAGTAAATACAATAAAATCATCCACATCAATCCACTCATCTCTCTGAGACGCCCATTCTTCAGTATTACCTCCAAAGAATTAGGTAATCCATAATTTATCAATGCCAATTGTTTCAAAGTTCCTAAGGCGTAAACCAGTAATTTGGCACACCATTTTCCCGTCAATAAATCCTTCTAATATGCCATCATTGTTTCCGCCATTTGCATTGAGGGTGTTCATTACAATTCTGACTGTAATTGTATACCATAACCCCGACTCTATATTATAATCCCATGCTTTACTATCACCATACAAATGATCCTGGTCATGGTGATAATAATAAAATGTAATTTGAGGAGTACTATTCCACATTAAAAGAGCTACAAAGCCATCGCTCCATCCGGGAGGATCGGCTCAAGGCCATTCAGGCCCTCCTCTTAGTCCAGGTATTTTCCCTCCCAGAACCCATTTAAAGTCAGGTTTAAATTTTAGTTTATATGAAAAATAAAGTTCGTCATAAGCGGAATCAAGTTTTGTATACCACTGTCCTCCACCCTCTGCAGGACCAAGGGATCCCTCAGGTAAATGCCATCTCATAACCTTGGTACCATTTTCTGTATCGTCATTAATTAAAATTTCAGGGGGAACAGGCCTGTTAGTCCATTCAGGATAGTTCCAGTCAATTTCCCACTCTGATTCTCTATACTCGCCTAATGTATTATATTCAAAATCATGATAATAAATGTAATTAAAATAATCGTTAAAGGTTACAGTTCCATATTTAGGCTTTTCGCATGAATATAATACTGAACCGAATAAAATCAGGTATTTTAAATTCTTCATTATGTTAAAAATATTACTACCTCAATCAAAACCTTTCTCGCTCCATAGCAAGGAGAAAGTCATGTTCATACCTAAAAATTTATTATTCAGAATTATATAGTTCGGAAGACCTGTTTCTTCGGCTAATCGGATAAGATCTTTTTTCCTTAAAAGAGAAACAGGGAAATGGCTCATGTCATAAATATATTTATCCGCAATTCTTTTGAATCTTTTATTGTCCATCCAGTGAAGAAAAGGAACTTTATAATGGAGCTCAAAGGGGAAAAACTTATTTGGAGTAGTTAAGAGGCCCCTTCTGGATACTCTGTTCATTTCACTTAAAAAAAATTTCTGTCTGTCCCAGTCACCTACATGTTCGATAACTGCATTTGAGTGTGCCAAATCAAATTGATTGTCTTTAAAAGGGAAAATCTTGCCATCATAAATTACTGTTTTTATATGAGGATAATCTTTGTTTAGCTGAGGCAAATCATAAATTGAAAGAGTCGTAATATTATTTTGATAGGGATATCTCATTATGATATAATTTTCAACTGGAGATTTTGTATTATTCGAGGCTCCTACATCTAAAAACAAATCTGTTTCTGTTGGTTTAAGGTAATTTAAAAGTTGATGAAGTTTTTTTTCACGAGACTTTCTCATGACAGAATAGATAATATTTCTTTTAAAGCCCATACAG
Organism: uncultured Bacteroidales bacterium; assembly: GCA_964521285.1. Classification (GTDB taxonomy): domain Bacteria; phylum Bacteroidota; class Bacteroidia; order Bacteroidales; family UBA10428. The sequence continues at coordinate 243,029 of CAZFQS010000002.1, read as the reverse complement.
AAAATTGAATTATAATAATATTGAAAATAAAATATAACTGCAATATTAATACATTAATTTAACTTACAAATAATCAGTCTGAAGGATTTTTTTTATCTCTAACTAGTCAAATATTATCCTGATCCGGTAAGTTATTTTCTTATTTGACAGCTCAAGTACATATAAACCCGGTGGCAGATCTCCACGATCCAGTTCATATGAATCAGAAGTGATATTTCCGTAAATAATTATGATATTCCCGGTTAAATCTTTGAGATAGAATGTAAAGTTTTCATTCTCTTCATTTGGAAATTTAATAATGGCTTTTTGTTTAATGGGATTAGGCAACACAATAACTTTGTCATCGTAAATGTGCTTTATAGTTCCTGATTCGATTAAATCATTTATGTATATTTTAAATACTTTTTCATAAAACATGTTAGCAGGTCCGTCATCAACTGCCCTTATGCGTATACTGTTTTCAGTAGTACTCTCAAAATCAAAAGAAACAGCAGTGATTAATTTATCATTGATGATTTGAAAATTGTTATTATCACTGTCGCCAGGCCCTGATACCAGGTGGAATCTGTGATGATCCTCCAAATCATAATCCAGCGCCGAAATAATACCAACTTCAGTATCCTCAGGCATATTTTCATCTATTCGGTTATTGCTTAATATTATATCATAAGGTGCTGAGTTATTCCTGGGTTTGAAATACAAATTAGATAAAGAATACCTGAATTCTCTTTCAGATCCGTTAATATTGATAATGTATTTCTCAGTCAGTTTAATACCCGCCTGGTAGTAAGTCTCATTGTAAGGATAAGCCGAATCTATATACGAGGTATAAAATCCTACATGATTTATTGAGTCTGCTAGTTCAAGGCTTAAAGGATCACTGCCCCTGAATATGTAATACTTATCATAGTTTGTTCCCTGGTATTCTTCTATAGATAAGGTTAATCCCTTTGAATGATCTACATAACCTGATATGTTAAGCATTTTGTGAGGGTTATCAAGGACTGATTCATTCTCACACATGTCTATTGTCGTTAAAGCATATTTATTTGAGAATCCCGGGAGATCGGTAAGTTCATCAATATAGTAGTTGTTGTCTTCCCCATAAGATATTGTATCAAGGCTTAGATAATCATTTTCATAAGCTTTATAAATAATATAATTCTTTGTCCCCGTGTCAGGAGTTTTATTCCATACGATTATGTTTTTACCGGTAGTATTGTCATAGGTTACAAATGCAAGCTCCTCGTTAAACGGATATTGATAGCTTACTGATATTGTATCAGAGCTAACACATCCTATACTGTTTGTGGCTTCCAGCCAATATACTCCAGTAGCATCCACAAGGTAATATCTTCCAGTACTTCCATCGCTCCATAGCCAGGTTTCTGCCTGATCTCCACCATCAAGCATAATAGTCTGGCCCGGGTATAAAGTAGTATCGTTGCCCAAATCAATATTCAGTATCGAAAGCTTTACTGTATCTGTCGAAATTGTCTCTGAAATGCCTTCAATTATACAATTATAATTGCCTGCATTACCTAGTAACAAGGAATCCATTACAAGAAATCTGTTACTGGCGCCATGTATATCAATGCCTTCCTTTTGCCACTGGTAACCGGTTACTCCCCCGACAGCATTAGTAACAAATATAACACTATCAACTAGGCATTTAGTTTCATTTACCGGCTGTAAAATAATCTTAAGGTCATCTGAATAATATTCATAGGCACCCATATCTATTGTAAGATCAGATATTCTAGGATTGCCTGCAAAATCAAATTCCGGTAAATTCATTCCTGTCGTATCAGGTGTTCCTGCATTTATACAGGGCGAACTGTCAGTGAGCGAGTAATCTCCATTTTCAGGATCAAGAAAATATGGTAATTCATCAATATTGCTTTCATATTTGCCTAAATACTCAAGTCCTCCAAAAGCCTCTTTACCTCCCTCAATATTACAATTGGATATGGTAGTATTAAATGTAGGATTATCACCATATCCAAACCAATCATAATAATAAAACTGGTTCCCGGACTGACTCGCAAAATTCCCTCTAAAAATACAATTAAGAATCTCTTCCCCGTGACTTATAATCCATAATCCTCCTCCTGTTGGTGCCGAATTATTAAGAATAGTATTATTAATTAATTTAGGATTACATAAAGATAAAGTTATTCCTCCTCCGCAATTATCTGAATTTGAGATATTATTACAGATGATATTATTTACTATCGGATAATTATGCTCTTTCATATAAATTCCCCCTTCAGGACTATTATGTGCTATTATATTATTGGAAATCAATCCGTTTTCAGGTACATCAAATTCCCGTATACTGATTCCACACTTATTATATGCGATATAATTACCTGATATAATTGATCTCAAGGGCTCACCAGTACTAATTCCTCTACCGTTGTTGTTACTTATTATATTGTTTGTTATGGAGGCCCTGCTGGAACTTACATAGATAATACCGTTTCCATCATTATTTGTAATAACACAACTGTCAATTTCCAGGTCACTATAATGAGAGCCTATTCCGGAGCAAAAGTTATTTGATATATTACTTTCTTTGATTTTAATGGATGCCATAGCACCAACAATTACTCCTCCTCCTCCAATATTTGAATAATTGTATGATAAATCTGAATTTTTAATTTCGAGTTTACTATCATCTGCGGTGATAATATTACAGTTATTATACCATATATCGCCAAATGTTTTACCGTATTTTATTTTACAATATTCAAAACTTGATGGGGAACCACCCAAGCCAATAAATATTCCATTCCATCCGCCATCAGTCGAACTAAAATCATGAAATCCGGTTGTATCATTAATTGTGAATATAATTGAGTCAGTAAGAGTGCCAATTGCCTGCAGACTATTAACCTTCAATTGGTAGTGCCCCTGGAATTCAACATAAGTTCCTGGTTTGATGGTTAAGTTACCTTTAACATTAACATCACAATTAACTATGATTGTATCGGCATCCCACATCATATCTCCTGATATTGTGCCACACACTTCGTTAGTGACATTTACAGCAAAAGTATCAGATACAACATGTCCGGCTTTGTCATAAAGACTTATAATATTATTTCCTGTCCCTGTCCAGCGTTTCTCAGGTATTATTTTAAAACTGATTCGTGAAGTATTAATTATAACACTATCAATACAAATATTTGGTATTGAACTTGAAATGTTGACCGAAACAGAATCATTGGGGTCAGTTTCAGAGTAAGATACTACAATATTCTTTGAAGTAGATACAAATATCTCCTGGTCATCAGTTTTTTCAAGAATGGGAGGTCTGTTTTCCGGTTCACCCTGGAATTCGTAGGCACCAATATCAATTCTTTGAATTATCCCGGGATAAATCCTCGGATTACCATTCAAATCAAATTCCGGCAGATTCAATCCTGTTGTATCAGGTGTTCCTGAATTGATGCAGTGAGATGAATCGGAAAGTGCAAGGTATGAAGGCTCAATAACTAAAGGAGTGCCGGCTTGAAGCGTGTCTGTAAGAAATTTAGGGTCGGTTTCTATATTATTTTCATACATTAATATGTTTCCTACACCAGTTATTTCTTCTTTTCCACCCTGAATGTTTGAATTTATGATACTTAAACCAGTACTGGAATTTCCATTATAAAAATTAATTTGATTCATAACGGATTCCGATTTATTCCCGTAAATGATTGCATTATAAACAACAGGAACAGAAGATTCTTCAATGCATAAGCCTCCTCCCATTCCGTTGGATACTTTATTATATACAATTGTATTGTTAATGAGGGTCGGATTTCCATATGTATAAATACCTCCTGAAGCACCCGCTGATATATATGGACTATTATTGCCAATGTTCTTACATACAAGGTTATTATCAAACAGTACTCCCGAGTTTAGAATTGCAGCTCCGGTTCCTCCATGCAAAGATGTGTTGTTGATGAATATATTTTTTGAGATTCTGGTATTGCCGGAATAGCCATATGAAGATTTGAGACACGCGCCTGAGCGTACACTATTGCTTTCAAATAGACTATTCGTAACTTTATGATCTCCATTACTGAGATAAATTGCTCCCGCATCCTCAACAGACAGGTTATTCTTAAAAATACACGAGTCGATTATTGAAACCATCTCACCCCAAATGGCACCTGCTCTGAATCGTGAATTATTATTTGTGAAAATACAATTTTTAATCAATGACCTGGCATTCCAGGCCCGTACTGCACCAGATATGTTATACTTAAATTCACAATTTATAACTTCAATGGCAGGATAAAAACTTGCATATAAGGCCGAATTTGAAGCATATTTAAAAATGCAATGTTTAAAGACCGAAATCCGAATATCGATCGAATTGTTTCTTAGATAAATCCGGTTCCAGCCAATCTTTTCTTCATATACATAACCATCATTATAAACAGAGTAAAAGCCTGCTGAATCTTCTGATGTAAAGACAATTTTTTCGGATTCCGTTCCAGTTGCATTAATTTGGCCTAAAACCTCTATGCTATGAAAACCATGAAATAAAACGACTGTTCCGGGCATAATCTTCAGTAATGCATTTTCCGTAACAGTTACATCACAGGTTACATGAATTGTATCAGCATCCCATATGGTATTATCTAAAATATTTCCGCATGCAAGATGTCCGACTAAAACCTCGCAACTATGTTCTGCAACATTGTCGTGTGAATCTTCAACACGAATTGTGATAGTTGCTCTTCCTTTCCAGTTTTGCACTGGTAAAAGATCAAAATAAGATCCTGATGTATCACCCGACACGTTAATTATTTTCAGATTTTCAGTGTTTGATGTAATATTAAGTGTATGTATATCTCCTGGATCGGGATCGACATAGTTTACAACCTCTCTTTCTGAAGTGGAAATATTTAAAAACAGATTTTCAGGGAATAGTATAACGGGTTTACGATTAATAGGATCGTTCTGAAATTCATAAGCCCCGATATCAATATTTCTATTAATTCCTGCATAAATCCTTGGATTCCCATCTAAATCAAATAAAGGTAATGATAAACCTGAAGTATCAATGGTGCCGGAATTGATTGCCACAGAACTGTCGGTTAAGTGAAAATCAAAATCAGGGATACTGATAAAATTTGGATCCGAAGAATAAACGTCACTTAAAAAAGAATAATCATATTCTGAATAGGCAATTCCATTAATACCGCCTTCAATGATGCAGTTACTGAAAGTTACAGAACCTTTAAGGTTAACTTCTTTGCCGGAAAATCCTGTTTCATTCCCCCAGATTATACAATTTATTATGTTGCCATTGTATATTGTTAATCCTCCGCCGCTTCTTTCTGCCTTATTCCCGACAAATGTATTGTTAATTAACCGGGGTGCCCCAGATACTGTATAAATTGCTGCTCCTTCGTATGCCTGATTATTAATGAATAAATTATTAACAATATCTAAATTTAAATAATCAACAAAGACAGCCCCACCAAGATATGCATGATTGTTCAAGAATATATTATTCTTAAATTCCAAAACGGAGCTTATTCCAAGGTATACAGCTCCTCCGTGTTGCTGTGAAAAGTTATTATAGAAGTTACAATTGGTAACGCTTAAAGAATATTTACCCGAATAGTCATACAAAGCACCACCATTGTTTTCATTTCTTGCAAAAAGAAAATCACAATATCTGAACTCAGCTATTCCATCGCCATTAAGTCTTATCCCTTGCCAGCCTTTATGTGTAAAGTTATAAAAGCCTGTTGTATCACTGCTCGTAAATGTTATTCTGAAGTCTTTATTGCCAATAGCAACAATAGAACCAAGGACATTTAGCTGACAACTATCAGTAAACTCGACGATTGTCCCAGGTTGTATTTTCAATGTAATTCCTTTTCCTATGGTCACATCACAAGCAACTTTAATTGTATCAACAGCCCATACAGTATTTTCTTTAATCAGCCCGCAAACTGTTTTTGAAACGATAACCTGAAATTTCTGTAAACCGATATTTCCATGATTGTCAGTAACCTGTATTTGTATTTCGCCATTCCCCAGCCAGCCTGAATCAGGAGCAATAACAAAGTTCACAGAGGATGAATTATCAACCAGGTCATGTATTTTAACCTCCGGCGTATCAGAAAAAACACCCAATAAAGTGCATAAGTCTCCTGAATCAGGATCGTAAAAGTTGACGGTTAAAAATTTAGTATTAAAAGGTAAGATCTCTTGATCTATAATCTTTTCTATCCTTGGAGGCCCGTTAGCTATTATTCCTTGAAATTCGTAAGCGCCCGCATCAATCCTACCGCCATATATCCTCGGATTACCGGCAAAATCAAATTCCGGCAGGTTCAATCCGGTTGTGTCCGGTATTCCTGCATTTATGCAGGGTGAACTGTCAGTTAGTGAGTAATCTCCATTTTCAGGATCAAGGAAATATGGTAATTCATCAATATTGTTTTCATATTTACCTAAAAATTCAAATCCTCCGAAAGCCTCTTTACCTCCTTCAATATTACAATAGGATATTTGGCCATTCAATGTAAAATTATAATCATCAGGTGTACTGCTACTATAACAATAAATCTGGTTGCCTGACTGACTTGCAACATTCCCTCTTATAATGCAATTATAGATGTCTTTCTCGAGATACCTAAATGATATCCCACCTCCCGATTGTGCCGAATTATTAACAATGGTATTATTAATTAGTTTTGCGTAACTAAGTGATAAATAAATTCCACCTCCAAGTGAACTTGATGAATTACCAGCAATAATATTATTAATTATCGGGTAGTCGTTAAGTCCCATTCTAATTCCCCCTTGCGGACTATTATATAATATTTTATTGTTGAAAATAAATCCACTTCCAGGAAAATCAGAGCCTTGAATATTAATTCCACACTTATTATGTGCGATAACATTACCTGATATATATGTTGATCCTTCATTTTCACTAATTCCCGTACCATTATTGTTACTTATTATATTGTTCGTTATGTATGCTCTGCCTTCGTAACAAGAAATTCCGACACCATCATTATTTGTAATAACACAACTGTCTACTTCTAAGCGGCAACTACAATGACCACGTATTCCGTAGCAAAAGTTATTTGATATATTACATTTTATAATGTTTATGGACGATTCAGCACCTCCAACCACTCCTCCAATATTTGAATAATTGTATGTTAAATCGCAATTTTTAATAACAAGTGTATTCGAAAGCTCAGAATTAATAATAGAACTTCTTTGTTGAATTTCACCAAATTTTTTCCCGTATTTTACTTTACAATACTCAAAGTATGACTCTCTACCTGGAATAATCCTAATTCCATTCCACCCTCCGGCTGTTGAATTAAAATCATGAAATCCGGTTGTATCATTAATTGTAAATATTATTGAGTCGGCGGATGTGCCGATTGCCTGGAGACTATTAACTTTCAATTGGTAGTGCCCCTGGAATTCAACATAAGTTCCGGGTTCAATAGTTAAGTTGCCCGCGACATTAACATCACAATTAACCTTAATTGTATCGGCATTCCATATTACGTCTCCTATTATTTCACCACAAACCTCATTAGTTACATTTACAGTAAAAGTATCTGTTACAAAATGTCCGGCTTTATCAGAGAGGATTATAAAAATATGCCCTGTTCCAGTCCAACGTTTTTCTGGTATAATTTTGAGACTAATTAGTGAAGTATCAATAATAACACTTTCAATGTTGATATTTGGTACTGAACTTGATATCTCTATTGAAACAGAATCATTGGGGTCAGTTTCAGAGTAAGAAACTACAATATCCTTTGAAGTTGATACAAATATCTCCTGGTTATCGGTTTTATCCAGGATAGGAGGTTTATTTACCGGTTCATCCTGGAATTCGTAGGCTCCAATATCAATCCTTTGGACGGCCCCTGGATAAATCCTCAGATTACCTGCCAAATCAAACGCAGGCAGATTCAATCCTGTTGTATCAGGTGTCCCTGCATTTATACAGAATGAACTGTCAGTTAGCGAGTAATCTCCATTTTCAGGATCAAGAAAATATGGTAAATTATCAATATTGTTTTCATATTTTCCTAAAAATTCAACTCCTCCGAAAGCTTCTTTACTACCTTCAATATTGCAGTAATCTATAGAAATGTTTAATGTATTATTTCCTACAATATCAGGGTTAAAATAGACCTGGTTTCCCTCCTGGCTGGCATTATTTCCTCTTATAATACAGTTGTGTATATACGGCCTGCTATTAGAAAGCCATATTCCGCCCCCTGATGGTGCCGAGTTATTAATAATTGTATTATTATTTAATTTAGAGCGATATTTAATTAAACGCAGTCCTCCTCCATCAGAAAAAGAAATATTATTACATATAGTATTATTGATTATCGGGTAATGGTGATCAACCAAATAAATTCCCCCATTCGGCCTATTATCAACTATTTTATTATTGTAAATTAATCCATTTTCAGGGAGGAAAGGGCCTTGAATAAAGATTCCGCACTTATTATGTGCGATATAATTCCATTCTATAAATGATTTGGCAGGAGTAAAAGAATAAATCCCAATTTCATTGTTCTTACTTATTATATTGTTTGTGATAAAGGCTTCGCTTTTTATAAAAGTAATTCCTGTACGAGTATTATTTATAACAGCACAACTATCAATTTCCAGATAACTACTATGGCAACCTATTCCAGAGCAAAAGTTATCTGATATATTACTTTGTCTAATATAAATGAACGCCTCAGTACCACCAATCACTGCGTTTTTTGAATAATTGTAAATGAAATCGGTATTTTTGATTTTGAGTGTGTCATCTTTATCAACACTAATAATATTACTACCCCATAATTCATCAGATACTTTACCATATTTTACTTTACAATACTCAAAATGGGAATAACTTTGTGTTCCCAGATAAATTCCATTCCATCCGCCATCAGTTGAATCAAAATCATAAAAACCGGTTGCATCGTTAATTGTAAATATTATTGAATCGGTTGGCGTGCCGATTGCCAACATACCATTAACATTAAGTCTGTAATGCCCCTGAAACTCCACATAAGTGCCGGGTTCAATGGCGAGTGTGCCATTTACGGTTACATCACCCGTTACTTTTACTGTATTGGCGTTCCAGGTTGTATCGCCAGGGATTGTGCCCTGAACATAGATTGTTGACTGACCGGAAATGGCTGAAAGGAAAATATTTAAAAATATGGGGGCAATAAGAAAAATAATACAGTTTTTCCATAATCTAATTTTCAGGGTCATCATTGAAGAATTTAGTTGGCCAGTAACAGTCGAAACAAGTTAATAAATATCATGGTCATTTTCCTACTTTTTTTATTAACTGCGCATTGTTGAAGCTTAAAGTGGAAAAATAATTGATGATAAAAAGTGCAGCCAGGTAAATAGTGTTTCCTGAATTGTTGATTATTTTCGTATCCGTAAAATAAGTTATTAGTCAGGTTATAATGTTTGTTTGTCAAACACTCTGGTAAACAGGACTATAATATGAATTATAACAATTAAATTAGGGGTAAATTTTAAAACTCTCTTAATATGATTTTCACATTTATCAAAAAACAAGGTTTGAAAGTATGCGGCTTACTGTTGGTAAGTTTATTTATAAATACTATAAATTCTTCTGCACAGGAATTTTTAATTTATAACGATACTATAAACAGGACTATGTCCTCTACAAGTGGTTTCTGCTGGATTCCATATCCCTCGGGTGCTCCCGGCAACTGGAAATCCCCGTACGATTATTACGATGGCCAGATTCATACAAGATATGAGGTATTAAGTGTTGCGACAGATGCTCCTTTTGCCTTGCAATTTGGTATCTGGCAGAATACTGGAGTACCGGGCGAGTATCATGAAATTATGGAATCCCCGCAAAGGTACTTGTCAGGAACAGGAGATATTGCCATAAACAGCGGTACTCCAAATACATGGTGGAGTTCGGGATATGTTGATTTTACACGGCCGTATGATTTTCGTGATCTGGCAATAGTGTTATGGGACGGAGATCCTCTGAGATTACTGTCTCCGCCAAACTACGGTGGAAGTGATGAAGTTTGGAGTATAAGAGATAAATGGTTCCCGTTAGAAATTTCTGTAACCGTTGTTGCTGTGGCAGAGGGACATACATTTTCAGGATGGGATAACTATATAGGTATACAGCCACCTATCCCTGAATATGAGATAAATTATATTAACGAGACTACTGTTCAGGTTGTGCCATCTACAGAAGAATATTCAACAAATTCAGATATGTCAGGTGCAGTAAGCGGAACAGGGGTAGCAATCGCTGTTACACCCGGACAGGATTTATATTTCAGGACAAAAGCACAAGGCTTTAATCCACCCTCGGAGATACAACATCTTGTTTTACCATCGAGACCGGTATCTCCCGATATAAGCATAGACTTTAACAATGAACAGACAAATGAGGCGATTACAACCGATACAGAATATTCTGCTAATGCTGATATAAGCGGGGCAATAAACGGAACAGGTGCAGTTATTGCTTTGTCACCAGGGACAGATATGTATTTCAGGGTTAAATCAACTGCAAGTTCATTTAAGTCTGATGTTCATCATCTTGCAGTACCTCAAAGACCTGTCACTCCGGATTATAGTATTGATTATTATGAAGAAACAACTGATGTCGTCATACCTGTAACGGATGAATATTCGGTAAATCCTGATATGAGTGGTGCATTATCAGGTACTGGTGTAAAATTAGATATTAGTCCCGGAACAGACTTATATTTCAGGACAAAGTCAACAGCAAGCTCATTTGTTTCCGCTATCCAGCATCTTGAAGTCCCAACAAGACCTTCAACTCCTGTAGTTGACATTGACTTTGAAGATGAAACAACAGAACAGGATATTTCATCATCAGTTGAATATTCAAGTGCCGAAAATTTTTCAGGGGCTGTAACCGGAGCAGATTCTCCTGTTAATATCACACCTGGTCAGGATTTATATTTCAGAGTTAAATCAACTGTATCCTCTTTTAAAAGTGAAACATGCCATCTTGCTGTTCCTGAACGCCCGGTTTTATCGTCAAATGAGCAGGACACAACAAATAATAGTCCTTTTATTGTATATATTTTATTTCCTTATGAGGTTACAGGATTTGATATTAATGATTTTGAGGTTAGCAACGGAATTGCTTCAAATATCAGATCCGAATATATGGCTGACATAATTCCAGGTCAGGTCGGTCTTGTAGAAGTTAAATTAAAGGCAAATGCGTTTAATGGAGGAAATTTTGCTTCGAATGTATTAAGTACTGTTTTTCAGGAGGCATTATCAAATCCTGATAAATTTATCTCAGGCAGGATATTAGCATATCCCAATCCCACAAACGGATTAATAAATTTAAATGCCGAACAGGATCTATCCTGCTGTAAGAAAGTTGAAATTATTAATGTAAAAGGACAAATTGTCTGTGAATTGCAATTAACAAATGGCATAAACAAACAGATTGATTTAACATGCCAGCCGGACGGTTATTATTTGATAAAGATTATTAGAGGAAACAGTATTTTGATTGAAAAAATACTAAAGCATTAATACTAATAGCTCAGATTACGCAAGATTAATTTATTACTACTCTTTGCGTATAAATCTTATCATTTATTGCTACCAGTACAAGGTAGATTCCTTTGGGGGCGTTTGAGATATCGACCAGGGTTGTAGGATCGTAATCATCAGCGCTTATGTAATCTCTGTATACTAAATTACCGGAAATATCTTTTATTTGAAGTTCGGATGTCAGAAAATTTGTATTGGCAAATGTAATTTTAAATCTTCCATCTGAGGGATTGGGAAATATAAGCGGTGCTTCATCATTTCCTCCATCACCAAAGAATGGTTCAACTGAGCTTATTATTTCATTATCCAATAATTCGACAAGGCCAATATCCGGATTCCTCCCTGAGGGAACACTATAACCATAATAGTCCATTAAGAGCCCCACACTTCGTCCTCCATCTATTGCAGGAGAGCCAGGCTCTACGCTGAAATTATTATTGTATACATCTTGAAACAGCGGATCAGAAGTAAATGAATTCATATCCAGAGATGTAGTCTGCTGATAATCATACAGGGAAGAATATTTTTTATCCCCGATATCGAGGAAACCGTCTTGTTCAGGATAGAAGATATTGTTATCCGAAACCAGATTATCCAACTTATGATTAATTGCCTGATCTCCCTGGTCAAGTAAATAGAATATATTGTTATAAATAGTCAGCGAAGAATAGGAGGTAGAGACAGCTCTTGAATTGTCGTAGAAAACGTTATTGTATATTTCCGTACTTGATAAATAACTGCTTACATTCACACCTGTATCATTTTCCTTGAAGACGTTATAGTATACCTTTGTAGTCTCGGCATAAGAGTAAATAGCATCATTGTTATTTGAGAATGTATTATATCTTAAGGTTATAGTTTTGCCGTCTATAATTCTCAGACCATTATCAGCACCTTCAAGATAGCAATTTTCAACAAGGTTATTATCGCAGGATGAACCTAAAAGGTATATACAGCTTATAGCTTCATTAGCTACTATCTTTAGGTTCTGAATTGTCACATCTGTTTTTTCAAATGCTCTGATAGCAAAATCGGTTGCCATGCTGTTTATAACAGGGCTTTCACCCTCGCCGTAGGCACCAAGTACTACATTATTTGCATAAATATTAATTTTGTTCTCATTTGCAGTCGTACCTCTCTTTTGTAAATAGATGTTCCCTTCCTGCCATGATACATCAGCCCAGGAATCAAAAGGATGATCAATAGTCCCGTCCTCAAGAGGATCATCAGCATTTGTTGGATCAATATAAAATGTACTAATTCTGGGCAGAGTAATCATTTTAATCATTGCAGAACTTGTTAAATTTCCTTCTCCGTCATCCTGTACTTTAACATTTAAATTATATAAAGTACTCTCCTCAAAATCGAGTTTAGAGGTATCGCTTATTGTTAAATTGCCTGTTATGCTATTTATCGTGAAGATATTTTCATCGTTCCCGGCTGTAATTGAAAAAGTCAAATTCTGTGCAATATCAGGATCATTAGCCTCTACAGTTGCAGTAAAATTATCAAGTCCATCACCATCGCTGATATAAAAAACCTGATTTTTAATGGCCGGAGGATGATTCTGAACAGTTTGTGTTTCATCACCCGGAGAAGTACTAATAATATTTATTAATACTATTCCTGTGTCTGACAAGTTTCCGGGGCCGTCATCCCTTACATTAATTGTTAAGCAAAACGAATCCAATGAGGCAAATTCAGTATCATCATTTAAGATAATATCACCTGTGGATGAGTTGATGGAAAAAGTGCTATTAATATTTCCGTCTTTTATAGAATAGTATAATTGCTGACCTTCGTTATAATCAACAGCTGATATAGTCCCTACATATGTGCCTGCTGATAATGTATCAGCCACATTTAAGATCTTATTGAATAAGACAGGCGGATTATTGACTTCACCGCCTTCTGACCTGTAAAATTCAAGAGCCCCGATATCCGGATTTCCAACAATTACATTTCCCGCAAAATCGTATTTCAATCCAATATCTACTCCGCCATCAATTGCTTCAACTCCTTCTTTAAGGTTAAAATTACGTGTTGTGGGATTTAAAAAATAAGTATCAGAGGCACTTATGATATTATTACTTCCTGAATATGAACCTGTTATATTCTTAGAAATATTATTTTTGATTAAAACATTATTAACCTCTGAACCTACAAAAATAGAGTTATTAAAAACAGTATTATTATATATAAAGACTGAATTACAGTTAGAAATTCTCATTCCGTCCTTATTATTGAGTATAATATTATAATTAATAATTACTGTATTTACTTTGCCAGGATGATTTTGGTTATAATATATTTCGATTCCGTATTCAGTATTATCATAAATCATATTTCTTGCTATTGTTATATTTTGGGCTTCTCCTGACACAGAAATGCCATTAATGCGATTACCATATATAGTGTTATTTTCATATTTGTTGTTATAAACCATATTACTACAATAAATTCCATGACAATAATTTTGAGAAATTTCAAGGAATTTTACTGTATTTTCATGGGCATTTTCAATACCATGGGTAACTCCATTATAATTGTTTCTACTGATTGAATACGAGATTTTGCATGAATCGCCATCAATATTTATTCCGCTTTCAGAGTTATTATAGGCCAGCAGATATTTTCCCCTGTCATTTGATGTCCATAAAGTAAAGTGAAATCCGTGTGCCTTGTTTCCGTATGATTTACAATTTATAACCTCATTACCACTTCCTTCAACCTTAATTCCATGAGATTTATAGTTATTATGAGTAACAGTATTATATATTTTGTTGTAGAGTTTTACTCCTGAATTTGCCAGGTTATGATATACATAAATTCCTGCATAAGTCTGGCAATATGAAATATCGACATCCGATATTGTAATATGATTACTATTTGGATATATGCCTATTCCCGACCATGACCAGTTATAGATAACAAATGAATATATGTCTACATATGCCGCTGGATAATCATTGTCATAATTACCAATAATGATACCTCTATTATCAGATTCACCTAATTCTGTTCCATCCAGCTCAGGTCTGTTACCTTTGCCATATGCCCCGAGTACTATATGATCGTTATACGTTCCTCCTGGTGAAGGGATTAATATCCTGGATTCTGAGTATTTTGTATTCCTTTTCTGAAGATATGTATAGCCGGGTCTGAAAGAAAAATTATCCTTCCATGAATTATACGGATTTTCTCGTGTACCCCTTTTTGTACCTGTGTAAGATGGATCAATAAAAATACATTTATCAGCATCTTTTACATAGATAATTGCAGAATCTATATCCATAACATCCCCGTCCTGTGTTTTAATTATTAATATGTGTTTATTTTTGAGATTATAGTCCAGTTTTATGTTATCAAGAATTTTAATATTACCTGTAAGTCTGTCAATTTTGAAAATACCCTCTTCATTTCCCCCTATTATTTCAAATTGTATTTGATTAATAGTAGTATGAGTAAAAAGTGAATAGTATTTACCACAGTCATCATCGAACTGCGCATTGTCAGGTGCAATAAAGGTATGTGTAATACTTAGCTGAGTCTTCTCTTCCTGCAAATTTTCAGTACAGTAAGAAGGAAATAAACGTAGTGAAAATAGTACAAGACTTAGAATTATACCCTTTGTTTTAATTTGGATTAATCCTTTGTTCAAAATCTTGTGTTTTTTAATCATTATCTATCATATTAAAATATTTGTAATAATGGAAATTATGTGATAAAATTTTGACGAAATTATTTAAATATGTGACTAATGACTTTTTTATATTGACTAACGAACTATTTTACTATACGAAAATTTTATGAAAAAGTTTATCCTTTTATTGATGATATAAATCACATTTTCACACTAAATATTTAAATTTTAGTATAAATATAATTAATTGATTGATTAATATTTACATTTTCAATAGTTGTTAGATTTAATACTGCAAAGTTCAAATAAATTATAGTTTGTTTTTTAATACATTAACAATCCTTTTAGCAGCCTGGCCGTCACCATATGGATTAATTGACTTTGACATCTTCAGATAATTGGATTCATTATCAATTAATTCTGATATTTCTTTTACAATTTTCATTTTATCAGTACCTACAAGTTTTACTGTCCCGGCTTCAACTGCTTCGGGCCGTTCAGTTGTATTCCTTATTATCAGGACGGGTTTTCCCAGACTAGGAGCTTCTTCCTGTATTCCTCCACTATCTGTAAGAATAATATATGATTGCTCCATTAAATAAACAAATGAAAGATATTCTATCGGTTCTATCAGATATACATTCTTTATATTCTTCAACAGGCTGTATACTGGTTTTTGAACATTAGGATTAAGATGCACGGGGTAAATAATATCAAAATGAGGATATTTTAATGCTATTTCACTGACTGCTTCGCAAATATTAATAAAACCCTCACCAAAATTTTCCCTTCTATGACCTGTAACAAGAATTATTTTACGATTATTTTTAAAGTTATATCCACCTTTTGATATTTTCTCTATAATTTCATTTTTTAGTTTGATGTTATCTTTTATTTTTTTTAAAACCATATAGAGTGAATCAATGACTGTATTACCTGTAACAAATATATTGTTTTCATCCACGTTTTCATTCAACAGATTTTGCTTTGATGTTAAAGTAGGAGAAAAGTGTAACCGGGTTAAACGTCCGGTTAATAAACGGTTCATCTCTTCCGGCCAGGGTGAATAAATATTACCTGTGCGCAATCCTGCTTCGATATGACCGACTGGTATCTGCTTGTAAAAAGCTGCAAGCGCAGATGATGTAGAGGTAGTGGTATCACCATGTACTAACAACAAATCCGGATTAAATTCTTCCAGTACATGTCGTACCCCCAGTAAGACATGGGAGGTGATATCATATAAGTCCTGTCCTTCTTTCATAATATTTAAATCATAGTCAGGATAAATATCAAAAATAGATAATACCTGATCCAACATTTCTCTGTGCTGGGCTGTTACACAGACTCTGGTATTAAACAGCCTGGAATTATCTTCAAGCTCTTTAACCAAAGGAGCCATTTTTATGGCTTCCGGACGAGTACCAAAGACTATTAAAATTTTTTTCATATTCCTTTGGTATAATTAGAACAAGACTTATAAGTTATACTCACTTCTTACCCCGCATATGTCTATTATTATTTTGTCGTCGGGTATTTTAATGCTTTTAAATTCTTTATGTGCGACTAAAAATATAATTATATCTGCTTGATTTACAACATCATTCATATCTTCAATTGTTAGATTGGGATGCTTGTTAATATTAGGTTCAACAATCTTTAAATTTAGTTTTTCATTTAGTAATTGAAATACTATATTTAATGATGGCGATTCACGAAGGTCATCAATATCCGGTTTAAAAGCTATTCCCATGCATCCTATAACAGAATCTCTACCGTGGGTATCGTGAAATTTCTTGCGTGCTTCAAGTATTTTATTAATAACCCATACAGGTTTAAAATTGTTTATTTCTCGCGCTGTTTTAATTATTCTTGCTTCTTTTTCTGCATCTCCAATAATAAACCAGGGATCAACGGCTATACAATGGCCTCCAACACCACTGCCTGGCTTGAGTATATTTATCCGGGGGTGCCTGTTTGCCAGTTCTATTAATTCCCATACATCAATTTCAAACTTATCACAAAGGATTGAAAGTTCGTTTGCAAAGGCTATATTAACATCCCTGTTCGCATTTTCAGTTAGTTTTGTCATTTCTGCTGTTCGAGCATCTGTTGTTAATACTTCTCCCTGAATAAAAGTCTCATAAAACAACATGACATGCAAAGCTGCTTCTTTGGTTATTCCCCCGACAATTCGATCGTTCTCGACAAGTTCTCTCATTGTTTGGCCGGGTAAAACTCTTTCCGGAGAATAGGCAACGTGAATTTTGTCGACGTTTACACCAAATTTTTTTAAAATCCCTACTAATTTTTCAGTTGTTCCAACCGGAGATGTCGATTCTAGAATAACAATATTGTTATCCTTTACATAAGGAGCAATAGAATTTGTTGCTGATATTACATAATCAATATTAGGATTGTTATTTTCATCTATTGGAGTTGGTACCGTAATTATGAAAATATCAGCATAATTAGGTTCAAGTGAGGCTTTCAGGTTTCCTGACTGAACTGCTGATTTAACAAATGCATCAAGAGCAGGTTCCTTAATATGTATATTACCATTATTGATTGTTTTTACTACTTCAGGTATAATATCAACACCATGTACATAATATCCATTGGTTGCCAGCAATGATGCGGTAGGCAGCCCAATATATCCTAAACCCATTACACATACTTTTTGTCTTTCCATTTTACGATAAGATTTTTATTCGTAATTACTTGATTCAATGTTTTTTAGTTTTTATTTATATGAACAAGTATTGCTAAAATAAATTATTCATTTTTAAAAATCATCTTGTATAAATCAACTAACTTATTTCTTTCGTGTTCCCATGATAGTTTATTAATAACTCTTTGATAACCAATTTCCCCCATTTCTTTTCTTTTTCTATCATTATTAAGTAAATAAATTATTTTATCTGCAAAGTCTCTGGTATTTACATTTTCAGCATATAAGGAGGCTTTTTCGGCTGAGAATCTTCCTTCTTTTAAGTCGAACTGTACTATAGGCTTTTTCAGTGCCATGTATTCCATTATCTTATTCATAGTTGAAAGATTATTCATTTCAGTGGGTTTGTCAGGATTTACGCAAACTTCAGCAGTATTCAAAATGTCCACCATCAAATCATCGGATACTCTGCCATAGAAATCCACATATTCTGCCAATCCCATATCATTACACTGATTTTTGATTTTTTCAAGGTCGGTACCACCTCCAACAATGCCAAATTGTATATCATTTCTTTTTAAAGTTATTATTCTAATAGAATCAAGTAACAAATCTAATCCTTCCTGTTCTCCTATAACACCTACATATCCGACCAAATATTTTCTCCCTTTTTTATATTTATCATTTCCCTGGGTAATTTTTAACCTGTTTAAACTGGGCCCGCTTCTTATAACCTGAACCTTTTCCGGTTTCATTTTGCCTCTTTTAATAGCTATTTCACGATAAGAATTATTAGTAGCTATACTGTAATTTGCAGTTTTAAAAGTAAGTTTTTCAAAAAGTAGCATTAACTTATAAAACAGACCCTTTTTCCCGAATTTAGCGATAAATAACTCCGGATTTATATCATGATGATCGAAAATATATTTTACCCCGAATAATTTGTAAAACAATGCAACAAGAAATATTAGGTCAGGAGGATTACAGCCCTGAATAATATGGAACTTTTTCTTTAGAAATATTTTTAGACTGATAGCAAATTCCCAGAATAAAGCTACAGAATATTCATGCAAGTAACCAAGCGCACCTCTTGCTTCTTTAGGTAAGGAATGCCTGTATATATCAATATTATTAATACATTCAAAGCTTTTGGTATAATCATTCATTTTAGGACAAATAATAGAGACTTTTGCCCCCATATCTTTAAGAGTATTTGCTTCTTGCCATACTCGCCTGTCAAATGGCAGAGGTAAGTTTTCAACAATTATCAGAATATGTTTACCGATAAAATCTTTTGTCATAACAAAAAATTAAAATTACCAGTTAATACCGTAATAATTGCCCTTTTGTTGGATGTCCTTAGCCAGATAAACAAAATCAATTATTTGTTTATCTTTAATGATCTTTAAAAGATTATCAAATTCTTTTTCTTTAGTAGTAATTATTATAACATCTGATTCAGAAATTAATTCTTCAGGATTATCAACTAAAAGCTGGGTCAGATGAGGAATATGTTCATCGATAAATTCCTTATTAGTACCTGTTAACTGGGACATTCTTACATTGTTATCATATATTTTTATGTGAAATCCTTTTCCCAGAAGGGTCTCAATAAGGGAGACCGATGGGCTGCTTCTAAGGTCATCGGTGCCTGCCTTAAAACTCAATCCCATAAATCCCAGGTTTTTGTTTTTATATTTTGTTAGTATTTCGACTGCCCTTTCTATCTGTATTCTGTTGGTTTTATCAATATTTTCAATTACAGGTACTGTTAAATAATTATCGTGTGCCAGTGTCTGGAGCCCTTTCAGGTCTTTTGGTAAACAACTACCCCCATATGCAAAGCCTGGTTTAAAATAGTATGGGGAAATGTTAAGTTGCTTATCTTTAGTAAAAATTTCCATTACCTTATGTGAATTAATACCAATTGATTTGCATATATTACCTACTTCATTGGCAAATGATATTTTTAAGGCATGGTAAGTGTTATTGATATATTTCATTATTTCAGCTACCTTAATATCAGTGATTATAATCTCGGCAGGAAGATTTTCATATAAACTTGCTGCTTTTTTTGCTGCAATATCACTATTTGCACCAATTAATGTAAGAGGGGGATTATAATAATCATAAACAGCTGAGCCTTCTCTTAAAAACTCAGGATTTGCAATCACTGCAAAGTCAATTTCTCTTTTTTTGCCTGATTTTTTTTCAATAATATCAGCAAATTGATCGCAGGTGCCCGGAATAATTGTCGAACGGAGAGCTATTATATGAAATTTATCTTTTTCTCTCAGAGCTTCTGCAAAATTATCGGCTACATTAAAAATGTATTTAAGATTTAAGTGGCCTTGAGGAGTTGAAGGAGTACCTACTGCAATAATCGATAATTCAGTGTCAAGTATTGCCTGCTTAAAATTTGTAGTGGCAGATATTCTCTTTTTTTTAAATTGTTCTTTAATAATTAAATCAATGTCTTCTTCAATAATGGTTGCTTTGCCTGCATTTATCTGATTTACTTTTGTTTCATTTACATCTACTCCTGTCACTGTATGTCCGTTTTTGGCCAGACAACCCAGGCTCACACAACCCACATAACCTAATCCGAATATGCTTATTTTCATAAATGATAATATTGTTAATGATAATTAAATGTAAATATTAACTAATTAGTTTATTTTCAGTGATTAAATATACATAAAAGATTACATCAAAATGAATACATTTTGATTGACAATTACATTTTTTCCATCAATGGCAGATTATCTTAATTAAGAATTTTAATCTCTGTGCTGAATGAACACGTATTTTCTGCTGATATTGAATTATAAATTGTGTTAGTGGGTGTTTTCTGGTAAAATGAAGGTGAGTACCACCCTAATTTGGGCTGGAGTTTTCCTTTGATAACATTCATGTTTAATATTTTATCTGATTTGAAAAGAACTTCATTCCCTGTTTTATCATATAGCTTAAGAATATTTTTTTCAATTGATTTAATATTAACCGAAGGATGTAAGTGAAAAAGTATTTCAATTAAATATTTTCTCCTGCGGGTAATAATTATATTATCGTTCAGATAAATAATCCCTTTTTCTTTATCAAATATTAATTTTCTCTGATGAATTACTCCGATGTTTTTATAACCATTATGGAATGCTATGATTTGGTCGGTTGTTTCGTCAGTATAAGATTTAATAAGTTTTGTTCTGTAATGATTTAACCATAAAGTCGGACCAACATACAATGCCTGGTTTTCTTCATTTATGCGAATGGTATTATGTGAGAGTGTACCAACAAAATATTTTCTCCATTCAGGATTTGTATGATATGTATAAGTCCCCGAATCAATGAAAAAGGGTTTTCCATTAAGATGCATAATAAAACTAAGTGCATCAGCATGGCCATGTGCAGCAGTAGATAAATAACCAGTTGGACCAGCATTAAAATGTATATAAATCTCTTTGTTATTTTTCACTTCTTTCATTATAAAATGTCCTTCTTTCTCATAAAAAGTTGATTTTATTTTAACAGGAACATTTTTTAAAGAATCAAATAATTTTTGGCCTTCTTTACCAAGGAGTAACATATTTTTTAAATCAAATCCGTTTGATTTGGATTTTAGTAGAGGATCAGTATATAAGACTGCCCCGGTTGTCAGTATTGATTTAAAATTATTAAAACCTGATTTGGTACTTAGTAATATTACTTTGCCATCATCTTCATCTCCATACTGGGGAAAATTACCTTTGCCGTCAAGCATGTCATATATATAATAGATTATTTTTTTTAGTTTTTGGTAATATTTTTCAGAGAAAGGATTGTTTGATTTTATACCAACAAAATAGGAAATTAAAAAAAAGTCAGTGACAAATTGTATATATTCAGCAGCTTCTTCTTTATTAACGCCATTTTCTGAATGTTGTTTATGAATTTCTTTTTCTAATCCTGATTTTGCATAATTATTCCACTTTGCTGATTTTTTAAATTTCCACAGTGATGTAGCTATAAATAATCCTGCATACTCAGAGATAAGATGGTTATTTGCTGATGAGAATTTTGAAGGGTTTGAGTAAGAATATTTACAATGAAGATATATTAGCGGGAGCCATTTTTCAAACACAAATTTATTAAATTCGGGGTCTTTATTAATTAGACTGGCAGCATCCAGTATTTCCCAGCAAAATGCCCAGTTAATTAGCCGTATGTTTATCTCAATATTACTGTTCCAGTTAATACCCAGCAGATATGGATTTTGTTCAGCCCAGCTTTTGATAATGTTTTGAAACAGCTTTAAATACTTGATATTTCCTGAAATTTTGTAATTCAGACATATCCATGGAAGAAACAACATCCTGTTTATTTCCCAGACGAATTTGGCACTCCCGTATTTTTCGGTTCTTATATTAATATCTTTAGAATAAATCCAGGGAAATGTTTTATTGGAACTGATATCCAGATGCCAGTTGATATATCTGGTATAATCAAATTCAATTCCGAAAATTTTTATTTTACCAGGGAATTCAATTTTTTTCAAATCAATTTCTGGTAGTATATTTATTTCACCTGTAACTGAATAGTCATTAATATGTGGAATATATCTGTAATATTTTCTTTTTTGAATTTCATTTTTTATTATTTGATTTGTCCTGAACCATAATTCGGAAATGGACATTGTTTTGAGCCGACTAATATACCACTTAAACATCTGATAATAATTACCGGATTGCGCGCACTGGCAGGTTTTGAATTAAATATCTGAATTTTCCGCTCCTGGTTTTTGGAATATCTTTAACTATTTTTATAGCCAATTCAATATTTGGGAAGTATTCGTTAAATGTTCGTTTTATATCTAACAATTCTTCGTCTGTCAGAATTTCTTTAACATCTAAATTCAGAGTTACTTTACCCGGCTCATTCTGAATATATTGATATGCACTGACTTTATTTAATACGTTCCAGAACATTTCATCGGAACATGTAAATGTTACGCTGGAATTAAATTTATCCACAAAAAACTCCTGTATCCTGCCCTCAATTCTTTTTATTGTAAACCAATTTCTGTTATGATCACTTTGTATTTTTGTATTAACGCCGACATCTTCAGTTCTATATCTTATAAAGGGGAAGGAGTGACTATTAAAACCTGTTGCAACAATTTCTCCTTTCTCATCTTCTTCTGTGCACCATTCACCGTCTCTGTTAAGTAATTCAACAAATCCATATTGAGGAGCAAACTCATAATGAGTTGAATTTTCACATTCAGCTGCAATACAACACTTCTCTGATAAGCCGTAATATGAATATGTCCTCACCTTAAATATACTCGTAATAAATTCTCTTTGCCAGTCATATAAAGTTTCTGAGGAACATATTATTGCTTTAAGTGAATCAGGAGGAGGTATATTACCGAATTTATAATATTTTGCAAAAGAATAAATTACAGAAGGATATGCTATTATAAATCTGGGCCTGAACTTATTTATTTTGTTTATATATAGTTCATATGTATTATCGTTTAACTGAAAAGACGACATTGTTAGCCAGTTAACAATATGATTCATTTTCCAGTACTTTTTCCCTTCAACGATATTACTTAATATTTCACCACGTAAAACAATACACCTGTCGTATAATTTATACCCAACACGATTCCAGAAATATTTAAGGTAAGCTAACTCAATTGTTGATGATTTTCTCTTATCAAGATAGAAATCCATTGGCATTCTACCTGTGGATCCCCCTGTAATAGTATGTTTCAGATGCCTTTTTGACACATTAGTGGCAATTAAATCGTTTATATTATCTGTTATTGTATCTTTAGTAAGGCATGGAATTTTCTTTATATCTTTTATATCCTTGAATTCTTCAGGATTAAATCTGATTTTTTTAAATAATTCCCTGTAATATGGAACATTTTTTTGAGCATAAATCAACAATTCCTTAATTTTTTTAATCTGAAAATTTTTTATTTCTGCCGCACTAAGAAATTCAGTCTTTTTAATAACCTTGAGTTCCTTTAAATAGTATCTAATGTTTACCAGCGCTCTTTTAGTCAGTACTATATACCTGTTCTCAATTATATTCTTTAAAAAAAGCATAATTATAAAATTATTATATTTTTTATTTTTTTAAAAGGTTTGATTATGTTATTTATAAAGAGTTTAAGATGAATCGGTTTTATATTTTTAATTTTCTTACCTAAGTATATTATATTACCTTTTTTTAAATATTTTATTATTTCCTCTTTTCTTATTTTATATATAATTTTTGTATTCTCTTTTTGTGAGAATTCTTTATAATTCTTATCATTTAACTTTGATGAAAGTTTTTTTACCTTGTCAAGAAATATTTCTTTTCTGGTTCCTTCTACTAATAAGACCTGTCCGTTGCCTGAATTTGTGGCAGGAAATATAAAATAACCCATATCTCTTTTGTTCTTGTTAATCTTGATTTTAATATTCAAAATAAAGCTCTCATTCACTCTTTTGTCATCTGTATCTGATGTATCAAAAAGAAAATTACCCAGGCTGTATGCTATTATTCCGTTTTTATATTTTTCTATTCCCTGTACAACATGAGGATGATGACCTACAATAATATCAGCTCCTGCATCCACAAGTTTTCTGCAAAACACGACATCTTCAAACATCGGATATTCGCAATATTCGAAACCAAAATGCAATATTATAATCAGCAGATCATACTTGTTTTTTATACTATTAATATTAGTTAAAAGTTGATTTCTATTGAGCTCTGCTGCCTGTGGTTCATCATTTTTGAATTTTGAATTTGCAGCTTCACAAGTAAATGTACGGGCAAGTAATCCTGTTTTCCAGCCACTAATTTCTATTTTTTTGATACTATTCGCATCATCTTTGTTTTTACCTGCACCAATATAATTTATTTTTTGCTCCTCAAGGTTTTTGATTGTATCTGTTAAGCCTTCCCTGCCATAATCGTAGATATGATTATTTGCAATGGAAACCATTTGTATTCCCAGATTTTTTAAACTGTCCAGAGCATAAACCGGAGATATGATTTTATCATTTTTATATTTAAGAGGTTTAAGAGTATTATCAGATATTGTGGTCTCGAGATTACCGATCAAAATGCCGTTTTTAAATAAGCCTGCAGGAATGGCCTGAAAAGGATGGGATGTTCCGTATTTTTCTATATTTTTTCGAATTTGCCAATCAAACATTATATCGCCAACAAAATAAAAATTATATTCTTTCATAACTTGGTTACACTGATTAAGGTAAACATTTATCCATACTGTTTTCAATAGCATGCTGAAAAACGCTTACCATTTTATGGATATTAATTTCTTCATCTACTATTTTTCTTGAGTTTAAGCCCATTTTAGTGCTTAAATCCTTATATTTTAAAAAGTTTTTTATTTTATAAACTAACTCATCAATATTCGCATTTTGTAATATATAACCATTAAAACCATCTCTAATGAGGTCTCTTTCTGTACCATCGGCACTTGCTGAGATAACCGGTAAGCTGTGAACCATAGCATGATAAATTGACAACCCTCCCAAGCCAGGTAAAACAAATAAGTCAGCTGATAAGAAATATTTGCTTATTTCGTTAATTTGTTTTCCAGCGAAGTGTATATCGTTAATTTTTAATTCATTAATTATATTAAGCAGCTCTTGTTTACCTTCACTTTTCCCAACAATTAAAAGGGCGGTTTTAGGATACTTTTTCTTAATAATACTATATGCTTTAATCAGCCTGTCAACACCTTTAGTGATTTGAAAACCACCAACATAGATTATAACAAATTTATCATTTAAATTATATTTGTTTTTTACATGTTTAACGGAATTTTTAAATTTATTAATCTCGTTATCGATTTTATCATTATCCAGGCAGTTATGTGCAATTAATATTTTATCACTATTTATAAAATTTGAATAATAATCTTTACTATAATTCGAATAACCTATTATATAGGATGCCCTTTTAAAAAATTTAATCATAAATGGCCTATATAATCTCTGGAACAAACTCTCTTTATATCCTGGTATTAATCCTAAACCCCACCAGACAATTTTAACCTTGGAAAAAAGTGAGTATAAATAAACCATTATATTATTTAACATATTTGATTCACCCTCAGTAATAATAATATCGGGTTTATGTTTTATCAAATGGAAGATTATGAATGGAAAGATTACTAGATGTTTGTTATTACTGCTATAAATTAAAGTTGTTAGTTGTTTATGTTTAAAGCTTACTTCACCCTCATAATTTACAAATTTGCTGTTTTTAATATTTCTGCCATGGATTAAAATCAGATCTATACCAGATATGTTTGCAATCCTTCCAAACAGATCTATACGATAATGAAGCATAACCCTTTGAACAATTAATGCCTTTATCATCTTTAAATTATATTTATTATTTTCTGATATTATTTCTATTTTCCTTAATCCAATTATGAAATTTCCTTGCGAAATTTTCCCATGAATTTGCTTCTATAAAATTCTTAACTTTTAAATTGTCTGTTATTTTTTTCTTAAGCAATTCATCAATTAATGTTATAAGTTCATCGTAATTATTATATGTATGGATAATTTTCTGATTCGCCAGTTCTGTGAATGTCCCGATGTCGGGCCCAATTACTTCAGGTCCTAATCCCAGGGAATCCATTAAAGCACCTGAACTTAAAACACTGGTTTTTAGATAGGTAAATAATACAATTTTTGAACTTCTTATAAGTTCAATTAACTCACTTTCGTTTATAAACCTGTTGTCAATAATAATATTTTTATTTTCAAATTTTTTTAACTTGTTTAAATAGTACTCAGAATCTGAATGTCCGACAATTAATATTTTATATTTATTCTGATAATTCTTGCTAAACAGGTGTTCCAGAAACTTATCTATGCCCTTGTAAGGTAATATATTTCCCCAAATAATAATATCATATTTTACTTCAGGTTCTTTACCTAATTTTTTTGTTTTTACCGGGTGCGGTAGATATTTAATATTTAAAGTCCTGCCCCTCGCTAAATTATTAGCATAATCTATCCCTTCTGTTGAATGCGTCAATATAAAATCGCTGTTTTTTATTAATACTTTTTTCAGTATTCTTTTTATAAGCAGATAATTACTAAAATGAGAAGCTTTATTGTGTAATGTCCATATAATATTTATTCTTCTAATTTTTAATATTTTTAAAATAAAAATAAAAAAAAGACTTTGTATTATACCTCCTTTTCCATTGGCTAAATCTTCTATCCAGTTAAGAAAGACGTAATCAGTCTTTTTTATATATTTTAAAATATCGAATATTCCTGTTTTTGAGGGACTTTTTAAATTAATGAAATTATAATGCTGTGAAAGAGAATTAATCATATTCTCAGCATATGGATTACTAATTGGTTTATTCGGATAGAAGTATACGTGTTTCATTATAAATACAAGAAAATTTTAACTAATCAAGTTTTTTTTTAATACCTAACAGACCGAGTAATTTCCATTTTATAAATCCTCCAATATATTTAAAATACATAACAAACAAAGGTTTATATGCAAATACTGATTCAGAATATAATCTATAAAAATTAAAGTTATCTTTAATATTGTAAATAGATTTAATATCATGTAAAGAGCGGATCATATATTTTATTTTATTTTGATGTTTTAAACCCGAACTTATTGTATCATTCCAAATTTTAAGTTCAGGGGAAACAGCTATTTTAAATCCTCCTAATTTAGCTCTGTATGTAAAATCACAGTCACCATAATATTGTCGGAATAACTTATCGTTCCAATAACCAATTTTTTCTATAACCTTTCTGTGTATAAGTGTTCCCATTCCTGTAAGCCAGTCACATTCTATTGCATTATTGAATTCCTCAGCATCTTCTTTATTAAAACCAATCATATATTTTTCACCAGTCTTTGGATTAAATATACCTCCTGCAGACCAAATTATATTTGAGTTATCATCACGATAAATTTTTGAACCGATGATTGTTTTATCATCCGTGCTTAATATAATCTTAACAATATTCTCAAAATATTCAGGATTGGTATTAATATCATTATTCCATAATAGTATATAATCAGAATCCAATTCTTTCAAAGCATATTCAGCTCCTTTATTAATCGCTCCACTCCACCATAAACTACCATTACCATGTAATAAAATAACATCAGGATAATTTTGTGTAATAAATTCTGAAGAGCCGTCAGTTGAACCATCATCTATAACAATGATTTTAAATCCGATATCTGTTGAATTAAGATGTTCAATCTCATTACTCAGTGATCTCAGGCATTTCTGAGTATATGATAATCTATTATGAACAGGTATCAGTATCGCTACTTTTTTCACTATATCGAGGGTTTTAATAAATACTCCAAGTTATCCTGCAAATTGTTCATTTATAAATAAATTATACATATATACCTGGAAGATAGTGTTTAAAGTATAAATTCCTAACAACCAAAATTTACTAAGGATACTGACCTTAAACAAGATCATCAGATACAGGCCTGTATATATAAGCATAAATAATATATTGAATAATAAATATTTATCAAAATTAATCAGTAAATTAAAAGCACCAAAAGATATACTTATTAATACAATAACAGGTATTATTGTTAGTAGATCCTTATTTCTTAATGTTTTATCACGAATATAATGCAGGATAAAAACAATAAAGAATGGTGTAGCAAATATAAACCTGTTTTGACTATAAATAGATGTTCGTCCCATATTATCTTTAGTATGGGTAAACAAGGTGAATAAGGTCACCAGAGATAAATAAACCAGTGAAAATGCAAAAGCTTTATTTACAATAAAGTTGAATTTTAAATATATCCACTTGTAGAAAATAATAATTGACTGAATTAAAGCAAAAATGCCAAGAATCAGTGCGCTTCCATCTAACCACAGTTGCCGATGCGGATTTGTTGTGGTCAATGGTAATGCCGGTAACCTAATTGTATTATCCCAATACTTCTGTGCTTTGATAAAATAGAACCATTTACCGGTTTGAGTCCACTGAATAAAGGCCACTACTAATAAACTTAATAATATTACGCTGAAATACATACTAATGTTCTTAATTGTATCAGCAATTCTTTCTTTCTTAATATTACAATTTATAAGCTCAGTGAAAATAATAGCCGGTAAAAATATTATTGCTGCTGACCTTGTTATTCCTGTTAGGAATAATCCGATAAGTATTAGTATTTTGGATTCTTTATATAATCCGAGCAGTAGAATAGCCGAAAATAAATAAAATGATGCTTCTGAATACGGAACAAAACAAAAAAACAAACTTGGAATTGACAGAAATACAAGCATCTCCCATGTTTTGAAAGAGTAAAACCTGTTAATTAATGTAAAGCCAATGAGAGTAAATCCTAAATTAATTATACTAATACCAACAGCAGATAACCGGGTAAATTTCCACAAGTAGGGAAAGAATGGGAAAAATGCCAGGTTGGTTTGTGAAAATTTTACAAACACATAGCCTTCATCAATAATCGTTTTATACCACCCCACATCAAAGACTACCAGATTGGTATTATCAGGAAATCCATTTATAATACCTGTAAAACAAAATAATTGATAAAGTAAAAATACAAGTAATAAATGTAACAATATAATTCCGTAATTTTTCATGCTGCTTTCTTCTTGATTAAAACAAGGATATTAATAATCCAATAAGTATAAGAACAAGACGGTTAGTAAATTACTTCTTTACCAATTTAATTCTCAGTAACTCCTTCTTCCTGATTTTCAGTATTTTTCTGCACAAGTGAATTTCTGTCTAATTCAACAATGTAAAGCAGAATACAGGTTAATACAATGCCTCCTGCCGTACTTATTAATTCTCCGACAAGAATTGTAAGCAGTATCACAAATATGCTATGTTTAATAAACATTATATTTTTACTTAATCTCATTAATGAAATTCGTATCAACATACTAAGTTCCGCCATGACAAACAAAATACCAAATTTGACGTATTCACCAATGATACCTATATCTGATAAAAAGTATCCCAAAGCTATGCCATAATGTTGCACCTGTAATCCGTATGAAGAGTTTGCACTTGAAATTCCATTGCCCAGAATAAAAGAGATCTTGCTGGGTGAGAAATCAAAAAGGTAAAATAATGCTGCTTTTATTCTTACATAACTTTTTATATCAGCAGTTTGCAGTTTTGATACTTCAAATATTGCAAGTATTACATCCTTGAATAACAGGTATATAGGGACAATACTTATTGCGATAAGAAATGCAAATAGAATTTTTGAATGTATTTTTTTACTGGTAGTTAAAGCGAATATAGTAACTAAAAAGGTACTGACGATAATTTGCCTTGTCCCCATCATTATAAATACAATTAACATTAAGAGGCATACAGTAATGTATTTATAATTATTGGATTCTAAAGTTTTTCCTAAATAAAGAAAATATGTAATAACCATATATCCTGTTCCCGGAATAAAAAATCTTAATGTTTGTCTATCCTTAAATATCTCAACATTAAATAATTTTATCGGAAATACTATTGTCTGAGCAATATACAGAAAAGCAATTGTTATACTAATAATAACGAATGTTTTTATTAATATTTCCGAATTTATTCTAAGATTATGGAGCAGGAAATAAAACAAAAGAAAATACAAAGGCCTCTGCGCAATAGCTGTAATATGGAATTTTTGATCATGAAAAAAATAAGCCCCAAACATACTTAATAATACTGCTATAAATATTAGAGTAATTTCAATAGTAAAGAATTTTTTCAATTTAATGCTACTGTCATAAATTGTGTGTAAAACAATGAACAAAAGGCATATGCAAATAGCTCCAACCTGAAGAACCGGAATCAGGGATTCCGGTATAAAAATTAAATTTAGAAAGGAGATTGAGGCGAGTATAACAAATACAACAATTATATTTTTAAGCATCAACTTAGTCTTTAATTTTTAGTACTAATATTTAATAAACTATTTATCTGAACAACTTATATGTCCCGCATGTAAACTTGTATTTTCATATTCAACAGGTTAAAATCTAACTTTTCAGAAAATCTAAAGTTTTTAATTTATTTATAATAAATTTACTACCAATTAAAGGAAATTCATATATGTACTTATACAAGGGCCACTTAAGCAGTTTTAATGATAAATACATCGCATACCAGTTATTAAATGATATCTGAACCAAGAACCGAACCAAAATAATTCCCAGCAGTCCGTATATTGGCAATATATAGAATCCGAGAGCTATAATAATTGCGCCTGACACAATAGAAGGTATCAGGAAAGGAATGTGATTGGTTGAGGTATATATACCGGCATGAAAACTTGAATGCATATCAAGTAGTTGTGTCAATGCCATAATTACGAAAAGATTGGTAGCGACAAATGTTTTACTGATACTTAATATATTTAAAATTTGGTCTCCGAATATTCCTATAAGCAGGAATGCAATAACCATTATTAGAATACCAAGAAACATAAAACTGGAAGATAGGGATTTTATGGATTTAAAATTTTTCTGCGCGGTTAATTTGAAAACTGTTGGGATCTTTGAGTAAAATGTTATTTGTGATACGTTTTTTATTATTTCAAGAATGCGTGTTGTGAATAGAAAACTTGCCATTAATTTTGCATCTGATATTTGAGCAATAATTATGGAGTTGCCTTGTTCAACAAAATAGTTCCCCCAGAAGATACCTCCAAGTCTCCAGGAGGCTGCCCAAAGTGAACTGAAGATAGTCTTATCAAACCGTATTTCCCTGGATATGCTGATGTTATGTTTCGCAAACCACTTTAGAACAAAATTTCTGAGATATAAAAACCTGAAAAATTCCAATAAGAGAATGATACTGATTAGAAATACAGGTTTCATTTTAAATGACAGTAAAATAATAAATAAGATTATTCTTATTACACCCAGTAAGCTTGAAAATCTTGCTTCCTGAGCAATAAAATCGAGTCCCTTCATAAAAGCACTCCATTTTATAGTTATTATGGCCAGAATGCAATGAGGTATAAGAATAACAAATGCTATCCATAAGTCTAATCTGTGACCTGAAAGTTCAATTATATTCCATATAAATAGTGTCCCTCCAGCTGAAATCAATAAAGCTGACATTAAGGATAAGAATAAATATATTCGTTTTGATGTTACAAGCAGATTGCTTAACTGTTTGACATTAGGTTCTGAACTTTCAATTTTATCCTTTTCATCATATTCCTTTTTATTCCTGGGAAGATAATCAGCTCCTGCCTTAAAATAAGCCGCTGCTCTTGATAATGCAGAACCAAATCCTGAATCAGCCATTAATGCAAAACCAATTATTGTTGTAGTTAAGAACCAGAATGATACTTCTACATCACTGTATACCTTTAATAAAAGTGGTAATACAATTAAGAAGCTCCCAAACTGGACGAAGTAAGAAGACCATGACATGAAAGTTGCATTATTCAGAATTTTCTTCAGCATGCGTAGGTTACTTTTGTATTAAGTTTTAGATATATTATCAACATTTATTCAATTACTTCCATTAATTATTATATTTTAAAATCGTTTTAAAATTTGATTTGATAGCGTCTGACCAATGGATAAAGATGCTGTTGCTGCAGGCGAAGGAGCATTTAAAACATTTACAATATGACTATCTTCAACAATAAGGAAATCATCAATCAGGCCACCTTGTTTATCACAAGCCTGCGCCCGGACACCAGCTCCCCCTATCTGAATATCACTTTTCTTTATTTCAGGAACAAGTCGTTGTAATGCTCTTGCCAGGGCATTTTTATTATAAGAGCGGTAATATTCCATTAATCCGATTTTCCAGTATTGCCTCATTACTTTTCTGAAACCTTTCCATGCTAAAGCTTCAAAGAATTCTTTTGTATTAAAATCTGTTTTCTTATAACCTTCTCTTTTAAATGCCCATACCGCATTTGGACCTGCTTCTATTCCTCCCTTTATCAAACGTGTAAAATGTACTCCTAAAAACGGAAAATTGGGATCGGGCACCGGATATATCAAATTTCTGACCAGATATTGACTCTCTTTGCTAATTACTGAATATTCTCCCCTGAAAGGTATAATCCTGCAATTTAATTTATTATGATTTAAAAGTGCAATTTTATCTGAATATAATCCTGCTGTATTAACTACCAGTCTAGTAGTGTAAGTGTTCTTGTCAGTTAATACTTCTGAATACCCGTTATAATTAATAATATTTACTACTTTATTATTTAAGAATATTTCTCCACCATGTCTTTTTGTAAAAATTTCCGCATATTTATAACACACTTCGGTAAAATCTATAATACCTGTGTAAGGAACAACTAATGCTGCCAGTCCGGTTGCATGCGGTTCATATTCATTGATTTGTTCACCGGTTATTTTTTTAACTTTATCTAAACCGTTTTGTAATGATCTTTCATAGAGATTTTCAAGCCCTGGGAGTTCTTCGGGAATAGTAGCAACAATCAATTTCCCGCATAATTCATATTTTATATTTTCCTTATCGCAAAATTCAATAAGTTGTTTGTAGCCATTTCTGCAATTAATTGCTTTAAGACTACCCGGCTTGTAATAAACACCAGCATGAATTACACCACTATTATTCCCTGTCTGATGCTTCGCAAGTCCATCTTCCTTCTCGAGCAATGCTATTTTTAAATCCGGTCTTGTCTCAATTAGCTTCAATGCAGTTGCCAATCCTACGATTCCTCCGCCAATAATAATAATATCATATTTCATAATTTATGCTTGCTATCAAAAAATAATTACATTTCAGATAATATTTCAAAAACCAAATAATCAAGCTTCAAATATATAATGATACAATAATTATTATAAGATCTTTTATCAACACAATCAGCACATTTATCAAAATATTCTCCAATACTATTTTTGTAAGTTAACAAGATAAATATGAAGGATTTTACAAAATTAATTTCATTAATAAAAAACTATTCACTATGAGACAAAATCAGGTTGTTACATAATTTACAATTTTTTTAAAAATATTACTATTCGGGGGCAATGAATATATATTCATGAATATTTTATATGCCTTTTCCGTATTGTCTATTTTATTATTAAGTACATCAATTAGTTTACTCCTGAATAATTCAGGTGTATCAGCAATTATTATAGAACCGTCGTGTATCATTCCTTCTGCACCTTTTGACGTACTTATTAACTGTGTCTTCAGTGCCATCGCCTCAATACATTTAAGTCTTGTTCCGCTTCCGTTAAGCAAAGGTACAATTGATACTTTGGCTTTTGAAATATATGGTTTTACATCTTTGACCTCTCCAATTGCTTCAATACTATTCAAATTACTATATTTTTCTTTCAGTTTTTCAAATATTTCTACAGAACCTATACCTACTAACAGCAACCGGCATTGTTTCATTAATTCTTCATCCCAGATATTTTTTATAAACCATTCGAGTCCGACAAAATTTTGAAAAGCTTGAAAATTGGCAGACATAATAATATAATTACCTTTTTTAATATCCGGAAGTTCATAAATACTTTCGTCCAGCATGTTGGGAATTATGAATACCTTATTTTTTTTAATAAATCTGCAATAATATAAGTAGTCCTTGTCCGAAACAGATATTAATGCATCAGCCTTCGGGAAATAGACTCTTTCATGTAACCATTCAGCAAAATACTGAATCCTGTATGAAAATATGTTTCTATATGAATAAACCGGTCGTTGTATATTAAGTTTTGCTTCAGCATTATGTGTCCCATAAATTACCTTAATATTTTTTTCTTTGAAATAATTGATATATTGCCCGTTAAAATAGTAATCAAGGAAAGCAATATCGATATTATTATCAGCCAGAATTTCATTAAATAGCTTTATTATTTCAGGATTTTTCCTGAACATTCTGTAATATCCGACATATTTATTAGAACTTCTAATATTTTCAAAATCAAACTCTATAAACCTAACATTCCTAATCGGGATTATATTGTAAGATTTTCCTATTATAGCAGTTACTGTGTAGTTAAGATCAGAGAGAATTTTTAGTAGTCCGTAACTTCTTATTTTTTCTCCACCAATAACAGGGAATGTTGATATTTGAGTAAAATAAAGAATATGCATAAGATCTATTTTTTACCTGATATATTTTTTTATTCATTTTACAAAACTAATCCAAATTTAACTTCTGATTCATGAGAAAATTGTTATTTTTTGC
Organism: uncultured Bacteroidales bacterium; assembly: GCA_964521285.1. Classification (GTDB taxonomy): domain Bacteria; phylum Bacteroidota; class Bacteroidia; order Bacteroidales; family UBA10428. Next base: position 207,864 of record CAZFQS010000002.1, on the reverse strand, counting down.
AGAAATTGATAAATAATAATTTATTACGGGTAAAGAAATGAATTTAATAAACAAGTATAAACCATTAAAAAACAAGTATTAACTTTTTATTATATTTACCCTAAATAATTAAAACTGATATTTAAATGGAAGATCTTTTAACTATTGCTCTGCCTGTGTATAAAAGAACTGATTATATTAAAAGTGCTCTTGACAGTGCAATAAATCAAACAATAAAATGCAGAATATTACTGATTGATAATAATTCGCCTCATGAGGAGTTTAAAAGGATCATTGATAGTTATAAAAATCCACTTATAGAATATGTTAAAACTGACAGCACAGTGCCCCAGGATGAGAATTTTAACAATTGTTTCAGATATTCGAAAACACCCTGGGTAACAATATTACATGATGATGATATGTTACATTGCCAGTTTGTTGAATTAACACAAAAGGTTTTAAATAAGTACAGGGATAAATTTGGGGGATTAGCTGTATCAAGTCATGTTGGAGAAAAGGAATGGGAAGGTATTTCAGAAAAGACTGAACTAACAGATAATATAAAATTAGTCAGGGAACCATATTTCTTTTTTGCTCAGCTTACTCCATTTCCGGGGGTGGTTCTAAAGAAAGATGTAGCGTTAAGTATCGGAGGATTTAAGGCTGAATTACATCCTATAGCAGATTTTGATTTCTGGTATCGATACAGCATAACTGAAAATATGTTTTTTGTTAATCAGGAAATGACATATTACCGCATCTCACCATCACAATCAACCAATAATTTGATAAATGCAATGATTAACAATGTTTATCAATACAGATTAAACCTGATTAATAAAAGCAGGTATAATAAATTCTTATGCTGGTTAGCTCTTGAGCAATCAAGGATCAATAATATCAAATTTTTTCAGGAAACTTATCCTGGCATAGAAATACCAAAGACTTTTATTAATCATAATAAACTCGAAAGAGCGAGAAAATTGTTAAAAAACAGGATTCTTTCAGGTCTGGCAAGACGTTACAGCCTGATGATATCTTTTAAGAAATTTTAGAGTTACAGGGAAAATTTTATTATAAAGATCGCTTATTAGAATTAATCATTTTTTAATTTTTTTTAACCTTTTTCCAATAACATATTCTGCATATGGCAATTTTGAAATAAACATTGACAGATAATAACTTATGGGTGTAACAAGAATAAATAATAAAATATAAAAAAAGATATTACTGTAGCTAAAACCAGCTTTGATTAAAATGATTGATAATCCATTAATAACTCCTGCATGAATTAAATATATACCATAGGAATGTAATCCGTATTCTTTTACTGTTTTCAGGAACAGATTGGATTCAGAATAATTAGTAACCCTCTTAGCGATTTGATAAAGGATTACTATTGTTGCTGTAAATAAAATAATATTAATGATCCTGTTAGGTATCAAGAATGACCTTGGTATATTCACTAGACTATCATAAATATTGATTCCTTTTATGTATATAAAGGAATTTATTGCAACCGTTATTATAATAGTTATTACTGCAATAATCCTTATAATATCTTTTTTAAAAAATGTTATGTTCTCACTTAAATAAAATCCAAATATCAAATAAGCGATATGGCTTAAGAAAAATCTCCTGTCGAAGATAACATCTCTTAGAATAATTTGAAATATATTACATACATCGCAATGTATTTCTTCCTTAATTTCAGGATGGATAATTCTCCAGACTATCTGAACAATAAAAATAACTAAGACAAAGAGACTTTTTCTTTTTATTTTAAGATATATCTTTAAAATAAGTGGAAATAATAAGTATAATTGAATAATAAGTAAAAAATACCATAAATGTATATGAGCTTTAGCTATAAGTATTTGATATAATAATTCTTTAATATTAAGACTTGTATCATTGATTATAAGATTATTCCAAAAATAATATATCAGAGAGAATATAAGGTAGGGAGGAATAATTTTAAGGAAACGTTTCTTATAGAAATCTTTATAATTTATATCTCTGTTGTATTTTAGATATAATACAAATCCTGATATAAAAACAAAAACAGGTACTGCAAACCTTGAAAAAATAACAATGGGAATATTTACCAGGACTATTGCATTTATACCTTTAATAGCAAAGCAAAATGAACATATATGTGTAATAATCAGACTTATTATAGCAAAACCTCTCAGCAAATCTATCTCATGATGATATTTTGCGTGGCTGTACATAATGGAGAACTTATCTAAATTAAGAAGTTACAAGCCGATAAGTACAGGTTGTAATCCTCTTTCCATTAACATATTTTTTATTTCATTAGTGTACACAGAGTTCATCATAATGACAACATCAGGCCTGTATTCTTTAAGGAAGTCAGGGCCAACATATTGCTTGCCAATACCGGGGATAAAGTTACCCTGCATATGCGGATTAATATCTACTACATGATCTATAGCTTTTTCTTTATCGAACTGGGTCAGGAATCCCACTGATTTAGAACCACCTCCCCATATTACAGCCTTTTGTCCCTTTGCTTTTATTTCTCTCAATTTAGTACTCCACTCACCAAGAGTTTTGTTAATTTTTGTGCTGAATTCTTTTGTAAGTTCTTTCAATTCCTCCACAGATTCTTCTAAATGATGAGTTTTATCCGGGACTTCATTAACAGGCTTAGCTTCAATAAACAGATATTGATCATCATACTCGATATACATATCAAGGACTTCAAATTTGTTCATCCTGAATAATCTCGCAAGAGAACCGGGACTCATATAGGTACAATGTTCATAAAAGATATCCCAGAAAGCTTGAATTTTAAGTATTCTGACAATGCTTGGTACTTCAAAGAATATTATTACATCTTTTCTATTTCCAATAGAATTTCTTATGGTTCTTAAGAAATCCCCTGTTGCGTGTATATGTTCCAATGTATGACGGCAACAGATACAATCGGCAGGCAATTTACCATGTTCTTCAGAGTAGAATTCTCTTATAAATTTAACGTTTGGATTTGGCTTTGATCTACCGGGAACCCATGCAGGATCAATACCAAGACCCCTGGTATTACCCAAATCACTGATCAATGTTATGAAATCTCCTTTGCCACACCCGATCTCAATTATGTCTTTATTGCGCAAGTTATATCTGTCTATCAGACGATTGGTTATTCCGGTGATGAATTTTACAAATGTTGGTGAGAAGCCTTGCTGGTCTTCATATCCATGAGTATAATAATCCAGTGATGTATCAAATGATGAATTAAAAATAAATCCGCAATTATTGCAGAATGCAAGTGTTATATCTTTCCTCGGAATATTTAAGGCTTCTTTTTCACTTTTAACTGTTACCAGACTATGGACAGGAGCGTCAGGTATTTTAAAAAAATCTTCGATGTTTTCACTATAACAGTTTGGGCAAAGAGAATGCTTCATAAAGAATAGTATTATTAATAGTTATTTGTTATTTTATATGACTTATATCAAAGTCAGGGTGACTGTTGTCCTTGTCTGATACAATTTCTACTTCAATCGGCCATTTGATATTAAAAGCCGGATCATTCCAGCGTATGCCTCTTTCAGCGCCTGATGTATAGAATTGTGTTACAGGATAATATATTTCGCTATTATCTTCGAGAGTAAGGATACCATGAGCAAAGTTTTCGGGTACATATACCATTTTATAATTAGCAGAAGATAGCTCGTTTCCTATCCACTGCATAAAAGTCGGAGAACCAGGTCTCAAATCTATGATTATATCAAAAATTCTGCCTCGTGTACAACGGATAAATTTTGTTTCCTGGTAAGGGTTGACCTGATAATGTAATCCTCTTATGGTACCCTTCTTTTTTGTATAAGAAGTGTTTATCTGGCAAATATTGGGGTTTAAACCATATTCCTCAAATTCTTTTTGACACCAGGCTCTCCCGAAAAAGCCTCTTTCATCTTCTAATTTTTGGATTTCTATAATAAAAGCTCCTTTAAGTTTTGTTTCCGTAAATATCATAGATTATTTTTTAAAGATAAGTAAAACAGAATTATTTTGACCATACCCATTCCAGGTTATTATTCAGGTAACCATTTTCCTGGAGTCTGTCCAGAACTTTAAGTCTTATTAACTGGGATTCTCTGAAATTCTTATCATTGAATTTCATTGCCAGCAAGTTATCTCTTAGTTCCTCAATGGTAGCCTTAAGATTATGAACAGGCTGGTGATTTGGTGCAAGTTTTTTAAACAAGTCAAAATTCACTCTGTATGAACGTTTATCAGGGCCACCCTTAGGATCAATAGTAACTTTAACTCCGGGTATTTCCCTTGCTACAGCCTCTGCTAAAGGTTTAATCTGATTGTTCCATTCATTGCGGCCGGTATTAACAGCGATAAAATTACCTCCTTCGTTTTTGTCCCTGATGATACCCCATTCTACAGCCCTGGCCATATCTTTTGTGTTAATCATGGGCCGCCAGGGTGAGCCATCACTCAAAATATTTATTTCTTTGTTAATCAGGGATCCGGCAACAAAGTCGTTCAATACAAGATCTAATCTTAACCTGTTTGAGAAACCACAGGCGGTAGAGAAACGCAAGCAGGTAATTTTGAAATTATTATCTGCCAGAGGAGCAAATTCCTTTTCTGCAAGAACTTTGGAACGCGCATAAGCTGTTAAGGGATTTAACTCGTCATCTTCTTTCTTTGGATAATCACTTGCAGCACCATACATACTACAACTTGACGCATATACAAAAGATTTAACCCCGGCTTTTTTAGATAATTTTGCCAGATTTACCGCGGCCCTGTAATTAACATCCAGGGTTATTTGCTCGTATTTATTCCCCATAGGATCATTAGATATAGCAGCTAAATCAACTACTGCATCAACTCCTTCCAATAATTCTTCGGGGAACTTTCTGATATCATCAAATACCTGTTTGTTTAATTTAGCCTCAGGTAAAAAATTTGAATTTGTCAGGCAGTGACTAAAATATCCGATATCAAAACCTATTAATTCTGCATCCGGAAATGTTGCTCTTAATTGATTGGTAACACTGGGCCCAACATATCCCAGATTCCCGGCAATAATAATTTTCATAGTATCTGCTTGTTTTATGTGTTTTTAATTAATTGTTATTTATTCCCATACTTTCCAGGGTGGATTGTCGCTTTTCCATAAGTTTTCCAGTAGATTCTTATCCCTTAGTGTATCCATAGGCTGCCAGAAACCTGTATGTTTAAAGGCACAAAGCTGTCCGTCTGCCGCAAGATTCTCCAATGGAGCCCGTTCGAATACTGTATCATCTCCCGCTATATAATCAATTACCTGTGGTTCAAGAACGAAGAATCCACCATTAATCCATGCTGTTTCATCACCATTTCCTTTTGGCTTTTCCTTGAAATATTTGATTTTACATTCATTAGGAGCCAGATTGAAAACACCGAATCTTCCGTGTTGTCTGACAGAAGTTAAAGTAGCAAGAACACCCTGATTCTTATGATGCATAATTAAATTATTGATATTGATATCACTAACGCCATCCCCATAGGTCATACAAAATGTTTCATCTCCGATATAGCCTTTGACCCTTTTTAATCTTCCTCCTGTCATACTCATTTCTCCTGTATCCACCAGGGTAACTGACCAGGATTCAGCATGCATCTTATGGACTTTCATATTATTGTTCTTCATATCAAAAGTTATATCTGAGTTATAAAGGAAATAATTTGAGAAGTATTCCTTTATCATATATCCTTTGTAGCCGCAACAGATTATAAAGTCATTTAATCCGTAGTAAGAATAGATCTTCATAATATGCCACAGTATAGGTTTACCCCCGATTTCTACCATTGGTTTGGGACGTATACCGCTTTCTTCACTTATTCTTGTACCAAATCCTCCTGCTAACAATACTACTTTCATTTTTTATTATTTTTTATTAATGAATTTTTTTTCCTTAATTCTTTTTATTGAAGTGTCATTTGCAAAAAGCAGTTTATTATTATTCATATCATTAATAACATCTACTGCTTTATTTAAAGCTATCTGTAATCCTTTTTCATTCCAATGTGTGTCAGTTCCAAAATAAAGAATATCATCAGCTTTATCATAATCTTCATATAACTTAACAACCGGAACTCCTCTTTTTTCTAATCCATCATATAACATTGGAAGGAAATTATTATAATTATCATTATTTAATAGCTTATGATATATGGTATATTTTGAAGGAATAGGCATAAATATCATATCAAGATTGTAATATTTCTTTAGTTTGTGGGATAAATCAGCAATATTATTACAATAATTATCAATTTCTTCCTGTGTATGTTTATAATAAAAACTTGTCGGATTATCATTTGTTTGCTCATAATAGAATAACCAGGGAGAATCTTTAGTAAAGCAGTATTTTGGAGTTAAAGATGTTATATAAGAGAATACATTAAATTTAATTGTTGCAATAAGTGAGTAAATATAAGTTGTAAAATAACTGCGGTTTATTAATGTCGTATATTTTGCTTCAGTTAATTCAAGGAACAGTAGATCCCTGAAATTTGCCACTGCTTTTCTGATCTTACTTCTTTTATCATTTCTAACTTCCATTTCATGCTTTTTCATAAACCTGTGAGGAATATACCTTTCTGCCGATTCATAGATAAGAATTTTTGGTTGTGTATTTTTATAATCATTTTCCAGCAAATTTACCAATGGACGGTGATCATCGAAAAATCTCTCATAATGGACTTTCTGATGTAAAGAATCTCCTAATCTTTCAGGAAATGTTACCAATCTTGAAAAGTCAAAAAAGCTGTCTCCATAGGTCAGGATGTCAGCATCCTGCAGATTCGGATGTTTTGGAGTGTGTCTGTATTTTTCTCTGTATTTTGGTAAATTTTTTTCTCTGAAATTTTTAATAAAGCTGAAGTAATACAATTCTCCATATTTAGTATTTTCCCAGTATTCGGGTAGAATTTTTTCCTGTACTACCAGATTAAACAGAGGCTGGAACCGTATTGCCAGAAATGCATATAAACATACTATGCCGGCTATATTAATTATCCATCTTAATGCTTTTTCATTCATAGCTTAAATTTTTAAAATTGAAAATATAAAAAGTCTGCTTCTTCCCACACTCCCAGTACAAATACAATAATAATCAGAAGTATCAGGATTGCCCATTTAACCGGGCGTATCAATTTTTTCATTCTGTCATAAAGTTGAGCTGCTTCTTCAGTTACTTCTATTATTAGCAGGAGTATTATACATAAGAAGGATATTAAAAAGTCAATTTTAAAATGAAACAGATTTAAGATATCACCTCCGCTTATTTTAAATGTTTTACTGATTATCAGAAAAGCATCGCTCAGGCTATTTGCCCGGAAAAATATCCATGAGAAATAAACGAGAATAAATGTAATAATTATCTGAATAATCCGGTAAAAAACAGGCACTCTATCCAGGCCAAGGAAATGATTTGTTTTTTCTCTTATTTTCGTAATCCATATTGCAAAAATAAGATAAAATCCATGAAGTGCCCCCCAGATTACAAATGTCCAGTCTGCACCATGCCACAGGCCACTGATTAAAAACGTCATGAATAAATTATAATACCAGCGCCATTTTGCAACCCTGTTGCCACCTAAAGGTATATAGACATAGTCCCTGAACCAGGTGGATAATGAAATATGCCAGCGCTGCCAGAATTCCCTGATATTGGCTGCCAGGTAAGGCCTTCTGAAGTTAGTCATAAGCTTATAGCCAAGGATCAATGCAGCACCGATTGCAATATCGGAATATCCTGAGAAGTCGCAATATATCTGAAATGAAAAGAAGAAAGTAGCTATAGCATTCTGCAGACCTTCATATTGAGTAGGGTGGTTGTATACAAGATTTACATATTCAGCCAGACGGTCTGCTATTACTACTTTTTTAAAGAATCCCCAGCACATTAAGAGTATTCCGGTTTTAACACGTTCATAATCGAATTTAAATGTCTTGTAAAATTGAGGCAGCAAATTTGTAGAACGTTCAATAGGCCCTGCGACCAGCTGCGGGAAGAATGAAACATACAATGCAAATCTTCCAAAATGATATTCAGGTTCCTTCTGTTTTCTGTAAACGTCTATCGTATAACTTAATGTCTGGAAAGTATAAAATGATATCCCTACCGGTAGTAAAAAGTGGTAAGCTGTTACATGATAAAAGATATTAAATTTATCAAATATGGAATTAACCGTATTGCCAAAGAAATTAAAATACTTGAAAAAGAACAGCAATCCCAGATTGGTACAAAGACTTGCCAGTAAAAACAGTGTTCTTATTTTTTGTTTTTTTGATTTATATATTAAAATACCGGAAATATAATCTATAACTGTAGAAGTAATTATAAGAACTATATACTTATAGTTCCAGCACATATAAAAATAATAGCTGGCCAGTAGCAATAAAATCCATCTGTATTTATGATTTAATGCAAAATAAGCGGCAACTATTATAGGAAAGAAAATTATGAATTCTAATGAGTTAAATAACATGTGTTAATCTACTTAATTTTTCTGTGTGATAATTATTATTATATACTTTATTAATCGCACAAAGGTTAAACTTTTTTATAATATATATTAATACATTTTTATCAACAACATTAGTTTTTTGATAAATAATCTTTTACTTGTTAGCAATATATTTACTAAGTATCTATTAAACATAAGTTTTAGTTCTCCCCAATTTTAAAAACACAAAAAACAGCTTTAACATTATTGTTTTTAAAGTCAAAATAGCAGAATAAAACTTTATTTTTTTCTTATAGATTTAATTACCTGGTATATTTTTTCTGTCCATTGCTCAATGCCGAAAAAACGTAATATTTTTCTTATAAAGTGACGTGATGCACCTGAACGGTAAGCAGGTACTTTCATAATATCTTTCCATAAATATTTAATAATTTCAATATATCCCACAGGGTAATCTTTATATCTGTATTTGTCATCCAGAGAGGTAAATGTAGATAACAAATTTCTGTTATTAAATGGGCGAAGTTCATCCCTTACAATATCCTGTTCTGACCCTGATAATGCACCCCAGTTGCCAAAGAACTGTTCCCAGCCAAACAAATCAGGTATTTTGTAGTTGAATTTTTGTGCAAAAGGTAAAGTTTCATCCAGCCATTTACCGATGGCCTCAATTACATATTTGAATTGCCCGTAATGCATCTTTATGGCAATCTCTTCTGCATTTGTGGGTTTGTTTTTCTTAATCCTGAAAAGAATTCTTAAAATTTCATTTCCCATAGTACCGCTTACAGTTAGTGTGTCGTCAAGTCTGTTTTTATAAGCGTGATATATGACATTAATAAGCTTTGACCGGGCCAATACATTGTTTTTATAAAATATTTCACTAAAAGTATCATCTATTTTATTGTCTTCAATATCTATAATATTTAGCGGAACATTAAATTTCCTTGACAATTTTTTTGAAATTTTTATATCATAACTTTTTTTAGTTATATCACTGGTTTTATTGATGTAATAGTAGATATCATCAACATAATCTTTTGAAGCTGCAAGGAGCATACGGGTATCCCATCCAGCAGTGAGGCCCTGATGAAGTTTATATCTGCTTAGTGCACATTTATAGGTCCCTTTAAATATTTCAGATATTTTAATTACAGCATCACTTAACTCCGTTCTCGCAAACTCTTTATACGGCCAGAACCTGATACATGATTTATTTGTTAAATCAACATAATGATTTGGCAGCAAATGCTTTATCCCTTCATAAATTGTGTCATCCCCTATCCATACCCGCTCGCCATTATTAAAGGCTTTTGACGTGAAGAATATATTCATTTCCCTGTTACTATTTCTTTCTATTTTGAAATATTGTGCAATAATATTAGGTGTTGAACCGCAACAAACAGTACCATCCTGGAAATAATAATATACTTCCCTGAATCCTGTAGCATCATTATAGATATTCAGGGACTTTTTATCAGAATAAATTAATACAAATCGCCCATTAAAGTTGTCAGTAGTCCTTATAATACGATTAAAATTTTTCAGTAAACTTATCTTTTTCAGCAACTTGGAATTAGTTAATTCAGGATTTTTAGGATCTATAAAATATCCTAATAATAATAGTTCCAGGTTTTTATTCTTAACATGATTAATTTCAAGATCAGGATGGCTATATAATTGCCATTTTACTGAACCCTGTTGAATTCTATATTTCTTCCAATCTGGAGGAGCTTTAATTTCTTTATTAGTAAAAATATATTGCCGGCGGAATTTTAAATTTTTCATATACAAGAATTTTTATTTAAATATTGTAATTTATTACTTGATTATTAATATTTTACCTTCGTTAATATTGCCATCATTATTTTTTATTCTGTAAAGATAAATACCTGGTGGAATATGTTGCCTGTTCAGACTTATTGTATTTTCTATGCCGGAATAAATGTGCTCTGCAATTATTTCTTTTCCTAATATATTAAAGAGCTGAAAGGTGCCAGTGACAAAATTCTCATCCGGTTTAATCTTAATGTAACTATTTGCCGGATTTGGATAAATCAAGCCAGTCAGATCAACTTCATTATCTGTCAATCCATTTGTATTTTCAACGTTAATTACAAACATTTGTTCTGCGAATGCAAGTTGCGAATCAGTTACTCTCATTATAACAGTATCCTTACCTACATCTTCCTGCCCTGGCTGACCCTGTAATGTTCCGTTTAAATCATAAAATGAAACGTTCAGCCAGTCCGGTTTCTTAACTACTGTCAGGGTCAATACTTCATCTTCATCATCTGAAGCTGTGAGATAATAATCATAATAAGAACCCACTTTTGCATAGGTATTAGGGATACTGGTAAATTCAGGTGCATCGTTTACGGGTAATACATCAACAATAAGATTAAAAGTATCACTTTCATATTCCAGATCTCTTACCTGTACAAGGACTGTTAAGCTACCGTTAAAGTCTTTATAAGGCGTGACTATGTTCCCGTCCCTGGAATAGTTATTCCCGTCTCTTACTATGAGAGTGTGTTCATCCGGGTACACATTATCAGGGTCTGTAACATTAAGATAGGTAAGGAATAATTCAATAGATCCTTCTTCCAAAACTTCGAGTGAAGACTGGGATACTATTACGGGTTTATCATTATTAGGAGTAACCTCAACAACCAGGCTGAAAATCTCGCTATCGTACTCAAAATCACTAACAATAACATTCACATTGAGATTGCCATTAAAATCAATTGCTGGAGTTATTACGTTTTTTGAATATGTATAGTTGCTGCCTGGTTTAACTGTAAGGGTTAGCTCTGACGTATCATTATCAACATCTTCTATGTTGAGATGTCCGATTATTATTTCAAGTGAAGTTTCTTCAGGAGTGCTTAGTGATATTTTTTGTGATACAATTGCAGGAGGATCATTAACAGGTGTTACAGTAAACTCTACTTCATCGCTTGCCGATTTCTTTAGTGCATGTATAATTTTACCCCTGTCAGTAGCTATGAATGTGATGGTTTCCGTACCGTTCCAGTTTGAATCTTTGGGAGTTATGGTTGCTATCCTGTTACCATCTATGGTCACATTAAGATTAACCGGACTTTCAGGTGAAATAGTCCATGTTATATATTGATCAGCATCCTCTGTGTCATAAATATAATTATCAAGGTAAATATTTGCAAATGAGGAGCCTTCCTGTCTGGTTTGATTAGGAATGTTACCAATAACAGGAGAAGTATTAATACCCTCTATTACATCAAACCATTTTTGCCCCATTTTATCATAGCCTGTTTGATTAGGATGCAACCAGTCAAACATATCATTATAATAATCGATGCCGGCATTACATTCCATATCAACAATAATAATCTTATCACCTGCACTAATCCTGTTATTTGCCATGGTAACAAGATTATTATTAAATGTTGTGGTTCCGGGGTGAGTACCACAGGGATAATCTTCTCGGCTTATTATTTTTGCCAGTAATACAAGGACCGGATTGCCCGAACTTGTTTCATAGTCATCTACAGCATCAAGAAGTCTGTTAACATGTGAAACACCATAATTTAATGCTAAAACATCATTTGTTCCAATATGTAGTAATATTATATCTGCCGGATAATAATTTAAATACGGTCCTGAAGTAACCCATGAACCTGTTTCTATAATATCAGCAAGATCCTCACTGAGTATTCCGGGCCATCCTGCATTTCTTGAATCTTCAAAATTGCCAAAATAGTTCCATCCCGCCATTCTGTTACCGGTATATTGAAAATCATATCCTGCCTGATTTAATAACTGGTATAATTTATATCTATATGCAATTCTATCTCCAGGCATTCTCAAATCTCCCTCATAGTCATCGTAAGTTATTGAATTTCCCAAGGGCAATATTTTCAGTGGAGACTGGCTAAATCCATTAATTACTGCCATGAAATAAAGTGTAAATACAATCCTGGACACTACTGAAATTCTCATACTTCTTATTATATGTTTTCCTATATATTCTGCCATCTCACTTTATTTAACGATTAATTGTCCTGTTTGATAACCATTTTCACCTATAATTTTATATATATATAAACCAGGTTTAAATTCATTTAACTGTAAACGTTGTGATTCTTTATATGATATATTTATTTCCTTTATGAGATTGCCCAGTATACTGAATATCTGAAGTGTCGAATTCTTATCAGCTTTTGTCATTTTAAAAATTATATAATCGGTGGCAGGTATCGGATAAATTATATCAATTAAATTAACCTGATTTTCTTCTAATACATCTATTCCAATAACATTTATAATAAATGATTGTTTTACAGTATCTATGCCATCATCTACAGCCAGTATAACTTCATCGCTCCCAATATCATCATGTGATGGCTTTCCTGCCAGCACATTGGTAGTATTAAAAAATGTCAGCCATCCCGGTATTTTTATTTCTGAGTATGTTAGACTATCATTTGAGTCAACATCTGTTGCTTCTATTCTATACATATATAATTCATTCTCGTACGCTGTTAATGCTGGGATTGACATTATAACAGGAGGGTCATTTATGTTTATTACTTCAATTATAAAGGAAGAATCAACATATACTGTGCCATCAAAAGCCCTTATAATTATTGTGTCTTTACCGACATCGGAATTCACAGGCGTACCCTGGAGTACTCCCGAGGTTGAATTAAATGAGAGCCAGTCAGGTAGGACCTGGGCCGAAAGGATTATAATGTCATCAGGATCAGTATCACTGGCAGTTATAATTTGATAATATAATATATCTTCATCTGCAGTGAGGATTTCCGGTATATTAATTGATGGAGTATCATTAACAGCAGTAACATTTACAGTAACACCAAATGGCACACTGCTGCTTTCAAGATCATTGGCAACTACATTTACGGATAAATTACCATTAAAGTCTGTTGAAGGAGTAACAGTATTACTGTTATAAGAATAACCGGCACCTGGCAACACAGTTAGACTCAAATCAGTACCGGGATTGTCGACATCCTCTACAATTAAGTAATCGATAAGTATTTCTATATCGGTTTCTTCAGGCGTACTTAATGGTGTATTTTGTGAAATTATAACAGGAGGATCATTAACAGGTGTTACTGTGAATTGCACCTGGTCACTTGCAGATTTTTTTAATCCCGTTAAGATTTTGCCTCTGTCAGTTGCTACAAAAGTGATAGTCTCTGAGCCGTTCCAGTTTGGATCTTTTGGGGTAATTATCGCAATTCTGCTGCCATTTATATTCACGTTAAAATGATCAGGATTTGCAGGTGATATTGTCCATGTTATATATTGATCCGCATCTTCAACATCAGAGATGTAATTGTCAAGGTTTATATTTGCAAAAGCTACGCCTTCCTGTTGGTCTTGATCAGGTATGTTGATTATACTGGGAGCTGTATTTATAGCATTAATTACATCAAACCATTTCTGCCCCATCTTATCATACCCGGTTTGATTAGGATGAGCAAAATCAATCATATCTGTTGAATAGTTGATCCCTGCTCCACACTCCATGTCAACAACTATAAGATTATCTCCTCCACTGATGCGGCTATTTGCCATAGTAACCAGATTATTATTAAATGATGTAGTTCCGGAATGAGTTCCGCAGGGATAATCCTTACGGCTTATTATTTTTGCCAGAAGCACTATAACAGGTTTACCTGCACCTGCTTCATAGGCATCGACAGCATCAAGAAGTCTGTCAACATCCGTAACAGTGTAATCCAGTGCTGTAACATCATTGGTCCCTATATGCAATAAAATTATATCCACAGGGTAACTATAGAAATACCCTGTCTCCATCAAATCAGCCAGTTGATCATCTCTCCATCCGGGGAAACCGGCGTTTTCGTCATCATTAAAATAATTCCAGCCTGCTTGTTCGCTTCCTACCAGGTTAAAATTATATCCTGCCTGATTTAATAACAGGTATAATTTATATCGGTAGCCAATCTTATCTCCGACATCCCTTGGATCTCCGATGTATGTATCAAAAGTTATTGAATTACCTAAAGGCATTATTTTTAAAGGGACCTGGCAGAATCCATCTGTTGAAAACAATATGTGAAGGGCAACAATTAAATTTAAGACTATTTTTATTTTACATCTCTTCCAATATTGTATCATTTTAGTTATGACCTTGGAAAATTTATAAAACCCCGCCTTTTGTGAGACAGACGGGGTTATCATTTTGTTTGTTTTTTAAAATTTCCAGAACTATATATCCGGTTTATTTAATTAAAAATCTACCAGTTTGTGAATTGTTTTTATTTGTAATTGTATAAAGATATAACCCGGCTTTAAATTCACTTACATTCAGTTTTATTATTTCTTCATTAAGAACATTAATTTCTGTAACTGTCTCACCAAGAACATTGAAAATCTGTAATGTTGACGTACCTGCAAAATCATTTAATTTAAATATTACGATTTCATTCTTATTAGCAGGATTTGGGTAAATCATATTAATTAACCGGACTTTATTATCTTTTAATGCAGTTGGTACATCTGTTACATTAATAATAAATATTTGTTCATCAAATGCTGCCTCTGAATCTTCTACCCGCAGTATTACACTATCCTGGCCTGCATCTTCATATCCGGGCTGACCCTGTAAAATACCTGCTAAAGCAGTTGATGAAATATTTGACCAGTCAGGTTTCTTAACAGCTGTGAAAGTCAGACTTGCATCTTCAACATCCTGAGCTGAAAACCAGTATATATAGTCAGAACCTTCAGCTGCCTCTGTTACCGGGGTACTGGTAAATTCAGGAGGATCATTCACAGAGTTCACTGTTACACTCAAATCATAATTCTTTATACTGTCTCCATCTGAAAGCGTTATTGGCACAGTAAGTTCCCCGTACCAGTTTTGTGAGGGAGTAACTGTATTACCCGTACGGCTAAAATTATTACCGTTCTGAACATTTAATGTAAAGTCACCAGGATAGGTATCATCAACATCGGTCACATTCAGGTCTGAAAATACTATCTCCCTTGCAATATCTTCATCAGTACTTATGGGATTCTGACCGGTAATCACCGGAGCGTCGTTTATATTGGTGACAGTAACTATAAAGCTTTCTTCATCATATGCTGATGAAAGGTCAGTAGCTCTTAAAGTCACATCAAAGTCCGCTGTCGGATTTAGTCCGACCTGGTCATTTGTAGGTGTTCCGCTCAACACTCCTGAAGTAGCATTGAAATTAAGCCAGGCTGGAATTACCTCGGCGCTTAATGTTATATCATCACCTGCATCAACATCTTCTGCTTCAAATGTATATGAATATGGCTCATCCTCATTTACTGCTGTCGGAGCTGTTGAAGTTATAACAGGAGCATCATTGATATTTGAAACTGTAACGGAAAATGTTTGCTGTATATCCACAGTACCATCACTAATCATAAGTGTAGCAGTTGTATCACCTACATTTTCATTTTCAGGAGTACCGCTGAGTAAACCGGTTCCTGTATTGAAATTTAACCATGAAGGCACTATCGGTGCAGATAAAGTAATTATATCTCCCGGGTCTATATCTCTGTAAATTAACTGGTAACTATAAGGGTCGTCTTCATCAATCTCTATTACCGGATCTGATGTAATTAAAGGTGCTGCATTACCGGGTTTACAATGAGCCAGGTGATTTAAACCGTCGTTATATATTCCTGTAACTTCTGAAGCAGAAAGAGACTTTTTATAGATAAGTATCTCATCCATAAATCCTGAAACAGGAAATTGATCGGCAGATGGTCCTGTAAATAAATTAAAATACCCTATTGTTAAAAAATTATTTCCAGTAAAATTGTTGGCTTTCGAGAAACCACGTGTACGTGGTATGTTATCAACATAAAAATGTATATAATCTGTCCCAGTTGCAGCACCCTGGAAGACCATAACACAGTGATGCCAGTTCATAGTGTCAGTTAATGCATTAAGGTTAAATATTTCTATAATTGTATCATGCACAACATCGTTTACTGATTCAAATGTTATAGTCTGGTACATATGGTTGAAACCGAACCACCACCATTGTTCACTGCCAACCCGACCGACAAATACTTCATTTTTATCATAACCTATTTCATAATGCTTTGGCCTACTCTTAAACCATAGTGAAATTGAAAAATCATCATCTCCGCTCCATTCAAACTGTTCCTGATCAGCAACATTGAAATACTTATTCTGAATTGCAGCAGGTTCGAAATATAATGCACTGTCAACTACTCCGTCACTGCCGATTGGCAGAACATCCCCAACAAATTCAGCATCATAACCACTTGCAAAATCTTCATAAATCGGACCTGCTGATTCATCTAACTTATAATACGCAATAAGATCCGGATCACAAAGAATTTCGTCTGTTATATAGAGAAAATATGTCTGATCAAGTTGATAAGCACCATTATTAGCACGTACAATTACTTTACCGCCATCAGTCATTTCATCAGGCGTCCATGTAATTTCAGCTGATGTGGCTGTTAGCGGGCTAATATTCATACCATCAAGTGCTTCAGTCAGTGAAAATGTAACAGGTGTGGGGTTAGCAGCTGCAGTAACAACATAACTGTATTGTTTGTTGATTACAGCCGTTGAATCCGGTTCACTTGTAAAGTACAAATAAGTCTGTCCGGAAACTAACTGTATTAAACATAACATTACGGATACTAAGATCCCTTTTAACACTAATTGTATAAGTTTTTTCATAGTACTAAGTTTTTAATATTTTTTTTATAAAATGAGTATACGCAATAATAAATCAAATAGTTATAATATAAGATTTAAATTTGTTAAAAAAATTTGCCAGTAGCAAATTTTCTGCAAGTTACTTTATAAAAATATATTAGCCAAGTATACTTTTACTAATGATAATATTTTGGAGACAGATATATCAAAATATTTTATGAATGTTTTTACTTAAAATTTACTGTAGAGTTACTAAAACTATTATCGTTGAAGCATAGTTACACAAATGTCCATAAAAAAAAGCTATCCTCGCAGATAGCTTTTTGATAAATCAGTATCTTGTATTAATCATTACTTTGTTGCCCTTTCAAGATGCTTAAGGATAGAGAATATAAATACTGCGGATATCATACAACATGTAACCAGCACAAGCCAATGGCCCCATAAAGGCAAATTTTTCCATGAATAACCCATGACAACCACCAGGTAATTGCCAACAGCAGTAGCTGCCAGCCATCCGCCCTGCATAAGTCCTTTATATTGGGGAGGAGATACTCTTGATACAAATGATATTCCCATCGGACTTAAGAAAAGTTCTGCAACAGTTAATGTAAAATATGAACTTATTAACCAGTACGGAGTAACTGCAAGGTTTTCATCAGGAATTCTTATTTCACCGATTTCTTTTGGACTATATCCGATAAGACTCAGTGATCCGATTACAAGCACAAGAAATCCCATAGCTGTTATTATCATTCCAATGCCTATTTTCCTGGGTGCTGAAGGTTCTTTGCCTTTTTTGCCCAGCCATGTAAAGAGACCAATTATAATAGGAGTGAGGGCTACTATGAAAAAAGGATTCAAATGCTGGAACATCTCGGGAGTAAATTCATTAAGGCTTGTATAAGTGCGCACACGCATGTATGCAAGGTAGCCAAAGACAAGAAACATTAATCCGCTTATTATCCTTGTCCGGTTTGTACTGGATTTTTTTATAAGAAATACCAGACCGCCTATTGAAAGCGCAATTGAGAGAAGTCCCCATAAATCGAACCAGAAATAGACACTTCTGGAAACAATTTTTTGTGTATAATCACGGGCAAACATAGTCATTGTAAGACCGTTCTGGTGAAAAGACATCCAGAAGAAAATTACTACTCCAAATACCAGACCCAGGGCTATTATTCTTGATCTTGTCTGTTCCGGTGTAAGAGTGATCATTTTATTTTTATGTTCCTCACTTGCCGCTTTCTGCTTTTCGGTCAAATCAATATGTTTGTAGTATTTCCTGAATCCCCAGAAAACTATCATGGAGACAATCAGTGATAAACATGCCACTCCAAACCCGAAATGATATGCTTTACTGAGATTATTTATATAACTAATGCTGAAGTCTGTTAATCCCGCCTCAGTAATACCTTTAACCTGATTACCTGCCAGGGTAAGAAGCTCCTGTACATTTTCATTGGATATTGTTCCGTCAAGAAATTTGTTAGCCAGTGCCGGAATAGAAGGATTATAAGTAAATCCGGCACCTCTCAGAACATAACTGTATACTGCCCGGGCTGCAGTGGGAGCAAACATTGCACCTACATTAATTCCCATGTAAAAAATAGTAAAAGCAACATCCCTTATTTTACTGTACTTCGGATCATCATACATGTTTCCAACAAGCGCCTGAAGGTTTCCTTTAAATAAACCTGTGCCCAATGATATAACTGCTAGGGCGGTAATTGTAAGCCATAATGCTTCTCCCCTTGCACTGGGTACGGCCAGAAGAAAATAGCCGGCAAACATTGTAACAAGGCCAATTCCTATAGTCCTTCCGTAACCCCACACTCTATCTGCCAGTAAACCTCCGAACAACGGAAGAAAATAAACTGCTGCCATAAAACCTCCATATATCTGTCCGGCCGTTCCTGAATCAAAACCATACTTTGCCTGCAGGAATAAGATAAATATTGCAAACATTGTATAAAAACCAAACCTTTCGCCCATATTTGAAAAGAAAGCAACATATAATCCCTTTGGATGTCCTTTAAACATATTTTTAAATTTTAATTAATAATCTGATTTTGTGATCGGACAAATATAGAAAGATTTTTTAATCTTTGTCCACACATACCCACCTTCCCCTATTCCTCTATTTCCTTATTCCATTATTCCTCCTTTAACTATTATTTTCTACATACTCATTATTTATAAAAAAAGCTTTATTTTGCCTTTTATTTATAAATAATCATTATACATGAAAATTTTAACCTCAAGTCAGATTAGAGAAGTTGACAGTTATACAATTAAAAACGAGCCGGTTGCTTCTATTGATTTGATGGAAAGGGCAGCCAAAGTATTAACTGACTGGCTTATTAAAAATTATAATACTTCAACATCATTTAAAATCTTTGTCGGTCCGGGTAATAACGGGGGTGATGGCTGGGCAATTGCACGATTGTTAGCTGAAAGAGGTTATAAGAAGGTGAATGTATACCTGTTAAGCATTAGTGATAAGCTGTCACCTGATTCAGAAATTAACAGGCAAAGGCTTGAATTACAAAATCTCGTTAAAATTTATATACTGGAATCTGAAAACGATTTTCCTGAAATAATTAGCTCTGATATAATTGTTGAAGGCTTATTTGGTAGCGGGCTAACCAGACCTTTGTCAGGTTTATCCGCAGCATTGGTAAATTACCTTAACAAGTCAGGATCAAAAATAATCTCAATAGATATCCCGGGTGGATTATTTGGTGAAGACAATAGTAAGAATGATAAAGCTAATATAATAAATGCAGACTGTACCCTTACTTTTCAATTTCCGAAAATATCTTTTTTCTTCCCTGAAAATGAACACTATGTAGGTGAATGGCATGTTCTTCCCATAGGTCTTCATGCCGGGTTTATCGACAGCATTGAAACACCTTATAACTACCTTACAATAAGCGAGATCAAAAAGAGTCTTAAAGAAAGAAATAAGTTTGCTCATAAGGGTACTTTTGGTCACGGACTTCTAATTGCCGGCAGTTATGGTATGATGGGTGCTGCCATACTGGGAGCAAAAGCAGCACTTAGAACAGGTATCGGATTAGTGACATCACATATTCCCAGGTTAGGATATGAGATTATACAAACTGCCATACCCGAGGCAGTTATTAGTATCGATAAATCGGACACCGTATTTACTGAACATCCGGACCTTAATAAATTCAATGCTATTGCAGTTGGTCCCGGATTAGGCTGTGACGAAGTTTCACAGAAGGCTCTTAATAATCTCCTTAAAAAAGCTGATAAACCGATGGTTATCGATGCTGATGCTTTGAATATAATATCGGCAAATAAAGAATTTATAGCAATCATACCTCAAAATAGTATATTAACACCACACCCCAGGGAATTTGAAAGGCTTACCGGTCATTATAAGGATAACTTTTCGAGAAATAAAGCACAGATTGAATTTGCAAAAAAATACAAAATTTACGTGGTCCTTAAAGGAGCCTATACAGCAATTGCATGTCCTGACGGAACCTGTTATTTTAATACTACAGGAAATCCGGGGATGGCCACTGCTGGTAGTGGAGACGTATTAACCGGAATTATTCTGGCTTTAATGGCTCAAAATTATACACCAAAGGAGGCTGCATTAATCGGAGTTTTTGTACACGGACTGGCAGGAGATATTGCTGCTGAAGAAACAGGTGAAAATGCACTTATAGCTTCAGATATTATAAATTGTATTTCTGGGGCATTTCTTAAACTTTATGATAACAAAAAGTAAAATGAGAAAAATACATATCACTGTTGTTTTAGTTTCTTTATTTGCATTCTGTGAAGCACAAAAGAAGATTAATGTTACAAACATAAAAAGTACGAATAGTCTGGAGGATAATGCTGCTATTTATGCCTTGCCAAAGACCATTCTTAATATAACAGCTGAAGCTAGAAGAACTACTATTATCCCCGGCCCCTTTTATAAATATGCCGATAAATATTTAGGTATTCAAGATGTACCTGAAAGAGAAATAACAGAATGGGATATTTCAGATATTAAAATTGATATTTACCAGGAAGCTGATCCTGAGTATTTTTTTTCTGTAAGTAATAAAAGGATCAATAATTTTAGTCGTATGCTTTCCGGATTGGCTGAGGACAGCCTGATATTATATCCAAACCAGCTTTTTAAAAAGCATAGTTTTCCAGAACCTGATACTTCATATAATAACAAAATTCATTACACAGATTTATCGGTGAAACCCAATCTTCAAATAAATAGTGATACAACATATAAAAGTGTATTTAAAGATTCAATATACGTTAAAATGCCGGTTATTAAACAACAGCTGGTAAGAAAGTCTCCGGAAGAAAAGGCAGAAGAGGCTGCCAATTATATAATTAAAATACGCAAGAGAAAGTTTAAATTATTATCAGGTCAGTATGATTATATGCCGGAAGGGGAGGCTTTAGCAGTTGCAGTTAAAGAGTTAGACAAACTTGAAAATGAGTATTTATCTCTTTTTACCGGGAAAAGATATATTGATTACTATAAAAAAACGTTTCAATACATACCTGATAATACCAGGAAGATATCAAAAGAAATTTTATGTCGTTTTTCCGGCACAGAAGGATTTATTGATTCTAAAGAGGCCAGGGGCAAACTTGTTATAATTGAAATCAAAGACATGGATAAAACAATTTACTTTGAAAAGATAGATATTCCTGACACAGAAGTAGTAACAGGTAGCTATGTGCTGGCAAGATTACCTGATTTGGCTGATATCAGAGTATTAATAGGTGATAGGATTCTTAATGTAACCAAGTTACCGGTTTTTCAATATGGCAGTATTGTGCCTTATTCATTTAAAAAATATTAATCATTCATTCGGTAATCTGCGATTTATAGCTGGCTATAAATTTATCCCAGCTTTGTGTAATGTAATGATTTTCTCCAATGAATTTTATTATTTCATCAAATGGTTTTGCCCTGATATAGCCCTGAAATGATTGTATAATTCTTACTCTCTCATCCAGAAAAACAACAGACGGGTAAACCATGTTTCCCCTTAACAGGATTGCAGCCAGTTCATGATATCCTCTTCTTCCCTGCGGAACAAATTTATATGTTTTATCGCCTATTTTAACATCCTCTTTTTGTTCTGCATCTAACTTTACAATATAAAATTTTTTGTTAAGATATTCTGCAATAATTTTATTATTATAAGTGTTGTTTTCCATTACCTTGCACCATCCGCACCAGTCCGTATAAACATCAACAACAATTTTGCGGGGCTCTTTTTTATTAAGCTCTAAAGCCTCTGCAAAAGTATACCACCTTGTTGTTTGTGAAAAACCAGCGATAACAGTAAAAAAAGAAATTGATACTAACAGTAAACGTTTCATTTAAATTACTTTCAATTAAGTATTTGGTTATTTAGATTTATAAAGTAATACCTGATATCACACAGACAACGCAATTTAGTAATTTTTGTTTCAAATGTAATATCCAGGAATATCAAAATTTCATTTTAAATTCTCAAGGATATTAATAATTTATTTTATTTTTGAACCATTAATATTCAAAGTGTAATTTTATGAAACCACAAATTACTGGTCTTAAACCAACTGTAATCTGGAAGAACTTTAATGATTTGACCAAAATCCCAAGACCTTCCAAAAGTGAGCAAAAAGCTGTAAGTTTTATTAATGATTTTGGTAAAAAACTGGGGTTTGAAACCATAAAAGATGATATTGGAAACACAATTATCAGGAAACCGGCAACAAGTGGTATGGAAAGAAAGAAAACCGTTATTTTTCAATCTCACCTTGATATGGTCCCGCAAAAAAATGTAGATAAAGAGCATGATTTTAAAAAGGATCCTATTGAAGCATATGTTGACGGAGATTGGGTGACGGCAGACGGAACAACCCTTGGAGCTGATAATGGTATAGGAGTTGCAGTAATCATGTCTGTTCTGGAATCCAGAGATATTGAACACGGGCCTGTTGAAGCTTTATTTACTATTGATGAAGAGACTGGCTTAACAGGGGCTTCGGGATTAAAACCAGGGATTTTAAAGGGTGATATATTATTAAATCTTGACTCTGAAGATGAGGGTGAATTATACATTGGATGTGCCGGAGGAATTAATGCTAATATAATATTTAATTATGAGTCAGAGAAAGTGCCTGATAACCATATTCCTTACCAGGTAAGCGTTAAAGGTTTCAAAGGGGGACATTCAGGACTGGATATTCATTTGGGACGCGGTAATGCAATTATTATTCTTATAAGATTACTTTGGAGGGCAACTTTTAAATGTAATGTCAGGCTTAGCGGTATAAACGGAGGGAGTTTAAGAAATGTCATCCCGAGGGAAGCATTTGCAACTGTTGTGGTTCCCCGCGACAAAGAAGGTGAATTCCTTAAATTTATAAAAGGTTATGAAAGTATGTTGAAGGAAGAATACCGTTCAGTTGAACCTGATTTTAATATTAGGGCTGAAAAGACCAGTTTACCTGAGGTAGTTATTGATGATGAAACATGTAAGAAAATTATTAGCGCAATATATACATGTCCTAACGGTGTTATCCGTATGAGCAGTGATGTGGAAGATCTTGTTGAAACATCCAGCAACCTGGCTGTTGTGAAAACTGAGTTCAGGAAAGTAAAAGTTGAATGTTTATTAAGAAGTAGCCTGGATTCGGCAAAAGAAGACCTGGCAAACAGGATTCAGAGTTTATTTGAGTTGGCAGAAGCAGAGGTCACATTTTCAGGAGAATATCCGGGCTGGAAGCCTAACCTGGACTCTGAAATACTTGAAGTTGCAAAACAGGTTTACAAAAATAAGTTCGGGTCTGTACCACATATTAAAGCTGTTCATGCCGGACTGGAATGTGGTATTATCGGAGGAATATACCCTAACCTGGATATGATATCGCTCGGTCCTACTATCAAAGGCGCTCATTCACCTGATGAAAAAGTATTAATTGACAGTGTCAGAAAATTCTGGGAATACATAATTGAGATTTTAAAGAACATACCTGATAAACATAATTAGATTCTCGTTTTTTTTATTTCATAAGTTATTGATTCAAATATTTCTATTGCAGCACGTGATTTATTTAAGGTATAAAAATGCAGACCGGGAGCTCCTCTGTTAAGTAAATCACGGCATTGCCTTATGGCAAAATCCAGTCCGATTTGATATATCTTTTCAGGATTATCCTGATATGGCTCTATCTGATTTATTATTTCTTCAGGTATGGTTGCACCTGTTAAGCGGACAAACTTTTTAATCTGGTTAAAGTTTGTAATAGGTATAATGCCCGGTATTATCCGGCAGTTTATTCCATGTTTTTTTGCAAGGTCAATAAAGTCAAAATATAAATCGTTAATAAAAAATAGCTGGGTTACAAGAAAATCTGTTCCTGCATTTAATTTTATTTTAAGATAATGCAAATCCTCTTCAATGTTTTTAGCTTCAACATGTTTTTCAGGATAGGCTGCGCCCCCGACACAAAAATCGCCAAGTTTTTTTACGAAAGAAATCAGATCACTTGCATGATTAAATCCATCAGGATTATCCAAAAACTTATTCATTCCCTGAGGCGGATCACCTCTAAGCAGCATAAGGTTTTCGATACCAATTTTACTCAGGTAATCAATATCTTTCCTTATTTTTTCCTGTGATGCATTAACACAAGTATAATGAGCCATGCAGGTAAGACCTATTTTATTCTGAAGATAATCAACAATGGCAAAAGTCCTTTCCTGTGTTGAGCCTCCCGCCCCATATGTTACTGTTACAAATGAAGGTTCAAGATTCATCAGCTTTCCTATATTTATTCCGAAATCAAGTGCAGATATTTCATCTCTGGGAGGAAAAAACTCAAACGAAAATGTTCTCTTTTGCTGCTTAATAATTTCAGTAATTTTCATTTTTCAGAAATTTTTAATTAAAATCTTATCTCCACACTTTTATATTTTCAGAGTTGGTTCAATATGATAACTTCTTTTCAATAATTATTTATAATTTAAGTTTGAGGCAAGCCACTTTTCAACTGTCTCAATACTCACATTTTTCCTTTTTGCATAATCTAATGCCTGATCTTTGGATATTTTACCTACATAAAAATATTTTGACTGCGGATGAGAAAATAGCAATCCACTTACCGAAGCCCCAGGATACATTGAATAATTTTCAGTTAAGCTAATACCAGCATTTTTAGTTACATCCATCAATTTAAAAAGGGTATCTTTCTCCGAGTGGTCCGGGCATGCTGGATAGCCGTGTGCCGGCCTTATTCCCTGGTATTTTTCCAGGAACAGGTTATTAACAGAGAGATCCTCATCAGGTTTATAGCCCCAGAGATCTTTCCTTACTTTTTTATGGATCAGTTCCGTAAAAGCTTCTGCCAGTCTGTCTGCCAGTGCCTTAAGCATAATGCTGCTGTAATCGTCCAGCTCATCTTCAAACTTTTTTAGGGCATTTTCAATACCTGAACCTGCAGTAAATGCAAATGCGCCAATATAGTCTTTTTCCCCGCTATCCTTTGGTGCCACAAAATCCGAGAGACATAAATTTGGTATATTATTTTCTTTAAGATTCTGGTTTCTTAAGTTAACAAACCTGGTTAATACTTTATCCCTGTTATCGTCTGTATAGACTTCAATATCGTCATCTACGGAATTTGCCGGGAAGAACCCCAAAACCCCGGAAGCTTGAAGTAATTTTTCTTTAATTATCAGGTCAAGCAAATTATTAGCCTCTCTATAAAGTTTCATTGCTTCTTCTCCTTTGACAGGATCATTCAGGATATCCGGGAATTTACCTCTTAATTCCCAGACAACAAAGAAAAATACCCAGTTTATATAATGACGTATTTCTTCAATTGGGAAGTTGTTAAAAGTCTTGATACCAAGAAAATTGGGTTTATATATTTTCGTTTCCTTCCAGTCAATCTTTAATTTATTTTTTCTGGCTTCTTCAAGAGATATATATTTTGCTTTGTCCTTAACGCCGGAATAATTGTTCCTTAACTCCCGGTATTCATTCCTTGTTAGTTTAATAAAATCGTTTCGCAACTGATCTGACAACAAACTGTTTACAACACCGACACTTTTAGATGCATCTTTAACATGGATTACAGGTGCTTTATAGTCTGGCTCAATTTTTATTGCAGTATGTATTTTAGATGTCGTTGCTCCGCCAATTAAGAGAGGTTTGTCAAAACCCTGTTTTTCCAATTCATTAGCAATATCGATCATTATTTCAAGAGATGGTGTTATTAGTCCGCTTAATCCTATTATATCCACGTTATGGTCTTTAGCTACCTGGAGAATCTTTTCAGTAGGTACCATAACTCCCAGATCAATAATCTCATAATTGTTACAGGACAAGACAATTCCAACAATGTTTTTGCCAATATCGTGAACATCGCCCTTAACAGTAGCCAGAAGAATTTTTCCTGCAGGTCCTTTTGACGGGCTATCTTCATCTTTGTTCTCCTGTTCAATATAGGGCAGGAGAATGGCCACAGCTTTTTTCATTACTCTTGCACTCTTAACAACCTGAGGCAAAAACATTTTTCCTTCACCAAATAAATCACCAACAATTCCCATTCCCTTCATAAGAGGACCTTCAATAATATTTATTGCTTTAGCATGGTTTTTTCTGGCCTTCAGAACATCATTTTCGATGTGATCGGTAATTCCTTTTACTAAAGCATAGCTTAATCTTTCATCTACAGGTTTGGATCTCCATTCGTCCTTCTTTCGTTCTTTTTTACCGGACTCTTTTATTGTCTCTGCATATAAGATAAGTCGTTCCGTAGCATCGTTTCGACGATTAAGTATAGCATCTTCAACAAGCTCCAGCAGGTCTTCCGGTATGCTATCATACACTTCAAGCATCGAAGGATTAACAATTCCCATATCCATACCTGCTTTTATTGCATGGTAAAGAAAGGACGAATGCATTGCTTCCCTTACAACATTATTACCCCTGAAAGAAAAGGACAGATTGCTGACACCCCCGCTAACTTTGGCATAGGGGAGATTCTCCTTAATCCATTTTGTCGTCTTAATAAAGTCAACTGCATAATTATTATGTTCTTCAATACCAGTAGCAATAGCAAGGACATTTGGATCGAAGATTATATTTTCAGGTGAGAAGTTAACTTTTTGTGTAAGGATTTTATAGGCCCTGTTGCATATTTCTATTTTACGTTCAAATGTATCAGCCTGACCTTTTTCATCAAATGCCATAACTATTGCTGCCGCTCCATACTGATTAATCTTTTTTGCATATTCAATAAATGATTCTTCACCTTCTTTAAGGCTTATTGAATTCACAATTGATTTGCCCTGGACACATTTGAGTCCTGCTTCCAAAACTGACCATTTTGATGAATCTATCATTACAGGTACTCTGGCAATTTCAGGTTCAGTGGCAATAAGATTTAAGAATTTAACCATACATTTTTCAGCATCCAGCATAGGATCATCCATACAAACATCAATTATCTGTGCCCCTCCTTCTACCTGTTCCCTGGCAATGGAAAGAGATTCTTCAAATTTTTCTTCCCTGATTAAAGCCGCAAATTTCTTTGAGCCGGCAACATTGGTTCTTTCTCCGATATTTATAAAATTACTTTCATTGCTGATTAATAGTGGTTCAAGTCCGCTAACCCTGGTCTTTATTTCAGGTTTGGGTAGTTTCCGGGGCTTTGCCTTTGAAGCAAGGTCAGTCATCAGCTTTGTATGCTCAGGTGTTGTACCGCAGCATCCTCCGATAATATTTGCAAAACTGTCATCAAGGTAGTCTTTAATAATATCTGCCATTTCCTCAGGTGTTTCATCGTAAGAGCCAAACTGGTTTGGCAGACCAGCATTTGGATGAACACTAACATAGAAGGGTGAGATTTTTGACAGATTTTTAACATAAGGGTATAGTTCTTTTGCCCCTAAAGCACAGTTAAGACCTACGGAAACAACATCAAAATGAGATATTGAAGTAAGAAATGCTTCCATTGTCTGTCCGGATAAAGTCCTGCCGCTGGCGTCAGTGATTGTACCGGAGACCATTACGGGTAGCCTGGTATTTCTTTTGTTGAAAATTTCCTGAACTGCAAACAAAGCGGCCTTACCGTTAAGTGTATCAAATACTGTCTCAAGCAAAATTATGTCCACGCCCCCTTCTATTAAAGCATTGGTTTGTTCAGAATATACTTTAACAAGTTCATCAAAATATACGGTACGGTAGGAGGGGTCATTAACATCAGGGGAAATTGAGGCAGTTTTGTTCGTAGGACCCAATACACCTGCCACAAATCTTGGTTTCTCAGGATTTAAATCCGTAAATTCAGTAGCAGCTTCTTTAGCAATTCTTGCAGATTCAAGGTTCATTTCATAAACAAATGCTTCAGTATTATAATCAGATTGAGAAATTCTATTGGCATTAAATGTATTTGTTTCAGTGATATCAGTTCCTGCCTTTAAAAACTCCTCGTGAATCTTCCTGATGAGATGAGGTTGCGTAAGACTTACAATATCGTAATTACCTTTTAAATCAGCGCCATGATTTGCAAATCTATCCCCCCTGAAATCTTTTTCAGACAAGTTATATTTTTGAAGCATGGTGCCAAATGGTCCGAAAATTACCAGCACTCTCTTTTCAAGTATTTTTTTTAAATCCCCCTTATTTTCCATATATATTACAAATGTTCATGCAAATCGGTTACGCAAATATAATCTATTATGTGTTCTGTTAGCAACAAGTAAGAGAAGTTGTGTTTGGTTGCTGGATTTTAAATTCAAAAAAAGAGATCAGACTTTCGATTTTTTGTGTTAATTTTAATTATTCCAGATTAAAACAACGAAGATGAAAAAGGATTTAATTTTTGTAGTTGTTTTATTTGCATTTATAACTAACATCAATAGCCAGGAAATACATTTCCCCACATCTGATGATAATCCGATCTGGCAGTTAAAATATGAAAGTATGTTTGTTGATACTCCCAGATATTCCACATATGGTATGATTGGTGATACCACAATAAATTCTTTTAAGTATTCCAGGGTATATAGAATTTCTGATACTATACCGGTTAACGAGAATATTAAATATTATTATGGAGCCATCAGGGAGGACCTGGATAAAAAAAGAGTGTATATTATCGAAAATGGTCAAACTCAGGAACAATTACTTTATGATTTTTCTGCAGAACTAAATGATACGATATTATATGATAGTGTGGTTTTTTATTATGATTATTGTATGGCTGGCCCATTATTTATTGAAAGTCTGTTTGTCTATAATATTGATTCCATATCAATCCGGAATTTAAAACTTAAACGGATGCGTGTATCGGGTTCGGCAGATGATGGAGTTTGGATTCAGGGTGTTGGAAATCTCTATATGCCATTTCTGCCCGGAGTTGTTTTTACAGATTGCGGAACATACGAAGAACTGAGTTGTTTTAAGAGAAATGATTCAATATACTATCCAAAACGTTATTGCTTCCATGTTATAACCTCTATAGATGATTTTGAAAGCAAAAATAATTTTGAAATCTATCCGAATCCGGCTAATAATTATATCAATTTATCTTCTCTTGCTGGCAAGAGCAATAATACTATTTATGTAAAACTATTTGACTATACGGGAAGATTAATATTAAATAAGCAGGTGGATAACACACATATTCTTACATTCCCGGATTTTCCTTCAGGCCTGTATTTCTTAAATATATATGATAATACCAGAAATCTGTTAATGATAAAAAAGATCATAATCCAAAACTAAATAGTCGGTAACGATTATCCCTCAGCAATTCAGCAATAGAATAATTGAGCAAAAGAACAACATGGCAACATTACCGATTCTATTCTATGGAAAGCAGTTTACGGATTGTTTTAATGTTTTCAGGATTACAGATATTTTTTGCTTCAGGTGTATACAAATAGTCAATTAATCCCTTGTATCGCTCGGTTATTTTGCCTCTTACCATTTTCAGGGTGCTGTTGAGCAGGTGATTCTCTTCAGTAAAACCTTCGTCCAATATGCCAATAGCAGCAGGCAGCCAGCGCTGTGGAAACATTATTTCAGATTTTCCCCCTGTTCTGAATTTGTTAATCTCCCCTTCAATTAATCTGAGCACTGATTCCTGGCCTTCAGTCCGTTTAACATCTATTTTATTGGCATTAATCCATCTTTTTATTGCTTCTTTGCTGGGATACAGAAGGATAATTGTGTATGCCCTCTGGTTATTGAAAAGCATACACTGTTCAAAAAACACTGAATGTTCAGTCATTGCCTCTTCTATACCTTCCGGACTGTATTTTTCTCCGTCGTCTGCAATTAAAAGGCTTTTGGTTCGGCCGAGGACAAAGAGAAATCCGTCTTTGTCAAGATAGCCCAGATCACCTGTATATAACCAGCCGTCTTTAATAACTTCTCTTGTTGCCTTTTCGTTATTCCAGTAACCAGCCATTACATTTTCTCCTTTAATGACTATCTCTCCTTTTTCTCCGACCGGCAATTCATTACCATTCTCATCACATATTTTTAGCTTTATATTTTTAGCCACTCTCCCTGAGGAGCCCATTTTATGATTTTCAGGGTTATTAGCTGAAATTGACGGAGCAGCTTCAGAAAGTCCGTAACCCTGGTACATAGGCATCCCGATAGCATAAAAGAACTTCTGTAGTTCAATGTCCAGTAAGGCGCCGCCGCCGACGAAAAATTCAAGTCTGCCCCCGAAACCTTCCCTGATTTTGCTGAATAATATTTTATCATACAGATTATACAAAGGTTTTTTAAGGATTCTTAAACCCTTACCCCTGTTCCGGCCATCCCCGTTATAGGAATAAGCCAGTTTAAGTGCTCGCATAAATATTTTTTCTATTACCGGTCCTTTTTCACTTATTCCTTTTTCAATATTCTTTCTGAAGTTTTTAGCCAGGGCAGGGACACTTAGCAAAAAGCAGGGACGTATTTCTTTAATATTGACAGGTATATTTTTAAGTGTTTCCATAGGTGTTTTACCAATATGAACTGATGCCATGCTTGCTCCGCATGACATTAGTGTATATATGCCGCATGTATGTGCAAAGGAATGATCCCATGGTAATATCAAAAGCGTTGTCCACCAGTCAGGTACACTGAAAAGGCTGAGTGATTGTTCAACATTTGCCGTATAGTTCCTATGAGATAAGATTATACCTTTTGGATCAGCCGTAGTTCCCGAGGTATAGGTTATATTCGCATAGTCGTTCCCCTTTACCGAGGATGATATTTCTTTAAGATCTTTTGTATGTTTCTCTAAATATTTTTCACCTGACTTGATCATATCGCCAAACAATAATTCATTATCATCATATTTTTCTGCAGGATCAAGCAGAATGACTTTTTCCAGGCACTTAATTTTATGTTTAACCGGACTTAACTTTTTGAACTGATTCCTGGATACTATAAGCATCCTTGAACCAGAGTGTTCAATTCTGAATTTTATCTCGCCAGGTTCAGTTAATTTAACAGAAAGGGGTACATTTATTGCTCCTGCATATAAAATTCCAAGTTCACTGATGAACCAGTCACATCTTCCCTCAGAAAGGAGAGCAATTCGATCACCTTTTTGTATCCCGTTATTTATTAAACCGGCAGCGAACTTATAAACCTCTGATAATATTTCTTTATATGTATAGCCTTCGTACTTGTTATTCTTTTTTTCCAGAATAAATACATTATTACTGTATTTTGCAGCACAATCTTCAAATAAACTGATTATTGTTTGCATAATTATTTATGTTGAGTATAATAATACCCAATATATAAAAAATCCTATTCTTAGAGGTAAAAGAAATTAAAAAATTAAGGTACTTATTTTATGAAGATTCTATTGGAAGGAACTGTATTCAAAAGGCTGTCCATTTTCTTAAACAATACGGGTATGTCTAACGGTTTTGTTACATATGCCTCACATCCAACTTCAATACATTTTTCCAGCTCATCATTGAGTGTATTGGCACTTTGTATGATAACCGGCAAGTTTGGCTTATTGGATTTAATCTGACGGGTTGCTTCATAACCATCTAATTCAGGTAATTGGATGTCCATTAATACGATGTCAATATGATCATATAATTTGCAGTAATCTACAGCTTGTTTCCCGGTAACAGCCCAAATAATGTTTATATTGGTTTTTCTTGATAATACGAGCTCTATATATTTATAACATATTTCATCGTCTTCTGCTATCAATACTGTATAGTTTTGCCAGTTATAGTCCATTATGAGTATTATTTAATTCATTAATCTGTTAATGATATTCTGCTTTTATATACGGTTGAACACTGATTAAGTAGTGAATCGTACTTATGTTATTGATGAAAGCCTGTTTTAAGAGTCTGAATAATCAATAATTTGTGATAAATTTTGGGTCGATATTTAACTATGGTGGATATTTTTTGTATAATCTTTTATTTGAGCAGGTTTCAGTGCTTTTATCCAAGATAAATGCTATTTTATCAAAATAATGTCATTAAAAAGCAGGGTTTATTTATCTTTAAATATTCTTATACTTAAGATTATTATGAAACCAGAATATTCTAATTTAAATCTCACTGACTATGAATAAATTAAAATTTGAAACAGTATTAACCTTATTACTAATAATAATAGTAATAGGGGGATGTGAAAATCTGCTGGATTTTACCTTTGAAACAGATTATTCTTCAGTTGATTTTATAGTAAATCCTGAGGAAAAAGGCAATTATGTTGAATCTTACAAGATGCTAAGTACTGATTTAGACAGCATTATTAAAGAAGAAGGACATAATCTGGCTGATCTTGAATCAGTAAAGTTACATGAAGCAACGGCTGAAGTTATTGAAGATGGTGGAAATTTCGATCCTGTCGAATCCATTGAAATTATTATTGAAGCCACAGGTCTTCCTGCAATTACTCTTGCATCAAAGGATAATGTTCCGGATGGATTGACTTTTTCAACTTTAGATGTATATACAGGGGAATTAAAAGATTATCTTAAGGCTGATTCTTATAAATTAACCATAAAACTGTTTCTGGATGAGGATTTGGAAGAATCAATGAAAATCAGGGCTAAGTTAAAATACAAAATAACTCTAGGAATATAATAATTCGGATTACCCCTTAATGTTATTAAATGTTTAAAAGCTGCAATCATTGCAGCTTTTAAATTAACATAAAATATTATAACTTCGGGAAAATTTTTATTTATTCAAAAAATTAAAATTTATGCGGATGAAAAAAATACTTCTGTATATTGTTTTAGCGATTTTAATTACCGGGTGCAAATATTTTGAAGAGAAGAGGTTATTCTCAAAAAAAGTTGATACCCTTATTAATTATGCAGAGGAATTGGATAAGTCGGTGGAACCTGACTCAGCAGATATCCAGCCTGACTTGCAGCAGATTGTAACAGAGACAGACATAACAGTTGGTAAAGAGGGAAATATGTTTCAGACTAATTTTCCCAGTTCAGGTAACAGGTATTATATTATTACAGGCTGTTTTATGATACCTGATTATGCGGAGAGTTATGCGAAAAAAATGCAAAATAGGGGATATAAGGCTGAGATTATATTAAGAGATGATGGATATCATATGGTCTCAGTACGTTCATTTAACAATTTGCGTACAAGTAAGAGTGAATTACCAGCAGTGAGAGCAGAGATTACAAATAAAGCCTGGATATACGAAAAAAAATAAGCGATTTAGATATATCGCTTATTTATTTTAATTAATTTATCCTAATGACTGCCAGTCATGATAAATAATGGCTGGAATTCGAAACTTTTATAATGAGGTCTTAATCTATCACCATTATAATGTCTCTTTACATCCACGACCTTGTTTGTACTTGTAACAACATCAATAGGAGCATTGTCATATCGTCCGTTTCTTAGAACAACAAGTCTTCCATGAATGCCTTTTAATACAAGGTCCAGCGCCAGATTCCCGTAAGCCATCGGTACAATTGAATCAATAGCATCAGGATCTCCACCCCTTACAAGATAGCCCAATTGCTGATTAATTACATTTATTCTCTTTCCCTCATTAAACCCGGGAGACAGTTCTTTAATTTTGATTGAAACGGCATCACTTATTCCTCCTAATTTAGCATGGCCATATGCATCTTTTTCAGTGGACTTATATATCATCTCACTGCTTCCTTCAAATACTGCTCCTTCAGAGACAAGAACGACCGAGTATTTACTTGGATTCTTGTTCCTGTCTTGAACCAGTAATTTTGTAAGTTTTTCAATATCAAATTTATATTCGGGAATGACACATCTGTTTGCGGCCCCTGCCATTGTAGGTAACATAGCAGTGAAACCCGCATACCTGCCGAAAACCTCAAGGACAAGGATTCTTTCATGTGAACCGGCCGTAGTTCTCAGAGTGTTGCACATTTGTATTGTACGGGTCACACAGGTGCTGAAACCAATGCAGTAATCTGTGCCAGGTACATCATTATCCATGGTTTTGGGTATTGCCAGTACTTTAACACCTTCTGCATAGAGTCTTACACCATAGCTTAAGGTGTCATCTCCTCCAATAGGGATTAAATAATCAACGTTTAGAAAATCCAAATTCTTAATTATCTCCGGAGTAAGATCGTTAATATCACTGGTATATTTGCTCTTGTACTGTTCAGGGACAAGAATTTTTGGTACATGACTGGGCCTTGTTCTTGATGTGTGAAGAAAGGTTCCGCCTGTTCTTCCTGCTTTATTGACTATTTCTTCAGTTAAAGTAATGTATTTATCACTATTATCTACTTTTTCATCCCTGGTCAATTCTAATAAACCAGCCCAGCCCTTACGCAATCCAATAACCTGATATCCTTCTCTAAGTGCTCTGATAGTAATAGCCCTGATTGCCGGATTTAAACCGGGAACATCACCCCCTCCGGTTAGTATTGCTATAGTGCCTTTCTTCTTTTTTACATAAACCATAATAAGAACTTTAAGATTAAATAGTTATAATGCCTGATAAAAGTATTATTTCAGAATAATATAATTAACTAAATATAGAGAATTAAATTAAAAGTAAAGATAGTAAAGTTTAACATTCTTATCACCAGTTTAGTATTTTCTTAAAATCGTAATTTTCGGGGTCAGGTAAATATTTTTTCACAGCCTTATAATCAGCTTTATTAATATAATGCAGGTTATTCTCAAAAACTAATTTCACCCTTTGTGATTCAATATTCACTAATCTCGTTTTTATTTTACCATCCTTATCTTCAACATCTTTAAGGTAAAGAGGGGAAACATCACCTTTTGTATCAACAGTGATCATACAACCTGATTTGCCTTCGCGATATAGTTTTATAACACCTGTACCTAATAAAGTTGCATATGCCAGGTCATATGCAATTGGTCTGCAACATCTAAGCTCATATCCAATTTCATTTGGTCGGCTTCTGACATTTATATTAAGTCTTTTTAAACGGTACTGTAAGAGCATATTAAAAATGTGTGATTTACTCACATTACCTAATTCGGGATGCCCGTGTTCATCATAGGTAAAGTTTATTCCTGTTCCTTCTATTTCTTCATCGCTCATAAGATGAAAAACTCCTTCACTAATAATAGCTGCGCCATAACTTATGTTAAGGATAAGTCTTTTAACAATTGAAGATATTACAAGTCTTATAATCTTGTCGAAGTTTACTTTGGTCTTATTAAACATCTCAGGTATAATAATCATCGGATAATGGCATGAAGTACCAATCCCAAATGCCAAATGACCTGCTTCTCTGCCCATTGCAGAGACTATAAACCAGTTCCCGCTTGTTCGTGCATCTTCATAAATGGTCGCTGCCAGTCTAACACCTTCTTCTTTTGCTGAATGGTATCCGAAAGTCGGACTTCCTTCAGGTAATGGCAGATCATTATCAATAGTCTTGGGAACATGAATATTTGATACCTGTACTTTGTGAGTTGCCAGAAATTTGCTTAGCCTGTTAGCAGTTGAGGCTGTATCATCACCGCCAATTGTAACAAGCAGCTTTATATTATTTTTTACGAAGAAATCTATTTTGAATTCCGAGTCATCAGGTTTATGCCTGCTCATTCTTAAGATTGAACCACCGCTGCTGTAAATTTTATCAGCAAAATCGAAATCAAGGTATTCGAAATCGGGTTCTTTTTTGAAAATTGTACTATAGCCACCATGAACTCCTAAAACATTATAACCTGCATTTGAAAATACCTTGGTAACAGATCCGATAACTGTGTTTATTCCGGGAGCAGGACCTCCTGCACACAAAATAGCAACTGCTTCTTTCATAGGATTTATATCTTTTTAAGTTGATTAGGTTTATGAATTGTTTTATAACATATTTTAAAAAAGCAAAGATGAAAATAAATTTTAAAAAACAAATAAATTTTAAAATCCCTATACACTTAAATAATAAAAGTCTTATTTTTAAAAATTTGCATTTAAAATCCGGTTACATGAATAATATTAGCAAGTCTTTAAGTGATATCAAATCCCTTCGCTGGGTTGTTCTGATCGTAGTTAGCATAGTAATGGCTGCGAATTATTATTTTTATGATGCTCTTTCACCCTTGCAAACTTTATTAAGAGAGCACCTTGGATTGAGTAATACTGCCTACGGCTTTATTGTATCCGCTTATTCCATACCAAATGTATTTTTGGCGATGGCTGTTGTGGGTGGGATTATTCTTGATAAGATAGGAATCAGGATTACAGGTGTTATTTTCACATCATTTATGGCAATAGGTTCCTTTCTCACAGCATATGGAGCATCAGATTATTTTAACAGCGGGGGCCCGGGATACAATTTTATGGGTACTTTTCTGCAGTCCTATTCACCTGCATTAAAGATGATGACATTAGGATTCTTTCTTTTTGGTCTGGGCGCTGAAACCAGTATTGTTGTTGTTTCCAAAGTGGTTGTTAAATGGTTTAAAGGAAAGGAGCTAGCCATGGCACTGGGTATAAACATAGCAATAGCACGACTGGGTACTGCCTTAGCCTTGTTTTTCTCAAGGGATCTTTCAACAAGTGATTTCTGGAACCGTCCGATCTGGTTTGCTGCAAGTTTGCTGGTTATTGCAATACTAACGTTTATCATATATATATTTTTTGATCTGAAGTATGACAGAATTAAAAATTACAAATTATCTCATTCTGCCGATGAAGAATTTCGTCTCAGGGATGTGGTTAAACTAATTAAAATACCTTCTTTTATCTATATTACATTATTATGTGTAACATTTTATTCAGCAGTTTTTCCGTTTTTAAAATATGCTACTGACATGCTTGAAAATAAGTTTGGTTTACCGGGAGAGCTGGCAGGCAAGATAACATCTATATTACCATTTGGCACAATTGTTTTTACACCATTGATTGGATGGTTCACCGATATAAAAGGTAGATCTGCTTCAGTAATGATTCTTGGTTCTCTATTATTAATATTGGTTCATCTGACTTTTACTTTCACTCAATTGAATCCTTACCTTCCCATGTTTGTCCTGGGTGTTGCATTTTCACTGGTCCCTGCTGCTATGTGGCCTTCTGTTGCTAAAATTGTGGAAACCGAAAAAATCGGAACAGCATATGGATTCATGTTTTCTGTCCAGAATATAGGATTATGGCTGTTTCCATTGTTAATAGGCCATGTACTTGATATTACCAATCCGGGTATTACCCAGGAGATGGTTTCAAGCGGGCAGGCAGTATATAATTATACCTACTCAATATTAATGCTGGCTTTTCTTGGGATTTTGGGAGTCTTTTTTGCCATACTTCTGTTGAGGTCGGATAAAAAGTATAAGATTGGTCTTGAATTACCTAATAAAACAGAGTAAATAGTATTTTACAATTCAGGGACATTATGTTTTATAACCTTATCCCTGAATATTATCTGCTCTCTGTCAGGTCCGACTGAGACTATAGTTATAGGAACCCCGACTTCTTTTTCAA
This sequence comes from uncultured Bacteroidales bacterium, assembly GCA_964521285.1. Taxonomy (GTDB): domain Bacteria; phylum Bacteroidota; class Bacteroidia; order Bacteroidales; family UBA10428. Next base: position 169,674 of record CAZFQS010000002.1, on the reverse strand, counting down.
TAAAGCTCATATAATTATTCAGTTCATCCGGAATTTCTTCTTTTGATGTAATTCTCGAAATATCTTTTTCCCATCCGTCAAGTTCTTTGAATACGGGCTCTGATATCTGGTAAAGATCGAATGGCAGGTAATCAATTTCGTCGCCATTAATTTTATACTTTGTACAGACTTTGATTCGTGAAAAGCCGGACAATACATCTGCCTTTGTCATGAACAGCTGAGTCACCCCGTTAAGCATAATCGAATACCTTAGTGCCGGGAGATCAAGCCATCCGCATCTTCTGGGCCTTCCGGTGGTTGCCCCGTATTCCTGTCCCTTTTCACGTAATAATTTTCCTATGACATTTGTCTGTTCTGTAGGAAAAGGACCGCTACCCACCCTTGTGCAATACGCTTTGAATATTCCATACACTTCTCCTATTTTATTCGGCGCTATGCCAAGACCTGTGCACGCCCCGGCGCAAATAGTATTTGAAGAAGTGACATAAGGATAAGATCCGAAATCTATATCAAGTAATGTTCCCTGGGCACCTTCAGCCAGTATTGTTTTATTTTCTTTAAGGTAATTATTTATTAAGTGCTCACTGTCAACAAGATTAAATTTCTTCATTTCCTCTATTCCCTCAAACCAGGCATCCTCATGTTTTTCAATATCATATTTATAATCATATAGTTTCAGGATTTCTTTATGTTTTGATTTGAGGAATTCATATTTTTCATTAAAATCTTTTGACGTGATATCTCCAACGCGAAGTCCGTTTCTCCCTGTTTTGTCCATATACGTCGGGGCTATACCTCTTAAGGTTGATCCTATTTTAGTTTTTCCTTTGGCTGCTTCAGAAGCAGCATCCAAAATTTTGTGTGAAGGCAAAATAAGGTGGGCCTTTTTTGAAATAAAAAGTTTTTTACTTAAATCTACTCCCAATTTTTTTATGGCATCTATTTCCTGTTTAAAAACAATAGGGTCTAATACTAATCCATTGCCTACAATATTTATCTGATCTTTTCTAAATACACCGGAAGGTATAGTGTGTAAAATATGTTTTATGCTATTAAACTCTAATGTATGGCCGGCATTGGGTCCACCCTGAAAACGTGTAATGATATCATAATTTGGTGTTAAAACATCGACAATTTTACCCTTGCCTTCATCACCCCATTGAAGGCCTAGCAACACATCTAATTTCATTGTTTATTTAAATTTTAAATAAAAAACGGAACGAAAGTACAAATATTTTGATCAATTTGCACTTTGAGTTAATAATTAATAGTAAAAAAATACTGATTATATTCCCGGATTTTAGCGCTTTTCAGAATTTAAAAACTGTTGTATTATATTATTAGTCTATTGATAACTATAAAATTCGTCAGGTTATCACGATTATTTTTTTTTATCAGACACTTCATTTTTTGAGCCATATATATATAGTGAATGGTGGGTGGGTGTGAATCCATGTAATTCACATGCTGTATTAATAATCTCCTGTAATCTTGGATCGCAAAATTCAATTACTTTACCCGTATTAACATCAATCAGGTGATCATGCTGCATGCACTGGTAGGCTTTCTCAAACTGTGCAATATTTTTCCCGAACTGGTGCTTTATTACTAAATTGCAATCCAATAAAAGTTCTATAGTATTGTAAAGTGTAGCCCTGCTAACTCTGTAATTTTTATTTTTCATAAAAATATAAAGAGTTTCAATATCAAAGTGTCCGTTTCTCGAGTAAATCTCGTCCAAAATAGCATATCTTTCGGGCGTTTTTCTGTGTCCTTTTTTTTCAAGATATTCTGTAAAAATCTTTTTTACAGTTTCTCTTATTTCAGTAGATAACATAACTTAGACTAATTATAAATAAGGTGCTAATATAAATAAATTTTATTAATAATAAAGGTTATTTGAGTTATTTTAATTATTGATTTATACCGTCTCTACACGGGTTACAGAATCAACTCCCTTGATCTTGCTAAGATTCATTATAAGATTATTTACATCTTTTGTATCATGAACATAAAGATCGATTGTCCCTTCCCATATCCCGTCATGACTTGCAAGGTTAATAGTCCTGATATTTACATTCAATTGCTTTGAAATTACAGTAGTAATATCATTATAGATACCAAAATGGTCAATTCCCGTAATAGCTAGCTTAACAAGAAATGATAACACCTTATGAGTTGTCCATTTAACCGGAACAATTAATTCTTTATGGCTGGATAACAACTTAATTGCATTAGGACATTTCTTTTTATGGATTGTCACCTGGGAATTTATGTCCTGATCTGTGTAACCTATTACATCATCGCCGGGAATGGGATTACAGCATTTAGCAATTGTATATTCAGGTTGTGCTTCTTCAATATTTTCCTTAAGAAGAACAAGGGCGCTAAAGTCTTTTTTTGTTGATTTTCTGGGAGATACCGGTTTTTTATTTCTTTGGGTTGACTTGGCAAATTGAATTTGCCAGTATCTTATCCACTTATTCTTGGTATTCTTTTTGAGAATTTTTTTAAGGTTGTCCAGGTTAATTATACTGCTACCTATTTTGCTATATAATTCATCTTTTGATGTTACTTCATATCCGGGCATTAATTTTTTAAATATTCTTGAAGCAGGTTTTAAATTTAATTTTGATAATTCTTCTTCCAGAATTTTTTTACCTTTTTCAATCCTGTTTTTTGTTTCAGCCTTTATTGAGTCTTTAATGCTTGATTTTGCTTTTGCAGTGACTACTTTATTCAGCCATTCACGCCTGGAATGAAATTTATCCGATGTAATTATTTCCACCTGATCTCCGCTTTTAAGCTTATAATTAAGCGGTACAAGCTTATGGTTAACTTTTGCGCCTATTGCCTTGTGGCCTATCTCGCTGTGTATTTCATATGCAAAATCCATAGCTGTTGATTCTGAGGGCAGGGTTTTAATATCGCCCTTGGGAGTAAAGACAAAGATTTCTGATGCAAATAAGTTAAGTTTGAATTCATCCAGGAATTCAAGAGCATCCGAATCCGGGCTTTCCATCAAGTCCCTTATTCGTTTAATCCACTTATCAAGTTCTCCTTCATAGGTGTCATCATCTTTATATTTCCAATGTGCCGCAAATCCTTTTTCTGCAATTTCATCCATTCTTCTTGACCTTATCTGTACTTCCACCCAGTTACCTCTTGGACCCATTACTGTAGCATGAAGTGCTTCATATCCGTTTGCCTTAGGGGTACTTACCCAATCCCTTATCCTTTCAGGTTTAGGCATGTATACATCTGTAATCATAGAGTAGATGTTCCAGCATTGTGTCTTTTCAGGAAAATCCGGAAGAGGATCGAAAATTATTCTTATGGCAATTAGGTCATATATTTCTTCGAAAGGCACATTTTTGGTTTGCATCTTATGCCATATTGAGTAAATGGACTTATGCCTGCCACTTATGTCATGCCGAATCTTATTTTTATTAAGCTGTTCAATGATAGGTTTTGAGAACTCCTTTATAAATTTCTGCTGGCTTTTCTCATTACTTTTGATCTTTTCAATAAGTTCGTCATATAAGCTCGGATATCTGTATTTAAGACTCAAGTCTTCTAACTCTGTTTTTATGGCATAGAATCCCAGCCGGTGAGCTAAAGGCGCATATAAATAAATAGTCTCACTTGAAATGGTCATTTGCTTGCGAGGATCCAACGAATCCAGTGTTCTCATATTATGCAGGCGATCTGCAAGTTTTATAAGAATAACCCTTACATCGTCTGATAATGTGAGAAGCATTTTACGAAAATTCTCAACCTGCAATGAGGAGTTACTATCGAACACTCCCGAGATCTTTGTCAGTCCGTCAATAATAGATGCGATTTTCTTTCCGAACATATTCTCAATGTCTTCTATGGAATAGTCCGTATCTTCAACCACATCATGTAAAAGGGCACAACTTACCGATCTGGCACCAAGACCCATTTCCTTGGCAACAATTTTAGCTACTGAAATAGGATGAAGTATATAAGGCTCCCCTGATTTCCTTGTCATTCCTTTATGGGCATCCAGTGAAATCTTAAAGGCCTTACGTATTAAAGCTCTGTCTCCCCTCTTGTTACATCGTGTACAGTTAGCAAGAAGATCGTCAAATGCCTGTTTTATTTCAATATCTTCTTCAGTAAGTGTTGTAGTCATATTTCTGTTAAAATGTTATGATAAACATATCTAACATGATACATTACACAAATTTAATTATTTTCTGAGGTTTTTTAGTTGAGTAACTCATTAAAAAATCAACGGTAAAATAAAAATACAAATCCTTTTTTTTCTATAAGATCATCATTTATAATATTAACCTTAATTTGATATAAATAAAATCCTTTGGGAGCCCATGTTCCGTTAATGAGTCCGTCCCATGGCTCATTTCCTTCCCATACCTTGATTCCCAGCCTGTTATAAATAATTAGTTTATAGTTTAAAGGCTCAAAATTAAATACAGGTCCGAATGTATTATTAATATCATTATTAGGAATAAAAGCGTTTGGCATTCTTATTTCTGAAGATATTGTCAGACATACTTCATTAGAATAGCTTGTACTATTATTTACATTTGGATTATTGGTTTCTGATGCTTTTATACTGTAACAAAAATAACTATTAACAGGATCCTCAATATTCGGCAGATTAGCAAGGTCATCCTCATAGAAAAGCAAATTGCCTTTATATACGGTGTCGGTTATATTCATTGCTTCACCTGTTGCCCTGATAAGTGCGTAGTTCAAAACATCACCTGCCCAGTCAGATATGCCATTCCAGGTTAAAGTATTAGTTAAGTTATTATTTTCTCCTGATAATAGTATGTTATTTGAAATGTTCGATGTTCTAACTGCCTGATTACAATTATTGGTCGATTCAAGCTTATAATAATATACCCCGGATATATAATCAATAGTATCAATATAAATGATTTTTTTATCTGACTGGTAAAAGCTGTCAATTATATCAAAGGGACCTTCCACAGAATTTGATCGATAGAGTTTATAGTAATTTAATTCCGAGGCAGGATCAATTGTAAAAGACAATTCTATGTTGTTTCCTTCAGAAATTGTGGCATAGTCAGCATTTATGTATTCTGGAGGTTTTGACATATTTGTATTTATCCGCGCCATATTGGAAGTTGATTTCCTGGTTTCATCTGTGTGAACTGCTTCTGCATAAAATCCATAATCATAATCCGTTTGAATATTTTCAACAGTATAGTTATTAGCTCCTTCAGGTAATGTTTGTAAAAGCGTGGACATTCCGTTATTTATTTTCCGGTATAGGTTATACTCTTTTATATCGCCTCTCCACCTGTTATAATCATTCCAGTTTAGGATAATATTTGAATTACAGGAATCGAACGCCGCACTTATAAATATTGTACTATCAACAAGCTGATTAAAATCACCGAGACCAGAAATAGTATCAACACTTTCAACCGTATAGCCGTCGGAATGTAAAAGCGATTCTGAATCTTCATAAATAAAAATTGAATCGGTGGAAGGTACTCTTCCAATTTCAATATAGGCTGGAGGATAGTTTGGCCCTCCTGTATACTCTGCTTTCAGAATTATATAAAGATGTACATTAGCTGAAGAACTTGGGATCCATACGATTTTTACATTTCCTGTTTCCGGTTCAACTGAAACAAAATATACACTGGGGGGAGTAGGTTTTTCTGTAATTTGACAACATATATCGACTGTCAAATTAAAGACTATAATTAAAGTTAATATGTGATAAATATTAATTTTAAGCATTTAGAACTGAATACTTTTTATAGAAAAGCTTACCCTTATAAATTAATAAAGTTACTTTTACATTATTAATACAAACTTAAAAAAATTAAAGTTATTCTATTTTAGAATAATAATCCTAAGTATTATTTTTGCCGAGTTATGAAAAAGCCTTCAGCACTGGCAAGATTTATAGTCTGGCGAAAGAATAATATAAGTGACAGGCAGTTTATATTAATTCTTAGCATAATAGTGGGTTTGGCTTCCGGATTAGCAGCTGTAGTCATAAAAAATCTGGTACATGTTATTCAAGTTTATTTAGCTGATATTGCTTCAAATAGCAGTGATTATTTATATATAATTTATCCCTTAATAGGAATTCTCATCACAGTATTATTTGTAAAGTATATCAATAAAAAGCCTGTAAGACATGGTGTTCCAAATGTACTTTTTTCCATATCAAAAAGGAACGGTATCATGAGGCAACATAATTTGTATTCTTCAATAGTCGCCAGTGCTCTTACTGTTGGATTTGGAGGTTCAGTCGGACTGGAGGGACCGACTGTTGCAACAGGTGCAGCCATTGGCTCTAATATCGGGAGATTGTTACATCTGAATTATAAGCAGATTATTTTACTGTTAAGTTGTGCCTGTGCAGGAGCAATGTCTGCGATATTTAAGGCTCCAATTGCAGCCATTGTATTTGCAATTGAAGTAATAATGTTTGACCTGACAATGACGGCTATTGTCCCTTTGTTAATCTCATCAGCTACCGCTGCATTAACCTCATATTTGTTTCTTGGTCAGAATGTACTTTATGCTTTTGAAATACAAGAGAAGTTTGTTTTAAATGACATACCATACTACATTCTGCTTGGTATATTTACAGGATTTCTCAGTGTTTATTTCACAAAGATGTATATGCTAATAACAGGATTGTTTGATAAGCTGGAAAATGCTTTTGCAAAATTATTTATTGGCGGTATTATTTTAGGATTATTAATATTCATCATTCCATCTTTATACGGTGAGGGTTATTCAGTAATAAATGAAAGTTTGCATGGAGATTTTAGCCATCTGTTTGAAAAAACTTTTTATGAGAACCTGAATAAAGGTTTTCTGGCAATAATTATCTTCTTTACACTGGTTATGTTACTTAAAGTGGTAGCAACATCAATTACTTTTGAAAGCGGAGGAGTTGGGGGGTTTTTTGCACCTGCACTTTTTACAGGTGTAAATGCAGGCTTATTCTTCGCAAAATTTCTAAATAATTTAGGATTATCATTATCCGAAAGCAATTTCGCATTGGTTGGCATGGCTGGCCTCATTGCAGGTGTTATCCATGCACCCCTTACAGCAATATTTTTAATTGCCGAAATTACAGGTGGTTATGAATTATTTATGCCTCTGATGATAGTAGCTGCAATTTCCTATGCTACAGCAAAACTGTTTACGCCAAATTCTGTTTATACCATACAGCTGGCACGGCGCGGCGAATTAATGACACATCATAAAGATAAAACAGTCCTTATGATGCTGGATGTCAGGGAGCTGATCGAGACAGATTTTAATAAGTTAAATCCACATGATACTCTGGGCGATCTGGTAAAAATCATTACAAAGGCGCACAGAAATATATTTCCTGTGGTTGAGAAGGACAATACATTCAGAGGTATTATTAAAATGGATGATATCAGACATATTATGTTTAACAATGAAATGTATGAACTTGCATATGTCAGGGATCTGATGTTTATGCCGCAACATGTTATTGATCCGAAAGATACAATGGAGGAAATAGCGAGAAAATTTCAAATTAGTGAAAGATATAACATTGCAGTAATTGAGAAGGGCAAGTATCTTGGATTTGTATCCAGGGCCAAATTATTTTCAACCTACAGGAAGATGTTAAGTGATTTTTCAGAACATTAAACATTGAGGATGTAGAAATATTTTCAACCAAAAATACTGTATGAATACAACAAAATTACTGGGCCGGTTTCTGATATGGAAAGGTAAGCATCTTAAACACCGGCAATTTGTTTATATAATGAGTTTTTTAATAGGAATAATAAGCGGTATTATTGCAGTTGTTTTAAAGAATACCGTACATTATACAAATGAATTCTTAACACACAAACTGGATATTGAAAACATTAATTTATTATACCTTGCATATCCTTTAATAGGCATTACACTAACAGTGTTATTTGTAAGAATTTTCATTAAGGATAATATAGGGCATGGCATCAGCAGAATTTTATATGCTATTTCCAAAAGGAACAGTATTATTAAATCTCATAATAATTTCTCTTCATTTATTGCCGGCACATTAACTGTTGGTTTCGGAGGTTCAGTCGGACTCGAAGCCCCGATAGTACTGACAGGTTCATCCATTGGATCGAACCTGGGCAGGATTATGCGTATGAACTATAAAACAACAACTATTCTCATAGGGTGTGGTGCTGCAGGAGCCCTTGCAGGAATATTCAAGGCTCCCATTGCTGCAGTTGTATTTTCTCTGGAGGTTCTCATGCTCGATTTGACTATGTGGTCAATAATACCTTTGCTTATATCTGCAGTAACAGGTGCAACTGTCTCATATTTTCTCCTGGGTAAAGGAGTTATCTTCTCCTTTCAGCTGACAGAGCCATTTGTACTGAGGAATATACCATGGTTTATATTTTTAGGAATTTTTACCGGACTGGTATCCTATTACTTTACCAGGATTAATATGTATACTGAATCATTGCTTCAAAAGCTGAAGAGTCCGATAGCAAAATTAGCAACCGGAGGTATTGCGCTCGGCACTCTAATATTGTTTTTACCCCCGTTATATGGTGAAGGCTATGAGATATTAAGTGCCTTATTACGCGGAAATGCACAGGAAATAACATACGGGAGTGTGTTTTATAATTATCAGGATTATTTCTGGGTTTTTGTTGGTTTTCTTGGTCTGATAATAATCTTTAAGGTTATTGCTATGTCAGTAACAACAGGCAGTGGAGGTGTTGGGGGTATATTTGCCCCGACTCTGTTTACCGGAGGTATTACAGGATATCTGGTAGCAAAACTTATAAATAATTTTAGTTTTATAAATGTTTCCGAGCGTAATTTTGCGCTTGTCGGAATGGCAGGGTTGATGGCCGGTGTTATGCATGCACCGTTAACTGCCATATTTCTAATTGCTGAGATTACCGGGGGCTATGGATTGTTTATTCCATTGATTATAACTTCTACAATTGCTTATATTACTGTCATATATTTTGAACCTCATTCAATTTATACATACAGGCTGGCAAAGAGGGGTGAACTTATCACACATCATAAAGATAAGGCTATACTGACTTTATTGGATATGGGGAAAATAACAGAGAAAGATTTTCAGAAGGTATCGCCGGATGATAAACTGGAAGAACTTATAGATATAATTTCAAAATCCGGGAGAAATATATTCCCGGTCGTAAATAAAGACAATATGCTCGTTGGGATTGTATACCTGGATAATATCAGGCATATAATTTTTAATGCAGAAATGTATTCCACCACCTTTGTAAGAGATGTAATGCTTCTGCCTCCTACTTATGTTTCGCCTGACGAACCGATGGAAGATGTAATGAAGAAGTTTGAAGAAAATAATGTATGGAATCTCCCTGTAATTGATAATGGAAAGTATATAGGTTTTATTTCAAAATCGAAATTATTTTCAGTTTACAGGAAATGGCTGGTTGATATTTCCGAAGAGTAACATTGACCTAATATACAAAGATCAATTTATATATATAGCTGACCATAATAATCGCAAAATCAGCTTTCAGCATTATTCTCACAATCTTCCAGCCGCTTTTGAATTTGAATAATATTTGAATTATTACTGAAGTAATTAAAATGATGGTTGGTATTAATGCAGGATAAAGTATTATACTTTCCATGACATCGCCTCTCAGAAGAGCAATCAGCGCTCTTTGCGAGCCACAAACAGGACATTCAATACCGAATAATTGTTTATACGCACATGGCAGAAAATGATTTTCCAGCCAGTTTATAATATCCATTAAAAGTCTATAAGAATTGAATTTGTGAAAAAATTAACTCCAATTCATATCTCTGAGAAATGTAAGAGCTGCACCGCCTATAATCAATACCCAGATAATCCAGTATAATATTATTAAACCTCCTAATACGATTCCTATAATAGATAAAATCCTTCCTGCATTCAGACTTCCGTAGCCGGTATATGCTGTCGGATTTTCTTCATACATTTTTTTGTCTTTGGATGATATTGCCAATCCAATAATACCAAGAATTAATCCCAGGATGAAGCATCCCGTTACAATAGATAATATTCCCAATACCAGTGTAGCTGATGCATTGGGCAGCTGCTGCTTGGTTTGTAATGTTTTTTGTTCCGTCATTATTTAATTATTTTTTAGATATTATTACACGTAAATATCCTGCTAATTTAATTCATGTGTTTCAAGTTCACTGCAAACAGAATAATAAATACAAGAGCAAATAATCCGCTGGAAGTTATTGCAATGAAGGTGATAAAATTAAAACCCAGGAATATAAGAGGGATTAATAAAATGAAAATCTTTGATCCGGTGTACAAATAAAAACCTGTCTTTTTTAATTGCCACATCATTATGACACCAAACAAAGCAATTGCTGATAAAAGAAGATTCAATAACGATATTGTGGTTGCATGTTCCATAGCTCTGTAAGCCACATCAAAGGAATCTTCAACCAGGTTTCTTATACCCATAGGCACATCATCCAGGTGTACATCTCTTTCTATTATTTTTTTTAAAATGGGTTCAAAAGTTGAAGTTAACCTGCCAAATATTGCACCCATCAATCCGTTTAAAATACTCCATCCCAGAAGCACATAGCTTATAATACAAACCACGGTCAGGAATGTAGGTCGCTTTTTAGAAGAGTTATTTGTTTCCATAATTTTATATTTAAGTATGTATCAAACATAAAAATAAAAACTTTTTAGCGGAATAAAAATTTTGTGTTAAAAATTTGTTTTTATTTCTTTATCCCATTAATTTTTTAAATATCATAATAAATTAACTTTGCCGGGAATTAAATATAAAAAATTAGTCAAATGAACAGAGATACTCAGATTTTTAATTTAATAGGAAAAGAGGGTCAAAGACAATTACATGGGGTTGAATTGATAGCTTCAGAAAATTTTGTAAGTGATCAGGTAATGGAAGCCATGGGCTCCTGTCTTACCAATAAGTATGCCGAGGGCTTACCCGGTAAGAGATATTACGGAGGTTGCCAATTTATAGATGAAGTTGAACAGCTGGCAATAGATCGTGCTAAGAAGTTATTTAATGCCACATGGGCAAATGTGCAACCTCATTCAGGGGCACAGGCAAATGCGGCTGTTATGATGGCAGTAATGAAACCCGGAGACGCTCTGCTGGGATTGGATCTTTCTCATGGCGGTCATTTAACACATGGTTCGCCTGTTAATTATTCAGGTATTTTATACAGAGCTTTTGCATATACAGTTAAAGAAGAAACGGGAATAATCGATTACGATGTGATGGAAGAAATAGCATTAAAAGAAAAGCCCGGTTTAATTGTAGCAGGTGCTTCAGCTTATTCAAGAGACTGGGATTATAAAAGAATGCGTGAAATTGCTGACCGGATTGGAGCAATATTAATGGCTGACATTGCCCACCCTGCGGGATTAATTGCCAGGGGCTTTCTTAATCAGCCCTTCCCATACTGTCATGTGGTAACTACAACAACTCATAAAACATTACGCGGTCCCAGAGGAGGATTAATACTTATGGGAGAAGATTTTGAAAATACCTGGGGGATAACAACGCCTAAAGGGAAAGTAAAAACAATGTCTCAGCTATTAGATTCGGCAGTTTTCCCGGGCACACAGGGGGGCCCTCTGGAACATATTATTGCTTCAAAAGCAGTTGCATTCGGAGAAGCACTGACAGATAGCTACAAAGAATATATAAAACAGGTTATGAAGAATGCCGATGTGATGGCCAGAAGATTTATTGAAAAAGGTTATAAGGTAATATCAAATGGTACTGACAATCACCTGATACTAATCGACCTCAGGTCCAAGGTTCCCGAGATCTCAGGGAAATTAGCTGAAAACACCCTGGAAAAAGCCGATATTACCATTAATAAGAATATGGTTCCCTTTGATACAAGATCACCTTTCCAGGCTTCAGGTATCAGATTGGGGACTCCGGCTATTACAACAAGAGGAGTTAAGGAAGATGGTATTGAAGCAATTGTTGAACTGATTGATGAAGTAATTATGGATATTGAAAATGAAAAAGTAATCCTTAACGTTAAGCAGAAAGTTAATGATATGATGAAAGATTATCCCCTGTTTAAGCAGTAAGTCAGAAATTATCACTATTAGATAAAAATAATATCTGAGACTGTTTTTTGCATTTACCCGAAACATGATATATACTTGAATATGGTTTATCCTGATGATTTCGAAAATAAAATAGGATTTGACAAGATCAGGGATATAATAAAGGATTTTTGCTTAAGTACTCTGGGCAGACAAAAAGTTGACGAAATAGAATTTTTGTCATCGGTTGAAATAATAAAACAAAAGACTAATGAAACAGCAGAGTTAAAAGAAATTTGTGTAAATGAAGAAAAATTTCCTGTCGATTATTATTATGATGTTACTCCATACCTGAAAAGGGTACGGATTAAAGGAACATTTCTTGAACCGGATGAATTATTTGAGTTAAAACGTTCTTTGGAGACTATAAAATCAATTATCCTGTTCTTCAGAGATATCAAGGATAAAAACAAATATCCTGCTTTAAGGAATTTGATGAAAGAAATAAATCTGCCTCCGCATATAACCGTAGAAATAGACACCATTCTTACAAAAGACGGAAAGATAAGGGATAACGCGTCACCCGGACTATCAAATATCAGAAAGGAAATCAAACAAAAGCAAACAGCTGTGAGTAAGAAGTTACAACATGTACTAAAGTCAGCTATCGACCAGGGATTTGTGGACTCAGATACTAGCTTGTCCATACGTAACGGAAGGCATGTTATTCCTGTACCTGCAACCTACAAAAGGATGATTAGGGGATTTATTCATGACGAATCGGCAACAGGGAAAACATCTTTTATAGAACCTTCAGAAATAGTTGAACTGAACAATGAGATTAAAGAACTTGAATATGAGGAAAGAAGGGAAATAATCAGAATACTTACAAAGTTTACAGATTCAATCAGAGCTTACCTGGATGATTTATTATTATTATATGATTTTCTGGGGATAATTGATTTTACAAGGGCAAAAGCTTTATTTGCAGTTAAAGTCGATGCAGTAAGACCATCAGTTTTTGAGTCGGAATCATTCAGATGGATAAAGGCCATACATCCCTTATTGTTTATTGCTCATAAAAAGGAAGGTAAAGAAGTTGTGCCTCTTGATATTAATCTGAATGATGAGAACAGAATATTATTGATTTCCGGTCCGAATGCAGGAGGTAAATCAGTATGTCTGAAAACTGTCGGATTAATTCAATATATGCTTCAGTGCGGATTACTGGTCCCTATGAGTGAAAATTCAGAAGCCGGCATATTTAAAGATATTTTCATAGATATTGGCGATGAACAATCATTGGAACATGATTTAAGTACTTACAGCAGTCATCTGCTTAACATGAAATACTTCACAAAAAATGCCAGTCCGCGCTCACTTGTGTTAATAGATGAATTTGGCAGTGGCACTGAGCCTATGCTTGGAGGAGCAATTGCTGAGGCCATCCTGGATACGCTTAACCGGATTAAATCATACGGAGTACTTACTACCCATTATACCAACCTTAAGCATTTTGCCTCATCAGCAAAAGGGATTATAAACGGGGCTATGCTTTTTGACACAAATAAAATGCAGCCCTTATTTAAGCTCCAGATAGGAAAGCCAGGGAGTTCCTTTGCAATAGATATAGCCAGACAAATAGGTTTATCAGAAAAAATACTAGAAAATGCCTCTGAAAGAATAGGGCAGGATCATATCAGGTTTGATAAACACTTAAGAGAGATTTTGCGCGATAAAAAGTACTGGGAGGAAAAAAGAGGCAGAATTAAAGCTGCAGAAAAGAAGCTTGAAGCAATAATTGAGCAATATACCGGAGAGTTAAATGAGGCTAAAAAGTATAGAAAAGAGATTATTGATAAGGCAAAGAAAGATGCAGAAGAAATATTAGCAGAAGCGAACAGGGAAGTTGAAAAAACAATAAGAATTATTAAAGAAAGTCAGGCTGAGAAAGAGAAGACCAGGAAAGCCAGAAAAGAGTTGGAAGATTATAAAACGATGCTTAATAATAAGACAGGCATGGATGATCTTAAAGTTGAAAGCAAATTAGCGAAATTGAGACAGCAGGAACAGAAATTACGGACAGCAGTCTCCGGCAAGGAAAGTGATAAAAAAGAAGCTGAACGGACTGAGATTTCAGATACGGAAATAAGGACCGGTGACGTGGTAAGGTTCTATGAACAGGATACTATTGGTGAGGTAATTGATATAAATAAAGATAATGTAATGGTTGCATTCGGTAATATGATCATTACAGTAAAGGCAATAAAATTAAAAAAGGTAAGTAAAGATGAATATAAAAAAGCACACAAATCAGGCAAAGTATCTGATTTTTCTTCTTTTAATATAGGTGAACGCAAATTACATTTTAAGCCTGATATTGATGTGCGCGGTAAGAGAGCTGATGAAGCACTGGATATTGTCAGAAGATTTATTGATGATGCAGTTATGGTTTCAGTCAGGTTACTTCGTATACTTCATGGTAAGGGCGACGGTATATTAAAAAACGTTATCAGGGATTACTTAAATTCTTTAGATATAGTAAAATCCTGCAAAGATGAGCAGGTTGAGAGGGGAGGGGCAGGAATTACCGTTGTGGAACTGGATTTGTAGATACTTGATTAAATCTTCTGCTACTGATCTTCAACACACCTTACTGATGTACCATATGCCCTGTTTCCGTCGATCCTATATATACGGCTTTCATCTGCACTTAGACCGCGGTACCAGCTCTGGGTATCAATTATCAGGGTAGATGTCCAGTAATCAGTAATATAACCTAAACTGCTAAAATTTCCTATATTATCCTTGTATCCTGCAGGTAATGCAGTGAAGAATGATGAGTTGGTAGCTCCTGTGTTAGGTGCATCCCAGTAATATGTACCTGATGCCTTTAGTTTTCCTCCTTCATCCGTACCTCTCCATCCGCTGCCGTCAGCCTCTGACTGGCTCATACCCAGTTCCTTTTCCAGAATTTTCCATTCATAATCTGATGGTATGTGCCATCCTTTGGGGCAAATACCCTGGGTCATTTCAATTGTGGTATGGTCCATCATCTCGTCCCAGGTATAAATTCCCCCATACAGATCACAATTGGCCTCATCATCGTTGTAACAATGTTTTTCAATAAGATCGTTATTACCCGGAGTTTTTATTCCGTCGAGTCTTTCTCCAACATTCAGGTTTTCAGCCATCCAGCATTGACCACCAATTTGCACAGTAAGATAAGTCTTCCCATCACGGGGATCTGTTAACCGTGTTCCACAGTCAAAGTCAGTTGTAAATGCTATTTCATCCCCGTATCCCGTACCACTTGCATTTGTGGCGTATGCTCTTACATGATATAATGTCATTTGGTTTAGTCCGGTCATAACACTTACAAATGTACCCGTACCACCTCCCTCATTAGTACATTCATCACCAGTAGTAGGATCATTATTTGTACTCCAGCAAACACCTTTGGCTGTTATTGATGAACCTCCCTCAGAAGTTATACTGCCACCACTGGTTGCAGTTGTTCCGGTGATTGAACTTACAGGAGTAGTTGTTAACTCAGGTACACCTGCCGGAGGTTTAGTATTAAAACTTACAGGATTCCCGTAACCTATCCCTGCACCATTTGTTGCATAAGCCCTTACATAATAAAGTACGTCAGGCGTTAATCCGGTCAGAGTACTTACAAAACTACCTGTTGTGCTTTTGGTGCCAAGTGAAGTCTTATAATCGTTAATTGTTGGAGTGCTTGTTTCACTGGACCAGCAATGCCCATGCTGCGATACCGACGAGAAGCCGGAACCTATATCATCAATAGTACCTGTTATATTGGCACTGGTTTCTGTAATATCTGAAATTATTCCTGTTGTTACTTCCGGTCCTGTTTCTCCTGTTAATGTTTTAAAGCTTGTAGCATCGCCGTAAGCTGTTCCAGCATCGTTTGTAGCATAGGCTCTGACATAATAAAGCACACCCGGGGAAAGACCTACAAGTCCACTTTCAAAAGAGCCTGTTGTGCTTCTGGTACCAAGGGAAGTTTTGCTATTATCAATCGTTGGTGTTGTTGTTTCACTTGCCCAGCAGTGTCCATGTTGTGTAACTGATGCCACACCAGCCCCGGTACTTGTCAAATTTCCGGTTGCTGTTGCTGTTGTTTTAGAAATATCATTAATTGTACCTGTAGTAACAACAGGTAAACCTATTGATAAAGTATAGAAGGGCAGAATATTGTCCCCGTAAACAACAGTTGATGATTTCTTAACATAGGCTCTCACGTAATACCTGGTATTTGGTGAAAGGGCTGTCATTATACTCGTAAAGGAGCCGGTCTTATTTGCAGGCCCTAGTTCAGATTTACCGTCATTAATATCTATATTCAGCTCAGTACTGGTTGACCAGCAATGACCGTGCTGATCAATACCTGAACCTAAATCTATAACAGTAGCAAATGCTTTTGCGGATGTATTTGAAATTTCTGTAATGCTGTCATTTCTCACCTTCATAACTTTTTCTTCTTCCTTTATACATGAAGAAAGGGGTAATATAATTATGAATACCAAAGTGAAAACCAGGAAATTTAATACTGACTGAATTCTATATGATATCATTTTTAAAAGGAATTTAATCCATAATTTATGGTTCTACTACTTTATTATATATTTTCAGGTTTCTTAAATAGCCCTTGAAAACAGTTCCGTTTGCATAATTTGTAATTCCCACTGATTTATGGGCATAATTCAAATTTAATGTGAAATTTGCACTACACACCAGATTTTCGTTTATATATAAATCTCCGCGACTTGTACTACTGTTATAAGTTATTCTTGCCTCATACCAGGTATCAATTTGACATTCCACATCACTTGTATCTTCCAAGGAAAAATTTGAACCGTGAAGGGCAAACTTAAAATCAGAATGAACAGCAAAACCAATCCATCTGTCATGTCCGACACCAGCTCCTGCAACTAAAACCGGGTTGTAATAATCAGTAGTATCAGTAATTTTAAATTCAACGCAGAAAGTTAATTCATCATAGGAGATGGTTGATATTTCAGGTGTATAAGCATCGCAATAGTTGGGGTCACCAAAAAGCTTATAAATTCCATTACAGTATATTGAATTATCAGTATAAGGAGTATTCTCTAAAATCATATCAGGGTTATTTCCCGTGATATCTTCCGGACTATTATTTAATGTATAATAAGCTATTAAAGATTCCTCAAATGTGGTGAAAGATTTTTCTTCTCCGTAGGCTGTCCCGATACTATTTGTTGCATAGGCTCTCACATAATATGTAGTACCGGGTGCAAGTCCGGTTATATCACTTATATAAGCTCCCGTACCTTCGCCATCAGTTGTGCGTGAATTTATTAATGTTGGATTGGGAGACGTATTCCAGCATACTCCCTTAGCAGTTACCGCAGCACCTCCGTTAGAAATTACAAACCCCCCACTTACAGCAGTTGTATAAGAGATTTCAGTCATCTCAGTGGTAGTGACTGAAGGTATAGTTATGTCCTCGGGTGTAGTAAAACTAATATTATTATTACTGTATGCAGTTCCTGCAGGATTTGTTGCATAAGCCCTTACGTAATATGTAGTGCCGGGAGATAAACCAACAAGCGTGCTTGTAAAACTTCCGGTTGAGGTCTTTTCACCATGTGATGTTTTATAATCATTTATTGTTGGAGTGGTTGTTGTGGCTGACCAGCAATGCCCGTGTTCTGAAACTGAAGTAGCTCCTGTTCCAAGTTCTTCAATAGTACCTGAAACAGTAGCTTCATTAATTGATAAATTCTCTACAGAACCAATTGTAACAACAGGTAATGAAATTATTATCTTAGAGGTAGTAAATGATAGTTCATCCTTACTATACCTGGTTTCTTCTCCATTTTTCACATAAGCTCTTATAAAATATTTGGTTCCCGGTTCCAGACCAGTTATTTCGCTTGTATAAGGGCCTACCTTAGTAACTTTACCTAGTTTTGTGGAATTTAAGTCATCATCACCATATTCAGGTCCGGGAAATGTTGACCAGCAATGTCCATGCTGATCAATACCTGAACCTATATCTATAATAGTTGCAAATGCTTTTGCCGTTGTATTTGAAATTTCTGCAATGCTGTCATTTCTGACATCCATAATTTTAGTGTTCTGCTTTTCGCATGATTGAAAGGAAACAATAACCAGGATTGTCAGCAAAAAACCAGGGAAAATAGAGATTTTATATAGTCTGAATGAAATCATCTTTCTTATAAAAATTAGATTTACAGGAATAATTATTCTTAATAGTCTAAATTAAATCAATATTCTTTATAAAATCAAAATGAAAGAATCAATTCTTGATACACCGGACAGAAGTAGCCTGATAAGTATAATCCCAACCACGTCCTATTTTCCCTGAATTCCAATGCAACAGCCTGTAGTAAGGCGAGTACAAATCAATTTCAGTTGTTGTCCAGAAGTAGGCGTAAACATCCGCATAATAGAATGCATCCAGAGAATACTCACGGTAGCCGGCCATCAGCGCATCAAATCCTGTACTACCGCCAACCAATAATGAATATGCCTCATCTGTACCCCTTAAACCAATAATATCCAATTCAGCAGCGTCTACACCAAGGAAGCTTTCCATTTCTTTCCATTCCAGGTCTGATGGTAAATGCCATCCATCAGGGCATATGCCCTGGGTTGATTCTAAATATTCGTAGTTCATCATTTCATCCCATGTATAAAGTCCCCCGTAAACATCACAATTACTACTATTATCATTATAACAGTATTTTTCTATTATAGTATTAGCTTCAGGGTAGTTAATACCTGTAATCTGAGTCCCTACATTTAAGTTTTCTGCCATCCAGACCTGGCTGCCTATTTGAACAGTTGAATATACCTGTCCGTCACGTTTGTCTACCCAGTCATCACCTGGATTCCATTCTCCTGCTGTTGTAAAACTCTTTTGTCCTCCATAAGCAGTTCCTACGCTGTTTGTTGCATAAGCGCGGACATAATAGGTTGTATTACTTGTAAGGTTTGTCAGATTACTTGTATAATCTCCTGTGCCCGTATCATCTGTTGTAGATGAATTTATTAATGTAGGATTAGGAGATGTATTCCAGCATACTCCCCTGGCTGTTACTGCAGCTCCGCCATCGGAAATTACATTCCCTCCGCTTACAGCAGAATTATGTGTAATTTCAGTTACTGGAGCTGTTGTTACTGTTGGCACAGTAATATCCTCCGGGGTTGTGAAACTAATATGATTACTATATGCGGTTCCAGCGGGATTTGTTGCATAAGCTCTTACATAATAGGTGGTGCCAGAAGATAAACTTTCAAGCGTGCTCATAAAGACTCCGGTTGAGGTTTTTGCTCCGAGTAATGTTTTGTAATCATTAACTGTCGGTAAAGTATTAGTGGTGGACCAGCAATGTCCGTGTTCCGAGACTGATGTAGCTCCTGTGCCAAGATCCTCAATATTACCTGTCACAGTAGCTTCATTAACGGAAATATTTTGTGCGGGATCAGTTGTGACAACAGGTAATGATATTGGTGTAGATGAGGTAGTAAAAGAGGGTCCCCTCTCACTATGTTTAATTTCGTTTCCATTCTTAATATAAGCCCTTATATAGTATTTGGTTTCTGGTTCCAGACCGCTAATATTGCTGTTGTATGCACCTACCCTGGTAACCTTACCTTCTTCTTTAATTTCTACATCATCATCACCGTATTCGAGAACCGGATTCTTAGACCAGCAATGTCCGTGTTCTTCAATTCCCGCACCAAGATCCAGAATAGTACTAGTAACTTTGGCACTTGTTTCTGAAATATCATAAACACTGTCTATTTTTACTTTCATTACTTTTTCCGATTCTTTCTCGCAGGAATTAAAAAGTGTTGTAAATAAAATAATCGTTATAATGCACAGTAAGGATATGATTAAAGAAGTGCTGTTGAGTTTCATCAGGTTTAGCTTTTGCAATGAAAACAGGTTAGTTTTGGTTGAAATATTGAGAGAATTATAACTTAATATTTTATTCGACTTTTTTCTTAAAGTAAAAATATCCCTTTAATGATGTTGATTCCCATGGTGTTTGATTACCTGCTGATTTTGATTCTACCTCACGTCTGACATTTTTAAAAACTTCTTCGATTTGTAAACCACCTCGCTGTATATATTTTAATAAAGCCTCGGTGTATAAGCCGTTTTTACCTGATCCATCTGCTGCCGTTCTTCCCGGTGATGTTGCGTAGGCAATTAGTGAACCAGAGGGCGCATCCATAAATGCCAGTCCTTTTCCCGATGCAGCCCTGTTCCATTTTCGTTCAAAAGGATTATCCCTGCATGCGTCCAGAATTAAAACATTGACATCAGTTTGCGCATATTCCATTTTCCTGAGTATTCTGTCAGCCCTGACGCAATCATATTCAACATCTTCATAAGCCAGAAGTCGTGATTCAACCGGTATAAGGTAATTGAAACCTCCGGATTGTATACCGTGGCCTGCATAATAAAATAAACCAACATCATAATTGTATAATTTAGTACCAAAATCATCAATGGCTTTTTTCATGTCCTTCTGATGAAGATTTTCGTATTTCATAACTTCAAATCCCACTTTCTGTAAAACCTCCGACATAGCCCTGGCATCATTAACCGGATTGCTTAATGTACCTCCATATATATACTCTGAATTACCAATAACCAGAGCAAGACGCTTTTCACTCTGATAATATACTTTACGAATTTCGTCGATTGTATTATTGTCTTCATTTTCCACTTTCACTCTAATTATGTTTTGCCCTTCTGCCAAGGTAAGCGGATGATTGAACGAATAAATATTTCTGATCTTATTTAATTTATAATCTGAAATCTGGATTATATCATTATTAAATATGGAAATTGTTCGTATTGGAGAACCCGAGTTAATCTTAATTTTTACGGAAATATTTGGGTTAAAGACTGTAGTGTCAGGCATAATGGGCGAATCCCAGCTCAACTCAAATGGCCCTGTTTTAGGCCTTAAATCAATATCAATATATTGAGGAGGTATGTTAAATCCATTTTCTTCCAACACTTCAATACTGAATCTGGCTGTAGTTTTTGGCACATTATCATCGGCAGCTATCACCAGAGTGGCATCTCTGGTTTCATTGGGGAGCAAATCTCCTATCTCAATACTTGATTCATATAATAATCCCTTAATATTTTCATCTGCCTGATTTAAATTTATTTTTACATTATTGGCTGTTCTATTACCAAGATTACTGATTTTCAACTCCAGTTTGGCAGTCTCATTAGCGTCAAGTATATTATTGTTGTTTTCGTCAGTAAATATTTGGTTTTCTATTTGAAGTCTTGGGAATACCTTGATTTCAATTTTTTCCTCCTGTTTTGCAGGTGTCAGTTTAATGGTTTTTACTTGTCCTGAAATAACCTGTGATTGCAGTGAAAATGAGAAGTTTAAAACAACAGCAATCAAAAATAGTTTTACTATTAATAAATTAACTGTTTTCATAACCTTTTATTTTTGAGAATGTAGTTATAAATACAAATTAATATCTTACAAAAATAATAAAAAAGAAGCAGTTACATTAGAAGTTATACTTAAATGTGAGCATGGACGTACTTCCATACCTGCAAAAATCGTATCCTATACGGAAATGTGGATTTAGTCCTGCATTAATTTTCCGTGTTTCATTCAGATAATTCAATGTTGCCCAGCCAATATCCACAATCCATACAGCAGCAGCAGATATTCCAAATATCTTTGTTGCATCCTCCTGTCTGGTAAAATCATTATACAAAGACTCCCTATCTCCTATGATATCTGATTCCAGGTATTTATCATATGTATTATTAGATTTATTGTTATAAATTAAAGCAGCAGCAATCGAGCCATACCCGGCAGCTCCAATCAGCAAGTAGGGATAGACTTTTTTAATATCATAGAGCCCCCATCCCGGAAATACGGCAGATTTGATCAGGATTCTTTCTATTTTCAGACTATGAACAGTTACCAGTTCAGCCAGAACATGCACATTTATGTTACCTTCATAGTCTATTCCCTCGCTTTCGAAATTCCAGATAATATTAAGCCCTCTGCCGTCAACAATATTTTTACCAATATGTCCGCTTAAGTTTTTAGCATTTATTTCCTCCCCTGATGATTTCCTTATATCAATCCACACATTGAATCTCTCATTTGCCCGGGTATTTATAAGATCATAACTTATAATTAACCTGCCATTATCTAATTGCAGACTTGTATTCTCAATTCTTGCTGAGGTTTGTGCAAAAGAATTAGTATTGCTAATTATTTGTAGCAAAATCAGATACAATATAAAAATTAATTTGTAAAATCTTCCTTTCATTACAATTTTGAATAAAATTTTTACGTTTTCAACATCAATATACGGTAAAATTCAATATTTATCAAATTATTTAATTAATATAAAAGGCATTATTTTAGTAATTGCATTTATAAGTACATTAATTGTTTTTATTTTGATATAAAACATAAATGTTCATAAGTAAGTTTAAACTTACAGGAAAACTTGAATTTATTAATTTATTCATATAAAGATTCACCGAGATTAAGATATATTCTTGATATTTTACTAAGTGAAATATTGGGAGTATCATATGAAATAACTCACAACACTCAATCTTTCAATGATTTCAGGGGTTCTAAGATAAATTATTCTGATAAGCCTCTTAAGAATAAAGCGGTATGGATTATTCCTCATAATATACTTTTTGAGAATAAGATTGTAAAACAGAATATAATTGTCTCAGAATGGGATAATTTAAAAATATTTTTTAAGACATCTCCTGAATCCGATCTGCCATTTGACATATTTGCTGCCAGTTTTTATTTGGTATCGAGATACGAAGAATATTTATCCTTTAAAGCAGATAAATACGGAAGATATGAAGCGCCTGAAAGCCTGGCATTTAAAAATGGATTTCTTGAAGAACCAATAGTAAATATATGGGCTGCAAAGTTCAGGGAAATACTCCGGGAGGCTTTTCCCGATCTTACTTTTCCGGTAAAAAAATTTGAATATATTTCAACAATTGATGTGGACAATGCATGGGCATATCTTCATAAGGGATTTATCAGGACTGCCGGAGGATTTTTAAAATCACTGGTAAGATTTGATTTTTATGATTTTGCCAGGAGGTTACGCACCTTATCAGGAGCTGATAAGGATCCTTATTATGTTTTTGACTATTTAGCAGAACAGGAAAGAAAGTACGGTTTTAATACGGTCTATTTTTTCCTTACCGGAAAGTATGGCCGGTATGATACAAATATTTCTTTGAAAAGAGATGTTTTTAAAAGCCTTATTCTGGATAAAGTAAAACACTCTGAAGCAGGTATACATCCTTCATATAATTCTTATAAAAAGTCCGTTATACTTGAGCAGGAAATAAGGAAGTTTTCTTCATTAATCAACAGACCTGTTAAAAAGAGCAGGCAACACTTTCTGATTATAAGATTTCCCGAAACCTTTAAAAGACTGATAAAAGCCGGTATCATTGAAGACTACTCTTTGGGTTACAGTTCGGTTCCGGGTTTTCGTGCCGGAATATGTACCCCTTTCAAATTTTACGATTTATCACAGGAAAAAGAAACAGATCTGACACTAATGCCATTCAATGTTATGGATGTCACCTTAAGAGATTATATGAGGTTAAATCCCGATGAAGCAATTAATAAAATACAGGAGATAGTCTCTAAAATAAAAAATGTTAACGGTACTTTTGTAAGCTTATGGCATAACGAATCCCTTTCTGAGACAAAACACTGGAAAGGCTGGAGAAGAGTTTACGAAGAAATGCTTAAGACGATATACAGGAGCCAGCGCCTGGGGAGAGGGGCTAGCGCCCGGGAACTGCGCCCAAAAGGCGATGTCCCCTCTGTACTTGGTTATCTCAAACATAATGAAATAGATAAGGTAAAATGGGATAACTGTATTTCCAGGTCGGTAAATGAACATATTTGTGCCCGTTCATGGTATCTTGATATTGTCAGTCCCAAATGGGATGCATTGATTGAAGGTGATTATGAAGCAGTAATGCCTCTTACATGGAAAAAGAAATTTGGGATTTATTATCTGCACCAGCCTTATTTTGCTCAGCAGTTAGGAGTATTTTCAACCAGACAAATCAGCGAAGACATAATTAAGGAATTTATAAAAGGAATCCCGAAAAAATTCAAGTTTATTCAAATTTGTCTGAATGAGTCTAATATGCCAGGTAATTCATCATCCGGTGTGAATAATAATTTTAACTATAAGCTTGATATATCAGGGCCATATTCAGAAATCTATGATTCATATTCCAGAAACTGCAAAAGAAATTTAAAAAAAGCAGTAAATGCACAACTTACTATTGATGAAAATATCACTGCGGTTCAATTCGCAGAATTTGTTAAAGCAAATCTGGGTGACAAGCTGACTGAGTTAAATAAAAGGAATTACACAACTCTGAAAAAAGTATTGGAAACCAGTTTGGAAAATGGTGCCGGCAAAATATACAGGGTTTTAACCAGGGATAATAAGCTGTGTGCAGTAGGATCATTTTTATTCTCTTCCAAAAGATGTATTTTTTCTGTTTGTGCTTCATCTGTCGAAGGCAGATCATCCCATGCCATGTATTTTTTGGTTGATCATGCTATTAAAAATAATTCAAACAAGAACAGAGTTTTTGATTTTTCAGGTTCCAATATCAAAGGAATAGCATATTTTAACAGTACCTTTGGTGCCAAACCAATTGAATATCCTTATATTTACAGGAATAATCTGCCCCGGATTATAAGATTTTTAAAATAATATTCTAATCTAAAGGAAGTGTCAGATTTCAGGAAAATAATCTATAATAAATATAATTTTTCAATAAAAATTCTGCCGGTAAATTTATTAATAAAGAGTTCGAAACAAAGATTCATTCTTCCCTGCTATCATACAGTAAGTGATAATTATTTACCCCATATCATAAACCTGTATAAATACAAAAATCTTACCTCATTTAAGTCTGATTTGGACTTTTTAACAAGGTATTATAAACCCATAGATTTGTTTGATTTAATAAAGCTGATAAAAAATCAGGCAGACCCCCCCACGAATTTGTTTTTCATTTCATTTGATGACGGACTAAAAGAATTCTACGAGGTGATTGCACCTGTGCTAATGGAAAAAGGAATACCGGCAACATGTTTCTTAAATTCTGCATTTATTGATAATAAAGACTTGTTTTTCAGGTATAAAGCAAGTATAATAATAGAATTAATATATAAGACAGATAGAAAATCAAATATCCGGAAAACATTAAAGAGCTGGTTTAAGGATAATAATATGTCACCGGCAAATTATAAATCCGAGTTGCTGCAAATAAAATATGATGAAAAGACCAAACTTGATGAGCTGGCAGATATTCTGGGATTTAATTTCAAAGATTACCTGGGGAAGGAGAAACCTTATCTTACAACACAGCAAATTTATGAGCTTATAAAAAAGGGATTTACATTTGGAGCCCATAGTATTGATCATCCTGAATACCGTTATATATCATATAATGAACAGCTAAAACAAACACTACAGAGTATTGATGTAATAGTCAGTAAATTTAAACTCGATTATAAAGTATTTTCTTTCCCCTTTACTGACTACCAGGTATCCACACAATTCTTCAGGGATATAAACAAGGATAATTCAATAGACTTTACAGCAGGTTCCTCGGGAATAAAGCAGGATTCAGTTATAAATAACATACACAGGATACAAATGGATGAATATGACCTGAAAGGAAGCGACAGAATTAAAATTGACTATTTTTATTATTTTATTAAATCGGTATTTAACAAAAATAAAATATATAGAAATTAGATGATTATTATAAAGGATATTAAAACATCAGAACTTAAGGAATTTATAAATTCTGATGAATACAGGGGAATGAAAAACATACCAACAAGTAAGCAGCGTGCAATTTCCAGCATTTATAATCCACGGGGTGATAAGGATGATAAGGTACTGTTTCTGGCATATGATGATGATAAGTATATTGGGTACCTGGGTGCTGTATCCGATAGTCTTATTATTAATAATAAACCCTATAAGGTAGCCTGGCTCAGTTGTATGTGGATTAATCATGATTACAGAAGGCAGGGTATTGCTGTGAAATTACTGAATCATGCTTATGAGATTTGGAATTCCAATTTATTGATTACCAATTATATTCCTGCATCAAGAAAAACTTTTGAAAAGACAGGGAAATTTACTGAATTTAAATCTATACAGGGAATCAGAGGATATCTAAGATTCAATTTAGGGGAGATAATCATTAAGAAAAAGCCGGGACTGAAAGGAATAAAATGGTTGTTATTATTGTTTGATTTTATGGCAAATCTATTTAATAATTTAAGATTGGTTTTCTGGAAGTTAGGGGTAAATACAAAAAATATAAATATTGAATATTTGAGTGAAATAGATGCTGAAACTGAAAAATTTATCAGACAGAGAAGCAAAGACAACCTGTCACCAAAGGATAAAACATTTTTTGACTGGATTAAGAAGTACCCATGGGTTTTAAATACACCAATTGAGGATCATACAAGCAAGCGATATGAATTTTCAGCGGTCAGTAAAAATTTCAATCAGTTGTATATTAAAGTGATTAATAATGAAAATAAAATGCTGGCATTTATAATGTTTACTATACACGGATCACATTTAAAAACACCTTATCTGTTTTTTGATGATGATTATAGTAATGTTGTCAGAAAAGTAATCTACACCCACATTTTAAGTTTAAAAATTAAAACATTTACAACCTTTCATCCGGGATTAATAAAAATTATCAGGTCAAAAAGAAATCCGTTTATCTTAATCCGTAAAATTTTCCATAACTCACTAATTACCAGAGAATTATTGCAGAGAATTAAAGATGCGGACAAATATATTCTAATGGAAGGGGATGGTGATTGTGCGTTCGTTTAAATCTTTTAGGAAGAATCCGGGTTTTCCAGAACCTTTGATAAGTACCACTGTACTATGTATGCATTCTCGTATTGAACCTTAGTATTTACTTTATATTTTTTCTTTAACATATCATTTATCATACAGGATGTAATCTCTTTATAATAGAATGGATCAGGATGGTGATAGAAAGGTTTCTTGAGGATTTCAGGTATATAACTTTTCAGTTTATTCTTGTAACGCTGTATTCTTATTGAACTGTCCGGCGGAAGGTTCTCGGAATCGAAATTAAGACCTGCCGGAAGAAATACATGTTTCTTCAGTATATCATTGTAAAAGTTTTTAAATACCCTGTAACTGTAAGGAAGCGATGTGAAAAAGTCTAATAAATTCAAATCCCACAGTGGCATGATATATTCATAACCAAAGAAATTATATACGTTTGCAGAGTTAATAACAAACTTAGCATGTCTCTCTTTTAATTCCCAGTTTTGAAATACTGCAAAGGGAAACTTACTGTTAACAATGATATTTTTGTAAATTTCATTAACCAGGTCTTTTTTAACAGTACCGGAAAGCTTATTCAGGATGAAATTCTTTTCATATATTAACTTTGCCAGGTCTTTTGATGTTGTATTTTTATTTATATCTTCCCACAGATGACCGCCTGCAAGTACATCACCTGAGTGACCGGGAATAAAAACAGAATTATCAGGAATTAAATTATTTTCATGTAAAAACTTAACAGCAAAATATTCCTGCATAAAAAACATGGATGAATAGTTGGCTGAATATTTATAATATTCGTGGAATACCGGATCGTCTAAATAACCTTTTATTAATTCATCATTATATTCAATAAAAAGCCATTTGTAACCTGTTTTTTCCGCGACTTTTCTTGATATTTCGATTTCATCATGGTCTTTTCTTCCATATGTAAAGCATATAGCATTATTTATTCCAATATTTTTTAAGATTGATACTATTAATCTTGAATCATATCCGCTGCTTAACGGGATAACAGCAACTTTTTTTTCGAGCAGTTTACCTGTCCTCTCACTCAGCATATCAATAGATTTCAGGAAATTTTTCACCGGAGTGGCGTTTGTGTATTCTGATATTCGTTCAGGAATAAATGTATGGAAGAAGTTTTTAACAATTTTTCCCTTGTTAAAATAAATATATTCTCCGGCCTGTACCTGAAAAATATTCTTTATTAATGTCTTCTCACCTGTAACATAACCGGTTGCAAGAAAGATTTTTGATGCTTTCTGGTCCAGCTTTTTAGAGTCTGTTTTTTCCAGTATCGATTCTATGCTGTCACTGATAATCAGGTCATTATTTGTTAAGGCATAAAACAGGGGAAAGCATCTTGACCTGTCAACAGCCATTAAAACTGTATCTCCGTCTTCTATAATTACTGAAAATAAACCATTTGCATGTTTAAGTTTCTCAAGGAAATGATCCTGGTCTTTAACTCCTTCAAAATAGGTTATCAGTTCCTTGTCTTTTAATAAGTTATTCTCTTCATCAAAAAGATAACCTTTTGCATGAATATTATTCTTCATGCACCATTTATAACCTTTATTTTTATTAAGAATTATCACTTAAATAAAAATTAAATCAGTCTTCATTACTTTTTTTACCAGCTTAAACCTGTTTCGAAGATCTGATAACATAATTATATTTTTCAATAATCTGATCTGCAATTATATCTTCGCTGTAATTATTAATTACATACTGTCTTATTATTTCAGGATCATACTTGTTGTAATTTTTGTAAAGTTTTTCCATAGCATTTGCCAGCTGATCAACATTGTTAATATCGACTAAAAGTCCGGTTTCATCATTAATTATTTCTTCAGGGCCACCTGATTTGGTTCCTATCACCGGCAGACCTGCAGATAAAGCTTCTATAAATACAACCCCAAAAGCTTCAAACCTGCTTGCAAGAACAAAGGCATTGGATGACTGATATTCTGTTAGTAGCTTTTCCTGGCTGATTTTTCCAAGAAAGTTCACTTTATCTCTTATTCCCAGGTTATAACCAAGATTGTTCAGTTTAGATTTCTGGCTGCCATCTCCTGCTATTCTCAGGTATGAATCCTTATATTTACCGGAAAATAGTGCGAAAGCTTTTAACAGGATATCCATCCCCTTAGCCTCTTCAAAGAGGCCGACTGACAGGAATATGAAAGGTTTTGTTTTTTTATCCTTTAGCTTTCTGACAAAAAAATTTGTATCAGTCATATTTGGAATCACTCCAATCTTGCTTTTTACAGAAGTATTTATTTCCATTAAAGTATTAATCATGCTTTTACTAACTGTAATAATAAAGCTGGAATTCTCCAAAGCTTGTTTAATATATTCCAAATAGTATTTTTTTATTATTCTTTTCGCATAAATGTTATTATATACGAATCTGCTTCTATGTTCTGTAATTATGTATGGAATATTAAACCTTTTGTATATAAATGATGCTGCATAACCCGCCCACATAGCACTGTGCAAATGTATTAAATCAGGCCTTCCGTATCGGCTCAGATATATTTTAAATAACCTTGAAGTTTTTTTCGACCATAGTTTAATATTCAGTTTCTCGGATTTGGGGATTTTCCAGTATATAGACCTGATTATTCTGATATTATTATGATGGCTAACATTTATTTTAAAGTTCTTAATGAATTTAGTTATGCTAAAATCCTTTAAGCTAGTGAGATCATTTACCAGAATATCAACTTTGATTCCCTTCTTTGCCACCGCAACACTTTGATCAAGGAAGAAATTACCATATACAGGATACCATGAGGGTATTACAAGAACTTTCATAACGCTGTGTAATTAATATTTTTCGATAATTTTTCCATAGATAGGGTTACTTTAAAATTAAATTCAGGAATTAGAGGTTTTACTAATTTTTTCTTATTAAATATCTTATTTATATAAATTGCACATTTTGTATTGGCTACATGATATAAAAACTGATGTTTATCAGAAACAACACCATCCAGAATTCCGGCCAATACTTCGTATCGTATATTTTCCGGCGTATAACCATAGTCATGCCATACTACAATACTGTCATCTTTGACAAGATATTTGAAAATGTTCTTTGTATCTTCCCTGATTACTTCATAATGATGATCACCATCAATAAAGATTAGATCAAACTTCTGGTTAAGATTTTCAAAATTAAAATTCATAGAATTACCCTCCATGTGTGTAATTTTTTTATTGCCTTTTGAGTATAATCCAACCTGGTTTATGTACCTGTCAGTTAATCCCAGTTTTTCCAGTTCATATTTTGAAAGATTCAGGGTAGTGCAGCTTTCAGCATTTTCAGATACATTTATAACACTTTCTCCTCTCCAGGTGCCAATTTCAAAATACCTGCATTTATCTATTGTTTCAGCCAGTCTCTTTAATAATGCTAAATCTGTTGGTAGTGAACCTCCTTCTAAAAAAGAAAAAGTATTAAGAGTTACGTTAAAATCTTCAAACAGGTCTCTAAGAGTTATAACGGGCAGTCCCATTTCTGAATTATACTTTTTCCTGACATATTTTTCCCATTCATTATTATCACTAATTACATTGTTCAGAAGCCATGGATTTTTGATTATCATGAAAATACCCCGAAAAAATTTCGCAATTTTTTTCATTCGGTTCATTATTTTTTAATTAATCATGTGAACTTGATAAATTTTTTCTGCTTTTGTCAGCTTTCCTGGCCAGGTATAAATACCATGAGAAGTTAAGTCCGACAAAACCAAAACTGACTATTCCAAATAATAACAGGCATAAGTACAAATCATTCTTAAGAATGCCAATCACCAGCACGGATAATCTGGCTGCAAAGTAACATATTTCAATTGCCAAAGCTATCTTTTGTTTGAGCAATAAGTCAGGTATAAAAGAAATCGGTGATGCAATATATGTAAGAAAAAGCCATGGGATTAAGTACTGAAGCATTTTACCTGATTCAATCCATTCCTGCCCGAATATTATTTTAAATAGTAAGGGTGCAAGGATCCCAACTGCAATAAATGGTACTATACCGAAAAAAACAAGTTTTAATACAATTTTCCTGATATCAGGCAGAATATTTTTCCCATCATTAAATTTTTCAGCAATTCCCTGATATAATACCTTTGATATTGAACTGCTTATTAATGCAATGGGCCTGTGAATAACTGTAATAGCCAGAGAATAATATCCTACTACAGATACTGAAAACCAGTGTGAGAAAATAAATATTGGTAAGCTTGAAGATAAAATGTTTACCAGGTAATGAAACATCCTGAATTTTGGAAACACTGAATATTTGCCGGCTATATTATATAAAGCCGCTTTATTAAAAGATTCTTTTAATAATCTGAATAATTTCTTTGATATAAGCCTAATCAGCAAGATAGCTGATAACAGCTGTGATACTAACCTTCCGGTAATCAGCCCTTCTTTAATAAATCCCAGGCTTCCTAAAAGAACTTTTGTCCCGGCAGCAGTAACATTCAGTCCGATTTCCGCACTGGTCATTTGCTTATATAACTTTAACCTGTTGGCCCAGTATAAAAGAATGTTATAAATACTTGCCATAAATATTGATAATGGAATGAAATAAAACCAGTTCAAAATTTCTTTGTTTTCAAACAGGTAACCAAAGTATTTTTTTATAAATACCAGGATTACAGAAACTGCGATGCAGAAAAAAAAAGATATCACTGCCGGGAGTGTTACAAGCTTTATTGCTTCGTTATCTTTTTTAGGTAATATAATGGCAAGTTCATATTTGCCTGTTGCTATTATTGATAGTATATTGGTAATATATAAGAATAGTGCAAATGTCCCGAAGTCTACGGGCTGGTATTGTCTGGTAAGTATAGGATAAACCAGTAATCCAACTGCCTGTGATATGCTTGCACCGGTAAAAAGGGTTAAAAAATTCCGTGTGAAATCATTTTTTAAAAATTTACTATTATCAAACAGACTCATTTAAGACTTAGTTAAAATTTTATAACGGCAAATCTGATATTATGTAAGCTATGAATACTTGAAATCAGGCAAACTTTAATTTTGATGTGCATTCGGCCTTAAATTAATTATTATAGCTAACGAAAATTATTAAAAAATATTGAAGAGGCAAACTCCGGATATTAACAGGCAGTTATTTTAAACAATCCTTGAATAAATATCATTTAGTCTTCGATCCATCAGACTCCAGTGGTATTTTTCATTTGATGCTTTCAGGGAATTATTTTTATACTTTTCATATACAGACTTGTTATCCAGGATTTTAACAATAGCATTATAGATTTCAGAAGGATTTTGGGGATTGACAGGTATGCCTGTATTATTCGCGGTAGTATATTTAAACAAATGTCCGAAATTGCTGCAGATAATTGGAAGTCCGAATGCCATATACTCGAAAGTTTTTATCGGCAGTATAATATGATTAATAGGATTATCCAGGAATATTGCCAGACCAATTTTGCTATTATTATAATATGTTGATACCCTGTTATAGGGAACCCTGTCTTTTAGTACTACATTTTTTGATAGCCGGTATTCATTAATTAATGAAACAATTTTTGTCTTTAAATTTCTCTCTAATACCTGGCCTATAATAAGAAATTTCAGGTCGCGGGATTTCATTTTCGCAATTCTGGCAGTCTCTATAATCTGATTAATCCCCCTAATTTCTGTTATTCCGCCACAATATATTACATCGTATGCTCTGTTAATAAAAGGTATGTTTTCGTTTTTTAAATTGAGATCAGTATAATTATAGACTATATCGACTTTATTATTTTTGATATAGTCATTAAATTTATAGTACACATTTTCTTCCGTTGTTATAATAAAATCATACAATTTTGAACATCTTAATTCCCAGTAATATATATACACCGAGTGGAGTATTTTAACTATCCTTTCCAGTATATTTGTTGCTTTAGAGTATCTTATAGAAGGAGGAAATGGTTCATGCACATCGTAGATTACTTTAGGTTTATGCCGGAGAGATTTTAATTTCTTGCCGATCCTGTTTATTTGCAAATCATGCAGATGATAAACATCGGCCTTTAAATCCGCAGCTATTTTCAGAATTTTTTTATAGATATTTTTCCCGGGAATTAAATTGTGGTATAACTTATCAATGTAAGCATTATTGAAATATTTTATTCTTCGGACAAGTACAAGTTTTATTCCATGCTCTGACATAAACTCTTTATTCTCATGCCCAACGCCAATATGATATACATCATATCCGTGTTTTTTCAGTGAAAGGGCTTCTTTCCAGTAAATTCTGTCATCGTACAGGTCATGAGTGCAAGAGATCATGCATACCTTAGCTTTGGGCTTCATTCAACTCAAATATTAATAATACAGGTGACGAAAATAATTAAAAATTATTGAAGAGTCTAATGACGGATATTAACAGGCAGTCAGTTATTTGATTACCTGCCCCATCGGCTGGCGGGTTTGTTTATTGGACTTAATGCTACGCTATTAGCTGTTAGGCTTTAGGTATTAGCAATATAATGTATGCTTGATGAATGATCATTTAAAAATGAGAAATGAAAAATTCTGCAAATCAGGTTACTAGTAACTTTGAATCTTAATCTTCAAACTCAAAACTTTTATTTTTTGTCTTTTATCTATTGTGTTTTAACTTCGTTTGTTATTATTAGGTGTTTGATATTTGTTATTAAAAACCAACAAAGTTTTTACAATATAAAATGACAGATTCATTTCAAATAGAAGTAGAATGCCATTCCGGATATAAAGCTGATGAATATCCGAAATGCTTTTACTGGTATGATAAGAAATATGAGATCAAAGATATATCAGACCGCTGGTACCAGGGCGATCTTAATCCTGAATTTCCTCCTGCTAACTACTATAAAGTTCTTACCACCGGCGATAAACAATTTATTATAAAGCACGAAATTGAAAGTGATAATTGGTATTTAATAGCATAAGTGAAAGTACCTGATCATATAAAGAATAAGATAAACAGATTTAAGGATGGATATGTTTTTACCTATAATGGTATTGAGTGACCAAGATGAATCCCCGGTTCACGCTGGGGATTTTTTTACGAATAAAATAAGCAGCTACAATCCTTATCGCTTGTAACTGCCTGATTATGAAGCGAGGCCAGTCCAGATTCCATCGTAACGACCCCATGATTATATATCAGGATTCTCTGCCATGATCTTTCCTTGCTGGTTATTCAAATGATACATTTCAAGTATTTTTTGCCAAGATTAACTCAGCCAATGCTTCAGTATTAGTTATATAATTACTACGTCAATAGAATAATGGTGAGTTTATTTACGCAAATGATGAAAATATATAAGCATAAATATTTTTATGTAAATTGCGTAAAATAAATTATTTAACTATATTTACGTAAAATACGTAAATGAATCCATTTTTACTGAAAGGATATATAGGTCCACTCTATTTCTGTAACAGGGAAAGTGAGACTGAAAGGATCATCAATTCCATCCGAAATCAACAGGATATTACTCTCTTTGCCATTAGAAGGTTAGGAAAATCTGCACTGATTCACCATGTTTTCAATCATTTGAAAAAGACCTGCGATTGTCTGTATGTTGACCTCTGGGGTACGACCTCCAATTCCGGATTCATTAAGGAAACTGCCAATGCCGTTATTCAAAGCTCCATCTTTTCAAGAAGAAGTCTTGGAAAAAAACTAACGGATTTCATCAGATCAATAGGTGCTTCCATAAGTATCGGCTATGATGGAAAGCCTTCAGTCGATATCATGTATCATGACAGGAACAGGGTCTTTAACAGCCTGGAGGAGATCTTTCATTTTCTGGAAGAAAGTTCATCGCCGGTTGTTGTTGCTTTTGATGAATTCCAGGAAATTAAGAAATATAATGACAGTCTGCCCCTGGAGGCGAAACTAAGAAGCCTGGTGCAAAAATACCATAACATCCGGTTTATATTCAGTGGGAGTGAACAGCATCTTATTGCTGACATTTTTTCTTCTACCAACAGGCCGTTTTACCAATCTACCCGGATGATCGAATTAAAGAAGATCAACGCTAATGATTACCGTAGTTTTATCCTTAAGCATTTTCAAAGAGGTAAAAAGACGATTACTGACTATCTGGTTTCTCATGTTTTGTCCTTGTGCCACGGGCATACCTACTATGTACAGGCTGTCTGCAATTTAATATATGCACAGGACCATATTCTGGATACCATTGAAGAATTTGAGAAAATTTACCATGATTTTATTGCAGAGAAAAAGGTATTCTATGCAGAGCTACCACAGCGGCTCACCAGGCATCAGTTCAACATGGCCAAAGCCATTGCGAGCTATGGAAAGATAGAAGGTATCACCACAAGAGAATTCATGGAGAAAACCGAAATTGGTAGTCCGGGCAGCATACAGGCTGCCATCAATGCATTAATGGCCAAACAGGTAATCATCAAGGAAGATGGATACTACCGATTATACGACGTTTTTCTTGAACATTACCTAAAGTATTTCGGTTAACCAGGCTTTATATATTAGAATAATACGCCACTGCTGAAGTTTAGGCAGGCTGACGAAGTTTATATTATAAAATCGGATCTGTTTGATCCTGGTCTTTCCCTAACTCTGTTTCGACGGGTTCCTCACTCAATATTGGATTGTTGTTGACGCAGTCGATGTAAATCTTCCAGGAACCATCGTCCTGCCTTTTTAGGATGTCCAGCCATTTGACATCGGTAAAAGATTCAGAACTATCTTCCTTGAAAGTTCCTGATATTGTAACGGCCCCGCGGGCAAATGCCAGATCGTCACTTAGCTGTACTTCTATTTCACCATAGAGGGCAATATGCCATTCGGCCAGATTAAATATGTTCTGGAAATGTTGCCGGATGTTTTCTTTCCCGACAATAGGAAAGAAGCCTGATTCCATCCGTGTTGCGTCATCGGCCCATAAGGAAATGAAAAAATCAAGGTCATCATTATTAACTCCGAGACAATATTGATTGTAGAGCTCTTTGATCGCAGATATATCGGCTTCTACATCTGCATCTTTATTTTCCTGAGCACATCCCAAAAAAATACTAAATAGAATCAAGAAAACCGGAAAATTTAAGTTTAGTTTTTTCATTTCAACCTCCTTTTATTTATTAATAATTGAAATGTTACTTTATGTCCTAAAGTTGGTGGCTTATGTTACATAAATTAATATTTATCTTCATTATTAAGGGTGACAATGTTCATAACACCGGATTATTTGCTGACTTGCCAGCCTAAGTGTCAGCGCATGCAGGTTTATATTCAATTTACCTATCAACCGGCTTACAAATTACAAAAAATTATTTAATTATCAGCTTAAAAAGATTTATCTTTGCCCTGAAAAACAACTTATTAGGTGATAGCAGGGCTGTAAAAAGATCACCGTCAATTTTACTGGTAATGGAGCATCAACCGTCATTGGACGAACAATTTCTAGCGATTGTCAATCAGGTTATCGAAGATAATATTGATAATGAGAATTTTTCTGTTGAGGATCTGGCAGAGGAAGCAAGATTAAGCCGTTCGATGTTGCATAAAAAACTTAAAAAGCTTACCGGCCAGTCACCAAGCGATCTTATTATAAAAAAAAGATTAACACGGGCCAAAGAGCTCCTGGAAAATAATGTTGCTACCGCTTCAGAAATTGCTTACAGGGTAGGTTTCAGCGATCCCAGCTACTTTAACAGGGTTTTTAAAAAACACTTTAATATATCGCCGGGAAGTGTCAGAAAAGATCTTGCAGACAAAATTAAATATCTGCCTGCAGATCATAAACCAGGAATTCTGAGTCTGGCAAAATTAAAAGGTTACAGGTTATTTGTTAAGGTTGCTGTAATTATATTAATAATAATTATTGCAGCGAGTGGAATATATTATGTTTCCAGAGTTACCGGGTCATCTGAAAAATCAATCGCAGTTCTGCCTATACGTAATTTAACAGGTGATCCTGAAAATGCCTATTTCGTTGACGGCATGCATGATGCCCTTACCGGTGAATTAGGACAGATTGAATCATTGCGGGTGATTTCCAGTACTACTACACTTCATTACCGGAATAGTGATAAGGTATTAAAGGATATAGCAAATGAGCTGGGAGTAAATATTATTGTTGAAGGATCGGTTTTTTGTTCAGGCGATAGCCTTTGTTTTTTAATTCAATTGATTGATGTATTTCCGAAAGAACGTCATATTATGGCTAATGAGTATCGTGATGATATGCATAATGTTTTAACAGTACAAACGAAAGCCGCAAAAGATATTGCACATAAAATCAGGGTTAGACTCTCAAAGGACGAAGAACTACTTTTAGCAAAGTCACGAGCAGTAGATCCGGAAACCTATAAAGACTACCTGAGAGGCATGTATAACTTAAACCAGGGAACGGCAGAGTCGTTTGAGACCGGAATAGAATACCTGCGAAAGGCAATAGACAAGGATCCGGCAGATCCTTTTGCTTATGCAGGCCTGGCACTGGGATATGCAATAACAGGTCATGGAATGCTTTATTCCGAGAAAGCATTCAGGTTAGCAACAGCAGCCGCAAATAAAGCTCTCATAATAGATCCTACACTGGATGAAGCTTATACCGCGCTGGCACTACTTCATTTATATCAATCCTGGAACTGGCCGGTGGCAAAAGAAGCATTTGAAAATGCAATTGCCAGAAATCCGAATAATGAAATTGCACATGCTCACTTTGCATGGTATCATGTTTTGTTCGGTGATATGGAAAAGTCAATTTACCATGCCAAGAAAGCTGTTGAATTGGAACCTTTTTCAGCTTCTTACCAGTCGTGGCTTGCATGGCTTTATTATCACAATGAGGAATATGATAAAGCAGAATTGTGGGCCAGGAGATCTTTAGAAACTAAAGAAGACATACCATACGGAAACCTTGTGCTGGGCTGGATATATCTTAAGGAAAAAAAGTACCCGGAAGCAATTGAAACGCATGAAAAATTACCATATAACACCACACGCTGGAAATGGCTGCGTTGCCGCACCTATGTTCTGAC
This sequence comes from uncultured Bacteroidales bacterium, assembly GCA_964521285.1. Taxonomy (GTDB): domain Bacteria; phylum Bacteroidota; class Bacteroidia; order Bacteroidales; family UBA10428. The sequence continues at coordinate 131,537 of CAZFQS010000002.1, read as the reverse complement.
CGGTAACAGGGAGAAAGCATTATCAATGTGGAATGAACTGGAAGAGTCTTCGAAAGAAAGCTGGAACAATCCTTTTTTTACAGGTATGATGGCCGGAATTCTAGGATATACTGACAAAGCTTTTGAGCTGTTAAATGAAGCATGCGAGAAAAAATATTATCCGGCATCCCTTATCGAAGTTTTTCCCAGTAATGAATTTATAAGAGATGATCCCCGTTATAACATACTACTGCAAAAATTGAACCTGCCTTATGACAGGAAATTTATAGCTAAACAAAAATAACGCCAAGAATTACTTTAATCCGAATCTGAATTTACTTCTTTAGCTGGAATAAAATCCGTTTATTATACAGGAATATACCAGATTACCATAAATCTACAATTTTCACACCAAATTTACCAAAGATTGAGACGATAGTGCTAAGTTTCAGGGATTTGTTGGTTGTAACTTTGCATTAATTGTTTTTTAATTCGAGAAAGCATCTTGACAATTAATCACTAATTATTAATTTAAAAAAGGAGGAAACTATGAAACGTTCAATTTTAATGTTTTTGGTTATCGGAGCAACCATTATTTTTCTTGGTTGCTCAGAAGACAATCTTTTGACTTCCGGGTCAGATCAAAGTGATCAGGTAGCAACCCGTTTGAAAAGTGCTAAAAAACCATCAGCCAACCTCACAGGCACAATGGATTTATATTTTGACTTATTAGCTGAGGTGCCCGATGATCCCGTATGGGTAGGTACAATAACTATTGAAGGATATGGTACATATAATATGAGATTCTACCACCTCAGCCCTTTCAGAGATTATTCACAGGCAAGTCCTTTCGAGGAATACTTCGAAATCTACGATTTATCAGATGAAACCGTTGTCCTGGGAGGACCTGATGTTGGTGTTACTGTTCTGGCAAATAAGCCCCCCGATCCTACCAAGTACGTTATGAACGGTGAAATAGACGTAGCAGCTGATCCATTTGAAGAGTGGCTGGGTCGCAATGTACACATGAGTGGTGTTATAACCTGGCAATTTATAACACTCCCTGATGGAACAGTTATTGGTCCTGTACCTGAAACTGCTCCCGGTACATTTCGGATAAACTGATGACTCTGGCAGGAGAATAGTTACTAAAAGTACATAAACATTTAAAATTAACCGCCCTTAAGCCAGGCGGTTTTTTTATGCCTGGAATGAGTGCTGAACTTAAATTTACTGCTTAATCCGGATTATTATACCGGATTCTACCAGAATACCAAAATTCCACAATTTTCATCCAAATTGCACCAAAGATTGAGACGATAGTGCTAATTATCAGGGATTTATTAGCCTTAACTTTACATTAAGTAATTTTTAATATAAGAAGGCTAATTGCCCATTAAATCGATTATTAATAAACCTTAAATCAAATAATCATGAAAACAAAATTAACCTTAGCCTTAGCAGTAACTCTTCTTAATATTCTTTCCCCTGTCTTCGGTCAGTGGGAACGTCATAACATTGATGAAAGTATCGCATATACTTGTTTTGTAAGAGTTGATGATATCGATAATGACGGTGATATGGATGTAGTAAAAGCAGCAGCTAATTTCAACAAAGTTGTCTTATATAAGAATAACCTGCCGGACAACAACTGGACCGAAATAATCGTAGATAATAGCATGTACGGAACGTTTATGGCTAGTATTGGTGATATCGATAATGACGGAGACATGGACGTTGCAGCGGCAGCCCAGGGTGCGACAGGCAATAATGCAGATGTAGCATGGTATGAAAACGATGGAAACGAGCAAACCTGGACCAAACATACTATAAGTACTGATCTGTTAAAAGCCCGGTGTCTGTATATTGTTGATATAGATAATAATGGGTATATGGATATAGTCGTAAATGATATTGATGCAAATGATGTTGTCCTGTTTATAAACGAGGATGGTGGGCAAAACTGGGCTAAAAATATTATAGATAATAATTACAATGCAGTTAATGTCGTTTTTGCTTATGATATTGACCTTGATGGTGATTTTGATATAATTCCTACTTCAAGAGTTGAAAACGCTTTAGTATGGTATGAGAATCCTCTTGATGCTGCTTATGCACATTCTCTGGAAGTATATCCATTTTTTGTTCAACCACATAGCGATACATTAACAGTCAGGGCCAGTATGAGCAATCCGGAAAACAACCCTGCAAATGTCTATGCTATAATTCAGGGAGTTCAATCCGCATTTACAGATACAATACAATTGTATGATGATGGATTGCATGGTGATGGAAATTCCTCTGACAACATGTGGGGTAACAAAAAAATGTTATCAGGATTGCCAGAACCAGAAGATGTATATATAGTGGAACTTGTGACCCATGACCTTAATCTGGGTACTACACAAAATTGCCCTCTATCGGTACGATTCACCACAATTGGTCCAGTTGATTTTGAAAGCTATACATTTACTGGCACTGACACAGAACCCAATCCAGGTGATCGTATTAGATTAGATTTAACACTTAAGAATAACGGTTCAATGCTGACAGCTACAAATATAGAAGCAAAACTAATTAGCCTTGATACATTGGTCAGCACGTATGATTTCAGTCGTGCTTTTGGCAATATAGCAGCTGGTGAGAATTCAACATCCGATAACGTATATATAATAAATATCGCTGAAGAATGTCCTGTGAATACTCAGATTCCCATTCTGGTTGATATTTCCAGTAATGGTTATAAATTCTGGACCGACACTATTTCTATTCTTGTTCAAGAGCCAACTAGTATAGAAGATATTCGAGCCCCAATAACCAATATTTATCCTAATCCCACCAATGATATTTTAAATATTGAAATAGGTAACACAGGTAATCATGGATTCGAAATTGAGATTTTTAGTATTACCGGTGCACTCATTTATCAGAATGAATACACAAACACTAATGCACATTTTGTTGAACAGATCGATTTATCAGGATGTTCAAAAGGGATGTACCTGGTAAAGATTAGGCAGGTTGATGCAATACATATTAGAAAGGTGGTTGTGAAATGAAGATAGAGGGACCAGCGCCCTGACTGTTTTTCTGTTTGATATTTAGCTATTTACGACTTCAGGGTGCTGTCCCCCTCTTTATATCAACGTACTAAAATCTATTTCCGAGGTTTTTTCTACTTCCGAGAGGCTGCCGTTTTCACATTTCAGGGTGCGGGCATCAAATTTTTTTAGTAGTGGGTAGTTATGAGTTGCCATTATAACTGCCCGCCCGTTACTGCTTATCTCCCTGAGGATTTTCATTATACCTTCGGAAGTCTCAGGATCAAGGTTGCCGGTTGGTTCATCGGCAAGAATTATTTCAGGATTGTTAAGCAAAGCACGGGCAATAACCACACGCTGCTGCTCACCTCCTGACAACTGGTGCGGCATTTTGTATCCTTTGTATTCAAGTCCGACCTTACCAAGCACCTCCTTGATCCTTTCATCAATTTCTTCCTTGTTCTTCCACCCTGTGGCTTTTAATACAAATAACAGGTTGTCATAAACATTTCTGTCAATTAATAACTGAAAATCCTGAAAGACAATGCCAAGTTTTCTTCTTAATTGCGGGATTTGTTTTCTTTTTATTGTATCCAACTGAAAGTCTACTACATTTGCTGTTCCGACCTTTAGAGGCAATTCTGCATTTATGGTCTTTATCAGGCTGGTCTTTCCGCTGCCTACCCTGCCAATGATGTATACGAATTCTCCTTTGGTTACCTTAAAAGTAACATTTGATAAGACCAGGTGATCATCGTGAAAAACTGAAGCTTTATTGAAATTGATAATATTATTATTCTGCATTGTATTTCTACTTTACAATATTGTATATTAAACACTTAATCTTTTATCCTTAATCCTTATCTGAGATTATTCTTTTAGCAAATATAACATTTTAGAAGAAGTATTGTAAGTCTGATTTTACTTCATTGTAAATATTTTGTGCCAGAATAATAAAAATCAACTGTATAACTGTTTTGTATATTTATTTTAATATCAAACTGTATAATTAACACTTTTCTGTTAATTAAAAGGAAATATTCTGCCGGTATTGATCGTTTTTAATCTGTAATTTTATGCAAATATCAAATATTGATCTAATGAGTGTTAAACCATTATTACAAATATTGATTTACAGTTTTGTATTCAGGACTGTCACCTTTTCACAACAAACCTCACAACATACTCACGAAGACAGATACTACAGGAAGGGAATGGAATTGTTTGAGAAGGAAAATTATGGTGCTGCCCAGGATTTTTTTCAGAAGGCATATGATTATTATGGAAGTCAAAGTACAGTCCTAAAGTCCAAAGCCCAATACTATACCGCATTATGCGCTGTTAAATTATTCAATGAAGATGCCGAGTATTTGACATATTCATTCATTAAAGATAATCCTGAAAATCCGCTGGTGGACAAAGCTTATTATAATCTGGCAGGATATTTTTACGAGCTGAAAAAATACAACAAGGCTTTATCATATTATAACAGGATTAACAAGAACGCGCTTAGCGACAATGAATCTGCAGAATGTAGTTTCAAAGCCGGCTTTTGTTATTTTAAGAAGGATGATCTGGAGAACGCCAGGCTGGCATTTAATGAAATTAAAGATAAAAATACCAAATTTTCACCGCTGGCTATTTATTATTATTCACATATAAACTACACCCAGGGAAATTACCAGACTGCATTAAACGGATTTTTACGCCTTTCACGTGATAAGACATTTTCGCCAATAGTTCCTTATTATATAACCCAGATATATTTTCTTCAGAAGAAATATGAGAAAGTAATTGAATATGCTCCGGGATTGCTTGATACAGTCGCTAAATCAAGACATGCCGAAGTGGCAAGAATTACAGGGGTTTCATTTTACATGCTGAATCGTTATAAAGAATCTGTCCCTTACCTGGAATACTATAATGAAAATGCCGGCGCCGTAACCAAAGAGGATAAATACCAGCTGGCATATGCATATTATAAGTCGGGCGAATTTGACAAGGCAGCTGAAATTTTCAGTAAACTCTCAGATGAAAATTCGCTTCTTTGTCATAATGCCATGTATCATCTTGCCGACTGTTATTTAAAACTTGATAAAAAACACCAGGCAAGAATGGCTTTTGCTTCCGCATCAAAAATGGATAATGATCCGAAAATTAAAGAAGACGCACTGTTCAATTATGCCCTGGTAACTTACGAATTGTCATATTCTCCCTTTAATGAAGCAATTCAGGCATTTAACGATTATATAAGTCTTTACCCGAATTCGCAGAGAACCGATGAGGCCTATAACTACCTGATGCAGGCGTATCTCAATGCTAAAAATTACAGGATGGCATTATCATCTATTGACAGAATAAAAAATAAGAATGATGATATAAAGAAGGCTTACCAGAAGATTTCCTATTACAGAGCCCTTGAACTGTTTAATAATTTAAGATTTGATGATGCCATAGAATTATTCAACAGTTCATTGAAGTATGGCAGTTTGAATAGTAAATTATATGCTCTAACATTCTACTGGCGGGGTGAAGTATATTACAGACTGGAGAATTATGATAAGGCAATTGTTGATTATAAGAAATTTATCGGTATGCCGGTATCTTATTACCAGCAGGAATTTAATCTTGCGCATTATAACCTGGGATACTCTTATTTTAAGAAGAAGAATTATTCTGATGCTGCACTATGGTTTAGAAAATATACGGGATTTATGAAAGGAAATAAGACTAAAAGAGTTGGAGATGCACTTAACAGAATCGGTGATTGCTATTTTATACAGACTGATTATTATGCAGCTATAGATTTTTATGACAGAAGTATAAAGGCCGGTAATACTGATGTTGATTATGCCATATTTCAAAAAAGCCTGGCATTGGGTGTTATTAATAAATTCGAAGAAAAAATTCAGAATCTGAATCAGCTGTTAGGTACCTATCCAAATTCGGCTTTTACTGATGACGCACTTTATGAGATTGGAGAAAGCTATTTATCACAACATCAACCTGAAAAGGCCATACCAAATTTTCAAAGAATAGTAAATGAATTTCCTAATAGCAGTTATGTAAGTAAGTCTTTGGTTAAGTTAGGACTGATTTATTATAACACTGACAGGGCTCAGGAATCATTAAAACTTTACAAGAGAGTCGTTAATGATTATCCAGGGACTGATGAGGCCCAGAGTGCATTAAAAGGTATCAAGAACATTTATGTTGATATGAATAATATAGATGCTTATTTCGATTATGTTAATAACCTGGGAGATTTTGCAAAAGTTGATTTGAGAGAACAGGATTCATTAAGTTATATCACTGCAGAGAAACTATATATGTCAGGTGATTGTGACCGTTCATCGCAGGGTTTTAAAAACTATATTGAGAAGTATACAAATGGCAGTTTTATCCTGGATGCTCATTTTTATAAGGGAGATTGCAATTACCGGATGAATCAGTATGATGAAGCGATGAAATCCTTCGATTACGTTATTGGCAATCCGAAGAATATTTATACCGAACAGGCATTGTTAGGAGCTTCAAGGATAAAATTCAAACTTAAAGATTATTCTTTGGCAATTAATTATTATAAAAAACTCGAGGAAGTGACAGAAATAAAAAGCAATTTACTGGAAGCGCGAACAGGTTTGATGCGTTGTTATTATAATATTAATGACTATACTAATGCTATTGAAGCTGCAAGGAATGTTATTAACACTGAAAAGGTTTCAGATGCCCTGGAACGGGAAGCAAGGTTTATACTGGCAAAATCGCTATATGCCAGTGAAAGATTGATGTTAGCATTAGAGCAGTTTCAAAAAGTTGCTGTTGAAGTGAATAGTAGTGAAGGCGCAGAATCAAAATTCAGAATGGCAGAGATATATTTTAAACGAGGGGAACTGGAAACAGCCGAAAAAGAAATATTTGATTTTACTGAAAGAACAACTCCTCATCAATACTGGATGGCTAAAAGTTTTATTCTCTGGTCAGACATATTTGCTTCCAGGAGAGATTATTTTCAGGCAATACAGACACTTCAAAGCATTATTGATTATTACGAAAATTCAGAAGATGGTATTATATCGATGGCAAAAGAAAAAAAGGAAAAACTGGTTAAAGAGCAACAGGCTGTTGAACAAAAAACTGAACAGGAGGATATAGAGATAAATATTGGAGAGGAGTAGATATAAAAAATAAAGTTTTAAAAGTAACAATTAAATTATTATTCGCCGGATATGAAGTTAATAATAAAAATATCGATAGTAATATTTTTTATCATTACAGGATATGATTTATTGTCCCAACAGATAAGCAGGGATGTAATAGTCATAAAGCCTTATGAACCAACAATATCTGATGCGTATAAAATAAACAGTCTCCCTGTAATTGACGATTCTGTAACTGTTACTCCAACATTTAATTATTCTATCTTACCGGTTAGAATAGATATAGACTACCAGCCAAAAGAAATAAAACCGGCTAAAATGACAATTCCTCTTGCAAAACTTTATAAGAATTATCTGAAGCTGGGATTAGGCAACTATTTTACTCCCCTGGCTGAATACAGTTATAATGGTCTCCGCTCTGAAGATTATGCAATAGGAGCTTATTTCAGACATATATCTTCACATTCAAAAATAAAACTTGATAATGAAGACAAAGTCCCGTCCGGTTACAGTAAAACCCGCGTTGCATTATTCGGGAAGAAAATATATGATAAATCGGTTCTTTCCGGAAAGATAAGATTGAATAATGATGGCATTCATTACTATGGATACAATACTGCACTATTTCCAGATACATTTCCTGACATTAAAGGGAAAGATATAAAACAGAGATATTTTTTATTTAGTACATCAGCTAATTTTCATTCTGCCTATCCTGATTCTATACATTTTAATTATGGTGTTAGTGCTCAATATGACTATTTTAAAGATAAATACAATAACAGTGAAAATATGTTATTTTTTGCAGGTAGTTTCAGTAAGCCTGTAGGTAAGCAAATGACTGGGATAGATGCTTCGCTGACGAATTTCATAAAAAGCGAATCCATTGACTCGGTAAATAATACTGTAATAAGAGCTGATTACTGGTTTAGCAAAAGTACATCTGAGTGGAAACTCGTTCTTGGTTTTAATGCGGTTGTAAATATTTTGGATAAATCAAAGGCATATATCTTTCCAAAGGGCAGCTTACAATTAAATATCATAGAGGAGATATTAGTCCCGTATTTTGGTATTGACGGTTATCTTGATATATATAATTATAAGAATATTGCGACTGAGAACCCCTTTATTACTCCCGGCTTAAATGTAGCATACTCTAAGCATAAGTTTATTGCCTATGCAGGAATAAAGGGGAAATTAAGCTCAAGAAGTACATACAGATTTGATGCGGTTTATTCACTAGTCAACAACATGCACTTTTTTGTTAATGACACATTAAATAACGATTATGAAAATCAGTTCACTGTAGTATATGACGATATGGAACAAATAAAATATCACGGTGAAATAAATGTTGACATATCCGAAAAGTTTAATGTAGTTCTAAAAGGTAATTATCATAAATACGTAATGTCTGATGAAGAAAAAGCCTGGCATAAACCTGAATATAACATAGACTTATATTGCAGCTATAATCTAAGAAATAAAATCCTGGTTGACATTGATTTAATTGCTATAGGAAACAGATATGCTAAATCCTATAATGAATCAATAGAATTTATTAAGCTTGATCCGTTTATTGACTTAAACCTGGGTGTTGAATACCGCTATTCCAAAGTATTATCAGCATTTGTAAATCTGTATAATATAACTTCATCTGAATATAATATATGGAATCAATTTCCGGCATATAGATTTAATTTACTGGTAGGTTTTACATATAAATTATGAAAGAATCAGCAATTTTTTTATAATTTTTAAATCCTTTATTGGCAAAGCTTTTATGTGTTGATTTTTTGTTGATATTTCCTTGATTTATAGCACTTTTTTTGAATATAAAATGCCTAAATTTTATTATCTTTGTTAAAGAATTAACAATTAAGCAGGGAGGGATTAGTGAAAAGAAAAAGTTTTTTTATTTCCTTTTCATCACAGGTTAAAATAACTCATCTGAACCTACTTGCGAACACCGATTATTAAACCCTTTACTAAGTATTATAAATAGCATAGTTTAAATAAATTAATGTAACTAGTGGATATGGCAAAGAAAGGCAGAGAAAACACAGATGCCCGGGTTCCTAAAGATAGCGGGAAGTATTCAGCAGAGAATATACAGGTTTTAGAAGGACTTGAAGCGGTTCGAAAAAGACCGGCAATGTATATTGGCGATGTTAGTACCAAAGGATTGCATCATTTGGCTTACGAGGTTATTGATAACTCAATTGATGAGGCTTTAGCAGGGTATTGTAAAAACATTGACGTTACTATAAACGAAAATGGGTCTATAACTGTTAAGGATGATGGCCGTGGAATTCCTGTTGACATACATGAGAAAGAAAAAAGATCAGCTTTGGAAGTAGTAATGACTCTTTTGCATGCAGGGGGAAAATTCAATAAAGATTCATATAAAGTTTCTGGCGGACTCCATGGAGTGGGAGTTTCCTGTGTTAATGCACTATCCTCACATCTGGAAGTTATTACGTACAGAAACAAATATATTTATAAACAGGAATATGAAAGAGGAAAACCGCTTTATAGTGTAAAACAAACAGGTAAAACTGATAAAACAGGAACAGAAGTGACATTCACTCCGGATAATTCAATATTTATAACAACTGATTTCAACTTTGAAATTCTTTCCACAAGGTTAAGAGAGCTGGCATTCCTGAATAAAGGTATTCGCCTTACAATTACTGATTTGAGAGAACTCGAGGAGAACGGAAATGGAAATGAATATCGCAAAGAAAACTTTTATTCTGAAGAAGGATTAAAAGAATTTGTGGAATTACTGGACTCAACAAGGGAAAAATTAATAAGCAAGGTTATAAATATTGAAGCTGTTAAGAATGAAGTACCAGTAGAGATAGCACTACAGTATAATACATCGTTTTCCGAGAATATACATTCATATGTGAATAATATAAATACTATCGAAGGAGGTACTCATCTGGCTGGATTCAGGAGAGGATTGACCCGTACCCTTAAAAATTATGCTGAAAAATCGGGATTACTTGCAAAATTAAAGTTCGATATTAATGGCGATGATTTCAGGGAGGGGTTAACAGCAATCATTTCAATTAAAGTTGCAGAACCGCAGTTCGAGGGTCAGACAAAAACAAAACTGGGAAATTCTGAAGTTATGGGCGCTGTAGATCAGGCAGTCAGCACCCTGCTGGGTAATTACCTTGAAGAGAATCCTAAAGATGCACGAATTATTGTCAATAAAGTAATACTTGCTGCCCAGGCAAGACATGCAGCAAGAAAAGCAAGAGAACTGGTACAGCGTAAGAATGTTCTGTCAGGCGCAGGATTGCCAGGCAAGCTTGCAGACTGTGCAGATCGTGATCCTGCTGCATCCGAGATATTTCTTGTTGAAGGTGATTCAGCCGGAGGAACAGCAAAACAGGGCCGTGACAGAAGATTTCAGGCAATACTGCCCTTAAGAGGTAAAATATTAAACGTCGAGAAAGCAATGCCTCACAAAATTTTTGACAATGAAGAAATAAGAAATATTTTTGCTGCTTTAGGAGTTTCCATTGGAACGGAAGATGACACTAAAGCCTTAAATCTGGAAGGCTTGAGATATCATAAAATTATAATAATGACAGACGCGGATATCGATGGGAGCCATATAACAACATTGATAATGACTTTCTTCTACCGCCATATGGAGGACCTGATTAAAAACGGACACTTATATATAGCTACTCCGCCACTCTATCTGGTAAAGAAAGGAAAACAGGAAAGATATTGCTGGAGTGAGGAAGAAAGACAGCATACAATAGAGGAATTTAACAAAGATAAGGAAGGGAATATTAATACACAGAGATATAAAGGGCTGGGTGAAATGAATGCTGAACAGCTGTGGGAAACAACTATGAATCCTGAAAAACGGACATTGAGACAGGTAACTATTGAATCTGCTGCTGAAGCTGACAGGATCTTCTCAATGTTGATGGGTGATGAAGTGCCTCCGAGAAGAGAGTTTATTGAAACACATGCAAAATATGCAAATATAGATGCGTAGAACATAAATTATGGCAAAGAATTATCTGCTACTTTTTTCTTTTCTTATCTCAAGTTGTTTATACGGACAGTCGGATTTAACATTTTCCAGGATCTCGGAAATGAAATGGGAGTTAGACTATCAGGTTTATCTCAAAATGAAAAACGATTCAACTTATACCTATGATATCCGGCAACTGTTTCATGTAAAGGATTATCCTTCAGATTCGACAGTAGATTTTATATTTTATCCCGTCAATTTAGGCGAAGAGTATATAAATAATCTTGTTGACAGGACAGTTAATGTTAAAAAAGAAACAGGACCCTCTTCATTCAAAACACTTTGGGGAGCCTTACATGAATCGCTTGGCGGGGGATGGGTGCATTTTATTAATTGTCTGCTGTATTCGCTTGAAACACGTCAGTTGGATCTGACTGCACCACTTATGAAAAGACCCGCAACCAAATGGAAACCTGATCCTGTAACTGATTCCTATAAAAGGACAAAAAAATGGGAATATTATATTCCTGTAAACCAGAAATTAGCTATTAAAGAGTATAAACTGAGACTGAAGAGAAATGAATCAGGTGATTTGAGGAATATACCTGAAGAATATATTGAACTGTTTGTAGCAACAAATAATAATGATTATAATAAATTAATCGAAAATGAGGAATTTAACAGGGTTGCAAAAATTGACCTGGTTAAAATTTTACTGGGAGCTAATTTCCTGAGTGAGACACAAATAGACTATATAAGAAATCGGGTTTTAAATTCTGTAAGAAACTATTCTATTAATAAAATTCCTTCTATTCTGGTCTTTGATGAGTTTGATGCGGCAGCTGCAATAAGTATGGATCCAAACGGATATAAACTTGAATCCCTGGCATTTAATACATCAGCAAATCTGACCTATGAAATAATGGAAGAACGGCGTAATGAAATTAAGAAAGTTATAGAAGACATAAATACTTTTAACCAGAATTCTTTTCGCAAACAATTATTGAATTATTACCAATAATTATTAATTGCTCTATTGTTGTATTGCTGAATTGCTCCGCGCTTAACCCTTAACCCTTAACCCTTAACCCTTAACCCTTAAGCCTGATTCCTTAACCCTTAATCCTTAAATGAACAATCTGGCATTTTAACAGTTTAGTGAATATATAGCTAAGGTTAAAAATTGTTAATTTTGAATAGGTTATATATAAATTACTTAATTTTGTCGTTATATTAATTGAAGCCGGTAAAGAACCAGTAAGGCGTGATTTTTAACCATACACTGGTGATAATTGTAAGACTTAAATAACAAAATATTTAAAAAACTTAACTATGAAAAACAGACAAATATTTATAAGTTTATTAATAGCTATTATTGGAGGTCTTGTCGCCGTATTTGCCTATTCTATTTTTATTGGTAAAAATGAAAAAATTATTACGGCAACAGTTAGACAGCCTGTTGCATTTACTGATTTTAAACCTGATTCCAATACTGGCTACGTTGATTTTACATACGCAGCTGAAAAAACTATACATGCAGTTGTTAATGTAAAAACACAGATGGCAATGGAGACATACAAAAATCCAATACTGGAATTCTTTTATGGAGATAATTATAAAGAACCCGAGCCTGTCCTTGGATTTGGTTCCGGAGTAATTATCTCACCTGATGGATATATTGTAACGAATAATCATGTCGTTGATAATTCAGATAAAGTCTTTGTTACACTTAATGACAAGAGGGAATTTGAAGCAAAAGTTATTGGCACTGATCCAAGTACAGATCTGGCTTTAATTAAAATTGATGCCGATAATTTGTTTTATATACCTTACGGAAATTCTGATAAATTGATGGTTGGAGAATGGGTACTGGCTGTAGGAAATCCTTTTACTATAACCTCAACTGTTACAGCTGGCATAGTAAGTGCTAAAGGGAAAAACTTAGGAATTATTCAGGATCGCTATCGTATTGAGTCTTTTATACAGACAGATGCTGCTGTAAACAGGGGTAACAGTGGCGGTGCATTGGTTAATACCAGAGGTGAGTTAGTTGGTATTAATACTGCTATAATATCACCTTCAGGTGCTTATGCAGGAATATCTTTTGCTATTCCTGTCAGTATTGTGAAAAAAGTAATATCGGATTTAATTGAATTTGGAGTTGTGCAAAGAGCTATCCTGGGTGTTAGTATTCAGGAAGTAAATGCTGAATTAGCAAAAGAAAAAAATATTAAGGTACTTGAAGGAGTATATGTCTCCGAATTACGTGAGGGAGGAGCAGCAAAAGACGCAGGAATTCTGGCAGGTGATATAATTCTTGAAGTTGACGGGGTGAAGGTTAACAGTCCTTCAGAATTAACGGAACAAATAAATCGTTACAGACCAGGAGATAAGGTTACCGTTAATTTAAAAAGAAACGACAAAACGAAACAATTTAATGTTGTCTTACGTAATTTGCAAGGAGATACTAAAGTTGTAAAATCCGAAACTTACGATACTATACTTGGCGCAAAGATTGTTGAGGTTGATAATGAAGACAAGAAAAGTCTTGGAATAAAATACGGTGTAAAAGTTGTCGAACTAAATGCAGGAAAGTTAAGAGCTGAAGGAGTAAGAGAAGGTTTTATAATAACTCAAATAAATAACAAGTCCGTCTATTCAGTTGAAGACCTGAAGAAGATAATTGATAATACTAAAGGTGGTGTATATATTAAAGGAGTTTATCCCAATGGAGTAATAGCTTATTATGCTTTTGGAATGTAGAACAAACAACCTTATAAGTTATATATAAAAAAGGCTTGCTGTTCCGCAAGCCTTTTTTATTGCTAAAACATATTGAATTTAAACAAAAAATAATCTATATTTGCGACTATTTTAAAAACAAACGATGAGACAGTTAAAGATCACAAAATCAATCACAAACAGGGAAAGTGCTTCTCTTGATAAGTATCTGCAGGAGATTGGGAAGGAAGGACTTATAACAGTAGAAGAAGAAGTTGAACTCGCTCAAAGAATAAAAAAAGGTGATAAAACCGCACTGGAAAAGCTTACCCGGGCAAATTTAAGATTTGTTGTATCTGTTGCAAAACAATACCAGAACCAGGGCTTAAGTCTTCCTGACCTTATAAATGAGGGAAACCTGGGGTTGATAAAAGCTGCTGAAAAATTTGATGAAACACGAGGATTTAAATTCATTTCCTATGCAGTATGGTGGATCAGGCAGTCTATTTTGCAGGCGCTGGCTGAACAGTCGAGAATTGTACGATTACCCCTGAATCAGGTTGGCTCATTAAACAAATTAAATAAGGCCTTTTCAAAATTTGAACAGGAATTTGAAAGAACTCCTTCTCCTGAAGAGCTGGCTGAAAATCTTGATTTACCAAAAGAAAAGGTCGCTGATACGTTGAGAGTTTCAGGAAGGCATGTGTCAGTTGACGCTCCATTTGTTGATGGTGAAGATAATAGTCTTTTGGATATTTTAATTAATAATGATTCGCCCAAGGCTGATAAAAAACTGTTGAGAGAATCATTAATGAAAGAAATAGAGAGATCATTGGCAACTTTAACTGAAAGAGAAAGAGATATAATTAAGTTATTTTTCGGAATAGGCATTCAGGAAATGACACTTGAAGAAATTGGCGAGCGTTTTGGTCTTACAAGGGAGAGGGTCAGGCAGATAAAGGAAAAGGCAATAAGAAGATTACGTCATACTTCACGGAGCAAATTATTGAAATCTTACCTAGGTTAATATAAAAACAGATTTAATTTCAAAAGGCATGCTGAAAGGTGTGCCTTTTTTTGATCCTGCATGCAGGCCTTTTTTATTTTAGTCCCTGCCTGATAGCCTTTTTTATTTTGGTCCCAGCCTGGCAGCCTTTTTTTAAAAAAACTACTTCTGTTTTTTCATCAGTTCCTGGTAGGCATACATCTCATCACGATACCTGGCTGCTTCGATAAAATTCAGCTCGCTTGCTGCTTTTTCCATAGCATTCCTGGCTTTCTCAATAGCTTTTTCAATTGCTGCTCTGCCCATATATTTAACTACAGGATCAGCAGCGATATCAATTTTTTCAGGTTCTGTATATGGTCTTGGTTCACCGGTTTTTAATCTGACTTCCTTCATAATATTTGAGGCTGCCTTTATGATTTGCCGGGGAGTTATACCGTGCTTTTCATTATAATCGAGCTGTTTTTCCCTTCTTCTGTTTGTCTCGTTAATAGTCTTTTGCATTGATGAAGTAATATTATCAGCATACATGATGACTTTACCATTTAAGTGACGTGCTGCCCTTCCGGCTGTTTGTGTTAAAGAACGCTCTGATCTGAGAAATCCCTCTTTGTCCGCATCAAGTACAGCAACCAGTGAGACTTCCGGTAAATCCAGCCCTTCCCGTAACAGGTTAATCCCGATTAATACATCAAACTTGCCGCTTCTTAAGCCTTCCATAATTTCCACCCTGTCAAGGGTCCCTATATCAGAATGAATATACCTGCATCTTATGTTATATTTCAATAAATAATTTGTCAGTTCTTCTGCCATTCTTTTTGTCAGTGTTGTAACCAGTACCCGTTCATTATTCTCAGTCCGCATACCTATCTCTTTCATCAGGTCGTCTATCTGGTTAAGACTTGGCTTTACTTCAATAACAGGGTCCACCAAACCGGTAGGACGAATAAGTTGCTCAACAATAATTCCTTCACTTTTATCAAGCTCATAGTCAGTAGGAGTAGCACTAACAAATACAGTCTGATTTATTAATTGTTCAAATTCTTCGAATTTCAGGGGCCGGTTATCAATGGCAGCAGGCAGGCGGAACCCGTACTCTACAAGTGTTTGTTTGCGGGAATGATCTCCGCCGTACATGGCCCTGACCTGTGGTATGGTAACATGACTTTCATCTATAATAGTCATGAAGTCCTCTGGAAAATAATCGAGAAGGCAGAAGGGCCTGGTACCCGGAAGGCGGCCGTCAAAATAGCGCGAATAGTTTTCAATTCCCGGACAATAACCCAGTTCTTTAATCATCTCTATGTCAAATGTAACTCTGTCTTTCAGTCTTCTTGCTTCCAGTTGCTTACCAGAATTATTAAAAAACTCAACCTGCTTGTCCATGTCATTCTGTATTTCCTTAATTGCATTCTGCATCCGGTATTTGGTGGTAATAAAAATATTAGCAGGGTATATATTTACTTTCTCAAGTTTTTCAATAGTTTTTCCTGTAAAAGGATCTACAGCCTCTATCTCTTCAATTTCATCACCCCAGAAACTTATCCTGTAGGCGTAATCGCTGTAGGCCAGGAAAACATCTACAGTGTCACCGCTTACCCTGAAATTACCCCTGTTAAAGTCCATTTCATTTCTTGAATACATACTATCGACCAGCTGTCTCAGAAAGATGTTTCTGCCAATTTTTTGGCCTTGCCTTAAACTTATTGTATTACTGTGAAAGTCATCCGGATTACCAATGCCAAACAGGCAGGATACCGATGAAACTACAATCACATCCTTTCGTCCTGAAAGCAGGGATGATGTAGTACTTAACCGCAGCTTTTCAATCTCACTGTTTATGGAAAGATCTTTTTCAATATAGGTGTCAGTTACAGGGATATATGCCTCGGGCTGATAATAATCATAATATGAAACAAAATATTCAACCGCATTTTCAGGGAAAAATTGTTTGAACTCACCAAACAACTGAGCCGCCAGTGTTTTGTTATGGCTCAATACCAGTGTGGGATGCTGGACTTTTTCAATTACATTGGCCATGGTAAAAGTCTTTCCCGATCCTGTAACACCCAGAAGGGTCTGAAAAGGCATTCCCTGGTTAATCCCGTCGACCAGTTGCTGTATAGCTTCCGGCTGATCCCCTGTCGGCTGATACTCTGACGATATCTTGAATTTATTTGACACCTGTAATCTGATTACTTAATTATATGAAAATAATTAATCAAATATACCCTGTAAAATGCATAAAATAATTTCACCTGCAAAATTATATCCCCCAGGGCAAATTAAAAAATTTTTTAAATATTGCTGTATAAATTCACTCATTCCGTAATTAAATGGCTGCAAAAAAAATAAAAGATAGAATAAGGAAAGTACTGAATGAGATTCCAGAGGATATACTTGAGTATGTTCTTGAATATCTCAAATCATTAATGAATAAAACAAAAAAACATATTAGTCTTTCAAATAATTTGAAGAAAATTTTGGAAGAAGATAAGAACTTATTAGAAAGACTGGCTCAATGATTTCATTAAATGAAGTTATAGAAATACATTCAATATTAATTGAAAAATTTGGGGGGAGTAATGGGATTAGAGATTTAAATTTATTATAATCAGCAATTGGATTAAAAAAAATATAAAGAAATAGTCGCAAGTAGCTGTAAAACTTATATAAAGGACTGGATATATTTTTACAGGCTGGAAGTCGGTTCATATGTTGAAAGCAAAAAACTTGTGCTGATTAAATAAAGACAAGCAATAATAATTTAATTATGACCTGAAAGCCCGGTTTCCTATGCCGGGCTTTTTTTATTATCTTTGAATATGGAAGACTGAATAACCTGACGTATCTTATATTGAATTTTTCAAATATAGCTCTATAAATTTACTCATTGCGTAATTTTATAGTTATTAAGGCGTTTAATATCCTGGGATATTAAACTACATTATGTTCAAATCGACGACATACAGTAAAATTTTAATTTGGCTAACGCTTTTCAGTATTGCTATGGCATACCTTGAGAGTGCCATAGTAGTTTATCTTCGTGCTTTTATGTACCCCGGAGGGTTTGATTTTCCACTGGTGATGATTGATAAACAGATTATTATAACCGAAGTATTTCGTGAGGTCTCAACTATTGTTATATTGTTGTCGGTAAGCATTATTACAGGTAAACATCTTACTGAAAAGTTTGCCTGGTTTATTTACTGCTTTGGAGTATGGGATATTTTTTATTATGTGTTCCTAAAACTGCTGATTGGCTGGCCGGAATCATTTATGACCTGGGATGTTCTGTTTCTTGTTCCTGTAACCTGGATCGGACCGGTAATAACTCCTGTAATAACTTCATTTACCATGATTTTATTGGCCGGATTTATTATCTGGTTCAGTTCACGCAATATCAGGGTTATCTTAAAGCGGAAAGAATCGATTTTACTGTTAACCGGCTCGTTGATACTTATCATAGCATGGTCATGGGATTATTCAAGATTTATTCTGCAACATATATCAGTTTCTGAATTGTTGAATTTTTCCAATAAGAATGCCTTATATGATTTTGTTCAGATGTATGTGCCGGAATCTTTTAACTGGATATTATACTGGGCAGGAGAGCTGGTTATCCTTTCGGGAATAGGTCTGTTCTTTTTCCGGTACAGAAAGGAAATTTGACAGGAAAGAATTATTTGAGTATTTTGGAGGATTAAAAGCATCTGAACTAATGAGAATAGAATACCTTTTATATATTGTTATATCAGCGTTCCTTCACGCTTTTTACAATTTCCTGATGAGAAAATCCAACGGCAGCAGGATTTTCCTGGTATCAATGTTCACTATAGCGGGATTAACGGCTGCAAGCATAGCTGTTGTTACCGGTAATTACAGAAATATACCATGGCATAATGTACCATATATTTACGGGGCTTCTTTTTTTTATATACTGTACCAGATATTTGTGTCAAAATCCTATGAGCACGGTAAAATTTCAACGCACTATCCGCTCACTGTCTTAAGTCCGATTTTTATACCGATATGGGCTTATTTTCTTTTAGCTGAAAAAATATCATTTATCACAGGGGCAGGAATAATAATAACAATTATCGGTGCCTTTATGGTTAAGCTCGATGCATTTAAATGGACTGAAGTAAAAAAAATGTTTCAGCTCAGTAAAGACTATATCGGAGGACGGTTTGCACTTGCTGCCTCTTTAATGTACTCTTTCGGGGCAATATTTGATAAATCCAAAATAGCTACTTTTGATATAGTAACATATATAGGGTTTATTCTTATGTTTATGGCACTGAATCTTATAATTTATACGATTATATTTCAGAAACAATCTGTTAAGTCTTATTTGCCAAAGCACTGGCAATTCATACTTCTGGGAGGAATAACGGTTTTCCTGTCATTCTTCACCTTCCGTGTGGCGTTGAAGGAGGTTATGGTTAGTGTGGCAGTACCGGTTAGATTAATCTCCATAGTCTTTGCTATTTTGCTTGGAATAATAATCCTCAAAGAAAAACCTGACTTTCAAAAACTAATCGGTTCACTAATTATAATCGCAGGCATTATTTTTGTGAATCTGGGAATTTAAAGGATACTATACGCCTGGTGGAGGACAGAATCCCTGATATATTATACCTAACTTATCACGCTCCAGTCTATCTTACTTTTTATCATTTTTCTGAGCTCTTTCTGTAGTATCTGGTTTTCGGGACTCGTTAATTCCGGGTCATCCTCAAGAATTTTTGTTGCTATATCCCTGGCAAATTGTATTAATTGTCCGTCCTGTGCTAGGTTAGCTATTTTTAAGTCAAATGGTATCCCGCTCTGCTGTGTGCCTTCAATATCACCGGGACCCCTGAGCTTCAAATCCATTTCAGCTATTTCAAAACCGTCGTTCGTACGGGTCATTATATCTATTCGTTTTTTAGCTTCATTAGTAAGTTTATGTGAGGACATGAGTATGCAGTAGCTTTGATCAGCACCTCTTCCCACCCGGCCTCTGAGCTGGTGCAACTGCGACAGTCCGAACCGCTCGGCACTTTCGATAACCATTACCGAAGCATTGGGTATGTCCACACCAACCTCAACAACAGTCGTTGCTATCAGTATATGAGCCCTGCCTTCAACAAAATGTTTCATTGCTATTTCCTTTTCCTGAGTCTTCATTTTACCATGTGCACAAACAACAAGATAATCTGGCGGGGGGAAAGCCCTTGAAATACTCTCATAGCCGTCTTCAAGGTCTTTATAATCCATTTTTTCCGACTCCTTAATCAATGGGTATACGATAAAAATCTGCTTTCCTTCCTGTATCTGCTTACGTAAAAATCCAAACATCGGCAGCCTCTTTGTATCAAAATAATGCACTGTCCTTACAGGTTTTCTTCCCGGAGGCATTTCATCAATAATGGAAACATCAAGGTCACCATAAAGTGTCATGGCCAAAGTTCTTGGTATCGGGGTGGCAGTCATTACAAGGACATGAGGCGGCTGTTCATTTTTTTTCCAGAGCTTTGCCCTTTGTGCAACACCGAACCTGTGCTGCTCATCAATAATTACCATTCCCAGGTTTTTAAACCTGACAGGATCCTCCAGCAAAGCATGTGTGCCTGTCAAAATCTGTAATTCTCCATTTTGCAATCCTTCATGAATAATAGTTCTTTCGCTTTTCCTGGTTGTCCCTGTAAGGAGCCTGACATTAATATTTAATCCCTGCAGAAAGCTTGTAATCGTTTCGAAGTGCTGGTTGGCAAGTATTTCAGTCGGAGCCATTAAACATGCCTGGTACCCGTTATCCAGGGCTATCAGCATACACATAAGAGCTACCAGTGTCTTTCCGCTACCCACATCTCCCTGCAGCAAACGGTTCATTTGCTTACCCGAACCCATATCCTTCCTGATCTCTTTAATTACTCTTTTCTGGGCACCGGTCAGTTCAAAGTCCAGTTTCTGTTTATAAAAATTATTCAGATTATCACCTACTTTTGAGAATATAAAACCCTTAAAAGCTTTTTTCCTGGAATTTTTCAGTTTTAAAATATTCATCTGGATAAAGAACAGCTCTTCAAACTTAAGGCGGTAAGTTGCTTTGCGTAATAAATCATTATTTTCTGGAAAATGGATATTAAATAGTGCTCTTTCAAGTGTAAGGAGGTTTAATTTTTTTACCAGGTATTCCGGCAGAGTTTCTTCGATTTTTTTGTCAAGGTATAATAACAGGTTATTGACCAGGATATAAATAGTCTTTGAGCTTATATAATTATTTTTTAGCTTTTCAGTAGTGTTATACTGTGCCTGGAATTTAGTACTGACATATGATTCCTGTTTCTCGACAGTTTCAATCTCAGGGTGCGGAACAGATATTCTCCTGTTATAAATTGCGGGCCTTCCAAATACTATATATTCAGTGTTTATCTTGTAGCTTTTAACTACCCAGTTCAATCCCTTGAACCAGACAAGTTCAATAACACCTGTATCATCAGCAAACTCTGCAACAAGGCGTTTT
Source organism: uncultured Bacteroidales bacterium (assembly GCA_964521285.1). Lineage (GTDB taxonomy): Bacteria > Bacteroidota > Bacteroidia > Bacteroidales > UBA10428. The sequence goes on along the minus strand of CAZFQS010000002.1, from coordinate 110,113 downwards.
TTCCTGGGGTGCCCCTCGGTTCTGAAAGATAATATTCTGCCCTTAAGCTGGATGAATGTATGTGTTGTGTCAATTTCCCTGATTTTATAGAACCTTGACCTGTCAATGTATTTATATGGAAAGTAATACAAAAGATCCCTGAAATTAAATATATTCAGCTCCTGGTTAAGGAGTTCGGACCTTTTGGGCCCTACTCCCTTTAAGTATTTTATATCCTGGTCTAAAACACCGTTCATTTTCAGAAATTACAATTAAGTAAATATCGTAAAAGATAATTCAAAATTGAAAACTAAATTTGCATAATTATTAAACTCTGTTTAAAAGGTCTTTGCTTAGCTAAGGCTGGGGCCAAGTTCAAGGCTGGGGAAGGATTAAAGGTTATTGTATATACATTTATTAATGAAAAATCTTAATTTTTTACTTCGGTATATTAAATACAAAATATTTTCCGGGCATAAATACGGACACGGTATACATTCTCCCTTTGTATTTGATCTGATTACCAAAGTGTTCAATGATAAATTCAGGTATGAAGCATATGACGAAGTTGAAAAAGTGAGAAGTATTCTTGGCACTTCAGAAAAACAAATATCAATTACTGATTATGGAGCTGGTTCAAAAAGACAAAAGTCAGAAACCAGAAAAATTAGTGATATCGTAAAATATTCGGCTGTCAAAAGAAAATTTGGACAGTTGCTGTTCAGGCTGGTAAAGTATTTTAAATCCGGTACTGTTCTGGAATTGGGCACTTCGTTGGGAATAAGCACGATGTATATGGCCAAGGCGTCTAAAAATGCAAGGGTTATTAGTATTGAAGCAGATAGGAAGCTGGCGAGAATTGCCAGGCAGAATTTTCATGAGGCCGGGTTACTTAATATTGATGTTATTAATAACAGTTTTGAAAATGCGCTACCAGGATTAATTAAAGGACTGGATGACAGATCATTTATTTTTATAGACGGTAATCATGAAAAAGGCAGTACATTACAATATTTTGACCAGCTTTCAGTTAAATCAGAAAGTAACTTAATAATAGTATTTGATGATATTAACTGGTCCGTTGGAATGCGTGAAGCGTGGCAGGAAATAAAAGCCAGCCCAAAAGTAACGATTACAGTGGACTTGTTCTTTATGGGGATTGTATTTTTTAAAAAAGGTGTTCAGAAACAAAATTTTGTAATCAGATACTAAAAGTTAAGGTTCAAATGTTATTTTTATAATTTTTAAAGCATTAATAATAAATTACACTTAATAATCATTAAGTATTTTACAGTACTAATAAATTAATGGAAAATATTATTCAAATTAAGGAAGTAGTCAAGAACTATTTTGTCGGTACTCAAATAGTAAGGGCTTTAAGATCAATAGATATTAATATTAATAAGAATGAGTATGTGGCAATTATGGGTCCTTCAGGTTCCGGAAAGTCTACATTGATGAATATTATTGGTTGTCTTGATACACCTACTTCAGGCAAGTACATTCTAAATAACAGGGATGTCAGTAAGCTTCAGGACAATCATTTAGCTGAGATCAGGAATAATGAAATCGGATTCATATTTCAGACATTCAATCTGTTACCCAGGTATACTACTCTTGAAAATGTGATGCTGCCGCTTATTTATGCAGGATTATCAAAACATGAGAGAAAGAAAAGGGCCGTTGAGGTGCTTGAAAGCGTTGGTCTTGGTGACAGGATTACTCACAGGCCGAATGAACTCTCAGGAGGCCAGAAACAAAGAGTGGCTGCAGCGCGTGCCCTGGTTAACCATCCTTCCATAATCCTGGCAGATGAACCCACAGGAAATCTTGATTCAAAAACTTCTATAGATATGATGGGACTTTTTCATGATATACATGAAAGAGGTAATACAATAATTATAGTGACCCATGAAGAGGATATTGCAAAATACGCAAAGAGGATCATCAGGCTTATTGACGGACAGATTGAATCTGATAAAATAAATAAATCTCCAAAGGTTAAAGCAATTTGAAAAATTTTAAACGCATGAAAATTTATACTAAAACCGGCGATAAAGGTACAACATCACTAAAGGGCGGTAAAAGGGTGCCTAAATATCATAAAAGAATTGAGGCCAATGGAAACGTTGATGAATTAATTTCGTATATGGGGTTAATCAGGAGCCAGGATATTGATGAGTCAGATAAGGAAGTGATAGTAAAGATACAGGACAGGCTGATGAATTATGCGGCTATAATTGGAACTGACTGTGATAATCCGGATATAAAGATTCCTGAAATAAAAGAAGAAGATATACAAATGCTTGAGAAAGAAATTGATAAAATGGAAAAAAAGTTACCGGCCCTGGACAAGTTTATTTTACCGGGGGGGCATAATGCAGTTTCGTTTTGTCACATTGCCAGAACAATATGCCGGAGAGCAGAAAGAAGAATAGTAGAGCTCTCATCCGAGTCTTTTATTCCGGAATTTATAATAAAATATTTTAATCGTTTATCTGATTATCTCTTTGTTCTGGCCCGAAAGTTGTCGTTAGATTTTAAGGTAAATGAAATTCAATGGACAACTAAGTTGTAATTGATAATAAAAATTTTATATTTTTGCAGCTTTTTTCATTGGGTTATTTAGTAATTTCTATAAATATGTACTGGACACTTGAATTAGCGTCAAAATTAGAGGATGCACCTTGGCCAGCCAGCAAAGACGAACTGATCGACTTTGCTATCCGTTCAGGTGCGCCGCTTGAAGTTATTGAAAACTTGCAGGAAATTGAAGACGAAGGCGAGATATATGAAAGTATTGAGGACATATGGCCTGACTATCCAAGTAAAGATGATTTCTTTTTTAATGAAGACGAATATTAGAGATGGGATTAAAAACAATCCCATTTTTGTTTTATTCAATCCAGGTAAAAATATCCTCCTTTTGTTTAGGTCTGTAGCGCTCCAACCAGATAAAATCTTTTAACCTGAGTTCATTTTGCGGTGCTTTTTCAAGCGGGTATAAGGTAGCATCAGGTTTAGTATAAAAAATAATCTCTTTAATCTCATTCTCTTCAAGGTAAATTACAAGATCCGAACTCTCTGCTTTATTTACTCCTAGAATTTCGTTTTTATCTTTTGGATAGTAGATAGTCTGGCCATTACCTTTTACATCAACTTTATAGAGATCGTTATCTTTAAAATAACATATCATTTCCTTACCCTTAACCTGGTTGAATTTGACTGTATCTTCCTGGCTTATAATAAATGCAAGTCTTATCATGCGTAACTGATCAATCTGCCTGTTCCTGGTTCTTATTTCTATATATTCTGAAGTCAGCTGATGCTCCTCGGACCATAATACAGGTTCGTAATATAATCTGATGACAGAATCTGCAAATGTGTATGACATGGAGTCGCATTTGCCCTGAAGATTTGATTTATACATCTTAACCCTGTTATAAGCTTTCATTATCTTATAACCGCTGGTATCAATTTCCGATGTTAAAGTATCGGCATGAACATACAATGAATCAGGTTCTGTTATCTGAATTAGCATAGCCTTATCTGTTATTAAGGCATCTTCCGTGATTTCATTATAAGTCGCAAAATTTCCTTTAAGGATAATTTTCTGTTCTATATCCAATAGTTCAACATTTTGATAAGCCTCACCATATCCGTTTGCCCTCTCATAGTAAAGACTGTCACCTTTTATGGTTTGTTTTGGGTTTTGCAGGCAGGCATTATCCTTGAGAAAAGAGATATCAGTTTCAGTATTGTACCAGCCATTCTCACAATAAATATAATTGCTGTCACTGATTATTTCAGTTGGACCGAGAAAGTATGCAATATTAGTGGTAGTATTATATTTCAGGGTATCGGAATAAATTGTATAATCAGGATTTTTTATAACAACACTATCCTTAAAAAAATACATTGTACTGTTGGAATAATAATAACCTTCCCTGCTGTTTAGTTTATTCTGGCCACTAACAATATCTGCGCCTCTTGTATAATAGCCTACATTTGACCTCAGGTCAAAATCAAGAGCTTCTGTATAGAGGTTGGTTTCTTCACTCAATAATCTTACATTTCTCCTTACATTTGCTACTCTTGTATTTCCGTCATAATGCAGAAAATCTCCATAGAGATGCAGGCTGTCAGCCTGGTTGATATATACATTATCAAAAGCATCCAGTGAATTATCGTTTGAGTAAAAATATGCACTGTCGCAGTACATGATTGCCCGTTCATGCCTGAAAACAACATTTCCCAGTAGCCTGTAAGCACCATCTGCCAGGTTCCTGTCATACTCCATATTATCGGCATCCTGGTTTATTTTTCGGGTTTGCTGTGTGAAGGACTGTATAAAGCAAATATTTAAAAAAAGTAATAGTAAGGCAGGTATTTTAGTATGCAGGAATCCTGAATTTATACATATGTAATGCTTCATAGTTAGTTTTATTCATAGTTGTTTATTTCAACCAGCCGACTATTCTGAAATTACAGTTTCTATAATTATTATCTAACCTTACATATGTACTTTCGATTTTCTCTTTAACCCAGCTATCGATAATTTCATTTTGTTTATTATACATTGTCATTTGTTTTAACAGATCGTAGTCTTCTTTTAAATTAGCTACATGAGCATTTGTCCGTGATCGTAAAATGACAGCTTTAAATATAGTCTTACCATGTTTATCTTCCGACTCATAAGGGTCAGATATTTCTCCAACATCAAGTTCCTTAATTACCAGATAATCTCTTGTAGAAAAATTGTCTAATGCAAACTTTGTATTACCGGTTATCTCATTAATAACCTGGCCTCCATTCATCCTTGTATCCTCATCCTCTGAGAAACGTAATGCTGCATCCTTAAAAGTCAAAGAGTCAAGTCTGATTAGCCTGATAATACTATCCAGTTTATTCATCGCCTGTTCCTTGGCAGTTATAGATATTTGTGGTTTTATAAGGATATGCCTGGTGTGCACTCTGTCTTCGGTTCTGTCAATCAATTCAATCAGATGATACCCAAATGAAGATTTGACAATTTTAGAAACAGTTCCCTTTTTTAAAGCAAAGGCTGCTTTTGCATATTCCGGGTCCAGATCAGCTTTATTTGACCAGCCTATATCACCACCTTTAGTTGCGGAAGGATCCTCGGAATATAATACTGCCAATGTTGCAAATCTTTCCCCGTTTATTATTCTCTGTCTGATATCCAATAGTCTTTCTCTCACTTCATAAATTGCTTCCTCGCTAGTTGACGGGTATATTACAATCTGGTCAATTTCAAGTTCAGAATTTACATAAGGTATACTGTCTTCAGGCAAGTTTTTATAAAAACTCTTTACTTCAGAAGGGGTTACTGATATGCTGCCTATTATTTCTGATCTCATCCTTTCTATAAGTATTTGTTCTCTTATAGCATCCCTTAAATCTTCTTTGATCTCAAGTATGGACTTGTTAAAGTACCCGATCAGATTTTCTTCAGAACCTACTTGATTTATAAAGAATTTTAAACGTTGATCAAGCTGTAATTCAGTCTCTACATCAGTTACTTCAATACTGTCAACTTCAGCCTGATTTAATAACAACTTCTGTGATAATAATTCTTCGAAAATCTGACAACGCAAATCTTCCGTTTCTTTTATACCCTGGGCAACCAGCTGCTGATATTGTTTTTCAATATCGGAAAGTATTACTTTTTTATCGCCAATAACCGCTATAATCTGATCAATAATTTTTTCCTGGCATAATAATTCAACTGGCTGTAAAAAGGAAAATATAAAGAGCAATGATATTATTCTATGCATATTAATTTAGTAGATAATAAAATTATTCCTGTTTAAAGCATCATTATAGATTTCAGATTCAAGTTCTTTTATCAATCTTATTTTTCTCTTGTTAAATATAATATTCCTGATATTTTCACGGACAGTTTCAAGCGGGGATACTGTACCCACCAGCCTGTAGTCTTTAATATTCACAAAATAATAATAAGTAGAATCTTTAATTTCTATAAATTTTCTATATTTCAGATAGCTTTCCGGATTGTCAATTTTAATCGGAAGAATTTTTTCTATTTCTGAGAAATATATCCAGTTATCATTAAAATAATCGTATTTCGAAGCATACTGATAGCAATAGTCTTCAAGCTTTTTTATGTCCTCCTCATTTTCTGATCTGTACCATCTCCTGGCTCTCCGTATTTCCGGTGATGTTCGTGGAACCTGCAAAAATATTACCTTTACAAGATTAGCATTCAGTAAAAAATTTGATGAGTTTTCGTTGTAATAATCTGCAATCTCTTTTGGGCTCACAAATGTATCCAACTTTTCTTTTATTAAGCTCTGCTCATACTTATAAATTAAAAGGGAAGTCCTGTAATTTTCAATTTGTTTATCTACATTTTTTTCTGTATCTGTCAGGTTAAGTTCCGCTTTAGCCAGGAGAAGCTGTTGTTTAACCCATTTTTCAATAAAGTCCCTTGCAACTATTACACTATCTGACTTAGAAAAACTGGATGGCAAAATATCCTGAATATCTCTCGGATACAGATATTTGTCAAATACTCTTGCAACGGGTTCTTCTCCCTTCTTCCTGTTAAAGTCAGAACATTGAGTAAAGAATAAAACAAAAATCAATATTATTAATTGTCTCATTTGATCTTTTTAAGAACTTTCTGATTTACAACAATTATGTATTTATTTCGTAATTCTTTTGTCCACTCGTTATCCAGATATGTTTGATAGTCTGCAGTAATTAGCCCTCTTGCCTCACTTAAGAGCTTTGGAGCAGGTTCCAGGACAGCATTTATAACTATAAGTTTTAATTTGTCATCTACATTAAATATTTCAGTATTATACTTTTCCCAGACCATCTTATTAATTAACTCATTATCATTCTTTTCAAATTTATTATCCTCAATATCTACACAGTCTTTTGATTTTTCGGAGCACAAATCTGAAATTAAATCTTCTTTTGATATTTCTTCCCTGGCTCTCATTAAGGCAAGTTTTTTGATCTTATCTATTAATGATGAATCTTTTATTGTATAAATGGATGCATCAACCCGTTCTTCCCACATATAGTCTGATTTCCTGTTTTCGTAAAATTTTTCCAGTCCGGTTGTATCTTTTACTGCTTTACTCCATATAGTACTATCCGTAAGATTGAATAATAATATACCATCATGGTATTCTTTCAGTAAATGTCTGAGTTCAGGATACTTATCTTCAAGTGCATCCTTTTCATATTCAATTACTTCTTTATCAACAAATTCATCATATTTTGTATTTACTATATCTTCGAATGGCATTGTTTTTCTGTATTTTCCATTTGATATGTATTCCGCAAAGTCTTTTTGCAGGTATTCTTTATCACCCAGTTTGAATATAGGTTCAATCAGATCGTCAGAAACAGTATAATCCCAGTCACCCGTGTAAATTGAAGAGTCAATTAATTCAATAATATTCTCAAGATTATTTCTGTATTCAATAAAATTATTATCTCTTTTGATGTTTTCAATCTTTTCTTTCTCAATAAGCTTGCTCCTTGGATTTCTATTGAGACTGGTTGCCAGTTCTGATCTTATTTCTTCATAGGTTCCGACAGGTTCCTTCTCTAGCAACTGAAATATGTGCCATCCGAAATCCAGAAGCATTGGTTCAGTATATTCACCGCTGTCTTCCATATTATAAAGAATATTCTCAAGTGAATCAACCAGAATTCCCGAACGGAGCCATCTTAACTCACCGCCGTTTCTTGCTGAAGCTTGATCTTCAGAATATTTCCTGGCAACATCAGCGAATTCTTCTCCGTTTTCAAGCAGCTCATAGCACTTATCAATTTTTTCCTTAGCTTTTTTTACTTCTTCTTCAGAGTCTTTGGATGTTCTTATCATTATATGAGCCATCTTTATTCTGCCCTTGGATGGTCTTTTTTCATTAACCTTTATTATATGATATCCGTAGGATGTTCTGAATGGTTCTGAAATTGTTCCTGCCGGTGCGTTGTATGATGCATTCTCGAATTCATATACCATCCTGAAGGCAGTAAACCATCCCAGGTTACCACCGTTGGATTTAGCTGAAGGATCATCCGATGTTTCTTTGGCAACTTCTTCAAAAGGTTCACCTGCAACTATTCTTTCCCTTATTTGTGTAATTCTGTTATATGCTTCTATTGTGTCTTCGGGTGGTGGATTATTCTGGCTGAATTTTGCCAGGATATGACTTACATTAACTTCTGTTTTTGTTCTTTCGTAAGCTTCCTTCAGATACCTCTCCTTGATAATATTATCTTCAAGATATGGCTTAATTAAGTGCTCCTTGTACCCGTTCAATTCTTTAATAAAAGACTTAACAGTATCATAACCAAGTCTTTCGGCTTCCATTACCTTAAGTTTATAATTAATAAAAAGTTCCAGGTATTCTTCTACCGACTTACTGTCATATACTGTTGAAGTATTGTTCTTTTTGTAAATTCTTTCAAATTCAGACAGGGTAATTTTATTGTCATCAATAGTCAGTAATATTTTATCTTTATCTTTTTGTGAAAAAGAGATATTTATTGATATAAAACAACAACTGATTAAAATAAAAACTATTCGTTTCATAGTTAAAAAATGGTTTAGTTTGTTATATAATTAATTGATATTATCTGCTATAATTAGGTGCTTCCTTTGTAATAGTTATATCATGCGGATGACTTTCAATCATACCAGAGTTTGTTACTCTAATAAATTTTGCTTCCATCAGTTTGCTGATATTTTTGGCCCCGCAATATCCCATACCCGACCTTAAGCCGCCTATTAACTGGTAATATACTTCGGATAATATGCCTTTATAAGGCACTCTTGCGACAATTCCTTCAGGGACAAGCTTATTGACTTCTTCTTCCGGATCCTGGAAATACCTGTCTCCTGAGCCTTCCTGCATAGCTTCAATTGAGCCCATACCCCGATATGATTTATATTTTCTGCCATTATAAATTATAGTCTCTCCCGGTGATTCCTCAACTCCTGCAAATAATGAACCTATCATTACAGAACTTGCTCCTGCAGCAATTGCTTTGACAATATCACCGGAATAGCGAATTCCACCATCAGCAATAATTGGTATATTTTTATCTTTTAACGCATTAGCTACACTAAATATTGCGGATAACTGCGGGACACCTATACCTGCAATTACACGAGTTGTACATATGGAACCCGGGCCGATTCCAACCTTAACACCGTCAGCGCCGGCATCAGCGAGACTGAGGGCTGCCTCCCCGGTACCTATATTTCCAACAATTATATCAATCCCTTTACACCGCTTTTTAGCATCTTTTAACATATTAATTACATTCAAAGAATGTCCGTGGGCCGTATCAATAACTATTGCATCTACATCTGCTTTTACAAGAGCATCAATTCTGTCAAGATTATCTTTTGTTGTACCTAAAGCGGCTGCAACTTTCAGCCTGCCTTTCTTGTCCTTGCATGCAAAGGGACGGTCTTTGGCTTTGGCAATGTCTTTATATGTTATAAGTCCGATTAACTTATATTCATCATCAACAACAGGCAATTTTTCAATTTTATATTCGTCCAATATGGCAGCAGCTTCTTCCAGATTTATTTCCTGATTAGTAGTTATTAAATTTTCATGTGTCATTACTTCACTTATAGGCCTGCTTAAATCCTGCTCAAATCGTAAATCCCGGTTAGTGACGATTCCGATAAGTTTATGATCTCCATCAACAACAGGAATACCCCCAATTCTGAATTCCCTCATATAGTCAATAGCATCTGCTACTGTTGATTCTTTATGAATGGTAATAGGATCGTAAATCATACCATTTTCCGCGCGTTTTACTATTTTAACCTGTTTTGCCTGGTCATCAATACTCATATTTTTATGAATTATACCTATTCCTCCTTCTCTTGCCATTGCTATTGCAAGATTTGCCTCAGTCACCGTGTCCATTGCAGCAGAAACAACAGGAGTATTAAGTACTATGTTTCTGGAGAACCTGGTTGTAAGGTCAACTTCTTTGGGAAGCACTTCCGAATAAGCAGGAATAAGAAGTACATCATCGAATGTCAGACCTTCCATTATTATTTTATCTGATAAAAATGACATATTGACTAATTTAGTTTAATTTTAAATGCTGCGAAAATACAAAAATTTAATAGAATAATAATTTCTTGGAATCAATAAAAAACTCAGTACTTAATAAAAAATTGTTTTTTCAATAAGTATTGAAATTTTAATGGATGAAATTCATGAAATATTAAAAAAATTCTGGGGTTATGAAAAATTCAGGCCTTTGCAGGAAGAAATTATAATGTCTGTCCTTAAAGGTAATGATACTCTTGGATTAATGCCCACCGGAGGAGGCAAATCTTTAACATTCCAGGTTCCTGCATTATATATGAAAGGAATTTGTCTGGTAATTACCCCGCTTATTGCTCTAATGAAAGACCAGGTTGAGACACTCCAAAAGAAAGGAATTAAGGCACAGGCCATTTATTCAGGGATGACCTATGAAGAAATTGATATAGCATTAAATAATTGTATATACGGGGATTACAAGTTTCTGTACCTTTCGCCCGAACGGTTAGGAACAGAGATATTTGTAACCAGGGTTACCGAAATGAATGTAAATTTGATTACTGTCGATGAAGCCCACTGTATTTCGCAATGGGGATATGATTTCAGACCTTCATATTTGAAAATAGCCGGATTAAGAGGAATTATTTCCGGGGTTCCCGTGTTAGCCCTTACTGCAACAGCAACAAATACAGTAATTGAAGATATCCAGGAGAAATTAATTTTTACCAGGAAGAACATATTAAGAGCCAGTTTTTTCAGAGAAAACCTTATTTATATAGTAAAGAATTCAGAAGATAAGTGTAAGGATCTTGTAAAAATAGTGGAGAAAATAAAAGGTAGCGGTATAGTATATGTCAGAACCAGGAAAAAATCCAAGGAAATAGCATCGTTACTGCTGCAAAAAAATATTTCATCCACTTATTATCATGCAGGTCTTAAACACCAGATAAGGGAACAGAGACAACTGGAATGGACAAATGACAGGATCAGGGTAATTGTTGCAACAAATGCATTTGGTATGGGAATAGATAAACATGATGTAAGGTTTGTTATTCATGTTGATCTTCCTGATTCAGTGGAAGCATACTTTCAGGAAGCCGGCCGTGCTGGCAGAGATGAAAAGAAAGCACATGCTGTTCTACTTTACAATACAACTGATAAAACCTCGGTAAAACAAAGAATTAAAGCAAGTTTCCCGGAAATCACCACAGTAAAAAGGATCTACCAGGCACTGGGAAATTATTTAAAAATTCCAATTGGCAGTGGCAAGAATCTCTCTTATGATTTTAATACAGGAAATTTCGCTTCAACATTTAAATTCAGTCTGTCAACGGTATATAGCAGCCTGAAAATTCTTGAGCGTGAAGGTTATATTGAACTAACAGATGAACTTGATAATCCCTCGAAAGTTAAATTTGTCCTTCAACGTGATGATTTATATAAATTTCAGGTTGCGAATTCGAGCTTTGATGCATTTATAAAGCTTTTATTACGCTCCTACACAGGAGTCTTTACAGAATTTGTAGGTATTGATGAATTATCACTGGCAAAAAGAGCTGGTGTGGATGTTAAAGTAATATACCAGTATTTGAATAAACTTAACAACTTAAAGGTAATCAAATATATACCTCTGAAAAAAACACCGTTAGTAATTTATCTGGAAGAGAGGCTCGATGAAAAATCATTGCGTATTTCTAAGGAGAATTACAAAAACAGGAAGGAAAGTTATGTTGAAAGGCTCGATGCAGTCTTGAATTATGCTTTAAAAACAAACAAATGCCGAAGCCAGGTGCTTCTGGAATATTTTGGGGAGAAAAATTCTGAAAGATGCGGCGAATGCGATGTGTGCAAGCATATGAAAGAAATTGAATTAAACAAAAATGAATTCAACCTGATTCGTGAAGAGATAAAATCAATTGTTAGTCTTGAACCTATCAATCTTCACGACCTTGTTGATAAAATCCCGTTTAAAGAAGAAAAAATAATACAGGCGATTCAATGGTTACTTGATAATTTATATATAGCATATAATGAAGATGGAAAACTGATATGGAAAGGAAGAAATGAATAAATTAAGGATATCAATTTAACGCATATATAGTACAATGAAGCAGGACTTTGATTTTTATTCAAATATTTCGAAAGCAGATATTTATGAACTCCCGGTAAAAAAATTTGAAGGAAGAATATACGTAATAGATACACTTGATAAAGTGGCTATGTTAAGGGATATCATGAAGAATATAAATATTTTCGGTTTCGACACCGAAACCAGGCCGTCTTTTAAGAAAGGAAGATTAAATAAGACTGCGTTGGTGCAATTGGCTACCTCTGATATAGCCTTCCTTTTCAGGATAAATTTAACAGGTATCCCGGATCTTCTGGTTGAAATTCTTGAGAATAGCGATATTATAAAAGTTGGTGTAGCATTGAGACATGATTTAATCTCATTACAAAAAATTAGATCTTTCAGTCCGGGTGGATTTATAGATCTTCAGCAATATGTTGAACAATTTGGCATCAGGGATAAAGGATTAAGAAAACTTACTGCCAATATACTTGGTTTAAGGCTTGTTAAAGGTCAGCAAACTTCTAACTGGGAAAGTAAAACACTAATTCAGACGCAACTGGAATATGCTGCTACTGATGCATGGGTTTGTTATGAAATGTATATTAAGTTATCACGGATTATATGAATAAATCAGGTTAATGACAGCTTATATTATACTGGGAGTTACAATGGGTTTAACAGCTGGCTTATCACCAGGACCCTTACTTATGCTTCTTATCTCGGAGACCATAAAACGGAACAGAAAGGCAGGTATATTAGTAGCATGTGTCCCATTAATAACTGACTTACCCATAGTGCTTATTTCAATATTTGTTTTGCAGGCGATTTCAAATTACCATTTTATTCTTGGGATAATATCATTACTTGGTGCGCTATACCTTGGCTATCTTGCTTTTGAAAATATTAAGTTAAAACACTTTGATCCTGATATAGATGAACTCAGGTCAAAATCACTTAAGAAGGGCATAATTACGAATTTTTTGAATCCAAATCCTTATTTGTTCTGGATGACAATCGGAGCACCAACAGTTTTGAAGGGATACCGGACTAACATATTCCTTTCACTTTGCTTTGTTATCGGATTTTATATTTTTCTTGTAGGATCTAAAATTATTATTGCACTACTGGTTGACAGGTCAAAAGCATTAATTAAAAGCAGCCTGTATGTTATGTTAATCAAAATCTTAGGATTAATGCTGCTTGTATTCAGCCTCATATTTATAAAAGAGAGCTTAGTCCATTTTAAGTTATTAAATTAATAATCATATATAAGTTAATATGCTTGGCTATGCACATAATATTTTTTAAATTTATTAATAACATTAAGTTGTCACAAATATTATATTATAATGTACCGGAATTAAAATAACGATAATATTAAGATCTTATGGCAACGGAAAATAGTGATTTTATAAGAGAAGTATTTAATACTGCCCAGACCGGTATTATAATTGTAGATGCGGAAAGTGAGAATATTAAAGATGCCAATGATTATGCTCACAGGCTTGCAGGATATGAACCAGGCGAATTTATTGGTAAAAGTATAGATGAATTTCTTGTATCAGATATGACATATAAAAGCATTAATGAGCAAATAATTTACGATATTGATGGGGAACTTAAGACAAAAACGGGAAATAAAATACCAGTTTCAAGGAATATATCTTCCATTAAATTGAATAACAGGTTGTATTATATTGAGAGTTTTATTGACAACACCAAAAGGAAGCAGTTTGAAGAAGAGACAAAAAAAGCAAAGGATATGGCCGAAATTGCAAATAAGGCAAAAAGTGAATTCCTTGCTAATATGAGTCATGAATTTCGTACTCCTATGAATGCTATAATAGGCATCTCAAAGGCCCTATTAAAATACAACAGTAGAGGACTAACAGAAGAACAAATCGAAGGATTAAAACATATTAACCAGAGTGGTGTAAGGTTACTGGACATTGTCAACGATCTTCTTGATCTGTCAAAAATCGAAGCAGGGAAAATTACTCTGAACATAAAACCCTTTTCAGTGGATAAACTTATTACTGATCTGAAAAGTATAGTTGAAGAGTTAATAAGGGGAAAAAACTTACGTTTTTATGTCAGAAAAAACCAGAATATTCCGGATACAATAGTATCTGATTCCAAAATGTTATTTCAGATATTAACTAACCTGCTCAGTAATTCAGTGAAGTTTACAGAAAAGGGAAAAATTCAGTTGAAGATATACAATTACAGAACGTTTCTGAATTTTGAAGTGGAGGACACAGGTATTGGAATTGAAGAAAAACACCTGGAGAGAGTATTTGAGAAATTTGCACAGATAGATAGTACTGACCAGAAGATATATAAAGGTACAGGATTGGGTCTTGCATTATGTAAGGAGCTGGTCCATATACTGGGCGGGGAAATTAAAATAGAAAGTGAACCTGGCAAAGGTACAGTTGTAAAATTCTATATACCTTATAATGCTTTATCAGATACCGGAGTTGAAGAGGGACATGAGGAAGAGAAGCTTATACCGGAAGTAAAAAATCATAATAAAAAAAGAATATTAATAATTGAAGACAATAACGAGTCAATTTTTTATTACGATAAATATCTCAGGGATAAAGGCTATGAATTAATATTTGCAAAAGACGGGAAAGCAGGATTCAAAAAAATATTTCAGATGTTACCTGAAATGATTATTATGGATTTGAAATTACCTAAGATGACCGGCTTCGAAATATTAAGGAGGATAAAGAATAACAAAGAAACCTGTGCAATCCCTGTAATAATAGTAACTGAATTAGATGATTTTCCCGGTAAAACGATTTATAATTACGAATATATTTTTCAAAAACCTGTGGATATTAAGGATTTGAAATCAGGTATAAATCAGGTTTTCAGCAGGAAGAAAGAGAAAGACATTAGAATTATTATCATTAGTGAAAGTATTGATGAGCTGGAAAACTTAAAAACTTCTGTTTCCGGTGCTGATAATATCACTATAACAATACAGGAAAGCAGGAAAGCTCCTAAGTTAGTTCAGGAAATTGAACCCAATATCATTGTTTTCGATGCTGATAACTCCGTTTTAAATGAAGGTGAATTCTTCAATGAGTTTAAGAACTCAGAATTAAGCAAAATAATTGATCCCTTATTCATATTCTGTAAAACAGATAGTCCGGTTGGGATTATTGAGTCTGATAAAATTAAATTTATTAAGAAATCTAAAGATTCGTTGCAGAAAGTAAATAAGCTTATTGCTGAATATTCAAATTCTGCAGGGGAAAAAAATAATTGATGATAAATCTCATCTTTTTAAATAAATACTTCTGATAAAATATTAATAATTTTATAACCAGTACCTAAGACTGTTTGATATACCTGATTAGATGGATTCTTAAAGATTGCACTTAATTAACCGTTATTAATAAATCAGCATATTCTTTTTATATCATTTTGCGCGGGCTATTGATAAATGCGTTTTGACAACATTTACCGGTTACAAATTATCAGATAAAATGAAAAAATCCCAGGCGGTATTAAGTAAAGACCAGGACAGTCAAAAACTTGCAATACAAATACTTACACTTCTTAATAAATTAAATTATAAGGGTAATTTGATTTTTGACATCCTTACACTTATTAAGAAGGCCACAGGTTTTGAAGCCACAGGAATTCGTCTGAAACAGAGAGAGGACTACCCGTATTATGTGGCTAAAGGATTCCCTGCAAAATTTATTAAAGCAGAAAACTACCTGTGTACTCGTGATATAAATGGGAATTATATCAAAGACCATAAAGGTAATCATGTATTGGAATGTATGTGTGGAAATGTAATTCAGGGCAGAACAAATCCTTCACTGGCATTTTATACAAAGGGAGGCAGCTTCTGGACAAATAGTACTAACGGACTTCTTGCCTCTTTCAGTGAGGATGATTTCCAGACACATACAAGAAATCGATGTAATAGCGAAGGCTATGAGTCAGTTGCATTAATACCACTCCGTTCCGGTAAAAAAATAATCGGACTTCTTCAGCTTAATGACCGGAGAAAAGGGATGCTTAATGAGGATATTATCGAATTCTTCGAAGGTATAGGAGCAAGTATTGGAATAAGTATAGCACATAAGCAGGCTGAGGAGAAACTAAGAAAGTCAGAATCAGAATACAAAAAACTTGCCAGGCAATTAGCTGAAGCAAATGATATTAAAAATTTATTATTCGATGTAATTACCCATGACTTAAGAAGTGCAGCCGGATCAATACATAGTTTTGCCAGCCTGCTGCAGGAACAGGAGTCCGATAATGAAATAAACAAGTATATTTTATTATCAAGCAAATCGCTTCTGGATGCAATCAATAATATAACCTCATTAGCCAGGATTAATCTTGGGGAGAGAATAGAAAGAAAAAAGACTGATATATGCAGGATCATTAATGTTACACTGGAGGAATTCAGACTCTCCCGGAGCAAAGATGATTTCGAATTTATATTTAAACCAGAGGGGACACTATATGCTAATGTTAATCCAATTGTCTCGGAGATTTTTAAAAATTATATCAGTAATGCTTTAAGATATGCTTATAATGGAAAAAAGCTTATTTTTGAAGCATTTAAGGATGGCAACAATATTATTATTAAAGCAAGGGATTTCGGTAAAACCATACCTGAAGAAAAACGTCAGGTTATTTTTAAACGTAATATACAATTGAAACATGATAGTTTATATGGTGACGGATTAGGTTTAGCCATTGTAAAAAATATTGCCGAAGCACATGATGGTGAAGTATGGGTCGAGCCAAATTATCCTACCGGTAACAGTTTTTGTTTAAGGCTTCCTGTTTTTTAGTTATATAGTGATTTGGTTTATCCCACAAATATTTTCGTGATATGAATGAAAAATATCTTGATATAATTTCAAATAGTCTCTCAATTAAATTAAAGCAAATCTCAAATACAATAAAGCTTCTTGCAGAAGGAGCTACAATACCATTTATCAGCAGATACAGAAAAGAAGCAACCGGCAGTCTGGATGAAGTTCAGATCAAAGCTGTCAAAGACTTATTAAATAAGTTAATTGAAGTTGACAAACGAAGAGATAGTATTATAAAATCGATTGATGAGCAGGGGAAATTAACCGGGGAACTAAGAGAAAAACTAAGAAATGCGGATAGCTTAACAGAACTTGAAGATTTATACCTGCCATATAAGCCAAAAAGAAAAACACGTGCGTCAGAGGCAAAGGAAAAGGGCATGGAGCCTCTTGCCAGGATTATATTTGAGCAGAAAGAGACAGAGATTAAGGAAAGGGTCAGAGCATTTGTTAATGAAAAAGTGCCGGCCGTTGAGGATGCTTTGCAGGGGGCATGTGATATAATAGCAGAATGGATTAATGAAAACAAAAAGGCAAGGGATGTTATTCGCCATTTATTTAAAAAGGAAGCCTGCGTAATTTCAAAGGTCATAAAAATAAAAGAACAGGATGCAATCAAATATAAAGATTACTTTAACTATACCGAGCCTTTGGATCAATGTGCTTCCCATAGACTGCTGGCAATGAGACGTGGAGAAAATGAGGGATTTCTGAAATTAACAATAAGGCCTGACGAGGATAAGGCAATTGAAGCATTATCGGAATTATTTGTGAATTCTTCATCCCCCATATCGGATTATGTAAGAATGTCAGTAAAAGATTCATACAAAAGATTACTGGGTCCTTCCATAGAAAATGAATTCAGAACCAGCTCAAAAGCAAATGCTGATAAAGAGGCTATAAAGGTTTTTGCTGATAATCTCAGACAACTGTTAATGGCCTCACCATTGGGAGAGAAAAGAGTGCTGGCTATTGATCCGGGCTACCGTACAGGTTGTAAGGTAGTATGTCTTGATGAACAGGGTAACCTTTTACATAATGAGACAATATATCCCCATTCTCCGCAAAAAGAAACAAAGCAGGCTGCAAAGAAAATTATCACTTTAGTGAGCCAGTATAAGATTAAAGCTATTGCAATTGGTAATGGTACGGCTAGCAGGGAAACCGAAATATTTATAAAAAAACTGAAATTTGGCACCGATTTGCAGGTATATGTAGTTAACGAAGCCGGAGCCTCAGTATATTCTGCTTCCAAAGTGGGCAGAGAGGAATTTCCCAAATATGATGTAACCGTCAGGGGAGCTGTATCAATTGGCAGGCGACTAATGGATCCTCTGGCAGAATTGGTAAAGATTGAGCCCAAATCAATTGGTGTTGGTCAGTACCAGCATGATGTTGATCAAACATGGCTGAAAGAGAGCCTTGATCAGGTTGTAGAAAGTTGCGTGAATAAAGTCGGAGTAAATTTAAATACTGCAAGCAAGTATTTATTAACTTATATTTCAGGCCTTGGGCCACAACTTGCTCAGAATATAATTGACTACAGGAAAGAGAACGGACCATTTAAAGACAGGGAAGAACTTAAAAAAATTTCTCGCATGGGGGGCAGGGCCTTTCAACAGTCAGCTGGTTTTCTGAGAATAAGAAACGGGATAAATCCGCTTGATAACACTGCAATTCACCCTGAAAGTTATTATATTGTAAATAAAATAGCTGGGAACAATAGTATTTCTTTGCGGGAAATGATTGAAAATGAAGATCAAATAAAGAAAATTGATATTACCAGGTATGCAGATGAAAAAACAGGAATACCTACATTAACAGATATAATGAATGAGTTGGTAAAACCCGGAAGGGATCCCAGAAGTAAAATTAAAATATTTGAATTTGCTAAAAGCATAAACTCTATTAATGATGTAAAACCCGGTATGGTATTACCTGGTATAGTTACTAATATAACAAATTTTGGAGCTTTTGTGGATATTGGAGTAAAACAGGACGGACTGGTACATATTTCTCAAATGGCTGACCGGTACATTAATAATCCTGCTGAAGTCGTCCGTCTTAACCAGCAAGTTAAAGTTATGGTACTTGATGTAAATGCAGAAAGGAAAAGAATACAACTTTCCATGAAAGGAATTTCAGATAATAATGATATTTAATACAATAATTTTATTATATTGAAAGTATATAACTTAAATTAATTATTGCGGTTATAAAAGATATGAAGACAACAGTAACATGCAAAATAATAACACTATTCTGTTTAATTTTTATT
Source organism: uncultured Bacteroidales bacterium (assembly GCA_964521285.1). GTDB lineage: Bacteria > Bacteroidota > Bacteroidia > Bacteroidales > UBA10428. The sequence continues at coordinate 90,844 of CAZFQS010000002.1, read as the reverse complement.
TCACAGTCATGTAACAATTTCAACAGATCGAAAACTATGAAAGCACCTGTGGCAGAGAAAATCAGGAAAGAAATAAATACACACGGTCATTTAAGGATTGACAATTATTATTGGTTGAATGAAAGAGATAATCCAAAAGTTATTGAATATTTGAAATCAGAGAATGCCTATACAAAGGCTGTTATGAAGGATACCGAAAAGCTCCAGAAAAAATTATACAATGAGATTGTTGGCAGGATAAAACAGACTGATATGTCCGTACCATATTTTGAAAATGGTTATTTTTATTATACCCGGTATGAAAACGGGAAGGAGTATCCTGTATATTGCAGGAAAAAAGAAAGTATGGAAGGGAAGGAAGAGGTTATGCTGAATGTAAATGAAATGGCTGAAGGTCACGAATATTACCATGTTGCAGGATACACAGTAAGTATGAATAATAATCTTGTTGCCTTTGGAGCGGATACAATTGGCAGGCGACTTTATACAATTTACTTCAAGGATTTGGTAACAGGCAAAATTCTGGATGAAAGAATACCTAACACATTGGGTTCAGCAGCCTGGGCCAATGATAACAATACAGTCTTCTATACTTTAAAAGATGCAGAAACATTAAGACCTTATAAAATTTTGAAACACAGACTTGGAGTAACATCCCCTGATAAAAGCATATATGAAGAAAAGGATGATACTTATTTTACCAGTGTCTATAAAACAAAATCAAAAAAGTTTATTATTATTGAGTCCTACAGCACTCTTTCAAACGAATACAGGTTTGTTGATGCTGATAATCCTGATGCAGACTTTGTATTATTCCATCCAAGAGAAAGAAAACTGGAATATGATATTGATCATTTTGAAGATAAGTTCTTTATAAGAACAAATCTTGACGCGACAAATTTCAGGTTAATGGAAACATCAATAAACAAAACCGGAAAGGAAAACTGGAAAGAGGTTATTCCCCACAGAGATGACGCGCTGGTTGAAAATTTTGAGCTGTTTAAAGAATACCTGGTAATTGATGAAAGAATTAAGGGACTCACTCAATTGAGGATTATAAGTATGAAAAATAACGATGAGTATCATATTGATTTTGGAGAACAGGCATACACAGCATGGATATCAATAAACCCGGAATTTAATACTGAAATATTACGGTTTGGATATTCGTCCCTTACTACACCCAATTCGACCTATGACTATAATATGCGCACAAAAGAAAAAAAGTTAATGAAACAGCAGGAGGTACTGGGAGATTTTAAACCAGAAGACTATACATCTGAAAGATTATTTGCCCCTGCAGATGACGGTACACAGATACCTGTTTCACTGGTCTATCGTAAAGGAATAGTTAAATCAGGGAATAATCCTCTGCTACTGTATGGTTACGGTTCTTACGGCTTAACATCTGAGCCTGTATTCAGCTCAGTAATCCTTAGCCTTCTTGACAGGGGTTTTATTTATGCAATTGCACATGTCAGGGGAGAGCAGATTCTTGGCAGAAAGTGGTATGAAGATGGTAAGCTGTTAAAAAAGAAAAATACTTTTACAGATTTTAATAATTGTGCCGAGTATTTAATAAAGGAAAATTATACTGACACTGGCAGGTTATTTGCCAATGGTGGCAGTGCAGGAGGATTATTAATAGGTGCAATTATTAATATGAAACCTGAGTTATACAGGGCAGTAATTGCATCTGTTCCTTTTGTTGATGTCGTAACTACCATGCTTGATGAAAGCATACCTCTTACTACTGCTGAATATGATGAATGGGGAGATCCTAACCGGAAAGAATATTACGACTATATGCTCTCTTATTCACCCTATGATAATGTCAGAGCTGTAAATTATCCGGCAATGCTTGTTACCACGGGATTGCATGATTCACAGGTCCAGTACTGGGAACCTGCAAAATGGGTAGCAAAGCTAAGAGATATAAAAACAGATGACAATTTATTGCTGTTATATACTAATATGGACACAGGCCATAGTGGAGCCACAGGCAGGTTTAAAAGATATAAGGAAACAGCTTTGGAGTATGCTTTTTTACTTAAACTATCAGGAATAAACGAATAGTATATTATTAAATATTATCAAAACAAAACAGAATCTCACTAAAACTTTAAAACTATGAAAAAAACCATACTTTATTTTTTCGCAGTTTGTTCATTTTCATTAGCAGCAAATGGACAATTTTTTGATTTATCAGATAGTGAGGAGGCTACAGGTGAGCCTTTGATATCAAAAAACGGCCATAATATCTTACCTGAAAAAGGGGACATAGGACTGGCAATTGATGCGATACCATTTACAGATTTTATAGGAAATCTGGTTAAAATTAACAGCGGTACAACATTCAGCAGTAATCTGCATATAATTCCGCCTGAAGGGGGAATGATTATCTGCCTGAAATATTTTACCGGCAACAAAACTGCGCTGAGGGCAAAATTCAGAATTGCCTATAACGCAAGTACGGAAAAGCTGCCTGTAGCTAATGATGAAGATATCACAGAAACTCTATATGATTCAAGGATTTCTACTGAAACTTATTTTGATGTAGGAATCGGACTTGAAAAAAGGAGAGGTAGCACAAGATTACAGGGACTTTACGGTCTTGAAGGAATGCTGTCAGTCTCTAAAGGTATTGAAACACCACCAAACCTTCGTTATACATATGCAAATGATTTTTCAACAACATACCCAACACCTAGGACAAACCTATGGGGTATGACAGGTTCAAGACCTATATATGAAAAATATGAGACATACTATGGTATAGGAGCCAGAGGTTTCATAGGGGTGGAATATTTCTTCACTCCTAAAATAGCTATTGGCGGAGAGCTTGCAATAAGGCTGGAAGTAACCAGAAGAGGGGCAAGTAAGGTAAAAACAGAATCCTGGATCAATGGTGCTCTGGAAAAAGATGTTACCAAAGACAAAACACCAAGCGGAAGTGATTTATCACTGGACAATGAAATAGACTCACATCTGTATCTGATTGTTTGCTTTTAATGGGGAAGGGGAGAGGGGACAGTGCCCGGGCACTGTCCCCTCTCTCTCATTTTACTATCCCTGTAAATCCTGCAAATGCCATAGCCATAAGGCCTGCAATAATAAATGCTATAGGTACCCCGCGCATACCCTTTGGAACATCAACCAACTCTAGCTGCTCTCTTATACCTGAAAAAGTTATTAAAGCCAATCCGAAACCTAATGCATTACCAACAGCAAAAAATACACTTTCCATAAGGTTATATTCTTTTTGAACAGCCAGGATTGCAACACCCAGAATTGCACAATTTGTAGTAATTAGCGGCAGAAATATACCCAGAGCCTGGTATAATGCCGGGCTGACTTTTTTCAGGATTATCTCAACTAGTTGAACCAATGATGCTATAACCAGAATAAAGGTTATGGTCTGCATAAATGATATTCCTATAGGAATGAGTATATAATGTTGTATAATATAGGTTACAATAGTGGCTATTACCATAACAAAGGTTACAGCTCCTGCCATACCCAAAGCGGTGTCTACTTTGTTTGAGACACCAATAAAAGGGCATATGCCAAGAAACTTGGTAAGTACTATATTATTTACAAAGACAGCGGATATTATTATAAGAACATATTCCATATTCTGTTACAGTTATATAATTTAGACGTGTTTATTTATGTTAATCATTTGTTTTACAACTGAATTCTATTAATGCACCGGGCGTTTGTTTCATGATATTTTCTTACTTAGCTTGTTCATCAGCATTATTAAAAAACCTAAAGCAAGAAATGCTCCGGGAGGACTAACAAACAATAGAATTGCATCTCCCTGAATAAACTTAATGTTAAATATTGATCCGCTTCCCAGAATTTCTCTGACACTGCCAAGAAGCAGGAGGGCAAAAGTGAAACCTAAGCCAATACCAAATCCGTCAATCAGAGAGGTCATTACACTTTTTTTTGATGCGAATGCTTCGGCCCTTCCTAAAACAATACAGTTAACTACAATGAGTGGAATAAAAATTCCCAGCTGGTCATACATACTAGGTTCAAAATTAGGCCCCGGATTATTCAGAAATGCTTTCATAAGCAGGTCGACAATAGTAACAAAAGAAGCAATAATAACAATATAGGATGGAATACGCACTTTATCCGGAACAACTTTAGCTACAAGGGATACAACAAAGTTTGACATTACAAGTACAAATGTCGTAGCCAGCCCCATTCCAATACCATTTATTGCAGAATTTGTAGTTCCTAAAGTCGGACACAGTCCTAAAAATAAAACAAAGACCGGATTTTCTTTTATAAATCCCTTTGTAAAGTTTTTCCATTGATTCATTGTTCACCTCCTGTTTTTAAAGCATTATAAGCTTTTTGCAGGGCCTCACAATATGCTCTTGATGTGATAGTTGAAGCGGTAATTGCATCGACGCTGCCGCCGTCCTTGGTAACGCTCAGTTTAAATTCTTCAGGATTTTTACCTTCAAACTGGGTGCTCCAGTCAGATTTAGATTTTATTATCTTATCGCCAAGTCCGGCTGTCTCCTTGTGCTCAAGTACTGCAACTTTATTTATTGTGCCATCAGGTAAAAATCCGACAATTAGGTTGATTTCACCCCCGTATCCCTGAGAAGTTGTTTCTATGGCAATACCAACTATTTCACCTGACTTCATGCCCGGATAAAAATTAAATGTATCTTTTCCAATTCCTACTTTATACATATCTTTTATTGGTTCGTTATCAAATTCCGGTAATACTATATTAAAAGCAATAGTTCTTTTATTTAGCAATGCATCCTCAATAGGCTTTCTGGTCAGTTCATATATAAATCCAAGCGCTGCAGATGAAAGCAGTGTTACCAGAAACAAGGTTATTACCATATTGCCAAAAGTAGATTCTTTTCTTGACATTTTTACCTCCTATCCAAAACGTTTGGGTTTAACATACCTGTTAATAAGAGGAACAAAACCATTCATGATTAAAATGGCAAATGAAATTCCTTCGGGGTAACTGCCAAATACTCGTATCAATACCGTAATAACACCAATACCTGTACCATATATTATCATTCCCCTGTGTGTCATTGGTGAAGTTACATAATCTGTTGCCATGTAAATGGCCCCCAGCATTATTCCACCCGTGAGCAAATGAAATATAGGATCTGCCATATGAAATACCTTTAATTCTTCATTAGCATCTTTAAATTTAATTAATGGCAAATTAATATTTAAGGTCGCGGATATAATATTGTGACCTTCTTCACTGAAGATCCATAACAGACCTGTAAATAAGAATACACTTCCAATAACGGATAATGGAATATGCCAGGTAATAATTTTTCGTATTAATAAATAAATAAAACCAGCTAACAGGGCAAAGGCAGCTATTTCACCCAGGGAACCCCCTATATTCCCTAAAAACATGTCTGAATAGTTTAAATTATTGATCTCCAGCAATTCGACTACGCTCCTGCCACTCTTTATTCCCTCTTTAATAAGATTTAAAGGCGTAGCACCTGTTAGTGCATCAATTTTATCAACCGGAATTATATAAGGAGTATTCCATCCCTGGGCTTTCGGAAATACAGTCATTGCCGTCGGGAAAGATATTAAAAGAAATACACGTCCTACAAGTGCCGGATTAAAAGGATTGTTTCCCAGTCCTCCAAAAGTCATTTTACCTATACCTATAGCTACCAGGCTGCCAATAATAATAATCCACCATGGAAGGTTTGACGGGAGATTAAATGCCAATAACAGTCCGGTTACTATTGCTGATCCATCTGTTATTCTCACTTCGGATTTCAAAATATACTTCTGGATAATGAACTCAAATAGAACACATGATATTAGTGAGATAGAAGTAACGATAATTACACCTATACCATAGAAAATAAGCGCTGTTATGAATGCAGGCACAAGTGCCAGTATTACTCCAAGCATTAGTTTTCTTATAGTATGATCACTAAAGATGTGGGGAGATTGTGATATTGTAAGTAATTTATTCATTACTGTTTTGTTGTTCTTATTATTTTGCTCACTGCAGATTTTCCTAATCGAATATAGTCCAGAAGAGGCCGGTTTGATGGACAAATATAACTGCAGGACCCGCATTCTATGCAATCCAGCACTTTGTCCGATTCAAGTCTGTCAAAGAGATTGATTTGAGATAAACTCATCAAAAGATAAGGCTCCAGTCCCATGGGACATACTGACACACACTTTGAACATCTTATACAGGGCTGAGTCTTTTTTCGGGATGATTCGTTTTCCGGAAGTATTAAAATTCCTGAACAGCCTTTTGTAACAGGCACGCTAAGATCACTAAGTGCCTTACCCATCATTGGCCCCCCGTAAATTATTTTACCGGTATTTTCAGGTAAACCTCCTGCTGCTTCTATTAAGGCTGAAACCGGTGTCCCTATTCTTACCCTGAAATTTGACGAATTTTTAACTGATTTACCGGTCACTGTTACAATACGTTCAAATAATGGCTTATTCTTTTGTATAGCCTCATAAACGGCATATGTAGTACCTACATTAAATGCAACAACTCCAACATCGATGGGTAATCCGCCTGATGGTACTTCCCTGTTGAGCAAGGCTTTTATAAGCTGTTTTTCACCGCCCTGGGGATACTTTACTTTAAGCGCATAAACATTTATCCCGTTCGAATTTAATGCTAAGGCTGAAATGTGTTTTAATGCATCGGGTTTATTATTTTCAATTCCAACCAGGGCCCTGTTAACCTTTAATGCTTTTTTAAGCAGCTTAATGCCTGTTATTAATTCTTCGCCATGCTCAAGCATAAGGGCATGATCAGCCGTAAGATAAGGTTCACATTCAACCCCGTTAATTATTAAATATTCAGCTTTTTTACCCCGCGGAATGCTCAGTTTTACATGGGTAGGGAAGGTTGCTCCGCCCAATCCGACAATACCTGCACTTAAAATCCTGTTTATAATCTCTTCTGATGAAAGTGAAAACTCTTTGATGTGTTCTTTACTTCTGTCAATATTCTCAATCCATTCATCTCCTTCGGTATTTATTATAATTGCTTTTCTTTTATACCCGGTGCTATCAATAAAATCATCAATTTTCATTATTTTTCCCGATACGGGTGAATGAATACTACTTGAGACATATCCTTCGCTTTTAGCAATAAGCTGTCCGGCTTTTACCTGATCTCCTGCTTCAACAACTGGTTTTGAAGGTGCACCGAGATGTTGTAATATGGGTATTCTGACAACCTGAGGTAGCGGCAAATCTTTAATTTTAGATTTGGCTGATAATTTATTTTCAGGCGGATGAACACCTCCTTTTAAAAATGTCTTTAACACTTCAGTTTCAACTTTTTACTATTTTTCTGATATATTACCTGGTTTATTATTTACTTCATCAGATTTATCTCCTGCTAATGTTGTTGTCTGCTCAGTTTTATTTTCTTCCTTTTGTTCTTTTTTTGGTGGAAATCCTATCTCAAGAATAGAGTTTGTCGGACATACAGGAGCACATTTTTTGCATAGCCTGCACTTTTCGGAATCTATAAATGCCAGATTATTATTCATTGTGATAGCATCGAAGGGACAGACTTTCAAACATAATGTACAGCCAATGCAGGCTACTGAGCAGCTCTTTTTAGCCGGACCACCTTTGTCTTCATTCATGCAGGCAACATAAATCTTACGATCCTTCTTGTATCTTTTCCTTAATTCAAACAGATCTTTCGGACACTCTTTTACGCAGGCTCCGCATGCCGTGCAGTTCACGTCAGTTACTACCGGCAGTCCGGTTTCAGCATCCATATGAAGAGCATCAAATTTGCATACTACAACGCAGTCGCCATAACCAAGGCAACCATATTCGCACGCAGTATCTCCTCCATAGAGTGCTGCTGCAATAACACAGGTTTCAGTACCATCATATTTGTTTACTTTGGGCCTGAATTCACAGGCTCCATTGCATCTTAATACAGCTACTTTTGGTTCCTGTTCAACTGCAACTTTACCCAGTAGTTCAGCTACCTTGATCATCGTCTCATTCCCGCCAACAGGACAATATAGATCTTCAAAATCCTCAGCTTTTACCAGTGCTTCTGCAAAGTTTCTGCAGCCAGGGAAACCACATCCTCCGCAATTTGCTGCCGGCAGTTCATCTTCCACCTGGTCTATCCGCGGATCTTCATACACTTTAAATTTTTGTGCAACCAGGAACAACACAATTGCGGCTGTTACTCCAATACCGCTTAATGATATGACAGTATATAAAACAACAGAATTCATTCCGTGGTCGTTTTCGCTAAAGTAATTTTAAATCTGTTTCTAATGTTATTTCTGACAAGGTATAATATAAAATAGTAGGGTGCCAGTATTAATAATGAACCCAGTCCGGCAAAAATCTCTTTATAACCTAAGCTTAAGAAAAAAACAAGGAAAAGAAGTATAATAATAAGCGGGAGTAAATAGCCTAAAAACAAAGCAGCATAACCAAGTGATTTTTTTATTACCAGATTTACCTCATCTCCAACCGAATAAATACCTGATTTATCAACAAGCTCAATAAAATTGCCCTGATTACCCTTTAAATTACATGCTGATTTTATCTGACAGCCAGCGCACACTGATAGCGGATGGAATTTTATTTTAATTCTATTTGCTGTAATATCTTCAATAATACCTTTCTGCTCTATACACTCATTAGAATTCATCTTGCTTCAGATTTCAAAGAAAAGATACAAAATTATATATGTTATGACAAGTAAAATTGCTTTTTAGCATTTTTTAAATAATTTAGGATGAATTTAAATAAGAAGGGGGACAGCCCCCTTTTAGGGGGATGTCCCCAGTCACTGTCCCCTTATTGTCCCCTTATTCTGTTTCTATAAAATTGAACTTGGTTTCCAGGATTGATTCGTAGTATTCCCCTCTTTCCATAATATCATCATCACCCTCTTCATAGTACCAGTTAATAGTCATTTTATGACCTTTTTTGCCTATATCTACAAGTGCCCTTAAAATATGTAAAATAGCTTTTGAGGAACCACTGTTAAAATATTCAAGTTCAATATCAACGGTAGTAGATTCAGGAGGATTTTGGCAATAATAAAAGATCCATTCATACAGATCATCATAAAACTTTGTTGCATCTTCAGGTATTGACCTTCCGCTAATTTTTATCCTTCCATCGACATTGAAAGATACTTCGGGTGTCTTTTTTGTGCTTTCAATTAGCAGATTATCCATGAAATTAAAAATAGAAACAATTTATAATGACTGTAACCTATTATTTTTTCCTTGCTATACTTAATTAGTATCTAAATCCAATAGTATACCATGAAATAGATAACAATAATAACAAATTTATATTAAAAATAATATAATCTATTTGTGAAAATATTAAATAGTATTAACAATGTGGAATAGTAAGAATTATCAAAGCCCTATTCTAAATTATAGTCCGCATAAAAAGGAATAATAGTATATGTTGTTGATAAAATTATCCATTAGCGTGAAAATAATAGCTATAAATACTGATAAAAAGGGTCGGATGTCATATTTTTAATCTCGCAACCGGTGTTATATACTGATTTGTGTATTCATTATTCAGGTATTTATAATATCCGGTTATAGCTATCATAGCAGCATTATCAGTTGAATATTCAAAGTCAGGTATATAAACTTTCCACTTCCTTTTTTTTCCTTCACTAAAAACTCTCTGCCGGAGTTCTGAGTTGGCTGATACTCCTCCTGCAATTGCTATTTCCTTAAAGTCTTTTTCAATTGAGACCTTTATAAGCTTATCCAGCAGTATATCGATAATTGAATTCTGAATTGAAGCACAAATATTATTTAGATTGTCTTTAATAAAGTATTTATCTTCATTGATTTTATCCCTTATAAAGTAAAGAAAAGCGGTTTTCAATCCACTAAAACTGAAATCATAATTTTTAATATCAGGTTTACTGAAGTGATATGTATTCGGTTCCCCTTTTTTGGCGTATTTATCTATAAAGGGACCTCCGGGATAGGGGAGCCCCAGTACTTTGGCACATTTGTCAAATGCCTCACCTGCGGCATCATCAAGTGTCTGACCGATTATTTCCATTTCCATAAAATCTCTTACAACAACAAGTTGAGTATGTCCGCCAGAAACCAGCAGGCACAAAAAAGGGAATTTAGGAATGCTTTTTTGTTCATTCTTTTTGATAATGAAATTGGATAATATATGAGCTTGTAAATGATTAACTTCAATTAATGGTATATTTAAAGCTAAAGATAGCCCTTTTGCAAAGGATGTCCCAACAAGAAGTGCCCCTATAAGTCCCGGTCCCCTGGTAAATGCTATTGCATTTATATCTTTTTTAGTTATACCTGCTTCAGCTATGGCCTGTTCAACGACCGGAATAATATTTTGCTGATGGGCTCTTGAAGCAAGTTCAGGTATTACTCCTCCATAGGACCTGTGTACCTCCTGGTTAGCGATTTTATTTGAAATAATATATCCATTTTCTACTATTGCAGCAGCAGTATCATCACATGATGTCTCAATTCCTAAGATAGTAGTAATCATTAATTTATTTTAATTAACTAATATTGTAAATTATTAGACTTTTTTTATTTTTTTTGCGTTTTCGAAATAAAAAGCTAAAGTTATTAAAAAGTTACTTAAAATATTATTCATTATATTGCTGGCAGTATTGATATTACTGTCATCTGCCTTTATTCTCCTTCAAAGCAGGAAGGTCCAGACATACGTGGCAAAGAAGGTAATGGAAGCCATTTCTGAAAACGTTAATGCGAAATTTACTATAGGTGCTATTGACATATCATTTTTTAACAAGGTTAGATTAAACAATGTTTATATTGAAGATTTAAATCAGGATACGCTGTTATATGCTGACCAAATAACCTCTACAATTGTAAAGTTGCCAAATAAAAAGCGTATTCCTGTAAATACACTTGGTTTGAAAAATGCAACACTTCGTCTGGCCATTGATTCTGCGAATACAGTAAATATTAAGTTTATTATTGACGGACTGAGAAGGAAAGATACCACCGAATCACCCAGGCTATTGACAATTAGAAATATAAAATTTGAAAACAGCAAATTTTGTTTTAAAACCTACGATTCTAAATTAAATAAACAGGGTATTAATTTTTCAGATTTAGTCCTTAATAAATTCAATACAGAAATAAAAAGGTTTAATAAGGATGCTGATACTGTAAATTTTTTAATTAAATCATTAAGCTTTGAAGATCATAGTGGATTTCTGGTTAATAATTTTTATGCAAATGCAAGTATCAGCAAAAATCATCTTATATTCAGGAATGTAAAGATAAATACTAAGTTATCACGAATATCAGGGGCGAAGATAGCTTTATATTTTAAAAGCTTTAAGGATTTTAAACCGGAAGCAAGGTATGAACAGGTAAAACTTAATCTTGTATTATTCCCTTCAGATATAAATCTTAATGATATTGCTTTCTTTTCTCCAAAGTTGTACGGCACAAATCAGTTAATTAATTTATCGGGTGAAATTAAAGGTTCTATAAGTAATTTAAAAGGAAGAAATATTAGGATCAGATATGGAGAACAATCAAAAATCCACGGTGAATTTAATCTGAACGGATTGCCGGATTTTAAGGAAACCTTCATATATGTAGACTTAAAAGATTTCAACACATCTGTTAAAGAGATTGAGTCCTTAGAGCTGCCCGGAGGAAAGAGGCTTAATTTATCAGGAAAATTTAAAGAGTTAAGTACTATAACTTATAATGGGAAATTTACAGGATTTGTTGATGATTTTGTAGCATATGGAGATATAAGAACGAATCTGGGTAAAATATCTTCAGATTTATTATTTAAGCCAGATACAAACAATTATTTCACATTTAGCGGTAAATTAATAGCTGAGGAATTTAATCTTGGCAAACTCCTGAATAATGCGAAGAATATTGGTAAAATTACTCTTAATGTCAATGTTGATGGTTCAAGCTGTTCAGGACAGACTGTAAATGCCAAACTGCAAGGATTAATTAATAGCCTGGCAATTAAACAATATAAATATAAGAATATTAAGTTATCGGGAGTTTTTTCTGATAAGACTTATAATGGTTCCATTAATATTGATGATCCGAATATAAATATGGAATTTTTAGGTAAGGTAGACTTTTCAAGTGAGATTTATGAAGTTGATTTTACCGCCAATATAGCATATGCTAATTTATATGCTCTTAATTTTGATAAAAGTGACACCATAAATACAGTTTCCTTTTATATCCGGGCAAATGCTCAGGGTAATTCCTTAGATAACATAAATGGAGAGATAAAGCTGCTAAATTCACTGTTTACAAAAAGTAACAGGCAAATTCAGATATATGATTTTAGTATATATGCAAAAAACAGTAAAGACTCCAATTCATTATCAATTCGTTCAGACTTTATTGATGCCGATGTTTACGGAAGTTATCAAATGGCAGAAATTAACAAATCATTAATGAAATTTATTAATTCATATCTTCCAACTTTTGTTAATTATGAACACCTGGCAATAGATGATATTAAAAATGGATTCCATTTCATAGTAAACTTTAAGAAAACAAAGCCGATATTTGATTACTTTTTACCAGAATATTGTATTGCTGAAAATACTATTTTAAAAGGAGAATTTGATCCGGGCACAAATTATTTATTTTTAATTCTTCAATCACCAAAAATCGAATTTCATGGCAGTACATGGAATAATGTTTATTTCAACTGCCAGTCAAATGACAGTATTTTTTCAATCGAGTCCGGCAGTGAGAATCTTTTGCTTAAGGAAAAAATTAATCTCAAGAATTTTACTATTTATTCAGATATAAGCAGAGACAGTGTTAATTTTTTGACACGCTGGAATAATTGGGATACACTACTTTATAAAGGGGAACTAAGAGCGATCGCAAAATTCACAAAATCGTCCAGGCATAAATTCCCGGTAGTATCAGTTAACATTCTTCCTACACATATTGTAACAACAGATACATCGTGGAATGTTAATGGCGGTAAAATACTGGTTGACAGCAGTAGTATTTCAGTAGATAACTTCAGCATAAATCATGATAAACAATACCTGAGACTTAATGGTAAGATATCAGTTGAACCTGCTGATGAATTATCAGCAGAATTTAACAATTTTAATTTAGAAAACTTAAATACTTTTACCGGTTCTGAAGGTTTCGAAATTAAGGGGATACTGAATGGTAATGCTTCAATAACAGATTTCTATAAAAATACATTGTTTTATTCAAGCCTTACAGTTGATACACTGGTTATTAATGATGAGAGACTGGGATATACAATTATTAATTCTAAATGGAATAATGATAAAAAATCTATTGGCATTAATGCAATTGCAAAAAGGGGACAATTAAACACAGTTGCTATAAATGGAGATTATTTCCCAAAGGATGACGGAAAAATTAAATTAAATGTCGAATTAAATAAGCTGAGGCTTAACATAATAAATCTTTATATGCAAAATGTATTCAGTGATTTTAGAGGTATTGCCACAGGAAATTTAGCTCTGACAGGAAATACTTCAAAACCTGTTATTAACGGTGATCTGAAGTTTCAGAAGACTGCCTTTACCATTAATTATTTAAAATCAAGATATAATTTTACAGATAGAATTAGAATAATAGACAATAACATATTTTTTGATAATATAAAACTTAGTGATATATACGGAAATTCCGCATACTTAAATGGTGCTGTCAAAAACACATATTTTAAGAATTTTAATATTAACATTAAAATTGATGCTGATAATTTATTATTCTTAAATACAACCCAATTTGACAATGATCAGTTTTATGGTACTGCTTTTGCTTCAGGGTACATTGTTTTAAAGGGAGCTCCCGGAAATATAAAAATAGACGCTGGTGTAAGGACAGAGAAAAACACCAGGTTTTTTATCCCGCTTGACAGTGAAGGTGAAATTTCAGAATATAACTTTGTTACTTTTCTTTTTGAAGATACAGCCGAACAAACTGAACAAAGCAGTAAAGAATATAAAGTCGATCTTTCTGCAATAAATTTGAATGTAGACCTGGAAGTTACGCGGGATGCCGAGGTACAACTTATTTTCGATCCAAAAGTGGGCGATATAATGAAAGGCAAAGGTGTCGGTAATATTAATCTGCAGGTTAATACACTGGGAAAATTTAAAATGTTTGGTGAATATTATATAGAAGAAGGTGATTATTTATTTACCCTGCAAAACGTTATTAACAGGAAATTTAATATAGACTATGGAGTTATAAAATGGACTGGCGATCCTTTGGATGCATATATTGATATTAAAGCTATATATCCGACCAAAGCATCTCTCTATGAATTATTTGGGGTTGACATTACGGGAGACGAAAGTTTAAAGGGATCTGACGAAAACATATACAGGCGTAAAACAACAGTTTACTGCCAGTTACTTATCACAGATAAACTTATGAAACCAAATATTAAGTACGACATTTATTTACCAACAATAGATGAAGAAACCAGAACAATGGTAAAGAATGAAATAAATACTGATGAAGAACTTAATAAACAGTTCATATCATTGCTGGTCTTAAACAGGTTTATGCCAGGCTCAGGTGGTCAGGGAGGGATTGGTAGTAATACATTGTCCTCACCATATTCAAATGCTGCGGGCGTTAATGCCAGCGAATTTTTATCAAATCAGCTAAGTAACTGGTTGTCCCAAATAAGTAATGATTATGACATAAGAGTTAACTACCGCCCTGACTTTGATAACCAGATGACTAATGATGAAGTGGAATTTGCCCTTTCCACCCAGCTGTTAAATGACAGACTTAGTATTAACGGGAACGTTGATGTAACTACCAATGCTACTGCCGAATCTTCAAATAATATTGTAGGAGATTTTGATCTGGATTATAAAATAACAGAAAAATTTCGCCTTAAAGCCTATAACCATTCAAATGATAACCTTCTGACTGAAGTATCCCCTTATACTCAAGGTGTTGGTGTTGTATTTAAAGAGGAATTCAATAGTCTTGGCGAACTCTGGAAAAGATATTTGCATGCTATATTTGGTAAAAAGAATAAGAATACTTTAAAAAAATAGTTAATAACTATAAACAAAAAATATTATTCAATTTTAATCGTTTTAATAATTTTAACGAAACTTTATAATCACTACTAATTATGCTAATGTTATTGCAAACAAATTTAACTGAGACTGCTGCAAATGCTTTAGAAAATGAAGTAGCAACAGATACTACAATGAAATTCATTGATCTGGCATTAAAAGGTGGCTGGGTAATGATTCCTATCCTTTTACTGTCAATTGTGGCAGTTTACATTTTCTTTGAAAGATGGGGAGCCATAGCCAGAGCATCAAGGATCGATATAAATTTTATGAACAGGATTAAAGACTATATTCATGAAGGAAAACTCGAGTCTGCACATGCTTTATGCCAGTCATATAATAATCCTATCGCCAGAATGATTGAGAAAGGAGTTAACCGTATAGGCCGGCCATTAAATGATATTAGTGCCGCTATTGAGAATATTGGCAAACTTCAGATTTATCAGCTTGAGAAAGGATTACCTATTTTGGCTTCAGTTGCAGGAGGTGCACCCATGCTCGGATTTCTGGGAACCGTAATGGGTATGATCCGTTCTTTTATTGATATGTCAAAAGCAGGAAGTAATATAGTTGTTGCACAATTATCCAGTGGAATTTACCAGGCCCTGGTAACTACTGTTGCAGGCCTGATCGTTGGTATACTGGCCTATTTTGCATATAATTTCCTGGTTTCAAAAGTTGAAAAAATAGTATTTCAGTTGGAAGCTAACAGTACTGAATTTATGGATTTGTTAAATGAACCGGTAAAGAAGTAGATAACAAAAATTAAGTCATGGCTATTAGTACAAGAAATAAGGTAAGCGTTGCATTTAGTATGTCAGGAATGACAGATATAGTATTTCTGTTATTGATTTTCTTCATGCTGACATCTACATTAATTGTGGACAATGCTTTGAAATTATCTCTGCCTCAAAGTACAAATCAGGTTTCAGAAAAGCCGGTTATAACTGTATCAATTACCAAGGATCTGGAATTTTACGTTGAAAAAACAAAAGTTTCGGTTAATGAGCTGGAATCTGTTCTTCAAAATAAGCTTAATTTCAGAATCGAACCTACAATCTCTTTATATGCTGACAGAAGCGTCCCTCTTGAACAGGTTGTGAAAGTAATGAACATAGCTAAAAACAATAGGTACAAATTAATATTGGCTACAACTCCGGAAGATTAAACTTTATTACTATGCCTAAAGATAAAAACGGCATATTAGGAACTATCATTTTTCACAATTTACTTTTTCTTATCCTGTTATTTTTTGGTTTTATTGAACCTAAAGAGCCACCGGGTATTGAGAGTATAGTGATTAATTTTGGGGATGAGGAGTATGGCAGAGGAATATCAGAACCAGGGGAAATTACAGAAACAAGTGATATACCGGAACAAACCATACCACCGGCAGAGGACATTAGCGTGGATGACTCAAAAGATGAAATAATGACCCAGGATTATGAAAAAGCACCATCAGTGCAAAAAAAGAAATCAGAAAAAAAACAGGATGTAAGTAAAGTTGAAGATAAGATTAAAGAAGAGGTAGAAAAACCGGTGGAAAAGCCAAAAGAGGTAAATAAACGTGCCCTTTATTCAGGAAAAAACAAATCATCTGATTCCAATGATTCTGAAGGTATAGAAAAAGCAGGAGGTAATCAGGGCAATCTTAACGGGAGTCCGGATTCCGAAAGCTATTCACTCGGAATGGGGGAAGGTGTGTCATTCGATCTTGAAGGAAGGGGATTTGTATCTCTTCCAAAACCTGAACTTAACTACCAGAAACAAGGAATAGTAAAAGTTGAAATTACAGTTGACAGACAGGGAAATGTTGTTAATGTTAATCCGGGAGTTAAAGGATCAACTACACTGGATACTTATTTACTCAATGTTGCCAAATCAGCCGCATTAAAATCAAAGTTTACTGCCAAACCCGATGCTCCTTTTCATCAGAAAGGATATATCATTTATCATTTCAAACTCCAGTCAGATAATCTTTGAGATTTACGATTAACGATTTTCGATTTTGGATTTGTCAATAGAACAATAGAGCAATAGAACAATCCATTTGCTAAAAATCTTTTAATCCGGCTTTTTTTAGCTTGTTTTTGTCGATGAGGTTCAGATTATTGAAAAGGGTATTATTATCACTTAATATTCGATCAAGTATTCTTTTTATGTTATTACGGGGATTGCTGTCCTTATTTCTGATGATATGGGCAATTTCTTTAAACTGGTCTTCAAGGGGTTTGTATTTCCAGCTCTTTTTTAATACAGGCTCCAGCATATTCTTATAAGTTTGGAAATCATTGTTATAATACCATTTAACTCCTGTATAACTGAGAAACTTACTGTTTTTAGGCTGCATTGATATATCCAATCCTGTAATAGGACATGTTTTGATTTTACCGGCAACGGATTTATGTAATTTCCCTGGTTTGTGATCTATTGTATCATGATGCTGAAATATTCTGATAATATTGGAGTAGACTTTATTTAGAATATTATCACTCATCATTTAAATTTCCTGTTTATATATGCAATTTAAAAAATTAATAAGCCTTTGTCAAATTATTTGTTTTTCTTTTATTACTAATTTATCAAGAACATTTGAGCATACAAGTTAAAAAATAAAAAAGTCTTTGGAATTAATTACTTTAGTGTAAATTTGCGGGAATTTTAAAAAACAAGATGTTCTATAACAGATTATTGGGCAGGATAAAATACAGGTTGTATTTATCATAAAAAAGCAGATCGCCGGAATAAAAAGACAAGTCTGATAATGAAATACCATTTAGTTACATTAGGATGCCAGATGAATAAATCGGATAGCGAACGTGTCCGCACCGTAATTGAGGGAATGGGTTATCAGTGGACTGAAAATGAGGAGGAAGCTGATTTACTGGGTGTTTTAGCATGTTCTGTGCGTCAGAAATCTATTGACAAAGTATATGCAAGAATACATAAATGGAATAGATGGAAGGACAATAAAAACCTTATCACTTTTATTTCAGGCTGTGTCCTTCAGGCCGATAAAGAAAAGTTTTTAAAATTATTCGATCTTGTTTTTGAAACAAATGATCTTACAGATTTACCTGATATAATAAGCCAGTATGGAGTTGTAACACCAATAAAAAGAAGTATTAATGAGTACCCGGTTAAAGGCTCAACAAGAATCAAAGAAGGACTTTCGGGAGATAACAGACCTTCGTATATGCACTCTGAAGATAAGGTTTTGAATTTCTGGGAAATTAAACCATTGTATAACTCATCATTTGAAGCATATATTCCTATTCAAAACGGGTGTGATAAATTTTGTACTTTTTGTGCTGTTCCTTATACAAGGGGAAGAGAAATATCCAGGCCATCAGAAGAGATTTTAAATGAGATTAAATGCCTGGTTGATAAAGGATATAAATCCATTACCTTGCTGGGTCAGAATGTTAATTCCTATGGAATGGACAGACGTGGTGATGAATTGACCTTTGCACAGCTTTTAACAAAAATTGGTGAATACGGTAAATCTTCAGGTATGGCATTCCTTGTCTATTTTACCTCGCCTCATCCCAGGGATATGACAGATGAAGTAATTGAAGTAATAGCCAGCTACAATTGCCTGGCAAATCATATCCATTTGCCACTTCAATCAGGAGATAATATGATGCTGGGAAAAATGAACCGTAAGCATACTGTTGAAGAATATAGTAAGGTAATAAATTCAGTGCGTCAGAAACTTCCTGAAGCAACTATATTCACTGATATTATTGTTGGATTTGCAGGTGAAACTGAAGAGCAATTTCAAAATACCAGGAAGGTCATGGAAGAGTTCAGATTCAATATGGCTTATATAGCACAGTATTCACCACGCCCCGGCGCAGTAAGTTCCAAATGGCCTGATAATGTTCCTAATCAAACAAAAAGACTTCGTCTGCATATTCTTACTGATGAATTAAAAAAACATTCCCTTGAGCTTAATAAAAACCTAATTGGCAAAAAAATAAAAGTACTTGTTACAGGATCCGACAGGAAGCCCGGCTTTTTTTCAGGAATAACCGAGGGGAGGATTATTGTAAGATTTAAATCAGAAGATAAATCTTTGATTGGCCGGTTTATATATATCTTAATTACATCTGCTGCCGAATTTGCGGCTGAAGGAAAACTGGTAAGTGAAACAAAGCCCGAACTGGTATAATTATGCGGAAAAAAGTTGCTTTTAAAACATTAGGATGCAGATTAAACCAATCTGAAAGTGATTCCCTGTTAACGGATTTTTATAAAGCTGATTATAAAATTGTGGACTTTAATGATAAAGCTGATATATATATTATAAATACCTGTACAGTTACCAGCCAAAGCGATCATAAATCCAAAAACTACATTAACCAGGCATGCCGGAGAGAGGATTCTCCCATTGTTATAGTTACGGGCTGTATGGCAAACCATCAACGAGAATACCTTGAAAAACGAGATGATATAACCTATATAGTAGAGAATAAAACTAAAAGCTCAATATTTACTATTGTTGACAGCCATTTTAAGGGGGAAAAAATAAACACAAATGATCTTAAAGAAGATTTATTTAATTTTTCACCTGCAGAAAAAAGTTTTCATACACGCAGTTTCATAAAAATAAATGACGGATGTAATAATAATTGTTTATATTGTATAGTACCACTTGTAAGAGGCAGAGCTGTAAGCAGGCCGGCAGAAAGTATTATTGATAATATCAGGAGGGTAGTTGCTTTAGGTTATAAAGAAGTGGTATTAACAGGAGTAAATATAAGTTGTTATAGATATAAAGATACAGGTTTTGAAGACCTTGTTGAGAATATTCTGGACATAAAGGGTGACTTTAGAGTGAGAATTTCAAGTATTGAGCCCGAGGGTATTGGAGATAAATTAGCAGCACTCTTTGCTAATCCTAAATTATGTCCTCATCTTCATCTTTGCTTGCAAAGCGGTTCAGAAAATATGCTGTCAAAAATGAGGAGGGTTTATAATTTATCCGGATACCTTAAAATAGTAGACTTGTTTAAAAGTAAATATCCTGCATTAAATCTTACTACAGATATCATTGTTGGATTTCCCGGTGAGACAGACAAAGATTTTCAGGAGACATGCAAGGTGGTTAAAGATATTGGATTCAGCCATATACATACTTTCAAATTTTCTATAAGAAAAGGTACAGATGCCGAATATATGCCGGAACAAATTCCCGATAAAATTAAGCATGAACGAAGCGAAAAAATCAGGGAAATATCGAATATAAATAAATTCAACTATCGTAAATCATTTATAAATAAAACACAGCTTGTACTGATAGAGAGAATATCCCCTGATGGTGTGGCCAAAGGATATGGAGAACATTATGTGCCGGTAAAGTTTGAAAGTGTAGGTTGTAGCAGGAATACATTTGCTAATGTCAGAATTAATGGTATAGATAAAAAGGAAGATATGATTTTAACAGGGGAAATTTAATCTACAAGTAATGTTGTTAAATACTTTTCGGACTTTTATGAGAGTATTATAACTATTTTATATAAATTTTAAACCATTAATAGTCTGTTATTTTTGAATAAACAAGTGATAATAACCAAAAATTGCAAAAACCGTATTTACTTAGGATTTTAAATAATTTAATTTTTATTATCATATTTGCATATAGATAATTTTATTTATATAGTATATGGCAAAAAGTAAGTCCAGTTTACTTAGACATATTTCAGAGCTGATAAGCCAGAGTAAGACCTTAATGGCAGAGAATGAAAAGCTGACCCAGCAGAATGAACAATTAACACAGGAACTTGAGAAATATAAACATTTACTGGCCCAGGCCAAGAATGAAAAATTAGAAGGTCTTATAGCTGTTCCAAAGACCACCAATATAATAAAATATAAAACTGCCACTGTTCTGTTTGCTGACACTCAGGGATTTAATGATATATCTGCAGACATGGATTCACAGGCTCTTGTTGATAATCTTGATGAGATATTCTTACAGCTGGAAACTATAATAAACAAATACGAAATTAAAAGTATTAAATCTATAGGAGATACTATCATGTGTGTTGGTGGTATCCCGAATAAGAACATTACAAACCCTGTTGAGGTTTTGTTAGCTGCAGTTGAAATGCAATATTATATAAAGCAATTACATAAGTCTTATGATGAAGGAAAAATATGGAGATTAAAAATAGGAATACACACCGGACCTGTAGTAGCAACAGAAACAGGGAGAAAGAAAGTAAATTATGAAATAAAAGGAGATACTGTAAATCTTGCAGCACGTATTAAGTCATTTTGCGAGGATGGACAGATTTTAGTGTCCGGGAATACTTACGAACTGGTAAAAGACCTGTTTAACTGCGAATATTTTGGCAGAATGCCTGTTAAGTATAAGGGCGATATTGAAATGTACGCAGTCAGGGGTATTAAGCAGGAGTTTTCCCTGCAAAATAAGGGACTAATTCCAAATAAAAAGTTTAGTATAAGATATGGTCTGATACAATTCATGGATTTGCAGGAATTAATCCTTGATAAACTTGAAAGAGAACTGTCAGATAATTTATATTATCATAATGTAAAACATACAGTTGATGTTGTTACTCAATCTGAATTGATCGGATTAGGTGAAGGTCTCCCTGACGAGGAATTGTTATTGCTGAAGACAGCTGCATTATTTCATGATACGGGTCATACAATAGGTTATGATAATCATGAATATAGCAGTACAATAATTGCCCGGGAAGTGTTGCCTAATTATTATTATACACAGGCACAGATAAAGATTATATGTGATTTGATAATGGCAACAAAATTACCTCCGGAACCACAAAATAAACTGGAGGAGATAATTGCTGATTCTGATCTGGATTATTTGGGGAGAAGTGATATGATACCTGTTTCAAATACCCTTTACAAAGAGCTTAAAGAACAAAATAAAGTCGGAACACTGAACGACTGGAACAAGATGCAAATGAGATTTATTTCAGGTCATCAATATTTTACAAATACTGCACGCAAACTCAGAGAAGTAAACAAGCAGAAACAGATTGAAAGAATTAAGAACCTGATAGTCTGAGAATCCAATTTAAGCTAATAACAAAGACTCCTGTACTGAAAACCTGGATTGTCAGGTTGTCAATGCTATGAAAGGTAAAAGCTTCAACAATCATTGTTATTAAGGCTGTGATGAGAGATGTATAAATAACCGTCAAAGCAGGTAAGTGAAATCCGGTAAGTAATAATATGATACAACCTGCTAATGAGGCTAAAAACACAGCTATACTTCCTTCAATACTTCTATAGGCATGTATTCCGGTAAATGTGGGTATTCTGTATTTGTGCCTGCCCCATCGTGTTCCGGCAGGTTCACCTACCGCATCACCCCACCCTGTTGTTATGTATCCTATAACAGCATATTTCCCGAATGCAATATTGCTTACTATACCTCCCAGAGCGGTCATTAAAAAGGGAACAATTACGTAAAATCTTTCATAAGGTTTATCACCTGGCCGTGCAACGGCATTAAACAATTTACTTTTATAACCTCTTAATACAGCATATCCAACAACGATTCCTATTGCAGCCCCAAAAACCTGTACTGCTTCAAAACCTCCTGTAATTCCAATAATTCCGGCAGTAGTAAATATCAGAAAATGAAATATTTTTCTTGAGTAGCCAGTTTTCAATTGGTATTTAATTTTTAACCAGCCTGATAACCAGCCGAAGGTAATTCCTATAATTATGCTGACAGGAAATACTATAAGCCAGCACTGTAATGAAGGGAAAATAAATCGTTTAGAGATGAATTCAATCATAAGGATAAAAAATGTTTCCGACTTTCTTAAATTTAATATTCCTGTTTGATGAAGTTAATGATAAAATATTTTCTACAGACCTGATAAATGTATTACTTAAAGTTGTTTGTTCATCTTTAATCCCGATATCTGCTCTGTGCCATGTCTTATAGTCTTTGCAATCACCGGTCTCAAATGAGCAGAGACAGCCTTCAATACCTGATATTAAAAGAGCAATTTTAAATGGCTCAAATGAATATTTACACATGCAAAACAATCCTTTTAGGTATTTTCCTGTTTTAACCGCTGGCTGAATTATATCATATAAGATATCTTTTGCTGAAGTCATTATATAAAAACTGCTTTTTGCATATAAAGCTATCAAGCCGATCTTTTTAATCATACAGTCTCTGCAACACAATGGTTTGGTATTTTTTTGCAGGTAAAGATTATTCTCGAAATATATGCAATTATGATTAGCTCTGCCGGATATGCATTCAGGTTTTAGCGGTTTCAGACAGAATCCTGCTCCTGTAATAGATTTATGGTTATCTATACATTTTTCAGGATGTTGCGGATTGATCAATATTTTATAAGTTGACTCTTTGGTTTTATTTAATTTCTGATAATTCTTTATGCCGGTAATTGTTTTAAAGGGATGTCTGATGATCACCCGGGAAATAAACGCTACACCATAGTCGCGGACAAGACTGTTTATGCTGAAATCCCAAACCCTGATATTCAGAAACCTGATTTTGTCCAGACATTTAAAGAAAATCATCGTTGTTAACGATATAAATACTGATGTTTGAAATTAATAATTCTTTTTACCTGAAATAACTAATTAGAATATTTTTCATTACTTTTGGAAACGTTCTGAATATTGATTTATTATATGCTTTTTTGTATTGCATTATAAACAATTAGTTTCTTATCATGCAATATGTTCTTGACCTGAAATATTAACAAGAACTAAATCACTAATTTTCCGGGAGGATTTATATGAAAAGATTTAATAAAGATGGTCGATGGATTATACCAATCAGTGAAAGAAAGAAGATCAAATCTGTAAAAGAAGAGGAAAAGATTAGATACGTTATAAAAGAGGCATACTGCCCGAATGGATGTAATATTGTTGATAAGGAACACATAATAAACGGATTATTCGGGTTAAGAATTAAATTTAAGAGACCTGGTACAGAGGGAGAGTTTATAATTTCAGCCATAGAAGGAGACTTTGACAAAATTGTGCTGTCAGGAAATCTGGAGGAAGGAGTAAAAGATGAATTATATTGTCCCCATTGTGGAGTTATGTTCGAGAAGCTTGTTAACTGCAATTGTACGACTGATGCAGATATGGTTATAATAGGATTAACTCCTGAATTAGATTTTAATAATGCAATTACATTTTGTAATGTTACAGGATGCCATAATGGCTCTTTTGTGAGTTCAGGAGATGTTATCAGGCATATAAGACTGGATAGCCAGGTTTAATATAAAATTTCTTTTATTTATAAATTTATATATAAAAGTGTTCTTCTTAAAGACGGGTATGGCTCACAGATTAAGACTTAATATTTTAATCATATTTTTTAGTTTATTAAATTTTTCAGGCAGAGTACAGTCTGATAATACCACGGTTCTATTCTCAGTCGCTATAATCATACTGATTTCTTTATCCCTGGTCCTATACATTAATTTAATCCTGGCAAAACGTGCCAAAAATAAATTATCCGAAACCAATATGTTAATTACAGAAGAGAAGAAACAAATGATTGATAATATTCTAATGGCACAAAACTTACAAAGGGCAGTACTTCCACCTGAAAAACTTCTTGGTGATTCAGTTAAAAATTATTTTATACTTAACAGGCCCAGAGATATTCTAAGTGGTGATTTTTACTGGGCAGGTAACATGAACGGGAAGCTTGCTATAGCAGTTGCCGATTGCACCGGACATGGCGTCCATGGAGCAGTAATGAGTATGTTCGGTATGGCATTTCTTAATGAGATTGCACATGGGAATGTCAATTATGAACCAAATGAAGTCCTGTTTGAACTCAATAAAAGAATTGTCAGTTCACTGCATAATTTTGAAGATGAATACTTAATGCTTGAAGGGATGGATATGGTATTTTGTACAATAGACAGGAAGAAGCTTGTAGTAAAATATGCCGGAGCAAAGAATCCAATATTCATATACAAGGATAGCGAAATTAAAATATATACAGGCAACCGTACACCAATTGGTCATTATGAGAATATTGAAGATTTTATTGTAAGGTCAATTAAAGTTAAACCAGGGAATACGATTTATATGTTTTCTGACGGATATATGGATCAATTCGGCGAAAATGAAAAGAAAAGATTTTCAAAAAGCAGATTTATTAAACTGCTGAATGACATAAGTAATATGCCTGTAACAGAACGCAGGAAAATACTTGAGACAGAGTTGGATAACTGGAGAGGTAATCAGCCACAAATAGATGACATACTTATTGTTGGTATAGTTGTTTAGTTTATGCTATTCACTCTAATTGAAATCTCATATAAATCAGCTAATAAAATAATATTGTTTCCGAAATAATAATTAAATTATGAACCGGTCTGTTACAATTCTCATAATACTACTTGTCTTTCATGCAGGTTTTAATAGGTTAAACGGACAATCATTTGCTGAACTCAATAGTGATATCAGGGGCACTATATATAAAAGTCTGGAAGTTAACAGTAAAGTTCTTAATAATAAATTAGAGTATTCTATTTATCTTCCTCCCTATTATCATACAACAGCTGATAGCTTTCCGGTACTTTACCTCTTACACGGTTATCATGGAGATGAAACCAGCTGGATAGACAGGTGTGATATTCATATAATAATTGACAGTCTTATAAAAATTGAAGAAATACCACCCTTAATAGTGGTAATGCCAGATGCCAAAAACTCATATTATATAAACGATTACCTGCTTCAATTTCCCTATGAAGATCTGTTTATCAGGGAATTTATACCATATATTGATTCGACATATAAAACTTTCCCTCATTCCAGGTATCGCATTATAGCGGGGCTGTCAATGGGGGGCTTTGGGGCTATAATACACTCAATTAAACATACAGATGTTTTCGGATCATGTATTGCTTTAAGTGCAGCAGTGAGAACTGATGAGATGATAATAAATATGAAGTCAGAGGATTATGATAATAAATTTTCCCGGTTATATGGAAGAGATTTAGAGGGTAATGAGAGAATAAATGAACACTGGGAAAATAACAGTCCTTTTTATCTTATTAATGATAGCACATCAGACAAATTAAAAAGTATTAACTGGTATTTTGACTGCGGGATGAATGATTTTCTGATTAATAGTAATGAGTTACTTCATCAGATTTTTTTAAAATATAGTATACCCCACGAGTATCACGTAAGGATTGGAACCCATAACTGGGAGTACTGGCGTACCGGTATAATAGGAGGGATTAAATTTGCAGGTCAGAAGCTCAGCAAATTATAGTCAATTACTAATACTGTCATAATACTCAAGCAGCTCTGCAATACCATATTCATCATTAAGGTTCAGGCGATGTTCATTTAAAAAGGGCTGGATTTTAACTTCTTTGTCAGAAAGAGCTTTAACGACTGATTTTTTATTTAATTTAATTTTAACCGGATCAGTTGAATTCGTAATAATATAATACTGGTAATCATCAATATATTCATCATATTTCCTGCCGGCACTGTAAGCACCCTTATAATCGGCCTTAATAAAAGTTTTGGTATACTTTATTATAAATTTTGATTTACCATCATACAGTACCTTTACAAATGTACTCTTATCATTTTTGTCAGGGCGGAGACTAATTTCTTTAAATAAAACCAGATTACCGGAATTATCGTCTGTTATTTCAAAGCTGTTAATAAGCGACCTGTCTATTATAAGCGAATCACCTGATTTACGGTGTAAATACAGGACATCATCGGTGTAGATGTTATACTTAATATTGACATCATTTATATATGTATTATCATTTAGATATATATTTCCCTGTTTCCATTCATTAAACAGGTAGGGTGTGCCTTTTATACCTTCATATAATTCATCCATATTGGTTGTCATTACAAAAGCTGCTGATCTTGAAATATTTTTCAGATTTTCCTCTGTCCCAACCAGTGATTTATCAGGTTGTGCAAAGGATAGTGCAGTTGAGGTTATTAATAGTATGAATGTTACACTTTTAACAGCCATCATTTAATATTAACTATATATCTATTATAATCTGATTTCTTAACAAATCATCCATTGTTTCCCTTTTCCTTATAAGGTGATCTTTCCCTTCATGTATAAGGACCTCAGCCGGTTTATATCTTGAATTATAATTAGATGCCATTGTATAACAGTATGCCCCGGCATTTAAAAAGGCAAGAATGTCCCCTTCTGTAATTTCATTAATTTTCCTGTTCCAGCCAAAAGTATCAGTTTCGCATATATATCCTACAACAGTATAAATCCTTGGCTTCCCCCTGGGATTTGAAACATTAATTATATTATGATATGCATCGTAAAACATAGGCCTTATCAGATGATTAAGTCCGGTATCAATACCGGCAAATACTGTTGATGTTGTCTGTTTTATTACATTTACTTTTGCAAGGAAATAGCCGGCTTCGCTAACCAGAAATTTACCCGGCTCAAAAATTAATGTTAAATCTTTTCCATAATCCCTGCAAAATTTTTTAAAGTACTGGGTAAGTTTTTTACCAAGGGCTTCAATATCTGTATAAATATCATCTTGTTTATAGGGGACTTTAAAGCCACTGCCGAAATCAACATATTCAAGCTCCCTGAATTCTCTGGCAACATCCAGTAAAATTATTGCACCATTAATGAATACATCAACATCCAGTATATCTGAACCGGTATGCATATGCAAACCTTCAACCTTCATATTATTTGCCTCAATAATCCTGTGTACATGTGGCATCTGGTAGACAGAAATTCCGAATTTTGAATCAATATGGCCCGTAGAAATTTTATGGTGACCTCCGGCCATTATATGCGGATTTATTCTAATGCATATTGGAATACTATTGTCGTGCAGATGGCCGAATTGCTCAAGAATTGATATGTTGTCAATATTAATTTTTACTCCCAGCTTAACAACTTTTTCTATCTCATCTATTGAAACACAGTTTGGAGTATAAATAATATCCATGGGATTAAAGCCGGCTTTCAATCCGATTTCAACTTCCTGAACTGAAACTGCATCAAGCCCTGAGCCAAGATCTTTAAAGAATTTAAGTATATTGATGTTAGTTAGAGCCTTGCAGGCATAATTTATTTTTACATTTACTCCCTTAAATGCATTAAGCATCCTGCTGTACTGATTTTTCATTTTTGATGTTTCATATACATATAAGGGCGAATTATATTTATTACATAAACTTAAAACATCAATGCCATCAATTTTGTATCTGTTGTTAACTAATTTCATCAGCAGAGAGTATTAATGTTTTTACCAATAAGAAACTCTATTTTTTGGGAAGTTTATAACCCCTGGTTTTTGCCATTTTTTCCAACCTTGACTGGAATCCTGATTTTTTCTTAACTTTTGCTTTTCTGTTTTCCATTTTACTTAGAAGTTTCTCGTCATCAATAAACTGCTTGAAAATAAAGTTTTGTCCGAAAGTTATAATGTTTGCCAGGAAGTAATAATATGTCAATCCGGCTGAAAAATTATTCAGAATAAACATAAACATTATAGGCATAAAATACATCATTGATTTCATGCCTGGCATTTGCTGGCTGCTGCTTGTAGCCTGACTTCCAAGCTTCATTGTCAGAATAGTGGAAACTGTCATAAGTAATGTGAACAGGCTGATATGATTTCCGTATAATTTACTGATTACAGGAATAGTTGTATTCCATTCCAGGATAGAATCATAAGTTGACAGGTCATGAGCCCAGAGGAAACTTTCCTGCCTTAATTCAATGGATGTTGGAAAGAACCTGAACATAGCAAACAAGATAGGGAACTGCAATATCATGGGCAGGCACCCTCCGAGAGGGCTAACACCAGCTTTTTTATACAATGCCATGGTAGCTTTCTGCCGTTCCATTTCTTTACCCTTTGGAAATTTCTTGGTTAGTTCATCAAGCTGCGGTTTTAAAACCTTCATCTTTGCCTGTGATAGATAAGACCTGTAAGTAAGAGGGAATAATCCTACCTTGATAATTATTGTTAACAGTAAAATTATAATACCGTAGTTGTTAATGGATTTACTAAGCCAGTCAAATATATTTATGATGACAAACTGGTTAATCCATTTTATGATACCTCTTCCAACAGTTACAATGTCATGGAGTTCCCACTGGCTGTATCGTTTTTTTAACAAACTGTATTTATTTGGGCCAAAATAGAATTTAACCGGAATTTGTTCAGTTATTTCCCTTTCAAAAGGTAATCCGATTTCAGCCCTGAAATTTTTAATATACTTTTCAGATCCGGGAAGGCTGGTTGATTTTATGAAGGCATTGGAAAAACTATTTTCAGCTATTATAACTGAGCTAAAAAACTGGTCTTTGAATGCAATCCATTCAATTCTTGTACTTATTTCCTGCTGCTGAAATTCTTTATTACTGCGTGCACTGAAAAAATCCACATCTTCCTTGTAAGGCTTGTAATATAAAGTTGTATAATAGCTTTCATTCTTTTTCCCTTTCTCCTGTTTAGGTGAAAATATCTCCCAGTGTAAATCAATAGATTTTGGATCCCGGGTTGATATATCTTCCATACCCTCAAGCTCAATTATTAGCTCGACCAAATATCTGTCCGGTTCAAGTTTATACTTATATTCAATATATTTATTTTCTCCCGCCTCCAGCCTCATTGCCAATGTTCTGGACTGTTTGTCAACTTTGATAATCTTCTCGTCAGCCAGGGGAACAAAGAATAAATCATTTGTTGATATTAGTTTGTTCTGAAGATAAAAATTAAGTCCGAATACCGTTGAATCACCTGTGAATAAAACCAGGGGTAATGAGTCATGGGTTTTATAGTCTTTTAGTTCGACGGAATAAGGTCTGCCTCCCTTAGTGGAGATAATAAGCCTGATTAAGTTGTTTTCCAGGGTATAATATTCATTTTCGCCTACTCCTGATTCTGCAAAATATCCAAGCTTATCACGCAATTGATCAACACTTACTTTATCTGTTACATCAATTTCAGTAATTTCAGATTCAACTTCTTTCTTTTGCTCCTCAATAACAGCCTGATCAACTTGTTCCTGCTGTACTTGTTTTAATGAATCTAATATTCTTTTGCGTTTTTCTAATTCTTCTTTATTAGGTTTACTTAGTATGCCCCATAAAAAAATAATTATTGCGATTACTACTATTCCAATAATTGAATTTCTATCCATGCTTTATTACAGTTAAATAAATTACCG
This sequence comes from uncultured Bacteroidales bacterium, assembly GCA_964521285.1. Lineage (GTDB taxonomy): Bacteria > Bacteroidota > Bacteroidia > Bacteroidales > UBA10428. Next base: position 60,471 of record CAZFQS010000002.1, on the reverse strand, counting down.
CGATATCGTTGATTTAATAAAATCCACGAATAGTGGATGTGGCTTCAATACAGTGCTACTATATTCCGGATGGAACTGTACTCCTATAAACCACTTATGATCTGGAATTTCCATAATTTCTACCAGATTTGTTCCGGGATTTATTCCTGCAGCAATCATCCCTGCATTTTCAAATGCTTTCAGATAATGATTATTAAATTCATATCTGTGCCGGTGTCTTTCTATTATCTTCTTTGTTTTATATGCCTTAAATACTTTCGTGTTTTCTTTTATACTACAGGGATACCCTCCTAATCGCATTGTACCTCCCTTTTCAGTAATACCCTTTTGTTCTTCCATAAGATCAATAACAGGTTCCGGTGTTTTTGGTTCCATTTCCGTAGAATGTGCCTTTGCTAATCCCAGGACATTTCGTGCAAATTCTACAACAGCACATTGAAGGCCCAGACAGACTCCAAAAAAAGGCACATTATTTTCGCGTGCATACCTGGCTGCTATTATTTTGCCGTTTATCCCTCTGTCACCAAATCCCGGGGCGACCAGAATACCTTTTAATTCTTTAAATAGTTCGCGGTAATTATTATCGTTGATTTCTTCTGAATGGATATACTTAACTTCTACCCTGCAATCGTTTACTGCTCCGGCATGAATAAAAGCTTCGTGTATTGATTTGTACGAATCCTGTAATTCTATATATTTACCAACCAGTCCGATTTTTACCGTATATTTTGGATTTTTGAGTTTTTTAAGAAAACTCTTCCAGGGACCAAGGTCGGGCGGATTATTTTCTTTCAGGTTGAGCTTTTTTAACGAAGTTAAGTCCAGTTTCTCTTTTAACATTAAAATAGGAACTTCATATATCGTTGAAGCGTCAATAGACTGAATTACTGACTCAAGCTCAACATTACAGAATAGTGCAACTTTTTGTCTTATGTCAATTGTAAGTTCCTTCTGTGTTCGCAGAACAAGTATATTTGGCTGAATCCCTGTTTCAAGAAGGACTTTCACAGAGTGCTGTGTAGGTTTGGTCTTTAATTCTCCTGAGGTTGAAAGATATGGTACCAGGGTAAGATGAATAACCAGTGTATTAGATACACCAAGTTCCCACTTTAGCTGACGGACGGCTTCAATATATGGTAAAGATTCAATATCACCAACTGTTCCTCCAATTTCTGTTATTACAACATCAAACTTTTGTTTTGTACCTAAGAGTTTAATTCTTCTTTTAATTTCGTCTGTTATATGGGGTATAACCTGCACGGTTTTACCAAGGTAATCACCTCTTCGTTCCTTGTTTATAACGGTCTGATAGATCCCCCCGGTAGTTACATTATTTGCCTGGGAAGTAGTTATACCTAAAAACCTTTCATAATGTCCCAGGTCCAGATCAGTTTCGGCTCCGTCTTTTGTAACATAACATTCTCCATGTTCATAAGGATTTAAAGTTCCCGGGTCAACATTAATATATGGATCAAGTTTTTGAATAGTTACTTTATATCCTCTTGCCTGTAAAAGTTTACCCAGCGAGGCTGAAATTATTCCTTTTCCTAATGAAGAGGTTACTCCTCCTGTTACAAATATGTATTTTGTTGATGCCAATTTTTGTTTTAAAAATTATTCAGATTCATCAATAAGTCTTATTTTTTCTTTTAGCAAAGCTATTCTCTTTTTTGCATCCTCAATTTTAGATTCAACTCCATTAATCATTGACTCTGCATTTTTTGTTTTGGTAAAAAAACCAATGTTATTCTCCCACAATACTATATCATTTTCAAGCTGTTTAAGCTTGTTATTATATTTATCCCGTTCCTGTCTTATTCTCTGGATGCCATTTGGTTTGTTTTTGAGATTGTCTAACTTGGTTTTGAATTTGAGGATATTCTTCCGGTTGTCATCAACATTTAAATCATCAAACTTTCTATTAATTGCATTCCTGTACTTATCCTGTATTTCATCCTTGCTTTTGTAAGGAACAAAACCTATTTCAGCCCACTCTCTCTGAAATTCCTTTAATTTCTTTAAGCATTCTTCTACATTATCAGTTATATCCAGTTTTTCTATCTTTTCTATCAATTCTTCCTTTTTCTTTAGATTTTGTTCATATGAGTTGTCTATATGTGAGAAATAAGTTTCTTTTTTTTCAAAAAATTTATCACAGGCCTGCCTGAATCTTCTCCATATTTTGTCAGAATATTTATAGGGGACAGGCCCTATTTCTTTCCATCTTTTTTGTAAGGTAATAAGTTCTTCAGTAGTTTTTTTCCATTCATTACTTTCTTTTAATGCTTCTGCCTGAACACACAGATCTGTTTTTAACTGTAAATTATCATTTTGCTGCTCCCTGTTTTGTGAATAGAACTCCCGTTTTTTATTAAAGAAGTTGTCGCATGCATTACGAAACCTGTTATAGATCTTATTATTATCTTTTTTAGGTGCAAATCCGATGGTTTTCCAGACCTTTTGAAGCTCAATTATATCATTCGACCTGCTTTCCCACTCCTTGTGAGTTGTTATTGCCATGCTATTTATTTCTTCTGCCTTTTCACATAATACGCTTTTAGCTTCAAGGTTTTTCTTCTGCTCTTTTTTCAAGTTAAGAAAGTATTCCTGGTGCTTCTTATTAATTTTTGAAGTGGTTTCTTTAAATCTTTCCCAGATTTCAACTCTCATGTCGGGAGGTACGGGGCCAATCTCACGCCATTGTTCGTGCAATTTCTGTAATTCATTAAATGCTGAAATAATATTTGGCTCTAATAATAACTCTTCGGCATTTTCACATAACTCAATTTTAGACTCAAGATTTTTCTTAAGATCCAGGTCACGTAATTCCTTATTGATTTTTATATAATCATAAAAAGCTTCAACATGATGGTGATAGGTTTCCCACAGGTCTTTAACATTTTGCTGGGGTACTAATCCGATTGATCTCCATTTTTTCTGTAATTCCCTGAATTCGTGAAAGGTCTTATTTATAGATTCTTTCCTGTTAACCAGATCCTTTATTTCTTCTATTATCTGGTATTTCTTATCCAGGTTTTCCTGCTTTTCATCTTCCAGTTTCTTATTGTACTCAGCTTTAATCTCTTTGTATTTCTTTAAGTATTCTTTGAGCATCCTTTCCAGAGGTTCCTCTTCTACTTTAAAATCTTCGATGTCACCCCCTTCCTGGAGAAAATTCTTCCTCTTCTTTTCAATATCAGCTTTATGTTTCTTATAAAAATTTATTTTAATTAATTCTACATCATTTTTTATTTGGAGTATGGATTTGTTATCAATAATATCTTTGAGGGTATCAACTAAATCTTTTTTGTTCAGGAATGAATAATCGATTATTTCTTCTTTCTCTATAACTTGGTGTTTATTGCCTTCTTCCTTTTCAGGCTTTTTATCTTTTTCTATCTTTTTATCTGTATCCTCAGGTAATGCCTGTTCAGGTTCTGCTAATTTCTTTGCTTTTTTCTTTTCTGCAGTTTCTTTGGGTGATTTTTTTTCTTTATTCTTTTTTGCAGTGGCAGCTGGTGTTTTTATCTGTTCATCTGACTTATCGTCTGTAATGACTTTCTTGCCGGTTTTCTTTTTTGTCTTATCCTGTTTTGTCGCAGCTGTACTCTTTGTTGATTTAGCTTTTGAACCGGCAGGTTTTTTTGATTGTTCTTCTTTACCTTTAACTGTTTTCTTTGAACCGGAAGCTGACTTACCTTTTGTCTTAGCTTCAGGTTCAGGCTGAGCCATCTTATTTTTTCCGGATTTGGAATTCTCTACTACGTCCTTTTTAGATTTGCTGGTTTCTTCTTCCTTCATATTATTACTATCCTTAGCTTGATCAGCAGATTTCTTATTAAACGTTTCAGGCTTCTTTATATTTTCAGCATTTTCATTAATTTCGCTGAATTGTTCATTAAGAACAGAGTTTTCATGTTCATTATCTGCCATAGCATTTAGCTATTAGTCATATAAATGATTGAACATTCAAATAATAAACTACGAAAATATACATTAACAACTAATAGTCAAAGTTTTTTAAAGGTAATTATGTATATAAGATATATTTTAAGCTGTTATCAATCCTGAATTTCAAGATTTTTACAGACTTTATATTTTTATACTAAATATTTATAATTATATTAAATTACAATACCATAACATTGTTTAATAGTTATTTATAAGATTAATGAGTCATATGAGAATCGATATTTTAACAATTTTGCCCGAGCTTCTTGAAAGTCCCATGAATCATTCTATCCTTAAACGTGCCAGGGAAAGAGGCTTTGTTGAGATTAATGTGCATAATATCAGAGATTATGCACAGAATAAACATAAACAGGTAGATGATTATGTCTTCGGAGGAGGAGCAGGAATGGTTATGTGCATTGAGCCGGTTGACATCTTAATCAACAAATTAAAAAGTGAAAGGAATTACAATGAGATAGTCTGTACAACACCGGATGGTGAAAGATTTACGCAGAAGACAGCTAATTATCTTTCTACTTTAGAGAATGTTATTATTCTTTGCGGCCATTATAAAGGACTAGATCAAAGAATTCGGGATCATTTGATAACACGTGAGATTTCTATAGGTGAGTATGTTTTGACAGGAGGGGAGCTGGCTGCTGCTATAATTACCGATAGTGTATGCCGTCTTGTACCGGGTGTGATTTCAGATGAAACATCGGCTCTTACCGATTCATTTCAGGACAATCTGCTGGCTCCTCCTGTGTATACAAGACCGGCAAATTATAAAGGCTGGAAGGTGCCTGATATATTATTATCAGGTAATACCAGGGAAATTGAAAAATGGAGACTGGAAAAGTCAATAGAAAAAACAAAAAAACTCAGGCCTGATTTAATTGATGATTGATTTGCAGGGTTTGTGAAAATATGCTTTATATCCCCTCTTTATGGCAAATCCTGGCATAAGGACAATATGAACATACCTTTAAATCATCGGTTTGAGTAAATTCCTTTTTTTCGTTGTAAATGTCCTCTATTGTTTGCTGCAGCCTGTGGCTGAATTCACCGGATAATAATTTAAAACTGTTTATGGACCGGATATCTTTCCCTCCCTTATTTAATATAATCCTGAAATCAAAATCTTTGGTAAATGATTCTCTTATGAAATAAAGTGAAGGAACAATATCTGAATCCGTGTTATTATAAGAGAAAATCAAAGAATACATGAAAGTCTGAAAAACAGAACTGTTTCTCAACGAACCTTTTTCATCGAAAAGGGAATCGATACTTTTAAATGAATTTTCTGCCTGTCCAGTCTTATAGTCCACTATTCTTATTTTCCCGTCTTTTTCGTCTATCCTGTCAATTATACCTCCTATTCTCACCTTTTCAGGATTATTATTAATAACTGCCGGTAAATATGCCGTGTAATGCTTTTCCAGGCTAATAATACTGAAGGGTGAATAGAGTTTGTCAATTTCAAGGATTTGCATCAAATATTTTTTAATGACTTCCTTAATTATCAGGTTTCTTCCTGTTATATCTATATTGCTTTTCTCCCTGGTTTCTTTGAAATATTCTTCAATGAATGCATCATTAATAGCTGATTCATAAATGTTTTTATTACCAGTAATCTGATTTAATATGTCTTTATTTATCCAGTCATCGGCATAAGGTTTATAAATCAGATTAATTGACTTGTGTAATATACTTCCGAATACTGCCGGATCTATATCTTCAATCACTTCCTCGGGCTCCTTCAATTTTGCAACATATCTGAAATAGAACTTTAAAGCACAGTTTAAAAATGTATTTATGGCACTTGGCGTCAGGTATGCTGCTGAACCTGATTTTATGTACTCTTTTAAAGTATTTAATTCATTAATGTTTTTTCTTGCTGCTATGGATTTTTTGGTAACCGGTGAAATATCATAAGTAAAGCTTTCCTCGTTAACCTTAAAAACTGATTCATAAAATATCTGGTGCATAAATCTGCTCCGTTCACCTGTAAAAAGTCCGTCAGTTCTCGAATTATAAACAAGGAAGATATTTTTGCTACGCTGAATTAACCTGTAGAAGTAATAGGCATATATGGCATCCTGATGTTCCGGTGTTGGTAATTCAAAACCGTATCTCAGGCTAAAGGGAATGAACGAAGGTATATTCAGTGATTTCGGGAAAATGCCCTCATTCAGGGACAGCATAATTACATTGTCAAAATCCAGAGTGCGTGTCTCCAGGATACCCATAATTTGCAGGCCTGCTAATGGCTCCCCACTGAAGGGGATGCTTAGTCTTTTTAATATGTTGATCAGGAGCTTAAACAGCGTATTTGCCGAGAATTCAATTGTGGTGTTTTGGAGTATTTCTTTAAATCTCTGGATATAAATATATGCGTTATAAATAAAATCCAGTTCAACTTTAATCTCTGTATTGACTTCGGATTTTTTTTGTTTGTAGTTGCCTATTATAACCTCAAGTATCCTTAGAATATAAGAGGGTATATCTTTGGGTTCCTGAATATCAATAAAAATATCAGCCAGAATATCACTGGTCCTTAGCTCATCAATACTAATAAATACCTTATTCTGACTTGTTATCTTATGTATTAATGTATTAATCTCTTCCTGCATAATATCAATAAAGACAGGAAGTTTTAATAAGGATATAACGTCTTTGTAATAGAATTGTATTTGTCCTTTGCTGTTTATTCTCTTATTGCGGTGTGTATCAACTAATTTTTCAATAAAACTATATACAGAAGTCTCTTTAAACGGATAACCCATTGATACATTTATCTCATTAATTTCTTCAGGAATAGAATTTAATACGGGCAGCAATAAATTCTCATCAGCCAGAATAATTACTGTTTTATTTAAATCGATGTCCTGCAGATTTCCAATCTTTTCCATACACCGGGAAATTATCTTGGCCTGCCCGATATTTGAAGGTACGGATATAAATGATATTTTCTTTTCCTGTTGTGAAATATTATTGTGTTTTAGTGAATTTACAGGAGCAGGAAATTCTTTAATATTATTTCTCAGGAAATAACCGGCCTCATGTATTGTATTATTAATATAATAATCATCATAGTCCCAGTAAAATTCAGCCTTCCCGGCATTAAGCAGAAGACGGAATAATTGTCTTTCACATTTGTTTAATGCGTTGAATCCAACGAAAATATACTTTTGGGCATTCAGATTATTCAGTTTGTCTGAATTAATCTTATTTATTACTTCTTTATATGCCATGCCTTCATATGCCAGGTTTTTATTTCTGAGGGCATCGTTAAATGCCGTATATATTTTGTACATCGATTCCCACAGAGATAAAAAATTCTTTTGATCTTCAGAAATATTTACTGGCAGAAAAGTATTCCAGAATCTCCTTATTATTTCTATTTGATTATCTGTAAGGTAATTAAAATAGGTTTCAATGTTTTTAATTTTTGCCAGATTTTGAAATATATCTGCAGGTTCAACAAGGTTTTTATCAATATCATCGAAATCAGCCAAAAGTATTTCGAGATAAAAATAAAAGTCATCAAAACTTTCAGGTGACTGTGTTACTCTTTTAAATGTATAATATAATTCAAAAATCCGTGTTAATGGGTCAGCAACCTGTAAACCTGAGAGATGTTGCATTAATTCATTAATTGTATAGTATTCAGGAGACCATAAGGGTTTATCTGTAAGTTCAGAGAGGTATTTATTAAAGTACAGCCTTGCCCTTTTATTTGGAAATACTATGCAAATATCCGCCAAGACATCTTTGTACTTAGAGAATAACTGGCTGGCAATATCCTGAAGAAAGTAGGTCACAATTTATTAATCATACTGGCAGCAAATCCTGCGCCGAAGCCGTTATCTATATTTACAACCGTAACACCGCTGGCACAACTTGTGAGCATTCCCAGCAGGGCAGATAATCCGTTAAAATTTGCCCCGTATCCAATGCTTGTGGGTACCGCTATAACGGGTTTATCTACAAGTCCCTTTACTATACTGGGGAGGGCGCCCTCCATTCCTGCAACAACAACTATTACCTTTGATTTGCGTATCTCATCCAGTTTATCATACAGACGGTGAATACCTGCAACACCTACATCAAATACACGCTGTACTTTATTACCAAAGAACTCGGCAGTAACAGCTGCTTCCTCTGCGACCGGCATATCAGAAGTTCCCGCAGATACAACAGATATGACAGTGCCAGGTATTTTTAAGTCCTTTCTTTTAATGGTAATAGTCCTTGCTGCAGCATTAAATTTTGCATCTGCACAGATTTTCTTAACAGAATCAAAAATTTCTTTGTCAGCCCTTGTAGCCAGAATGTTATTATTCTTTGTCAGCATATGGCTGATAATGTCTCGTACCTGCTCTACTGTTTTACCTGAACAGAAAATAACTTCCGGATAACCTGTCCGCAGTTCCCGGTGGTTATCTATCTTTGTATGCCCCAGGTCTTTAAAGGAGAAGTCCTTTAACTGGTTAAGTGCTTCCTGAATATCTGTTTTACCGTTTTTAACTTCCTGTAACAGTCTTTTTAAATTTTCCGGATTCATTGTTGTTATTAAATTAATTTATTCTAACCCTTTAAAACAAATTTATAAAATCAATATAACAAATAATCCTTCTTTTCAGCCTTCCTTTAAATTCATACTCCCTGTCCTGTATCCTTCAATGTCAATTGTTATATATGTATAGCCTATATCTTTGAACTTATTAACAATTTTATCTCTTAAACTGTTTTGAAAAATATCAGTAATCTGTTCTTTATTTAGCTCTATTCTGGCCAGGTTATTGTGGCTTCTTACCCTTACACCTTTGAATCCAAGAGTCATTAGAAATACTTCGGCATGCTCAATACGTCTCAGTTCTTCCTCACGGATTCGGGTATTATAGGGAATCCTTGTAAGCAAACATGCATATGCCGGTTTATCCCATGTCTCCAGGTTCAGTAATCTGGAAAAATATCTTATATCTTCTTTTGAAATCTTATTTTCCAGGAGCGGACTTTTAATATCCAATTCCCTTAATGCCTTTATCCCGGGCCTGAAATCTCCTGTGTCATCGGAATTTGTTCCTTCAATTACATAATTAATATTTAGCTTCTTAGCCTCACCAACTAACCTGGTAAAAATGAATTTTTTACATAAATAACATCTGTTCTCAGGATTATGTAAAATTGAGTCACTGATTTCTGTCTCAAAAACCATATGTCTTGCCGATAGCTTGTTTGCTATCTGCCTTGCCTCCTTGATTTCCCAGTCAGGTATATAGGGTGATCTGACCGTAAATGCAACAACCTTATCAGAAAGGGCTTCCCTAGCAGCAGCCAGCAAGAATGTACTGTCTACTCCTCCTGAAAAAGCCACGGCAGCACTTTCAAGGTTTTTCAGATATGCAATTAGCTTTTTATATTTTTCATTATTCTTTAATTCTTCCATCTTTTTCATTCATTAGCTTCTCAACCATCCTGTACACCTCGTTGATTGGTATATTTTTCTCTTTTGCAATTCTTATACAATCTTCATATTCAGGCTTTGATTTAATTAGCTTGTTCTTGTAAAAGGCAGATTTAATTTTTACTTCTCCGTATATTGTTTTTATATGTTCTATTTTCCTGTCGAGAGTTATTTTTTCAACTGTATATTTTCTTAATCCAAGTGAAGATGTTTCCTTAAATAAGATTTCTTCAATATTCTTTTCTGTACCGGTATCACAAAGTACACTCAGTTTGGCAGCCGGTCTGGATTTTTTCATAATAATTGGTGTAATATAAACATCTTTTGCTCCTGCATCGAATAGAGAATCAATGATATAATCATAATATTCGGGATTCATATCATCTATATTACATTCAACAATTGATGAAGATATTTTTTCAGTTGATTCTGCAGGTGTATCGCTACCTAAATATACTCTAAGTACATTGGGAATATTTTCATCCTTACTTCCAATACCATAGCCAATTTTTTCAACAGCAAAATTTATAATATCTGTAAATTCATCGGCACAGGCAGCCAATATTGCGGCTCCTGTCGGAGTTGTGGCTTCATATTGTACCGTACCCCTTTTGACAGGTTTTCCTTTCAGTATTTCAACTGATGCAGGTGCGGGTACAGGTAAGGTGCCATGAGCACAATGTGTAAATCCACTACCTAGCTCAACAGTTGAACTATATATTTTATCAGGTTTCAGGTAATCTATACAAATTGCTGCCCCCACAATGTCTACTATTGAATCTATTGCTCCAACTTCATGAAAATATATATCATTTATGTTTTTGTCATGTATTATTGCTTCAGCCTCGGCTACTTTGCCGAATATTTTCAGGCTGAGGTTTTTTACATTTTCATTCAAATCACTTTTACTTATTATTTTTTGAACATCACTTAAATTTCTGTGACTATGCTGTTTATTATCATCAACTGTATCATCTTTTTGTCCTTTTATTAATACATCAACCTTGGTTCCTGAGATCCCTTTTCTCTGATCTTTAAATATTTTCAGCTCATAATCTTTAAGGTTCAGCTTTTTTAACTCCTTTATCAGGTAATCAGGCTTTATTCCAACATCGATCATGGCCCCAAGGTTCATGTCACCGCTTATACCGGCAAAACATTCGTAATATAGTATTTTCATATTCTAAAAGTATAATAATTATTGTAGAATAATCATGTAGCTTGCTAAAATTAGGAATTATTTAAGATATCTTATTAAATATAAATAATGTTTAATATTCGGTATTCCTGTTCTTATTTAAAATCTTTCTAAATTCTTTCTAAATTTCTTCTAAATATCAATCATAAAAGCTAATTTTTACAAAATTAACTAACTTTCCGTATCAATTAGAGAAATGATTTTTTTCAATATTTAATTGAACGAAAAAATCCAGAAATTATGAAAAGAAGAGAGTTTATCAAAAAATCAGTAGGAGCTGGTGTTATAGCAGGAACGGCGCTTTCAGTATTAAATAATGAAAAACTGTTTGCCATCAATAAATATAAATCTGATGAGTTGCCCTATGATCTTGTTGCTATAAAAGGAGGCAGTGCCGAAGCTATGTTTGACAAAGCGATTGCATCACTGGGAGGAATATCGAAGTTTGTTAAGAGGAACCAGACTGTTGTAGTAAAACCAAATATTGGGTGGGATTCAACCCCGGAAAGAGCTGCAGACACAAATCCCGGTCTTGTTGGCAGAATTATTGAACATTGCCTGCAAGCAGGCGCAAAGGATGTTTATGTTTTTGATCATACATGTAATGAATGGACCAGGTGTTACAGGAACAGTGGAATTGAAGCTGCAGTCAAGAAAGCAGGTGGTAAAATGGTTCCCGGTAACAGCTCAGCCAATTATCATCCTGTTGAGGTTAAGAGAGGTATAATTTTGAAGAATACAAAAGTACACGAGCTCATATTAGAATCAGATGTGTTTATAAATGTGCCGACTTTAAAAAACCATGGGGGAACAAGACTGTCAATATGCATGAAAAATTTAATGGGCATTGTTTGGAACAGAAGCTGGTGGCATGCTAATGACTTGCATCAGTGTATTGCTGATTTTACCACTTATCGTAAACCTGATCTTAATGTTGTTGATGCTTACAGGGTATTAAAAAGAAATGGTCCCAGAGGCGTTTCGGTTAATGACGTTGTTACAATGAAGTATCAGGTTCTCAGTACTGACATGGTAGCAGCAGATGCTGCTTGTACTAAGATTTTTGGTTTAGTACCGGAGCAAGTCAGACATATTGCAATGGCTGAAAAATTAGGCTCAGGAAACAGTGATCTGGATAAAATGAGAATTAAAAGAATTGTCATTTAATTTTATGAGTCAGAAATATTTTAAGATTTTAAGGATACTCATTTCTTTAATTTTTCTTATTTCAATTTCACTTCTATTCATTGATTTCAGGGGAATTATACCTGCGTCATTTTCTGATTTTATACTTTTTTTGCAGTTTATTCCATCGATTATTAAGTTTATCCATGTTTTAGGTTATGCAGCCATTGGATTTATAATAATAATTATTATTAATGTTCTATTTGGCAGGGTATACTGCTCTACTGTCTGCCCGTTGGGAATTTTTATGGATGTAATATCTTACCTGGCAAAAAAAATCAGAATAAAAAAGAAATACAAATTCGCGAAGGCTCATAATGTGCTTAGATATCTATTCCTTGTATTACCTTTAATTTTCTTATTGTTTGGCAGTATTTTCCTGCTAAACCTTCTGGATCCTTATAGTAATTATGGGAGAATTTTGTCAGATTTGTTTCAGCCACTTGTTATAGGCATAAATAATATAATATCGATATTTTCTGAAAAAGCCAACATGTACTTTATTTATCCTGTTAATTATGAGACATTTAATCTTGTCACTGCATTATTCCCAATAGCTTTCCTGGGATTTATTATCTGGATTTCTTTCTATCATGGGAGATTATATTGCAATACCGTATGTCCTGTTGGTACGTTGCTCGGGTTACTCTCAAGGTTATCGGTATTTAAAATTAAAATTAATAGCATAACATGCACAAAGTGTGGTAAATGTATTGCTGTATGTAAGGCAAATTGTATTGATATTAAAAATATTGATGTTGATTTTTCGCGTTGTATAGCCTGTTATAATTGCATAAAACCATGTCCCGAGGATGCTATTAAATATAAATTTGATTTCAGAAAAGAGACAATAGCCATTAAAGATACCACAGATGCGAGCAAGAGAGAATTCGTTACCAAATCTGTAATGTATGCAGTGGGGCTAATCGGCCTGTCAAAACTGGCCAGATCGCAGCAAAATGATAATACTGTTAAGAAGCTGATACCTGTTGAAAAGGATAATCCTGTTTCACCACCCGGCTCCGGGAGTATAAGACATTACACTAATAACTGTACTGCCTGTCACTTATGTGTTACTGCCTGTCCGACAAAAGTATTGCAACCATCATTTCTCGAGTATGGTTTTACAGGTATGATGCAACCTCATATGGACTATAAGACTAATTACTGTAATTATGAGTGCACTATTTGCGGAGAAGTATGTCCTACAGGTGCAATATTACCATTAACCAAAGAAGATAAAAAACTAACGCAGGTAGGAAGAGTACATTTTATTATGAAAAACTGCGTAGTATATACCGATAAAACCGCATGCGGTTCATGTTCTGAACATTGTCCAACCCAGGCTGTGAGTATGGTGCCTTATATAGAAGATTTAACAATACCATTTATAAATCCGCCTACATGTATTGGATGCGGAGCCTGTGAATACGCATGTCCGGTTAAACCGCATAAGGCAATTTATGTTGATGGTAATCCTGTACATCAATTAGCTGAATCCCCTGATTTTGAAAAGCTTGAAAAGAAATATTTTGATGAATTTCCATTCTAGTTTTTAATTAATCCTTTCCTTAATACAAGACATTTGCCAATATCAAAAATATTTCATATTGAATATATGAATTTTTAATTCACGCAACCTTTGTTAAAAAATTTCATCTGTATTAGAAAACAGATCATACTAAAATCGCAATCAAATGCATACTCCCAGAGTATTTATATTTTTGTTATGTGTTATATCCTTTTTACTATTTACTGCGTGTGAAAAGGAACCTTCAGATATCAAGCCGGCTACTACAGATTTTTTAATAAGCAAAATTTTTAAAGAAGCTAAAGTATACCAGGAATATATTTATAATGATAATAAGAAGCTGATAAGACTCAATTACTATTATGATGATTCTGTTTATAACTTTGAAGCATATAAATATAACAACGAAGGCAAAGCTATTATGAAAGAATATTCAGATGATTATTATGAAACCTATGAATACGATGAATCAGGGAGATTTATAAAATTAAATTCTCATTATAACGATAGTGAAATTTACAGGGTAACTGAATTTACATATAACTCAGAAGGACAGATTGAAAAGGGATTAGTTACTGTTCGGGAAAGAGATTCATGGAATATTTTTTATACATATGATTCCAGGGGTAATGTTATTACAAGGATAGAAGGTGAGGATGAAGAATTTCAGTTTACGCTGTCATCAAGTGAATATGAATATGATGATAAGAATAATCCGAGGTATAACTGGGGTCTGCCCACCGATATTATTCAATATAATAACCCTCTGAAGTATCATAACGAAAATATGCTTTCCTGCGCAATGCCTCCGAATTTTGAATATCAGTATGAGTATAATTCAGACGGATATCCGGTTAAAGAGATAAGGAACTGGGTGTGGTCGGAAGTACATGACACATTTTATTATGAATATTTGAAATAGTAATTAGCATCAGACTCAATATACCGCACGGCATAATGAAATGCCGTTAAATATCAGGGACTGTCTTGAAATTCAAAACAGTCCCTTTTTTATTCCATATTTAAAAGTTAACTTATATATCTTTAAAAATTAAAAGTTTTTCTTGATATTAGTTCTTTATTTTCCTCAATTAAAATATTTTATTGATCTTTTATGTCAGAACTTGCAATAGTCTGTGCATCAGCCGGTTCAGGTAAAACATACAAGGTAACCAGCGAATTTCTGAAATTATTGTTCAGGGAAACCGATAATTTCAGGCACATCCTGGCAGTAACCTTTACCAATAAAGCTACTGAAGAAATGAAAAGCAGGATAATAGGAGAGTTGTACAGACTATCAGCAAACCAGGATTCTGAATACCTTGAATTTATTATGGCGCGGACAGGATTCCCGGAAAGAATAGTAAGGACTAAATCAGACATAATTCTGAAAAAGATATTGCATGATTATTCCAGATTTTCAGTTAGTACAATAGACAGTTTTTTTCAGAAGATCGTACGGTCATTTACACGTGAAATAGGCATTCAACACGGATACACTATAGAACTGGATACTGATAACGTACTTAAGGAAGCTGTTGACAGGCTTTTTCTTGAAACCGGTAACGATTTATCACTGAGAGAATGGCTGATAAGATTTGCTCTTAACAGGACTGAAGAAGGGAAGAGCTGGAATTTTAAGAATGATATTCTTGAATTGGGCAGGGAAGTCTTTAAGGAAGAATTCAGGGAATATAGTGATATTATTTCCGGGAAGCTCAGAAATAAAGAATTCCTGGCAGGTTATGTATCTGATTTATACAAGATAGTCAAACATTTTGAAAATACTCTGGTGCTGAAAGGAACCGAAGGGCTGGAATTAATATCTTCTTTTTCATTATCTGTTGACGATTTCAGTTATAAACAAAGCGGACCCGCAGGATATTTTTTAAAGCTTGCTTCCCGGAATTTCCAGAAGCCCGGATCCAGAGTTCTGGAAGCTGTAAACTCCCCGGAAAGATGGTATAGCCAGACATCTGAAATGAAAAGCCGGATTAAGGAGATATTTGAAAAGGGTCTGAATGAGATGCTGATTGATATCATTGATCTCATTAGTAAAAATTATAATGATTACAAGACTTCCAGGACAATACTGTCTAACATTTTTACACTCGGCATATTGTCTGATATTACCAGGGAAATTTTAAAATATACCAATGAAAGAAATTTGTTTCTGCTAAGTGATGCTTCAGCCTTCCTGAATAAAATAATAGAGAATAATGATGCCCCCTTTATTTATGAAAAAACAGGTAACTACTATCACCATTTTATGATTGATGAATTTCAGGATACATCCAGATTTCAGTGGAATAATTTTCGCCCGTTAATTGACAACAGCCTATCTCAAAATTATGACAATATGGTTGTGGGAGACGCTAAACAATCAATATACAGATGGAGAAGTACTGACTGGGAAATATTAACCGAAAGAGTTTTTAATGATTTTTACCGCGAAAGTATTAATACTTATACTCTTGATAAAAACTGGAGAAGCCATAAGAAGATAGTTGACTTTAATAACTCCTTTTTTATCAGGGCAGCAAAAGTTCTGCAGGACAACTTTAACAATGAGTTATCTGAATTTAAAATTCATCCTGATTCAGAAAAGCTGAAGAATAATATAGTTAATATATACAGTGATGTTCGCCAGTTATGTGCAAAAACTGATAGTGGCGAAAAAGGTTATATTAAAATTCAGATTATAGAAGATAAAGATGATAGTCATATAAAGGATAATCTGATAAATATTTTGAAGGAACTACAGGATAAGGGTTACAGGTTAAAAGATATTGCAGTCCTGACAAGGAAAAAAGAAGAAGGTAAGGATATTGCTGACTTTTTAATTGAGTACAAAAAAAATAATGAATCAGGAGGTAAATACAGGTATGACGTAATATCTGATGAATCACTCTATATAGTCAGTTCCTCGGCAGTGAGATTTCTGATTGCGGTCTTAAAATTTTTTATTAATAAAGACGATACTATTAACAATTACTTCATTGTCTCTGAATATCTGAATTATATAAAAGCCGGAGATAAAGATAATAATGTGATAAAAATTGAAAATTTAAATACTAAAGATTTTAATACTCTTTTAAATGAATTACTGCAGGAGTCTTTTATCAAATCTGTGGATTATTTAAAGAGTCTTTCTCTTTATGAGATGGTTGAACGTTTAATTGAAATATTTTCTCTGAACAATATTGCAGGTGAATTACCATTTATTCAGGCTTTTCAGGATTTGGTACTTGACTATTCAAATAAAAATTCATCAAATATTTATACATTTCTTGAATATTGGGAAGATATTGGCTCTAAAAGAAGCATATCCATATCTGAAGCTCAGGATGCTATCAGAATAATGACCATCCATAAAGCAAAAGGACTGGAATTCAAGGCAGTAATAATTCCATATTGTAACTGGCGTATTGATAATCATCCAAGGAAACAAATAATATGGTGTAAACCCTCCAAAAAGCCATTTAGTAAGCTGGATATCGTTCCTGTTTATTATTCTCAAAACTTAAAAGACACCTCATTTGCCAGCGAATATTTTATTGAAAAATTAAAGATTTATGTAGATAATTTAAATCTTTTATATGTCGCTTTTACAAGAGCAAGCGATGCCCTATATTGTCTGACTGATATGGGAAGTAAAACAAGCAGTAAGATATCGACGGTATCCGACCTTTTATTTAATATATTCACTCTTTCTCATAAGGATAACGAATCAGGCAAAGATGACCTCAATATGTTATTATTTGATAAATATTATAATAATGCACTCCGGGTCTTTGAATATGGAGTTCTGGAAAATATTGAAACGGATAAATATTATGATGAACACCCTGTTAACAAGATCAGGGAATATCCGTCAGCAGACAGCAGAAAAAAACTAAGAATAGCATATCAGGTGAGTGAGTTTTTTACACCTGATACAGAAATTAAAGCAAAGCCTTTAAACTACGGTAAAATAATGCATGAAATATTTGCTGACATTGTTACAATAGATGATATAGACAGGGCTACAGAAAGAGTTTATCTTGAGGGTAAGATCGGACTTGCAGAAAAGGATTCTATAATCAGGGATGTGAAGCAAATATTTAATGATGTTCAAATCAGAAGCTGGTTTTCAGATGACTGGAAAGTATTTAATGAAAAGGATATTATTCTTCCTGATGGCTCGGCCAGGAGACCTGACAGGGTTATTATAAAAGATAATAATGCAATAATCATTGATTACAAATTCGGGGTCATTGAAAGAAAGGAATATCTGGATCAGATAAGGGAATACGGCATTTTCCTGAAAGAAATGGGCTATGACGGTGTAGAGTCTTATGTCTGGTACATAAGTACAGGTAAAATAATTAAGGCTTAAGATATATTATCATTTTACACTGCAAAATAATATTCAGTAAGTATATATGATATTTCCATGGGGACATAACAGAAGATTTAATGCTTATACAAATTACCTGAGAGAACTTTTTGGGGGCCGTGTGCAAAAGGTTTCCATACATGCAGGATTTACCTGTCCGAATAGAGACGGGACCAAAGGAACCGGAGGATGTACCTTCTGTAATAACGATGCTTTCAGTCCCTCATATTGCAGGGCAGAAAAGCCAATAAAACAGCAGATACTGGAGGGTATATTATTTCATGAAACAAGATATAAGACCGCTGATAAGTACCTGGCATATTTTCAGGCGTTTTCAAATACATATAAACCACTGGAAGATTTACAGGAAATTTATGGCCAGGCACTTGAAAATGAGAGGGTAATCGGACTGGTAATTGGTACCAGGCCCGATTGTATGGACAATGAAAAATTAGAATACTTTAAAAAACTGGCAGAGGATTATTATATAGTTATTGAATACGGTATTGAATCATGTAATAATGATACTCTCAAAAGAATTAACCGTGGCCACACATTTGAGGAAACAGTTAAAGCTATAAATGAAACATCAGCAATGGGAATCCGTACCGGTGCCCACATGATTTTTGGGTTGCCTGGCGAATCAAAGGAAGAAATGTTGAATTCGGCAAAGATAATTTCAGGGTTACCTCTGAACAATATTAAATTACACCAGTTGCAGATAATTAAAGAAACCGCAGTTGCAGAAGAGTATAAAAAGAACCCCGGCGGGTTTTATATTTTTAATTTTGACGAGTATATAGACTTTATGGTTAATTATCTTGAGCTTCTGAATCCTGCATTTATTGTGGAAAGGATTGCAGGTGAAGTTCCCCCGCGATATAATTCAGGAATACAGTGGGGATTACGCTATGATCAGATTTTGTCGCTACTGGAAAAAAGACTCGAAGAAAGAAATACATGGCAGGGAAGGTTGTATACAGGTTAGATTATTTTAATGAATTAAGCTAAATGGGGACAAAAACATTAAAATCCGGGTATAAAGCAGCTATTCTTTCTCCTGCCTACATGGGTCCGGTACAATATTTTACGAAGTTTATTCTTTATCCAAAAGTATATATTGAGCAGCATGAGACTTACTTAAAGCAATCATACAGAAACCGCTGTTATATTTACGGGACTAACGGTAAAATGACACTTATAATACCGGTAAAGAAGATAAACAGAATCAATACAAAAACAAAAGACATATTGATAGATTATGATACGAATTGGCAGAGAATTCACTGGAATTCAATAGTGTCGGCCTACAGGTCCTCGCCCTTCTTTGAATTTTATGAGGACGATTTAAGGAACTTTTACAGTGACAAAGAAAAAACACTTCTGGATTTTAATCAGAAAATACTGTTGTTACTGCTTGGTTTTCTTGATATAGATATAAAAATAAATCTCACAGAGTCATTTCACAGGAAATACTGGCATGAAATGGATTTAAGGGAATGCATAAATCCAAAAAAAAGACTGGCCGGAAAAGACAGCAGGTTTGTACCTTACAGATACAACCAGGTTTTTATTGAAAAACATGGTTTTATACCGAATTTAAGTATTATCGATCTGCTTTTTAATGAGGGTCCGAATACCTTGGAAATACTGAGAAAATGTATAAAATAAAAAGGGGCAGCTAAATTTAACTGCCCCTGTAAATTTTAATGCTTACCTATGTTTATTAGAACCTGAAACCAATAGTTGTGGTTATTTTTGAGATTCTATAGTCTGCATCCACGAAGCTGTCGAAATTATCATAAGCCCTTAATAATTCTTCCCTGACAGTATATCTGTAGGATACATCAAAGAAGAACGCATTCACCTGTAAACCTATTCCGGATGAGATAGAATAATGTTTGGCATCCTTATTATAATCATTGTTACCATAGGGAGTTCCATAATTTGTGAACCCTCCCCTGAATGAAAAATCTCCAAGCCTAAGCTCGGCTCCTGCTTTAATGTTCCCGGCTGGTTTCAGATAATCTGACATTAACATGTTAACCTGATCCATTTCATTCAGATCGGCATCCTCGCGGTAACGAATCTGTGAGTAATCAATATATTCATAATCGAAACTTAACAGTAACAGCTTTTTAAACTGAAGACCAATACTTCCGATAGCCTTAAGCGGAGTAATCATTTTATAGTCATTCACTCCTATATCGTAATAATCACCATACGCATTCACCGGGTAAACGTTAGAAGGATTAGCAAAAACAGAGTATAAATTTGCATCGTATTCATGTTCAAAATTTATAATTGTAGGAGTATGAATTGCTCCTCCTATTCTAATTAACTGTATTGGTTTGTATATAAATCCGAACTTGAAATTGTAGCCGGTTCCCCTGTATTCATTAAACCGGTAATAATCAAAAAGCAGTTCGTTATGAGAAAGATAGTCCGATTCACTATGGTTATACATTTCTTCATAATAAACAGACCGGATACCTAATGATGCTCCAAAGTATAACGTATGAGCATAATTGACGCCGAATGTAAAGTCCCATTCATTAATCCTGCCACTGGTTTCAGTAATCCTTTTCTGATAAGTTTCATCGGCAACAGGCATATATGTTGTGTAAACCAGGTCAGGTAAAAAATTGGTATCCAGATCGATTACATATCCCTGATAAGCCAATCCTTCAACATAGGGATCCAGATCCTGAGGATATTTGTCTCTGGCCTGATGTAGAAAAAAATCAACCAGGGAACTACCCGGATTTATTCCTTCAAAAATTTGCTTGGACCCAAAATCGGCAATCCTGTTAAAGCCAAATCCGAAGTTTATGTTTACCAGCTGTTTATTTTTTGTTTTTAGGGCTGTTACCAGCCCGAGGTTATCTATACTAAAATTAAGATCAAATTCATCCCTGTTAGTACCATTATATCTTGTTTTAGTAAGATTCTTATTATACCCCGGAGTAAATGTAAAAGCTCCATTTTGAAATACCGCTATTCCGGCAGGGTTTGTACTTAATACTGAAATATCTCCGCCAAGGGCACCAAATGCACCTCCCATTGATGTATACCTGGCTGTTCCTCCTGCAAAATTCTGCGAGAACCTGACTGCTTCTTCAAATCCTTGCGCTTTAATTATTGCTGAGGATAGTATGATGAAATATATTAAAGTAATCCTTTTCATTGTGTCTTTTTTTTAATTGTTTGACAAATGTTTTAACAAATAATTATATGTAAAATGTTTTTATCTCCTGCTGCCGGATCTTGAGCTTCCGCCGGATGATCTGCTCGGACTGCTGCTGGACCTTCCCGATGATGAACCTGAACTGCTGCGTGAAGGAGAACTGGATCCTGAGTAACTTGATCTGCTCCCCGAACCGGAGCTTGGGCGTGAGTAACTTGAGCTGCTTCGAGAACCGGAGCTTGGCCGGGAATAGCTGGAAGTACTCCTTGAAGGCGAGCTTGGTCTTGAGTAGCTTGAGCTGCTTCGAGAGCCGGAACTTGGCCGGGAATAGCCTGAACTGCTTCGTGTAGTGGAACTTGGCCTTGAGTAGCCTGAACTACTACCCGAACCCGAGCCTGGCCTTGAATAACTTGAGCTGCTTCGCGTTCCCGAGCCTGGCCTTGTGTATTCTGAAGATGTGCCAGGTCTGCTATATGTTGAAGTACTACTTCTGGAGCCAGTTGAACCACCAGGTCTTGTATAGGTAGAAGTACCTGTTCTCCTGTCATAGGTCGGCTTTGTTACATTTGACGGCCTTGTATATGTTGAAGAGTAGTTGCTTCTTCCTGTAGCAGAAGAAGGACGTGTAGTTTGAATTGTTGACTTGGTTGTTGAGGTTCTGGTGTCAGATGCTGTACCTCTATTTATGGTGTAGTCAGAGCGTGTAACTCCGGTCCTTGTTGACTGGTAATCAACTGCCCTTCTGTCTACAGAACCTGTGCCTGTTGTTTTTACGTTTCGTGAAACTCCCTCCTGCCCGGCAACCCTTGGGTTTGAAACTGATCCACTGGTTCTGCTATTACCCGATAGTGAATGACTTCTTCCATAATACACTCTATTATATGGGTTGTAATGGTCATTGTAGCCATAGCCATAACCATAGTAATCTCCGTAATACCCGCCATAATATCCATACCTTGGCCCTCTCCAGTATGAATGACTGTACCAGGGAGAGTACCATGGAGAATACCATGAAGAGTAATATTGCGGATATCCGTATGAAAAGCCAAAACCCCAGTAGGGATAACCGTATGAAAATCCCAGACCCCATCCATATGGGTCGTAGTAATATCCAAATGGATCATAGTACCAGGGATCATAATAACTTAAATAATATAATGGCCTGTGAAAACGTCTTATTCTTGAAGTATAATAATAATCATCATCATAATAATAATTATTACTTATATAATTATCTCCATCTTCTTCATAATATTCCTGGTCTAAATAGTCCTGATCCTCCTCATATTCCAGGGTGTCATAAGCATATTTTAAAGAATCGTCTTGTTGTCTCTCCAATGATGCTACATATTTTTCATAGTCGCTCATTTCGCTTTTATTGTTTTTAACTACTGCTGTCTCTTTTACTGCAGTACGATCATCCTTGGGATTATAATAAATGTCGTCATATTGTGCTGCCGCTTGAAAACTAACTGCACAGGAACCTAAAACAAGTCCGATTACGCCGAATATGTATATAATTGTTTTCATGGTTCTCCTCCTTCTAATTTTTATTATGTGAATATATGATTTTATTTCTTTATTTTGCATCAGAATTCATTTTAAATAACAAGTATCAAATATCATACCAAAACATAATTATGGCTAAAGAAGTTACAAATAAGGAAGAGAATTATTCACAATGGTACAACGATTTGGTGGTTAAGGCTGACCTGGCGGAAAGCTCTCCTGTTAGAGGATGCATGGTAATAAAACCTTACGGATATTCAATATGGGAAAAAATGCAGGCAGCTCTTGATAAGATGTTTAAGAATACAGGTCATACTAATGCTTATTTCCCCTTATTTATTCCTAAATCGTTTTTTAGTAAGGAAGCAAAACATGTTGAAGGTTTTGCAAAGGAATGTGCAGTTGTGACCCATTACAGGTTGAAAAATGCAGAAGATGGATCCGGCGTTGTTATAGATGAGGATGCTAA
Organism: uncultured Bacteroidales bacterium; assembly: GCA_964521285.1. Classification (GTDB taxonomy): domain Bacteria; phylum Bacteroidota; class Bacteroidia; order Bacteroidales; family UBA10428. The sequence goes on along the minus strand of CAZFQS010000002.1, from coordinate 37,593 downwards.
ACTTGAGGAAGAACTCATTATACGACCAACATCAGAAACAATAATCTGGAATTCTTACAGGAACTGGATTCAGTCGTACAGGGATTTGCCTATTCTGGTAAATCAATGGGCCAACATTGTAAGGTGGGAGATGCGTACACGTCTGTTTTTAAGGACGACCGAATTTTTATGGCAGGAAGGGCATACGGCACATGCTACCAGGGAAGAAGCTCTTGAAGAAACATTTAAAATGCTTGATGTATATGCTGATTTTGCACAAAATTATATGGCTATGCCAGTAATAAAAGGCGTCAAAACTGAAAATGAGCGGTTTGCAGGTGCCATAGATACATATGCTATTGAAGCATTAATGCAGGACGGCAAAGCATTACAATCAGGCACCTCACATTTTCTCGGACAAAATTTTGCAAAAGCATTTGATGTTACCTTCACTGATAAAAATGGTAAGCTTGACTATGTATGGGCTACTTCATGGGGGGTGTCAACCCGCTTAATAGGTGCCCTAATTATGGCACACTCCGATGACAACGGACTGGTACTGCCTCCTAAACTTGCACCTTTACATGTTGTTATTGTACCTATATATAAGAACAATGATCAATTATCTGTAATTTCTGAAAAGGCTGAAAAGATTAAGAAGTTGTTGTCAGATAAAGGACTTGACGTAAAATATGATGACCGCGACACCTATAAACCGGGCTGGAAGTTTGCAGAGTATGAGTTAAAGGGAGTTCCAGTCAGACTGGCAATCGGACCTAATGATATAGATAAGAATACAGTTGAAGTTGCAAGGAGAGATACCATGCAAAAGCAAATTTATGCCCAGGAAGGTATAGAAAAAGTGATTACTGAACTCCTTGATGAGATTCAGGCTAACATTTATAAGAAGGCTTTAGATTACAGGGAAAAGAATACTCATAAAATAGATAATTATGAAGAGTTCAGGGATATAATGGAAGACAAAGGAGGTTTTGTACTGGCTCACTGGGACGGAACAGCTGAGACCGAGTTAAAGATTAAGGAAGATACGATGGCAACAATAAGATGCATACTTCTGGATAGCGAACCTGAGGATGGGAAGTGTATTCTTACAGGCAAACCTTCAAAGCAGAGAGTATTATTTGCCAAGGCTTATTAGTACGTTAAGTAAATCACTTCACATCCTTCAATTTTAAGCCCAGGTATAATCCGAATGTCAAAATCAATATCGTAATAGCTAATAATGCTTTATAACCTATCAGATTCAGTAAGATTCCTCCCGGAATAGAAAAGAACAGTCCGAGTGATGTGAGGTTATTCTGTATTGCAAAATAAACCGGCCTTTTTTCTTCAGGGGCAATACTTAAAACCAGGTTGTTAAACGCAAGCTTAAATCCATCTGATGCACTCCCTGCAAGTAAGAATAGCATGATAAACAAATAGATATTGTCAGCAAAAAAGGCTATTAACAAACTAATGATAATCATTATGAAGGAGGCAGAAATAATTTTTTTATTTGATCCTATTGAGGCATATTTTGCCCACAGAATGTTACCAAGCATTGAACCTCCCAATAATGGTACTGCTGAGCCCAAAGCCAGGCCTCCCAGATTAATGTCTATTTCCGCATATTTTACTATAAAAGGCAGTACAAACAAATATGAGTATGATATTAAACGTACTATAATCTGCGATTTGAGGTCTTTTTCATATTTTAATGTTTTAAATGCATTAACTAAAAAAGTTGAAAATTTATTTTCCTTTTTTTGAATTCTCTTTTTTGAGAATTCCTTTGCAGTCCCAAGAAATAAATAGCCTATTACCATAAAACCTGAACCAATCATGAAAGCAAGTGCAAAGCTCCTGGGTTCTTCAAATTCGGTTAAAAGCCAGGCAGTAAATGTCCCGCTGAGAACTCCTCCCAGTCCCATGAAAATCTGGCGGTAAGCCCAGGTTACTCCCCTGTAATTGTTAGTAAATACTTTACCCATCAATTCATGAAAGTATATTGTTCCCAATCCTGCACAAAATGAGAAAGCAAACAGTCCTATCCCAATAAACCATAAAGTCAGCGCACTACTTAACTGTCCGAAATAAAAGATGGATATCCCAATAGCAAACCATGATATGAGCCTGAAGAAAAAGATAATTCTCAGCGGCCTCATGACCCTGCTATAGGCCTGAGCAAAGAAGGCTGTATAAAGTTGCATAATAACTGCCCCTCCTCTTATCAGAGACGAAAAAAATCCGAGTACAATGTTACTCTGGCTGAAATAGTTGACAATTAAAGGTAAAATAGTGGAAGGTTCAGCAACCTGCATTCCTGAAGAAATGAAAAATCCGTGAATTATAAATTTAAACCTGTTTGATCTTAAATTCATCAATTTATTCATCGGTGTATTTGCTTAATAAAGCTGCAAAAATAGTCTATTAGATTATTAATTGAGGAATTAAATCTTAAATTTGTCCCATTATAATAATTATAATATATGTTGGTAATGATAAATAAAACAATTTACGTACTTCTGATTTTATTGTTTGTGATGGGTTCTTGTAAAAGAAGCTCTTATAACAAACAAAATGAAACAAATAACGAACTAATGGAAAAAATAAACGACTTTGCTGTAGTTGAGTTGAAGGCCGAACTGAGTCATTTGAGTGAAAACCAGAAAAAGATGATTCCAATTTTAATTGAGGCATCTGAAATTATGGATGAGCTTTTCTGGTACCAGGCATATGGAGATAAAGATGAATTATTAAAGAGCATTGATACTGAAGCAGGGGAAAAGTATGCATTAATTAATTATGGCCCATGGGAAAGGCTTAATAATAACAATCCCTTTATTAAGGGTACGGGAGAAAAGCCAGCTGGTGCAAATTTTTATCCCAAAGATATGACAAAAGAAGAATTCGCTGCATTCAATTCCAGTGATAAGGAAAGTCTTTATACATTAATAAAAAGAAAGAATAATGGAAGCCTGGAGTCTGTTCCTTATCATTTATTTTATAAAAAGCAATTAACAAAAGCTTCTGAGTTATTGTTAAGAGCTGCAGAACTTGCAGATGATAAAGGATTTAAGGAATACTTGGAACTCAGAGCAGAGGCCCTGCTAACAGATAATTATTTTGCAAGTGATATGGCATGGATGGACATGAAGACAAATAAGATTGACTTTGTAGTCGGCCCGATTGAAACATACGAAGATCAATTATTTGGATATAAATCTTCCTTTACAGCATATATTCTTATAAAGGATCTTGATTGGACAAAAAGACTCGAGAAGAATTCTACTGTTTTACCTCAATTACAGAAGGCACTGCCGGTTAATGAGAAATATAAGTCAGAATCACCGGGCAGCAGCTCTGATCTGGGAGCTTATGATGCTTTATACTATGCAGGAGATTGCAATGCTGGAGCAAAAACTATAGCTATAAACCTTCCCAACGACGAGATAGTGCAGCTGGAGAAAGGCAGCAGGAGGCTTCAACTTAAAAATTCTATGAAGGCCAAGTTTGACAGGATTCTAATTCCGATTGCAAAGGAATTAATTGCAGAGGACCAGCAACAACATATAACATTTGATGCTTTTTTTGCCAATACTATGTATCATGAAGTAGCTCACGGATTAGGTATAAAGAATACAATAAACAACAAAGGAACAGTAAGAGAAGCATTAAAGGAGAACTATTCGGCTATTGAGGAAGGTAAGGCAGATATATTGGGACTGTTCCTTATCATTAAACTCAAGGAAATGGGAGAGATTGATAATGATTTAATGGATAATTATACAACTTTTCTGGCAGGTATTTTTCGCTCAATACGTTTTGGGACAGCAAGTGCCCAAGGGAAGGCAAACTTAATCAGATTTAATTATTTTAAGGAAACAGGAGCTTTTTACTTAAATGAAAACGGTAGATATAGTGTGAATTATAATGAGTTTCAGAAAGCTGTTAATTCTTTATCGGAGCTTATTCTTACTATCCAGGGAGACGGAGATTATGATAAAGCAAATGAAATAATTAGCAAATATGGAATCATTGATGCTGATCTTGAAAATGCGCTGAAGAAGATTGAAGAAAAAGATATTCCTGTTGATATAGTATTTGAACAGGGTATGAAAGTTTTAGGATTGTAATTATAGTTACAGAATAATATGATAATTGAATCCAGGGCATATGCCCGGGCCGGACTTCTCGGTAATCCCTCTGACGGATATTTTGGAAAAACAATTTCTATTATTATCAGAAACTTTGGAGCTATTGTATCGATTTATGAATCACCTGATTTGGTAATCGAAGAACAGGCTATTGACAGTAACAGATTTAGAAATATTTATCATTTGGTAGACACTGTTAATTTAACTGGTTACTATGGAGGAGCACGTTTGATAAAAGCTACCATAAAGAAGTTTTGTGAATATTGTGAAGATAATAAGATTAAGTTATCGAATAAAAATTTCACATTGCAATACCAGTCATCTATTCCAAGGCAGGTAGGATTAGCTGGTTCAAGTGCTATAATTACGGCAACAATGAAAGGATTAATGAAATTTTATAATGTTAAAATTCCCTTACCTATATTGCCTTCATTAATCTTATCAGCCGAAGTTGATGAATTGGGTATAAATGCAGGATTGCAGGACAGAGTAATACAGGTTTATGAAGGGTGTGTTTATATGGATTTTAATAAATCATATATGGAAGAGCACAAACATGGAAAATACGAACATTTAAATCCGGGACATTTGCCTAAACTTTACCTTGTATATAAAACTCAGTTAGGAAAGGTATCAGGCAAAATATTTAATACTGTAAAACAAAGATATGAGAATGGAGACGAGTCTGTGCATAAGACACTTTCAGATATAGCTGCATTAGCTGACAAAGGAAAAGATGCGATTATCAGACGTGATTATGATGAATTAAATGAATTGATGAACACAAATTTTGACTTGAGATGTAAGATTATGAATATATCTGAAAGTAACCTCGAAATGGTTAAGACTGCAAGAGAATGTGGCGCTTCAGCCAAGTTCAGCGGCTCAGGCGGAGCTATAATAGGCTCATATAAAAACGACGAAATGCTTAGAAAGTTAGTGATCAGCTTAAAGAAAATTAATGCGCGAGTAATAAAACCCTTTATAATATAAAAATATGATTAAGAAAGCTATTATCCCTGCTGCAGGTTTAGGTACAAGATTTTTGCCTGCAACTAAAGCCCAGCCTAAAGAAATGCTGCCTATTATTGACACACCCGTAATTCAGTATGTGGTCCAGGAATGTGTGGACTCTGGTATTGAGGATATATTGATTATTTCAGGCAAGGGGAAAAGGTCAATTGAAGATCATTTTGACAGAAATTTTGAATTAGAGAGTAAAATACAGGAGAAGGAAGACGAGGTATTATATACTCAGCTTAAGCATATTGAAGATATGGCAAATATTCATTTCATTCGCCAGAAAGAGCTCAATGGTCTGGGGGATGCCATATACCATGCGCGCTTTCATTGCGGTCAGGAACCTTTTGCAGTATTACTGGGCGATACAATTATCGATTCAGTAATACCGGTGACCCAGCAGCTTATTGATACTTACGAACAGTACAGGCAAACAATAATTGCTGTCGAGACTGTGCCAAGAGATAAAGTATCAAGATACGGAATTACAGGAGGAAAGAAAATAAGTGACAAACTGATGCAACTAGATGAGCTTGTTGAAAAACCTGAAATAGATAAAGCACCTTCAAACTTAGCGATAGCCGGAAGATATATCCTGACTCCCGAGATATTTAGTGCTTTGGAAAAAACACCAAGAGGTAAAGGCAATGAGATTCAGCTGACAGATGCTTTAAAATTGTTGCTAAAGCGTGATAATATAATTGCACTGACCATCGAAGGGAAGCGGTATGATATTGGGAATAAACTGGATTTTTTGAAAACAACGGTGGAATTTGCATTAAAAAGGAAAGAATTTAAGAAACCCTTTGAGAAGTTTTTAAGGGAGATTATTGATAATCTTGGTAAGGAGAAGGGTGCAAAAAGGTGATAAAGTATAAGTAAACTGTACAAAAAAGCATAAAATTTAAAATAAATTAGGAATATTAAGCAGATTATTTATTTTTGCAGGAAACAGAACAATAATGTTCTTATACATAATATATAGATTATTTCTATTTCTTTGATAACTAATGTTGTAATTAACGAAAGCAACATGTTTCAGGGAATAAGTAATAATTTTTAAGGCATGTTGTTTAAAACATGCTTTTTTAATTTGTAAAAGTATTAATCCTAAAATTAATTTCTATGAGCAGAATACGTAAAGTTTACCTTGATGAAAAGGAAATACCGAGGCAATGGTATAATCTGGCAGCTGATATTACTGTACCTCCATACATGAGTCCTGATGGAGCAGTACCTCCGGAAGCCTGGGCACCAGTTTTTCCGATGAATTTAGTTGAACAGGAATATAGTACTAAACGCTGGATTGATATCCCTGAGGGCGTTCTTGAATTGTTATCCAGGTGGAGACCTTCTCCCTTGCACAGGGCTTACGAACTGGAAAAAGCATTGAATACCCCGGCCAGGATATATTATAAAAATGAAAGTCTGTCTCCGGCCGGAAGTCATAAACCAAATACTGCCGCAACACAGGCATGGTATAACAAAGAGTTCGGTATTAAGCGTTTAACAACGGAGACCGGAGCAGGACAGTGGGGTAGTGCACTTGCTTTTGCCTGTTCACTGGTAGGTCTGGAATGTAAAGTTTTTATGGTACGTATAAGTTTTGACCAGAAGCCTTACAGAAAACTTATGATGGAAACCTGGGGTGCTAATTGTGTTGCCAGTCCGAGTGACGAAACAAATACCGGGAAAGCAATACTTGCGAAAACCCCTGATACTCCGGGAAGTCTGGGAATTGCAATTAGTGAGGCCATAGAAGCAGCAATATCAGATAAAAGTGGACAAACCAGGTATTCCCTTGGAAGTGTTGTTAATTTTGTTTGTATGCATCAGACTGTTATCGGGCTTGAAACGAAAAAGCAACTGAAGAAATTCGGGGAAAAGAAAGTTGATGTTATTATAGGATGTGCAGGTGGCGGAAGCAATTTTGCAGGATTATCATTTCCATTTCTTTATGATAAAATTAATGGTGCGGATATTGATATTATTCCTGTAGAACCTGCATCCTGTCCGACAATGACAAGGGGTCCCTATGTTTACGATAATGGTGATACAGCAGAAATGGTTCCTCTCGTGGCTATGTACTCACTGGGTCATACATTTATACCTCCTCCAATTCATGCTGGCGGATTACGCTACCATGGTATGGCTCCACTGGTCAGTAAAGCTATAAAAGAAGGCCTTATAAGACCTCTGGCACTGCATCAGCTTGAAAGTTACGAGGCTGGAATTTTATTTGCAAAGACTGAAGGTATTATTCCTGCTCCTGAAACTACTCATGCTATTGCTGCCACTATCCGCGAAGCTAATAAAGCAAAAGAGGAAGCAAAACAAAAAGTTATATTATTCAATTTCAGCGGACATGGATTGATGGATCTTACAGGATATGACAAATTCCTTACCGGTCAGCTAACAGACTATGAATTGCCACAGGAAGAAATTGATAAAAACCTTGAGTTGATCAAACATTATCCTAAACCATAAATAAAGTAACATAAATAAAAAGCTGTCTCAAAAAGGCAGCTTTTTATTAAAATGTGATACCAAATACCAGGAATGGTGTTCTGGTATATGGATTAATTATAAATTTAGCAGACAAGGGTATTGAATAACTATCGGTTATCTTTATATCTTTTGATGCTGAAACACCGAAATTTACTATCATAAAATCATCACCCGGGTACGGATCAGTTACAGGATCATAATCGGGTACTGCGGTTTCAATAGTATAGCCTCCATTCCCGGCACCCACAAATAATTCTACGAATCCAAAGCTGTAACCTGCTTCAAAATATAATGAATTTTTATCATCATTTACTAAATTAATATTCGCTGAAAGGTTAAAGTCTCCAAGAGAAAGGCCGGCATTAAATTCAATAACATGGGTTGAGTCTGAAAAATAATCCGTTAATCCGGGTGTATCATCCGGATAAAAATAATCTGTAAATCCGACAGACACCAAATCAGCTATGGTGTAAGAAATATACAAATCAGCCTCCTGAGCCCCCGGAGCGTTGATCGTATAAGCGCCCCATGCACCTATTGTTATTCCGCATATTTCAGCTTCGATGTATGGCTGTATGCTTGGTGATCCTCCAAAGTCTGTGCCTCTCCATACAAACCGGCTTACTAAATCCGCGCCAACGGATACCGGTGAAGAACCATTTTCTTCCTGGGCATTAAGATAAAACACCGGAAACAATAATATTGTAACTACTGACATGACAGGTAGACTGATGCTTTTCATAGATAAGAGTTTTAAGTTAATAATATATTTAAGTCGTAAATATATAAAAAAATAAATATAACCCCCAAATAAATGAGGGTATAAATATTATAAAATATAAATTAAATTATTAAACCCTGTAAATTATAGATAAAAAATAATAAATTAGTATAAATATAAATATTAACCCCTAAAATAAGTATGTTGAATAATTATAATATGATCAGTCTGGATTTGTAGTTATTCAGGTTTATCACTTAAAAATAATTTTGATCGGACTCTCTCTACTATGATTTTCTTATATCTTTGTTTGAATTTTGAAACAATATTTGATAATTAATGAAAAATCATATCCAGCAGTTATTAAGAGCCGAAGCAGAAGCAATATTAAATATACCTGTAACAGAAGATATTGAGAATGCAGTGGAATTAATTTTTCAATATGTTCATAAAAAAGGCGGAAAATTAATTGCAAGTGGTATGGGCAAAGCCGGTCTCATAGCAACAAATATTGCCACAACATTTAGTTCAACAGGCACCCCTGCACTGTTTTTACATCCGAGTGATGCCCAGCATGGTGATCTTGGTGTAATTCAAAAAAATGATGTTCTTCTGTTAATCTCAAATTCCGGCAAAACAAGGGAAATACTTGAAATTGTTGATTTGGCAAGGAAGCTGGTTGAGAAAATACCAATAATTGTCATAACAGGAAATCCGGTGAGCCAGCTGAGCCATATCGCAAATATTACAATTCATACTGGTCGCCCCGATGAAGTATGCCCTCTGGGGTTAACCCCAACTACATCAACTACAACAATGACTGTGATAGGAGATATTATAGTAGTTCTTATGATGAATAAGATTGGTTTTTCACCTGAAGAATATGCCAAGCGACATCACGGAGGATATTTGGGAATCAAATCGAGAAATTCAGAAAATAAAAAGGGGTAAATATTCAATTATTATTTTAAATCTGGTCAATTATCTGCAATAAAATATGATCAATAAATTGCGGATTATATTTAAGATCTGCTTCGCCAGTACGGATTATTATAATATTTTTTTTCGGATAGATATAAATCAATTGTCCAAAAAGACCTCTTGAGTAATAATTATCATATTCTTTGGGCCCTAACCTGAAATTATATTGAAAGTTCCAATTACTACCACCGGTTGTATCTCTTTTAGTTGCTTCATAAATAAACTTCTGCGACAGAATTTGCTGATTATTCCAAACACCATTATTTAAGTATAACCTGCCTAGTTTTGCTAAATCAATAGCTGTACAATTCAGGCAGGAGAAACCTTTTTCAATTGAATTTTTTCGTTTATTATCCATACTCCATCTTGCTTCGTTTTGCATTCCAATTCTCTGCCAGATCTTATCCTGTAAATATGATGATACTGAAGTACCAGTTGCTCTTTCTAATATCAAAGCCAGTAACTGGACGTTTACACTACTATAATTAGTTTCTGTTCCGGGCCTTTTATCTAGCTCCGCCTTAAGAACCAGTTTTCGCAAATTATGACCATAATAATATCTGGCATTATCAGAAAAAGGATTAAACCTGGAGTTTGAAAATTTTATTCCTGAAGTGTGATTTAATAAGTGCCGTATAGTTATTTCACTAAAGCCCTCTTTTTTCAAAAGTTCAGGGATGTATTCAGTAATTGATTCATTGACACTTTTAATCATTCCTTCATCAATTGCAATGCCCACAAGTGTTGTAATAAATATCTTTGTAACTGAAAATGTATTGAAAATTGAGTTCTCCTGGTATTTTTTACTGTATTTTTCGTATATGATGGTGTCATTTCTGATTATAATAAATGCTGCTGTCTTTGACCCTTCCATATAATCATCAAGAGTTACAACATTCGGCAATAATTTATTGTTGTTTATTAATACTACTTTTCCAACGTTATGTAATGTATCAGCCTTTGAGAAATAGAAAATGGATTCAGGAGAGTTCTTAATAACCCGGTAAGGAAATATTTTATAATCTGATATATCAGGAATATTATAAATCACTGCGCAGGATGAAACCACTGCTCCAATAGCCAATATTATTGTAATATGTATTATTTGATCCCTGACCTGCTCCAATAATTTTTTTGGTTTAAACATTTTTTTCATAACTTGCATTAATAAAGATACTTAAAAATATATATTGCAGTATTTGTACATCTAATATATTTTATAACTATCTGGTAGTTAATTTGTTTAGCAAAAACTTAATGAGTGATAGGCCGCAGAATTGCAGTCTATTTAGTAGTTAGGTTTTAAAATAATTTTTTTATTGAAGGAATTTATAATCTGTGAATTAAAAGAATATTGCTGTCTTTAATTAATAAATATAAGGAGATTTAATATGCCGGACATTGACGGAACTAACAAAGCAAAACAATTTTATACAGATGTACCGCAGACATCTGAAAGTTATTTTTTAAAAGGGTCAAACTCTCTCGACTGGGGTATGAAAAACAGGCTGAGCAGGATATTTAATCCAGTCAGCGGCAAGACAGTCATGTTGGCCATTGACCATGGTTATTTTCAGGGTCCAACCACCGGACTGGAAAGGATCGATGTAAATATACTTCCCTTGGAACCATATGCCGATACACTAATGCTTACCCGCGGCATCTTAAGGAGCATTATTCCTCCAGATACTCAAAAGTCCATTGTCCTCAGAGTCTCAGGTGGGACAAGCATACTTAAAGAACTTTCCAACGAGGCTCTGGCAGTGGATATCGAGGATGCCGTACGTCTAAATGTCGCAGCCATGGCGGTACAGGTTTTTATCGGTGGTGAATATGAAAAGGAATCAATCATCAATATGACAAAAATGGTGGATATGGGTACACGCTATGGTATACCGACACTAGCGGTAACGGCTGTTGGCAAGGACATGGTGCGTGATGCAAAATATTTCAGACTGGCTACTCGTATCTGTGCTGAACTGGGAGCCCATTATATCAAAACTTATTATGTTCCCGAAGATTTTGAGACTGTCACAGCCTCATGTCCTGTACCGATTGTAATAGCCGGAGGGAAAAAGATACCCGAACTTGACGCTCTAAAAATGGCTTGTCGTTCTATACAGGAAGGCGCCGCTGGTGTAGACATGGGCAGGAATATTTTCCAGGCAGATTCGCCCATCGCTATGATCCAGGCAGTAAGAGCGGTTGTCCATGATAATGAAATCCCTGAAAAGGCTTTTGATCTTTATAATGCTTTAAAAAATAAAAAATCCTGAAGATAAAAACTTTTAATGAAGCGCTCTGCTGGTGATTTTTATAAAGGGACCAAAAGGAAAAATATGAAAGTATCCATGTGGTATAATAATAACGACATAAGGGTAGAAGAGGTGCCAACCCCTTCACCAGGTCAGGGTGAGATGCTGGTAAAGGTTATATCCTGTGGGATATGCGGCAGCGACATAGTAGAGTGGTATCGTCTACCCAGAGCCCCTCTTATTCAAGGACATGAGGTGGGGGTAGAGGTTGTGGAAACTGGCGTGGGGGTGAGCAAATATAAAAAAGGAGACCGGCTTTTTATCGCACCCAAGGTACCTTGCCTTAAATGCAGTTATTGCTTAAAGGGACATTACCCTCAATGTAATGTAATTAAGGACAGACTGCCTGGAGGATTTGCTGAATACATCCTGGTGCCGAAGGACCTGGTTATAAACGGCTCCTACCTGCTACCGGACAATGTAAGTTATGACCAGGCAACATTTATCGAACCTTTGGCCTGTGTGGTCAGGGCGCAGAGACTTGCCGCTATTGAGGAAGGACAGACGCTTCTCATACTCGGCTCCGGTATATCAGGGCTTCTGCATATCAAACTTGCCAAGTATAAAAAATGTAAGGTTATAGCGACTGACATTAATAAAAGAAGGCTTGAACTGGCAAATAATTATGGTGCGGACTATGTCGCAGACGCGGCCTCTGATATTCTGGAACAGCTGATACACGTTAATGGCAGGAAAGCTGACGCTATTATTGTTACAACCTCTGCCATGTCCGCTTTTAAGCAGGCCTGGGAAACTGTCGATATGGGCGGAGTTGTGGTTTTATTCGCTGTACCCGAACCCGATAAGGATGTTGTTATTCCTGTCAATGATTTCTGGAGAAAGGAGATACGAATACTCACATCTTATTATTGCGGACCTCCGGATATTGAAGAAGCCCTCGACCTGATAACGAAGAGGGACATTAAAGTTGATGACCTCATTACCCACAGGCTGCCGTTAAAAGATACAGATAAAGGATTTAAGATGCTCTTGGATGGAACCGAATCACTTAAGATTATTATCAAACCACATGAATAATGAGAGGAAAGTTTAATGAAGATTATCCACAGCGGACTCGCCGCAAGCAGTGAAGAAAAAGCAGACCGTTTTTTTATCGATATCCTGGGACTTGAAAAATCAGTGCCAAAAATCCTTGACAAAAAGCTGGCCCAAGCCATTTTCGGGATCAATGATGAACTTTTACTAATACATTATCGGGGCGGGACTGTTCATTATGAGGTATTAGTATATCGGGAGTATAAAGCGCCAGAGAAACAGATCGCGCATTCCTGTATCCAGGTAAGCGATTTAATAAATATTGTTAACAAATGCAGGGATGCAGGCTTGAAGATCGTCGAAATTCCAAAGGGTTCAGTTGTTGTTACTTTTATTTCCGATTACGACGGCAATCTTTTTGAGGTGAAAGAGTAGCAGTCTGTCCTTTAGTAATTGTCAAGCAATCGAGTTGAAAATTCTTTCGATGTAAAGCTATATTTGAGATACGCATATAACATCTTATCCATACATCAGTTATTAAATTATTCGGTTTTCAAATATGTTTTTGTTGGCTTGTTTTTAATTTGCAAGGCAGAAAATTATTGTCAAAAGAAATCAGAAATGGCAATATGGTGGATATCCCACACCTGTTTTGTTTTATTCACTTTCCAAAGTGTTCACAAAATCTTCGTAATTTTCCCGGGCAAGTTCAAGGGCTTTCCTGGCATCCTTTAGTTTTATGTTTGCTGCTTTTTGCATATCCAGGCCTTTATCTATATCTGATCTAGCTTTGGATGCCTGTCTGGTCAGGTTTTTGATTTTTATTTCCTGTAATTTGGTTTCTTCCTTGTACTTAGCCTTCAGAACTTTCAGATCATCCTCTGCCTTCTCTGCAGTTTCCTTATCTTTCGATCTGACAAGCTTATTCAGAGCCTTGGAATCTAGCCTGTAATCTTTTTCAAGTTTCTTTTGTTCTTCTCTAATATCGTCATATTCCTCTTCTGCCTGGATGATGCGCAAATCACCATTGGTGATTAGTGAATCAGCTATAGGCAACCTCGACTCAGCAGTGACCACTTTTGACTCGGCCATGGCAATTTTATTTTTCAGGTTTTGAAGCTTTACTTCATTTCTGTCAGTTTGGGCATTAATTTGAGTAGAAAGGATAACACAGGAAATGATAAAACTGGAGATATAACTTGTACACCGCTTCCTTGAATTTTTCATCTTTTATTATTTTTGGTTTACATTCATAAGTTACGAAAAACTTTACAGATTCACATCAAAGTTTATTATTTATGTTTTGGATTGGATTTGTGAGTTACTTTCTTATAAGACTTTTATTTGTTTGGTATATTTTGTTTAATTTTACCATTTAATGCAAAATTAAAATAAGGGAGAATAGTTACAGAAATGAGAAAGGTTTTTACTATTGGCGAAACTGTACTGGATATACTCTTTAGTAATTCTCAACCGTTTACAGCAAAAGCAGGAGGTGCTTGCCTGAATTGTGCGGTATCGCTGGGAAGACTTAATGTTCCCACTTATTTTATTGGTGAATACGGGCTTGATGAAGTTGGTAATTTTATTGATAATTTCTTAAGAAATAATAATGTTTCTACCGACTATGTTTACAGGTATTATGATGGAAAATCAACACTGGCGCTTGCCTTTTTAAATGAAAATTGTGATGCCAGTTATGACTTTTATAAGATATACCCTGAAAAACGATTAAATATTAATTTTCCTGAAATTAACCAGGATGATATTATTATTTTTGGTTCAATATATGCTATTACTCCTGAAGTGAGACACAAATTAATTGAATTTATCAGGTATGGTAATAAGAAAAAAGCTATAGTAATATATGACCCGAATTTCAGAAAACAGCATCTTCATGATTTGCCAGTGCTCAAGCCAATGATTATCGAAAATATTGCACTCGCTAACATAATCAGGGGATCAAACGAGGATTTTTCATTTATTTTCGGGGTTAAAAATGCAGATGAAGCTTTTGATATGATAAAAGATAAAGTATCAAATTTACTCTATACTACAGCTCATAAAGGTGTATTTCTGCGTACCTTGAAAACCAAAGGTCAGTATAAAACCCAGGAAATTGAAGCAAAGAGCACCATAGGAGCAGGAGACAGTTTTAATGCCGGTATCGCATACTCCTTATATAAAAACAATATAACATTTAAAGAACTTAATAATTTAGATGAATCTGCCTGGGCAACAATTATTAACACCGCAATAGAATTTGCAACCCATGTTTGTATGAACTATGATAATTATATATCAAAGGATTTTGCAAAATCCTATCAGCTTAAATAATCAGCCATAGCTGCATAATATCTCTTAAATATCGAGCTTTAATTTTTTTAATTCCCAGTTAATAATATTCATTTCTTCATTATTCAGCATAAAATCCACAGCCCTGACATTCTCTTCCACCTGTCCGGGATTTCTTAGTCCGACAAGGACTGAGGTAATGCCAGCTTGCTGAATAGTCCAGTTAATTACAAGTTGGGCCAGCGAAATATTCCTTTCCTGAGCAAGGGGTTTAATAGTGTCAAGAAATGTATTTATTTTATCAAGGTTTTTGCCCGTGAAAAACGGACTTTTAGACCTGTTGTCCCCGGGATTAAATTTATAATCAGAAGTTATCTTTCCTGTAAGCACGCCTCTTTCAAGCGGACTATAAGCAAGGATACTTATATTGTTTTCTATACAATAAGGGATAATATCCTTTTCAATATCTTGTCTCATCATGCTGTATGGTACCTGATCAGAAACTATGTTTATCATTGAACCTGCCATTTTTAAATGTTCCACTGAATAATTACATACACCTGCAGCTCTCACTTTCCCGTCTGATATTAATTTATTCACTGCACCCATAGTTTCTTCAACTGGTGTCACTATATCATGCCAGTGAATCTGATAAAGATCAATATAGTCTGTTCCCAGTCTTTTTAGACTCTGCTCACATTCGTTTATTATACTGTCTTTACCGGCATATTTGTAAATAGAGCTGGCATTTCCCTTATGGTCGGTTATATCAAAATAGTAAGTACCTATTTTTTTATCCCAACGCAGTCCGTACTTTGTAAAAATCTGAAGTTTGTCACGTTTTCCTTTTATTGCTGCACCGACAATTTTTTCACTTTCTCCAAATCCATATACAGGAGCAGTATCGATAGATGTTATGCCATAATCAATTGCCTTTTGTATGGCTTTTATCGATTGATTTTTATCAGCTCCGCCCCAGAATAAACCTCCGGTAACCCAGGCTCCAAATGTTATGACAGAAACCGGGATTTCACTCTTTGACAGTTTTTTATATTCCACAATAAATTTTTAATGAGTTAATTTATCTATTTCTTTTATTTGTTCAGGTGCCAATTGCCTGACATCTTTCATTTCATCGTAATAACTCCTGTTTGTTTACCTTTTATTCTCGCTTTGTCCAGTTCTGAGGGAGAAATTAATACTGTGTCATCATCAAATTTATAACTGATGTTTCCCCCGGAGGTTGTTGTAAGATTCTTTTTATACAGCCGCCTCATGAAATAGGCAACTTCTTTTTTATAGTATTGCAATTCTGATGTCATTAGATTATTTATTTATTAAATCAGCCACCCCGTTAAGTAGATATTTTGGAAAATAGGGAAAATCATCAATATTAGCTACACTGGTAATACCACTTAGTACAAGTACTGTATCTATCTCTGATTCAATTCCCGCAATGATATCTGTATCCATTCTGTCCCCGATAATTGCGGACTCCTCTCTGCTGCATTTTATTTTTTTCAATGCATTTCTCATCATAAGGGGATTGGGCTTACCAACAAAGTAGGCACTTTTCCCGGTTGCCAGTTCAATAGGTGCAATAAGGGATTTTGTGGCAGGTACAATTCCATTTTCAACCGGTCCGGTAAGGTCAGGATTTGTACCTATGAGTTTGGCTCCTTTTAAAACAAGATTTACTGCATGCTCAATCTTTTCATAGCTGTAAGTACGGGTTTCTCCCACTATAACATAATCCGGATCAATATTATTCATCGTATAGCCAATATTATACAATGCATTTATTAGTCCTGCCTCACCTATAATATATGCACTTCCCTTAGGTTTCTGGCTATTCAGAAACATAGCAGTAGCCAATGCACTTGTATAAAAAACATTCTTATCGACTTCGACTCCTAACCTTTTAAGTTTATCCTGTAATTCCTTCGGAGTTCTCTCACTTGAATTTGTAAGAAAGACAAACCTTTTCCTTGCATTTATAAGCCACCGCACAAATTCCTGCACGCCGGGCAGGAGTTTATTTCCATGATAAAGGACACCGTCCATGTCTATAATAAATCCGTTCTTTTGCCTTATTTCTTCTATTTGTCTTTTTGAAGTTGTTATCTGTATTGTCATTACAATTAATATTATCAAGCTGTAACAAATTTAATAAAAATGATGTTCTTACATTTATTTATATTGATCCATTGTATAATTAACCTGTTTTTTGGTCATTACAGCTTATATTTTATTAATTTTATATATGTGTAGTAATATCAGTAAGTATTTGCACATAATAATGGTTGTGTTATGATGAACAAAGAGGCTATGTTTTATGACAGGCAGGATGGGAAGGTTAAATGTAATTTATGCCCTCATAATTGTATTATAAAGGAAGGTTATACGGGTGTGTGCAATGTTAGAAGAAATTCAGAAGGAATGCTGGTAAGTGAAAATTATGGAATTCTTTCAGCTATAAATTTTGATCCTATTGAGAAAAAACCATTGTATCATTTTTTCCCTGGTACTGTGATCTTATCTTTAGGCAGTTTTGGATGTAATATGAAATGTAAATGCTGTCAGAACTGGCAAATATCACAGGCTTCGATTAAAGATTTTTCGGAACATAACAGTTACACGCCCCGGGATATGCTCAGGCTTGCCAAATCGAGAAGTAACAATATCGGAGTTGCATATACATACAACGAGCCAACTGTCTGGTACGAATTTATGCTGGAAACAGCAAAATTATTTCAATCGGCCGGATTAAAAAATGCTATAGTCTCTAATGGATTTATCAATGAAGAGCCATTACTGGAATTATTAAAATATATTGATGCATTTAATATAGACTTAAAAGCATTTAATGACAGGTTTTATAAAGAAGTCTCCTCTGCCAGCCTTGAACCTGTAAAAAATACATTAAAGACAATATCTGAACACAGAAAGCATCTTGAAATAACAAATCTTGTTATACCCGGGTTGAATGACAACGAGTATGAATTTAAAAGTATGGTAGAATGGATTGCCAGTGAACTCGGAGTTAATACGGTTTTACATCTTTCAAGATATCATCCTATGTACCAGATGAATATTGAATCAACAAGTTCACTTACTCTTGAAAGACTATATAAGATCGCTGCAGGTAAACTGGACTATGTTTTTGTGGGTAATATTAATATTAAGGATTACCAGGACACAAAATGCAGTAAATGTGAGAACACTGTTATAAGCAGATCGGGTTATTTTGTCGAGAAATCAGGTATAGACAAAGAGGGTAAGTGTGTATTTTGCGGAAACCGGATAACTGCAAACTGATTTAAGAATATAAGAATAAATGAACTGGCAAACATATTGTTTTTTTGCTTCTTCAATATATCAAATTAGGAACTATATTTATGTAACTAATCTTTATTAAAGACGTCTTAAAATCAATAATCTTACCCACCCTGATTATGTTTAGAAATTTCATCAAAATAGCCTTAAGGAATATAATAAAACATAAATCTTATGTTTTGATTAATGTATTGGGACTTTCAATTGGAATTGCCTGCAGTATTCTGATAGTCCTTTTTGTTTTGCAGGAATTGAGTTACGATAAATTCAACAAAAAATTCAGAAGGATCTACAGGGTATATTTAAGTGGCAAGATAGGCCCTTCAGAAATTGAAGGCGCATGGACAGCCCCTCCGACAGCAGCTGCTTTTGTCCAGGAATTTCCCGAGGTTGAGGATGCTGTAAGAATGGATAACTGGGGAGAGGTTGTTGTTAAGTATGAGGACAAAAGTTTTATTGAAAAACATTTTATGCTGGCAGATTCAAGTTTTTTCAATATATTCTCTATCCCTTTATTACAGGGAGATCCCTCAACAGCATTGGCCAAGCCATATACGGTTGTTATTACCAGGGAAACAGCACAAAAATACTTCGGTAATGAAGATCCTGTCGGTAAAATGATAAGAGTGAATACTGATACTTCATATTTCACAATAACAGGTGTTATTGATAAAGTGCCGGTAAATGCTCATTTTGAATTCGATCTGCTTGCTTCCTTTTTAACACATAGAAGGGCAAATAATGATTTCTGGCTTTCAAACAGTTTCTATACATACATATTATTAAAGGAAGGCACCTCAAAAGATGAAGTGGAAGATAAAATACCGGCATTACTGGAAAAATATATAGGACCCCAGCTACAGGAAGCTATAGGCATTACACTCGAAGAATTTGCTGCAGCCGGTAACCGTTACGGATTATATTTACAACCGCTTGCTGATATACATCTAAATCCTGATATTGAGCATGGGCTGAAGCCATCAAATGATAAAAAGTACATCTATATTTTCTCAATGATAGCCTTTTTAATCATTCTCTTGGCCAGCATAAATTATATGAACCTTTCAACTGCCCAGGCTGCAAACCGATCCAGGGAGGTGGGATTAAGGAAAGTGGTTGGCTCTACAAGAAAATCACTGGTAATACAATTTCTGGTGGAATCAGTTGTATTAACAGTAATATCCTTAATATTAGCAGTTATTATAGTTGAATATTTCCTGCCATATTTTAATAAATATATAAACCTGCAACTGTCTATTTACTATTTCAATAACTGGTATATCATACCCGGACTACTTCTAATAACCGTATTAATTGGTATTCTCGCAGGTATATATCCTTCATTATTTATGGCAACTTTCAGGCCGGTGCAGATACTGTCAGGTAAACTAAAACAGGGGGCAAAGAGCGGCATATTAAGAAGTATACTTGTAATTGTACAATTTTTTATTTCTATTTTAATTATTCTCTGTACGATAATTATTTACCGCCAGATAAATTATATGTTAAATAAGGATTTGGGATTTAGAAAGGAACAACTTCTGGTATTAAGACGTGCAGATGCTATTGGGAAGGAGAAGATCAAGGTATTTAAGCAGGAGATCAAAAAGTATCCGGGTATAATAAATGCAACTAATTCAACAGCTGTGCCAGGTTATCCGAATAACAACAGTGCCTTTTTAGTTGAAGGCTGGAGTCCGGATAAAACTGTAGGCATGCAGGTGAACTGGATTGATTATGATTATTTTAATACTTATGAACTGAAACTAAAAGAAGAAGCCGGTAGATTTTTCTCCG
Source organism: uncultured Bacteroidales bacterium (assembly GCA_964521285.1). Taxonomy (GTDB): domain Bacteria; phylum Bacteroidota; class Bacteroidia; order Bacteroidales; family UBA10428. Next base: position 17,488 of record CAZFQS010000002.1, on the reverse strand, counting down.
AGGAATACGCCACTGATACTGCTGCAGCGATCATTAATGAGAGTGCCGTCAGACAATTCGGGCTTGAAAAACCGCTGGAAATACGTTTCATGCAACCGACTGATAGGCCTGAAAAGTTTATTTATTTGCAGGTTATTGGTATTGTTAAAAATTTTCATTACCAGTCCCTGCACGAAGATATTTATCCCCATGTATTTCTTCATAAACCGGAGTGGTGGGATTGGGGTGGTTATATAACTATAAGAATATCGTCTGATAACATGAATGAAACAATAAAACATATTGAAGATACATGGGATAAGTTTACCTCCAATGATCCGATACAGTATTTTTTCCTTGATGAAGAGTTTAATAATATTTACCAGGAAGAAAAAAGAACCAGTAAACTGTCATTGGGCTTTGCTATTCTTGCCATATTTATTGCATGCCTGGGGTTATACGGACTGACTTCCTTTGCTGCAGAAAAGAAGACCAGGGAGATAGGAATAAGAAAGGTGATGGGAGCCTCAATAACCAAAATTATTGTGCTGTTTTTAAGAGAGATAGCAGGACTTATTCTTGTATCAACTTTAATAGCCTGGCCCCTGGCATTTTTTATTATGAAAAACTGGCTGCAGAATTTTTATTATAGAATTGATTTAAGTTTTATTGAATTCTTGTTATCCTTTTTAATTGCATTAGCCATTGCAGTTTTAACAGTAAGTTATACGGTTTATACTGCTTCAATTAAGAATCCTGCCAAAGCTTTACAGTATGAGTGAAAATCTTATTAGCTGCTCAGGCAGGTTTTAAATTGTCATGATTGGGATAATAAATTCCACTTTTCTGTCGTATTTTATCTAACACTTCTATTAGCTGAAGACTTAAGTCATGACTCATTTTTTTGCTCTCAATAGAACCTTTTTTAAGACAATGCATTACTTCAGCGGCTTCATATGTAAATCCCTTTCCTATATAATGAGGTTCAATTGTCTCAATAGAACCATCCTGACGAATTATTGACAGTATTGTCGGACGGTAGAATTCACTATGTAATAAAATTCTGCCATTATCGCCGATTATTTCAGCCTCGATACCTGTTCTGGCAACAATACTTGAAAACAAGCTGGCTATTTGTCCATTATTATTTTTCAACGTTATACCACAGCTTTCATCTACTTCTGTAGGACCGATTGTGGCAGTTGCCTCTATTACGGAAGGCATACCCATAATCAGCAGGGAAAGAAAGACAGGGTATATTCCAACATCAAGTAGTGATCCGCCTCCCAGGTTAATATTGAATAAGCGGTTATTTTTATCCTTTGGGGCTTTGAATCCAAAGTCAGCTCTTAAAAGCTGAATATTACCTATAACATTCTTTTTAAGTAATTCCAGTACTTTTTCAACAGACGGCAGGAAGCGCGTCCACAAGGCCTCCATTAGAAAAGTATTATTCTCTTCTGAACAGCTTATCATTCTTTTTACTTCAGTTGAATTTATGGCAAGTGGCTTTTCACAAAGGACAGCAATTTTATTGTTAAGACACATTATAGTATTCTCACAATGCAGGGAATGAGGGGTTGCTATATATATTATATCCAGGTCTTTATTTTTTACAATATTTTCGTAGCATCCGTATGCCAGAACCGCATTAAATTTTTTTGCAAACAATTCAGCTTTTTGCTGACTTCTTGATGCTACTGCAAATAACCTGGCCTCAGGAAGTAATTTAAGATCATCTGCAAAAGACTCTGCAATTTTACCCAGACCAATTATTCCCCAGTTAAAGATTTTACTCATTTATTTAAGAATTTCGTCAATTGCTTTAAGTTCTTTAGGATCAAAATTCAGATTATTTATTGATTCCAGGTTATCATTTAATTGTTCAACTGAACTAACACCTACTAATACCGAAGTAATTCGCTTATCCCTCAATATCCATGCAATAGCCATCTGGGCCAAAGTCTGGTTTCTTTTTTTTGCAACTTCATTTATTTTTCTGATTTTATTAATCTTTTCATCTGTTACCTCTTCTCTCCTGAGAAAACCATGAGGTTTGGCAGCCCTTGAATTTTCAGGTATACCACTAAGGTATTTATCAGTAAGTAAACCCTGGGCCAGGGGAGAAAATGCTATTGATCCTATTCCTTCTTTCTCTAAAATATCAAGTAATTTGTTTTCTATCTGTCTTTCAAACATAGAATATTTGGGCTGGTGAATGAGGCACGGTGTGCCTGATTTTTTAAGTATCCCTGCAGCTTTTGCTGTTTGTTCGGGATTGTAATTAGAAATACCGGCATATAATGCTTTTCCCTGCTTAACTGCATGGTCAAGGGCACCCATTGTCTCTTCGAGAGGAGTATTGGGATCAGGGCGATGTGAATAAAATATATCAACATAATCAAGCTGCATCCGCTGTAAACTTTGATCGAGACTGGCAAGTAAATATTTTCTTGAGCCCCATTCCCCATAAGGACCGTCCCACATCTTGTAGCCGGCTTTCGTGGAAATAACTAACTCATCCCGGTATCTGCTTAAATCCCGTTTTAATATAGTACCAAAATTTATCTCAGCAGAACCAGGCGGTGGTCCGTAATTATTAGCCAGATCGAAATGAGTAATACCTGAATCGAATGCTTTTAATAAAATTTTTCTTGCGTTTTCGAATTTATCTACATGCCCGAAATTATGCCATAAACCCAAAGATATGATGGGAATTTGAAGACCACTTTTCCCGCAATAATTATAAATCATTGTTGAATAACGTTTACCTGAAGGTAAATAGCTCATTTTAAAATTCTATATTATTTTGTTATAAGTATTTCGATATACTATGAGTTTCCCGAAAATATTAATAATTGTGAAAAGTTTATTGAAGATGTTCATTTTTTTCTTTGCTAAAGATAATATAATAGTAAAAATTAACGTAATTTAGATTATGAGATAATAGGAATTGATAACTTTCAAATTTGCAACAAGATATAATATTGACTAATTTGATTGAAAATTATTATTATGGAACTATTGGATATTAAAGGGACAACTGACACCCCTAAAGTATTATTTGATCCAGATAATGATATATTTGAAATTTCGGGACGTTCTTTGCCTGAAGACGTAATTACATTCTATCAGCCTGTAATAGACTGGCTTGATGATTACAAATTGGATCCCAATAAAAATACGGAATTTGTTTTTAAGTATATATATTTTAATACTGCCACTTCGAAACTTATACAGGATATTCTTCTGAGACTCGAACAAATTCAGGAAACCGGTAATGAAGTAAAAGTGATATGGTATTATGAAGAGGATGATGAGGACATGTATGACCTGGGAGAAGAGTTTAAAGAGAACGTTGATATACCCTTTGAGATAGTTGAGTTTTAAATCAGGATCATACAGCTCATTAAGATCCATACCCGCCTTTCTGTTATAAGTAATTTATTTTCCCCGTAACCAGACTACCTATCTTTTATAGTCTGCTGATTTATATAAATATAAGGTCCGGATTTCAGATCAAACACAGATTATAAAAATACTTTAGAAGTGCTGTGATATGTTGATAGTTTTAATCAATCTGTTGAAAACTTGGATTTAGTTGATGCAGGTCATATTCTGCAATCATATACTTTGGCCTAAAAATTGGAATTTACCGGAAAATCGGGGGTGGGTAAAAAAAAATAATATTTTAGCAACCTATTTATAGATTTTTACGTTTAATTATATAACTATATCTTAACTTATTACAGATGATTAATTATAACAAGACTTCATTATTTAACGGCACAAATTCTGATTTTAACAGACTTAAATTAGGATTGAAATGGGCACATGAGACAAAAAATCAGATGCAGATGAAGTTTAATAAATTGAGGATGTTATTGACAAGTTATTTAAGAAATCCTTCTCACGTTAGGGTTGACAATAACACTAAATATCGAATTTATTAGATAATAATTTAGTATACATTAAAGCTTATGTCCGGGAAAAAATCCCTTCAATTATTGAAAGGGATTTTTTTTTGATCTGAAAATTTGGAGGTCCCTTTTATTCGTATTAGTTTTGCTTTTCTGTTTTTAAAAACAGCCAGAGCCGATAGTTAGATTAATATTTTATAAGCTATAAATTAAATGAGTATAAACGAAGATTTAAGGAGTCCTTCAATATTTATTGGTAAGCAGAGTACTGGCATCATAAGTTTTGGTTCAGGCCAGCCAGATTTACCGCCTCCTGTAGAAGTAACGGAAGGGTTGAAAATCAGATTTGATTTAAGATACGGGTTAATCCAGGGAGAGTATGAACTAAGAAAAGCACTTTCACTAGAGTACCCGGCCTCCACTGCGAATAATTTTATAATTACAAATGGAGCTTCTGAAGCTCTGGATTTAATATTCAGAGCAATGGGCCGCGGTAAGGTTTTGTTGCCAAGACCATATTATTACTCATACCCAAACATTGTTCATTTTGCAGGTATGGAGCCTGTATATACCGATTTGAAAGAGGGCAGGATAGATATGAATGATTTTAATAAAAAAATAAAAGACTGCAAAGCTGTACTAATTAATTCACCCTCTAATCCAACCGGAAGAATAGAAAATATAGAGACACTCAAAGAAATTGAAAACATAACAAGAAAAAAGAGTATTTATATTGTATCTGATGAAGTATATAAAGATTTAATTTACGAGAGAGAGAACTATCATATTCAGGGAAATCATGTTATCACTGTAAATTCTTTTTCCAAAACATATGCTATGTGCGGGGTTAGAGTGGGTTATTTATGGAGTAGTGATCAGGAAATTGTTAATAAGGCTATTGAGATAAAAACTCACACTTCAATGAATACCAGTCTGATTGCACAGGATATGGCATTAAATGCAACGAAAGCACCAAAAACATATATACAGCACCAGCAACAGATTTGGCGTGAAAGGAGAGATATCATTTTTAGGGGATTATGCGATTTGGGATTTAATTTGTGGAAACCGGAAGGTGCATTCTATGTATTTCCGGAATTTAATGAGCCTGCAAAATTTGTCTGGGATCTATATACAAAATATAAAGTTATAACCTACCTGGGTGACTGGTTTGGATCACAGGACAGAATAAGATTGAGCTATGCGCTGGAATCCAAAGAAATCGAGGAAGGTCTGAACAGGATAGAATCGGCTTTGAAAAAGGGGAAATATAAGTGAATCCGGATTTAAGTTTACTTTATCGCTTCATAAATAATCTTCTGGATATCAGTCCTTATATTATATTCAACCAGTTTATTATTAATTGCGTCAGGGTATACTCTGTTTGAAAGAAATATGTATATAATTTCATATTCAGGGTCCACCCATGCTATTGTGCCCGTAAAACCGGTATGACCATAACTTTCAGTTGATACTCCCTCATAGGTGGGGCCGGTTTTTGTTGTATCAGTTTCAGGTTTGTCAAAGCACATACCTCTTCTGTTACCGTTCTGGCAATCATGACATGAAGTAAAATATTTAATAGTCTTTTCTTTTAGGTATTTCTTACCTCCGTAAGTACCTCCATTTAAATACATCTGCATTAGCTTGGCCAGATCATTGGCATTTGAGAATAACCCTGCATGGCCACAAACACCGCCCAGCATGGCTGCGCCGGGATCATGAACATAACCGTGGATTAACTGTTTGCGAAAGACCAGGTCGTTTTCAGTCGGGGTAATCTGTTCCCTGCTAAATCTATCCAGCGGACAAAAACCCAGAGAATATGATCCGAGCGGTCTGTATATTTCATAATCAAGATAGTTTCTGAATCCTGTTTTAATCTTATCATCAATAATCCTGTAAAGCAAATAAAATCCGAGATCACTGTATTTGTAACCTTCTTCGCCATTTAATTCTGAATTAGCAATAGTATTGTATATTGAGTCGATGAGTGACCTGTTCATATACATTTTCTCCGCCACCTGAACAGGGAATTCCGTGGAGTACTCTTTTGCATAGCAGCCATCTTTATATTTTAAATGTTTGTTTGCAAAGCGATGAGGGCCTATCTGGATTGGATAAGAAAATGAAAATTTATTACTGGCAAACTTTTGATCAGGATAAACCGGCTCAAGCGTTGAAATATAAAAAGGTATCCATGATTTCAGCTGGGACTGGTGTAAAAGAACATCTTTAATTATAATATCTCTTTTATTAGTGGTATCAAGAAACGGCAGATATGTTGAAAGCTTATCCTCCAGGTTTATCATACCCTGTTCATACATTTGCATAATTACAGGGGCAGTGGCGGCTATTTTTGTTATGGATGCAAGATCATATAAATCGGAATTATTTACTTCCTGCTTTTTTCTATAAGTATGATAGCCGAAAGATTTATGATATACCACTTTGCCTCCTTTGGCTATTAATATCTGGCATCCTGGTGTTACTTTATTATTAATCGCACTTATTGCTATTGAGTCAATTTTCAGTAAATACCGTTCATCAAGATTTGCTTCGTATGGGATAGTATATTTTAATCTCTGGTTGCCTTTGGTTTTTACACTGCTTTTTAACGGAAAATATCCATTAATAGAAACAGGTAGTGAACCTTCAGCAGGTATACCACCAAAAATCAGTTGTGCTGACAGACTCTGGGTTATTTCCGTATCTTCATAAGATATAATAAGTCCTGATAGTTTTTTAAGGTTCTTAAATCTGGCCAGCGCGTAAGGATTAGCAAACAGGTCCAAAATAACATTACATTTCTCTGAAAGGCTATCAATAAATGCTATCGTTTCAGATGATATCCCGTAATTTTTTGAGACACTTATGTCAGTATTATGAATACTGACTATAAAGAGATTGTAATTATCTGATATAATATCGAACTGGCTCAGTGAAGGATTCTTATCAATTAAAATCTTGTCAACCTTAGAGTATAATTCCAAAGTGTTTTGAAAGACATTTGGCTTCTCGCTACCTATTGCAATAGAAACAATTTTTAAAGTATCAAGTCTCTCAAGAGGTATGAGTTCATTTTTATTTCTTATTAGTGTTAATGATGATTCTACAAGCTTTCTTTGAAGTAATGTGAATTCCGGAAGATTTAGATTTTTGTTAAGATTTTTAAGGTCAACAGGTTTATAATTATTCAATCCTACCCAGTATTTAGCGGCTAGTATTTTTTTGCACTTGTCATCAACATCTTTTTGAGAAATATTACCTTTTCTGATTTCTTTCTGTATCAATGCTATTGTCTTCGGTATATCGTGCGGCATTAATATTATATCATTTCCTGCAGAAATTGCTTTAACATTTGCTATTTCCGGCGCAAAGTACTTTGTAATACCTCCCATGTTCATAGCGTCTGTGAAAATAAGACCTTTGAATCCCAAATCTTCTTTTAATAAGCCGGTTACAATTTTTTGTGATAATGAAGAAGCTATTGCGGGGATGGTATCTAATGCCGGAACACTTAGATGAGCTGTCATTACTCCGTCAAGTCCGCTGCTGATCAACTCTTTAAAAGGGAAAAGTTCAATACTGTCCAGTCTCTGCTTTGAATAGGGAATTAAAGGTAATGTTAAATGAGAATCAGTATCAGTATCTCCGTGCCCTGGAAAATGTTTTGCAACAGCCAGTATGTTGTTTTCCTGCATCCCCTTCATATAGAGAAGGCCTTTACGGGCAACATTAACCCTCTCTTCACCAAACGAACGCATATTTATTACGGGATTATCAGGATTATTATTTACATCAACAACAGGTGCAAAATTCACGTGTACGCCAATTAGCTTAAGTTGTTTTGCTATATGCACACCCATATCATAAATGAGCTTTTCATTTTTTACTGCTCCTAACATCATCTGCATCGGATATTTAACTGTGCTGTCCAGCCGCATAGCTAATCCGTATTCAGCGTCCATGGCAATAAGGAGAGGTGTCTTCGCCATTGACTGGTAATGGTTGGTTAATTTTGCCTGTTTGTAGGGACTGCCCCTGAAGAATATCAGTCCGCCTATATTATACTTTTGTATAAGTTTCTTTATTTCTTTATCATGGTATGGATTATTGTCATGATAAGCTGCTACCATTATAAGCTGTCCGATCCTTTCGTTGGGAGAAAGCGAATTAAATACCGAGTCTACCCATTCTTTTGGTGATGCTAAAAATGCAGGGTCAGTTTTCCCTTTTCTTAATTTGAACTCGTTATAAAAACTATTCCTGGCAGTAGTAAAACGAATAAATAAGCTAAATAATGCAATACCAAACAATAACGTAGAGACTTTTACAAGGATCCTTTTCATAAATACTCTTCCTTTTATGCTTCTCATTTCTCAAAGTATTCTATTAAACTGGTAAAAGCCTAATTTGGTTTCAATAATAAATTAATTTTTTAAAATTAAAGGAATGGGTAATATTGCTTCAGGAAAGTTATTAACAGGTGAGTAAATTGTAAAATTACCACCATGCTCCCTGCTTATTGTATAAATTAATAAAACTTTCTATATCCCTGTCACCTGTCCTTTCATAATCAGAAGGGAAATAGCATGCAGGCAGCTGTCCCATTTTTCTGTGATAATGTATACAATCGCAGCATGTACCTTTTTTACCGCAAGAAAAGGTACAGTTACAGTAATTCATATTTCTATCTTTATTACACTCCATATTATGTTATTTCTTTAATTCAGACTTAATTTTAATTTCTTTGCTATTCTTGCAGGTACTGCATTTTTATTCAGCATTATTGACATTGTTTTATATTTTACATATGCCTCAGAAATATACATATAGCCAAAATAGGAATTGCCGATCCCCCATGAATTCTTTACATAATAATATTTGGTTTTGTTCTGGTCTTCTGCTATACCGACAATATGTAAACCATGATCATCTGTTGTTGTGTAATTATCAAATCCTTCCTGTCTTATTTCCTGTGTAATGGTTTTTTCAATGCCGGGGTTATTAAAATTATAAACTCTTTTGTCTTTTGCTTCTGCGGGGAGTGTATCCCATATTGCACGTTCTTCATCATCCATATCCTCATAATTGATTTCAGGTATAATAGCCATTCCGTTTGCAAATGAGAATCCTTTTTCACTGATATCAGCAGACCATACGACTGAATAGTTATTAAAAACTGCACTGTCAATTATCTCGATTAATTCATCGAGAGGTACATTATATGCTTTACCCCATGACCAGTTATCAGGGACTTCCAGTATAAATTTTGAATAAAATGGATGGTGGGTATATGACGTAATTAATATGTAATCGTTCATATTCAATCCCAGTTCTTCAGCAAAACTTTCAGGTGTAAATACAGTACTATCAACCTCAAAAGTATCAGGAGGTTCCCCAAGATAGGTGTCTAATATCCCCAGATAATCATCATGCCAGTCCGGTTTTAATTTGTCATTTTCGTTGGATATAACACCGCAAATATATTCTTTCAGTAAGGAATCCACTTGACCATAGATTAGATTTTCTTTAATGGCAGGGTATGTATCTTCAGGAACAATGCCATATTTTTTTATCACATCAGTAACATCATTTGTGGCTCCCCCGGCAGTAAAGTTGATATGACCGTGCATTCTGACATATTTTAACGCCTTTGCAGGATATACGTACCTTACAATAAACATTTCTGACAAATCATAATTGCCTTTATTTAATCTTAACAACTCAGATTCAAGCATCGAAATGACAGAAAAGCTCCAGCATGTACTAGAGTTATACTGGTTTTTAACCGGAGTAGCATTTAATAACTTTAGCGGAGTAAATTTGTAGCGGCAAGTATCATGATTTTGTGCTTCCAGTTGTTTATCCTGAAATATAATAATCACACAGAAGATTAAGATAAGACGGAAGTTTAGCCTCATAGCAAACATTAAGTTTGCTTTAAATATGAACATTTTTTTTAAAAGATACAATGAATCGGCAACTATTAATTATCAATTACTTTTAACTCCGTTCTCCGGTTTTGAGCTCTTCCTTCCTCAGTATCATTTGATGCCACAGGTTTTGAGTATCCGTATCCTTTATATACTATTCTTTCTTTCAATACCGATGAATTAATTAAATAATTAACCACAGATTTTGCCCTGTTTTCAGATAGAGCCTGATTATATTCAGCAGTACCTATATTATCTGTATGGCCACTAATTTCGATCTTAACTTCCGGATAATCGCGCAGGAATTTAACTACTTTATCTAATTCAATTTTTGATTCCTTCTTGAGGGCAAAAGAATCAATTTTGTAAAAGATATTTTTTAGAATGATTGTTTCTCCTATTTTTATGGGTTGCATAGGAACATCTTTGAGAAATGGTTCAGTACTTTTAAATATTCCTTTTAATGCAAAATTTTCAGAAAAGAACAGATATCCTTTTTTAGATACATTTAAACAATAGTCTTTATTGGTTGGAAGACAAACAAGAAACTCCCCTGTCTCCTCATCAGAATCGGCTTCGTATATAGTTTTTGCAGTTTCTAAATCGATAAGTTCAAATTTAGTTTTCAGGCGGTTTCCTGTTTCCACATCAAATACCTTTCCCTTCATGTAGGAAACTTCATTGGGCTGGACTTTGCTATATAATTCAAACATATAGATATCTTTACCTACACTGGGATCTCTGCCGGATGCATAATATGCTTTATTTCCCCTTGAATTAACAATCAGTCCGATTTCATCTTTGCTCGTATTGATAGGATATCCAAGATTTTCAGGCTTAGTCCAGTTTTCAGAGCTGTCTTTCCGGCTGATATATAAATCAAAGCCCCCCAATCCAGGATAACCTTCAGATGCAAAATAAAGAGTCTGATTATCAAAATGAATAAACGGGGACATCTCATGTTGTCTGGTATTTATTTTATCTCCAAGGTTAACCGGCTGGGTCCACTTACCTTCTTCATCTTTAACGGTTACCCATATATCGAGCTGCCCTTTGCCTCCGGGCCTGTCACTTGCAAAATAAAGAGTCCTGCCATCTGCCGACAATGACGGCTGTGTTTCCTTATAATGTGTATTAACAGGAGCCCGCATGTTTTTTGGATATGTCCATTTTTCTCCGACTTTTTCCGAATAATAGAGATCACACCTGCCAACACCTTCCTGCCTGTTACATGCTGTGAAAACCATTAGTCTCCCGTCAGCAGAAATCGTCTGCGCTCCTTCATTATCATCAGTATTTAAAGGATATCCTGCATTCTCCATCATACCCCACCCATCCTGAGCCTTATGACTGATAAAAAAATCTTCCTGCACCCCTCCAAAGGCAATAGTTCTTCTTACTAACCTGGTAATAATTAATGTTTGTTCATCAGCTGATAAACTTGGCCAATACTCATCATTAACCGTATTTATATTCGGACCTAAATTTTCCGGTTTGAAATCAACAGGATTATTTACAGCATTTATTGCGAATTCACATTTTTTTATGCCCTTTCTTGCTGTTTCAATTTGCTTATTATCTTTAGTGTCAAGTTCTATATATCTTTTATAACTTTCCTTCGAATCCTCATATCTTGCAAGATTAAATTCTAATGTCCCCTGTCTTATATATCCCCTGGGATAATACAATGGATTGATTGCCATGCCCTTTTTATAAGCATCAATAGCATTTTCATATTGATTGTCGTCCGTATATATTTCGGCTAAAACAAGATAGGCATTAATAAAATTCTGATCGGCATCAATAGCTTGCTTCAGCAAATCAATAGCTTCAGCATAATTATGCAGTGTATAATTTTTAACACCCTGATTATAAGCATCAATTGCCCTTTTTGAATCGGTATTAGTCTCCTGCTGTGAGTATATATCGGGATAACCGACACAACATAATATTAATATCAGTAATATAATCCTCACTAGCAAATATTTTGTTTAGTCTAATAGCTGTTAATATCACTAAAAACACTAATCTGCTGTTGATTTACTCTCAAAACCTAGTGCCATCATCATTTTATAAAATATGTCGGTATTTTCATATATACCTCTAAACTGTTCAGAGCCCGGTCCGTACGCAAAGACCGGTACCATTACTCCAGTATGTGACCTGGTAGTATAACCTGCATTAACAGTCCCTTCCTTAAAATCACCATCATTAATACCCATACCCCCTGTTTCATGGTCAGCTGTAATTATAACAAGGGTATTCCCGTCTTTCTCTGCGAAGTCTAAAGCTTTTCCTACCGCCCGGTCAAAATCAAGCGTCTCTAGAATGATATACCCGGTTATATTGGCATGCCCTGCCCAATCTATTTGTGAACCTTCAACCATAAGAAAGAATCCTTTTTCGTTCTTTGAGAGAATATTTATAGCTGTTTGGGTGGCATCAGGCAGCATATCACCTCTTCTTATTTTTGTACTGTCCCTGTAAGGCGGAAGGTTCATATCAGCTACTAAACCGGCCAGTTTCCCTGATTCTACTTTAATGACACTATCCATCTCAAAGAGTACTGTGTAGCCTTTTTCTTTTAGTTTCAATACTAAGTCAACACTATCGCTTCTTTTAATAAAGTGTTCCCTTCCGCCACCTATAAATACGTCTATGTCGGTTTTCAGGAAATCTTCAGCTATTTCTTCATACATACTTCTCCACTTTTGATGGGCAATAAATGAGGCTGGTGTAGCATGGGTAATTGAACTGGTTACAACCAGTCCAGTTGCAAGTCCGTGCTTTTCTGCAATTTCCAGTATTGTTTCTTCAGGTAAAGAATCTGCATTTACACCGATTGCACCATTATATGTTTTCTTTCCTATGGACATTGCAGTGCCACCGGCTCCGGAGTCAGTTATATAGTCAGATGCAGAGTATGTTTTTATAAAACCTATATTTTTACATTTTTCTATGTTTAGATGGCCATGATTAGCAGTCATCGCAGCATATATATGAGATACACCCATTCCGTCGCCTATCAGCAGAATAATATTTTTTGCATTCTTTTTATTATCATCGGAGCTACCTGGCGAACCGTATGAGTAAAGAAAGAATAACAGGACTATCAGGATGCTGAAGGATTTATAAAGGATTTTCATTTTATCTTAAATAAGATTATATAATAAAAAGTAAAGATAGCACTTATGAGCAAGTAAATTTATATTATTCATATTAATCATTAAGTCAATTAATAAAATTGAATTATTTTAGTGATATATGTTAAATAGTCGTAAAAATGAAAAAAGTAATAAAAGCAGGTATATTTTCCTATGGAATGTCAGGTATGGTTTTTCATGCCCCGCTATTACATACTCATCCTAAGTTTGAAATAAAGAAAATATTGCAAAGAAAAAGTGATACATCAAGAGAGAAGTATCCATATATTGAACTGGCAAGAGACTACAGGGAATTATTGGATGATCCTGAAATTGAACTGATTATTATTAATACACCGGATCATACACATTACGAATTTGCCAGTGAATCACTGGAGGCCAATAAGCATGTAATTGTTGAAAAACCTTTTACTTTAACCGTTAATGAGGGCGAGAATCTTATAAATCTTGCACAGAAGAAAAAAAAGGTACTGAGTGTATTTCAAAACCGTAGGTGGGATGGTGACTTTTTAACAGTAAAGAAGATAGTTGATGAAAAGTTGCTGGGGAGGCTGGTTGAATTTGAATCTCACTTTGACCGGTACAGAAATTATATAAAAGACAACTGGAAGGAAGATCCTGCCTGTAAGTCAGGTACCCTCTACAATCTGGGCTCCCATACAATTGATCAGGCTTTGGTATTATTTGGAATGCCGGAATATGTTAATGCGGATATAAGGATTTTAAGGGCAGGAGGGAGGGTGGATGATAATTTTGACATAAGGCTCGGGTATCCGGATATAAAAGTAACAGTCAGGGGAGGTTATTTAGTTAGGGAACAGGGTCCGCGATACATTCTTCATGGTACTGAGGGCTCATTTCTGAAATCCGGAATCGATCCCCAGGAAGAAAAACTGACACAAGGCCATTTCCCGGATGAGCCTGATTGGGGAATGGACCCAGCGGAGAATTGGGGAGTACTTAATACGACTGTTAATGGCTTGCATTTCAGGGGAAAAGTAGAAACACTACCTGGTGCTTATAGTGACTATTATACAAATATTTATAATGTTCTTGTAAACGGCCATGAACTTATGGTAAAACCTGAAGAATCATTAAATGTAACTAGGATTATTCAGGCTGCTTTTGAAAGCAGCAAGTCAAAAAAGAGTATTGAATTAAATGTATGAAAAAATGAATATTGTAAGTATCAAACAGGAAAGGTTTTATTTTTATTAAAATAAAAGTATCTTTGTATTGGATTTGGAAATTTGTGTTATAATTAAGCTATTAAAAATTTACTTCTTCTTGAATATAATCCCAACTTTATAAGTTTTAGTTATTGCTCATTTTTTTGAATCTTCTTATTATAATTAATAAATTCTATTCTTATGAAAGAAGTAAAAAAAGAAGATACAGTTAAGGTACATTTTAAATGTATGACTAATGATGGCCAGATATTTTCATCGAAAGAAAATAAAAAACCATTAAGCTTTAAAGTAGGAGAGGGTAAATTACTTAAAGATATTGAATCAGGTGTTGTAGGAATGAAAGTCAACGAGAAGAAAACAATAAATATAGAACATGAGCAGGCATATGGAACTGTTAACGAAGAATTAATAAAGGAAATTAATAAGAATTTGTTACCAAAGGATATAGAACCTAAGGTTGGATTAGAGTTATTTGCCAGAGAACCGGACGGAAAGGAAATTAAGGTGAGAATTATTAAAGTATTGGAAAACAGTATTATTATTGATGCAAATCATCCTTTAGCCGGAAAGGATCTCGAATTTGAAATAGAGCTGATTGACATAGCATGAAACATCAGCAGTATTTATGAATAATAATGTTATTATGTTAACTTTTTAGACTTTCCCAATTTGAATTTTCCAGATTAAATATTATTAATATTAAACAGAATCAATTATGAACATTTACGTAGGCAACCTGAGTTACAAGGTTGAAGAAAATGAATTAAGACAACTTTTTGAGGAATATGGAGAAGTTGCTTCAGTAAAAATTATTGCCGACAAGTATAGTGGGAGAAGCAAGGGTTTCGCTTTCATAGAAATGAATGATGAAAAGAAGGCTAAAAAAGCCATTGAAGAACTTAATCAAAAGGAAATTGACGGCAGGCAAATTATTGTTAATGTCGCCAGGCCAAGACGAACAGAAGATAATCGTGAATAGTACTAGCAATAAATTACTATAACATCAGGAATTTATAAATGGAATAATGCCTTGCGGCATTATTAATCTTTTATTTCAAGCTTGTCTGACGAAATCTATCAGGGTCGTTAGAGGACTTCGGTGGACGAAGTCCTCTATTCGATTTATTAAAAAAAGCCATCATTAGATTGGCTTTTTTCTTTATGTTTTAATCCATATATATCTGATGTAAAAGTTACGATCTTCATAAAATAATCTGTTTATAAATTAGGGTATAACTATTTTAATTCGGATTAAGAATAACTAACTTTATTATTAATAATTTTTTTTAGTTAGGAACAAGGTTCATATTTAATTGACAAAAGAAGAATTTAGAGTTTTGTTTGACACCTATTTTGATTCTGTGCGGAGCTATTTGTTTTATCGTGGTGCAGACAAAGAATTGGCAACTGATTTAGCCCAGGATGTATTTATGCGTATCTGGGAAAAACAGTCTGCAATTGAACCGAAAGGAGTACTAAGGCTTTTATACAAAATTGCAGGTGATATGTTTATAAGCAGGTATAGAAGAGAAACGCTGGAACTTAATTACAGGAAAAGACTGAAGTTTGATGATTATGATACTTCACCTGAAGATAAGTTACAGTATAATGAGCTGAAAGCGAACTATGCAAAAGCACTTGCACGGCTAAGCGAGAAACAGAGAACCGTCTTCCTTATGGCAAGAATGGAAGGACTTAAATACCGGGAAATAGCCGAGCGACTTAATATAAGTGTGAAAGCTGTGGAAAAAAGAATGAGTATTACGCTGGCATATCTTAAAAAAGCATTACAGGAATAAATGGTAAAAAAACAGAAACATACTGAACAACAACCTGATTTTTCAAGGGAAATTACGGAAATGATTTCCGGAACTTATATCCCCTGGGAGAAAAGTAAGGAACAGGTTTGGTCGGAACTGGAAAGAAAAATAGAAGCATCTCCTTCAGGCCGGATAAGGGTAATCGCCAGGTCTTATTTGAAATTAGCAATGGCAGCAGCATTTACATTGCTTGTCGGTATTTCGGTTTTCATGCAATTATATACAAGGACTATAAATATTCCTGCAGGACAGCACCTCAATATAAACCTTCCTGATAATTCCGGGGTACATCTGAATGCTCAATCAACATTATCCTACAAGCCTTTGATATGGGGATTCTCCCGTCATGTCAGGTTTGAGGGAGAAGCCTATTTCGAAGTACAACAAGGTGAAAAATTCGAGGTTACATCCGGTAAGCGCAAAACAATTGTACTGGGCACAAGTTTCAATATTTATTCCCGGGATAATGACTACAAGGTAACCTGTGTATCAGGCAATGTTAAAGTCGTGGAAAGGATCAGCAAAAAAGAGGTATTACTGCACCAGGGGCAGAAAGCAGAAGTAAGTCCGGATGGCATCATAGAAATTAAATCTAATGTTAATACAGAGCAAACCTTGTCATGGTTAGTAAACAGGTTTAGTTTTACATCAGAACCCCTGTCAAAGGTTTTTGAAGAAATTGCCCGTCAATATGGAATTCTGATCTCTATTCCCGGAGATATTGATAATACCTATACAGGTACTTTCATGAAAAGCAGCTCGGTTGAGGATGTGTTGAACCTGGTGTGCAGACCTTTTAACTTGGAATTTTCCCGAAAGTCGAAAGATGAATATATCATTTCCAGGAGTAAGTAGTAATCTTATGCTCAAAAAAATTCTTGTTTCACTGATTTTTTTATACCTGGGTATAGTTGCATTTTCACAGGAAGTTAAAATCAAATGCACTGATGAGCCTTTAAATAAAATTCTGATAACATTACGCGACAATTATGGATTGATGTTATCTTTTGATGACAAACAGCTGTCGAACTATAAATTAACGGTTGATAAAGAGTTTAACTCCATCCCTCAGGCATTTGATTATCTGCTCAAAGGATTACCCCTTGGTTATGAAGTTAATGAAGGAGTATATATAATTTATAATATCCGGATAAAAGAAAAACCGGGAAAATATGTTGTAGCGGGCAGAATATCCGACAGAACTAATAGTGAAACACTTCCTTTTACCAGTATCTTAATCAATAATACGGGTATGATTTCCGATGTTAAAGGCAATTTTTCATTTACATCAACAACAGACAGTATTTTTAATATGAAAATTTCATATCTGGGCTATTATATTCTTGACACTGTTGTGGCAGCAGGTACTAATTATAATTTTAAGCTGACTCCGTCTGTTATAGCCCTGGAAGAGGTTGTTGTTGAAGGTTCGGTAATAGCACGGACTATACAGACAGGCAGTTCGCCGGGCATATC
>CAZFQS010000001.1:209739-289758 GCA_964521285.1 uncultured Bacteroidales bacterium | reverse complement strand
TTTGTTTAAATCTCTTCTCTAGATATTGTTGAAGTTAATAAAAAGAATGAAGTATCATCAGAAATAGGTAGGAAATGGTATTCCAACTCTTTTCCTGTTTTCCTTTTGATATCAATAAAGCCGAGTCCTGCCCCTCCTTTATCGGATAACCGCCCTTCTTTCATTTGTCTTTTATAAAGTTGTTTAAGTTCGTCCTTATCCATCCTGTTTATTTGCTCAAGCATTTCTGTTAGTTCCTCAATCCTGTCATTTTCAATGGCATTACCAGTTGTTACGCTATATTCATTTTCTCCCTTACTTACCAAGAATATTCCTCTTCCTGAGAAGAGATAATCATCAGATGTAAAGTCTTCAGCATGTTTACTTATATTTTGCAGACATTCAACCATTACATGAAACACCTTTCTTTGAACTGATCCGGCTTCATCATCCTTAGCCATATTCGATTCTGTTAAAGATGTAAAAGCTTTGGTTATCTGGTGAGTGATTTCACCTTCATATACCAGGGTAATTTCATGAGCTTTCATTGTCTTATAAAACTCGTATACAAATTCTAGAAAGCCCTTAATATCTTTATTTTTGTCCATATTAGTAATTTTTAGTTGAGTTATTTTCATCAGAATTCAATGGCAATTAATAAAACATCATCAATTTGCTTATTATTACCCCTCCATTTTTCAAAATCTTCAGCAAAATAAGCATTATATTTTTCCATTGACAAATCTTTATTGTTTAAAATTGATTCTCTTATTCTTTTTGGAGAATATTTTTTCATCTCGGGACCTCCCAGCTGATCAGGCAATCCGTCAGAAAAGAAGAAAATTTTATCTCCATGTTTATATTTTATCATATGATTTGTAAAGTCATCTTCAGCCCTTTTTCTATGTGGAATACCTCCAATAGCCTTTCGGTTTCCTTTAAATTCAGTAAGTTCACCATTTCTTAGCAGGTATAGTGATCTGTGTGCACCAGCAAATTGTACCTCTTTTTCCCTGTGGTCTATTTGACAGAAGGCGATGTCCATTCCGTCTCTGGCTTCAGCATCCTGTTTATCCTGTTTAAGGGTTTTCCTTACAGCATAATGCAGCTGATCACATATTTCTGAAGCAGTCATTTTTTTCTCGTGATCAACAATATTATTTAAAAGAAAATAACCTACAAATGATAAAAGAGCTCCGGGAACCCCATGTCCCGTACAATCAATAGCAGCTATATATATTAAATCACCTCTCTTAAAAAACCAGGGAAAATCTCCGCTTACAACATCCCTGGGCTTGTAATAAATAAATGATTTTGGCAGATATTGTCTTACCAATTTATTATCTGGCAGTATAGAAGATTGAATTCTTTCTGCATAATTAATTGAGTCTTGTATCTTTCTGTTTTTATCCTGAATTTCAAGCTCAATCTGTTTGGCTTCTGTAATGTCGTGGCCAACGAAAAGTATGGTTTCAAGTTCGTTCTCGTTAAATTCAGGAATCGCGTCTACGGACATTATCCTGTCAGTTTTACTACTATCTATAACAGCAGGAATTGTTATTTCTGTATTTGTTTTTTGTGGAGAAGCTTTTATTATTTCAATAGTATCTTTAAAATATTTGTAAAGTGCATCTGAATATGAAACTTCATCTAGCGTTTTATTGATCAATTCTGCAGGTTTGACTTGCATATAATACTCCACTACAGGATTTGCATAAAAGTATTGACCAACCGTACTTAAACGAATAATCAAGTCCAGAGAGTTTTCAGAAAGTGCCTGCATTTTACTTTTCAGCCTTTCTTCTCTTTCTGCCCGCTTTCTTTCAGTAATATCTGTTGAGTTAAGAATAATACCATTTATAGCGGGATCGTCCAGCAAGTTACGTCCTGTACTTTCAATAAATATTTTCTTGCCATTCTTTCTCATATATGTATATTGAATGGTAACAGGATTGTCGGGTTTTTCCAATAGCTGTTTAAACATTTCGTGGATGCTGGTTTCTCCTTTCCGGGTAAGTCTCTCAATATCTTTTCCTCCCATCATCTCTTCAGGAGTATATCCAAGTATTTTTGTAACAGAAGGACTTTCATAAGTCATTACCATATTCTCATCATATATTGATATAATCTCTGACGCATTCTCCAGTAATGAATGAAGTCTTTTTTGAGCATTCTCTACTTCAATTATCTTAGCTTCCAGTTGTTCGTTTGATTTTTTTAGCTCTTCCTGTGTGGCCCGCATATCCTCTGCATTTCTCTTTAATTGCTCTTCATTCTCCTTAAGCTCAATAGTCATCTGTTGCGATTCTCTTAATAATTGTTCTGTTCTTTGATTTACTCTAAGATTGAATATTGTGCGGGCAATAATTTCAGCCAGTTCTTTTAAATATGTGATTGTTAGTTCGCTAATCTCAGGTTCAATTGAAGCAAATTCAACAACCCCCTGTAATTTCTCATCAGAAATCAGGGGGACTATCAAAATACTTTGTGGTTTCTTATCCCCAAGAATTCCTGAAGTAATAGTAGCATAGTCTTCAGGAATTTCTGTTCTGTAAATATGCTCCATTTCAAAGGCGCATTGACCTATTAAGCCATATCCGACTTTGAATTCCTGGTTTATATACTTTTTTCTATTATAACCATAGGTAGCAACGTTTATTAGTGTTTCTTTGTCTTCATCTAACAGATATAATGCCCCCTGGATTACTTTTATATATTTAACCAGCTCCTGAATAACCTGACTGGCCAATTCCTCAATTTTGTTATTCAATCTTAATATATCGGAAATTATTTCTTTACCTTCTGCAATCCAGCTTTGTTCCGATTCTTTTTTATAATTAGATAACAGGTTATTACGCATTAATAACAGAGAATTTGCCAGGATGTCATTATTTGTTGCTATGTCTAATTGTGCCTCGTAATTACCTTCACCTATTTGCTTGGCGAATTCTGCCATTTTATCAAGTCTTGCATCCCTTTCTTTTATCCTGGCATCAAATACCTTTTTTTCTTCTTCTCTTTTGCGATTTATTATATAAATTGTGATTACTGTTATAAAAGGTATTAGATCTATCAGGAAAATAATAGGATTATCCTTATGTATTTGATGAATTCCTGCAAATGAGATATGAATTTTGTTTATAATTATATCAATAGTCCATGCAATCAAAGTGAAAACTAATCCAACAAGAAATCCTGCAAGGATTATTTTAGATCTTTCAGTCGATCTGGTGCTTTTTACTTGATTATTTTCAGACATATATTGTATAATATAAGTTACTTAATAAATTTACTTATTTTATCTCCTAATTTTGATGATAAGACTTTTAAAACTTTTTGTTCAGTAGAGTTTATATCTTTAAATGTTCCAAGCTCCATAACCGCTACAGCAGTATTCTTATTTATGATTGGAACCATAACAATGTTTTTTGGCGTGCTTTTACCCAAACCGGACTCAGCGGAATAATAGTTATCAGGTATCTTGTCAACAATCAACAAATCTTTACTTTTTGCTGCCTGGCCAGGCAGTGTTAAGCCTAATTTAAAGTCTTTTGGTTTTTTTTCACCAGTAAAGGCATATTCTCCGGCAACTGTATATAAATTTGATTTTTTTGTCCGCGCATAGAATAATCCCTGGACTATTTCAATTTCTTTGGCGATATTACTCAGGACTTTTTCTGTATAAGACTTTAGAGTACTTAAATTTTGAGGACTGGGTATTATCTTTTTTACTATTTCATCAACATTTACTTCTGTTTCATTTGCTTTCTCTTCCTTGATTTTTTGTTTGTCATACTCTGCAACAATTTTCGCTTTCTCATTTTCAACTATTGTTTTTATCTTCTGGTCTATTT
This sequence comes from uncultured Bacteroidales bacterium, assembly GCA_964521285.1. Classification (GTDB taxonomy): domain Bacteria; phylum Bacteroidota; class Bacteroidia; order Bacteroidales; family UBA10428. The sequence goes on along the minus strand of CAZFQS010000001.1, from coordinate 285,925 downwards.
TACTTTGGTCTGATAATTTATAACTGATAATTAGTTTTAATACACTAATTATTAAGATTAGAACAATACAAATTATTATTATACTTTTATTATAAAGATATTCTTCCTTCAAAGATGTATTATATAGATAAACACTCAATAATAATAGAACAATAATTAACGATATAAACAAAACGATAGTTATAAGTCTGTATTTCTTCATGTTATGCATCAGACTAAATTAATTTTAGCAAAAATTTAATAATTAAATCGGTGGTATATACGTAATCCACTTTAGTTAGTTGCAGTGCTGATTGCGTCATAGTTTTAACCTCACATTCCTCAGGATCCTGGACTATTGTTACTCCTCCGTTGTCATGTACTTTTTTCAATCCAAAAGCGCCATCTTTATTTGCTCCGGACAAAATTATTCCTATCAATTTATTCCTGTAAGCATTAGACGCTGTAATAAATGACAAGTCTATGGAAGGTCTTGAATGATTAACAGGATCTTCAGTTGATAAGGCTACTCTATTTGCCAGTTCAATATACATATGATAGTTTGCCGGAGCCAGGAATGCTTTGCCAGGGCCCAGTTTATCTTTATCATATGGTTCTTCTATTGGTATATTTGATTTTAAAGATAAAGCTTCGACAAAACCGGATCTTACATGCTTTAATCTGTGCAAACATAATAATACCGGCATAGGGAATGTTTCAGGCAGGGAATTAAGTATTTTTGTTACTACCTGGAAGCTTCCAGCCGAACCTCCAATTATTGCAGCACTATAGTTCATTCTATTTCACTTATAAAGATTTTTTATAAACTCCTTCTAATTCATTAACCAGGGCAAACTCCTTATTTGTGTCCAGGTTTTTTATTCTTTCCTTAATCCCAAGTATCAAATACCCGGTTGCCGACAGATTATTATACATGATCCGTAATATTTTTTCTTGCAAAGATGGATTAAAATATATCAAACTGTTTCGGAAAAGTATTAATTTGATATTCATAGGTGAATTATCAAAGTTAATATTTTGTTTATTAAATTCTACGTCCTTAATTAATGATGTATCTCTAAACGCATAATATCTATCGAGTCTATAGTAATTTGAAAAATCACTGGTTCCTTTAAATCTGATATAATTTTCTGCCGAAACTTCAATCTTTTTTAATTCACATCTTCCTTCCTTTATATATTCAATACTTTTATTACTGAGACTGGATGAAATAATCTGTACTTTATCAAGGATATTCATTTCTCTTAGCAGAATGGCCAGAGAGTTTAATTCACCTCCTGAAACGCTATTTGGAAACCAGATTTTAAATCTGGTTAGATTTTTTTCGTTGATATTAGCAAATAATTCGTCTCGTAACCATCTCCACAATGATGGATCTCTGAACATTTCAGTAGAGGGTACTGATATTTCATGTAAAAATATATCAAAAAACTCCTTATTGTTTTTCAGTTTTTTTAACAGACCATCTACACCACTCAGATTATTCTTTATAATAAGTTTTTCCAGTCTGTGCTTAAAAGAGGTAAGAGCAAATTCCGAAAAATCATAACCATATTTGCTTAAGATATTCTTAATTATTTCCCTAATATCAACAATGCCTAATTCAGTCATACTATTATCCGGTTGTAAAACCTAAACAAAGTTTTGTTTCTGTATAAGTTAGATATTACTAATTATTTTATGCTTAATAAACCAAATTTATATATTTATTTTTCAATTTTTTTATCCTCTGCAGCCGTTATTTCAACTATTATATTTAGAATTTTAACCGGTACTTTATCATTATTTAATACGGGTGAAAAATTATGCATTAATATAAATTCCTTTTTTCTGCCTATTTTAACCTTTTCAATTATTCTCTTTTTATTACCTTTTTTTAAATCATCCCAAAATCTGGCATTGAAATTTGTTGTCGATTGCCGGGAGGTTAGTTCTGAATGGTTCCTGCCTATTAAGGATTTTTTTGATTTTCCCAGAAAAACAAGCAATTTATCATTAATATCCGTAATATTTCCTTCAAGATCGTACTCGACAACGAAAAAGGAGTCCTCAACAGCACTGATAATTCCCCTGTATTCCTCCTCTCTCCTTACAGATTCTTCCTGGGTAGCTTTCAATTCTTCCATATTCTGTCTCATTTCTTCTTCCTGTTCCAACATTTCCTGAGCCTGCTGTTGTGATTTAGCCAGTAATTTGGAGGTCCTTTCACTGTTGGTTGCAGCTGTAACCGTAGAGGCTAAACTTGTCGCAACCTGTTCCCCGAATTCTATTTCGTGTTTCTGAAACTGATTAAGAGAAGCAATTTCTATTACACCTAATGTGATATCTTCTTGTATTACAGGTAATAATATTAAGTTGTTCGGAGGAGTGTGTCCCAGGCCAGAGGTTATTGAGATATATTCTTCCGGGATTTCAGTCATTACTATTGCTTTCTTTTCAATGGCACAAGTACCTATAAGACCTTCCCCCATTAGTATTTCTTTATTGATATATTTTTTTCTATTATATGCAAAAGCAGAAGCTAATTCGAGCGCTTTATTCTCTTCATCCAAATCCTTCAAAAGGAATAAACCTCCCTGAAGTGCGTTTAAATATTTTACTAATTCCTTGATAAAAATATCAGATAACCTCTCAATATTGTTACTATTAACTCTCAGAATTTCCGAAAATTTAGCCAGTCCCTCGTTAATATATCTTCGTTTAGTATTATCTTCATTATATTTCTTTTGTTCTTCAACGGATTTTTGAATATTCTTGTGTAATTGTATTAATTCTTTACCCAGCAAATCATCTTCACTTAAAATATCAATCTTCGAATCCAGAAGGCCTTCATTCAGGTTATGAGCATACTTAAATTTTGCTTTATAATTATCTGCAAGGATATTAATTGATTGTGAAAGTGAAGAAAATTCATTATTTATATTTAATTCTATTTTGTTATCAGGTAATTTACCTCTTACAAGTTGTGATACATATTTTGATATTTCAGTTAATGGGCGAAACAGACATATTCCGGACATTTTCTGAAGAATGAGTATAAGTCCGGCCAGCAGGATGATAATAACTGACAGTAATATTATATATAGTCCGGTTTGCCTGGATTTAATTCTTTCCCTAAGAATTAAAGAAAGACTGGAAACAGAATCATTAAGTTTGAGATAAGTGTTATTTAGATTATGGATAATGCCAGTTTTAGAACTAATACCTATTCTTTCATCTATACTTAGCAGTTTTTTTGCGGTTTCCCGGTATTTATTAAGATCATTTGAAATACCGGTTAATATAGTTTCATTATCTCCGGCAAGGAACAGCGAATTTTGGATATCGTTTGACAAATTAGATAACTCACTTATTAGTTTTGGATCTTTACTAAGCAAATATTCCTTTTCAATATTCTTTAATCTTATAATATTTGCATATACAGGTTGATCTTTAAATAATGAGATCTTATTTATAAGCTGTGTACTCATATTCTGCCAGTCACCTGATATTCCTTTTGAATCAAATCCTTTTTCTTTATATGCAAGTATTAACTCATAGAAATTCTCAGAATAAGATTTTAAGTCTTCCTGAAAAAATTCAATTTGTTCCAGTGATTTAAAATAGTTTTTTATTATTCCAAGTTCGGAAAGGGAGTCAGTTATTATCTTAATATTATTATGTGAAGCACGAAATTCATTTTCAAATCGTGTATTATTTGAAATAAAAAAATCTGATGCTTTGTTGAAGTTTAACAAGAAATCCTGTTCTGTATTTTTTAGCTGAATGATATTTTTTTCAAGATTTTTTATGGCAAAAATTATACCTTTTAAATTGTTTGTGGAGTATTGATAGAATACCGAGAGGCCGATTGAAATGGCTGTAAAAAGTACTATAGTGAATGTTAGTAACAGGATTCTATTTTTTAATGATTTGAATTTCTTATTCATAATTTAGTTTTTATAATATCCATGTCCTTTTTTCTGATATCTAACTGAATGACTTCCCAGAATTGTTTCATGTAAGCCCAGGACCAAACAACCGTCTTCATAAAGATTTTTATGAAACAGATCAAATACTTTGCTTTGTAAATCGTAATTGAAATAAATTATGACATTTCTGCATAAAATTAAATCAAATTTCACGTATAAAGTATTGTTTTCAGTGACCAGATCATGTCTCTTAAATATTGGTTTTTCTTTCAGGAAATCATTCATTCCAATTAAATCATTTGTTTTATCAATATGAAAGTATTTTTCATAAGGCACATCATTATATTCTTCATAATTATAAGGATTCTCCTTTATTACCTTATCAAAGTTATCCAGGTAGCCGATATTAAATCTATACTTATATTCACCTATTTTTGCTAATTCTAATACATCAGAATTTAAGTCAGTGGCATAAATTTTTGTCTTGTCAAATATTTCAAGTTCATTTAAAAGAATAAGCATTGAATATACTTCCTGACCACTGGAACAACCTGCATGCCAGATATTAATAATAGAGTTATTTTTGAGTTTTGGCAGAATTGCATATCTTATTGCTTGCCAAACCTGAGGATCTCTAAAAAGTTCGGTAGTATTAACGGTAATTTCCTTAACTATTTTTTCAACAAATTCATGACTGTTTTTTATTTTGTTGATTAATATGCTGATGTTCATTCTGTTATCCGAAAGTATCTTGCCAAGCCTTCGCTTGAGTGATTTTTCAGAATATTGACTAAAATCGTATTTTGATGAGGATTTTATCGCAGCTAAAAAAAATTGATAATCCTGATCTGTTATGGTCATACAACATATATTATATCAGACTAGACTGTTTCATCAAGAGATAAATGTAGTATTAAATCTATTAAAAGTTCATGAATATTTAAAACAAAATACAAAATATTTAATAATTCTTATTTAAAAGAAAAAGTTTTTAAATGTAACAAATTTTACCCTGGATTTTATATGAAATTAATTCACGGTAATGGTGATTTAATAATTTGAGATATCTGCGATTCTTTTAATAAAAGCTTCTTTATAACCCTTATTTTTTATTATGGCAAGGTCAGCTTCAGCAGAGTCAGATTTAAGGAATTCTTTATATGTATATCTGAATACTCTATCTGATCCGTAACTTACCTTTATATCCCTCAAGTCTTTAAAATAAGCAACTGGAACCGGATCTGGCATTTCCATTATTTGAATAGTATAACCAGTCTTAATTAGGCTGGGTTCAGACTTGTGAGATGAATAGGGAGATAGAATATTATTATAAGATAAGTACTTGTGCAAATCATAATTTCTTATAAAAGCAGTTTTATAACCTGAAGATTTTATTTTCATCAAGCCAGATTTGGCCTCATTTATACTGTTAAATTGCCCGGTAATATATCTGTAAAAGCCATCATTGCCGACTTGAATAATTACACCTTCTATATTATTGAAGTAATCAGCGCGCACCGGCTTCTTTAATGCTATAAACTGTACCGTATAAAACTTCTTGTGTCCTGATGTTATTTCATAGTCTTTTGATTCATCAGGTTCTTTAACAACTGCTATTTCATTACGGGATTTTGTTATGTTATCGGTTTGATTATAAGCTATATCATGATCATCTGCAACTATTTCATGCTTTTCAACTTTTGATTCTGTTACAGCTTGGTCATCGGAGGCAGGTTCATCCATACTAATGGGTAAAGTAATTTCATCCTGTTTGTTCTCCAGTGCCAGTGGGCCTTCAGCTAATGTTTCTTCAGGTTTTTTATCTGTGGATATTTCAAAGCGGGTTATATCATAATTACTAACATCACCGGGTTGGAGCAATGAACTGTAAGCAAATATTCCGTCCTTAACAGGCCTGAAATACACATCATCATCAGTAGTGTTTATGGGATATCCCAGGTTTGTTGGATCTGACCAGTTGTTTGATGCGTTTTTAACTGATATGAATACATCATAGCCTCCAATTGAAGAATGTCCTTCTGAACAAAAGTAGAGTTTATTTCCATCAGGGGTAATTATCGGCATTATTTCGTTCAGGCTGGTATTTATTGTACTCCCGAGATTCTCAGGATTATCCCACTTACCCTTTGAATTTTTCACACATTTATATATATCCAATCCTCCATAACCTCCTTTTCTGTTGCTTACAAAGTATAACTCATTGCCACTTGAAGATTCAAATGCATGAGAATTCCAGTATTTTGAGTTAACGGGTTTCTTTAATTTATTCATTTTTGTCCATTTGCCCTTGGTAAAAGTCGAATAGCAGATGGTGCTTGTTAAATAATCTTTAACTGTTAGATATAATCTGGTTTTATCACTTGAAATCGAAGACGGGTAAGTATCGCCAAGAGATCCTATATAGTTATTTATATTTACAGGGGTCATCCATTTTTCTCCCTCTTTTACTGTATAATATACTATATTAATCTTATGCCTCTTTTCCAGATAAACTAATACCGATTCATCTTCTGAAATAACCGGATAAATTTCTGGCAATTCTGAATTTATGGGGGGCCCCAGAGGCTCAGTTTTAATAGCTACCGGATTTTTAATATAAATCTTTGCTAATTCACATGCTTTTATCTTATTATTAACATAATCTATTCTTGAATTATCTTTTGCATAGGGTAAATAACTATTATAATAATAAATGGCATTATCAAGATCTTCGTTCAGATGATAGGCTTTTGCAAGTAAGAAGTATGCTTCTGTCGGGGCATTCGTTTCTGAGAAATTTCCTTCTTTAAACTCCTCTGAAACGCTTTTTATTGCTACTTTCAGATAGGGAAGGGCCTGCTTCTTGGAATCAGGCAGATTTAAAAGACATTCCCCGACTCTGTAATTATATAATGCATTATCAGGATCTCTTTTTTGCAATTGTTTGAATAGTTTCAGTGCGGTTTCGTAATCATTAAATTGAAGAGCATAATCTGCTTGAAAAAATTTATTCCTCATGCTGCTCTGGCTTATAACAGGTGAGTTATAAAACAAACAGAAACATATTAAAAGATACTGAATAAATTGTTTACTACGCATCGCAACTAAATACCTTTGGTTATATTAGTTTTGATCAATCTATTATCCCTGTGGTTTTTGATATTTATCAGATATATCCTAATTTACTAAAATTACATATATAAATAAAAATGCATCTTCTTTATAATGTTAAATTAATTATCAGCGAGATAGGAATTTAAGGATTGATAAGGGGTAAATGGTTTAAGAATTGGTTGAAAAGTATTTTCAGATAAACGTATTTCTTTAAGGTGATTTAATAAAAAAAGTTATTTGATTTTTTAAGGATTACTTTTTAATTTTTTTGTCCTAAGTTTAATTGTGAATTCACTGCCTTCACCGTATATGCTTTTAACGCATATTTCACCTCCATTTTTTTGTACAAATTCTTTACACAAGATTAAACCGAGTCCTGTTCCAGTTTCATCAGCAGTGCCTTTTGTTGTAAAATTCTCATCAATCAGGAATAATTTCTTAAGATTCTCAGGTTTAATTCCAATACCTGAGTCAGATACCGTAATTGCAATGTAACTATTCTGAATTTTTGAGGATATCTCAATTTTCCCGCCTGCTTTAGTATATTTGATTGCATTTGTTAATAAGTTTCTTATTACAGTATGTATCATATTAGGATCGGCAAATACTTTGGCATCCTTCGGGATATTGTTAATTAGTTCTAATTTCTTATTGGTGGCATTATTATAAACCAGGTCAATATTTTCATCGACCAGTTCATAAATATCAACAATTGAAGGTGTCAGTTCCAGAATTCCTGTTTGCGAACGGGCCCACTCTAATAAATTTTCTAACAGCAAAAAAGTATTTTTTGAAGTCTGAAATATTATGTTTATGAATTCTTCTATCTTGGTTTTCTTATAGCTGTTAATGTTGGTTGCCAGTAATTCTGAAAATCCCAGCAGGGTATTGAACGGATTTTTTAGGTCATGAGCAATGATAGAAAAGAATTTGTCTTTTGTAGCATTTAGTTCTTTAAGTTCTCTGGTGCGGAGTTCAACTTTTTTTTCCAGATCTGTATTTAGCTCTTTTAATTCTACATTCTGTTTTAATATAGTTTTTTCCTGGTTATAGCTTCTTAATGCCTCTTTTACAGTTAAAATAAGATCATCTTTTTCCCATGGTTTTGCAATAAATCTGTATAAGTTTGCTTTATTTACAGCATTACTGACTCCTTCAACATTGGCCTGGCCTGTTAATAAAATGTTCTTGGTACCTGGTATAAGATTATGGATTTTTTCCAGTAATTTGTCACCTTTCATCCCTGGCATAATAAAGTCCGCAATCACAACGGGCACTTCAATTTTGTCTTCAATCAATTCATTGATAATTTCCATAGCCTCTTCACCACTCTCTGCAACCTCTATCATATAATTTTTATATTCATTTTGAAGCTGCTCTTTTAAAGAATCCAAAACAATAACTTCATCATCAATGCATAGTATAACATTTCTTTTATTCATTTTTGTTTAATGCTGATTTGATAATATTAAATAGTTCAGCTTCTGACCAGGGTTTATACAAAACTCCAAATAAGTCAGCATATTTTTTAGCTTTGTTTATGGCTTCTTCATTAGCTTGTCCGGTAAGTATTGTTTTTACAATTAAAGGATATTTCTCATGTACTTTAATTAAGAATTCGTCTCCATTTATTCCGGGCATTAACCAATCTGTTACAATTATAAGAATTTTTATTTCATCTTTAAGCAATTCTTCAATTATTTCCAGTCCTTCTTCAGCGTTTTCTGCAGTTTCATACAGATAATCGGTCCCGAAATATTTTTCAAGTTGTTCTTGAAGACTATCTAAAATTATGTTTTCATCATCTACACATAGAATAGCCCCATATACCATATTCAATATATTTATTTTACAGGCAGGTTAATAGTAAACTCAGTTCCTTTGCCAGGTTCACTCTTAAATATTATTTTACCATCATGTTTTTCTATTATCTTTTTGACTATATCCAATCCCATTCCACTTCCTTCCCCCTGTTTTTTAGTTGTAAAAAAAGGTTCAAATATCTTATCCTGGATATCTTTTTCAATGCCACTACCATTATCTGCAAAACTTATAGAAATTGAATCTACATTATTCTTTGCACTTATGCTGAGAATACCTTTATAGTCCATTGCCTGAATAGCATTGTGTATTAAATTAGTCCATACCTGGTTCATTTCATCTTCATAACAGTTAACTTCAGGCAATTCATCATAATTTCTGATAACTTCAATACCTTGTTTCAGCTGATTATGATATAGAGTTAAAACTGTTTCAATACCATCAATTATATCAGTAGGTACTTTTTCACCAACCACATCTCTATGAACGTACTTCTTGAGAGCAAAAACCACCTTAGTAACTTTTTCAACAGCTAATAGAATTGTATGTGTATTTTTTTGAATTGATGCGAAATTTTTTGCAGAATTTAATATTTCGAGAGATTTTTCGCTCTTAAACAGATCAATTATTTGGTTGTATTTTTCAAATATATGCAGGTAAATAAAAATGTCAGCTATTAAGTTGGGAGAATCGACGTTGTTATCACTAAGGACTTTTGCTATTTCTTTCCTGTATTTTCTTTTTTCCCGTGAAGATATATTGGGGGATCCACGATTTGCTAACTCAAGAATTTTTATGAACAGGTTTAATTCTTCAGCTGAACGTTCTGTAACTAATGAGGGCAATTCATTTAATGCTTTGTCTAATGAATCGTTCAGATTACCTATTGATGCCTTAATGGCACCTAAGGGCGTGTTTATTTCATGCGCAACTCCGGCTATAAGTTGTCCCAGGGCAGCCATTTTTTCTGACTGGACCAGTTGTTCCTGTGTTTGTGTTAAATTATCAATTAAGGCTTCCAGGTTTTCTTTTTGGTTAATAAGTTCTTCGTTTACATAACGAATTTCTTCTTCAACTCTTTTTCGTTCGGTAATATCCCGGGCAATGGCAATAGCCACATTTCTGTCCTGTATTTTAAAATTGTGATTACTTATTTCTACATTTAAAAGGGTCCCGTCTTTAGATTCCCATATTCTCTCAAATTTTGAGTCATCAGTGAGCTGATTTTTTTTGGAATCTTCATCAGAAAATTCCACAGCAGTTAAATCCTCCGGAGACATCTTAGCTAGCTCCTCCTGTGAATAGCCGAGCTTTTGAGTTGTATAATCATTTACTTCTAAAAATTTGCCTGGTTTTGAATTATCGTCTATTTCATAGAGAAATACAAAATCCGATGCTTTATTAAAGAGAAGTTTATATTTTTGTTCCTGTTCTTTTATTAAATCCTCAGCTATTTTCCCTTTTGTTATATCCTGGGCTATACCTTCAATTGAAGTTAACTGGTTCTTTTCATCATATATTGGGACTTCAGAAATTTCAATTGTATGAGGCTTACCTTTTTTTGAAAATAGTTCTACAGTAAATTTCGGTTGTTGTATACCTTCAAGTGATTTTTTTTCATGTTCTTTAGCCTTTTCATTTACCGGATTATTTGTGTACAGACTGTCTTTCAGTTTCATAAATTCATCCACATCATAACCAAGAATATTCTTTACTGAAGAAGATACAGTTAAAAGTTTACCGGACTGGGACTTTGAATAAAATATATATTCTTCTTCCAGGTTATCAATCAGCTTTTCGTATTTTTTTCTGCTTTCTTTAAGATCTTCATATGCGTCTTTAATCTTATTACACATAGAATTAAATCCTATAGTAAGGGTGCTTAACTCACTATTCCCATCAACAGGAATTTTTATGTCGTATTCATTATTAAGTACTTTATTTAATGCTTCAGAAATTTTTTTCAGGTTTCTTAACAGAGGATTAGTTGCAGAAGTGATAATAAGAATTGCAGAGATATATCCGCATACAACAACTATTAAGTTAAATACCAGTTGTCTGTTGAACAAACTGTTAATAATATTACCATTATCAGTATATTCTTCGGGGATATAGTCTAAGTTGATTATAGTATAAAATCTAATAATTAGAAGGCATATAATAATTATTGCAAATACAAGCGTAATTCCAATAATTAATTTAGTCCTTAATTGCAGATTTTTCATAAGATTACATATCTGTTGCACACAATTTAGAGAAGATTTGTAAAAAAGGTAAAAATATGGTTAAGCAATCATTCGTTTTTTAAACAATTAATTTATAATCTTTGGTATAAGAATTTAATATTGATTATTTTCTAATTTAATAATTATTTTTAACTATTTCAATAAGTTTTTATGTGCTGATTATCATACAAATAAATCTCGCTTTATAAAAAACTAAAAACACTTTTAAACAGAAAAATAATAAAATGTTTACGAAAGTTTATAAACTTCTTTTATAGAACAGAAAAATTTTTTATCTTTTATCTAAGTTATGTAAAATATAAAATGGTAAAATTCTCCATATGCTGAGAAATTCATTTATACTTATTTTTTCTTTTTGTATAGTTCGCTTTATCGGGCAGGATTATGGATTAAAAATGAATTTTAAGAATTATACAGATGTTGCTCATTCTTCGATATATAAAGATAGCTATCAGGAACATATGCTCCAAAATGATACAATCTTAAGATCATATATTACCGGGCAGATTTTGAATATATTTAATGAACCTGTCGATAACGTATTAGTTATTGTAAGTTTATCGAACTTTAAAGATTCATTATACTGTGATTATAACGGATTATTCAGGACAGACCTGCCTGATGAAGAGAGCTACTCAGGGCAGAAGATAAATTTAATGTTTATTAATAAAGATTACAGATTGTATGATACAACTTTCATTTATTCGGGCCTGGATAATCCTGCTTTAATAAAAGTAAAACTAATTCCGAAATACAAAATACTGGTGAAAGGCAGAATTATGGTTGGAAATAGTGCAATTGAAGATGTTGATGTAATTATCTCACATAGTGATAATATTTATAAGCTTAAAACAAAAGGTTGTTATTATGATGATGAGGACTATTGGAATTGTCTTTATCAAGGCATGTTTAAATATGAGATTGTGACAGAGGACCCTAATGATACTGTATTTCTGCATTTTTCAAAATCAGGATTTAAATCACAGGAACATAAATTCAAATTTGCAGATTATTCCGGAGAATTGGTAAAATACAAAATGAATTATGCTGATAGTATTCCTAACATGCCACTTAACAACTTTAATCTAAAGTTAGCATATCCTCTTAGAGCTGAATCAGGATGGTTTTTGGGCCTGTCTTATTACAGGTTATTGAAAATCGGTAATTTCAGCAGGCTGGCGGCCGGAATAGGTATCTCTGTATTAACATTAAGAGAAACTATTGAGCAAAGTACCTTCTCCGGCTTGGAAAGCTCTTATGATACAACATATGTAAATGGTATGGGAGGACCATCATTATTATTTTATATCACTAAACCAAATCTCAGAAGATTTAATACATACATTGGCAGTACTTTTGCCTTTAAATTTAATGATGCGGAGTTCGTATATCAGCCATTTGCAGGAGTCAGATTTTTTCTGGATATGAACAAATCAATTAGCGTTGATATCAGATATCTTACATATCATTTCGATGCAAAAAGATACAGGTTTAATTATTTAGGAAATGCTGACAGTTATAATTTATATAAATCTGATGAGAGGCTGATAATAAATATAGGACTTCAAATTTGTTTTTAATTTTAATTTATCATTAAAATGAAGTTATTTAAGTTAATTGCAATACTTTCTTTTATTCTCCTTTTGATGGAATGTAGTGATGATGATGACATAGTGTTTAATGAAGAATTGGTTTTTAACAATAGCTATGAAATAAAAATACCTCCTTTCAGGTATATGTCGATACAGGGAGATTCAGTTTATGTCCGGGGGGATCTTAGTTTTGATTCTGATATTATTGATACGGTGCCACCTACACCTGCATTATTATGGGAAAAAGTGGAGAGCGATATTATTTGCGCTGCTATTTTTAAAAATAGTATTAATGCAGATAATCATTCGATTAAAAATGATGCATCAGACATAGTATGGATTTGGCATTCTGGCCTTGCAGAGGGTGAAAACGGATTGGTACAATTCGAAAATGGAATAAAAGAAATTGATCCGGATAATCCTGATTCTACTGCTGAACCGGAACCGCTTGTGAAAGGTAAGGTTTATTACTGGGCTGTCTGGGCATGGGATAATTCCGGTTTAAAAATTATATTTTCAAGCAGGGAATTAAGATTTGTGGTAAATTAAATTTATTTTAAACAATAAAAAGCTTCCATTAAAGTAATAATAGCAGTCGATTATCAAAAACAATTTAAGAGCTTTCGTTAAATTTAAATTTACTATTAAATTTAGGCTCGTTTTTGGAAAAATTCAATTTCAATATCATAACATGAGAAAGACAAAGAAAACCTACAAGATTAAAACTGATAAGAAGAATAAAATTATAGTTGAGGAGATTAATCCGAATGAACTTAAAGAAATCTGGGAAAAACTCAGTGATATAAATAAAAGCATTTAAATCAGCTAAAGAATATATTAAATCTGTTTTGAAACAGATGAAAATATAACTATAACCAACAATATTTGAATCCTATTTTATCTCCTGTTGAGTCGTTAATTTGGCAACCAGATTAGACAGTAAATTTCAGCCCGGTTACATAACCTAGGTTTTAGGAAATAATTAATCAATAATGGTTTGAATCTCACCGGATTAACAAATATTCTTTTATACTAAAAGACTGTATATCAGCAATATAGCTTTTGTCATTTTATTAATCTTCACCGTTTAAATTTTTATCAATATATGATATTTGTTCATGTAATAAATATGACATTAGCAACTCCCGGATCGTATATATAAATGAATTACAGTTTTGGGCAACAAAAAAAACTAAAACATGAAAACAATAGGGTTAAATAACAGCTTTTACGCCCTATCACTGACTAAATCCTTAAAATCAAAAATTACCAGGTTTCTTTATAATGCACTGATTTATCAACTTAGAATAATTGTACTTATAGAAATTCTGATTATAAGTACCAGTTATCAGAGTGAAGACAGTTGCATTAATAAAATTTCAACTGAACAATATCTCCCGGTTTTTAAATCAAATTTAAGTCTGAGGTTAGCTTCTTTAAATGATAATACAGTTTTTATAGTTAATAAGAACAGGCTTCAAAACTCAGAACTTATAAAGAGGTTTTACGCTTTAAATGGATATAAACCTGCATGGACAACCAATTATAATCTGACGGCTGGTTCCAGGGAATTAATGAATCTGATTGAAAGAGCCAGGTATTATGGACTTGATATGAATTATTATAATATCAAATTAATTAAAAAGATTAAAACATTACTTCAGAGTATTAATTTAAATGATAAAAACAATAAAGTAAGGCAGGATTTTGAACTTCTTCTTACTGATGCCATTTTTAAATTGATGATTCATCTGAATAAAGGATTGGATTATTCAGATACCGATGCATCAACTGCCAGATATATCTGCTCATTACCCGAATATTTATTAAATTCATTACAAAAGAACGACCTTGTTAACAGTATATTAGGATTGCAGCCAAAGAATAATGACTATGTTCGTCTTCAGAATGCATTAGAGAAATATATCGATAAAGTAGATTTAAATGATGAGGAAATTGATATACCTGATACTGAACGCGAATCCGGTATTGCACGGATAAACGCTGCAAAGGTGCTGGTTAACTTCGGATATCTCTCAAAGTCATCAGCAAATGTTGATACAATCTATGAAGCAGCATTAAAAAGTTTTCAGAAATTTCACGGGCTGGGATCAACCGGTAAACTTGATAAAAAAACAAGAAAAGCTCTTTCAAAATCAACTTTGTACAGATATAACCAGATAGCCTTAAATCTAAACAGGTTAAGAAATGAACTGGAATTAGGGGATAACTTCATTTATGTAAATATTCCCGCATATAAGCTTAAAATAGTCGAGAAAAGCAAAGTAAGGAAGGTTTTTAATGTTATAGTGGGAAAACCGTGGACCCCTACACCTGTCATGTCAAGTAAAATCGAAAGAATAGTAACAAATCCATTCTGGAATGTTCCAAAAAGAATTTCTATGTATGAGATTTTGCCGCAGATGAAAAAGGATTCCAGTTATCTTTTAAGGAACAGGTTTAAATTATTAGATAGTGAACAAAATATCGCAAAGTATAGTGATATAGACTGGAATAATGTAAATGCAGAAAACTTTAATTATTATGTCAGGCAGGATGCAAGCAGATCAAATGCATTGGGAGTAATAAAATTTTTATTTCCCAATCCTTACCATATTTATTTGCATGATACACCTGGCAAAAGACTCTTTACAAAATACATGAGAGCTTTTTCACATGGATGCATAAGATTGCAGAATCCTGAACAGCTTGCAGAGTATATAATTGATAAAAACTATAATGGCAAGGAAAACTTAAGTATAAAAAGACTGTTAGAAAAAGGTATACATAAGGAAATAGAAATTGACAATCCATTAAATATTTACGTCAGATATCTTACTTGTGAAGCTGATGAACAAAACAATATTTATTTCTTTAATGATATTTATAGTAAAGATAACAAGCAAATTGAGATACTATTTAATTAACTGAAATCTTTCCGCCGGTATTAATAAACTCAGAATCTCTCAGATATTTTTTATCAGGATAATAAATAAATAAACAAGTCTTATTCTTTATTGCCTCAACTATATTCTTATAATTGTCAGCTGGCAAGGCCGGACAACCATAACTACGGCCTAGGCGGCCAAATTTGTTTATATATTCTTCGTTCACATAACTGGCTGAATGAATCACTATAGCTCTTTCCCGGGCGTTATCGTTTATATCTTTTTCAAGACCGTTAAGACGTAACGAAAATCCGTGTTTGCCGTTATAGGTTTCATCTGTTAAAAAAAATCCAATGCTACTCTTGTATGAACATTGCTTATTTGAGAAACTACTTGCATATTGAACCCCGGAGTTTTTACCATGTGCGACCAGTGATTTATATAGTATTTTTCTATTGTTAATATCGAGGACAAAGAAGCGTTCAGTATTTGATGGTTTACTGTAATCAATAATCGTCAGTATAAAATTGTTATTCAATATTTTTCCGTACCTTAACAAATTATAACCTTTGAGTGCCTGTTTCAGTGCTTCAAAATTTAATTCCGGGTCATTTATTTGATTATAGACATTTTGTACAAACTTCTCATCCACAAAATGTGAATTTTCACCTGTAATATAATCAGGGGTTTTCCCCACTGCTATTGCATTAGTGAATGATATAAGCTGGAATAATATGAAAGTAAGTGTATGCATGAACTTATTCTTAATACTGAAAGAAACAACTTATTTTTCTGCAAAGAAAACATAAATTATTTTCTGATAAAAATAAGATTTAAAAGGGCATCTTAATTTATTTTTTTTTAACATAATATTTTTATTTTCCAGGAGTGATGGCATAATTATTGTTGTACTTCAAGCACAACCTTATATAATTAAATCATGAAACGACCTGTTTTCTTATCAATTTTTTTGATACTATTCACATTATACGGATTCTCTTATAGTGAAAAGCTTCCAATAAAATGGGGCAGGATAGCAAAATCAGAATTTGAAATAAAATCGTTCAGAGGAGATACATCTGTAGATGCTATAATTCTCTGCGATTTTGGCGATATCAGCATTACCAACAGAACTTTCTACACGAGACATGTACGCATTAAGATTCTAAACAGTAAGGGATTGAAGTATGCAACCATAGAGATCCCTTATCAGGTTAGAAACAAACACGATGATATTCTTGCATTAAAGGCACAGACATATAATCTTGAAGACGGCGAAATTGTAAAATATAAATTAAAATCCAGAGAATATTCAGATGTAAAGGTTGATGATAAATGGAGAAAAAAAGTAATTAAGCTTCCCAATGTTAGTCCGGGTTCAATAATTGAATATTATTATACTATTGCCTCGCTTGATTTTATCAGGCTTGATGACTGGTATTTTCAATCTGAGATACCTACCTTGTGGAGTGAAATCAGATTTGATGTGCCTGACCCTTTCATATATCTTGTTACTTATCAGAAAGGAAAACTTTTGTCGGCCGAAGAAGAGAATGAATTCAGTAAAAAACTTGAATGGTTATATAACACCAAAAGACTGAAGAGAAGAATAGAGCTGGCGAAAAAGGATCATGTACTTTATGAGTCAGCGGACAATAATTACAAGGTATATGTAATAAATAACATGAAAAAGAAAATAATTATGAGAAATCTTTCAGGGGTTGAATCAGCAGATGGATTTATTAGTGTAAAAGATTATTACCCTAAATTGAAATTTCATTTGTTTGAATCTTCAGGCAGGCTACCATGGATTTACAGGCCTTTAATTTTTACTACACTTGAGGATTATGAAATAAGATCTAAATGGGACCTCTGGCATACATACAGGCAAACAGGTTATATCCATTATCAGTTAGATACCTGGGTAGAGATGAATGATAAAATGCTTGAAAGTGATCTATTCGGCATGCAATTATTAAAACATTTTAATTATCTGCCCATATTTGACAGCATTTTAAAAGGTAAGAATTCCCCAAGGGAGAAGATGATTGCTATTTATGATTTTGTTAGTCAGACAATGAATTGGAATGGCCAATATTCAGTTTATGTGTACAAGGGATTAACAGAACCGTTTGACAAAAAGACAGGTACAAGCAGCGAGATAAACATGTTAATGATTTATTTATTAAAAAGAGCAGGATTAGATGCAGATCCTGTATTATTAAGAACAAGTGATTTAGGGATGCCTGAAACTGTTTATCCTGTACATAATCAATTTAATCATGTTATTGCAATGGTAAGTATTGAGGGGCAAATCTATCTTCTTGATGCAATTGATCCTGCAAAACCTTATAATATACTTCCTGAGAAAGATTTATTTACAAAAGGCTGGATAGTAAATAAAAATAATTACGGGTGGTTAAATCTTAAAGAAAACATGAAATAATATCAATTGTCTGATACCGGAATTTTATAAAAGATGTTGTCTTCTCCGGGAACAAAAGTAGGAGCCCATATTTTTATATTGTCTATCTTCCCCGGTGTACCAATTGATCCGAAACCAATATAGCCCATTATTAAAGTCCTTTCCCTTGCTACCATAACAGGATTCAACATGTCATTAATATAAACTGTAATTGTCTTTTTAAGAATATCTCTCTCAACTCTCAACTTATGCCATTTATCATTAACCCAGTTTATTCCTTCACTGATTCTTATTCCTGTTTTTGTGCGTATTGTATCATTAACCAGAAAAACGTTATTGGAATTATCATCAGCTTTTGATGTCAAATGTATATAATAATAATGTGTGGAATCTTTTAAACTGACTATAATACATGTGTTTCGCTGATCATTGTCTTCCCCTGGTTGCATAATGTCTGCTTCAAGAATAAAATCACCATACATTTGTCCTGACAGCAGTCCAATTATATTCGGGCATCCAACCAGGGGAAAATAATTGCTCTGTTCTGAAAACTCCAAGTAGGAGTTATTATTCTGTTTCACAATCTTCCATGAATCAGGATTTGAAAAGTTAAAATCAGCAACGGCGTTTTTATCCGAGAAGTCCTGGCTGTATTGGAGTATATAACCAAGAGGCAGTTCCTGGGCATGACTAATTATGATTATATAATTTAAAATCAAGAATAAAAAGATGATTTTCTTCATTTGATTTAACCTTATTACCAACATAAATATTTAAACAAAAATGGTAATATGAAATCAGAATTAAAAATTAAATAGAGGTAAATCTACCAGCCAGGAACAAAATTTATTCCGAATATGCCGTTTTTAAATCCGCCATTCTGTAAAGGAAAGGCATAATATGGTTCTATAACCAGATAACCGAAGATATTTATCCTTATAGAGGTTCCTGTACTGAACAAAGGAATGCGGTCATCATCAGAGGTGCTTTGCCATTTTAATTCAGGCATATGATAGGAATCCCATATTAATCCTCCATCGAAAAATAAAGCCAGATCAGTATATAAATATTTTGATTTTATCAGTGATAAATTTTCAGGTCCGAATAAAGGCTGACCTTAAAACTTAGGAAGTCAATATAGTAAATTAAAAAGCGGGGTGTATTTCATAAACAGCCCCGCTATTGGATTTTGTTGCGTATCGTTTAATATTAATGAAATTACAATTACTAAAAGACCAGATGGCCACTAAAGTGTGTAGTTTGTCCTATTGAGCTCCCATAAATATCGTAATTGGCATCTTGACACCATATTCTTACATCAACGGTGTTCCCTGCATTCAACTGAACCGTAGCCGAACCTCCTACCATATATGAATATGATGTATAGTCCTCGGAAGCTGCTTCTGCAGCAAAGTGAGAATGTTGTGCATCGTTAATATAAAAGCCCCCATAAACCTGGCTGCCAGCAGCAACATTTTGAAGGCCAACAACAGCTGAAAAAGTATATACTCCATCATATGGAGCTGTAAATACATCAGTTGTATTATCAAAATTACTACCTATATCAAATTTTTCGCTATTAAATTCCACTTTTTGCCATGAACTTGGAGAGGTAATATTATCATCAAATGAATTGAATACCTGGAAGGCAACTTTTGGAGTATAATAAAAACTGCTGGTCAGACCATCCAGCAAGTCAGCATCTAGTCCGGAGCCTGATCCATCATCATCAAGTATTTCTGCCAATGTGGCCCCATCTGCAATGTCATCGGCCTGGACTTCACCATTCTGAATTTTAGCACTTGTCACAGTATTATCTGCTATACTTGTAGCAGGACCACCCTTTGAAGAACTTCCTGCATAATTGAAAGCGATATCATCATCACTTACTTCACCATCCAGAATTTTAGCACTTGTAACTGAATTATCAGAAATATTTTCTGCAGATTCAGAATAAAGTGAGTAGGGAACCGATAATAGTTGTGTTATCCCCATTTCCTGGTAGTTTGTTCCTCCTTCTTCATCCATAGATACTTTCATGAAATAATCATCTGCTCCCCAGTCAATTGCAGAAAGATCATCTGATGTTACACCGTCTCCTATTTTCAAAGTAACCAGCCCGTATTCATTTGTTGTTGCATTATGAGTTTCGGTATATACAGGTGTACCTGTTGGACTTGTTTGCAATATCACAATCTCAAATGAAACGTTTTGATTGTCAAGAATATCTCCAATCGGACTTCTTACAACCGCCTGGTAATTAAACATATGCGGACTCTGTGCAAAAATTGATAATGCAAATAAAAATGCGATTGAAATTAGTATTGTCTTTTTCATTTTATATTGTTTTAGTGTTTTAAAATTTTATAAGATTTTAATAGACTTTTTTCTTTATTAATAATTTTCAGAATATATTCTGACGGAGAGAGATAATTGAGATCAAGTGTAATAGTCTTTGACTCTACTTTTTTGCTCAGTACTATTTCTCCCTGTAAGTTATATAAAACAACTTCGAGATTGTTCTGCACTTCGTCGAATTCAACAGTGATAAAATCAGAAGACGGAACAGGATAAACCTGTATAGCAAAATTATATTCAAGGTTCTCAAAAGCTGTCGTAACCTCATAAGCAGGTTGCTGAAAACCCTGTGTAAGTGATACATCACCCGTACTATAGGTTTCTATAGCCAGATCCCCTAAAGTCCAGCTTAACTGTCCTGATGAGCCATCAGAATAGCCGCCGGACGAAGAAATGATTTCCTGAGAAATTTCCTGTGCAGATATGCATAATGGAAATATCAGAAAAAACAGAAAAAATGAGATGGTTTTATTCATAACTGGAAAAGTTTAAATTGTTTATACTTTTAAATAAAACATATAATTTGACATTATGTTTATAAATATATCATTTATGATTTATAAAATGAAATAAATTATAAGGCTAATTGAGTGGAATTGATGTTATATGAAAAACTGCAGACTAAGTACTCAATTTCAGGACCGGAGCGTTATATTTTTCGATTATTTTTAATAATTCGCTATTAATTATAGGTTTGCCTATAAAATCATCAAACCCGAGCTTCCGGTATATTTCTTTTGCATCTGGAACTACAACAGCTGTCTGGGCAATTATCGGAAGTTTTTTTCTCATTTTTTTAATTCTTTTTAAAGATTCGAACCCGGTAATTCCGGGAAGCCTTATATCCATTAATACTAAACCTATATCACTATTATTTTTACATACTTCAACAGCCTTTTCGCCGGTTTTAACAATAAGATAAGATTTTATATTCTCCTGTTCAAATATTTCCCTGAACAGTGAACAACTTATCTCATCGTCTTCTACAACTAGTATTATATGACTGCCAGCCTTCATTTGAATAAATGATCAGAATTACTAAGATATTGTACTATTAATAGAAATCAAGCTTATATGACAATGAATTATGAACAGTCTGATGTTGATAATTGCTTTATATGAATATCGTTTCCTCTCTGCTCATGGCCGTTTAAAGATGTTAAAAAATCAGTATATGATATGTATATAATTCTAATTTTTATTTAGCAGGTACCATCGAATTCAAAATTTGAAATTAAATTAGCTGTTAATTATGAAGATTTTCTAAATAAGGAATGGAACAAAAATCTGAACAGCAAAGAGTGCATTTTATAGCAATTGGCGGGGCCGTCATGCACAATCTGGCTATCATATTAAAGAAGAAGGGATTAATTGTTACAGGTTCAGATGATGAAATATTTGAACCTTCAAAGTCAAGACTGGCAGAATATGGTTTGTTACCCGGAAGGGCAGGATGGACGCCGAATATTATAACCAGTGACATTGATTTTATCATTCTTGGAATGCATGCAAGAAAGGATAATCCCGAACTGGTAAAAGCACTTAAAATGGGAATAAGAATATATTCCTATCCTGAATATATTTATGAGATGACAAGGAACAAAAAAAGAGCAGTAGTAAGCGGAAGCCATGGCAAGACAACCATCACTGCCATGATAATGCATACATTAAATTATCATAATTACAGATTGGATTATCTTATTGGTGCTCAGGTTGAAGGATTAGATAACATGGTTGGCTTATCAGATGATTCCAGTGTGGCAATTATAGAAGGGGATGAATATTTTTCTTCTGCCCTTGATCCAACTCCAAAGTTTCATCACTATAAACCCCATATAGCTTTAATTAGCGGTATTGCCTGGGATCACATAAATGTTTATCCTGAATATGAAAAATACATAGAGCAGTTTCATACATTTATTCAGAAGATTGAGGACAAAGGAATATTAATTTATTATGAAGGTGATGATAAGTTAAGGGATATTGTAAAAAATGTTAAGAATGATATTAATATAATTTCATATTTCGCACATCCTTTTATAAATGAAGGAGGGATTGTAAATCTTTTATACAGGAATAAGAAAATCCCGCTAAGAATATTCGGAGAACATAATATGCAGAATCTGAACGGCGCCCGGCTGGTTTGTAATCAACTTGGCATTGAAGATTCACAGTTTTATGAAGCGATCAAGACTTTCAAAGGGGCATCAAAAAGGCTCCAGTTAATTAAAAGCAATGATAATACAAGTATTTACATTGACTTTGCTCATTCGCCTTCAAAACTGGAAGCTACAGTAAAGGCTGTAAAAAATCACTTTCCTGACAGGGCCCTGGTAGCATGCATAGAACTTCACACATACAGCAGTTTGAATAAAAATTATATAGGAAATTATAAAGGAACGATGGATTTGGCAGATATAGCAATCGTATACTTTAATCCTGAGACGTTAATACATAAGAGACTGGAGATGTTAAGTAAAAAAGATGTTAAAGATGCTTTCGGCCTAAAAAGGTTAAAAGTTTTTATTGATCCGCAAAGACTTTCTGAAGAATTGACTTCAATGGACTGGAGGAACAAAAATTTATTACTGATGAGCTCAGGAGATTTTTCCGGAATAGACATTAGTGCTCTTACAAATAGAATAATAAATCCATGACCCGGGGTGATGCATTAACCGAATTTACTATAAATTGGGCATAGATTTTTCTAAAATATTTTATGTTTTATTTTGAGTCGAGTATAAATTATTATACATTTGCACGCCTGAAATTTGCAGTAAAATTTGGTCCGGTCGTCTAGGGGCTAGGACGCCAGGTTTTCATCCTGGTAACCGGGGTTCGATTCCCCGTCGGACTACATTATCAAACAGAAAATCCTCGTAAGTTTTTACATATGAGGATATTTTATTTAAGGGCGAAAATTGTAAATGAATTTCGAATAGTGGTAAACGAGTAATTTTGGATATATTTAATAAAATAATGATTTATATTGCTTTTCTATTTTTTGGATTTCCTCATTTGTTAATTCATTAAATTCTTTTTTCCTGGCTTTATTGGATAAGGTTCCGTTGTTTTGATTCAGAAACCTAATCAACAAGGCCACAATATTATCGGGCATTTCAAATGTGTTGTCCAGCCAGGCTTTCATTGTATCATATTTTTGCAAATATGATATTTCTTCAGGAATGATTCTATTAATTGTGTAATCAACACAATCAAATAAGAACTCTGTCTGGGGGGTCGCATCGAAATATCGATAGTAATCGGCAGTCTCATTCAAAACTTCAACATTATTGTCCCGGGAAGTTTTCCATTCGATAAAATCAAGAAGAGGGTGCGAATAGATCTCGAGAATCTTTCTATAGTCGTCAATCCGTTCTAATATAGCTGCCGATACAGGGAAAATTATTCCCTGAGGAGTGAATTTTGATTTGGCAAGTATATGGTGTATCAAATAACGGTGAATTCTTCCATTAGCGTCTACGAACGGATGAATAAAAACAAAACCGAAAGCAATCATTGCAGCGGTAAGAACAGGATGAAATTGGGAATTCTCCAGAAGAGAATCAGTGTCCAATAAACCTTTCAATAAAGAATCCAGATCCTGCCACCGTGCTGATATATGCTCCGGGATAGGTTCTCCAGTGCTTCTATCATTTATGCCAACATAGCCACCTTCCGTTCTCAAACCCATCTTTATGAACCTATTGCTTTCGATTATAATCTGCTGCAGACGCAGAAGTTCCTCTTTTGATAGTGGTCTGGTGCCAGCCTGTCCAATTACTTTTCCCCATCGACTTGCCCGACTGTTAGACGGTGTTTCTCCCTCAATATTAAAAGAGGCCTTAGAGTCTTTGAGTAATAGAAATGCAGATGTTCGAAGCAAAATATCATTATGTACATTCCGAACCAAACCAACAGTTTTTTTCGAAAGGTCCTCTTTTATATAAGTCTCCAGCTTGGCAGTTTTATTTATCAAAGGACAAAAATTAACAGAACCTGGTAAGTTGTTCCTGATACGATGACGGGGTGAATTGACCCCTTTACCAATGGAATATTGAAGATTTTCATCTATCAGTGGTATATAATTCCCCTCCTTTAGATCAGGAATATTTAGTTTTTTTTGCATTAGCCATTCATACAAGAACCAAATCTTCCGTCTATATTGGCTCAATGGTTCCTTCTTAACCAGGCTTTCTATTGCCTGCTCTTCAACTTTTTCAAATAACTTTTTAAAAAATAGAAGATTTATTCCTTCATATTTCAGACTGAAAACAAGATTTCCATATAGAGTATCCAATGGTTTATGGCGTGGAGTATAAACTAACCATTCAGAAGTTTTATATTGTCTTCGTTTTTCACTAATAAGAGCCAATTTAGATGGTAACGGGACATAAAGCTTAAATGAATCAATTAAAGCACCGTATCCTACCAATGTGCCTTTCTCAGGTGTTTGTCTTCCGTGAAAAACGGTTATCTCCTGTGCAAAACGGGTCTTTTCAATTATATCACGTGAAATGTATTTATTATTTGACATAATTTGTGAAAATTATTTATTGTAAAGATACGTTAAAAACATTTAAAAATCGTGAAATCTATTTAAAAATGATAAAGTTATGTGAATAATATTTATTTTACACAGTTTGTATGTCCAACTAACTTTGAAGAAAGACAATAAGAGCATTGTACAGAAATATAAAAAATACACTTTCAAGCTCTTTAAATCTGTTTTGCATAACTTTCCTGATATAGGGGTGTGCTGATATTATTAATGTTAATTGAAAGGGATTGCGGGTTTTGATTATAAATAGAAATATTAATAAAAACCAAAATGCTTATAATGAGATAACATTTTATGAATCTATTAAATAATTTCATGACGGATGAATTATATCCTGATACAGAAAAAAACTAAGTTAAAAAAATGTAAGAATGAAGTCAATTTTAATCCATTATTATATCAGATCACTTATAATTCCCGGGTAAATAAAATTAAAGATACAAACTCCATTTTATTTATGAATTTCAAAAAATCAAATTTAACTATCCATATTCTTAAGAGCTATTCTCTCAAATATTTTACCCCATCTGGGCCATTTGTATTTTTTTGCTACAATAATTAAAAATACAATTGATATGATAATGAACAGTATCGGCAGTAATACAGGATCATATACTTTCATCCTGAATAAAGCCGGGGTTTGCATGGTGGAACCCTGAAATGTAACCAGTGTTGAACCATAGATATTAACTATTGCATGAATACCGAGTGGTATTTCAATTCCATCATCCATTATGGTTATAATTCCCATTAGCAGACCAAAACCTATATAATATGGAATAGTTAACCATAGTCCGAATTCGTCGATTTCAGGATTCATTAAATGCATTAGTCCGAATACAACAGAAGTAATTACCAGAGGGATCCATTTGTATTTTGCTATTAAACCAATTCCCTGCATGAGATACCCTCTCATAAAAATTTCCTCAAAGCTGGTTTGCAGGGGCAATAAAAATATTGATATAATAACAAGAGGTATGAATAATCTGAGGTTAAAATTTAATTCATAGTTATCCGGATTAACGATATAAAGGGCTAGTTCTGTAATCAAAAGCAGCAAAAACATAATAATTAACGCAAAAAGAAATTTTGACCGGTTAAATCTTCCATGGCCTGTCAGAACAGAAAGGAACGGCCTTGAATGTATTACTTTAACAATAAAAATCATGCACAGGAAACAAAGTACAAAAGGAAGCAGCATAAACAGTAATCCAATATTCGGATCAATACCTATTTCACTGAAGTCAAGTCCCTTCTGAAATTTCTCCAGGTCAGAAAAATCGGTCATTCTGGAAACAAGGAATAATGCCAGGGGTATTTGCCCGATAAAGCTTACTGTGATTATAAGAATTATGGAGATTAAATATCTCCAGAATTCATTCCTCCCTTTTTCAGCAACAGCAAAAAACATAGATATAACTTTATTTTTTTATCAAAGTTAAATTATGTATAAAAAGTTTACATTTCCGGGACAGAGCAAATTATTTTTTTTAATATTACTGACAATTCCGGTAATGCTTTTTCAGCCTCAATTGAAATATCAGTATGGCTTGATTTTTGAACTTTACCTGAAATACCAGGATTAGTTATTACAGAGATGGCCAAACATTTGATGCCCATCTGATGTGCAGCTATAACTTCCGGGACAGTTGACATTCCTACTGCATCTCCTCCTGCAATTGTGTAAAACTGATATTCTTTTGGTGTTTCAAGAGTTGGCCCGGTAACTGCCACGTAACATCCTTCTTTAATAGAAATTTTGTTTTCTAATGCTATTTTATTGGCAAGATTAATTAATCCTTTATCATAAGCTTCACTCATATCCGGAAATCTTTCCCCGAACTCAGAATGGTGCTTTCCTGCGAGAGGATTTGGCATAAGGTTGATGTGATCATTAATAATCATTAAATCGCCGGTTTTAAAATCCGGATTTATACTGCCAGCAGCATTAGTAATTATAAGATATTTTATCCCCAGAAACTTCAGAACTCTTACGGGAAATATGACTTTTTTCATTTTTAAGGCCTCGTAGAAATGGAAACGGCCTTGCATGGCAACAACAGGTTTGTTTTCAAGGGTGCCAAATACCATCACTCCTTTATGACTTTCTATTGTTGTTTCAGGGAAGTTAGGGATATCTTTGTAATGAATGATATTCTTTATATCTATGTTGTTAATGAAATTGC
Organism: uncultured Bacteroidales bacterium; assembly: GCA_964521285.1. Lineage (GTDB taxonomy): Bacteria > Bacteroidota > Bacteroidia > Bacteroidales > UBA10428. The sequence continues at coordinate 258,823 of CAZFQS010000001.1, read as the reverse complement.
CTAATCCTGTTCCCAGGATTATTCCGGTAGCTGGCGCCAAGTCAGTTTTACTATTTATATAACCTGTTGATTCTTTTATTTTTTTTAACATAGTTGATTATGTCATTATTGAACTTTTTTGTTACGCCATAAAGAAATTTTACCTCGACTGGAACAAAGTACATGCATAATTTTAATTCATTGTCTGATATTTGCATCTCTCTGAATCGAACGGCATCTTTTTCAGTGGTTAAAATATATTTTACCTTTCCATTAAGACTGGTGAACCCGGACTTGATTCTAATCAAATCTTCAGAAGTGTAGAAATGATGATCGGGGAACTTCATCATGTCAATTGTCTTTGAAAAGCTCTTAAGAAATTTAAACAGGGGAGCTGACTGCGCTATGCCTGTAACTATAAGTATTGATGGCCTGGCATTTTTTATATCGGTTAAAACTATGCTTTTTTTATTATCTGTAAATACAGGTTCAGGATTCATATACTCATAGGTGGTGAAGTAAAGAAACTGAGATGGTAATATTTTTAATTCTTTAATTAATATTTTCCTTTCAATAGGTTTCAGAGCTTTGGGTGTTTTGGTTATGATTACAATATCAGCTCTTCTAATCTCATGTTTGCTTTCACGCAGATTCCCGAAGGGCAGCATATGATCCGAAGATAGAGGCTGGTTAAAGTCGATAAGTAAAATCGACATTCCTGGTTTGATATACCTGTGCTGGTATGCGTCATCGAGTAATATTACATTCAGGTCTTCAACACTTTCCAACAACCTGCGTATTCCGTGGACTCTCTTACGATCGACTGCAATATGAACATCCGGAAATTTTTGTTTCAGCTGTTTGGGCTCATCTCCAATATCAATGCTATTGGATTTTATATTTGCCAGGATAAAATTTCTTGTTCTTCTCCTGTAGCCCCTGCTTAGTACAGCAATATTGAATTCATCTGAAAGAAGTCTGATTAAATATTCAATATGAGGGGTTTTACCTGTTCCTCCGACGGTTATATTTCCTACAGAAATTACGGGTATGCTAAAGTCAGTTGATTTAAGGATTTTTAAGTCAAAAAGTATATTTCTTATGCTAACAATAAATCCATATATTAATGACAAGGGGAAGGTGATAAATGCTATTTTTCTTCTGTTTAGAGTCATTGAGAATTTATGATTCACATTTCCTGATAATTACCCTGCCTCCAAATAGTGCAGGCAGGGTAATAAATTGTAAAGTGAGGATTTCAAATCAGGCCAAGCATTATTTAATTAACAATACTATGGTTATTTAAATAATTAGCCTGTTTAGTAAATTTCTATTTCATATGGCATTCTTGCCTGGATACCGTTCAGATTTAATGCTTCCTGCAGAAAATGATAATATTTATAGGAATTACCAAGCTCCTTCTTAAGATATGATAATCTGACATCTCCCATAAGTCCTTTTATCAACTGCTCAATGGGATCTTCAAGTTTCGGCAATTCTACTATCCTGTATTTTTCCAGCTTTGCTTTTTCAACAGCTATATCAATAGCTGAAGACAATCCTCCATAAACATCTACAAGGCCTATTTCCTTTGCATTAATCCCGCTCCATACTCTTCCTTCTCCAATTTTATCAACATCATTATAAGCCATATTTCTGCCTTCAGTCACATGAGTAACAAATGTACTATATATTTTATCCACATAATTTTGCATCACCTCTTTTTCCGTGGCCGTAATTGAACGGTATCCGGACATAAAGTCTGAATATTTATTGGTCTTTTCAACATCCATAGTAATGCCTAATTTATTATTCAGAAAATCTCTCACGTTAAGCATTACTCCAAATACACCTATTGAGCCGGTTATGGTAGCCGGACTGGCAACAATAGTATCGGCAGAGACCGCGATATAATATCCTCCTGATGCAGCAACATCGCCAAACGAGGCAATTACCGGTTTTGCTTCCCTGGCCAGGGCCAGTTCCCTCCATATTACTTCTGAGGCAATAGCGTCTCCTCCACCTGAATTTACTCTAAATACTATTGCTTTGATTGTTGAATCAATCCTGGCATTTCTGATCGCTTCGGAGATTCTTTCCGAACTTATCTGACCTTCCCCTTCATCACCTAATTCAATATTACCCGAAGCATAAATAACTGCCAGCTTGTTTTTAGCCAATCCTTTATGCTTTCTTTCTTGAGGGACTTTGTTATATTTTGCTAATGATACAAAATTTAATTTTTTTGATTCTTCAATTCCTGTTAGTTCTTTAAGTTTATCCAGAACATGGTCCTTGTATATTAAACTGTCAACAAGATTATATTTAACGGCGGATTTGGCATCCCATACTGAAAGATTTTCAGCCAGGGAATTTATTTTTTCTTTTGCTATGCCTCTTTGCGCAGATATTTCTGAGACAGTGTAGTCCCATATTGATCCAATTATTGTTTTTAGTTGTTCACGGTTTTCGTCACTCATTTTATCATACATTAAGGGTTCAACAGCGCTTTTAAATTTTCCGTGTCTTATTATTTCCGCTTTAATTCCTAATTTATCCAGGCTTCCTTTAAAGAACATTAATTGGGCCCTTAGACCTATTAAGGGGAAATAACCTTCCGGATTCATATAAATCTTATCTGCAGCTGTGGCCAGGTAATATGAAGGTTGAGTATAAAAATCACTGTGACATATAACAAACTTACCCGATTCCTTAAAATCCAGAATTGCATTCCTTATTTCCTCAACTGTTGCAATTCCTGCCGGGATGAATGATGGTTCCAGATAGATACCTTTTATTTTTTCGTCTTCTTTTGCTTTTTGAATGTTTGTAAGAATCTGGTTCAGGCCGAGTGCTTTTGCACTAAAAAAGGGAATAGATGGTTTTCTGTCTGAAACAGGTTCATCAAGCTTTAACAATAAGATCGAATTATCTTTTATTTCCACAGGTTTTTCCTGTATTGATATCAAAGCACTTATAACACCCAGGAAAATAAAGAACATAACCAGAGATGCCAGAAATACTCCTACTATTGTAGCCAGTAAATATTTTAGAAAGCTTTTCATAATTATTTATGTTTTAATTGATAACGTAATTGAAATAACCTTTATTTGTTGATAAGGAATAAAAATACGTAAATTTTAGTATAAAAATAATTACAAATAACCTAATTGTTAAATTTGTTGATTATTTAATTTTTTATGCCTGATATTTACTTAATCCTGGGGAGCAACCTTGGAGATCGAATGAAGAATCTCCGGAAAGCCACTGAACTTATATCTAAAAATATTGGAAAAATAATTAATAAGTCTTCAGTATATGAAACCGAGCCCTGGGGATTTAATCACAGAATAAATTTTCTGAATCAGGTTTTAAAAGTTATTACCTCTTTAAAACCTGAAGAAGTACTTGAAGTAATAATAAAAATTGAAAAATTATCTGGCAGGAAAAGGAATAACAGTATATATGCAGCCCGTGTGATAGATATTGATATTCTGTTTTATAACAATAAGGTTATAAAATCTGATAAGTTAATAATACCTCACCCGAAGATTCAGGAAAGAATGTTTGTATTGGTTCCTATGGCCGAACTGCAGCCAGATCTTATACATCCTGAATTACAAGTACCAATAAGTCAATTGAAAAATGAATGCAGGGATACGAAGTGGGTGAGAGAATATAAGTCTAAAAATTAGTTAAGAATTCTTATTTCAGCTTTTTTTCAAACTCGTCCATATTTATTATAGTCATTGTCTTTTTCCCTGAAGGGGAGTAATTAGGTTCTTCACATGCAAAGAGCTGATCAACTATTACCTGCATTTCTTCTGTTGTTAACGGAGTACCATAATTAATTGCTGAAGCTATTGCCAGGGACCTTGCAATATTTTCTTTTGCATTTACTTTAACATCTCCCTGGGTGCTTTTATAATCCTCAATTAGTATTTCGATTAGTTCTTTTGGGTTTGGATTATGAATATCAGAGGGACATCCGTTTATTATTATAGTATTGCTGCCGAAATCACTTATATCAAATCCGATAGAGCAAATATCTTCAAGTATTTCCATAATAACACTATGATCTGCTGCATCCATTTCAACGGTTTCCGGATATAGTGTTTTTTGGGTCATGGGAGCATTATTTGCGAGTGATCTAATATATTTTTCAAAAAGAATACGCTCATGTGCCCGTTTCTGATCGATTATCATTAATCCCGATTTTACGGAAGTAAGAATATACCTGCCTTTTAATTGAAAAATATTATTAATTGAAATGAGGGTTGATGATTCCAGTGTTTTTTGTTCAGGTAAATCATCCTTTTTAAAAGAATCAGGATGATCTTTGCTACTTGTAAATCCGGTATATAACTTATCCCAGTTTCGTCTCAGGCGTGATTCTTTCTCGCTGATATACTTCTTTTCTTTAGGATAGGATTTGGTGTCTTTACCGGGCTCAAATGGATTGTATTCAGGATTTATGCGGACTTCAGGAATATTGATTTCAGTATCTTTCCTTAAGGGGGGAATTTCAATCACTCCTTCAGTATTAAAATCTATTGACGGGGTAATACTAAATTTACCCAATGCTTCTTTAACAGCGGCCTTAATAATTTGAAAAATTGACTGTTCGTCTTCAAACTTGATCTCAGTTTTTGTCGGGTGAATATTAATATCTATAGTTTTAGGATCGGCTTCCATAAATATGAAGTACGAGGGAATAGAGTCAGGTTGCAAAATTTTTTCGTAAGCATTCATTACTGCCCTGTGAAAATAAGGATGACGCATATAACGGTTGTTAATAAAAAAGAACTGCTCTCCAAAAGTTTTTTTTGCATATTCAGGTTTACCTATAAATCCTTTTAATTTCACCAGGCTGGTATCAGTATTTAAGGTTGTAAGGTTTTGATTTATTGATTTCCCATATAAGTGAATTATTCGCTGTTTGATATTTGATTTAGGCAGATTGTATATTTCAGAGTCATTATGTGACAGGAAGAAATCGACATCGGGATGTGCAATGGCAATTTTTTGAAATTCATTTATTATGTGTTTTAATTCAGTGCTATTGCTTTTTAAAAATTTCCTTCTTGCAGGAACATTAAAAAACAGGTTTTTTACAATAATATTCACTCCATCCGGGCATGCCTGCCGGCTTTGATTAACGAACTGGGAGCCGCTTATTTCGATGGAAGTACCTATATCATTATCAGATTGTTTGGTTTTTAATGTAACGTTTGCAACAGCTGCTATAGAAGCGAGTGCTTCTCCCCTGAATCCCATTGTTCTTATTTCAAATAAATCATCAGCATTCTTTATCTTTGATGTAGAATGTCTTTCAAAGGCAAGCCTTGCATCAGTATCCGACATACCGCATCCATTATCAATTACCTGTATAAGATTTCTTCCCCCGTCTTTAACATATATTTTTATTGAAGTGCTGCCTGCATCAACTGAGTTTTCCACTAATTCTTTTACCACTGAAGCCGGCCTTTGAATTACTTCGCCTGCAGCTATCTGATTAGCAACAGAATCAGGGAGTAACTGGATAATATCTGCCATTTAAGAATTATATATGCAAAAAATAATATAGTTTCAATAATTGCCCTATTTGGAATTATAATAAACTCGTGGATCACTAACCATATTAATCCCTATACTTAGGAGAAAAAGAATTTAACAATTATATAATAAGCAATAGCAAGCAGAATAGCAAAAATGAGAATTAATCGTATGGAACTGTATCTGTTGGCCATCCTTGATTTTTTTAGATAGCCCTGCATTGTTCCTCTTACAATTAGAGGTTTGTAGTCTTTAGTTTTTTCTTCACCCATCTCACGCTTGACTTTCTCTACTCTTTCCTTGAGTTTTTCCTCGCGTTCATCATAAAATACAGGTATATAATTGAATGTCTTTGGCTTAGCAAGCCTGAAAAACCTTGGTAATCCCATAACAATTGATTTTTGTTCAACAAATTTATTTAATATTTACAGATAATTATTTTATTATGCGCAAAAATTATGCAAAACTTTTTTATTTTAGATGTATTAAGGATAAATATCAGTTAAATTATTTACGTGATTATTGAGTTATATTACAATTAAGGCTGCCATTCATACAATAAATTAAATTAAACAACCGATTATTCTTTAAAATACATTATAATTACTTAAGCAAATGCAACAGATAAAAGATAACTTAATTGAAGCCCGGAAAATACTAGATGAATTTATTTCAGATGATATAAATATTAAGAATATATATGAAGCGGGCAGGATTATGGTAAACGCGGTATTAAATGAAAGGAAGATAATATCCTGTGGTAATGGAGGTTCAATGTGTGATGCGATGCATTTTGCAGAGGAGCTTACAGGCTTATTCAGGGACGAGAGGAGATCAATACCGGCTATTTCTATATCAGACCCCTCACATCTAACGTGCTCAGCAAATGATTACGGGTTTGATCATATATTCTCAAGATACATCGAAGGAGTGGGCCAGCCAGGAGATGTACTGCTGGCAATTAGTACAAGCGGAGATTCCCAGAACGTGGTTAACGCGGCATTAGCTGCCAGGACTAAAAACATGAGTGTTATTGGATTAACAGGTAAACAAGGAGGAAAACTGGCACCCCTTTGTGATATAGAAATAAGAGCTCCATTTACAAGGTATTCGGACAGGACTCAGGAAATTCATATTAAGATAATACACTCACTTATACATTATATTGAGTTAAATATTTAGTAATTTAGTTATATTAGATATAAAATATTTAATGAAGTGTAAATTGAAAATAGGGATTATATCAATTATTATAATAAGTGTTGCATTTTTTTCATGTATTGATGAAAATATAACTAATATTTCAGAATCAGTAGAAATAAATTCAAGTTATTCATTACCTATAGGTGAGGTAATATATTCAATAAATGATTATTTTGAATTATTGGATTCACTCAATCTGGATACATTACAGTTAGATACATTGCAACTGGATTCACTTCGGGCGCTATTCCCGGGGGATGTTGAATTTGATGATACAGTCTATGTGAATATCAAATATGCCGTTGATACTTTAATTATGAAAGAATTTGATTTCAGTACTTTAGGTGAAGACCTTGAAAAAATAAAAGCTATTACTTTTGTATTAATCATTGACAATGACTTCCCGACTGAAACGCGTGCTCAGGTTTATTTGTCAGATGAATCTATGACTTCTATTGATTCAATATTCAGGGACGGGCCTCTGGTGATCTTACCCCCCGACTTGGATAATAATGGCATTCCTGTAGATAATCCCCCTGATATCGGATATTATCCGGTTTCTGATTCTATAATTAGAAATCTGGCCAGTATTAGAAATATAATAATTTATGGATATGTTAAAACCACAAGGCTTGATGTTGACATTGCAAAATTCTATTCTGATTATGATCTTTACATTCACATCGGAGCAAGAATAGAGTTAGAGTATAATACTTCCGATATCAAATTTCATTAAGGACTAATGATAAAGTCAGTAATATTATCAATATTTTTTCTGGTTATCGCAGCTTATAGAATCCAATCGCAACAAAGCAATACTCTGTTTTTCATGCATTCTGTACCGCAATCAAACTTTATAAATCCTGCTATACAGGGTGAATGCAGATGGTTCATCGGACTTCCCGTAATATCATCGACTCATTTTAATCTGGCAAATAATGGATTTACTATAAATCATCTTCTGGAAAGTCAGGAGGAAGGACTATACTCTCTGGATGCAGAAAATATTGAAAGAAAACTGGCAAGAATGAATTATTTATCCTCTGAATTGTATACTCATTTGTTTGCGATAGGACATAAAAGAAAAGACTTTTATTTCACTTTCTCAATAAGGGAAAGAAACGATTTAGTATTATTTTATCCAAAGGATTTATTTGCATTTGCCTATAAAGGTAATACACAATTCGAAGGTGAATGGATATCCCTTGATGGTAGCGGCATTCAGTTCAATCATTTCAGGGAATATGCTATAGGAGTATCTAAAAAATTTGATGATTACAGGACTTTTGGAATACGTGGTAAAATCCTGTTTGGAAAATTGAATCTTAACACCAGGAAATCGGTTATAGGGTTATTTACTGAAGAAAATACATTTAACCTGTTGTTTGTTAATGATATTTTAGTTAATGCATCTTTACCCTATAGCCTGGAAATTGATACAGAAGGTAACTACAACATTACTAATAAAGACTACACTTTAGAATCGGATTTGATATTTAACAGAAAAAATTTCGGCCTGGGAGTGGATGCAGGTTTTATTTATAATTATGATGAAAATATTACTATTTCAGGGAGCATATTGGATGTTGGAGCAATATTTTACCGGTCGAATTTAACAAATTATGATGTAGAAGGTGATTTTTTCTATGATGGGCCCTTAGGTGATTCAATAATTACTGATAACTATTTTCAGGATATAATAAATACTTTCACAGACGGGAGCATCATCGATAACAGGTCATATATTTATTTACTCCAGCCAAGAATTTATATTGGTGCTACTTATAAATTAAATGACAGAATTAATCTTGGGGGTTTAATTGCCAGCAAAATATATAGACAGAAGATTCAGTCAGGTTTGATTCTCTCTGCAAATTCAAGGTTTGCCAGGTATTTTTCAGTCAGCCTAAGCTGGTCATATATGCACAGAAGTGTTAATAATTTAGGGTTAGGTTTAGCTTTTGGCAGGATGCCTTTACAGTTCTATATAGTTAGTGACAATGTGCCTGGCATGATATGGCTTCAGAGTTCAAAAAACATAAATTTACGCTTCGGATTAAATATAATTTTTGGATGTTTCAGGAAAGAAAGTATCAAAGGCTGTGGATGTTATTGGCTTATAAAGGAAGAAGAGCGCCGCGAAAGAAAAAATAAATTACTGAATAAATAAATTTTTCGTTTATCCATGTTGGTCAAGACTTATGGCAGTGCTGTATACGGTGTTAAAGCTGAAATTATTACTATAGAAGTTAATGCCATACGCGGAGCAAAGTTTTTTCTTGTTGGTCTTCCTGACGATGCGGTTAAAGAAAGTAAACAGCGAATTGAATCGGCTTTAAAATCAAATGAATATAAATGGCCGGGGAAAAAATTAATTATTAATATGGCCCCTGCCAATATAAGGAAAGAAGGTTCAGCATATGACTTACCGCTTGCCATTGGAATTCTTGCCGCAACCGGACAAATCAACAGTGAAAATATTGACAAATTTGTTATCATGGGAGAGCTTTCATTAGACGGAAGTTTACGGCCAATAAAGGGAGTATTGTCAATTGCTATTGAGACTAAGAAAAAGGGATTTACAGGATTTATCTTACCAAAGTATAATGCCAGGGAGGCTGCAGTTGTTGATGATCTTGATATTTATGGAGTTGAAAGCATACAGGAAGTAATTTCTTTTTTCAATAATGAAATTAAATTAACACCAACAATAGTTAATACGCATGATAACTTTTTTTTTAACATTAATAATTATAATGTTGATTTCGCTGATGTGAGAGGACAGGAAAATGTTAAAAGAGCAATTGAAATCGCAGCTGCAGGAGGGCATAATATTATAATGATTGGTCCGCCAGGTGCAGGAAAAACAATGATCGCCAAAAGAATATCAACGGTCTTACCTCCTTTGACCCTGCATGAATCATTAGAAACAACAAAAGTCCACTCTGTAGCAGGGAAAATTGATAAAGATACGTCTTTAATGACCAGCAGACCTTTTCGCTCCCCTCATCATACTATTTCAGATATAGCACTTGTAGGAGGAGGTTCTTATCCCCAGCCCGGTGAAATTTCACTTGCTCATAACGGAGTACTCTTTTTAGATGAATTGCCTGAGTTCAGGCGGACAGTCCTTGAAGTGATGAGGCAACCCCTGGAAGACAGAAAAATAATTATTTCAAGGTCGAAATTCACTGTTGAATATCCGGCGAATTTCATGTTAGTGGCGTCGATGAATCCCTGCCCCTGCGGATATTACAATCATCCTGACAAGGAATGTGTATGTGCACCAGGTGCTGTACAAAAATATCTTAATAAAGTTTCAGGTCCCTTAATGGATAGAATAGATATACATATCGAAGTTGTTCCTGTACCCTTTGATAGATTGTCGGAACAACACGATGCTGAAAAGAGCGAATCAGTAAGGCATAGGGTTATAAAGGCAAGAAAGATTCAACATGAAAGATATAAGAGTTTTAATGGCATTTACAGCAACGCCCAGGTAAGCTCTTCCTTGCTCAGAGAGTTATGTGTTTTTGGTCAGGAATGCACTACATTAATAAAAAATGCTGTGGAGAAACTCGGTCTTTCTGCCAGGGCATATGACAGGATTTTAAAAGTGTCACGTACAATTGCCGATCTGGATTCATGCGAAGGGATACAGCCTGCCCACCTCGCTGAAGCGATTCAATACCGAAGTCTCGACAGGGAAAGCTGGGCAGGGTAGTTATTGAACCATTGACAATTTGTTCCTCACTTCTAGCTACTAGTAACCTGTAATAATTCCATTAACTAAAATTCTTTGTGATAAGTTTCAATCAATTGTTACAATAGTGTGATTATTTGTTACAGCCCTGTTAGAATCAGGCCTTTCCATAATGTACATTTGTTTCAGCAATTTAAATATCAAAATACTGTATACCCTTATAGTAAGGATTATAAGGAACAGTTATTAGTAATAATAATTAAAAATAGGAGGTAAAAGTTATGATTTTAATTATTGGTGCAACAGGTATGGTTGGCAGTGAAATTTGTCAACTTCTTACCACAGATAGTAAACCCGTAAGGGCGATGGTCAGAGCGACATCTGACCAGGCTAAGACTAATAAACTAAAAGAGCTCGGCGTTCAAATTATGCAGGGGGACTTGCGAAACAGTTCAACCTTCGGGCCCGTGCTGGAGGGAATTACAGCGGTCATTACAACCGTTTCTTCCATGCCTTTCTCATACGTGCCGGGAGAGAATGACCTTCAAAAAGTGGATCTTGAAGGTATGACAAATTTTATAGACAGTGCAAAGAACACCGGAGTAAAGCATTTTATTTACACATCTTTTTCAGGACAGATTGACCTGGATTTTCCGTTAAGAAATGCAAAGCGTTCCATTGAGCAGCATCTTCAGAAAAGCGGAATGGATTACACTATTTTGCGGCCAAGCTGCTTTATGGAAGTCTGGTTAACAGCAGCTGTTGGATTTGATGTAGCTAATTCCAAGGTCCAGCTTTGCGGTGATGGTTCAAAGCCGGTAAGTTATATTTCTTACAAGGACGTAGCCAGTTTTGCTGTTGAGAGTTTAACGAATCCGGCAGCTAAAAATGCTATACTCGAAATGGGTGGACCTGAAAAGTTATCACAATTAGATGCGGTTAGGATTTTCGAAGATGTGAGCGGCCAAAAATTTGATGTACAAAATGTGCCCGTCGAAGCTCTGCAATCGCAGTTGAATGCAGCTACTGATCCAATGCAAAAATCATTTGCCGGGTTGATGCTCTGTGTTGCAAATGGAGACCCGATTGATATGAAAGAGATGCTGAAAAAGTTTCCCATAAAACTGAAAACTGTCAGGGAATATGCCCGGAGTGTGGTTGCTGGTTCCTAAATTAATATCTCCGGCAGTATTAAGAAATGCGTTATTCATAATAAATTTAAATCAATAACATAAATATTTTGCTGCAAATATTTTTAAGTATATTTGCAGCTTGTTTTTTATTAAAGGTGCTTTATGGAATTTTTAATTTCGTGTGCTTGAATATTATGCTTTTGATTTAGTTAGATATTATTGTTAATCAATATAATAATTATTAACTTGATGTTAAATAAATATAAATTGTGTAAAAATGCCTAGTATATTTTGGTTTATACCTGTTGGAGCGGTTTTAGCGCTTATTTTTGCCTACATCTTCTTTAAGGGTATGATGAAAAATCCTGAAGGTACTGACAGGATGAAACAAATTGCACAATATGTAAGAGAAGGAGCGATGGCATATTTATCACGTCAGTATAAGGTCGTGGGATTAATTTTTATATGTCTGGTTATAATACTGCTTGTTCTTGCATATTTTGGAGTTCAGAATCCTTTTGTGCCTGTTGCATTTCTGACAGGAGGTACGTTTTCAGGATTATGCGGGTTTCTGGGGATGCGGACAGCAACTTATGCTTCATCGAGGACCGCCCAGGGAGCTTCAAGCTCTTTAAACAGGGGTCTGCAAATAGCATTTCGCAGTGGCGCAGTTATGGGTCTTGTAGTTGTGGGATTCGGACTTTTGGATATTGCAGCCTGGTTTTTAATACTTAATAGACTGGTTTATACACCGGAGAATATGCAGAATGGACTTCATTTTCTGGGACTTACTCTGGTACATCCTGATCCCGGTTATGTTGTTAACGGAGTATTAACCGATTTGGGAGAGAAGACCAAACTTTTTGAGATTACTGCCACAATGATAACCTTTGGTATGGGTGCCTCAACACAGGCATTATTTGCCCGTGTAGGAGGAGGAATTTATACAAAAGCTGCTGATGTTGGAGCTGATCTTGTCGGGAAAGTTGAGGCGGGAATACCTGAGGATGATCCGCGCAATCCTGCTACCATTGCTGATAATGTTGGCGATAATGTTGGTGATGTTGCCGGAATGGGCGCAGACCTCTATGAATCATACTGCGGTTCTATTCTTGCTACTGCAGCATTAGGTGCAGCATTACCTGTATTAATTCTTAAGAATAAGGGATTGCTCCCTGAAGATTTCACACTCATTAAAGCAGTTATTGCTCCTATGATTGTAGCCGCCGGAGGGATAATATTATCTATACTCGGAATATTTATGGTCAGGGCAAAAGAGTCGGCGACACAAAAGAATTTGTTAAAAGCATTATTGCTGGGTACAGGAACCAGTTCTTTATTAATTCTTGCGGCTGTAGCATTTATGGCCTATTTGGGATGGATAACATGGGGAATTTTTGGTTCCGTAGTCTCCGGATTAATAGCAGGAGTGATAATCGGACAGGGAACGGAATATTTTACATCTGATGAATATAAACCCACCAGAGGCATTGCCAGGCAAGCTCAACAAGGTCCTGCCACTACAATAATAGATGGAATAGCTGTTGGAATGTATTCAACCTGGATACCTGTTATTACAATAGTGTTAGGTATAATTGCCGCTTATGGTTTTGCAGGAGGCTTCAAACACTTTGCACTGGGAGTATATGGCATTGGATTTGCAGCTGTAGGTATGCTCTCAACTTTAGGTATAACACTTGCAACAGATGCATTTGGTCCGATTGCTGATAATGCCGGTGGAAATGCCGAAATGTCTAAACTGCCACCTGAAGTCAGGGAAAGAACCGATGCTCTTGATATGTTAGGTAATACGACTGCAGCAACAGGTAAAGGATTTGCAATAGGGTCAGCGGCACTAACAGCGATGGCGCTTCTTGCAGCATATATTGAAGAGGTCAGGCTCTGGCTGGGTAAACTTGCAGGTGAAGGATTTAAACAGGTCGGAGATGTATTGTTTTATAATAATATTGTTCCGGCCCTTGAAGATGGCCAAAAAGCTGTTAATATTGCCGGAGCAACAGTAAAGGATTTCGTTGAAGCATATAACCTTTCAATTTTTAATCCTTTATTGCTGGGAGGACTATTTATCGGCGCAATGATGGCCTTTGTTTTCTGTGCTATGACGATGAAAGCCGTGGGAAGAGCAGCAGGTGCAATGGTTGATGAAGTAAGAAGGCAATTCCGTGAAATAGCTGGAATTATGGAGGGTAAAGCAACTCCTGAATATGCAAAATGCGTTGCCATATCAACAAAAGGTGCTCAAAGAGAGATGATTATTCCTTCATTACTGGCAATAATAGTACCTGTTACAACTGGTGTTTTACTGGGAGTGGCCGGTGTTGTAGGGCTGCTAGCAGGCGGATTAACAGCAGGATTTACACTGGCCTGCATGCTTAATAATGCAGGAGGTGCATGGGATAATGCAAAGAAATTTATTGAAAAAGGAAATTATGGGGGTAAGGGAAGCCCGGCTCACAAGGCTGGCGTTGTTGGTGATACAGTTGGGGATCCCTTTAAGGATACTTCAGGGCCTTCTCTGAATATACTTATTAAATTAATGACAATGGTATCGGTAGTTATGGCCGGACTTACAGTTGCCCTTGGATTTTTCGGAAGCTAATTAAGATATTTTAACTACTAAATGAAAATCCTACTGATATGTTTCAGGAGGATTTTTTATTCTGTTTGGCATTTAACTCGACAATTTTAACAATAACCTGGACTGACTTTTCCATGGATTTTATGGGTATAAATTCATATTTACTATGAAAATTATGACCTCCGGCAAATAGATTCGGACAAGGTATTCCCATATAAGACAGTTTTGCACCGTCAGTACCTCCTCTTATAGGAACAATCTTTGGAGTAACACCAACAGCATTCATAGCTTTAATAGCTAACTTAACAATATGAAATTCAGGCTCAATTATCTCACGCATATTATAATATTGATCCACCATGGTAATTTTAATTGTCCGTGGCCCGTATTTTAAATTTAAATGGTCGACAATCCTTATGAGCAAGTCTTTCTTTTTATCAAATGCTGACTTGTCATGATCACGTACAATGTAATTCACAGTTGTGGTATCAACCGAACCGGTAATATCTGTAAGATGATAGAATCCTTCGTAACCTTCAGTATGTTCTGGAGTTTGATGACTGGGTAACATACTGTTTAATTCCATAGCTATCGACATAGAATTTTTCATCTTGTTCTTTGCAGTACCGGGATGAACATTTAATCCATTGATAGTAATTTTTGCACGCGCAGCATTAAAATTTTCATATTCTATTTCACCCAGAGGACCCCCGTCAACAGTATATGCGAAATCCACATTAAATTTTTTAACATCAAATTTATCAGTCCCCCTGTGTATTTCCTCATCAGGAGTAAATGCCAGCCTTATTTTACCATGCTTTATACCGGGGTGTTTTAGCAGGTACTCTATAGCAGTTATTATCTCAGCAATTCCTGCTTTATCGTCTGCCCCCAATAATGTTTTACCGTCCGCTGTAATTAATGGCTGACCTATATATGTGTTAAGATCAATAAACTCCTTGGGAGATAATATAATATTTGCTTTTTTATTTAATATTATATTCTTTCCATAATAGGTATCTATAATTCGGGGCTCAGCATTCTCAGCCGGAGCATCAGGTGAAGTATCCAGGTGAGCAATAAACCCTATTACAGGAACATCATCTGTAATATTAGATGGCAATGTTGCCATTAAATATCCATTCTTATCTAAATCTACATCAGACAGCCCTAAATCCCTTAATTCCTGTGCCAGGATTTTTGCCAGTTCAAGCTGATTTTTTGTTGAAGGACAGGTTTTTGAATTCTTATCTGACTGAGTATTAATTTTCACATATTTAATGAATCTTTCAACAAGATTTTTCATATTTAATTTTTTTCATAATTACTAATGTTAAAATACAAAAAAATATTATATGTATTCTAAAAGAATCTGGTCTCGTGATAAAATCATTAATGAGTATAGAATTATCTTTATTAATTTTACTGCAGTTTAATATAAGGAAATGTTTTGCATAATAAGTAATAACACCGATCCATATTTTAATCTTGCTGCCGAAGAGTATTTTTTTAAAGAATTTAAGGAGGATATTTTTATGCTCTGGAGAAGTGAACCGGCAGTTATTGTCGGTAAACATCAAAATACTCTGGCAGAAATAAATTATAATTATGTAAAAAATAATAATATAAAAGTAGCCCGCAGATTGTCGGGGGGAGGAACAGTATACCATGACCTGGGTAATATTAATTTTACATTTATAGTAAACGGCAAAGAAGATCAGCTGGTAAATTTTAAGAGGTTCATTGAACCTGTTTTAAAGGTACTACATGATTTATCTGTTAATGCTGAATTTAAGGGTAAGAATAATATAATGGTGAATAACAGAAAAATTTCCGGAAATGCCGAACATATTTTCAGGGAAAGGGTCTTGCATCATGGTACTTTATTGTTCAATACTCAATTGAATATCCTTAATGAATCAATAAGAGTGACTCCCGGCCGCTATAGAGATAAAGCTGTAAAATCCAAGAGGGGGGTGGTTACCAATATTGAAGAATATTTACAGTCGGGAATAGATATTCTGGATTTCGGAGATTTATTACTAAAGCATGTTGTTACAAATTATCATAATCCGATAATTTATAAATTAAGCGATAAGGATATTGAGAAAATAGGCACACTCGTTAAAGATAAGTATTCCACATGGGAATGGGTTTACGGATATTCACCGAAATATTCATTAGACTGCATATACAAAACTGAAATACAAGATATATTATTCAGGATATTTGTTGAAGACGGCATTATTAAAAATGTAGAGGTAAAGGGCATTTATAATAATGAAAAGATATTATTAGAATTACCCGGACTCATCAAAGGAGTCCCGCACAGGGAAAGTGATTTAAAGGAAAAGACAGATAAAATTTCTGAATTGTTATCTATATCTAAAGCTGAAGCGGATAAACTTATAGACTCGATGTTTTAAAAAAAGCACCCTGTTTAAGAGTGCTTTAAAGGATATATTTTTTAAAGAGCCGCATCTTTTCTCAATGATCTTTCTCTTTTTATTGTTTCTTCTTCTTCATCCAAAGGTTCGGGGCCATATACAATTCCTTTTATATAATATCCTGGAAATTCACCGTATCCTCCGGTTTTTTGTTTATGTGTCACAAGGATTATTGTCCCCCTCATATTTGCTGCTTTTTTCTTAAGTTTTATTATTGCATTTTTTTTGGCAGCTTTTGGGCTTCTTTCGCTGGGAGAAGATTTGGATTCTACAGTACCTCTTTTATATAAGTCAACTACTTCTTTTTTATCTTCTGTTAACCAAACGGCTTCCCACTCATATTCATCGATCATTTCAATAATCGGGTTATTAAATTCATCAATCCTGCCATTTTTATATACGATTTTTTGAATTTGTTTTCTTTCAATCGTATATACTTCCTTCTGACCGGGGTAAACAAAACTAACATAATTAGCTGTTACTTTAGTTACATCAACAAGCAGAACTGTCCCTCCAAGTTTAAGTATCGTATCAGTTGGTTCTACCTTAACATTAATATTCTGTCCGTAAATGAAAAGATTAATAGATATTACTGTAATTAAAAATGCAAATTTTTTCATAATCAAATTATTAGTTTTATTATATACTGAAAAAATAAAATTTGATATAAGCAGTACTTCTTAATCGGTACAATTTTGAGTTATATACGCCCAAAGTTAAAAGAGGTTTAGAATCTAAAGTTATTTTTAAAAGTTTTTTATCAATATATGATTATTGTTGATGAATTAGCGTGACATGTTTTTTACAAAATTAAACAGATTTAAACAATAATAATAATATAATTTTCAAACTTTAAAATTAACTTTATCACTTCAGTAAAATTCATCAATGAAATCAATCCTTGTTTCAGCTTATATATGGATTTTTGCTATAATAACTATTATTATAATTTTTCCTGTTTATTTAACTATATGGCTAATAACAGTTTCTTTTGATAAAAAGCTTATTACAGTCCATTATATAACTTCCTTATGGGCATCATTATATATATGGATAAATCCCTGGTGGCAAATAAGTATTGAAAACAGAGAGAAGCTTAAGAACAGTAAAACTTATATTATTATTTCTAATCACCAGTCTATGCTCGATATACTGGTGCTTTTCCGTTTATTAACACATTACAGATGGGTTTCCAAAACGGAAATCTTTAAGATACCGGTCGTAGGCTGGATAATGACATTAAATAACTATATAAAAGTGAAGAGGGGAGATAAAAAAAGTGTTATAAAAATGATAGAAATCAGTAAAAAGGTTATTGCATCAGGTATTTCTGTATTAATCTTTCCTGAAGGAACAAGATCCAAAAACGGAAATCTTCAGCAATTTAAAGATGGCGCATTTATTTTGGCTGCAGATACAAGGACTAATATCCTGCCAATAATAATTAATGCTGTTTCAGGAACCCTTGCAAGGAAAGGTATTTTTGTGATGAAGAAACTGTCTATTAAAGTCAGGATTTTAGATGAAATACCTTATTCAAGTTTTGAGAATTCAGGTATCAGTGAAATTAGAAACAGGATACATGGTATAATGGATGCTGAGCTTCAGAAATTAAGAAATAGTCTTCAGGAAAACTCCTGATTATTCTTTTAAATAGATTTTTAAATAATCAATCATCAGGGGAATATCAAAAGCATTGATTCCTTGTTTTATAAGATATTTACTGTCTTCTTCAAAAACTTTAGTAAACCAGTCGAAGTCAAGATTTGATTTTTTGATGCTTAAGCTATAATTCTCAATAGCCTTTTGTTTATTACCAAGACACCATTCCACGTGACCAAGGTTCATGAAATCGTTTTTGTTATCTTCCTTTAATATAAGCTTCTCAAAATATTTTTTGGCAGTATCGAGTTTCCCTAGAATAAATGAACACCAGGCAATTGGACGTTGAATCTTGTGATTATCGGGAGATAAATATTCAACCTTAAAATAGTATTTTAAAGCTGATTCGAAATCATCAATATCCAGGTAAACCTGACCGAGGTATGCCTGGATTTGAAGGTCCTCAGGATCCAATTTTTCTGCCTGTTTATAATATTCAATTGACTTTTCAAAATGATCTAATTTCCTGTAACAGAAAGCTAGTTTATTAATTAGCCACATCTTGTTTTTGCTTGTAAGTTCAGCTTTGTGGTAATAATCAACAGCTTTTTGAAATTCTCCTGTTTGCTGGTAGCAGAAGGCAGTTTTTTCAAATAATTCGTGGTTTTCTTCGGAGACTGACAGCATTTCAAAAATCTCAAGTGCCTCTTCGTAATAACTTTTTTCAAAGAAAAACTCACCTATATTTCTTAATATTGACTGATCTTCAATTAATATATTAAAGAAGTTTGATTTATAGATATGGTATTTCAATTTGAAAATATCTTCAAATTCCTGTTTTAGCGGATGCAGATTATAAAAGCGGTACAGATCCTGAAAATATTGAGTAAAGACAGTCTTGTTTTTCGTATTAGTGTTTACAAGTTCATCCTGCTGGCTAAGTTCATTCATTGCTTTTAGTTCCATGTTGAACAGTTCTGTCATCATTGACTTCTGAAAGGATGGTAAGTGTTTAACATTAAGACAAAATGAATATTTGTCTGAATCGCAAAGAAATGACGAACGTTCAAGCCCTTCAACAAATTGATCTGTATCAAATCCCTCTTTAATATTTTCCAGGGCCCCGGTAATTATCTCATTTTCTTTATAAAATGGTAAAAACCAATTGCTTAACTCATTAAAAAAATCAAAGCGCTTAAGTAATGCAAAAGCTCCTAAGAAAACATCGGCTCCTTCCAGCTGCATTGCGGAGAATTCTTCAAACTTCTGATAAATATCAGGTGAATCCTTGAAATATGTTTCCCATTCAGGATTTTTTTCGCTTATAACTTCTGATGATAAGATATTTTCAAGATCAAGTTTTTCCTCAAGTTTTGATTTTATCTTCATCACTTCCGGCAAGATCTCCTCCTTAATTTTTTTTGTAATCTTCTCAGTTTCTTTAGCCCTGATAAACTGAATAATAATTGTTTCAATATGTTTCTCGAGATCTTTATTACCCTGGTAAGCTTTAATTCTATTTACTATATCAGGATAATAATCAATACGTTCATCATAAACGTAAAGACTTATTGTTAAACCAACAAGGGCTCTCTGCCAGATCTGATGTTCTCCAGCTTTGTAAAACTCAAATAGCAGAGCAACTTTATTACTGTCAAAATGTCTTAATAAAGACAATGTCAGGGCACTAACTATGAGACATTTGTCATGCCACGGAAGAGATTTTGTATTACATATTTTATTAACTAATTCAATTTCAGCTTCTTTAAAGGTGTCAGTTAACCATATAATCTTAAAAATATTAATCAGACTTTTTTTGTAGTCTTCTTCATTTTTTGAATCATCAGATTTTTTTATGCCTGAAGTGGACCTTAACATCTGGTAAATTTCCCTTTCAAATTCAAGGTGTTTAACTATATCATCTGATTCATCTTCATCGAGCTGATGTACCTTTTTGATTTCTGTTTTATACTGGTAGTAACTGAGCAGCTTGTAAGTGATTATTATATCTTCTTTTACATTGTCGGCAAGTTCTGTTATTGATTTAAGCAAGCGGCCGTATACTTTCTCCTTTTCGGGATCATCCCCTAACTCAAATGAGTATTTCAATATGTTCTGATATGTACTATAATGATTTTCAAATTGATCTTTAAGGTCTTTATTATTACATTTTTCGATAAGTTCCTTAAGAATGTCCAGAGCGTCCTTGATTTGTTTTTTTGAAACGAAATGAAAAATACTCTTATATTTTAAAATCAGTTCATTAAAGTCCATGTGAAAAAAATTATTGATAATAATTATTACAATTAATATACCAAAATTTATTCCTTTAAATAAAATTAAAACAAATATAACTGCTTAACAAAATTATATTAAATATGTTTCAGCGTCATAATCATTGTTATAGTTGAAATATTTCTATAACGATTCTATTTGAACTTTATGATAAGTTAATAAGATTATATGTTAATTAAATCATTGATTTTTGCCTGAATGTATTGATAAAATTGTTATAACTTTATTAAAAAATATGATAATACTATGTATTCAAAAGGTTGTTTTTTGTCGAAAAAAATACATATTGTCCTGTTATTAATTTTTAATTTGTTTTTATTTCATTCTTACGTTTATTCAGGTATTGTCAGCCTTAAATCAAGTAAGGTGAATTATTCCGGAATTTTAGCCTCAACCAGCAACTATTATTTATCACACTTCAAACAGGAAGGCAAACGAGCTGACTATAATAAACATATTTCCAGGGGCGACAGCCTTATGAATCTTAAGAAATATGATGAGGCTATGATTGAATATCAGAAGGCATCGGATTTAATGCCCCTGGAAGAATATCCAAGATTAAAGATGCAGGCAATAGAAACATTAACAAGGATGAGACAAATAGAAAAACAGAAGGAAGCATCAAAAGAGGGATTAAAGGATTCAATGGAAAGGGCCCTGGCCCCAATCTCAGATAAAGAGATCATAGCAGAAAAGGAAAAAGCCCGGGAGATGGCAAAAAGAGATAGCCTGCGGCAGGCAATACTTAGCAAATATGAAGAAACACTTTCCAAAATCAAGAAGACTGAAAATGATCAGGAAATATCAAAAGTATACAAAGAAATTGCTGATACCCTTAAAAATTTGAAAGCTCACTCAAATGCACTGGGATTTTATCAGCAATCCCTGGAGATCGAAGAAAAGAGAGGAAACAAAAAAAATGCCGCTGTAATCCTGGAAGATATAGCAGAGGTTTTTCTTGACTCAGGATTATATAAATCTTCTATTAATTCTTATGAAAAATCTTTAGGACTTAAGGAAGATTTAGGAGATGAAAGAGGGGTTTCTGACGCTTTGTCAAATATAGGTAATGTATATGAAACCACTTACGATTTCAACAAAGCCATAGATTATTACGAAAAATCAGCACAGGTTAAAGATGATATTGATGACAGGGAAGGATTGTCCTTAGTCATGGATAATATTGGCAATCTCTATTACAAACAGCAATTTCTGGAAAAATCAATAGATTCCTATAAAAAGTCGGCTGAGTTAAATGAACAATTAAATAAGCAGGATAATTTGGGTTCTAATTATAACAAACTTGGTGTGGCTTATTATAAAATGGGGAATTATGATGAGGCAGGAAAGTACTATGAAAAATCACTGGAAATTAAAGGGGAGACAGGCAACAAAAAAGATGCTTCAATGACTTACAATAATCTGGGGAACTTAAATTTAGATCAAAGCAAGTATAAAAAGGCAATAACATATTATGAGAAATCACTGAAATTGAAAGAGGATATTAACTACACTTATGGCAAAGCTGTTTCATTGCATAACTTAGGAAATGCATACAAACAGCTTAACATAAATACCAAAGCCGTGGAACATTTCGAATCAAGTAAAAAAATATGTGAGGAAAATAATTTTGAAGAACTGTTAGCCAGAAATCTAAAGGTATTATCAGAATTATACTTCAGCATTAATGCAACTGATAAGGCAAACGAGTATAAAGACTTGCTTGCGAAATCTGAATATGCAGATATTGACATAAATGAACCTGTTACAGAAAGTCAGATTACAGGTGAAATGGGGGAAAGTGAAAAAGTCATAAAATTTCTTACCGAGGAAGTTTTAAGACAAAAAGAAATGGTAGAACAGCAGGCTTATGAAAGAGAACGTGAAAACAAGATAAATAGTCAGAGGCTGCGAATAAAGAATTTGCAGATAAAAAGGCAGCGAATTTTTATGGGCTCACTTAGTATTGTTATTGCACTAATTCTTGTTGCCTTGTTCTTGTTATACCGGCAAATTGTTCAGAAAAAGAGGGCAAATGTTGTACTTACTGATAAGAACAGGGTTATATCAAAGCAACAGAAACTGATTACCGATAATATGAAATCTGCCAGCGTTATTCAAAAAGCTGCCATGCCTCCCGATAATTTTATTAACAATGAGCTGACTGATTTTTTTGTTCTTAATATGCCTAAAGATATAGTTAGTGGGGATTTTTACTGGATGGATAAAAGAGATGACAGAATATTTTTAGCAGTAGCTGATTGTACAGGCCATGGAGTGCAGGGTGCAGTTGTGAGCATGCTGGGAATAGCACTTTTAAATGAAATAGTAAATAAAAGCTATTCCAAGAAACCAGGAGAAATTTTAGACCAGCTTAGTATTAAGATAAAGGACTCCCTCCATCAGAGTGGCGATATTGAAGAAATCAGAGAGGGTATGGACATTGTATTATTAAAGATTGACAGAAAGAGCAATAAAATTGAATTTGCAGGAGCTAACAACCCGGTTTATATTGTGCGTAATAGTGAAGTAATTGAACAGAAAGGTGACAGAAATCCTATTGGATATTACAGCAAGGGAACACTTTTTGAAACAAGAAATCTGGAAATTAAGAAAGGTGATTCATTATATATGTTTTCAGATGGGTATGTTGATCAGCTTGGAGGTGAGAATTTGAAAAAGTTTTTGCCTAGAAGATTCAGAACGCTACTGGTCGATATTAATAATAAGCCTATGAATGAACGAAAGGAAATATTAATGCGAGAGTTTAATGAATGGAGGGGGGATTATCAACAAGTTGATGATATTATGATTCTTGGGCTTAGAATGTAAATAAAATGCATAACAACTCTGTTTTTCCTGATTTATTGTTGAAATGTATCATATTATAAGTTTAACAGGTTTTTTTCTTTTCATGGCCATAGCATGGGGGTTATCAACGAACAGACGAATAATAAACTGGCGGGTGATACTATGGGGGATATTATTTCAAATGCTTTTTGCTTTATTTCTTTTTTTGGTTCCTGCAGGGACCAAGTTGTTCTTAGCTGTTAATAATATTGTAATTAAAATACTGGATTCTTCTGCTGAAGGGGCAAGATTTGTTTTTGGCCGGTTGGCACTTCCTCCCGGCACCACTAATAAGAGTGGTGAAACATCCATTGGTCCTATTTTAGCTTTTCAGGTTTTCCCTACAATAATTTTCTTTTCAGCTTTAATGTCTATTTTATACTTTTTTAAGATAATGCCTCTTTTTATCAGGGGATTTGCCTATGTCTTTACAAAACTTATGAGAATTTCCGGAGCTGAATCATTAAATACTGTGAGTAATATCTTTGTAGGAATTGAGTCGGTTTTTACTATTAAGCCATACTTAAAGGATATGACACGCTCTGAGCTATTTACATTGCTTACTGTATGTATGTCTACTGTTGCCTCCAATGTAATGGCTCTTTATGTTTTTAGTTTAAAAGGCCAGTTCCCAACAATAGCAGGGCATCTTGTATCTGCTTCATTTTTATCGGCCCCGGCAGCATTGATTATCTCAAAGTTAATGATGCCGGAAACTGAAACACCAAAAACACTCGGTGTCAATGTTAAGCCCCATTATGACAGAGAAGATAACTTATTTATGGCGATTATCAACGGGGCTAATTCCGCGATTAAATTTATTGTTGGCATAGTTGCTTTGCTTATAGCTGTAATAGGTCTTGTTGCATTAATAGACCTGTTTCTGGGTTGGATAGGCGGGTTTTTTAATGCAGATATTACATGGTCGTTAAAGAGTTTTATGGGTTATTTGTTTTATCCGTTTACTTTAATGACGGGAGTGCCGCTTAAAGATGCCGGAATTGTTTCTCAAATTATCGGAGAAAGATTAATAGTAACTGAAGTAACTGCCTATGTAGATTTGGCAGAGGCTGTCAAACAAGGATTACTTAGTAATCCAAGATCCATAATAATCACATCATATGCACTTTGCGGGTTTGCCCATATAAGTTCAATGGCAATATTTATCGGAGGAATATCGGCTCTGGTTCCTGCAAAAGCAGGTGTTATTGCAAAAATGGGAATAAAATGCCTTATAGCAGCTACAATTGCTTGTTTAATGACAGCATGTATAGCAGGACTTTTTTATAAAGAGAGTACAATTTTATTTGAAGGGTAGGTATGTGGGTTAAATGAAATCAGATATTTAATAATCCGTCAGGAATATCAGTAATTATAACCTTTTTGTTATGATTAATTTCTTTAATAATGTTTTTGTTTGCAGGAATCATATATTCATTATTCTCAGCTCTGACTTTAAAAAGAGGATTATCCCTGATATTTAAAATATCTGTTATCTTCCCAATATAGCCATGTTTCTTATCTGCAATCTCATATCCGATAAAATTCCGCGAATCTGAATATAAATCATCAGAAAAATTTACTTTATCTGCAGGAATATAAATGTTGCAACCAATAAATTCTCTGGCTTTTGCTTTTGAATCAATATCGTCAAACTTAATTAGTATCGAAGATTCACCTGCATCTGTAAAGTTAGCAATAAAGAAGGGTACTAGCAGGCCGTTAATTTCTATGAACACTGATTCGATTTCAGGAAGATCTTCTGAGTGAAGGTTGTTCAGTGCCATAATATATTCACCCTCTATACCACGAGTTTTTACTAATGTTCCTAAGAAGTATAGGGTTTGTTTGTCAAACATGAAGGTGGGTTCCTTATGAATCAGTTGTTATCTAAGTAATACTAACTTAATTTTTCTTGTCTTCTGATTCTTTTGGTTGCTGTTTTTTTGATTCAGCTGGCTTTTGTATCTCTTTTTCCTGCTCTTTTTGTGCTTTTTTATCTTCTTCTTTTACATCAGCTGGTGCTTCACTTTTTACTTCAGGTTGAATTTTGTCACCGCTGTCTTCATCTGTTTTTTCAACCTCAGGTTCCGCCGCTGTTTCTTCGGCTGTGGTTTCTTCTTTTACTTCAGCCTTTTCTTCAACCTGCGCATCAGTTTCTTCAACCTGAGCTTCAGCTTTTTCTTCAACCTGCGCATCAGTTTCTTCAACCTGAGTTTCAGCTTCTTCCTTTTCTTTGACTTCTTCTTTAGGTTCCTGTGCTTTTACCTCGGCAGTTTTAGAAGCTTCTGCTGCAGCAGGTTCAGCATCTTTAGCTTTGGCTTCTTTTTCCTTTTTTTCCAATTCAGCAAGTTTCTCTGCCATAGCTTTGGCCTTTTCCTCTCTTATCTTTGTTTCAGCCTCATGACGTTTTTTCTTTTCAGCAGCTTTATTTTTAGCAATTTTATCTTTATCAGCTTTTATCCTGGATTCTTTCTCTTTTAACCATGCCTGAAACTTCTTTTCAGCCTCTTCCTCTGAGAAGGCTCCTTTTTTAGCACCTTGCAATAGATGCTTTTTTAATAATATACCTTGTTGAGATAATATGGACCTGCATGTATCAGAAGGTTGGGCGCCCTTTTGTAACCAATCTAATGCTTTATCAAAATTTAATTCAATAGTAGCAGGATTAGTAGAGGGATCGTAGTTTCCAATCCTTTCAATGTATCTGCCATCTCGTGGCGCCCTGCTATCAGCTATCACAATGTGATAGAACGGACTTTTTTTACGGCCATGTCTCGTGAGCCTAATCTTTACGGGCATTTTGATTGCTTATTTGATATACTTAAATTTTTAAAGATTGCAAAGGTATAATAATATTTTATAATTAGGTTTTATTTAAGTATAATTTTACTCTAATATTTAGATTAATTATAAAAAAAATATTTACATTTGTCGCCGTTTATAAAAGTATTATTTTCAGTATTTTTAACTGTTAAATTTATATCGGATAATGGCACATCATCAGTCAGCAAAAAAAAGAATCAGACAAAATGAACAGCGAAAGCTGAGTAATAAGTATTTTACAAAAACAACGCGTAATACTATAAAGAAATTAAAGAGTACAAAGAATAAAAAAGAAGCAAATGAATTATACCCAAAGGTCGCTTCCATGTTAGATAAGCTGGCCAGGAAGAATATTATTCATAAAAATAAATCTTCAAATATAAAATCCAAATTGGCTAAGCTTGTTAATAGTAAATAAGACTAATAAAAGACCGAATCAAAAAATAATAACAAATTTTTATACTATTTGGCAATAGGCAGGTACCAGTTCTCCTCATTCATCAACCAGTTCCATATCTGATTTGCTTTGGCCTGATCTTCATATTTAGCTGCCACTCTATTAGCCAAATAAGACGGGTCATTTCTTCTGCGTGCTATTCGCATTAAATCGAACCAGCGTTTACCTTCAAATGCAAGTTCAAGTGCACGTTCCTTAATGATCAAATCTTCTCTGTATAAAAGAGGATCAGCTGTACCATCAGGTACTGTTTGAGCTTTTAAGAAGACACGACCACGTATTCCTACATTTCTTGACCATCTGGCATAACCATCAGGTCTTGGAGATAAATCACTCATGCCGTTATTCAATATTGTCATTGCCAGGTCAGACTCCCCTGTGCGGTTAAGTGCCTCAGCAAGTAATAAATGAATATCGGCACTTCTGTAAAGAATTATATCTGCACTATACAAGACTGTTTCATCCAATGAATACTTGGAGATGTAATATTCATCATTATCGGTATCCGGAACTGTATTAAAACTTACACCCTTACCTCTGTAAATATCACCAATTCCATCGGTTTGTTGAATTTGTGAATTAAAGGAATTAATAATATTCATCGTAGGTTTAATCATATAGTAGTGGTTATAATTAAAATAATCTTCCAGAGGATTCTTTTGTCCATCTTCAAATGAAAACGGGACTGCTGCCATAACAGTATTGTCGTTTGCAAAAGAATTAATAAAAATATTTGCATAATCTTCCATACCAAAAGAACTGGTTATTTTGTACGTTCTTGCCTCATTACCATAACTTTCAATAGCTGCTTTAAGCAGTTCAACAGCTTTTTCGTAATCCCCTCTCTCCAGGTATATCTCACCTAACAATGCTTTATTGTTAATTGAATTAAAAACATATAGCTCCACTATATCACTTTCATTATCATGAATGTAAGGTGTCAGATGGTTAATTAAGGTGTCCATCATGTCTACTCTATTTATCACGGGCAGTTTAGAGATTTCGGTGAGAGAACTCATCTCATCGGGAATCAGAGCAGCTTCACCATAAAGACGAACATAATTAAAATACGCCCATGACCTGTAAGCAATAAGGGCTGCCTTGTATGCCCTGTTATCCAGTGTATCATAATCCTGATCCTTTTCAATTACCTGGTCAATATTTTTTAATGCATCGTTGGCAGAAATAATGACCTTATAATAACCTGACCCACCAATAAATGGATTACCTGATGAAATATTGCGATTATAGATGCTTCTCAACGCCACGTCAGCTGACTGGGTGACTTCCATTTGATCTGATAGTAAACCATCAACGAGTATATAATTTGGAAGAATTTCCTGTAAAAGAGATGTAACCCCAAGATAGGTAATTTGAACATCAATTGCATTATTAAAATGTTGATTAAGAAAGATTCTGTCCCCTATCTTTGATTCATAAAAATCTTCACTACATGAAAAAGTCATATCCAGTAAAACCATCAAGCCAATAAAGTAGAATAATTTGTTATTATATATTCTTTTCATTTCAATAAATTTTTTATTACAATGCTAATTTAATACCAACTATAATTGATCTTGCATTAGGTATTTTCCCAAAATCAAGACCCATATAATAAATGTTATTCTGATAGAAAGATTCAGGATCATAGCCTGTATATTTTGTCAGTGTAAAAATATTGGACGCAGTCATGAAAACCGTAAGATCCCTGTACAATTGAGAAAATTTAGGTGGAATGTAACTTATAGTAAATTCTTTTAATTTCAGGTACGAGCCATCTTCAATCCAGCGATCGGAAAATACTGTATTTCCTCTATAATCACCATATACTGCTTTTGGCATATCACTGCCTGTGTTTGAAGAATTCCACCTGTCATTTATTGTTGTTAACTGGTTGTAAAACTGATCCATTGATTCTGCTTTTAACCTTATACAATTAAAGATGTCGTTACCTAATGAATAGGTAAATAATGCGGAGAATTCAAATTTTTTAAAAGTCAGAGTAGAAAATAAACCTCCATACAGATCCGGATTAGGATTGCCTATAATCGCTTTGTCATTCTCATCAATTACATTGTCGCTGTTTGCATCAACAAATCTTACATCCCCCTGCGTCATTGGCAGTCCATTCGGTCCGGTTATACTTGCTGCTTCATTGTCATCGGGATAAGTGCCGTTTGTTTCATAGCCATAAAACATGTTTAAAGATTCTCCTTTTTTTGTAACATATTGGACTCCAAAAACATCATATACAATTTGAGATTTATCCTGGTCTATAAAATCCAGTTTTTTTACTTTTGATTCATATCTGCTTACTGTAAAGCCATATGACCAGGTAAAATCTGATTTATGAATCCTGGAATCGAATGAAAATTCGTATGCATTGATATTAAGAACTCCTCCATTGTCATAATAATCCTTAAACCCATATTCATCTGGTAATTCCTGATTAATAACAAGATTTCCAACCGTTGAGTTATAATAATCAAAATGCAAGTTTGTTGACTGATTATTAAATGATATGTCAATTCCTGCATTAATTGTTGATTTCTTTTCTATTTCAAGATCAGGATTTGGAATGGCATCCCTTAAGAGAATCCCATAGAGTTCCCATCTTCGTCCTATATAGAACAACTTGGAGTAATCGTAAACAGAGCTATGCATATTCCCGTTAATGCCATAGGATGCTCTAAGTTTGAAATCGACTAGCTTTTGCATAGAAGCAAATGGTTCTTCGGAAGAAATTCTCCATGCCAGGTTCACAGACGGGTAAAAATTGTACCTTGTTTTACTGGTCAAATTTGATGTTCCATCATATGAAAGGTTAGCGTTGATGTAATATTTATCTTTTATTGAATAGTCTATCACGCCGTAATATGACATCCATACCAAACCTCTGTTATCACCAATGGTCGTTCTTAAGTACTGATATTTAGCACCCTGACCTAAATTTCTGAAATCATCGGAAGGTGTATTCAAATCATTACCTTCATCAAATTTATAGGAATTTTTCAGGTATCTTAAACCAAAAACAGCACTAATATTATTCCCGTTTTTTATACTATGTGTATATACAATTTTGGAGTGATTTTGGGTTGATCGGAATTCATATACTAAATCGTGGCGTGAATTATCCGCAAATTCCTGGTTTACCAGACCTATATCAGGTAAAAATAAGGCTTCCCTGCAATTATTAAAATCCAAACCTATTAGTGATGAAATCAATATGTTGTCTGATAGACGATACTGAGCATCCACAGAACTCAGAAAATGGTAATTCCTGTTACTTCCTATACCCTCCCTTACAATGGCAATCGGATTACTAACATTAAATACACCCACATCATCGACTTCTTTTAATTCCTGTCCGGTAACAGGATCTTTTGCATTCGGACTCATGAGTGGTGACTTTAGCAATGCTGCTAATAGTGGATTATTGGACTCTTCGGGTCCCATATTTGCCAGGTAGCTATCAGCCAAAGACAACTTCACGTTTGGGAGGACTGCAAATCTATCTGTGATATTGATTTTTCCGTTAATTCTTAAATTATACCTTGAATAGCTTGCATTTTCATAGATTCCTCCATGTTTCATGTAACCGGAAGAAATATTGTATGTGGCTATATCATCTCCCCCTTTTAAAAAGATATGGTACTTTTGAAAGATACTCAGTTGAAATAATTCATCCTGCCAATCGGTATTATTGCTGTACTTATAATATTCTTCCGAATTAACGTCACCATCTAACCAGGGATACATTTGTGTAACATCATCCTGGCTGTACCCTGCTCCTGTTAATTGCTGTCTGAAAAAGTCTTTAAACTGACCCGCATTTAAAACATCCAGTTTAGCCGGCAATAATCCAATACCTCCATATGCACTGAAACTGATAGCAGAACTGGTTTCACTTTTCTGTTCACTGTTGATATAAATTATACCATTAGAACTGTTTGATCCCCAATATGATTGACCACCTTTAATAACTGAAATATTGGCTACATCCTCAACATCTATTATATCCATAGGATTAAGCGAAAAGCCGTCAATAATACCGTAATCTGCATAATTTGTTTCATGAATCATCCCATCAATAATAAGTAATGGATCATTTTTACAATAAATAGACGATACACCTCCTATGTCGAGCCAGGATTTTTGTCCCGGGAAGCCTGAATGGCGCACTATATATATACCTGCAATCCTTCCTTGTAAAGATTGATCCAGGGAAGTTACCGGAGTCTTATGAATATCATATAGATCAATTGTCGAAACCGAATTCAACAGGTTTTTACGGGACTTTGTTCCCAGTGGCAGAAATACTTCATCATCTAAAGATTTATACCTTGAAGAAACCAGATAGATTTTCAAATATTCTTTGCCATTTAAATAAATTCTTCTACTGTCAAAACCCGGTAAATTTACAATAATCTCTGTTTCCAAGTCGGGAACAACTATTTCAAATTCACCTGCTTCATTTGTCTCCGCTATATTTCCCGTAGCGATCACAGAAATTATTGCCTGCTTTAATGGTAATTCCGTGCCTGGTTCCAGCACTTTTCCTCTCAGTATAATTTCCTGTTCCTGGGATAATGCCCCAATTGTAAATATATTTAAGACAAGGCACAAAGAGATGCAGATTAAAAACTGATAATATTTCGTCATTTTAGAATTATTAAAATTTATAATATTCAGTGTTGTTATTGAAATATGTGTGATTATTTACATTTTTAATCTAAAGGTGTGAATCGAATATAATCCCAAAACATTAAGCTGGCATTAATACCTACCAGCTTAATTTTATGTTCTTCTGTTTTATCCCAGTCAACATCAGCAATTTTTACATTAGAAGGACTATTTCCCGAAGTCCTCATATTAAAAAGATCATTCTGTAAAACATCATCAATATATACCAGACAATCTGTATAATCCAATCCAATAAATACATAAGCCTCAAGCATATACTTCCCTTTCATAATTTTCGGAACAGTTATTTCAATCCACCAGTAACCATTCATATTCAGACAATCATAATTAATCATACTCATTGAAGGAGAATCATGGTCTTTATAGTAATATTGTAAAAAGTCTCCTCCCCATTTAATTTTTTCAAATGTGTTTTCACCATCAGAAAATTTGGCATACTGATGAAGACGATAATAATCACCCTGTTCAAAATCAAAAAAATGGGTTACCTCAAAAATGATTTCCATAGGTTCTGGCAGGGTTACCGGTAATAAATTATCAACCGTGTGAATAACCCCATTTTTTGCCGGTATATTTGATACATTTAATACAAATGAAGTATACTCATTGGTTTCACTATTCTTATTAATTTCATAATCATTATCGAGAGTGATTGCAATATTGTTATCGTAGGATAATATCGGGTATAGCTTTTCTTCTAGTTGAGAAAGGTAATAAGTACCACCCAGGCAGTGATATTCCATATACCTGTAAAAACCATTTTCTAATTCGGTTAT
Organism: uncultured Bacteroidales bacterium; assembly: GCA_964521285.1. Taxonomy (GTDB): domain Bacteria; phylum Bacteroidota; class Bacteroidia; order Bacteroidales; family UBA10428. The sequence goes on along the minus strand of CAZFQS010000001.1, from coordinate 226,693 downwards.
TTTATCCGGTTCGTTTGTATAGTAATTAATAAGGTCGTCAATTGAGTTTATTCCATATCGCTGGTAAAGGGTATCAGCAACTGCCAAAACAGTAAAGCGGGTTCGGGCATACCTTGGGCCATAAGGGAACCGGATTGTTTTAAGGGTATCCATTAATCCGGTCATTTGTAACCCGGCAGTAAAAATGGAATAGCCCGGGGTATTTTGCAGAATTGTATAAACATCATCTTCAATGGGATTTAGCACCTTATTTATGGCATGAATTACCCCGTTTGCTGTATATATATCCCTGTCGACTATCATTGCTGTTTTATTAACAATGATGTCCGATCCAAGAAATTCAGTTGCAATATAATCTCCCAGTGCATTAGTATCCCTTAAGGTACCGAGCCCAATTTCATTACTGGTTATATACTGTGCAACCAGATGATTTAAAATCATTTTTCTAAGGCTTAGAGTATCCAAATCTGAATAAGAGTCTGCGTTATTCTCCTGGTAATACTCATTCATTGCATCGTTAGTAGGAAGGAAAAGAGTAAAGGGTCCGCGGACAGCTAATAAATTGCACAAACCGGTAATCTTCAAAACTTCACCAAACTCAGAATACATGTCTGCATTTAATTCGTCTAAAATGTATTGTGTAATTACCTGCCGGTCAGACTTACTTTTTCTTAATACAGGCTGTTCTTCTTCACACATATATAATGTATTTACCAACAGAAGTATTAATATGTTTATTATGATTCTTTTCAGCCTCGCTTTTTTACATACTATATTTTTCATAATAATTATTTTTTTATATTATCTGTCATAAAAAGGATTTTGAACCAGGTTCTGGTTGTAAATCAACTCGTTTTCGGGTATCGGTAAATAGTAACTCATAGTGTCATAAACCCTGGTTTTTAAAACTTGTCTTTCCTTAACACCGGCATTTCCCAATACCATATTAATAATAAACTGTTTACGTTTAAAATTATCTCTTTTAGCATACCGTAAAATATCAAACCACCTTTTTCCTTCAGCGGCAAATTCACGTGCCCTTTCTTCAAGTACATAATTTCTTAACTCATCTTTGTCAACACTAGCCTCAAATGTGGCTCCGGCCCTTTGAGTAATTTCAAATAGTATTTCATTGACAGATTGAATATCACCAAGTTCAACTTGTGCTTCAGCTTTAAAAAGTAAAATTTCGGCATACCTGTAATAAATAAAATTTGCATCTTTTTCTGTTTGAATTCTGGCTCCTCCACTTAAGTCTTTGCCAGCGTACTTCCATTCTGGATCAGCAGTACTGGAGGGAGTGCATGTGCGAATATCGTTTATAACATATAAATTCTGCAAATTCAGAGTGGTCCTCATATCGCCTCCTCCTCCGATTGCCACTACGTTATCATAAATCTTGTTTTCCTGGGAAGTGTAGATAGTGTTGTATTGTATTTCAAAAATACTTTCTTTCATTGAATTGCCAGGGTAATATAATTCAAACCAGGTATTATAGGTTTCCAGATCGAACAGTTTGGTATTTATAATTGAGTCACAATAGTTAATGCATTCCTGGTACTTTTCCTGCCATAAATAAATGTCAGCCATTAATGCCATTATAGAAAACTTGTTTGCTCTGCCTTTATAAAAAGGTGGATCATTCATGAATTCCGTAGTATAAGCCTTGTCTTTTGCCACTTTAAGATCCTCAATAAGTTGATTTAGAATAACATGTTCAGTACTTTTAGGCAGAAATAAATCAACTGTATCGGAAATTGAAGGATTGAGTACTAAAGGAACATCTTTCCACAACCTGACAAGGTAAAAATAGCTTAGTGAACGTAAAAAAATTGCTTCTGCATCTATACTTTGTTTCATTCTTTCAGTAAATGTTTTATCTTTTTCCAACACCTGATTTGAAAAATACATTAATGTATTGGCAAGATTAATGGTCTTATAATAATTTTTCCATTCAATTTTTGAATTGGTGGATGTGATATCACTTTGTGCTATACGTATGTAATCTGCTAATACATTTCCTGCAAATCGTATCATATCTCCTCTTAATTCACCCCATATTAAGGACTCCAGTGAAGATTCCCTGCAAGCATCATACATAGCTGCCAAAACTCCTTCAACATCTTCGGTTTTTGTCCAGAATTCATCTTCAATCAAATCATTTTCCGGTTCAATATTTAACCAATCTGTACATGAAGGAACAAATAATAAAAGTGAAAAGCTTACTATAATAACCTTGAATATTTTTAATTTATTCTTCATTGTTTTTGAAATTTAGTAAATATTAGAAAGTTATACTAACACCTAATGTTATTCTTAAACTTGGCGGTGTCCTGCTATAATCCTTTGGCAATTCATCGGGTTTAGAAGGAGGAGCAACATCAGGGTCTTGTCCGCTGTAATTTGTCCAGGTATATAAATTATACCCGGTTACATATAATTTCAATTCATCAATTCTCAATTTGTCACAAATTTTATCACTAAGGTAATAGCTAATGGAAGCTGATTTAAGGCGTATATAAGAACCATCTTCGACAAAACGGTCAGATCCCATCCAGTTAAAACCTCTTTGATACAAGGCTCTGGGAACATCTGTAATATCACCAGGTCTTCTCCAGCGCCAGTCAGTTGCCAGACTTTGATTATCATGATTATACATCTTTTCTGTGTCCATTCTGTTCTGGTTTATTATCTCCTGGCCAATTTTATAATAAAAGAAGGTATTTATAACCAGTTTTTTATATTGAATACGGGTTCCAAATCCACCCATAAAATCAGGATTTAAATCGCCAAGATAAACCAAATCAAGCTCATTAATCTGTCCATCAAAATTAATGTCATCATAATGTGCGTCGCCACCTTCAAATTCATAACCACTTCCCCCTCCATGTATCATTCTTAATGGTGTTGTTGCATTAATTCCATAAACCGGCTGGCCATCTTCTCCTATAACAATGGCATCTTCATCAGTTGGATATACTCCCAGATAGCGGTAGCCAAAGAATCCTCCAATAGCCTCACCCGGTTCAATACCGATTTTATAATTCCCATTATCGAGCATATTACCATATTCGAGACTATAGTTTTCAGGTAGTCGGATTACGATGTTTCTGTTTCGTGAAGAGTTAAAATTGAAACTAAACTCAAAATCTTTGAGGTCAATTAATTTATAGTCGATAAGGAATTCCCATCCTTTGTTAGTCAATTCACCATCGTTCTTGTGTATAGTCCCAAATCCGGAATGATCCGGGATTTCATAATCTTTCAGGTATAAATCCCTGGTCTTTTTTATGTAAAAGTCCACTTCAATGTTCAATCGGTTCTTATGCCCAAAGAAAGACATCCCAATATTGGATTGTTCAATAGTCTCCCATTTTAAACTGGTAAGCTCGGGCCCTTTGGGTTGGACTCCGGGAATAGAGAGATATGCGAAATCAGTACCTGCCTCGTATGTGTTAAAATAAAGGTAATTGTCCTGTGGTGAATTACCGCTTTGTCCCCAGCTTCCCCTTATCTTTAAATCATTAATAAATTTAACATTTTTTAAGGGGACTTCTTCCGAAAGTCTCCATGCAGCCGTAACTGTTGGAAACAATCCCCACCTTGCTTCCTTACTGAACCGGGAGTTACCCTCAGCTTTTGCCCCAAATGAAAAAATGTATTTATCCAGAAATTTATAATGTGCATTCAGGAAAAAGCCTGCGGATCTGAACTCTGACAAATCTGAACGGAAATAGTTCAGGTGTTTGTCGCCAATAGGATCCTGCATATCAGGAGATCCTGATTTGCTGGTTTGAACATTATAGTTACGTGATACACTTTCTTCCGTATCAATTTGTCCCATAACGATCAATGAATGTCTGTCGCCCCAATATGGTTTAAATACTGCGCGGGTAAATGTAAAAATTGAACTTTTTTTACTGAAATCATTCACTGCTTTATTGGTTAAATCATCTTCATAACGATACCCTAAGGCTTTAAATGGTAAAAACTTGTTAATTTTGTGGTCAAAAATATCCAGGGTAACACTCGTGCTTAATTCCAGAGAATGGAAAGGTTTATATCGTAAATTAAACATTGCCCTGGCATTGTCCTTAATCCGTTCGTGAACACCTAGTGTACCAAAAGCAACAGGGTTATATATGTCGTTTGCAGTACCCTGAATGGTATTTTCCGGTGTAAAGAAATCATCATACACGTTGTTCAGTGTATCCCGCTCGTAAATTGACATATTCGGCATTTTTTTGTATGCTATGGTTCGTATGGTTTTGTATATATCATCCTTTGGCCTGTCGAAGTCCCAGTCTTCAACATCATAGGTTGTGTTTTGGTTATAACGGGTATATAAAATATCTGTAGTAAATCTCAATTTGGATGATAAATCGTAATCCAGGGATGTACGGAGATTTATTTTCTTTAAGTTGTTTCCTATGGTGGTACCAATTTCATCGTTATATCCCATAGAGATGTTATACCTCGATTTGTCACCTCCGCCGCGTACTGAAAAGTTGTGTTGTTGTGTATAGCCTGTTCGCGTTATTTCATCTACCCAGTTTGTATTTTGTGCAAAATTATAATAATGTTGCGTTGGAGAATCATACCATTCCGGATCAAATGCAATTTCATCACTAGTAAATACGTTCCGGTCGTAATTGTAATGTGATTCTGTTATTAGCTGTGCATATCCCGAACCATCGAGCATTGGGACGGGATCAGGTTCACTTGATTGTGTTACTTTATAAGTATATTCAAATATAGGCTTTGATTTTATACCACGTTTGGTCTGGATCATTAACACACCGTTTGCAGCTCTTGATCCCCAGACTGCAGTGGCGGCAGCATCTTTCAAGACCTCAATGGATTCAATATCTTCAGGAGAAACATCAATCAGGTTTCCAAAACGTTCCACATCGGCAGCGGCAAAATCAAAATTGTCCTCAATTTCTGCATCGTATGGAATTCCATTAATGACAATGAGGGGATCGTTCTGGGCATTAAGGGTAGCAGTGCCCCTGATCCTGATATTTAATCCTGCCCCGGGGTCACCTGAAACAGCAGTGATATCGACATTTCCCAGGCGACCTTGTAACATGTCTTCAACAGTTGTGGTCATAGAAGACTTCAATTCATCCAGCTCAATTCGTCCAATAGATGTAGCTCTGTCTCTAATAGGAACAACACCATCACTACCCATTTTGGAACCAGTAATAACAACCTCACCAATTGCCTGGGTTTCCGGTTCCAGTGAAACGTTAATTCTGGACATGCCTGCTACATTAATGGTTTGTTTTTTGTATCCGATGTATGAGATCTGAATCACAGCCTGACTGGAACTTACCCTGAGACCGTAGTTTCCATTCATGTCGGTGGTAGCTCCGGTTACAAACCTGCCATTTTCATCAACTTCCACCACATTAACAAATATCAATGACTCACCGTCTGATGCGTCAGAAACATGTCCGTTAATGATAACAGGTTGTGCCAGAAGATTTATGTTAAAAATAAGCAGGAATAAACACGCTGTAGCAAGTAGTAGGTTTTTTCTCATGGTTCAGATATTTAACATGTTTATTAAAAATTCAAAACTTAAATAAGTATTATATTTTATGAGCTTTATCATAAATTACTGCAAAAAAATTAAGTTGCTATACTTATTCTACTCATGTTTAATGACGCTTGAAATTTTATGCATCACCCCTCCTTCAATCAATTTATTGGCATCGTTATGGTCAATATTAATAACCTGTCCTGTCTGATCAGTTATCTGTAAATTATTAGGTGCATTTGATATATCCAGTTCCCCGTATACTATTCCAAGACCTGTAATAGTATCCATAAAATTTGTATAGAAAATACCTGATTTTTCACCATCATCAAATATTACATCTCCTTTAATAAAATGATTAAATATAAAGTCTTTTAAAAGATCCGGATCATCCGGAATTTCTTCATCATTTTGTGCCTGTATAATTGCCGAATTTACTGGTAGAAACATAGTCCAGTATTCCGATCCGGCCAGGAAGTTAAGAACCGGAAGTGTATCATAGGTTTGGGGGTCTACCCATGTACTCAATAAATTTGAACTGTCAAGCAAAGAATATAGTTCTGACAATTCAGGGTCTTTTCCTATTAATTCAGCTGCAGTATATTCAGGCAGTTTAATAACATTGTCAAGATAATACAGCACCCCGTTTACTTCATTTTCTTCCATTTCTGTAAATCCGGTGTTATCATTATCTTCAAAGTTTCCTGCTCCATATAGTAAATTGTTATTATAATATACATAGTTTCCTGAACTCATTTCAACAAAACCTTCTCCGCTAAAATCCGTAATTATTTCTTTAATGATGTGATTTTCAACAAATTCAATTAAATCTTCAATTAAAAAATTAGTCCATAAACTACTGCGGCTTAAAAATTGCATCACGTTATCTTCAGCATTATATCGGATACCATGGTTTGCCAGTTGTTCATTATTTGGGGCAAAAACAGAAACCTGAAATTCAGGATTTGAAATTGAATTTATCATACCGGCGATCAATAAGGCATTCAGGAATGTAGTGTAGTTACTGTTAAAAAACAGAGGGCCGGTTACTGTTCTGAAAACATTGGGTTCCAATACCTTGTTCATTTCATAAAATACACCATTACTACACATAAATGCATCTGTAATGTCATTATCTGCATCAATGATTAATACATCCCCGAATATATTAAATACACCTTTTTCAATTTTTGATTTAAGCCCCAGTTTATCAGTGATGTGCGCTTGTGCAATATAATGCAGGGTTATCTCTGGCATGCTGTCAATAGAGCTGTAATAGGGATACACATTTTTGTCAAGATATTCCTGTAATACATCATCCCTTGGTATATATGCAGTAAACATATCCTGCCTTTGCAGCTCACCCCCGGCGGATGGACCCCCATCATGGGCAATATTCAACATGGGTTCTATATATTCTTTTGAGTAGACTAATTCATTTTGTTCGTTGGTACCGGCACTGCGATATCTCGCAAAACGCTGGATGAGGTTATAATAAATCCCGTACTTGTCCTGATTATCTTTTAGGTATTGTTCAAGGCTGGGCATGGGCGGAACAACCCTATCGAGATAATAAATAAAGCCATCCCTTGTCCTCACTTCAGCTTCGGTTACCATGGCATTGTGCCATTGCATCCCACCCCATTTACTGTTTCTGTATATAAATTCATAATCGGATCCGTCCACTGACGCGAAATAATCTTCCATAAAATCAACCGTAAACAGGGGGACCCATTTATGAATATTTTGTGGGGGCTCAATAATTAAATTCCGGCCAAGATAAGCAGGATCATAAAGAACCGTTTCTCTATAAGGCAAAGACTCACTGTTTGTCTCTTTTCTGAAAAATAAAGCGGCATATTCTCCGGTAGGTCCTTGTAATTCACCCCATACCCATTCATAAATTAACTGAAAACTAGACCTGGGATTTCTTAAAACATGCAATGTAAAGAGTTGGACTGCCTGATCTTTGGATAATTCACCAACCGAATCAATACCAATAGATTTGAAATATTCCCGGAAAGCACTGTCACGTGGAACAAATAATGTAAAGAGCTGTTTTGATATAGGTTCGGTATACCCGGCTTTTTCCATTAATTGCAGGTAAATATTGCAATCTCCCTCATTGGTTAGCGTTTCAATATTTGTCCCCTCCAGCCAGGAAGGGTGTTGATATATTTCCGGTGTTTCTTCTTCACAAGCGGATAAAATCAGTAAAATAGCAAGTAGAAATGCAATTGTTTTTAAAGCTATAGGTTGCCTTGTCATAATTAGTAATAATTAGTTATTAGTTAGTCTTATATTATGTCCTTTTTTTCTCATTATCAAAGTATAACATTATATTTTTCTTAAACAATACAAAATGCAAGACAATTTGAATATAGTAAATATTTTATGATTTTCTTTTCAATATAGCTAATTTAATTTTTTGCTAAATAGTTACCTGCACTTAAATAGCTTTACACAAAATTGTTAACTACATGATTATTAGGTTATTTAATTTTTATGTATACAAATGTAACAAAAAAGTAATTATTTTGGATAACGGTTTTGTGAAAATTTGCTCTGCAAATCCATCCATTCAATAAGAAATAAATTGAAATATTTAAAATATGCCATCTATTTATTATAATAAAGCTTATTTTTATAGACATCCGTTTATGTTCAGAATTATCAGTGAATGGGGAAATATCAGAAACTAAGTATAAAAAACTGGGCAGTTGAGGACAGACCAAGGGAAAGATTACTTGCCAAAGGAATACAAAGTCTGACTAATACTGAATTAATAGCATTATTGATAGGTTCGGGTACAAAGGAAATATCTGCCGTTGAGCTGGCCAGGAATATTTTAATAAAGGCAGAAAACAATTTAAATCTGTTAGGGAAATTTTCAGTTGACGATCTGCAAAAGCAAAAAGGTATTGGAAAAGCAAAAGCAATATCAATTATTGCTGCTCTTGAACTGGGTCGGAGAAGGAAATTGTCGCATTCTTTGGAATGGGCTAAAATTAAGAGCAGCAAGGATGCATACAATGTAATATTTCCTTTGATATCGGACTTACAACATGAGGAATTCTGGGTAATACTGTTAAACAGATCGAATAAGGTAATAGATAAAAACAAAATAAGCCAGGGCGGGGTAGCCGGAACAGTTATTGACGTGAAAATTATATTAAAAAAAGCAATAGAAAAACTGGCATCATCTGTTATCCTGTGTCATAATCATCCTTCCGGTAATATCGAACCCAGCGAGGCTGATATAGGAATAACCAGAAAGTTGAAAGAAGCAGCAGAAGTTATGGATATCAAATTACTTGATCATATTATTGTGGCAGACAACTCCTATTTTAGCTTTCTCGATGAAGCCGTTTTAAGTTAATTGTCGGGAGGCAGGCCTTTCCTATTTATTTTTCAGGCTATATTTTAAATTTCAAATAAATACAAACATTTATACAAAACAATAATATATTTGTGGTGTTAAATAGTTTATAATTAACATTTACAGTTTATGAATAGTCTTGGTAGAGGAAGGTTCGTATCCACTACACAGGTGGTCAGGAATTTATTAATTATAAATATCGCAGTATATGTTTTAAGTATTTTTTTATGGCTCACCTTCCAACTTGATTTACATAAGATTTTCGGGTTGTTTTATTTTAAGTCTCAGTCATTCAAACCATACCAGTTCATAACACATATGTTTTTGCATGCCTATATTAATCCTTTTACGAACAGAATTATAATATTTCATATCCTGTTCAATATGTTTGGACTCTGGATGTTTGGGAGGGTTCTTGAAAATGTTCTGGGCAGCAAGAAATTTTTGCTGCTGTATTTTGTTTCAGGACTTGGTGCAGCTTTTATTCATACTTTTGTCCTGCATTTACAAATGTCAGCTTTGCTTAACTTAGCAGATTCATTTATTAGTGCTCCCTCTTATGATACATTTAATTATATAGTCGAAAAATATATAAACTCTCCATCACAGAATCTTTTAAATTTTATGGACAATTGGTTTTATCAGCCCGATAATCCTGCCTTTTTTGATGAAGCAAAGAGTATTGTCAGTTCAATAGTAAATATACATGTCAACGAAAATGTTACTGTAGGGGCATCCGGAGCTGTTTTCGGGATATTGGCAGCATTTACTGTTCTTTTCCCGAATGTTGAATTAATGTTAATCTTTTTTCCCGTTCCTATTAAGGCAAAGTATCTTGTCCCCGGATATGCAATTTTAGAACTGTTCTTTGGAGTAGCAAATTTTAAAGGTGATAATATAGCTCATTTTGCGCATTTAGGCGGGGCATTATTCGGGCTTATTCTTGTTTTAATATGGAAGAAGAACCAATTTAAGGTATATTAATTAATTATATGATAACTTTCATGAAAATATCAGGAAATGTCATTATCTGATGAAATAAAGCAATCTTTTAAGAGGGGTAGTATTCTTACCAGGTTAATATATATTAATCTTGGTATTTTTCTGATAATTAACATAGTGTATATTCTTTTTGTTTTGATCAATCCTGCGGGTATAAGCAGAGTTGAAATTAATGCATATTTTCAGACTAAGTTTTTAACATACCTGATGGTACCGGCTGATATTTCAAAATTAATAATCAAACCGTGGACTATTTTTACATATATGTTCCTTCATTTTAATTTTTTACATATACTGTTTAATCTTATATGGTTATTTCTTTTCGGCAGGATATTTCTTATGTATTTGAGTGAAAAGCAATTATTAAGTACTTATATTTTGGGGGGCCTTTCAGGAGCATTTTTATTTATTTTCTTCTACAATATATTTCCCGGGTTAAGTCCATATGTAGAACAATCTGAAATGCTAGGGGCCTCTGCTGGTGTTATGGCAATTGCAATGGGAATATGTTTCTATGTGCCAAATTATGCTGTATATGTACCGATAATAGGACCTGTAAAATTAAAATACATTGCGTTGTTTTTTATTGTTACAGACATCTTACAGATTGCTTCATATAATGCAGGCGGACATATTGCACATCTGGGAGGGGTAATTTACGGTTACTTTTTTATACAACAATACAGAAAAGGCAGAGATTTGGGGAAAGGACTAAACAGCATATTGGATAGTATTGCCACCCTTTTCAGGATGAGAAAGAAAAGAATGAAAGTATCCTATAAGCGTTCTGTTAAAGATATGTCTGACATGGAATACAACAAATATAAGGCGCAAACACAGGAAGAAATTGATCGTATCCTGGATAAAATAGCTAAATCAGGCTATGATAGTCTTACTAAAAAGGAAAAAGAAACCCTTTTCAGGATGAGCAATAGAAGTTAATTTTCTATTATATCTTGTTAATAATAAAAAAATTCGTATCCTGTTACCTGTGAGATGATAGTAAAGTAAATGGTAGATTTGCCAGATCCACATTTCCCCCGGTTAGAACAACTCCTGTTTTTTTATCTTTAAATATATTCCTGTTTTCTAATATTGCTGCCAATGTTACTGCTGCAGAGGGTTCGATAATTATTTTCATGCGTTCCCATATGATTTTCATAGCATAAATTATTGACTCTTCTGTTACTGTAATAATATCATTTACTTTTTTTCTTATAATTTCAAATGTCAGGTCGCCAAGTGAAGTTAGGAGTCCGTCAGCTATTGTTTTCGGATTTACAGATGGGACAAGCCTGCCGCTTTTAAATGACCGGTAAGCATCATCGGCGTTTGCAGGTTCGACACCAATAATTTTGATGGAGGGGTTAATTGCTTTTGCTGCAATTGCCGAACCACTGATAATACCTCCGCCGCCAACAGGTATCAGAATATACTGCAGGCCTGTAACTTCTTCAATAAGTTCTTTTACAGCAGTTCCCTGGCCGCAAATAACATCAAAACAGTTATATGAGGGAATATATACTGCTCCATTTTTATTTATCAGTTTTTTAAGGGTTTGTTCTCTCGATATTAAAGTTGGCTTACAGAAAGTAATTTCAGCTCCATAGCTTCGTACAGCATCAATTTTAACAGTTATGGCATTTTCGGGCATTACAATATGGCATTTTATATTCCTCATTTTAGCTGCCAGGGCCAGGGCTGCAGCATGATTACCTGAGGAATGTGTGGCCACGCCCTTTTTTGCCTTATCTTTGCTTAACGATAATACTGCATTTGTGGCTCCCCTGTATTTAAAAGCCCCTGCTTTCTGAAAGTTTTCACATTTGAAAAATACATACGCATTAACCATCTTGTTTATACTATTTGATGTTAAAACAGGTGTTTTATGAATATACCTGTTAATTCTCAGATGAGCTGCTTCTATGTCTTTAAATGAAGGAACATCAGCCATATTGTAATTTTTCTGTCAGACTTTGTAAATTTATTTTAGCTAAATTTAAATCGTTCGTTATAATAGTTATAGCCACTGTTTTTTAATTTCTTGTATACTTCAAGTTTCTCAAGTACCTTGATTAATATATCGTACGGGTTTGTATCCAGTAAATATTTTTCGCTAAAATTACAAAATACAATGAATTCGGTAAGATCTTCATCTTTTAGTCCGGTTACATCTGCCACTATTTCCCTGTTGAATTTTTCATCAATAATTTTCTGAACTTTCTCCTTCTCAAGTATCTTTTTCAGCTTAATCATCTCAATTTCTTCAGGTGAACGTATAGGGATGGCATAAAGGACTCCTCCCTGGGTGAGTTTATCCATTTCCTGCCGATATTTTACCTCTTTTCCTGTTTTTTTTGAAAGATCATACAAATATTTGCGCAATTTATCGGTCCTTGTTTCCGGCAGTCTAAGGGCTAATACTTTCTGCTTAAATTGTTCATATGTGCCCAGTGCATAGACTCTGGCTTCAGATATTTCATATGTTCTCGGCAACAGTTCAATGAAAACTGTCTTTTCTTTCAATAAAGAATCTGTAATATATACTGTTTTTAGAAAATACCCAATCGCCGAGAATACCAGGGTATCTCCATTTTTTACTTTAAGCCTGAAATTACCGCTGGTATCAGAGACACTTGTTTTACGGGTCCTTTCATTATAGATGTGTGCCAGAGGAATGTATCCAAGAGTTTTTTCATCTATTATAGAGCCCTTCAGATTTTCTGATAGGTCCAAATGCTCTGTCTGTGAGTTGCCAGGTAAGAAAATTGATAAAAGGCATAATGTAGTCAATATATTTGATAGAGGCTTCAAATTAGTAATTCAGGTTGTATATAAAACTATAAAGGTTTGAAATTAAAAAAAATATAATATAGTTAAATTATGTTAAAAGTAATCCGGGTTCTCAGGATTTTAAAATATTGATACCTGTTTATTGCAATTAAGAACAATTTATCTGGATTTATTGTTTTAATTTTGACTTAAATGATAATTTTAATACGTTTGAATTAATTGTTATGAGTGTAACAGTATGCAGAAAAGCCCATTTTAATGCTGCTCACAGGTTATGTAATCCAGGGTGGGATGATGCTGAAAATGAAAAAACCTTTGGTGTTTGCAGTAATCCGAATTATCACGGACATAACTATGATCTTATTGTTAAGGTGACAGGAGAGGTTAATCCGGGAACAGGTTTTGTAATAGATATGAATATATTAAAGGGTATTATCGAAGAGACTATAATTAAAAGATATGATCACAAAAACCTTAACGTCGATGTGGAAGATTTTAAGAATACAAATCCAACTGCTGAAAACATAGCCGTGGCTATCTGGAATCTTTTGCGGGCAAAGATTGATGAAAACCTTGGGCTTAAAATTGTTTTATATGAAACAGAACGGAATTTTGTAGAATATGCGGGTGAATAGTTGCAATTTCAAATTTAATTGCATTAATTATTTTCACTTGAATATTGGACTTAACCAGGAAGTATTTCCAGGGAATTAATATTATATGTCTGATGAAAATTTTCAGCATATTTAAGCGTCTGTTAATAAGTGTATTAATCTTGCCAATAAAGATTTACCAGTACACTGTTTCCCCTTTAATGCCTGCCAGCTGCAGGCATATACCGACTTGTTCAAATTATGCCATTGAAGCTTTAAAGACACATGGTATTTTTAAAGGGGGGTGGCTGGCGTTCAGAAGAGTGATACGCTGTCATCCCTGGGGCACACATGGTTATGATCCTGTACCTTTAAAAAAGTTGAAACCAAAGAAAAAGCCATTGAACCAGAATCAGGTTGTCTTATGAAAGTAAATTCAGTAATATTATTTGCTCTTTTTTTTGTATTTGGGTGCAGGACAGATAGTAATAATGAAGACAAACCTGTAATAACTGCAAGCATTTTACCCCATAGATACTTACTTCAGAAAATAGCCGGTAGCAGGTTTGAGATAAATATTATGATACCTCCGGGAGCAAGTCCGGCCACATATGATCCTTCGCCCCGCCAGCTACAGCAATTGAGTAAATCAAAAGCTTATTTTATGACAGGAAACCTGGGATTTGAAAACGCATGGATAAAAAAAATAACATCATTCAATAAATCAATGCCGGTATTTGATCTTTCTTCAGGCATAGAATTAATTTATAGTGAACATCATAATAGCAATAAAGACAATAAAAGTATTAATGCTGATCCCCATATATGGCTGTCACCAAAAGAAATTAAAATTATTTGTCGTAATATGTACATGGCATTAAAAGAAATTATTCCTTCTGATAGCCTCATTTATAAACATAACTATTATAGCTTTTTGGAGGAACTTGACAGCCTGGACAGGGAAATAAAGAAGTCATTATCAAAACTAAATAACAGGAAATTTTTTATTTATCACCCTGCACTTACTTATTATGCGCGGGATTATGAGCTTATTCAAATATCTGTTGAGCACGAAGGGAAGGCCCCTTCACCTTATCATTTAAAACAATTAGTTAATTTAGCTGAAAAAGAGAATATAAAGACTATTTTTATCCAGGAGCAGTTCGATATTGAAAATGCAGAAGTGCTCGCACATGAAATTGAGGGGAAGATTATAAAAATAAATCCCCTTGATGAAGACTTGCTAAACCAGATAATTTATATAACAGCACAATTACAGAAAAATTTATCTAATACTCGGTATTGATGCAGAAACTTATTGAAATAACGAACCTGACTGCCGGATATAACGGATTAATTGCATTAGAGAGTATTCATTTATCTATATTCAATAATGATTTTATTGGAATTATAGGGCCTAACGGCGGAGGTAAAACAACCCTTTTAAAGGTAATACTCGGATTAGTAAAACCATCTGAAGGAAGTATTAAATATAATCTGCCAGACGGAGATAAAATGTTTAATATAGGGTATCTTCCCCAGCAGTTTTCAGCGGATAAAAAATTTCCAATCTCGGTTGAGCTGGTGGTGTTATCCGGACTACTACAGAAGAGAAATATAGTGAGAAGTTATTCAAAAAAGGAAAAAGATAAAGCTAACGAAGTATTGATAAAAATGGGTATCCCGGGGCTACGGCATAAAGCATTTGGTGAACTTTCAGGGGGTGAGACACAAAGAACATTACTGGCCCGGGCAATTATATCATCTCCGCAGCTTTTACTTCTTGATGAGCCCGGTACTTATGTTGACCAGGTATTTGAGGGTGAGCTTTTCAATAATCTAAAAGAGCTTAATAAAAAAATGGCAATATTAGTAGTATCTCACGATGCGGGAATGATATCATCTTATGTTAAAACAATTGCCTGTGTAAATAAGCAATTGCATTACCATCCCTCAAATGAAATAAATAATGAGATTTTAAAGGCTTATAACTGTCCGATTGACTTAATTACTCATGGAACAGTTCCCCACAGGGTATTGAAAGATCATAAATAATATCAGGTCATGGCAGAGCTTTTTGAAAATGAGTTTTTTATTAATGCCCTTCTGGCAGCAGTTCTTGCAAGTATATCATGTGGCTTGATAGGCACCTATATTGTTTCGCGCAGAATTGTATTTATGAGTGGAGGAATTACACATGCTTCATTTGGAGGAATAGGAATTGGATATTTCCTGGGAATAAACCCTATACTCGGAGCAGCAATTTTTGCGGTGATCTCTGCCCTGGGGGTGGAGTACTTTACAAAAAAGGCCGAGCTGAGAAACGATTCCGTAATTGCAATGTTATGGGCCTTTGGCATGGCCACAGGCATAATATTTATTTATATTACACCCGGTTATGCTCCTAATTTAATGAGCTATTTGTTTGGTAATATTCTTACTGTTTCTGCTCATGATATTCTTTTTATGGTAATATTGACCTCAGTTATTGTGCTGGTCTTTGCACTGTTTGTTAATATAATTCTTTATATATCTTTCGATGAGGAATTTGCCCGGATAAAGAATATACCCATTCAATTCTTTAATTATTTGTTGATTAGCCTTGTTGCTTTAACTGTAGTAATAAATATTAAGGTTGTTGGAATAATTCTTGTACTTGCATTACTGACCATTCCGCAGAATATAGCAAATACCTTGACAATGAATTATAAGAAAATTATATTATATTCGGTATTATTCGGATTTATAGGATTAATTGCCGGATTGTTAGGTGCTTTTTATCTTGATATCCCCAGCGGGGCGTCAATTGTATTTACACTTGTTATAATGCTGGCAATAGTGAAAGTTTTTAAGAGGTTTGTTGCATCATTGGGTAAAGATTTTAATTAGCGAAGGATTATATAATTTTTTAAAATAAAAAAAAATGAAGTTAAAAATGATAAAAATACTGGCTTTGATTATTTTGACCATTTTGGTCGCCGGTACTGCATTAGCTGCAGCTATTTACCTGAAACATAAAGATGATAAAAATAAGCAGGTTATGCAAAACAAAGAGAAATTTTCTTTAAAGACCCTTAAAAATTTAAGTATTACTGTTATCTATGATAATAATCCTTATAAGCAAGGATTAAAAACTGCATGGGGTTTCTCATGTATTATTAAGGGGACAGAAAAAACTATTTTGTTTGATACAGGTGGCGATGGTTCAATATTATTGGCAAACATGAAGGAATTGGATATTAATCCTGAAGAAATAGATCTGGTAGTGCTTTCTCATATTCATAATGATCATGTCGGAGGATTAACTGATTTTCTTGAAATAAATCCTGGAGTTACCATATATCTGCCTGCATCCTTTCCGGAAAATTTTAAGAGAAATATTAATAAATACGGAGCAAAGACAATTGATGTACGAGAACCTATGGAGATTGGTAAAGGGGTTTATTCAACCGGTGAACTTGGTACACATATAATAGAGCAATCTTTGATTATTCTTACGGAAAAGGGCATGATTCTGATTACAGGTTGTGCACATCCTGGTATAGTAAAAATAATAAACAAAGCAAAGGTTTTGTTTAATAAGGATGTTCTTTTTGCAACAGGAGGATTTCATCTGGCCAGGGAAAGAGGAAGTGAAATAAG
>CAZFQS010000001.1:208275-209639 GCA_964521285.1 uncultured Bacteroidales bacterium | reverse complement strand
TCCGGTTATATTGTTTCTGCAATACCAGTTGTTTCACTGGAAGAAGGTTTTTATGAAAGTGATCAGAAACTTTATATACTCTCCAAGGGGGCGCTTGCCACTGTAAGGTATACTCTGGATGGTACAGACCCTACTGTAGATTCGGAGATATTTCCTGATACACTATTGCTGACTGACAGGACATCTGAACCAAATGTTTATTCCGAAATAAGAACAAATCAGGATCCTTTTCCCTGGCTGCCGGACTGGGTTCCACCATCGGGGAATGTATTTAAGGCTAATATTGTAAAATTCCGTTCATTTGAGGAAGGTAAAACACCTAGTGATATTGTAACCAGAACTTATTTTGTTATAGAAGGCATGAAAACCCGCTACTCTTTGCCTGTGATATCTATTATTACTGATCCGGATAATTTTTTTGATGATAATACCGGCATATATGTTCCGGGAGTATACCATGTTAATGGAAACAGCAGTACAGGCAATTATTTCAGGGACTGGGAAAAGGAAGTACACATAAGCTATTTTGAAGCTGATGGCACAATCGGTTTTTCCCAGAATGTGGGAGTGAGCATTCAGGGTGGAACTTCACCTGCCAGTCCGCAAAAGGCATTTAATGTAATTGCCAGGAATGAATACGGGGATAACAGAATTGATTACCCGATATTTAAGGAAACTAATGGGCATGCGAAGGATATAGGTGAATTTAAACGATTTATCATAAGGGCATGGGGCAGTACAATAATGAGCGCTATGTTTAATGATGCTTGTGCTCACAGATTAATGGAAGGAGGTGATTTGGATTTGCAATCATACCAGCCGGCCATTCTATTTATAAATGGTGAATACTGGGGAATTCACGAGTTAAGGGAAGCCAATAAAAGCAACTGGTATTTTGAAGTTCATCACGGTGTAGATATTGACAATCCTGGTATTGATTTGTTGTATCACTGGGACAACCGTACACAGCATATAACCGAAGTAAATGAGGGAGATGCTGTTCACTGGAATAGCCTTACGGCATATATACACAGTAATGATTTAAGAACGAGTGAAGCTTATGAATACATAAAAAAGCAACTTGATATAGAAAATTTTATCGATTATATGATTCATAGTATTTACCTGGCTAAATGGGATTGGCCCGGGAACAACGAGGCAACCTGGCGACCAAGAACCAGTGAGGGTAAATGGCGGTATATTACCTATGATATGGAAACAGGATTTGGAGTTGCTACCGGACTGGACAATTCATTGGCTTTTCTGGGACCCCAGTTTAATATGTTTGATCATGTATTAACAGGTACCGATATTCCCTTATTTGAATATTACGGGCCCCATTTAATTTTCAAGGAGCTGGTTAA
>CAZFQS010000001.1:179923-208175 GCA_964521285.1 uncultured Bacteroidales bacterium | reverse complement strand
TTTCAATAAATATTTTTAAAATATAAATTAAGAAACATAAATTATGAAAGCAAAGTCAGTTTATTCAGCTATCATTTTAATTTTACTTGTTGTACCTTTTTGTTTTGCCCAGGATGATATTTCGGCACAACTTACACCAGCAGCCATAGATGCCCGAATTTCTGAAATCAGGATGGGCGATATAATTGTGAAGACTAGTCCGGGCGCCGAAGTTGAAATTCGGCAGGTACGTCACGAGTTTTTATTCGGCACTGCAATTACAAATAAGCTTGCGGAAATGAACGAGAATGCAATGTCAGGGGAAGACAGGGAAAAATTCTTGAAGGTTCTTGCTGAAAATTTTAACTACGCTGTGCACGAAGATGCTCTTAAATGGTATGACTGTGAAAAGGAGTATAATGTTATTGATTATACTGAAGCTGACAGAATATGGGAGCTCTGCCATGGACTAAGCATGCCAATGAGGGGGCACTGTATATTCTGGGCAAAAGATAAATACATTATGCCCTGGTTAAGGGAGCTTGATAATGACGAACTCCGCGGAGCAGTTACCCGCCGGGCTGTAGACGTAACAAAACATTTTAAAGGCCGCATCGATGAGTTTGACCTTAACAATGAAATGATTCACGGAGACTTTTTCCGCCGGCGACTGGGCTACGGTGTTATTAATGAAATGGCCTGGGCGGCAAAAGCGGGCAATCCTGATGTTACGCTATATGTAAATGATTATGGCATTCTTGATGCAGGTTACAATGACGACGCTTGCATAATCCAGATTGAAAATCTTCTTGCAAACGGGGTTCCCATTAAGGGTATTGGATGCCAGGCGCACCGTGCACACGACTTCCAGACAATTACCCCGGCCCAACATGTTCAGAAGACTCTCGACAGGCTGGCAAAATTCAACCTGCCTATAAAAATCACTGAATGTCTTTTTGAATATGATGATGAGGAAACCCGGGTTCAGGAACTTAATAGACTTTTGCCGATATATTTTGCACACCCTGCAATTGAGGCTATCTTAATGTGGGGTTTTTGGGAGGGAGCACACTGGAAGCCGCATGCAGCCATGTGGAAATTGGACTGGACTCCTACACCACAGGCTTTAGCTTACCGTGATCTTGTTTTTAAAAAGTGGTGGACCCAGGTGAAAGGTAAAGCTGATGAAAAAGGGACTTTCAAAGCACATGCATTCTATGGTGATTATTTAATAACCTCAAATAGCGAGACACAGGAAGTTACTCTCAGTAAAAAAGATAAATCCATACGGGTAACTTTTGAATAATAAATATGTTTGAATCACTATTATTAGTAATAATTAGGTTTTTTAAATTTTGTTATATGAGAGGCAGAATATTGTTTCAATTACATATGTTAAAAATGCTATTTCTTTTTATACTTATATGTTCAGATATTGTTTCTTCAAATAATACTTTGGCTGCTGTATCAGCATATGATACAACCAGGATATTTCATGCCATGGCAAAAGCAAGGAGGGGCGAGGATATTACTATAGCTGTAATAGGAGGTTCTGTCACTGCAGGGTCTCTTGCGTCGGGCGAAAACAAAAGATGGGCAAATATTATGAAAGAATGGTGGGTTGTTACTTTCCCCGGGAGTAATGTTGGTTTTATAAATGCAGGCATAGGAGGCACAGGTTCTGATATTGGTGCACACAGGATCAGTGAAGATGTGCTGGATTATGATCCCGATTTTATTATAGTTGAATTTTCTGTAAATGATGCTGCTGGCCAGTACGCTGAAAAGATGACGGAGGGACTAATCAGGCAGATCCTGCAAGCCGACAGCCTGCCTGGAGTAATGATGCTGTTGCTGAAACAGCAGAACGGCACTTCTGCACAGTCGAGTCATAAACTTATTGGAGAACATTATAATGTTCCTATGGTGAGTTTTGCTGATATGATTGATACTGCCGTAGCATCAGATGGCATAGATCTGGGGGATATTTATGTTGATGGGTTACACCCAAACGATTTGGGGATGCAATACATGGCAGATTTTCTGATAGATGAACTGACAGGGATATACGATGTCCTGCCTGATGATCAGG
This sequence comes from uncultured Bacteroidales bacterium, assembly GCA_964521285.1. Lineage (GTDB taxonomy): Bacteria > Bacteroidota > Bacteroidia > Bacteroidales > UBA10428. The sequence continues at coordinate 206,104 of CAZFQS010000001.1, read as the reverse complement.
ATTTACCACAAACAGATACTGTATTGCCTGCTCCCCTGATAACTGATACCTATGCTCATACTTACAGGTATAAGACATCAGCAATAGTATCTGAAATAAATAGCGGGTGGGTTATTACACCGCTAAGGTGGCATGCAGGTGATGTGGGTGCTGAAATGAGCTTTATTGTTGACGGCAATGCTATTTCTGTCCTTTATTCAAGGCATAATACCACGAATCGGGGGAGGGTTGAAGTATGGATTGACGATATGGATCATAAAAGCCTTGATGCCTATTGGACAGAGACCTGGGGGCCGGCAACGGTCTTTGCACTAATAGAAGAAAATCTGCCTGATGGTCAGCACAGCCTGCATATAAAGGTTATTGAAGCTAATTCAACAGGTACGAATGATCATTATTTTGAGTTGTTAAATATCTTAAAGGCCGGCAACTGGCTGACAGCTGCACCAATAGCAAAAGCCGGCGAAAACCGTAAAGTCATTATCGGCACTGCTGTTGAGCTAAACGGTAGTACAAGTTATGATCCTGATAATGATTCAATAGTATCCTATAAGTGGTCGGTCATTGCAAAGCCGGATGGCAGCCTGGCTGAAATTGGAGACTATTCAGGCATAATTACTGAAATAACACCTGATGTACAAGGTCAATACAAAATAGGCCTTACAGTAAATGATGGTATATATAATAGTATAATAAGTGCTAAAATAATAAATGTTAAAGAATCAAATAGAGCTCCTGTTGCAAATGCCGGTACAGATAAATATATAGCTACAAAGGAGTTTGTTGCTCTTGATGGCAGCTCTAGTATTGATGAGGACGGAGATCCCCTTTCTTATAACTGGAGTATTATTTCCATGCCCGATGGCAGCAGATCTATCCTCACGGATAAGGACACTCCCAGTGCCCGGTTCCGCGCCGATGATGAAGGAGTATATGTAATCGGACTTGTAGTAAACGACAGTATAACTGATAGTACTAAAGATTCAGTGACAATTGTGGCAATTGACAACTATACAAATATTGAAACAACCTATGATCATGAAATTAACTTTTTATGTTATCCCAATCCTGCAAAAAACTTTATAAATGTGAAATTCTACCTGTTATCGGAACAGGCTGTTAATCTCAGTATTTATTCATTAGAAGGCAAAAGGACAGCTAATCTGATAAGTGGAATACTAAATCAGGGAACCTATGATTTTAATTTTCATGCAAGGGATATTATAAGTAATAAAGGGATTTATATCATTAAACTTCATACAGGACAAGAAGTTTATACTAATAAGATAATTTTAAATTAATAGTATTTTACTAAAATTCAATTAATAGTATTAATGACAATTAAATATCAAATATTCTCTTATGAAAATTATGAAATTGTTTCTGATAGTGCTTTTCATTACTACCGTAGCTTATTCGCAAAAGCAAATTTTACCTGACTTTCAAGCTGATCCTTCGGCACATGTATGGGACGGAAAGATCTGGATTTATCCTTCTCATGATATGGCCGGCAGTGAATACTGGGACATGGTCGACTGGCACTGTTTTTCATCAGCTGATCTTGTTAACTGGACAGATCACGGAGTAATATTTAATTTAAATGACATTTCCTGGGCTAAAAAATGGGCATGGGCCCCGGATTGCATAAAGAGAAATGATAAATATTACTTTTATTTCCCAGCTGAAGATCAAATTGGTGTAGCAGTAAGTGATAAACCGGAAGGACCTTTTAAGGATGCTCTGGGAAAACCATTAATTGAAAAAAATGAGAGCGAAACAAGGGTTATTGATCCTGCCATATTTATTGATGATGATGAACAGGTATATCTGTACTTCGGGCAGAATTCATTAAGGGTGGTAAAACTGAAAGATGATATGGTAACACGTAACGGGGATATCGTAAAACTGGAAGTTGAAAATTTTCACGAAGGAATATGGGTGCATAAAACCGACAGTCTGTATTATCTGACTTATGCCTCCTACAAGGGAGATAAAGTAGCTAACCTGCTTGAATACAGCACTGGCAAATCACCATACGGTCCGTTTGAATATAAAGGTATAATAATGGATAACCGGTCAAGAAACATTCATCATTCAATAGTAAAATTCAGCGACCAGTGGTATATTTTTTATCATGTACAGGGCCCAAGTCCTTATGAAAGAAGAGTTTGTATGGCAAAGTTATACTATAATCCTGATGGAACAATCATACCTGTTAGTATAACAAAAAGCCAGTCTGAACCTGCCAGCCAGTAGAATATCTTTACCTTGATAATTTTTATTCTTTTTTCTCTTCTTTACAGCATACGCATGTATGGTAGTAAACGGTGCAACATATAGCCAATAAAAGGAAGCTATTTGCTGTGTGAAAATAATTCACTGCTTTTACCACTTTAAATAATTGCCAGCCAAAGAAGAAATCAATAACACCAAGTAGCATAATAATTCCGGCTATTACACCTGATATCCATGCAATTGCTTTTAATGATTTCATTTTTCTTAGTTTTAGATTAAAAAATATATTCTAAAATATACAAATTTCCCCTATTATTTCAAAACCATTTTATTAACGGTATTCAGGATATTAATTTAATTAAATAAAATACCGGATATCCTTTGGTGACATGTAATATTGTTTTAAATTTAATTTTTTAACCGTTAGAACAAAAGCAATTATTATTAGTCCTTCACGTTTAAAAATTATCATCAAATAATAATCAAATGAAAAAAATAATTATCATTTCAGTTACTGTTTGTTTTGTTCTGGCATGCTGCACTTCGGACAAAGCAGTAAAAACTGTTCAACAGTACACAATTAAACAGTTTATGGACAATATAAATTATTTTGGAGGATCCTTTTCCTATGATGAAAAGCGGTTGTTAATATCAAGTAATGAAACAGGGATCTATAATGCTTGTGAAATGCCGGTAGAAGGCGGAGACCTTGTACCCTTAACGGAGTCTGACAGTAATTCAGTTTTTGCTATTTCATTTTTCCCTAAAGATGACCGGTTAGTTTATCATAGCGATAATAACGGTGATGAGATATATCATATTTTTCTCAGGGAAACCGACGGAACGGTTAAAGATATAACACCTGCGGTTGGAGCACGCTCCACATTTTACACATGGAATTTTGATAAAGAGAGTTTTTTATATGGCTCCAATGAAAGAGACAGGCGTTTTATGGATGTATATGAAATGGATATTGAAAACTTTGAAGCTCAGATGATTTATCAGAATGATAGCGGTTATAACTTTAACGATATCAGCCGTAATGAGAAGTATGTGGTATTTACAAAACCTATTACTACTGATAATAATGAAATGTATCTATGGGAGAGGGAAGAAGACATTTTAAAACACATTTCACCACATACTGGTGATGTTCAGTATTATTCTTCCGGGTTCAGTCTTGATAGTAAAACTTTATTTTACCTGACAAATGAAGGCAGTGAATTTATGTACCTTATGAAATATGATATTGAAAGCGGAGAAAAGGAGAAAATACTTGAATATGACTGGGATATATGGTATACATATCTCACATACAATGGTAAGTACCGGGTTGTTGGAATAAATGAAGATGCAAAAACTGTAATAAAAGTCTTTGATACAAAGAAGAATAAAGAGATTAAATTTCCAAAGGTTGAACAGGGAGATATCAGTTCTGTTAATATTTCAAAGAGTGAAGAGCTAATGACATTCTGGATTGGCAGCTCTAAAAGTCCGAGAGATTTATACATATACGATTTTAGTAAGGATGATGTTAAAAGGCTGACTAATTCACTCAATTCTGAGATTAATCGTGATGATTTGGTTGATGGCGAAGTTATACGTTACAAATCTTTTGACGGATTAGAGATACCTGCCGTGCTTTATAAACCTCATCAGGCATCAAAAGACAGTATTGCCCCTGCACTGGTATGGGTGCATGGAGGACCTGGCGGTCAGTCCCGCCTCTCATATTTTTCAGTAATTCAGTTTCTGGTAAACCACGGGTATGTATTACTGGCAGTAAACAACAGGGGAAGCAGCGGTTACGGAAAGACATTTTATAAGATGGACAATAAAAACCATGGGGAAGGAGACCTTATGGATTGTATTAAGGCAAAAGATTTCCTTGCATCAACAGGTTATGTTGATACAACAAAGATTGGTATTATTGGCGGGTCTTTTGGAGGCTTTATGGTAATGGCTGCACTTACTCTGCATCCGGAAGAATTTGAGGTTGGAGTAAATGTATTTGGCGTTACTAACTGGATACGGACATTAAAAAGTATTCCGCCCTGGTGGGAAGCATTTAAAAAAGCTCTCTACGAAGAAATGGGAGATCCTGTGGAAGACTCGGCAAGACTTTACCGCATTTCACCGCTTTTTCATGCGGATAAAATCGTAAAACCATTTATTGTACTTCAGGGAGCCAACGATCCCAGAGTATTACAGGTTGAGTCGGATGAGATAGTAGCAGCAGCAAGAAAAAACGGAGTTTATGTTGAATATGTCCTTTTTGAAGATGAAGGCCATGGATTTGTTAAAAAAGAAAATGAGATTGAAGGATATGGCAGGATACTTGAATTTCTTGATAAACAATTAAAAGGTATATAAGTACATTTCAAACAATTTTTGGATTTAGAATATCCTCGATTTTAAATAGTTTACATCTGAAGTTTTTTTCAAGTACTGCTCTTGGAATATCTGCAATATTATTTTCAGTTCTGTCTATGATAGCAGTATCAGAGCTACAGATTATGCCTTTAGAATTTTGTTTTATTTCAAGGTCGGGGGATTTAACTAATTTACAGTTTCCGTTTAAGGAGTAATGATCCATAGCTTTATCAATAATATTCTTATGTTTTGCGCTGTGAGAGACCGGCGAGTCGAGGAATATATTTAAGTATGCCGGGATTTTAACTGTAAAAAAATCAAACAGTAAAGTGATACAATCATAAAAAAGTACATCATTACGAATTTTACCATGTAACGATCCCGCATCTCTTAGTATTCCATCGGTGCTTATAAATACTAATCTTCCAAGCCTGTAGTTTAATACTGTAAACAGAACGTTGTATCCATCTATAAACAGGTTTTTATCTTTTATATCTGTTACCAGTCTTGTTTTTCTGTTATTTGAATGTTTTTTTGATGAAATACCCCTGTATAAGACTGTTCTCTGGTCACCGCTTAATTTATACCTGTCTCCAACCAGTTTTAATGTACCTTTTTGGGGATAATTCCTGTCCTGTAAATAAAAATAATCTAAAGCACCCTTTCTGAAATTCTCATTATTTAGCAGTTCATTATTCATTGAATAGTAAAATTTCGAAAAAATATATTATTTACGAGTTACTCGCCTATAGGCAAATTCAATAATTCTTTCTGCTACATTTATATTTGTTGCCTGTTCAAGGCTTCTCCACTGTGGAGATCTATTCGATTCCAGTATAAATAGTTTACCCTGTTCATCTCTTACTGCATCAACTCCAACAATTCCCCTGGTATTTACATTTTTTAATATAAATCGTGCAACTTCATTATCTTTTGCTTTAATAAATACTCCCCCCTGTGCTGCATTCCTTGAAATTTTTCCTTCGATATCCAATTTTTTTACCAGTCCTATTAATTTGTCTCCAATAATGAATGCCCTGAATTCATCTTTAACATGAATATATTTTTGAAAGAGCAGAGCAGAATCACTGAATTTACTGTTAAAATAGTCATTAATATACTTATAAGCGTCATTTTTATTTTTCAGCAGGCATACCTTCTCACCTTTGCTTCCCTTTTCAGGTTTGGCAACTATCGGAAATCCCTTGTTCCGGTTAATTTTTTCGACCAGCTGTATTGCTGTTGTTTCATTAAATGCTATACTTGTTTCAGGCATATTTGATTTTGCAAATCCTTTTAAAGGATCAAACATTTTTCCCGCGCTCAGGCCGTTAAATCTTTTAACAGGATCAATAAGATCGCAACCACAAAAATAAAGCGTCCGTGCCAGCAGAGAAATTGGTTTTTCACAGCCTGAAGTACTTCTGACAATTAATGTTGAAAGATCATTAAGCTGTGTATTATTATAAGATACGTCAGGCATTTTAGCCCCTTTTGAATAATCATAGGTCACATGCATCGGATCAATCAGAAACACTTTATTATAGACTTTTTGAGCCTCATAAAAAAGACTCCGCGTTTCATAACCCAGATTATCGGGCCCGGTTTTTCCCTCTATTATTCTTGAACTGCATATACCTAGTGTTTTCAAGATAAAAGTTATTAGCTCTGATTAAATATTTTAAATACTGCTAATGATCATCCGCTCTTTTTAATCCTATTTTTTTTGCATAATCAAGTACTTCCTGATACTCCTCAGCTGTTATTCTTCTTGTGAGGCTATAGTTTTCAGCAGCCCGGTATGCAGGCCTGTATTGATCCATAATATTAACATAAGTATTTTTAGACAAAGTTGCTATAAAGTCCATAATATTTTTTGATTCGTCAGTATGTTCAGGTAATACAAGATGTCTTATCAGCAGACCACGACGGGCTATACCGGTTTTATTTAATTCCAAATCTCCTACCTGGCGGTACATTTCACTGATTGCCATTGCTGCAATCTGAGGATATGATTTCGCATTGCTAAGGGTATACCCGGAATTTTCATTGTAATATTTAAAATCGGGCATATAAATATCAAATACTCCATTTAACAATTTAAGTGTCTCGACTGACTCATAGCCACCGGAATTATATACAAGGGGAATATTTAATCCTTTTTTTATTGCAATTTTGAGTGCATGAAGTATCGGGTAAACCATATGTGTTGGAGTAACGAAATTTATATTATGGCAACCTTTATTTTGTAGGGCAATTATAAGCTCTGCCAGCTGCTCGTAAGAAATTTCCCTGCCATCACCCATTTGTGAAATATCGTAATTCTGACAATAAATGCAATGCAGATTACAGTTTGTAAAGAATATTGTACCTGAGCCGTAATAGCCAACGAGAGGCGGTTCTTCACCAAAGTGCGGACTGGCTGATGATACAGTTGGCAGTATGCTGCTTCTGCACTTGCCTCCCCTGGAAACAGTTCTGTCAATTTCACATTTCTGCGGGCATATAGTGCATCGTTTATAAATTTCGGCAATGTTTTTTATTCTTTTATCTAATTCACCTGTTTTATAAAGTTTTACATATGAAGGTTCGAATTGCATAAAAAACAATTATCTGATAGTAAATAAATTCAGTATGCAAATCAGCTCCAGATTCTTATTTCTTCAACGAAGCTTTTGTAAATATATATTCAGGTATTTGCTGATCAAATTCTATATCATCAATAATAAATTCAGTACCGTCACCTGTTTTCAGCATATCCTTAAAAACAATTTTCTTTGGATACCAGCGACTATCTATTTTTATGATATCAAAAAGTTCCATTCTTTTTAAAAGTTTTCCACTTTTTGCATATAATTCCTCTTTCAATGGAATAAAACGATCCTTATCTACCCATAATTTACGTATTTGGTAGTTCACTTGAGCAGTTTTTGCCTGTAATTCAACAATCCAGCAATCTCTTCCTTGAATTACTTCTGAACCAATAACACCAGCATCATAATTTTCAAGCATTTTCGCGTTGTCCATCATATCTTCATAAGAAAGATCAGAACCCATTAGCGACTGACGGAGCATATGTCCGGAAATCTGTATTGTTCTGTCAGATCCTGGTGAATATATCCAAAGCTTATCTTCCAGCTTAAGCATTTTTGTTCCTTTTTCTCGGGCAGGAGCAAGGTATTCTGTAAATGCTTTTTCATCACCAATGCCCCAGGTTTTAGCTTCAATAGTCCGTGTTTGCCGGGCTCCATGGATTATCATTTTGGAAGTAGTTATTGTACTTTTAGCCGCCAGATTTTTATCAATTCTTTCCAGGATTTCTTTTCCTGTTGGTTCCTCTGCCCTGACTATTGTTGGGATGAGGAACAGTATTATAACTAATCGTTTCATTTTATTTAAGTTTCTAACTCTTTAAACAATTGTGCTGTTTTGCGTCTATAGATTCCAATGCCCGAAAGCATGGTCCCCAGTACCACAGAAAACAATCCCGGGATAAATCCCAGATAATAAGCAGGAGTAGTAATATTTGCCCTGAAAATACTTGGCATCATCATCTTTGAACTCTTCATCATATTACCAATATTAATTCCTGCTTCCTGCAACCAATAAGAAAATCCAAGTCCAATAAGGGTGCCAAAGAATGAACCTACAAGGCCAATTAAAATAGCTTCATAGATCATTGACCGGTAAATATGACCTTTATTTTCGCCAATAGCTAACCGGACCCCTATCTCACCATAACGTCTTAATCCTCCAATTAGTCCGGTATTCCACAATACAATAGACATAGCAAGAATAAAAACTCCAATTATAATCCCAACAAAACTGTCTACAAATTCAAAATAACCAGCCATCATACTTTCATTTTTCAATCTACTCATAACAGGAGAAAATTCATCATCAGGGTTTGAGTACTTATCATTGAAATCATTTTCAACTTTCATAGCTGCTAAATCATTATAATTTGGCGAATCCAGAAATCCCAAAATCTCACCGCAAGCATCATACATGTCAAGTGCACTTTGAATTCCTGTAATATCCGCAATCATACCGCTGCGGTCCATAAACTGGACTCCAAATTCTATGGTTCCGGAAACAGTGAAATTCTGAATTGACATTCCACCATACATGGTAGAAGTAATCAGCGTAACCTGGTCACCAGGCCCAACTTCCAGTTTTGCAGCAAATTCGTCGCTTATTAATACTTCGTCCGGCTTTTTCGGGAACCGTCCTTTTCTTAATGCTCCTTCCAGATTAAGTCTCTCTATCTCTTTTGTGTCTTCTGAAAGTAAATCGACAGCCATACCGGATACAACACCCTGTTTTTTAGTTTCTCCATTCTCGTCAGGAGAATCCAGCAGACCACCAAAATTTATACGTTGAACAAATTCCATTTTCGGGTAATCATTCTGCAGGTTGCTAATTAATTCACTTACTCCTAATAATGCCAGATCGTTTGGAACCTGATTTTTATTCTCAGCATAAGCACGAGTCATTATTTTTACATGACCGGATGAATATTTTGCTGTAAATTCAATCGTGTCTCTCATTATGCCAGTAAAATAACAATGCATCAGTACAGTAAGTGCAACACCTGCAGTAACAACAATAACCGGCAGCATACTGCGGTTCTTGTCTCTTAATAATCCTTTAAATAAAAAACGTATCATTGTATTTTTCCTTTTATTGCGTCAGTGGGATTCATTTTAGATATTTTACGGGCCGGCATATAACTCACAATTGTAGTTATGATTAATACTAAAAGTATTGTGCCTGCTATGAGTCCGGCTCCATAAACCGGAAAGATTTTTTCTGCAATTGAAAGTCCCATATCATCTGTTCCGGCAGGCATGCTAAATCCCGTTTTTATTTGCCATAACAGAAAAGGAACTCCATAGATGGCCCCTACTATAATGGCCAATATAGCATGCATCGCACCTTCCACTGTAAAAAGACTCACCACTTGCTTTCTGGTCATTCCCATGGCAATATAAGTACCTATTTCCTTTTGTCTCCTGAATATCGAAAGTACTTGCGTATCAAATATTGCAAGCATAGCTAAAAGAATCAGAACGAGATAAAGAAAAGAACCTCCGACTTTTTTCATTTTTATAATTTCATCCATTTCGGTCATCAGGGAATCCTGGCTTTTATATTCCCAGCCTGGTACATTCTCATTTATTTCAAAATTTTCACCAAAGATGAATATGGTTGCTTCATCAGGAGATTGCATCATTTCCTGCAATTTTTTTATCGGGATCCACATTTGCCCGGCATCAACATTTGGAACATTACAATTAAACACCTTTACAATTTTCACCTCTGTTGCATCAAAGGTTCCATTTACATCTCTCCATCTGATTGTGGTTATATCGCCTTCTTTTAATTTACAATTTTTGGCCATTCTTCGACCAATAATCACAGGTATTTCTTCCGATTCAACATTCATTTCTTCAGTTGGCAGGGCAAGCACTTTTTGACCAGGTTCAATTCCTCTTAATATCATACTCTGAATTCTGCCCTCAGGATAAACTGACCCCTGAGTTATTAAAACAGGTGTAATCGTTCCTTCTGCCATTGCTTTTTTAAATGTTTCAGGAATTTGAGCATGACTTTCTTCCAGTGTAAAGAAATCGTAAGGATCATAATTCTGGTGCCAGTATTCCCCATTTCCAACTTCCCAGGCCTGCATATCCTTTCTGGCCTGATAATTCCAACCATCAATAATACCGTAGTGCCAGATAATTAGTACATAAACAAAGGACAATACAAATACATTGAGCCAGGTTCGCAGGCCTGCACCAATAAGGTTTCGATAGGCTAATTTTATTGCTAACATAATTTTGTCCTCCTTAACTATTTGGTGATAATTTCATCAGCAGTTACTTTGCCATCTTTAAGAAGAATTTTTCTTTTCAAATACCTGATTACTTTATCATCATGAGTTGCAAAAATGAACGTAGTCTTCAAATCTTTGTTAAGATTTTCCATTGTATGCAAAATATGATGTGAGTTCTCAGAATCTAAATTTGCTGTTGGTTCATCAGCCAGAACAATCTTAGGTTTTTTAACCATAGCTCTTGCGATTGCTACCCGCTGACACTCTCCACCTGACAATTGTGCAGGTCTGGATTTTATTTTATCCAATAATCCAACCCATTTAAGGGCGTCCAGTACGGCTTTTTTCCTGTCAGTGCTGCTCATATTAAAAAGTAACAACGGGAATTCAACATTTTCAAACACAGTGTAAACAGGTAAAAGATTGTAGGTTTGAAATATGAATCCCAGATGTTCTCTGCGGAGTATCGCTGCCTTTATAGCCGATAATGCACCAATATCCCTGTTAAGTACCAGTGCTTTTCCTTCAGAAGGAGTGTCAAGAGACCCAATTATATTTAAAAGTGTTGTTTTTCCCGAACCGCTGGGCCCAACAAAACCAGTAAATTCTCCTTCTCCAAATGTAAGGGTAATACCATTTAAGGCTGTGAACTTTCCTCCTCCGATAGGAAAATATTTTTTTACACCTTCAAGTCTTATGATTTTATTGTTTTCCATATTTATTTTATTAATGTAAGTTAACTAAAATATTATTCATGCTAGTAATTATAAACAAACATAAATTGAAGTCCGGTTCCTGTAAATAGATTGTTTTCCTCCAGATTCTGATAAATACCAAATTCATCAGGATTCCAGAATACCATTAAGTAAAGACTTATTTTGTCGTACTGTCGCTGCCAGTTAATAAACCTGTACCAGTCATTATTTGTCCAGTCGTAATAGATCATTGCTGTAATATTATCCAGTAATCCAATAGGGTATCTTAGGGCCAGGGCAGAAAATGAAATACTGTTTTTGAACTTGAAAGCACTTTGTGAGGCTGAAGCCCACAGGAATTCATTTATTACATTCAATCCTTTTCCTATTCCGAAAGTGTAATCAATCCCTATATTAATCTGTTTTCGCCAGGGCAAGTGAATTTTCGGTATATCCTGATGCAATAATGTACTTTCAAACCATAAGCCAATTCCAATATCCCATCTGCCATCCAATCCCAGCCTGTTTTCATTTGAGTTATTAAGACTGGTAATAGTTGTATCTATAATTGATTTACTGTAGTCCACTTCACGGTTATGAAAAGATATTCCCATTTCTCCTTTTAAGGCAGGAAATTGCAGGCGACCCCCATATTCAGGACGTTTTTTATTAGCGGGAATGATTTCCCATCCTTTTGTGGTTTCATTACCATACAAACCCCATAACCAGATGTTGGCATTATTCAGAAAGTAATATCTTGCCAGTATAGCATAGACACCGTCAGTAAGTTGCAGGGGATCACGGGGATCAATGCGGTCGAACCACATTAGAGGACGTAACATTGTTGCTGATCCAAAATTTATTTTCTGGAGTCCGGCTCTTAGCTCAAACTGATCCGTTGACATTCTTAACCATAGCCGGTAGGGTTTAAAATCTCCGTTTAATTCAGTTCCTTTATTATTAAAATCTATTGTACCATAAGTATTTACAGATATTTCCGAATCATACTTTATTTTTTTTGCCTGTTTTTCAATTGTAAAAGACGGAATAAACCTTAATCCTGCACGGACCTTAAAATCATGTCCGGGATTAACTGACAGCCATGAATTTATTTGTCCTTCAGTAGTAATATGTTGAGCAAATAAGCTCACACAAATAAATCTTGATAAGAATAATATGCAGACAAATTTTTTCATTGACTCGGGGTGCTATGTTTTCCGGGGTAAAATCCCATAAAAGAAAAATCTTGTTAATTCATTAATCAAATCTGGCGGAGATTTATACATTTTCATAAGATTTTCATCTTTGGCCATCTCTAATATTTTATCCAGATAATATAAAATAAACTGCGGATTAATATCAGGTCTTACATCTCCCTTTTTCTGGGCCTTTATATAATCATTCTGTATAGCCTGTAAGTTTGCGCGGACAAGTTTATTAAAATGTTCGCGGAGTTCCGGACTGGCATTTTTATGAAAATCGTCAAAAAATTCCTGGCTCATTTCATCACTTGACTCCATTTTTAATTGAATACTCTTCTCAACCTTTTGAATGAATGGCATATTACTGTCCATTATCTCCCTGTACTTTTTCATAGCAATTCCTGTAATAAGATCAATAATATACTTTACAAGTTCATCTTTATTTTTAAAATGTTTGTAGAAGGTCATCTTACTGACATTGGCTTCTCTGCAAATCTCCTCTATTGAAACACGCCTGAATCCGAATTTCCAGAAAAGATCCCTGGCAGTACTCACTATTTGCTGTTTTTTAGGATTATCCATTGTATATACAGTGCATAAAAAAATATACGAATAAAGTATAAATAAACAAATATCGTATAAAATTAATATATTAGTATGATAAATGCAAATTTTTAACAAATTAAATTAGAAGATTTTTTCCGAACTTGAGATATAATATTATTAATCAGAGGATTAGGTCAGTCACTGCTCATCCTTACAATTTTAGGATAAAAAATTCCGATAATGTCAACAAGTTCTTTCTGATATTCCATTACTTTGTGGATGTCTTTATAGGCGCCCGGTGCTTCATCCATACCCCCGCCCATTAATTCAACGCCGGCTTTATTCAGGGCTTCGGACAGGATCTTTTTTGAGAAACGTTCTTTTGCCTTGGAGCGTGATAATAATCTTCCTGCTCCATGTGATGCGGAATTTATTGATGGCCAGTTGCCTTTACCTTTAATAATGAATCCAGGTGAGATCATAGAACCGGGGATCACGCCCAGTATTCCTTTTGTTGCAGGAGTAGCACCTTTGCGGTGGACAATTACATCGGTTCCATCCTCAAGTTTTTCTTTCCATGCAAAATTATGGTGATTTTCAACGCGTATTACTGGTTTTTCACTCAGGGCTCTTGAGATTCTTTGATGTATTATCTGGTGATTGGCAGCAGCATAATCACCTGCAAGATTCATTGCGAGCCAGTATTCAATTCCTTCTTCTTCATTAAGATTAAGCCAGGCAAGGTTTTGAGCTCCTTTCGGGAGGTTGCATTTTCCCTTTGCTAAGCTGGTGTAATGCCTGGCAATGCTTGCGCCAAAATTTCTTGATCCTGAGTGAGAAAGTACTGCAAGATATTTACCTCCCGCAATATTAAATTCATTCTTTTCTAAAGGTATGTCAGCAATACCAAATTCAACGAAGTGGTTACCGCTTCCCGATGTACCAAGCTGGCTATAAGCTTTATCTTTCAGTTGTTTTAATACTTTTATTTCTTTAAATTCTTTTCTTTCAAGTACTTCATGTTCTTTTCTTCCCGGAAATTCATCAGTTCCAAATTTTACATTTTCTTTTAAGATTGACTTTAATAGATTTCTGTTTTTATCTAAAAAAGAAGGGGGTAAATTGTAAACTGACAGGCACATTCTGCAGCCAATATCCATTCCAACGCCGTAAGGAATAATGGCATTGCTTGTGGCCAGAACTCCTCCAATTGGTAATCCGTAACCGCTATGGGCATCGGCCATCAGGGCTCCCCTGACTGTTATTGGAAGTCGCATGGCTGTGTCCATCTGGTTAAGAGCTTCCTGTTCAATTTGTGACTGACCATAAATTACATATTCTTTCGAAATTTGCTCAAGTTTGATTTGCTCTGGTTTCTGTATAGGTTTAATTTTATTTCCGGATAGCAGCATATTGCTTATTTGTCCGAATTTCGGATCATTTTTATATTTAGCGGGATATTGGATAAGCTCTTTAAGCAGTACTAAGGCTTCAGCTTTATTACTCCTTCTGAAATGCTTATGAACCAGATTAATTGTCAGACTAATCAATTCTCCCTGAGGAAAACCTATTTTCTCAAGTTCACGTCCCCTAAGTTTAAGTTTCTTCATTCTTAATGATGATATATAAGCAAAATTATGAACTTTAATATTAATTTGGCACTTAATATTAAAGGAATAGACATAATACATTCATTATAATAAATCATATCAACAATATCAGCTGTTTATGAATAAATATATACATAAGACAACATTGAAAAACGGAACAATAGTCTTTGTACGTTTCCTGAAACAATCAGACAAGGAATATATAGAGAAAGGATATAAAGAGCTGTCTTATAAATCACAATATTTTAGATTTATTTCACCGCCCAGGAGTCTTTCAGATAAATATTTAAAGTATTTAACAGATATTGATAATAAAAATCATGTGGCGATGATTGCTTTTGCTATTGAAAAACCATCAAAACGTGCCATAGGAGTGGCCAGATACATTAGACTAATCGATAATCCCGGTTCGGCAGAGTATGCAATAACTGTCGCGGACTCATTTCAAAACCAGGGACTTGGTACAATTTTATTTAACCTGTTAATCGAACACGCAAAGAGAAATAATATAAGCAATTTAACAGGTTATATATTGAGTGAAAATTATGCCATGTTAAAGATAGTAAAGCATCATAATATAAATATCCAGAGAGAAGAGGGTTCACTTTTAAGGGTTGACTTACCTTTGAAAAACGATAATATTTAATACCTAACAAAAAAGGCTGCCCTTTTGAGACAGCCTTTTCTCAGCATATCTGATTCATCACATAAACTATAAACTCATATCAGCACCAGCTTTGAATTTTACTACCTTCTTGGCAGGAATATTAATGACAGCTCCTGTCTGTGGGTTCTTACCTTTACGTGCAGCTCTCTGAACTACTTTCCAAGAACCGAAACCAACTAATCCTACTCTCTGACCTTTTTTGAGGGCACCAGTTATTGCTTTTAAGGCAGCATTTAATGCTTTTTCGCTAGCAGCTTTGGTTAGACCGCTTCCTTTAGCAATAGCATCAATTAATTGACCTTTATTCATAGTTATTAGTTTAATTAATAATTGACAAGATAAGTAATTAAGCCAAAAAATAAAAGAAAAAAACGTTTTAATTAATTAACCATATGCCAGAATTTATCAACTATTGTGGGAAATCTGGTCATAAGCAATACTTTTTTAAGAATAATTTGATATTATAATAATAAATTAATGTGTTGTATAAAATATATTAATTAAAATTATAAGCGTTCTGAACATGACTTTTCAATAGTTTATTCATTGCTAATGTAAATCCTACCTTTCTTCTTCTTGATAGTCTTATTATTGCACCGCATTCCATTATTATATTACATTCATGATTAAATGTGATTTTATATACCTTAAGCAGGTTAATAATGTGTGAACGGCTGCAACGAAAGAAAAACAATTCAGGTAAACTGGCTTCAAGCTCCGCCATTGTCATTCCTAAAGTATAGGCTCTTTTATCCATTAGTTTAACTTCAGAGATTCCCTCAAAAGCGCTAAAATAAGAGATATTCTCGATAGATTCGTTTTTTAAGATACCTGATCCGTTTAACAGGATCTTTCTGGTATCGTTTACAGCATTATAAGTAGGCATTTTAATTTGTTTTAATTAATATTTAAAAATTTATACATTAACGATTCATATTAAGTGGAAGATATTGAGCCTCTATGTTTATCATATTTAGAACTTGCCGGTAACTAATTTATAAATAAACAATGCCTGAGATCAAAAAAAAGTTACGAATCAGTACGATTTTTATATGAATTTTTTAGTAAGCGGTATTAAAGCAATTTGTTTTTTTTAAGTGCTTGAATTAGAAGTTATAAGAAAAGCCAATGCCCAGCACTTCTTTGAATTGCGTTCTGGGGCCTATTTCGTCAGCTATTCCATCATCATTTGTATCAACACTTATGTCAATGTCGTCGTCATAAATAAGATGTGTAGTTAAAGTTGCTGAGATATATTTGTTTACTTTCATTGTAATAAGGGTTTCCCAGCCAACATCAATATTTTGGGGATTATCCAGGTAATTACTGAATAAATCAAGCTTTGTTAATACGGTAATGTTTTCCATCAGTTCTTTTCTATATTCCAGCCTTAGGTACCCTCCTAACTCAAAGCGGACTCTCTCCCCCTCACTTATAAGTACATTAAGGTCATCATATTCAGCAGGGGCAACACCAAAAGCCCCCTGGTTTGCCAGATCCTGGTCACTTACAATTGTAATTTTTGATGTAACAGGAGAGATATATGCACTAAAATCATCAATGGGTTTATAATCCATACCTAACGACCCAAGTATATAAGCTGGAGCAAAAAGAGCGGATATCTTTACCGAATCATTAGGGTAATTATAACCTGCTGTCATTTGAGTTTTAAAATTAAACAGTGCTGCGTAATACCAGTGTTCAGCAGCCTTTATTCCGTACTTTGACAGCAGGTCGATTTTATCATCTGTTTTTATAAAGTCCTTATCTTTCCCTTGTTTAAGAGTACCATAGCCAATATCGAGGGAATTGCTCCACAAACTTTTACCTTTTTTATAATTGGCAAAGAGACTAATAAGTCCGTTTGCCGAAAAAGCATTTTGTCCACCTGCTGCCCAATTTGTCAGGGATGTCTGGGAAATGTTTAATGTAATTATTCCTCCTCTTTTCCAACCCTCTAAACTGTCAGCCGTTTGTGTTCCCAGTTGCTCTTCTCCTTCAATTATCTGGGTAAATGCAGAATTAATAATTAAACTTCCCAGCGCTATTAGTAAAATTATGTTTTTCATGATTTTTAATTTTATTAATAACCAAATATTTCTGAAGCCATTCAGAGGCATCTTTAATAAATTTAATATTATTCAATGACCAGTTTGCCCGAGGTTGTGATTAATTCGTTATATATTACATAGATATGTATGCCGGGTTGAAGGTCACCTACAAACAAATAATTATTTCCTGGAGTAATTTTTTTTGCTCTTAATAATTTTCCTGTAATATCAAACATTTCTACTATAAATGTACCGGCAGGTAAGTTTTTAAAAGCCGTATATCCGGTATGAGAATCAGAGATAGTATAAATATTACGGCTCAGGCTTTTATAAGCGGGTTGACCAGTAGATATAACAGGCTCTGCTCCTGTAACATTTGTTATATAATTTACAAGTTCAATACTGCCTGTGGAAATATCCATGTCTCCCGGTATTTGTCGAAGGTACCATTTTACTTCATATAGAATAGAATCTTCGGGGGCAATTGAATAGTATTTACTCTGGTTTTCAAGCTCAATATATGCATGATCTCCATTTAACCAGAGTTCAATTTCATTTTCACCAGGCGCAACGCTGTCATGATGCACATCTTTGAATTGTTTTATAAATAAAATTGAATCATCATTAACATGTGCAAACCATCCATTACTACCGTCACTGAAAAATTTTCTGCTCCCGGGGTCAGAACTTTCATAATCGTACCAGGATACATTGTTTAGTGTTTCAACATAACCGGCAAAATTCCCGGTAACTGAACCTTCACCTGCTGGGAAAAAAGATATTCCTCCTGAAGGAACACGCGTTACTTCCCATGCAGCATCATTTTCTGTATCCAGTCCTTCATTTATGAGGGTATATATAATAGTAACAGAAGTGTCCTGTTCACTGGCAAAAAATGTTTTCTTAAACCTCAGATTTGAATTCTGATCAACCTCACTTGTCAGAATAACATAATTACCTGAGATCCCTCCGGAATAAGGATCACTATCAAGTGTAGTGGATGGTGGCCATCCCCAGACACTTTGAGGTGCCGGCCATAAAGTTGACCCCCACAGAATAGGATCGGCATAGTCCCTGTCAACAAACATAACTTCATTATCTCCCAGTTTTAAGGAAGATATCCTGCCCCCGAAACTTTGATCGACTTCGAAATACATATCTGCAATCTGAAAAGAATAAAGATCACCGTTTTGTTGAGGGGTAATGTTCTGTGCAGAGGTATTTAAAGCTATGAGGAGAATAATTAAACAAATGACCGGTATAAAACAGATTTTCTTATGCATTATTCTGGATTTTTATGGATAAATAATAGTCTGCAAAACTGTAAATATAAGTAATTTGTTTTGATAATTGGATTATCATAATCTATGCAGAAATGTTATATTTTCTTTAATCGTGATTATACTTTTAAATGCTGCTTGTTTTTAATGGCTGCTAATTAAGTCTGAGGAAGAAAAATATCAGTTAGTAATAAAAGAAAATGAGACTAAAATTTCAGGAAGAAAAATATATCAGGATAATTAATTGATATAGCAGGAAGACGTAATTAGTCTATAAGTTTTTTATCCCGCTTAAAGATTTCTATCAGACTGCTGTCATTTCCAGGATTAGTTTTATCCCAGTTATCACCCGGCATTACTTTCAGACCATCCCAGAAATCAATAAACAGAGGATCTATATTTGTCCAGTCACATGATGCAGATGAAGTAACAGGCCAGAAATATCCTGCATAAATAATCTTTTTATCAATGGTTACTACAAATGCCGGTCCTGATACCTGTGTTATAAGACTTAGAATTTTTTCCCTGGACTTTTTGGAAATATTATACACAGATAAATTTGAATTATAAGAAATGATTTCTTTATAATCAATTAAAGGCTTATTAGCAATTTGTGCAGTACTGATAATTATCTCGGAACTATTATCTCTGGTTTTGTATGATTTGAGTAAATAAAAATATACGTTACCTTTTATTTCTTCTTCATTCCTGGTATCTTTTTCACAGGAACTAATAATAAATATAATAGTTAACAATATAAAGGCTGTATATTTTATTTTAGCGATATTCATAAATCATAATTTTAATAATACAGACAATCTTTTATTCAGAAAGTTGCCTGCCTGCTACTTATTTTAACAGAAAAAATGAAATTTTGTTACAATATTGCTTTACAATATTTAATATCGAAGATAAATTAAAAAAGGGATTATTTAAACCGGCAGTATTAAATATTGTATTAAGACCTCCCTATTTCACTATAAGTTTTTTGGTCATTACCTTGTTTCCGGTAGTGATCTTTACCTGGTATATTCCGCTGTTAAGAAGATTCGTAAATGCGATAGTGCCTGTATTTTTATATGTATTGCTATAGACCAGTTTGCCATCAATACTAAAAATATCAAGATTAATTTCCTGGTTTCCCGTACGATGTAATAATTCAATTTCAAAATTTCCTTCTGACGGGTTGGGATATATATAAAATCCTTCCTGTTCATGAATATTTGGCCTGATTGTACTTATAACTGTTGGTTCTTTTACTGTCCAGCGCTGGGTTTGATGCTCATTGTATGGCCATTGCTGTGCATTTGCCCCGTCAGTTGTATAGGCATTTATAATTTCAAGGGCTTTGCGGCTATGACGTGCCATTATCCTATATACTCCAGCGCCCATAAAAGCAACATACCATTGCTGGCATTCTTTTTCCTCATATTTACCGATTTGCACATTGGCGCCATCCGATGTAGAACATTCATTAACTTCAAGGGCTTTATCAGGGGAAAGAACCGGTGATATTTTATAGTACCCGTCCCCTATATATGTTATTTCCCAATGCTGGCTAGTATCTCCTGTTTCGGTATACTGCACTACATTGGTACCGTTTAAGGTATCGCCATTTTCAAGTTGAAGTACTTTTTTGCTATTGTTGTTGGTTATAACATAGATGCCATCATTAATACCTAAGGAACGGTTATATACCGCTATTGGCCAGCCATCTTCACCCCATTCAAGGCTGGCAACCTTTAGTTTGGCAGCTCCACCACTTGCTCCGTCATAGTAATGGTATGTTAGCTTGTCTTCACCATACCCAAAATGACCAGGGCCGATATAACGGCCATCTGAGTGAAGGAAGACTGTACCACCTCTGTTATTTGTAGCTACACTATCCTTATCATAAAAGGGGCCGGTTGGACTGGCCGAACGTCCCATTAAAATATGGTAAGTGCTGTGTATACCACTGCAGCAAGCTCCACGGTTAAAGAACAGGTAATAATAATCGCCATGTGATTCCAAATGTCCGGCTTCACAGCGGTTATTGGCTGCGTGATGCAGACTATCTGGATTTATAGGTTTGCCTGTAGTTGAATCAAGTTCGGTAATAAAAATGCCGTCCCAGTAAGAACCATATAATAGCCATACTTTACCTTCATTATCTTTAAAAATATCAGGGTCAATAGCATTCCAGTTTTTTGAATTATCTGAGTGAACAACCATTCCCTGGTCTTCCCATAAAGGGTCAGCAATTGAAGGTGAAGCAACCACACCTATGGCAGATTGCCGAGAACCCCATGAGGAGCAGGAATAATATAAATGCCATTTCCCGTTCATATAAATAATTTCAGGCGCCCAGAAATTACCATCAAAACCAGGAACATAATCGTCAACCCAATCTGGCCAGGTGCCTGAAGGAAAAACTAGTGGTTCAGCCTGCCAACTGGAAAAGTCGGACGTGTCAGAAGACATGTTCCAGATTCCAATACCTGTTGTAAAAATCCAATACCTGTCGCCATCTTTTACCATATGTGTAGGATCGTGTGAAGGAGGCTGGCTAATTGCATTGTTTGCAAACAGGAATAATATAATATTCAGTAATAAAACCAGCTTTAGAATTCTATAGATGTACATAATTATTGCTTTTTATTCTTATTTTGTCTAATATAACAATAATCAGGAATATTTGTTTCAAACGGGTGGACTATTGTTTTTATATGGTAGACAAATTTTCACATACACTGAAAAAAACAATTATTTCAAAATGGTAGTGATAATTTTCATTAATAATCTGACAAATTATATATTTAATGCATTATTATAAATAATAAGTTAATGATTTGACGATGAAAATCAACAATTTAGAAATCAGACCGGCAACTGTGAACCAGACTCCATTAATTTTAAAACTAATTAAAGAACTTGCAGTATATGAGAAGCTGCTGGACATAGTGGTTACAACTGAAGAAGATTTGAAAGGTACCCTTTTTGGAAAGAACAAGACTGCAGAAGTAGTGATTGGTTACTACGATAATAAACCTGTCGGATATGCTTTATTCTTTTATAACTATTCTTCTTTTATGGGAAGGCCGGGACTTTATATTGAAGATATTTATGTGAGACAGGAACATCGCGGAAAAGGTTTTGGCAAGGCGTTTTTAATCTATTTAGCGCGTATAGCAAGGGAAAGAAAATGTGGCAGGATGGAATGGGCAGTACTGGACTGGAATGAACCTTCAATAAAATTTTACAAAAAACTTGGGGCTGTTTCTATGGATGAATGGACAGTCTTTCGTTTGACAAGGGATGCAATAGAAAATCTGGCCGATACCAAATTAACAGGTTTATGACAGGTACGCGAATAAAGTCAATTTATCTGTTTCTTTATATGGGTTTTGCCATATGGAGGGTTTATTACAACGTTTTTCTGGAGGAGAATCAGTTTACAGGGGCTCAGATTGGTTTGATAAATGCCCTGTATCAGTCAACCATATTTTTGATTGTCCCGCTTTGGGGATTCATAGCTGATAAACAGGGAATACGTTTAACATTAGGATGGGTATGCCTTGCAACAGCAATTATAATTTTTTTCCTGGGGAAAATTCAGGCATTCGGATTTGTAATATTTTATATATTACTGCTCAGTGTATTTCATCATCCTCTGGGACCACTAACTGACGCCCTGGCAGTCCAGTTTTCAAAAACCAGTAACTTGTATAATTACGGCAAGCTGCGGTTCTGGGGCTCATTCGGATGGGCAATAGCATCTATTCTCGGAGGATTTTTATTTATTCACATAGCAGTAGATTATATTTTTCCAGTATCAACAATCTTTTTTCTAACAGTTATTATCTTTCTGAAGTTTCCACGTAAAAAAAAGATCATATACAAATCTAATTTTCAGCCATTTGATCTCAGATATCTTCTAAGAAATAAACAACTGTTTGTTTTTATCATTATTCTTATAATCTATGGCCTTACATGTGCACCTGTTTATTCATATATTAATCTTTATTTTACTGAACTGCAGGCGAATAACAGGATAATTGGTTTTGCATATGCTATACAGGCATTCAGTGAATTGCCCTTTTTTATAATCGGCGAGAGGCTAATGCGTAAGTTCGGAGCCAGAAGGATAATAATTATTTCGTTAATAGTCATGGTTATCAGGATGTTCCTTTATGGCCTTTTTCCTTCTGTACCTCTTGGATTATTACTGGGAATTTTGCAGGGTATTACCCTTTCATTTTTCCTTGTAGGTGTAGTAGAATATATTCATCAATTATTACCTGCTGGCAGGTATGCTATAGCACAGTCAATAATCTGGGGTTTTTATTTTGGCATGGGACAAACTGTAGGAAACCTGATAATAGGTTATTTAAAAGACATTACAGGTATGGTTAACGTTATGTGGATTTTTAGTATCCTTAACTTTTCTGTTTTAATTGCAGTAATTTTGCATTTTTATTTTAACTCCCGGAAGATCAATGCCTTAAGAATTAACAGGTTATAAATAAATTTTTACAATTTTTATTAATTTAGCAAATTGTTGGTATTTTGATAATTAAGGATAATTGCATAACTGCTTATTATCAATACTTAACTATAATATAGTTGTATATATTTTTTCAATCAGGCGAATCAATATTAAGATAAAATTTAGTCTGAAATAAAAACTATTTATGAAAAAATCCTGTCTCGGAAATATTGTATTGTTGTTATTTTCTATAATAATAACTCTTATAGTTGCCGAATATATTTTCCGGTGGATGCTTTTTGGAAATGCCAAAGCTTTTAATTTTTTAAGGGAACCTTCATATTACTCGAATTATATAAGACATGTTCCTGAGGATTTTTATGACGATGACTACTGGAAACTAAACTATATTTTTAAAAAAAAAAGATATAAAAATGAAGATCCTCATCCTCTTTTGGGATGGATAATTAACTTTAATAAAAAAACACTGGTTCATAATGACAGTAATAAGGTCGGGAATAAAAGGCCCGTTCTTCTTTACGGGAATTCGTTTGCTATGTGTGTATATCAGTCAAAGTGCTTTCAGGACATATTAAATGAGGATAATGATTTCGCAAAAGAGTATTATTTGCTTAATTACGGAGTCGGAGCTTATGGAGTGGATCAGATCTACCTTTTAATGAACGAAACGGTAGACAAGTATAATAAACCATTTGTAGTGTTTAGCCTGCTAACCACTGACATGGACAGATGCATGCTTTCAGTGCGGGATGCACAAAAACCCTATTTTGTTGAAACGGACAGCGGACTGCAATTGCAGGGAGTACCGATAAACCAACCTTCCAGTGAGTATTTTAGGAAAAACCGGCCGAAAATAAGATCATACCTGTATAATAAATTCAGAAACAGTGTTCTTAATCCTTTTAAAAAAGATGAAATAAGAGAAAAAGATTATATTGAAAAAATAAAATCCATAAATAAGTTGATCCTCGATAAAGCGTTTGAAAGATTAAGGAAATCGGAGATTGATTTTGTTGTTTTACTTTTTCACCCGCTGCACCATGACAAGTCCGAGTGGAGATCACTCTTTTTAATAGACTATTTTGATGCTAATAATGTGCCTTATATTTATGATCTCGAATTAGTGGAAAAGGATACAACATTTTCAACTTATGAACCTGATCACTATGCTATACATGGTAATGGCCATCCTACAACACACCTAAACGCCTTAATATCGAATGAAATAAAACGTTATATTTTAGATGTTGATTACAGGAAAGTATTACTTGCCCGTAATAAAGAAAGGAAAAAGATTACCACATCACAGGTTGAATATTATAAGTGTCTAATAATGAATAGTCCGGAATGGCTTGAAAAAGTGAAATCCAAAGCCTTAGAAAAAGGAATCTCCCTGGATAGTATGATTTTGTTAGATGCTGAATATATGGTAAGCATAAAACAGGAGGAGGAAGAAACCAGATAATTCGATATTTTTATTCTTATTTCCTGGTTTTTATCTTGAAGCCTGAAAAAACCTGAGACCTTGTGATCAGGGCATACAACCAGTAAAACAATATACCGAGTCCAATACCTAACAACAAACCTCCAAGAACGTCTCCCGGATAATGCACTCCCAGATATATCCTGCTATATGAAACAACCGCTGCCCAGAAAAAAATAAACCATGAATATATTTTATTTCTGAATAGAAGACCTGTAAAGGTGGCAAGTGCAAAAGTATTGGCTGCATGACTTGATACAAATCCGTATGCGCCACTGCAGTATTCATTTACCAGGTGCACGAGATGCTGTATGTCAATGTTTTTACATGGTCTTGGTCTGTGGAATACCTCTTTAAACAAGTGTACACTGGTCTGATCACTAGCGATTATCAGCAGTATAGCAAATATAATGATTGCTACGGCCCTCCATCTGAATTTGTATATTACCCAGCCTGCCAGTACCAGATAAAGAGGAATCCACTCTATTCTTCCGCTGACAAACCACATCACTTTGTCCCAGAAAGGTGAGTGAAGGCTGTTCAGGAACAGGAATATGCCGGTATCGAGCTGGTTTAAAAATTTAATCATATAATTGGTTAAACTACAAAAATATAAGATTATTGTCAATATCTGTGGTTATAAATCTCCAGGTATAGGAATAACAATTTGCATTTATCAATAATAGTAATTTGTCTGTCAATTAATACTGTGCATTAATAAATAATCATTTGATTTGAAGCCTGTTTTATTTATTTTTGAGTATAATATCTATTGTAAATTAAATTTGGAACAATACTAATCTTATGCTATAAATAGTCTATTACAGAAAGGAAATATATTTCCGTTAAAACTATTATTTTATGTTAATAGCCTGGGGCAATTAAAAATAATGAGACGCAACTTTTCGTTGCTGGTAAACATCTATAAGATAATACATATACTTATTTTGTTATGAAGAAAATAATTCTGCTGCTAAGTTTTATCGCAAGTTTGCAACTATTGAGTGCTCAGACACAGATTAGCGGGATAATTAATTCCGATTCTTTATTATCAGAGCAATATAGTCCTTATTTAGTTAACAGTAATCTAACAATAACTCCGGATGGTATTGTTACAATTGAATCCGGGGTTGAAATTCGCTTTAATAACGGAGTAAAACTGGAGGTAAGGGGGACACTTATAGCAGATGGAGCTGTGGGTGACTCTATAACATTTACATTGGCCTCATCGTCATCAAAGGGCAGCTGGAGTGGCATAGAAGTAAAAAATGATATGGGAGCAAATGCTTCATTCAGTTACTGTAAGTTTTTATATGCCTCGGCAGCAATTGAGGAGTCATGTTGCTGGGGAGGGAATGTAAGTGTGAGAAATTCCAGGTTTAGTAATAATATAACCGCCATGGGAGGATATTCAGGAGACAATGCCGCGGTAGACAGTTGTCTGTTTACCAATAACACCTATTGTCTGAGAAATGCCGATAAGATAGTCACGAACTGTGTGTTTTTAAACAATGAATACGGATTATATGAGACAGAGCGGATAAGTGTATATAACTCAACCTTCAGGAACCACGCAGGCGTAGCGCTTTATGGAGGAAGAGGGCAAGTAGACAATTGTATAATTGAGGATAATGTTACAGGGATAAAGGCGTTTTTTGAAGGATTTAATATTACAAACAGTACAATTTCGAATAATAACATTGGAATAGAA
>CAZFQS010000001.1:0-179823 GCA_964521285.1 uncultured Bacteroidales bacterium | reverse complement strand
TGAAGGATTTAATATTACAAACAGTACAATTTCGAATAATAACATTGGAATAGAACTTGGTGACTATGACGGGTATTTAAGTCCTTTAGCCAATAATGAGATATGCAATAACAGAACGTTCAACATAATAAACAACAGTGACAGGAATATAGATGTATATGGTAATTGCTGGTGTACAACTGATTCGGCCATAATAGAAGATAAGATTCTTGACGGGTATGATCCTGACACCTCATATTTTACAAGGGGATTAGTCAGCTATGATATTTTAGATGAATTCTGCGATTCGGTAATAAAAAAAATAGACAAGACAAATATTAATAATATGTGCATATGGACGCTGGCCAAAAGTCCGTATATTATAGAAACAAATTATATAGTATTCCCTGATGATACTCTTAAAATAGAATCAGGAGTAGAAGTGCGGTTTAGTAGCGGAGTAAGGCTGGAGGTAAGGGGGACACTTATAGCAGAAGGAGCTGCGGGTGACTCCATAACATTTACATCGGCCTCATCGCCAATAAAGGGCAGCTGGAGGGGCATAGAAGTAAAAAGTGATATGGGAGCTAGTGCTTCATTCAGTTACTGTAAGTTTTTATATGCTTCGGCAGCAATTGAGGAGTCATGTTGCTGGGGAGGGAATGTAAGTGTGAGAAATTCCAGGTTTAGTAATAATATAACCGCCATGGGAGGATATTCAGGAGACAATGCCGCGGTAGACAGTTGTCTGTTTACCAATAACACCTATTGTCTGAGAAATGCCGATAAGATAGTCACGAACTGTGTGTTTTTAAACAATGAATACGGATTATATGAGACAGAGCGGATAAGTGTATATAACTCAACCTTCAGGAACCACGCAGGCGTAGCGCTTTATGGAGGAAGAGGGCAAGTAGACAATTGTATAATTGAGGATAATGTTACAGGGATAAAGGCGTTTTTTGAAGGATTTAATATTACAAACAGTACAATTTCGAATAATAACATTGGAATAGAATTTGGTGATTATGATGGTTATGTGAGGTCGGTTGAAAATAATAAGATTTGTCATAACAAAGTATATAATGTTAAAAATTGTAGTGATGTTGATATTGAGCTATACACTAATTGCTGGTGCACCGACGATTCAACAACTATAGAGGATAAAATTTTAGATGGCTGGGACAGCAGTTCATACGGCCTTGTAGATTATACTATTTTCGCAAATAATTGTCAGAGTCCTGTTCTAAAAACAATTAAATCAACAATGCAGGTTATATATTTTACTGATCTTATTGAACAATTAACCGGAGATGTATTTTTATATCCCAATCCGGCACAAAATAAGCTGTATATTAAAAATATCAATAGCAGAAATTTACATATAGAAATACTTAATATAAGCGGACAAATTGTTTTATCTTCAGAAAAGGATATAGTTGATATTTCATGGTTAAAATCAGGCGTTTATCTGGTAAAGATTGAAGTTGATAATAATATATTAATTAGCAGGCTGACAGTAATAAAATAATTCATTATATGTGAATTAAATACGGACTATCCGTTCTAGTGAAAGTCCGTCTCGAAAACGTATCAGATGCATACCAGTAAAGAGTAATAAAAAAGTCCGTTGCGAAAGGGCAACGGACTACAAAGTATATGGTGAAAAGATGTGATGTTGAGATCTTACTGATTAATTCTCCCCTTCATCATAGTAAATGAATGGGGAGGAAAAGAATAAGTCAGGTTTTTCCCTTTGGTTTTAATATCAGGCTTTTTTACAGTTTTGACTGTTTCTGTTCCAAAATCGTTCCTGGATTTTATATCCGGGCCGTTCACCTCATATACCTGAAAATTGCCAGAGAAATCACCTGTCTGGCAAATAATATCAGCTGAAATTGCCTTATCTTTATTACGGTTTACTACACACAGAATAACCTCTTCGTCTTTATAGGTCGCAGATACATCGAGGTACGGAACATTAGATTGTTTTGTCTTGCTTTCACCGAGACCTATAAAAAACTCTTCAGTGTCATAGGTGTCACAATCTACAAACACATCAAGTGATGTTCCGTGAACATTGTTGGCAAAAAGTTCAAGGGGATAATAGATAGTCTGTTTAAACATTCCTGTTTCGCTGGTAAATATGGGAGCTATAACATTAACAAGCTGAGCCATATTTGCCATCTTTACTATATCGGCATTACGTATAAAGACATTCAGGAAACCGGCAATCACAAGGGCATCTTCAAGGTTATAGTGTTCTTCAAGTGCACGTGTACCCTTCATTGATTCGTCAGTTCGTGCACGATACCATACATTATATTCATCCCAGGCAATATAAATCGGGTCGTGGGCATTTCTGTCGGCTTTTTGCATCTCTTCAAGTATCATCCCTTTTACTACCTGTGTCCGCTGTTCCATAACCCGGGGTGTTGACATAAAGTTGTAATAATTATTGTCAGGGTTTCCGACATAAATATGTAATGCAATATAATCAACAACATCTCTTAATTCATGAAGAATTGTAGCGTTCCATTCATCAGGGTCAGCATTGGGCCTGTAATTCGAGGATCCTGCTGCAACGAATTTTATTCCGGGTGAGGTTAGACGCATGAGTTTTGCAGCTTCACGTGCCTTCTTGCAGTAATCTTCGGCATTGAGATGGCCCATTTGCCAGAAGCCATCCATCTCGTTCCCAAGGCTCCAGTATTTGATATTGTAAGGTTCGGGGAAACCATGTTTTTTTCTCAATTCAGCATAATAAGGCCCTTCTTTTACATTGCAGTATTCTACCCATCTCTGTGCTTCTTCAATTGTTCCTGTTCCCATATTAACTGCAAAATAGGGTTCTGTACCAATTTCTCTGGCAAATTCAACAAATTCGTTTGTGCCGAATTCGTTAGTCTCCAGTCTTGCCCATGCCAGTTCCATTCTGGGTGTACGGTCCGGGCCCACTCCATCAAGCCAGTGATAGTTTGAAACGAAATTTCCACCCGGATAGCGTGTTAAAGATACATTTAATACTTTTACGGCCTCAAGCACATCTTTTCTGAAGCCATTTTCATCAGACAGTGGTGAGCCCTTATCATAAATTCCTCCATATACGCAACGGCCCAGATGCTCGACAAAATTACCGTAAATATTTTTATTCACTTCACCAATAGTGCGGTCAATATCTATTTTAATTTTTGCATCCTGGGAACAAAGATTTCCACTCGAAAGTATACATATCAAGAGGAAACCAGCTAACCATTTTATAACTTTACTTATCATCATTAGTCTTTTATTAGTTGTTATTATTTAGTAATATTCGTTTTATTCATCTATCATCTATGACCGGCCAACCTGCTTCATCCAACATCATCTTTTTTATCTGTAGTTTGGGTTTGCCGTTGTCAGATGCGTCATAAGCATGAAAAACAAGGTAGTCAGTCCCATCGAAAGTATATGCCGAATTATGCCCCACTCCGGGCCATTCTTCATTGCCCTCAAGCACAGGAGTTCCTCCTCCGTGAAGCATCAGTATCCCTTCACGATCCACATAAGGTCCTGTAATTTTCTCAGACCTGCCAACCATAATTTTATAATTGCTATTCAGTCCCCTGCAACAGTAATCAAAGGAAACGAACAGATAATAATATTTTCCTTTTCTAAAGATAAACGGAGCCTCTATAGCTCCCTTACCGGGATCGTAGTCATCTGTTTCAATATCACGCGGACGCCTGGCAATTGTATACCATTCCTGGGGTGATTTTGCAATTCCTTTAAGGTCGTCCTTTAGTTTAACCATTTTTATGCCGGACCAGAAGGACCCGAAATTTAACCATGGAATGTCTGAATCGTCAAAGGCCAGGTTTGGGTCGATGGCATTCCAGAGGTCTCTTCCCGGAACGGACTGGATTATTTTTCCATGATCTACCCACTTGAAATCAGGATTATCAGGATTTAATGTTTTGTTTACAGCCAGTCCGATACAGGAAGTATTTTTCCCAAATGCTGATATAGAATAATAAAGGTAATAGTTACCATTATGGTAAGAAATATCAGGTGCCCAAATGTGGCCCTTAAATCCGGGCACAGCTTCCACCGCCCATTCAGGAGGGTCATTAAAAACAGGCTTTTCACGTTTCCAGCTTACCATATCTCCGGATGACCACACAGATATACCCCAGCCTGTATGAAACAGATAGTAGGTGTCATCCTGCTTAATCATTACCGGATCATGTACTGAAATGTTTTCTTTCTGTGCATGAATAAGAGGAATAATATTGAATAACAGTATTATGATTAATACTGTTTTCAGATTTTTCCGGAAGTCATATTCTCTTTTCCAGGCTGACATTTATATTAAAGTCATTATTTATTTTTACATTATCTCAAGAACAATAACTGATTTAGCCGGTATTGTGCCGGTTACCTCATTTTTATTTGTTTTAAAATTTTTAAAGACTGCCGGCTTTAATTTTTCAGGATCTTCAAAAGTGTTATGATCAGTAAAATTATCTGAGGTAAGTATGCGGCCACTAACATTTGTTATTTTTGTCCCTCTCAAATCGAGTGTTAATTCAATATCTTTTTCAGGATGAATATTAACAACAGAAATATGTACAACACCATCTTTATTTCGTGAAGCTGAAGCACTTAATGCAGGCAGTTTTTTGCCGTTATATTCATAATCACCGCAATTAAGATTAAGGGGCAATAAAATGGCATCCTGGTGCACCTTGAACATTTCAAAAATATGATAAGTAGGAGTAAGAATAATTTTATCTTCACTGGTAAATATTAAAGCCTGTAATACATTTACGGTCTGCGCAATGTTTGCCATCTTTACCCTCTCACAGCGTTCGTTTAAATAGTTAAGAGATAATCCTGCCACAAGAGCATCCCTTAAGGTGTTTTGCTGGAACAGAAAGCCTGGATTTGTGCCTGGTTCCACAGTGTACCATGTTCCCCATTCGTCAAATACAAGAGCAACCTTTTTATCAGGGTCGTATTTATCCATGATGGTCATGTGTTTGTCAATAACTCCGGCAATGTGTAAACACCGTTCAAGAATGTCAAAGTACCGGTCTTCACCAAATTCAGTTGCTGATCCTTTATTCCGCCAGTTTGAAGTATAATAATGCAGCGAAATTCCCCACATCATCCGGTGCGGGATATTTTCCATTAGTATTTCTGTCCAGTTTAAATCATTGGAATTTGCACCTCCGGCAATTTTTAAAAGTCTGTTTTCACCATAGTTTCTGCAGAATGTAGCATATCTTTTATATTGATCAGCATAAAATTCAGCAGTCATATTTCCCCCACAACCCCAGTTTTCATTACCAACATCCCAGAATTTTATACCCCAGGCCTTTTCCTGCCCGTTTTTCCGGCGTAAATCGGCCATTGGACTAACATTATCTGAATTTATATATTCCACCCATTTGGACATTTCTTCAACAGTTCCGCTTCCGACATTTCCGCAAATGACCGGCTCGGCATTTAATTGCCGGCAAAGATCAAAAAACTCATGGGTGCCAAAGCTATTGTCTTCGGTAACACCACCCCAGTGGGTATTAATCATTTTCGGACGATCTTCTCTTGGCCCGATTCCATCCGTCCAGTGATATTCATCGGCAAAGCAACCTCCGGGCCATCTTAGATTAGGTATATTAACATTTTTAAGAGCTTCAACCACATCATTACGTATACCCCTTGTATTGGGGATCTCAGAATCTTCTCCAACCCAATAGCCGCCATAAATACAATGACCAAGGTGTTCGGAAAAATGCCCGTAAATATGTTTGCTTATTATATTTTCTCCTAAATCGGCATTGACAACGATTTTTGCCTTTAGCTGTTTATCAGTTACTTGTCCCATTAATGAGAAAAAACAAAATAATACAAGAGACATCATAAGGCAAAGCAGTGTTTTAAGTTTTTTTCCAATAATCATTTTTATAGTTTTTAGAGGTTATTTTTTAATTAAAATCTAACTAGAATCCAATTTTTGTGCTATATAATCAAATTTATTCACAATATTGTTTTTATTGGTACAGGATTGTCTATAAATGGTGGACAAATGTTGAATTTAATTTTGTGCAAAAAGATAATCAGCAGAAATATGCTATTTTTACTTTCCGGAAGAGGGATTTAGAACGATTTTAGTTTAATAAGTAAGATAAGTTATACTGGTAAATGAAAAAACATAAAAATAGAGATCAGATAAGTTATACCAGGGCAAAAAAGCTACTTTTTAATATCATGCTGATAGCTATACCATTATTTATTTTTTTTTTACTTGAAATGGTTTTAAGAATTATAAATTATGGGGATAATTATAATTTGTTCCTTGATTTTCCTGAAGAAGATTTCCGGGAATACAGATTCATAAATCCTGTAATAGGCAAGAAATATTTTCAAAAGCTTGAATATAATAAGCCTTGCGGTGATATGTTTCTGAAAGAAAAACCTGAAAACGGTTTCAGAGTATTTGTTCTTGGCAGTTCAACAGTTCTGGGATTCCCATATGACCAGAATTTAATGTTTTCCCGAATATTACAGGAAAGGCTTCAGGACTGCTATCCTGAAAAAAAGATGGAAGTTATAAATACAGCCATTACTGCAATTAATAGTTTTACTTTACTGGATTTTATTGATGATGTATTGGAAGAGGATCCGGATGCCATATTAATTTATGCAGGCCACAACGAATTTTACGGTGCTTTTGGTATTGGATCAGTTGAAAAAACAAGCAAATACAGAAGTTTAACATTTCTGCATCTGGACCTTTTATCTTTAAGGTTTTATCAGCTATTACGAAATGCAATTACCGGAATTGGAGGATTAGTATCTGGTAATAATACTAAACAAGGTGTCAGGGGTATTTTAATGAAAGTAATTGCTGATAATAAGGAAATAGGGTATAAAAGTAAAATTTATAATATCGGAATTGAAAATTATAGAAAAAACATTGATCATTTGTTAAAAAAGGCGAAACGTAAAAATGTACCAGTTTTTATAAGTAATTTGATAAGCAATGTAAAGGATTTAAAGCCTTTTTGTTCGGTAGCAACAACTGATTACCCCTTAGCCTTGGATATATATAACAGTGGCGTAAAAAGTGAAAGAGAAGGAAATTTTGAGATAGCTAAAGAAAACTATTACCGTGCAAAAGATTTAGATTGCATAAGGTTTAGGGCATCTGAAGAAATAAATGAAATTATCCATGAATTAGCAGTAAAATATAATGCTAACCTGGTTCCAATGAAAAGCAATTATGAAGAAGCTTCTGCAAATAGGCTAATTGGTAATAACCTGTTAACCGAGCATGTTCACCCTAATATAGAAGGATATTTTTTAATGGCTGATGCATTTTTTAATGAACTGGCGGAATCAAAGATAATTGGTGAAAAATTAAGTCCGGTCTACTACAAAAATTCTTCCTATTATAAAAAAAACTGGGGATATACTGAATTAGACAGTTTGGTGGGGGGGCATTTAGTTAATATTATGTCCAGTTATTGGCCTTTTCAACCTCTTGAATCAACATCAGCACATTACCGGGAAACATATAAACCCGAATCGCTGGTTGATTCCCTGGCATTTGCAGTGGCTACATCGCCATCTGTAAAGATAGATGAAGCTCATTTAAAGATGGCAGATTTTTATAAGAAAAGAGGGGATTATTATAAAGCTTTCAGGGAGTATTATGCAAACATCAAATATGATCCTTTCCAGGTAAGGGATTATAATGAAGCAGTTCACTGTCTCTCACTTATTTATGACTTTACACTGGCCTTAAAATTGTTAAATAAATCTTTGGAATTAAAAGAGTCTCTTTTTGCATATTTTATTAAAAGTGAAATACTTATTTTAAAAGGGGATTATGATGAAGCAGTAGAAGCATTAAACAGGGCTTCTGAACTTGATCACAGTATAAACACTAAAGTAATAATACTGATAACGCTGCACAAAATATATTATTATAGCGGGGATGACATTAAATCACAGGAAATACTCGAAAAGCTGAAGAAAATAAATCCTGGTTATCAACCTGTTTACCCGGAAAAGAAGAATTATACGCATTTTGTGCCGGTGCAGGTTGAAAGTCAAATTATCAGGGCATTAACTTTGTACCGGGCCGCAAAAATCGATTCAGCCCTGGCTGAATTCTTAAAATCACTTGAAGTAAAAGAAACTTCTATTGCCAACCGGTATGTAGGTGACATTTTATTTAAAAGAAATGACAGCAGTTCAATTGTCTATTACCTCAAAGCCTATCCCGATTATAAAAAAGATATTGACTTCCTCTATAAGTTGGGGATAGTATACTTACAAAACAGATTAACTGATAAGGCACAGGCTATTTTAGAAGAAATGAAGGGACTTGATCCTGATAATAAAAAGATATCCATACTTGAAGAAAAAGTCATCGCCCTTATACGGGATTATGGATAATAAAAAGGCCGCCCTTTTGAGACAGCCTTTTTGTTATGTACTTGATAATTCAACTTCAAGGATTATTCAATCATGATTTTAGAGATGTAATCTCCCCTGTTGCTTTGCAGTTTAACAATATAAATGCTTGACTGGAGGTTGTGTCTGATAAACCCGGTAAAGTCATCTGTCTGGTATACCACTCTACCTGTTACATCAAATATCTCAACGGAATTGATTAATACATTATCCTCGTTTTGTACATAAATAATTCCCTCTGATTCATAAATCTTTATACCGGGCTGACTTTGAATTTCATTTACGCCACTTGGCCCCCCCGGATTCTGGTAAAGCCATAGCACCTCTTCGTCAGACAGCACTTTATCATATACTGTGAGTTTATCGACCTTACACCAGTAATTCGGGTCATCCGAATAACCACCTCTGCCAATCCAGGCAAACTCATTACTCAGGTTCGAAAGTTTACTGTCAGGAAATGCATCCATAGCACCTCTACCAATTAAATCACCATTAATATACATTGAGATTGAATCATCATTAACAGTAGTAACAATGTGCCAGGTCTCGCCACCAAAAGCTATTTCAGGCTGAATTTGAGCAGCGTTTTCAGTTGTCCAGGGTGTTGCAATATTACCGCATGAAATCGCTGTACGACACCAGTCGTCACCCCTGGCCGGTGAAAAGAAGATACCATTAGAACCCAATTCAGCGGTTCCTCCTAATCCATCTACCTCGGAACCACCAAAGTACCAAATCATGTGATAACCGGTGTTGATGTCGGCAATATCCAATGTAGTGAACCAGGTAGCAACAGATAATTCTGTGTATGCGTTAATACCGATCACGGAGGCAGTCAGACTAACATATTCATCAGCTGCATCTATTATCAGTTCCCCGTTTTCAATAGTGGTTGTACCATTCAATACCCCGCCGCCAAATCCTACCTGGTCATTTGCTGTCCCGTCATCAAATGTCCATTCATGTGTAACATTTGCAGTACCGGGGTCTACTTGCGCATTAAGATTTACTGCAAGTATTAAAACCGGAACAAAAAGTAATAGTAATTTTGTTTTCATAAGTTTAAAATTTAAGTTAGACATTTGTTAGTTAATTTAAACAATTAAAATAATTTCTATTCGAGTTTTTATTAAAGATAATAAAATTTTTACAGTTTTAATATTTTGCCCGGATAGAATAACTGTTGTTATTTAGTCCGGCCAACACAATATCATCAATTCCAGCCGGGATTTTGTTTGACTATACCATTTGTCCTTGATATTTCTTCGGGCGGAATTGCCATATATTCACGTCCCGGAATCCAGTTAAGATATTCAGGATCACGCAATCTTAGCTCGTCAATTATGAAAGTCTCAGGATTGTCATCGTCAAACCAGCCCCATCTTAACATATCAATATACCGCCAGGCTTCAAAACAGAATTCCAGCAAGCGTTCGTGATCTATCTGATCACGCATCTGCTCCTGTGTAAAACCTGCAAATTCAGCTTCACGGTCAGGTAAATTTGCCCTGTCGCGTACAATTTGTATATATTTTGCACATGCCGCACGGTTGTTCAGTTCATTCTGACATTCTGCATAAAGTAACAAGACATCATCATACCTCATAACACGGCGATTGATAGTTGAAAGCCATGCATCTTCCACTACAGGATCTTCAGTAAGCCATTTCCTGATAAAAACTTTAAAAGTGTCAGATACAACATCAGGTGTAGCAAATGTCATAGCCTCAAGAGGGGTTACCGGATGCGCGGGATCAGGTTGATACTCGGCTGGAAGAAGGCTGTCCTGATTAAATCCGTAAATTGTGTAAGTGGGATCATCATCATGATAAAAGATGAGGCTTGCTTCCATCCTGGGGTCTCTTTTACCGTCAACAGTTTTTTCCAGCTGAAACTGCTCATATATCCATGGGTTAGGAGCAAGGTCCCCCCAACCCCACGGTTGTGCTGCAAGTCCTTTATGATGAGCATCTGTTTTTAACCAGTCTGGCTGAGGATCTCCTGTAAAACCCTGAACACTAAGGCCTGCAATCTCTGCATACTGAATCTCAAATATGGATTCAGAATTATTTTCGTTTTCCTCTGTGAAATTATCCCGGTAATTATCTACAAGCTTGTACTCGCCATATTTCTGATTTCCGCCGTCAGCTGTGCTGATAATATCCAATAATACCGGGGCAGCAGAATCAAACTGGTGGTTGATCACATATGATTTTGCTAAAAATGCAGCTGCAGCGGCTTTGGTTGCACGTCCTAACTGTTTTTCAGCAACAACTTCATCCTTGGTCCAGCAATTATCTGTTGCATTCTTGAAATTCTGAATAGCAAATTGCCATACCTCCTCAGGGGAAGATTGTGGTATGTAATAATCATCTACAGACTGAGCTATATGATCGTAAAGCACAACATTTCTGAACAGATTTAAAAGATTGAAGTAACATAAACCCCTGATAAAATATGCTTCACCTTTACACCTTGCCTTAAGGCCCTCGTCCATTGGTATACCTTCGATGTTATCGAGTACCTGGTTTGCTCTCCAGACACCAACATAATTATGTTCCCACGGCATGCGATAAGCTATGTTGGCTGCATCAACGATATAATTGGCTACATCTTCGGGAAAATAGCCGGGAGTAGTACTTAAAGCGTCATCAGCCCTTACATCCATTACCCATGGGCCAAAGCGCATGTAAGTTCCATCATATATCAAAGCCTGGTACATTGCATTGGTACCGAGCACGGCATCATCCTCTGTTTTCCAGAAAGAACCCGTAGTTATTTGATTCGGATTTGTAAGATCAACAAAATCCTCGCTGCATGATGTGGCTAAGAAAATCATGCCCGCTAATACTGGTATATATTTTATTGTTCTCATATTTATTGATATTTTATTTACTTAAAGTGATAAACTAACCCCAACCATTAAAGTCCTGGGTGAAGGAAACGAACCCCCGAGTACACCCTTTGTGAACAGGTCACTTACCGGATTATCCTGGTCGCGATCATTTATAAAATCAGGGTCGTAACAAACCAGTTTGGTAAAACTGAACAGGTTCTGGGCCTGAAGATAAATTCTGAAATTCTCTATTCCTATTCCCTGAATCCGATTCAGAATATTTACGGGTATAGTATAGCCCAATTGTACATTTTGTATCTTCAGGTATGACCCATCCTGTATCCATCTATCGGAAGCACGGTTATTTCCGTTGTGATCGTTTCTGGTTGGTCTTGGCCATGTATCTGAAGGCCTGTCTTCTCTCCAGTAGTTCTCATACGACTCGACGGAGTAATTACCTTCGACCAATGAATTCATCACCTGGTACAACCCATTATAGACTTTGTTACCATAAACACCCTGGATAAATATGGAAATATCAAAACCTTTATAATCCGCACTTGCATTAAATCCATAGGTGAATTTAGGAAAGGGAGAGCCAAGATATGTTTGATCATCGACGTCAATCTGGCCATCGGGTTGTCCTGTCAGGTTTCCATCCTCATCACGTCCGTTAATATCTTTGAATTTGACATCGCCCGGTTTGGTCTGGGGATGCTGATAGGCATGTTTATTGGGATCAAAGAGAGGATCATCGGGGGGTACGGTGTTAATTTCATCTGCCGATTGGAATATGCCTTCGAATACATGTCCGTACAACTCTCCTAATTCACTACCCACCTCGGTTTTAGTCGAGTTTGTTTCAATGGGAATGCCTGTGAGACCAAGGTCTGTAACTTCATTTTTCAATGTCGCAATGTTTCCGCTTATCTCATAGTGGAAATCGCCCTCGAATTTCCGGTACCTGGCAGTGATCTCTACTCCTTTATTTACCATGGAAGCGACATTGGCAGCATCTATCTGAAAAGCAATAGCACCGGAGGAAATGGGCAGGGGATATCCCATCAATATATCATTTGCCTCATTACGGTAATATTCAGCAGAAAGTTCAATTCTGTTGCTCCACATAGCCAAATCAAAACCGGCATAACTGGTCACTCTTTCTTCCCAGCGGATTTGAGGATCAATAGCCCTGGTTTGCGTAGTTCCGGGAGTTAATTGACCATTAAATATATAATTTACAGCATTGTTAACGTATGATTCATAAAGATAAGGATCAATATTTTCATTACCGATTTTTCCCCATCCTCCCCTGATTTTTAACACGTTGATAAAGGGAACATTAAAGAATCCTTCATTGCTTACCTTCCATCCTAATGCAAAGGATGGAAAATCGCCGTATTTATTTAGCGGACTGAAGTTCGAAGAATAGTCCCTCCTCATAGAGGCAGTAACCAGATATTTATCGTCATAGGAATAATTGATACGACCAAGATAGGATAACATCGCATGTTCAATTCTTCTGTTTTTACTGCTCTGGCCTGAAGAAACCCCGCTAAGGACCTTATTCAGATAAGGTCTTGCATAGCCTTCCGCATGGCCATAAATATCTTCTGTGTGGTCTTTTTGAGCCGTATATCCGGCAACAGCTGCTATATCATGTTTTCCAATTACCTTCTTAAAATTCAACAGGTGTTCCATAATCATAATGGGATTTTCACCGCGCCATACACTCAACATTGGTCTTGACCATGTATGCCTGTCTCCGACTCTATATTCAGGTACAAATTCCTTGTTGAACCATTCCGAACGATCGTAACTGAGATTTAGCCTGTAACTTAAGCCTTTTAAAATCTCCACTTCACCAAAAACCACACCAAAGAACCGGTGTCTTTTAAAATTAATCTCGTGCAGATTGTTAAATGCAACCGGATTTCCGGCTATCTGATCATAAAAAGGTGTTCCGCCACCATAACCTCCTAAATTTATCGAATCGTATACAGGAACTGTAGGAATAGCAATAACAAGTTCGGTCATGATGTCATTCCAGCGTGTATTGGCCAGCCTTACCTGATCAGAAAATGTATATGATAAGGACTGTCCGAACGTGAACCTGCCTTTTTTCTGGTCAAGGTTAAGCCTGGCTCCGTATTTGGTATATCTCGGACCAGGACCTACCACTGTACCGGTCTGGTCAAAATAACTGATGCTTGCATAATAACCGGAGTTTTCTGTTCCTCCCTGAAATGACAAATTATGATCAGTGATGTATCCCTGGGTAAAGAATTCTTCCTGCCAGTCAGTATCAATGCTGTCAATATAAAACGTTACAGCGGCCGGGTTATTTACAGGAGCCGGCTGAGAATTATCATTTGTGCGGGCAAGGTTACTAATTTCCTGGAACTGTTCCCTCTTTGTCAAATCCATTCTCTTGGCAACATTCTGAATACCATAGCTGCCTTCATAGTTAATTTTTACAGCACCTGCTTTTCCCCTTTTGGTTGTAATGATTATTACACCATTTGCGCCACGTGCTCCATAGATTGCAGCTGCTGATGCATCTTTCAGTACTTGCACAGATTCTATATCAGAAGGATTGAAATCTGAAATGCCTCCGGTGGGAGCAAGAGAACCATAACCCGGCTGATGATTTTCAAATAACATACTTTCTCCTGAAATATTTATATTGGTTACATTGGCAATAGGAACACCATCTATCACATATAAAGGATCGCTATTTAAAAAAGTACCTATGCCTCTTATCTGGACTTTTGGAAGGGCCCCGGGTTCGCCTCCGCCATATACCTGAACACCGGGTGTTTGCCCTTGCAACACCTTTGCAATACTGTTTGAGGTAATTTTCTCCAGATTTTCTGTATTTACAACAGAAACAGATCCGGTAAGATCGATTTTCCTCTGGCTCCCATAACCAACTACCACAAGTTCCTCCAGTTGCATGATATCTTCAACCATAGCGAAGTTAATTTCCTGCCGTCCGTTCACCCGAACAGTTTCAGTAAGATAACCGACGTACGAAAATTCAAGTTCTGAAGACGGGTCAGCTACTTCAATACTATATTTTCCATCCATATCGGTTATTGTACCGTTGGTTGTTCCTTTCTCTACAATATTTACGCCGGGAAGTCCTGCTTCAGTGGTTGCATCTGAAATAGTACCCCTTACCGTAAATCCCTGACCAAAACTTACTGCTATATTAAACAATAAGAGTAATCCTGTAAAGTATAGGATTAATAGGAGTTTTTCTTTCATATTATTAGGTTTAGTTTAATTAAATTTGCTTTATTCAAAATTATATTACATGGAAGTGTAGTAGGTGGACATTCTTGTAAATGAAGTGGACAAATGTTTACTTAAAGTTAGGGCAGGAATTCTGAAAATATTATATACCCGGGTGAGAATTTAATAAGATTATTAATGAAACGACAGGCTGTTTACTGAGCCTGAATTTTTTCACTAAGATAATCTGAAGGTGATTTACCAAAATGTTTTTTAAAGCAGCGGCTAAAATATTTAGGGTCATTAAACCCAGCTTCAAATGCTATTTCAGATATAGTTAAATTACTGTTAAGCAAAAGCAATGCTGATTTCTTAAGTTTAATGAGAGTAATAAAATCATTTGCCGACAGATCAACAATCGCAGTAAGCTTTTTATGCAATAAACTTCGGCTTACACACATTTCTCCAGCTAGCTTCTGAACTCCGAATCCCGGATTGGTAAGGTTATTTTCAATAATTTCAAGAGTCCGTTGCAGGAATTGTTCATCTGTATGCGAAGTAGTTATATCTTTTGGCACAAATTCCAGACTTCGGATAAAGGACTTTCTTAATTTTCTCCTGTTTTCTATCAGGCTTTTTGATTTTGCCTCGAGAACTTCAATATTGAAAGGCTTTGGTATATAATCATCCGCACCTGTTTCAAATCCTTCTACATAATTTTCTACTTCTGAGCGTGCGGTAAGCAGAATAACAGGGATATGCGAGGTGTTGATATCTGATTTCAGACGCGTGCACATTTCCAGTCCGTCAACTTCAGGCATAATTATATCGGATATAATGAGGTCTGGTGAGTATTCG
Source organism: uncultured Bacteroidales bacterium (assembly GCA_964521285.1). Classification (GTDB taxonomy): domain Bacteria; phylum Bacteroidota; class Bacteroidia; order Bacteroidales; family UBA10428. Next base: position 164,447 of record CAZFQS010000001.1, on the reverse strand, counting down.
TAAGCTTTTTCAAATCCTTCCTGTCCGTTTATCGCACTTATAACATTAAAGGATTTACTAAAATATTCACATGCATAGGAGCATAAGTCATCGTCGTCATCGATGAATAATAATAATGGTTTTTCGTTATTATTTTCCGTTATATTAGAATATTCTTTTATACTCTTAACCTGACTGCTGTTAGAATGTTCAGCAAGTATTTGTATGTGTATTTTTTTGCTGGTTTCTGTAATTAGACTTCTGTCTTTTATTATTTCATCAGGTGTGAGGTACTTATTTCCCATTGGCAGTAATACACTGAACGATGAACCTTTATCTGGTTCACTTCTTACAAACAACAAACCTTTATGCGCTTTTACCAGCTCCTTGGTCAGGAATAATCCAATACCTGTACCCTGAATCTTGTGGCTTATATGTGAGTGAATACGATAGAACCGGCGGAATATATCCTTTATGTGGTTATGCTCTATACCGGGGCCTGAATCACTTACCCTGATTTCAGCATATTCTTTGATTTCTATATGTTTATAGTTATGTTTGTCAATAATTGGAATTTCTTCATGCGGGATATGGTCCCCGGTACTGGTTTTTATTTCAATGCTTATACGTCCTTTTTCAGGTGTGTATTTAAAGGCATTTGAAAGGAGGTTATACACTATATTTTCGACTTTGTCCCTGTCGAAATATATTTCAATAATTTCGGAATCAGCAATTATATTGAATTCGATATTGCGTTGTACTGTAAGTCCTGAGAAGGACTGGGCGATATTCTTAACAAATTTTACAATGTTACCTTTGGATGCTGCAAGTTCAATTTTACCCTTTTCAACTTTTCTTATCTCCATAAGCTGATTTATCAGATGGAGTAACCTTTGCGCATTTTTATAAACGAGCTGCAATTTGCTGTGATTTGGACTCGTTTCATCAAGTCTTTTGATTAATTGTTCTATCGGAGTAATAATAAGGGTTAGCGGAGTGCGAAATTCATGTGAAATGTGAGTAAAGAATTTCAATTGCTGCTGATTGATATGCTGGACTTTCTTATTCAGTTCAATAAGCTTGTCCCGCTGTTCAAGAATTTCTATATTTTGATTTTCAAGCTGTTTCTTCTGGCCTTCAATTTGTTTCTGTCTTTTTTCCAGTTGCAGGTTTGATTCTTTCAGATTATTTGCCTGTACAATCAGTTCCTCTTTTTGTTCTTCGATTTTATTTGTTCTTTCCTTTACAAGCTTTTCGAGTTTTTTCTTTTGATTTTTCAGTGTATAAGTGCGATACCTGTTATAGGCTATTATTGCAGATATAAGGAATAAGGCCACTATCATCTTAAACCACAATGTTACCCAGAACGGGGGGACTATAGTAATTTTAATTTTCAATGGATTGTCACTCCATTTGCCAAAGTTATTTGTGGCATTCACAAAAAATGTATAATCCCCGCCCTTAAGGTTTGTATAGCTTGCAAACCTTCGGTTTGAGCTTACATATGTCCATTGATTATCAAAATTTTCCATTTTATAAGCATATTCTATTTTATCAGGCTGATCAAAATCAAGTGCGGAAAATTCGAATGATAGCTCATTGGATTTATATGATATTACCAGATGATCGGTATGGGTAATTGCTTTGCTTAATATTACACGGTTATTATATTTTTCACCAACTTCCACGGAACGGTTATAAATCTTGAAATCGGTAATTATTATCTGAGGAGTATTATTGATATCAATAATTTTTTCGGGATAAAAAGCATTCAGCCCGTTCATGCTTCCAAAATACATTTTCCCGTATTTGTTTTTATAACAGGCTGACCAGTAGAACTGGTTACTTTGCAATCCGTCCGCAACGTAATAGTTTCTGAATTCCTCTTTTCCCGGGTCAAATTTCGATAAACCATTGTCAGTGCTAAGCCACAGGTTTCCAACCTCATCCTCAAGTATTCCATACACTACGTTATTCGACAGTCCGTCAGTTTCAGTATAACTTACAAATATTTCTTCATCATTATTATCCAGTGTATCGAAAATTAGCTTATTCAGACCATTACCGTAAGTTCCGAACCACAAATTATTATTCTTATCAGCGCAAATCGAAATAACGTAATTTCCGCTTATACTATTCTTTTTCTCCGGGTCGTTAATAAAGTACTTTACTTTGCTTTTCCGCGTATCAATATCTCCATTTTCACCGGCATAAATTTTAAATAATCCCTCTATTGTACCGACCCATAAATTGTCCCACTTATCAAAATGAAGACATCCTACCTGGTCTACCCTTTTATATTCATGCTCACCTGTAAAATGTTCGAATTTATTTGTTACAGTATTGAATTTATCAAGTCCGCCCAGTGTCCCGATCCACAGGTTGCCATGTTTATCTTCTGTTATGGATGATACAAAGTCGTTAATAAGGCTGTTATTATGTTGGGGATCACTCTGGTAATTAATGAATATGCCGGAAGTTTCATTACCGGGCATTAATTTATGTAAACCTCCTCCCCAGGAACCAACCCACAGATTATTGTTTTTATCCCTGTATATAGAGGTAATAAAATCGCTTGCCAGAGAGTTTGGATTACCCGCTTCATACTTGAAATGTCTGAAATTTTGGTTTTTTTTGTTGAATTTATTTAATCCTCCGCCAGCAGTGCCTATCCAGATATTACCATCATCTTCCCGGATAGAGTTTACTGTTTTGTGACTCAGACTATTGGTATTTCCTGATTCATGTTCAAGAAACTCAAAATTCTTTTGATAAATATTATATTTATTTATACCTCCTCTTTCGGTTCCAATCCATATGTTCCCCTTATGGTCAGCATAAACACAATTTATAAAATCATTGTTAAGTCCGTATGATGTATTAAGCTGCTGAACAGAATTACTGAAATTGTCATCTTTGTGGTTATATATGCTCATTCCGCCTAAAGTGCCAAAAATGAGTTTCTCATTTAAATCTTCGGTAATGCTTTTTACGGCATTATGTACTAATGAAAAAGGATTAGCAGGATCATGATAATAGTTAGTAAATGTCTGTAGATTAACATCCATTTTACTTAAACCGGTATTAGTGCCAATCCATAAAAATCCCTGGCTATCCTGGTATACTGTATTTATTGTATTTTCAGCCAGGCTGTTAGGGTTTTGAGGCTGATTCTGAAAAACTTTAAATATGTTGCTCTCCCTGTTGTAAAGATTTAATCCATTATCTGTGCCTATCCAGATATTGTCATTTTTATCCTCATAGATGGTCAATACGTTATTATCTGAAAGATCTCCGGGCCGGCTGCTGCTGATAAAATGATAAACTTCTTTTATATCTCCAGACTTATTATCAATTTTTATTTTATCGGCACCTTTATCAGTTCCAATCCATATGTCCCCGTTACGGTCAGATATAATTGCATTAATACGGTCAGAAATAATTTTTTGACTGTCACCTGGCTTATTTTTATATTCAATAAATTTGTCTGCTTCATAAACAAAGATATTCAGTCCGCCACCGGTCCCTATCCATATATTTCCGTACTTATCTTCACAGAGAGCATAAATAAAATTGTTAGATATTGTATTAATGTTTTTAGGATCCTGTTTAAAAACAGTAAATGAATATCCGTCAAAACGATTTAATCCATTCCAGGTACCAAACCACATAAAGCCTTTACTATCCTGAAGTATGCAATCAATCATGTTTTGCGAAAGTCCCTGGTCTGCTGTATAATGCTGAAAGCGTATACTGCTTTTCTGGGCTGGTAAAAGGGTTGGTATAACAAGTGTGAAAATTATTATATACCAGAAGAAGCGGTAATATTTGAAATTGACAGAATGCATAAGATCGTTTAAGAAATGTTCTGAAAATTATGTTTTTTCTGTTATAATACCAAGGGAATACAAAGATAATACATTAATCATTATTAAGAATGTATTGCTTTACTGTTCTATTGCTTTACTGTTCTATTGCTGGCAATTATTTAATCAGAAACGGGAAGCGGGCAACGAGTAATAAGAGACCAATTCATCGGTTCAGCTCTCTCCAGAGCAAGTCCTTCAGTTTTGTTATATTATGGTTAGTTACTGATGATATGAATACATATGGTATCTTTGGCAAATCCTTTTTAATATCCTCAGCCAGTTCATCATCAAGCAGGTCTGATTTTGTTATGGCCAATACTCTTTTTTTATCAAGAAGTTCAGGATTATATTTCTTTAGCTCATAAAGAAGAGTTTTATATTCACCGCTAATATCATTGCTGTCAGCAGCAACCATAAACAACAGTGTACTGTTACGTTCGATGTGTCGCAGAAACCTTAGACCCAGTCCCTTACCTTCACTTGCCCCCTGAATAATTCCCGGGATATCAGCCATTACAAATGATTTATCATCTTTATAGGATACAATACCCAGGTTTGGGGTGAGAGTAGTAAACGGATAATCGGCAATTTTTGGTTTTGCTGCAGATACAACCGACAGAAGAGTAGATTTTCCTGCATTTGGAAATCCTACAAGTCCAATGTCGGCAAGTACTTTAAGTTCGAGCAAATACCATCCTTCAATGGCTGGTTCCCCGGGTTGTGCATATCTGGGGGTCTGGTTAACAGATGATTTAAAATGGGTATTTCCTAATCCTCCTCTGCCCCCCTGAACAAGGATATGTGCCTCACCGTGTTTTGTAATCTCAAAAAGAATTTCGTCTCTTTCTGCAGTTTTAGCTACTGTTCCCAGAGGCACTTCAACAATTTTATCTTTGCCGTCAGACCCGGACTTTAAAGCTTTTGACCCGTTTTGACCGTTTCCGGCAAATATATGTTTCTTATATCTTAGATGAAGTAAGGTCCACAGATGGCTGTTCCCTTTAAGAATTAGATGTCCTCCCCTGCCTCCATCTCCGCCGTCAGGACCTCCTTTGGGGTTGAATTTGTCACGGTGAAAGTGTGCGGAACCGGCACCTCCCTTCCCTGACCTGCAAAATATTTTAATATAGTCTACAAAGTTTGATTCTGACATAACAAGTGCATGATTGGTGAAATGCTCAGAAGGTTACTAAAATTTAACGGATTACGGTTTAGGAACATAATATTTTTATAATAAACTGAAACATGAACAGCTGTCCTTAAATTAAAGATGATCTATAGTATGACAAAGTCTTTCAAAGATTTCTTCAATAGAGCCCATGCCATGAACAGCACGGTATTTGCCTTGTTTTTCGTAATAATTTATTAGTGGGGCAGTTTCATTATTATATACTCTTATTCTATTTTCAATTACTGATATATCCTGATCGTCTCTTCTTCCCGAATCTTTTCCCCTGTTTAAGAGTCTCTTTATTAATTCTTCATGTTCAACAGTGAGCATTAGCATAGCAGTTATAGGGGTTCCCTTTTTTAACAGCAGCTTATCAAGGGCTTCCGCCTGGGCAGTTGTTCTGGGAAAACCATCAAAGATAAATCCTTTAGCAACAGGATTCTGATCAATTTTTGTCTCAATCATGCCAATTACAACCTCATCAGGAACGAGCTCACCTTTGTCCATAAACTTTTTTGCTTCAAGCCCCAGTTTTGTTTTGTCAGCCAGCTCACTTCTCAAAATATCACCTGTAGAAAGATGAACAAGATTATACTTGTCGATTATCTTTTCTGCCTGGGTTCCTTTGCCTGCGCCAGGCGGCCCGAATAATACAATGTTCAGCATATTAAAGTATGTTTATAAATTCATCTGTTTAATAACCTGCAGGCTAATTTTTTTGCTATAAAGATAGAATTATTTAATAGTCTGTCATTACATAGATATCTTTTAAATTCCTTCCATAACCTTTATAATCCAATCCATAGCCCACTATGAAATTGTCAGGTATCTCAATGCCAACATAATCAGGTATATTGTTTCTGCTGAAGCGACCGGACTTGAAAAAGAGAGTGGCAACCTTAATCTGTCCCGGGTCATAACCTTTAAGCTGCTTCATTATGTTATCCATAGTAAAACCCGTATCTATAACGTCTTCAAGAACAACTGCCGTCTTATTGGCTATATCTTCATCCAGACCTATCAGTCTTTTTACAGAGCCCGTGCTATATGATCCCTCGTATGTTGCCAGTTTTAAAAATGATACTTCACAATCAAATTTTATCCTCCTTATTAGGTCAGAAACAAACATAAAAGCACCGTTAAGAATTCCTAAGAAAATAACATTATTATCCTGTAAATCTTTATTCATTTGATCTGCCATACGCTCGATAGATTCCTGAATTTTACCGTTGGTTATTGAAATCCTGAATTCTTTATCAAGTATCCTTATTTTATCCATTGATTTGAAAGGAATTTTTATATCTTGTGAAAATACAAATTCTCAGCTTAATAAGTCCCAAATTCGGAATTTGCAATTATTATTATTTATATATTTATAAAATTAATAAATTATAAACCACTATCTGATTATTTAACAATACTGTAAAATTTAAAAGGTTAAGAAATGATACCACAAGTAAGTATTATCATGGGCAGCAAATCTGATCTGCCGGTAATGGAGAAAGCAGCAGAAGTTTTAAATAATCTTAAAATCCCTTTTGAAATGAATGCTCTTTCTGCACACAGGACTCCAAAGGAAGTGGAAGAGTTTACAGGGAGTATAGAATCGAGGGGGATAAAGGTAATAATTGCTGCAGCAGGAATGGCGGCGCATTTGCCGGGTGTAATAGCTTCGATGACAAAAATACCAGTAATTGGTGTTCCTATAGATAGATCTCTCAATGGTCTGGATGCGTTATTATCAATTGTTCAGATGCCTCCGGGTATACCGGTTGCAACAGTAGGAATAAATGCAGCCCAGAATGCCGGAATTCTGGCATCACAGATTCTTGGATTATCGGATAAAAAAATTGCAGAAAGGCTTAGTGATTTCAAACAAAATCTAAAAGATAAAATCACTAAGGCAAACCAGGACCTTTCAAAAGTTAAGTATGATTACAAGGTTGACTAATATCAGAGATTTGCCTGAAGTTCAATATTTTTGGAGAGTCAATACTGTTAAAAGAAATCAAATTCCCAAATGTCTTACATATTTATTATTCTTCATGTACGTTTCTGTTTATGCAGTGAACGATAATTACCCCTCTGGTGCAAGAGCTTCAGGGCTATCCAATTCAGGAGTAGTATTAAAAGATTTATGGTCAAATTACCACAATCAGGCAGGATTAACAGGTATTGACAAACTTACCCTTGGCTTTCATTATGAAAATAAATATGTTGTATCCCAGTATGGTCTTCATTCCTTAGCCCTGGCAATACCTACAAACAGGGGTACGATTGGCGCAAGTGTAACTTTTTTCGGATATTCAAAATATAATGAAAGCAAGATATCCCTTGCTTTTGGAAAACCTTTTGGTGAAAAGTTTTCTGCAGGGATACAGTTAGATTTATTGAATATTTATCAGGCAGGAGACTATGGGAACAGTACCACTTTGGCCGTTGAAGGAGGTATACTCGCTGAACCTATTAAGGGATTACTTATTGGTGCCCATGTATATAATCCTACAATGTCTCACTACCATACTTTTGAAACAGAAAAGGTACCCACAATATTTCAGGTAGGAATCGGGTATTATTTTACAGAGAAACTATTAGTTGTTATGGAAGCAGAAAAAGACCTTGAGCAAAAGCCTGTATACCAGGGAGGCGTTGAATACCAGGTAATTAAAAGCATATATGCAAGATTTGGAATATCTACTTTTGAAATGTCAAGTTATTCATTTGGTGTGGGGTTCGTTTACAAAGGAATTAAGGCTGATTTGGCTTTTTCGCAACATCAGATACTGGGGTATACTCCACATGTATCGTTTAGTTATTCTTTCATGTAAATACTTCTGACAGGATTTTATGAATTATAAACATATTACAGTCATTATAGCTTACCTGTATTTTACCGTTTCTTTGCCGGCACAAAACTTTTCTTTTGAAAATTATGAATCCTTTGAAGACCTTACTGAAGAGATTTTTTCAGTTACTGATCTGCAGGTTGATTATACAACATTGTTTGAAGAATTATATTATTACTATGAAAATCCCTTAAACCTTAATACAGCCAGCTATAATGAACTAAAGAAGCTACATATTCTGACTGATTTTCAGATACAAAGCCTGCTTGATTATATTAAAGAAAATGATGCCATAATGAGTATTTATGAACTAAATTATGTATACGGATTTTCACAGGAAGACATCAGGTTCTTGATTCCTTTTGTTTCGATACAACCTGTTAGGCCGGACGAAACTGTTATGCTTAAAGATATCCATAGACATGGTCAGCATGAGCTGATATTAAGAGCACAGCGCACTCTTGAAAAGCAAAATGGTTACTTGCCTGTGAGTGACTCAATACTTAATATTAATCCAAACACAAGCAGGTATCTTGGGGATCCTAATAAAATATATGCAAGGTATAAATATAGTCTGCACAACAGGATCTTTGCCGGACTCACTGCAGAGAAAGATGCGGGTGAGGAATTTTTTAAGGGCGACAACAGATACAATTTTGATTTTTATTCAGCATATCTTCAGCTTAAGAATTTTAGTATATTCAAAAAAATACACATTGGTGACTATCATTTGCAGTTTGGTCAGGGATTAACTTTGTGGAGCGGACTGGCATTTGGCAAATCTGCATATGTGACTAATATTAAAAAAAGGGAGGAAGGAATAAAAAGGTATGCCTCAACCGATGAAAACATCTTTTTCAGGGGTGCTGCAAGCACGGCGTCAATAGGAGATCTCGATGTTACGCTGTTTTATTCCCGGAAGAAAAGGGATGCAAATATTGTTGATACTATTAAACCCGGTTTTTATGAATTTTCAACATTTCAGAATACAGGATATCACAGAACACCGGCTGAAAACTATGATGAGAAAGTAATAAGAGAAACAGCATATGGGGTAAATGTCAGTCTTAAGAAAAAATTCTGGTCACTGGGTACAACATTAGTACATTATAAGTTTGGAGGTGAACTGCATGAATCAGAAAGAGTATATAACCTGTTTGATTTTACCGGAGCTGAAATAACCAACTTCGGAGTCGATTACCAGGCAAATATTAAAAAATTAAACCTGTTTGGAGAGACTGCTATCGGGAACAATGCATGGGGAATGATACACGGTACCATGATTTATATAAGTAGCCTGATCTCCTTTTCAGCTTTTTACAGGATGTATCAAAAGGACTTCTACACACATTATGGCAATGCCCTGTCGGAGAATTCTTATAATTCAAATGAAAACGGATTTTATATAGGAACAGAAACTCATCCGCTTAAGTACTGGAAAATATCGGCTTATGCTGATATATATAAATTTCCCTGGCTAAAATATAATGTTAGTGCGCCTTCAACAGGGGCAGATTATTTCATTCAGCTGGATTATGCACCCAATAATAATTTTAATGCCAATCTCAGGATAAAGAGCGAGAAAGAATTTGAAAACATTACATCGGAAGATACATTAATTGCAAAACCCGAAGAAATAGAAAAATTAAAAATAAGACTTCACTTGTCATATTCCCTGAATGATAATCTTCAGCTCAGAAGCAGGGTTGAAATAAACAGGGTTGAGAGAAAGAGTGAGTCCCCTGACAAAGGATATTTGTTGTACCAGGACATTATTTATAATATACAGAGAGTCCCGGCAACCATATATTTCAGGTATGCCTTCTTTGATACTGATACATATTACTCAAGAATTTATGCTTATGAGAATGATTTACTCTATTCATATTCAATTCCGCCTTTGTATTACCAGGGAGTGCGGACTTATATAATGTTAAAGTATTCTTTTACACGTGGAATTGACCTGTGGCTAAAATATGGCCGAACTACCTATAGTAACAGAGATTTTATCAGCTCGGGGTTAAGTGAGATTAGCGGAAATACAAAATCGGAAATAAGAGTTCAGTTAAGAGTGAAGTTTTAGATCAATAGATATAAATGGGCGGTCAGAGTCCATTTCTTCAGAAGGACAATTTTAATGTAAAAGACTATTTTTTATAGCAATTGCTTTCAAATATTGTATTTATTTTTGTTTGTTAAACAAATTAAAATCAAAGTAAAATGGAAAATGTAAAATTGTACACGGAAAAAATTTATGATTTGCTTTTAACTTACGGGCCCAAATTAATTCTGGCAATTGTGGTATTAATTCTGGGATTCTGGATAACCAATATTATTACCAGGGTTTTACGACGCAGACTGGAAAAAAGAAAGACGGATATTTCCTTGCAGACTTTCTTTACAAGCATGGTTAATATTTTGCTTAAAAACTAATAGTTTTAAGTGTTCTTGCTATGGTCGGAATTGAAGTCACATCTTTTATTGCTATTCTGGGTGCTGCCGGTTTAGCCATTGGTTTGGCTCTTTCAGGCACTTTACAAAATTTTGCCGGAGGAGTTATGATACTTATTTTCAGACCATTTAAAACAGGGGATTATATTGATGCGCTGGGATATAACGGAACAATAAGTGAGATACAGATATTTGTTACTGTATTAAAAACACCTGATAATAAGACCGTAATACTTCCAAACGGACCGTTGGCATCGAGCTCATTAACCAATTATTCAGCTCAGCCAACCCGCAGAGTAGATATGACTTTTGGTATAGCATATACTGATAATATTGACAAAGCAAAGAATTCCTGAATCTACTTTTTACAGACAATAATAAACTCTTTAGAATCAGAATTTAAAAGATTTTCCTGGTAATCACCAAAGATGTTAACCAGGCTAAGTTTTGAAAGCTTAATTAAATGTTCCAGCTCATACCTGAAGAATAATCGAAGCTGAAGCTCCCATTCTTTTTCTATTTGTTCATTATCCTCATCCCAGATAAATTTCATTGTTACATCAAGCAGCTGGTTTACTATATCAGTTTTTGATGATACAACACGTCTGACTTTCTTACCTGGTTCGTACTCGCCTTCAAAGTCAGTTAAATTATCAATTCCTTCAGCCATAAGTTTAGGGTCAGGTACAAAGAGATCAAAGATAAATTTGCCTTTATCGCTAAGGTGCTTATAAACATTATTAAGAAATGAAATCTGATTTTCTGTTTCGAGTATATGGGCAAAAACGCGGAACGGAGCAACAATCAAATTGAATTTCAAATCCATGTTCATAGTGCCGGCGTCCCCTGTCATTACCCTGCAATGATTTTCAGGGGTTAGCTTTTTCTTCAAAACATCAATCATGTTTTTGCTGATATCTATTCCATAAATATCAGCCCCCTTTGCAAGTGCATCTATAAAGAACCTTCCCGTACCAACACCAATTTCCAGGACTTTGCCTTTAGTTACAAGTATTTTGTTCATGAAATATTCTGTGTCAACTTCCGAGCGTACTTTCCTATAGATTACATCGTAGAAGCGTGCAACAAAATCGGGGTATTCAAATGAGCCAGACATAATTACCTCCTGGTTTAATATTAATGTATAGTGATTGATATTATTTTATTTATTTTTTATCTTACAGGTTCGATTTTATAACCTGCCTTTGTTAATATATTAATAATGCCTTCCTTGCCGGGTAGATGTCCGGCTCCTATAGCAATAAAAGTTGGTTGTTCACCGATCATAGTCTGAATTCTTTCCGACATCTTTCTATTTCTGTCAGTTAACAGGTTTTTCTTCATCATGACCATTGATTTATCTTTCTGCATCATTTCAAGCATTTTTTCAAGTTCTGCAGACTGATACAGTTTTATAATTATTTCCATATCTTCTTTTGCATGATCAATGTTTTTAAAATATTCTATTATATAATCATTCGGGATGGTTTCCAATATTTCAAGTTGTTCTTCAATTGTTTCAATGCCAATAACTTCCTTATCCTCTGCGACAGCTTTCCTGTAAAAATATTCGTCTACAGACATATCAACATCATTGGCAAACTGGAAATTCATGACAAGAGATAATATAGCAATGGGTTTTAACTTATTAAAGAGTAAAATATCAACGCCAATAATATCTTCAACAACTGCCTTAACAAGCTGGTATTCCTCTTCTGCAAATAAATCCTTAAGTGTCAGGTCATCAGGGAGGATCATTTTTTGGGATAAAAGAGCAAGATTCTCAGGACTTAAGTCCACTTCAATAGCAAAAGCATCACATTTTTCAAACGCTAATAAAACAGAATCACTAAACTCAAATACTCTTTTATCTTTTATGTGAATCGTACCGTAAAGATACGATGCAGCCTCAATATCTCCTCTGCTTATTTTCCATAGCAAGGATTGTGAGTGTACTTTTAATAAAAAAATGTCAGAGGAAATAATTAGGAACAGAAGGATAATAAGCTTTCTAAGCCGGGTTGATTTGTTCATTGTTCTTTTAAGCATTAGACAAAATATAATTTATTTTTTCATATGATAATTTATTCTAAACCTGAACAAATTAATTACCTTACTATAACCATCCGCCTTGTAGTCGCAAATTCATTATTAACCTGTAAAGTATAAAAATAGATACCGCTTTTGAGATTCCCTGCATTCAGTTTAACCGTATATATACCTGTTTGCTGATATTCATTCACCAGGTTGAGAATTTCTCTGCCAGAAATATCATATACTCTCAGGCGGACAAATCCATTATTTGTGATGGAGTAAGAAATATTTGTATATAAGTCAAATGGGTTTGGATAGTTCTGATACAGGGCATGTTTAACTGACCTTAAAGATAGATATTTATCCTGCAGTCCGCTGGGAGTATAGATAAGATTCTGTGCCCCGGGTGTTCCGTTTTTAGTATAGGCGGTCCAGTTTTGAGCTGAATCATTATTTAGATCAGGTCCTTTAAGTTCCAGGCTGGGTCCTGTTCCATCCGGACTTACAGGCCAGGGGTCAGTATCATCATAATGTACTGAATCAATAAGAGAATTGCACAGGTCATACAGCCGTATAACTTCACCGCCGTTGCTAAGACCAAAATTAAAATTTCCAACACTGTTTTTTACTCCTGGAAATACTGTCTCAAAAGAAGTTATATCATTACAAAGCACCAGATAATCATTTGCTCCTATTTCCAAACCATTGGGAAAGACAAAAACATGTTCGTCATTTTCATCTTTAAATGTCCAGCCTGTAAGATCAATAGTCTCAGCCCGTCTGTTATACAGTTCAATCCAGTCTCCGGGATTGATAGAATCAGGAGAATGATAGTTTATCTCATTAATGATTACGACTGGAGTATCAACGACAGCCTCTTCAAAGTAAGCTGTCAGTAATAACTCTCTCGTAAGTTCAATCTCAATTTCAGGTGTTGTATATGTTATTGGTTCTTCTATTACCGGTTCAGCTTCCCAGTAAGATAATTTGTATCCAAGATATGAAATGGCTTTAATATTCAAAGGAATATCCGTAAAATAATCACCCTGATATTCACCTCCGGGAATTTTTTTGTTGTTAATTTTTATAATTCCGGCATCCGGAAGGTTAGAGCCGATAGTAAGATTTGCCATGCCAGTCAGGCCGAAGTAATCGATAAGATGACTGATAGCATATGCGGGCCGCTCATCGGTAAATGTTCTCATCACATTAATATTATATTCCCATTCTTCCATTGAATTAAAATTAGGCTTTATCCAGCTTTCAGGATTGGGTACTGTCTGATCTCCCCATCTCTCTATGTGTCTGGGAATCTCAGGTTCTATATTTGTTTTAAGGCTATCAATAAAATATTTTAAACGGTCAGGATGAAAGGTTGTACTCATATAGTAGGCATAACGCTGGATGAATTCGTTTTTAAAGGACTCGTTTTCAAGCAGCTTTCGGAACAGGAAGGTTGACCATGGTGGATTGGGCCAGCTGCAATTGCAATTGGGATCTGTGGCACGCTCAAGTATGTTCCAGCTTGAATGAGTAAATGTCCAGTCCATGTCATAAAACATCCATTTCCATTTGTTAAACGGACCTGTACTGGCTCTCCAGAATTTTATATTATTTCCCGGCCAGTCATCGGCTCCAAGAAATATCTCAGCAATCTGGTAATCTATATAACTATCAATATTCATTTGAGTTTTTATGTATTCATAATTTACATCAGTTGACATGTTGTGTGCATCGATGTAATCTATCATATCATTATAATGTTCTGCACTTCCATATACAACATTATAGGGCATCTCAGGATATCTTTTTAATAAATTCACCTCTTCCACATCTATATTATAATTTCCAACCACATAATGTTCATTTAATTGTTCCCGTATATTGTGTATTCCCCAGTATTTTCCATTTATAAATACAACAGCAGGTTCATATGCCTGTCCGTCCACATCTACTTCCCCGGCCAGTACGGACTGGGTAAGTGGATCCCTGTACATGGTCAAAGGTGAGTCATCTGCTGAACTTCGCAGGATAAAATTCTCAAAACTATATATGTGTTTATTTCTGAATAACTGATAATCAAACGAACCTTTCCCATATTCACTGCGGGCATATAATGCAAGCGATTTCTGCGGGTACCTGGTTCTGGAACAGCCCCCGAATATTTTAACGCCGGCTCTTTGATTAATCTGTACGTCACCAACCATGTCGTAATATTCAATGTTAAGAGGTCTTTCCCAGTCCTGGTTGACATTCATCGGAGTACTTGAGCAATAGCCTGAAACTCCGTTTGTGCCGATGACATATATACCGGTCACATCGTCAAATAGGTTATCAGGGTCCGTTACCAGTGATATAAAGGGAAGGTTTACTTCTTCATCAATAAAATATGTATGTGTAATAATATCGCCGGGTAATTTTCCGTCCTCGTAAGTGCGGACCCTTATAACCATTGTAGAGTCAATACCTATGGATTCTGAATATAGAGGAGAAGATTCAACAGGAGGTCTTCCATCAAATGTATAGTGAATTTCTGTAGCAGGTATTTCTGATGAAAGAGTAAGAGTCTGACTTCCCGAACAGTATCCCCCTGAAACTGAGAATTGCGGATCAGCTGCTATACCTGAGTAATATACTATATTATTTGGTGAACCCGGGGTTACTGTATCGAAGTATCCCCAGGAATATAAGTCATTTACCAGTCGGCCGTATGATATATCGTTTTTTTGATACCTGAAGCTAAACGAGTCTATTACAGATCCGCCGGCATCAAACAAACCTATGAATTCTCCTCTTCTGCTTAACTCAAAATTTGTGTGAATAGTTGTATCGTGATTGTCAGCCCAGAAAAGGATATATCCTCCTGCAGATATTTTAGTATTGGCAGGGATTTCCCATTTGGCTGGTTCAAAAGGATTATCAGTCAGATAGTATCCGCCAATATCCGCTTCTGATGTATCGGCATTATATATTTCTATCCAGTCCGCATATTCTGAATAAGTCGGACTGAGATTAGAGTTTATATTTGCAGCAAGAATTTCATTAATATATAGACTATCTGTCTGTGCATAAATTGACCTGCAAATGCATAACAGAATAATCAAATTAAACAGTATCTTCTCGCAAGATTTTCTCACAATCATGATATTTCCCCGGGCATAAATGTAATAATTCTTAATTATCTATAATTTTCTGCCTTCAAATGTAATAAAACCTCTCTAAAAGTTACCTGTCAAGGTTTGTGTTCTAAAACTAAAAATATCTATTTATAAAGGATTTATAAAAATTTACCTATTTTTAAAAATAATATAAACCATAAAAGTATAAGAAATGAAAATAGTGGCAAAAGTTTTTAATTATAAACATCACCTTCTTACAACAGGGATTATTTTTCTTTTAAGTACTTTTTTTATGTTCTGTCAGTCACCTGTTCCACAGGACTCTGAACTGGAGAAAGTTGCAGATGGATTTCAATTCGTTGAAGGGCCTGTATGGATGGATGGTGCGGGATTGTTGTTTAGTGATATCCCGGCAAATATAGTCTATCAATGGTCAGCCGGTTCAGGGACTAAGGAGTATCTGAACCCGTCAGGTAATTCCAACGGCCTGGCTCTGGATTCGCAGAACAGGCTACTTTTAGCACAGCACGGCAACCGTCGCCTGGCACGAATTGAAACTGACGGTACTGAAACAGCCCTTGCTACGCACTACGATGGTAAAAGGCTCAACAGTCCCAATGATATTGCAGTTAAATCCGATGGTTCTGTTTTTTTCACTGATCCTCCCTATGGTATATCACCTGATCAGGAGGAGCTGGGATTCTACGGTATATACAGAATCAGCTCCTCAGGATCATTACAGCTTCTTGATAACTCTCTTCAAAGGCCCAATGGGATTGCTTTCTCACCTGACGAGACTAAGCTATATGTTGGAGATTCCGAAAGCAACATTATATATGTATGGGATGTAATAGATGATACTGTTATTGCCAGTAAGCAGCAGTTTGCATATATGGATGGTCCTAGTTCTACAGACGGAATGAAAGTGGATGAAGAGGGCAATATTTTCTCTGCAGGCCCTTTCGGGGTATGGGTAATTTCGCCTGATGGCACTGTATTGGATACAATAGAAGTGCCTGGGCAGACAACAAACTGTAACTGGGGTGATAATGACAGGAAGACTTTATATATAACATCAGGATCGGCAGTATATAGAATTCGCATCGGGGAAAATGTTATATCTTCTTCGAAACAGTGGCACAAACAATCTGAATCATTTGAAAAAATTTCCACCTATCCAAATCCTTTTAACAGGGATGCAATAATATCATACACTATTCCATTTGATAATTTCGTATCATTAAAAGTTTATGATATACTGGGTAACGAAGTGGAAACGCTTGTTAGTGAAAGAAAACATGCAGGTAATCATGAAATTCTCTTTTACCCGGGTCATTTAACAAATGGTCTTTATTTCTGCCGGTTGCAGGCAGGGGATAGGCTTATTGAAACACAAAAAGTATTTTTTCTTAGGTAAGCAGAGATAAACCGTTTAAAAAACACAAAAAATTATGATGAAGCGTAGTATTATATTTTTTGCAATAATTTACATATACATAGCATACCGGTGTACACCTGATCAGCAAATTGTCAGCTATATTCAGAACGGGATACAGCTTGAGACAGAAGAAATAAATCTTAAGGTTCAGTTTTATGCCGATAATATAGTCCGGGTGGTAAAATGGGGGCCAGGAGGATCACCTGAAAAACATAGCCTGGCAGTGATGAAAAACAGATTACCTGATATTCAATTACAAATCACGGAAAAGTCAAAGTATATAAATATATCGGGCGATAGAATAGCATTACTTATATCAAAAGAAGACGGGAGGATTAAGTACTCCGGGTTAAATAATGGTACAATTCTTACAGAAAGCGAAAAACCTGTTTTCACACCATTTAAAAATGAGTATGAGGAAGCATTCAGTGTTCAGCAGAAATTCAGATTAACTCCTGATGAGGGTATATACGGACTGGGGCAGCACCAGTATGGATATATGAACTATCGTAACTGTACTGTCAAACTGGTACAGACCAATACTGATGCCGTGAATCCCTTTCTGATTTCTTCAAAAGGATATGGGATACTCTGGGACAATTACTCCAAAACGATTTTTAAGGATAGTGATAATGAGACTTCTATATGGTCGGAGGTGGGTGATAATATAGATTATTATTTTATTTACGGCCGGGATATGGATGAAGTTATTGCCGGTTACAGGGATCTAAGCGGACAGGCCCCTATGTATGGCAGGTGGGCATATGGTTACTGGCAGAGCAAGGAACATTATGATGATCGTGATGAATTACTTGGCATTGCTGAAGAATACCGCATACGAAAAATCCCTATAGACAATATTATACAGGATTGGGATTACTGGGATGGACGTGAAAACTGGAGCCAGATGTTTTTTGATGAAAAAAAGTTTCCCAGGCCAAAGGAGATGATCAGCAAGATTCATGACATGAATTATCATATTATGATCTCAATATGGCCGGGGCTGGGTCCCAATACACAGATTTATAAAGATATGGAGCAAAGGGGTTATCTTTTTAATACAGTGGGGTGGGCAGGGTTTAAATACTTTGATGCATTTATTCCTGAAGCCAATGATCTTTACTGGGATTATGTGAAGAAGGGATTAATTTCTGCTGGAATTGATGCTTTGTGGATCGATTCTACGGAACCGGACATCGTCAATGCAACCACCAAGGAAGCTGAAGAATATGAAATGAAGAAGGTTGGCACCAATAATCTGGGATCATGGGCCAGGTATTTGAATGCATATTCACTGGTTATGATGGATAAGCTTTATGAAAATCAGCGCAAAGAAGCCGGGCAAAAGCGTGTATATATGCTCACACGATCGGCATTTGCAGGTCAGCAGAGAACTGCAGCTACCACCTGGTCGGGAGATATTGGAGCCAGCTGGGAAATCTATAAAAAGCAAATAGCTGCTGGTGTTAACTTCAGTATGTCAGGTATTCCATACTGGACCTTTGATATTGGTGCTTTTGTGCTTGGTGCTTATGGAGGAGTATTCTGGAAAGGGGGCAAAGATCCTGCCTATCAGGAACTTTATGCACGTATGTTTCAATTTGGTGCTTTTTGTCCCATATTCAGGTCACATGGTTCTGAAACACCACGGGAAATATGGGAATTTGGTGAGTTTTCAGAATCAATGGTGAAGATTAACCATTTGCGCTACAGGCTAATGCCTTATATATATTCCCTGGCATGGCGGGTAACGAATGAAGGTTATACAATTATGCGCGGGCTTGCAATGGACTTTACAGGTGATGTTAAGACTTATAATGTTAACGACCAGTTTATGTTTGGCCCTGCAATAATGGTTTGTCCTGTTACCGAATATATGATCCACCGTCCGCCTGAAAACAGTGTACTTATCACTTCCGGGCATTTCAGGACAATAGAGGGTAATCCAGGATTGCATGCCCGCTTTTACAAAGATCCGGAATATAAAATAATGTCTCATGAAGAGATTGTTCCCAATATAAATTATCTCTGGTATACAGGCCGCCCTGATTACGTTACAGATTCTGCCTACGCCATACGCTGGGAAGGCAAACTTATACCTGACCAGACAGGAAAACACCAGTTTCATATCAAATGTTATGATGCCAAACGTATTATTCTGGATGGTAAGGAACTTCCCTTTATTTATACCAGCGTTGAGCAATATACCGATTATGTTGAGCTGGAAGCTGGTAAGGAGTATGATTTTGTTATGGAAACAGAAAACAGATCAACAGGAGCTGCCAAAATAAAGCTCTACTGGAAAACACCGGAAATATTCAAAAGAGAAGTAACAGAAGAAGAAAGACAAACAACCAGGTCTGTTTATCTGCCTGCAAGACATGAGTGGACTGACTTCTGGACAGGCAAAACAGTAACCGGTGATCGAACTCTAAATGCAGATGCAACTATAGACAAACTACCATTAATGGTTAAAGCAGGCTCAATTATTCCAATGGGACCGTTTATTCAGTATTCCACCGAGAAGGCAGCCGATCCTGTTGAATTAAGAATTTATCCCGGCGCTGATGTAACTTTTACCCTTTATGAAGATGAGAACGATAACTACAATTATGAAAAAGGTATTTATGCAACAATTGATTTTCAATGGGATGATCTGAAGCAACAACTTACTGTTCATGAGCGGAATGGTAGGTTCCCCGGCATGCTTGAGACGCGCCAATTTAATTTAGTATTTGTAAAGGAAAATCACGGAACAGGTATTGAAGTTACAGCGAAACCTGACAGGATCATCACATATAATGGTGAACAGCAAGTTGTTCAATTTTAGGATTACATAACTGCGTACTTCTAATTTGTCTTATTTATGCAATAACTCAAACATACCTGCTTATATCTATAGTTGGTGCCAGCATAGTAAGGAAAATGGCTAATACAACCAGGATAAATGCAAATAGTGTCTTAATACTTTGTTTGTTTTGATCCGTTTCTTTAATAGAATCTATAATTAATAAAATACTGGTTATCAACAATCCGGCTATAGATATAAAAACTAAAATATTTCCATGTGGCCAGTGCTGCATTTTCCATAGCAGGCCAAGCAATGATATACAAATGGAAATACCACCAATAATCCCATATGATTTTTCAAGTTCCGAGGACAAGTGTTTAATTCCCACGGACAGGTAAACAACAAAAAAGGCAATAACAGCAAAGGCTCCAAGCGTGAGTAAAACACCTGCACCCGGCCAGTGAGACCTTTTGAAAAGAACACCAACAAACAAAACAATAATAGAAATTACACCTAAAGTTTTATTTATTTCTTTCATGGTTTTATATTTAGGTTTAACATAATAGAATACATATAAAAGTAATCTAAATCAGATCATAAGTCAAATAAACATTGCTTTATTTTTTATTGTCACTTAACAGCCGAAGCCCTGTTCCAGTAAAAGTATGTGCTCGCGTCATCAAGAGTAATAAAATTCCGCAATTCATTAATTGCATTTTTTATTTCTTCTTCAGTTAGCAGGTTATAATCTATCAGTTTTTTCCGGGCACCTTCAATATTTCCAATAAGGTTTTCAATCCAGGAGCCGAAGGTTTTAAGATCGTAATAATGAAACTCAGGTGCTGGAGATAATACAATTTTTTTAAAGCCACTTTTTTTAAGTAATGAATATAGTTTTTTCCCTATAAGGGCATCACCTCCAAGTTCATACTGCAGAAGGGCAAATTTTTGCCATGCTTTCTTAAAATGAGGGCACTCAGGATACATTTCAATTGCCAGGATGTTGTTCTCCTGTACAAACAACCTGCCTCCATTTACCAGAACACGCCGGACTTCATTAAGTACTTTAAGCGGATTCGCTACATGCTCCAGGATATAACGGCAATATACAACGTCATAGGAATTATCATCTAAGGGCATATTATGAGCGTCTCCCTTAATGAAGGTAAGATTTGATAAAGAGGCCGGACATAATTTTAACTGTTCTTCAGATTTTTCCAGTCCAGTTACCTTTCCATGAGGTATTTTAAGGGCAACCTCCTTTGCAAGTAATCCCAGTCCGCTCCCCACGTCAAGCACCTTATCGGTTTTTCTGAGTTCAATAAAATCAATAAATGATTTGTTAGTCATATTGTTAAGTGAAGCTAACCGGTTTTGTTCTTCACCTTCTGTCCCGTGTATATAAATAGTTTTATCCATTTTTAAGACTATTCCATGCGTTGATTACTATTATTTACTAGGTTTAACATGCACCGCTGACTTAAAAATAAATTTTGAATTTTTTTAATATTTATTAAATACGATTAAAGATATCAATTATTTGCATTGTATTACAACATGATTATTCAATGAGTATTCCCATTTGCTTCATTAGTAGTATAGCATTCATTTTTTGTGTAATACCATCTGTAAGTTTATAATCGAACGATATTTTTGCACCGTCAATTTCCACTTCAAAGCATTTGTTTTTTATATTTGCCGGGAATTTTTTCTCAGATTTTGTCAGTTCCAAATCGTGTGTAGCAATAACTCCGGTTCCTTTTAATTTTATAAGTTTTTCGAGTATTGCTTTTGAACCTTTTTGTTTATCAGCAGAGTTAGTACCTTTAATAATTTCATCAAGGAGTATAAATATTTCTTCTTTCTTATTAAGTTTTTCAATTAGTTCTTTAAGGCGTTTTAATTCGGCATAAAAATAAGATTCATGTTTTTGAAGTGAATCATTAGTCCTCATGCTTGTAAAAAGCTTAATGACCTTGAAATCTAATTTTGATGCACAAACAGGAGCGCCACACAGTGCAAGTACGAGGTTAACACCTAAAGTCCTGAGAAATGTGCTTTTACCAGCCATATTAGCACCAGTTATAATTACAAATTCATTTTTATTTAAAATTGAAAAATCGTTTGTCACCCTTTCGCGGGAATTAATTAAAGGATGACCCAGATCTTTTGCATTGATAACAATGTTAGTTAAGGGTGAAGGGAATACATTATCCGGAAAGTTAAAATGATAATTTGCCAGGCTTGACAATGCATCAAATTCTGCCAATACTTCAAACCATTGAGGAATTTCATCCTTGTATTTAAGCGTCCACTTTTCCAGGCGGATAATACATTGAATATCCCAAAGAATAATACCGTTAAGCAATATTCCGGCTAAGAGATTAAGTCGGTTATCAAATGCTGAGACTATGGCTGCAAGGTTGTTAATACTAATGTGGGCTGAGGTATAACCGCACTTAAGTTTATTCTGCAGGCTGAGCAATATTTCGGATTTAAATTTTTCATTTTCAATGCAGGCAAAAAGCTGATTAAATTTTCTTAGTATCTCAAGTCTTTTACCTATTATTGAGTGAATGGAGTTATTATATCTCAGCATTAGTACGACTATTAAAAGCTGTAACAGGAATAGCAGAATAAAGAAATTAATATAGAGTGGAATAATTATACCTGTAATCAAGGCTGAAATAGTAATTACAGGTAGAAGTAATGATAGTATTTTAAAAATGATTTTGCTATTGTAATATGGTGGTTCGTTAAGCCATTTATTGATCAGATTCATATCCGTTTCAGATTCATTATATTGTTGCCCTGTTGCAAAAAAATCCTGCCTGCAGTCAATTCTGGAGGATAGTTCTTTTATGGATTCCTGTCTTTTGATAATATATTCCTGGTTTATATCGGGGGTACTCAGCCAACAGGCCAGTTTGTCGCTACCTGATCTGGTAGATGTTCTATTTAAGAATTGAAAAAGCGAGCCATTACCAAAAATATCCAGATCAAAACTATATGGATGTGAGGTACTAATATATTCATTACCACTGGCAAATTGGTCATATTTGTAATTCAGTGCATTTATTTCATTATTGTTTATATCTATTAAATTTTTAATATGATTTTTTCTCTTATTTTTTTTTATAAAGCTTCTTACCTGTAATCCGAAGGTAAACAGGAGAATAATACAAGCAGAAACTGCCAATATTGCGGAAAACTTAAGAACATAAACAAGTACAACTATTGCCAGGATAAATGTTACCAGTCTGGTAAATGACAATAAGTTTAAAACTTTATTAATGGAGTCAAGACTGACGTTTAAAATTTTAATTCTCTCCTTATAAAATTTTTCCTTCATTTTAAAATATTATATTTTCCGGCACTTTATATTTCCATAGCTACTATATTAAAAATTGCCTTTTTAGGCTCCCTCTTCGTTAATATATCTCCTGGTAATACCTTTCTGGTCAGAAAAGTAGTTCATTTGGCGTAAAATCTTTACATGAACATCTTTATACATTTTTTAATATAAAACTAGAGAAACACTATATATTAAAATGCTTAAAATTATGAACCTTATAATGTGATGTTAAGTAAAGTATGTAAAATATGTAAAACAAATTATTCTTGAGGAGTTTTTTAGGTTAATTGTTGTATTTAATTAAAACAGATATATGAATATATATCTAGTTATGAATAAAAGTTTCGGTTATGGTATATGATGAAATACTGTCATGCCACCATATATGACTCATTTGAAGTTCATTTTCACTTAAATTCAAAATGTTATATTCATTTAAATAAACTAAAACCCCGGTATAAAGATATTCTTCATGATCATCAAACGCCCAAATACCTAATTGATATACTTCAGGATCATTTCCATCACATTTGCTGTCACCTTCATCTATTTTAAATGTGCCACATTTGTCAAAATACCAGATATCATCTTTTTCACATGGAAGTAACGCGCCTGTATACCAATCCACAATAGTCCCTCCCTCAAAAACAAGAGGTGGATTTATAGTACTTGCGGATAAAATCCATGAATCACGGCATAGTAATTCTGTTTTTGATAAAACTTCATCTTTCTTGCATGAAAAAAGACTAATTATATTAATGATAGTCAGGAAGAGTATTAATTTCTTCATTCTCTTGGTTTTTATTTTCAGGTAAAGATATAAATTTTTTAATCTGGCATTAAACTTCATCAGGGATTTTTAGAATTTTTAAGGGTTACCTGCCTAGGCTCTGGTGCAGGCAGGATTGCCTGCCGAATCGCGCCTAAGGCACTAATAAGCTGCAACAGGCAATATTCATTAAAACTGGAAATATATAAATGGCTGCAGTTCTGCTGAGAGAGACTGGTAAATGATAAAGACAACTACAGTACAGATAATTAATTTTAAATATACGGGAGTATTTATGAACCAGTCACGGTATTTTATTTTTAAAGATTCAGGTAACCAGTGCACCACATATCCGAAGATCATTACAATAAAAACTTTCCAGTAGGCAGAAATCATTTCAGGAAGTAAAAGCCATCCAAAACTTGAAGAAACCTGGTTCAGGAGGTCATAAGTTCCCTGCATTGATTCACCCCTGAACCATATACGTGTAAAAGTTATAAAATTAAAGGTGATAAATATCTTCCAGAAGTTTGCCAGCCAGTGTGTACTGTTTTCATAGGGGCTGATTTTTTTCCAGAATTTATATACAACTACGCCAACTCCGTTTAATCCGCCCCATAGAACAAACATCCAGCTGGAGCCATGCCACAAACCTCCCAGTAGCATAGTCATCATTATGTTTATATTAGTACTGATAGTCAGCCGCAGGCCGGGGAAAAGTCTGGCCAGGAGCCAGATGAGCACTATTATGATTGTAAATAGAGGTGCCAGCCACAGCTTGCCTGCAAGAAGAATAATAAAAATAAGTATGGTTGCCAGGCTGAGGTAAGTGAATGGTGAACCTCCCCTGTTACCGCCCATTGGTATATATAAATAATCCTTAAGCCATGATGAAAGTGAGATGTGCCATCGTTTCCAAAATTCACCACAGCTCTTTGCCTTATAGGGAGAGTTGAAGTTTTTGGGTAGATAAAAGCCCAGCAAAAGAGCTACACCTATTGCTATGTCAGTATATCCCGAAAAATCGCAATAAACCTGTAAGGAATAACCGTAAAGGGCCATTAGATTTTCAAAACCCGTATAAGTTATAGGGTCTGAAAATACCCTGTCAATTAAGTTTACTGCTATAAAGTCTCCGACAAGCATCTTTTTCATCAGTCCTTTAAGAATAAGATACACCCCAAGTCCGAATTCATATTTCGACAAGCTATACTTTTTATAAAGTTGCGGAATAAACTGTGCTGCCCTGACTATAGGGCCGGCAACAAGCTGGGGGAAAAATGAAACATAAAATCCGAAATCAGCTATACTTTTTACAGGCTTTACTTTTTCAAGATACACATCTACTGTGTAGCTTATTGTTTGAAAAGTGAAGAATGAAATGCCTACAGGAGGAAGTATTTTACCAATATCAAAATGCGTTCCCAGAAGAATATTTGACCATTTCGCTCCGTGGGTAATAACTTCCAGATTGGTATTGAAAACAGTATTAATTGTCTCTGTGAAAAAATAGTCATATTTGAAAAACGCCAGTACGCCGAGGCTCAAAAATACGCTGAGTGCCACAAACAATTTTTTCGCCAGTGTGGAACGGGAGTTATAAATCGCTTTGCCTATAAAGAAGTTGGTTGTTGTGGAAAAAATAAGTATAGAAAAGAAAAGGCCTCCTGTTTTATAATAAAAGAATAAGCTAACCAGAAAGAGATAAGCGTTCCTTAATGCTTTCTTTTTGTAAATAATCGAATATATTGCAAGAACAACAGCATAGAAACCCCAGAAATACAGACGGGTAAAAAGTAACGGAGATTCCTGGTCATAGAGGAATATATTTTTTAAGGTTTCCATTTAATTATCTTGTTCAATCTACAGGCATTGCATTTATAGATATTCACAAAGCTGTTTTCAGTATATCCGGGATTCTGTATTTAATTTACAGTTTATATGGTTCTCATAGGCTTTTAAAAATGCATTGAAGAATAAATCACCTTTAAACAGATAACCTCTCCTGTTAAAGTGAATCTTGTCCCTGTTCATCAATCCATTTAAGTTCCATACATAAGAAGAGTTAAGTCCTCCCATAATAGTATAAAAATCCCATACTCCAAGATTATTATTTCTGGCAAGGTCAAATATAATACTTCTCATCTTTTCTGTATTTCTGTTAATATACCTGCGATATAAATAACTGTCATTTGGCACTGTTAGTAATATTGCAGCTTCAGGTGAAGCCTGCCGGATTAATTTTAGTAACTGCTCATAATATTCTCTATACTGTATGCTGTTAAAACTTCTGCTATACCCGTCATTAGTCCCCAGTGATATTATTATTAAATCAGGGTTAAGAGCAGCCAAATGTTGAGCGAACAGGTCACATCTGAGCCAGGAATTTAGCTTGGCCCCGTTCACACCAACGGAATTATAGATAATTCCGGGATCATCATTTTCAAAACTTATTCCGTAAATTGTAAAATGATTTTGTATACTGTCTGCTTTAAAAAAATTCAGGCTCAGTTCATCATGATACCTGCTAAATTCATACTCGGTATAGCCTAATGTATCATTTACCCTGGTAGTATTAACAGCCTCAGCACTGTCAATAAGTATCTCAAAATTTGTAGTTTCATGATTATGAAATATTTTCACTTTGTTAAAATCATAATAAATTGTACTATCCGTATTTATAATTATTTGTATTGAAGAATTAGGATTGTATGTCGTAATTGAATAGCCTGAAAGTCCCAGAGTGCAATTTCTATTTTGCTGTGTATTTTTACAATAATCCCATAAGCCGTAATATTTAACTTGAAAATTTGAGGGGTTATTGGTTTTTGCTACCCTGTATGGAAATATAAAACCTCTTGCTCCTGTAAGCCCTGGATTAAATGTCTGTAAGCGGTGTCTTATTCTGTTTGTATAAACATCTGCCTGAATGTGGGAGCCCCCGATATGTACTATTTTTAACTGGCCTTTACCGTAAATAATCAGACTGTCATATATATCAAAAATATTTTCAAATCTGGTACTGTCATTAAAAAATATAAAGCTGTTTTTATCATATCTGATAAAACTGTACTTTTCAATTTCAAAAGGATAGTAATCTTGTTGTGAATAGGAGGCTATTTTACTAATAACAATAAGTGTTGTAAAAAATAAAATAATCTTCCGTACCATAAATACTTACTCCCTAAAACAAAGTTATATTATAAACTTGCTTAATATATCCAGGCTCTAATAAATTAAAAATGTTCTATTTTAAATCTGATTTTTCAAATTTATTATAATCATAGATAAATGAATTATAAAACATCTGGGCTATTATTCTGGCTCCCCTGGGATTAAAATGAACAAAGTCTTTTGACGCCAGCGGGGGATTGGCAAACACCCAGCTTGGCATAGAGTTTTTCCCGCCCATTGCCCTGTACATATCCCAGTATGCCGCTCCACCTTTCAATGTCGCATCCTTTAGTGCTTTTCTTACTTTATCAAGATTAGGATAAGTTACATATTTATCCTTTTCCTTAACTGACATATCAGCTACACCAATGACTATTATTGAAACGCCAGGGCATACCTGTTTAATTCTTCTTAGCTGGCTGTAAAACCATTTTTCATAGTATTTGGTATTTTCAGCAATATAGGGCACAACATTTCCTCCGAATTGGAGAATAATCAATTTTACATTTAATAGTCTATACATCTCCTGAAGCAAATCCCTG
This sequence comes from uncultured Bacteroidales bacterium, assembly GCA_964521285.1. Classification (GTDB taxonomy): domain Bacteria; phylum Bacteroidota; class Bacteroidia; order Bacteroidales; family UBA10428. The sequence continues at coordinate 136,909 of CAZFQS010000001.1, read as the reverse complement.
TTAATTTTTGTGAAAACTGTTCCTGAACATCCTCTCATGGCTACATTATCTACAGCAACTCCATATATATTATCCAGTGCAATGCCATAAATTTCGGGACTATAGCTGCCTCTGAATTTCAAGGTGATTGAGGACTGGGGTTCTTCGAAAATCCATTTCAACACACTTAATTTATGTGTCGGTTCAATGATATCGGCATCTGTTAATACATCATTCTGATAAATTTCATAAATAAACGGGGCGGTGTTATACCCGTAAAAGATACGGCATTGTGTGAATTGTCTTGTGTTACTATAAGAATATTTCGAATTTTTAAGAGATATCCACGCCTGGTAATTTGAAGTGTCGTTTGCAGGGTTGTCTGTTTCGTAAGGAGAAAATCTGCAAAAACTCCCTAAAGCACCATATCTGGTATGACTAATTGTAGTATCACGTTCACCGTAAACAGTATACCTGTACCAGCTTGCAGAACTTTCCTGTATCATTGAAAATCTGTAATCATATAACTGGGAGGCAGGTACAAGTCCTATTCCCGATCCCCCAAATTTATTCTGTAATTTATTTCTTATCAGAGAGGTCATCCTGTCTCCTTCAATCTGGGAGTCGCCGTAGTGCATAATTCTTATCAGTTTTTTGGAATTAGTGAGGCCTTTCAAAGACTTGAAAATTGAGAGAAGCGCTGCAGGATCACCATCAGGATATTCAATTTTGTGTATGCTTTTTATAAGACTATCGGCATTTGCCTTAATTGTGTCAAATTTATAAGATTGATTTTTTACAGGCTTTTCTGCCAGCTCGGAGATCATGGAATCTGTAAGGAGTTCATTTTTATTAATTATATCTGAAATATCAGCATATCTTACTCTTTTTTTTGAGAATATATCCTCTGATGTGAAAAACTTTAATGTTAAATTTTTAGAAATTTTAATTCCTTTTTCAGGGAAATATAGTGTGATAGCCAACAACAAAAGAAAGATTGACAGGAAAAAGAGCAATATTTTTATGGGGTTCATTAATTAACTCTTGGGTTTAATTTTTAACCGCTGGCCAGGTTTAATTTTATCGGGATTGGTAATATTGTTTAATTTCATAATATCGGAATCTGAAACTCCTGGATATTGTTTCGCAATATCCCACAGAGTATCCCCGGATTTGACAGTATAGTATATATAGCTGCCATCTTCAACAATCACTACTTTATCAGGTGTGGAATCAATTGTTACTGGCTTGCCTATCATTTTTTGTTTCTCGGCAAATGTCATTGAGTTAATCTTTTTATACTTATTAATCTTGTTTTTAGGGACATATATTACAAGGTTCTGCCCGCTTCTTATTATATTCCTTCTTATGTTATTCCAGTATCTCAGATCAGATACTCTGACATTGTACCAGCTGGCAATATATCCGAGATTGTCACCTGATTCTACTTTATAATAAAGTTTGGCAAGATTATCAGATGGCGGTTCATGCATATATCTGGCTGCCGAATATGTTGTCGGACTTGTGATTATTTTCTCGGGATTAAAATATACTGAGTCCTTATAAGCAAATATGGAGTCCTGTAAATCAATAAAACTCGGAATATATTCATGTGGTAATCTTAAAGAATAGCTCTTGTCTTTGGCCGGTATAATATCTGTCCTGTATTGAGGATTCATATCCCTCAATTGTTTTATTGGAATTCCCAGTACCTCCGATACCTGCATCAGATGCAGTTCTTCATTAATCATAACTGTATCGTTGGTAAGTGACAGTTCAATTTTTTGTGGTCTGAGGTTGTGTTCATTGTAATAATTCATAGTATAAGTAGCAGCTATGTATGCGGGAACATGACCGCGTGTTTCTCTTGGCAGATAGAAATAAATATCCCAGTAATTTCTTTTTCCTCCGGAGCGTCTTATGGCCCTGTTAACATTTCCGGGACCGCAATTATATGCAGCGATAACCAGAATCCAGTCTTTGTAGATTTCATAAAGGTCTTTAATGAATTTGGCTGAAGCATGAGTGGATTTTATAGGATCCCTTCTTTCATCAACCAGAGAATTAATTGTAAGTCCGTAAAATCTGCCTGTTCCATACATAAACTGCCATAAACCAACAGCTCTGGCTCTTGAATATGCGCGCGGATTTAATGCAGATTCTATAATTGACATATATTTCAATTCATTTGGGATGTCATAAATATCAAAGATTTCATCAAATATCGGGAAGTAATACTGGGCCAGTCCAAGCATCACTTCCACTGATTTTCTCTTTTTTTGTGTATATACTTCAATATACTTTCTTACTATTGTATTGTAGGAAAGCTCGACGACAGAAGGAATTCTTGAAATCCTGTCAATATACACAGAATCAGGAAAATCGGGAATAATACTATCTTCCTCAGCTGAAAAGAAGTCTGTATCATTCGTAAAAGAATGATTAACATACCATAAGTTCAGCATACTGTCCAGGTTAGCTTCAAAATTTGAAACTACAATTTCTGATTCGTCATTTTTTAAATCGAGAGTATCAGTTAAGAAATTGAATGGATATGCACTAAAATTTAATACAATTGTTGCGGTTAACAATAATCCGGCTTTTTTAAACATAGTCTACAAATAATTAAAACTTTACACAAAATTTTATCCCCATTGTACTGGCATACATATCGTTGTTAATAATTGAAGGGCCCAGCCTTAAACTTAAATCATCCGATACATCGAATTCAAGAAAGTATGCATCAATCATGGCGTCAATAACATTGAGCAGATATACTGCTGCTATTCCCACAAGAGCATAGTCTTTCCATTTTCTGAACTTTTCCTTGTTACTGTACAATTGTCCTGCAATATTATAAGTTATTACCTTTCCTCTGAATTCATACTCTGTCGGAGGGGGATCCATATAATATACTTCGACATAGGCATTATTTAAGTCTTCGTAATAATCACGGTTGTAAAAATATGAAAAAATAACCGCACCTCCGATGCCATATATAATAGGTAGTTTCCAGTACTTACGATTGTAAATCTGGCCTAATCCGGGCAGTATGGCAGAGTATAGCTGGGCTTTTATAGGGGAATGTTTTTTAATAAAAACCGAATCAGTTATTGTTTTTACTTCCTGGGCATAAATATTTTTGCAGGGTAATAACACTGCTACTGTCAGAAAACAGAGAATGAGTTTATTCAAAAATGTTTTCCGCAATTTTAATAAATCATTTAAACGCAAAATGTTATTTTAAATTTAAACTGTCAAAGATGGCAATAATTCTTTCAAGTTCTTCATCAGAATTAAAAGAAATAACGATTTTACCTTTTCCTTTATTGTTGCGTTTAAAATCTATATTTGTTTTGAAAAAATCTGAAAGATGTAATCTAAGATCTTCATATTCTTTAGGAAGACCGTATATTTTATTTTCCTGTTGCTCAGCCTGGGCTTTTAGTCTGTTTATTTTACGGGCATACTCTTCTACTTTTCTTACTGACAGATCTTCATCAACAATTCTATAATACAATTTAAGCTGGTCATTTGGATCCTCAATATTAATCAAAGCACGGGCATGGCCCATTGATATTTTGTTTTCCTTTATTCCAAACTGAATTTCCGGGGGAAGTTTTAATAACCTCAGATAATTGGAGATAGTCGCCCTTTTTTTGCCAACACGCTGGCTAAGATCTTCCTGTGTGAGATTACATTCTTCAGTAAGACGTTGATAGCTTATTGACACATCCATGGCATTTAAATCTTCCCGCTGTATATTTTCAACCAGAGCCATTTCCAGCATATTCTGGTCGTTTGCACTGCGAACAAATGCTGGTATTTTCTTCAGGCCTGCAATTTTTGCAGCCCTTAGCCTTCGTTCACCTGTTATTAATTGATATTTATTTTCATTTATTTCCCTGACAGTTATGGGCACAATAATTCCCAGACCTTTAACAGATGTAGCTAATTCTTCAAGTGATTCCTGATCAATTTTTGATCGGGGCTGAAAAGGATTCAGTTCTATCCTGTCAATTAATATTTCGGTTCCTCCGCTTATTTTTCCAATCAATAATTCTTTGTCCTCTTCATCTATTAGAGCTCCTAATCCTCTTCCTAATGCATTTTTTCTGGCCATTTTATTATTCAATTATTTTATCTTCATTACTAATTTTTGTTTCATTATTCTTCTGAAGAAGCTCACGTGCCAGGTTAAGATAATTAACCGAGCCTTTGGAGTCAGCATCATACAGAACAACCGGTTTCCCAAAACCGGGTGATTCGCTTAGTTTGATATTCCGCTGAATGATAGTTTCGAAGACCATCTGCTGGAAATGTTTCCTAACTTCTTCAACTACCTGGTTAGAAAGGCGCAGGCGGGCATCATACATTGTCAGTAAGAATCCTTCAATTTCAAGATCCGGATTTAATCTGCCCTGAATAATTTTTATAGTATTCAGTAACTTACCAAGTCCTTCCAGTGCAAAATATTCACACTGAACCGGTATAATTACAGAATCAGCAGCAGTCAGAGCATTAACAGTTATTAGTCCGAGCGAGGGCGAGCAATCAATTAAAACAAAATCATAAGCACTATTTATCCTGTGAATAACTTCTTTAAACATCCTTTCCCTGTTAGGCATATTTAACATCTCAATTTCCGCCCCAACAAGATCAATATGTGAAGGAATCAAATCCAGCCCTTCAATTTCAGAGGTTAAAATAATATCATTAGGATTTACTTCATTTATTAAGCATTCATATATGCTGGTTTTTATATTTCTTACATCAAACCCGATTCCTGAAGTTGCATTTGCCTGGGGATCAGCGTCAATAAGCAGCACTTTTTTTTCAAGGACTGCCAGGCTGGCAGCCAGATTTATTGCTGATGTTGTTTTACCGACCCCTCCCTTCTGGTTTGCAATTGCTATTATTTTACCCATTGAGATGTTTATTTTTTGCAGGTTATAATATTACTTTTTCATAGACGTTCAAAAATAGTGTTTTAAAAAATCAATGGATTTTTATTAAGATTTTGTTTTGTAAACAATTCCGGCTCTTTTATTAACATGTTATTAACAATCGTTACTATATCAATCATACCACTATAATAACAGTAATTTAACTTTTGGTAAATATTATTATGCTTTCATAATATATAAATGTGACCTGATAGAATTATTGAATTAATATCAGGAAAATTTAATAACAGATATGGTTAAGGATTTATAAAATGGCAGTTACCAGGTTTTTATTTTATTTATTAATAACAAAATCAAATGTTAGGTCACTTAATTCTTCCAGACTTTTTCCAGCTTCAAGCATTGATTCGTCCTCTGCATCATGATACCACTTAATACTTAGTTCAGCATCTGATTCTGTTATTTCCTTACACTTTGATAGTATCATTAAGAAAAATTTAAGTGAGGAGGTATTGAAATAATCAAACCTAAATTTTAACTCGGTAAGTTCATTTGGATTATTAATATATTTATCCAGCCAATTTACTATTGGTTCGTAAAATTCATTTGCATTTTCAGGTCTGGAAATACCTGATATTTCAAAGGTATTATTTTTTGGATCAAGGATTACTTTAGGTGAAAAATCTGTTGCTTCTACTCTATATGGTTTCATGGATTTATGATTTATATAAATATACAAAAAAAAGAAACATAGGTATTTAAATAAAATAGCAAATTAGGTTAAATCTATTTAATATCATCCGGAATTTATTAATTTTTGTTAAATTAATTTAAATTCAGATGCCTGTTATTTCAATCTCATATAAGACCGGCCAGTTTTTACCTGTAATATAAAGATGATTATTATCGTAATTATATGCGATACCATTCAATACTTTATCCAGGTTATTTTTAGAGCCCGGGGGCATTAAATTTTCTAAATCCAGCTCCCCGGTTATCTTACCTGTATTTGGGTCAATTATGACTATTTTTGTCTCTCCATAAACATTAGCGAATATTTTCCCGTTTATATATTCAAGTTCGTTTAAATTTGATACTATTCCTTTATGATTAAAAACCTCAATTTGCCCTATCTGAGTAAAATATTCAAAATCTATCAGGTACAAATTTGAGCTTCCATCACTCATGAATATTTTTTTACCGTCAGTTGTCAGGCCCCATCCTTCCTTTATCTGGTAATCAAATTTTCTAATAAGATCCAGGGTATTTTTATCATAGACAAATCCAACCTGTGTTTTGTATGTTATTTGATAGATATTATCATTTATTATTACAATACCCTCACCAAATATATGTCGATCAAGATCTATTTTTTTAACAGCTGTACCGGTATTAATATTTACTTTTCTTAATGATGATTGTCCTGTTTTGCCTGTTCCTTCATAAATGAATCCGTTATCATATACTAATCCCTGGGTATAGGCATTTTTATCATGCGGAAATTTATTAATCACTTTATAACCGTAATTTTCAGGTATTATATCAGAAAGCAGGATAAAAGACACTGCATGAGTTTCTTTCAGGCTGTCATTATAAAAAATAACTGTTTTTACATTATTTTGTCCGACTCCGCTATTTTTAGATATCCAGTATATAGAACCAAAATCACTTGTTTCTGTGGTGATATATTCATTATTTGCATAGTAACGAATAGAATCAATTACTATATTTTTTTCCCTCAATGACAGTCTTATCTGAATTGTATCACCACAAACAAATACTTCGTCTTTCTCCGGGGATTTAAGAGAGGCTATTTCACTTATTTTTGATGTGCTTTCAGTAGTACCGGAGTCAGTGTTATTGGAATTAGTAGTTTTGCAATTATTCAGATTAATAACAAGGGAAAAGGTTAGTATATATTTCAGAAAATTAATAAATCTGAGAAGGAATTTATTCATAAATATTTTAAGATTTATCTGAACAGCTTTTTAAGTCTGCTGCCAACTTTTTCCGACCCTTTAGTAAGATTTCCCAATTCATTGTATTCGGAATCGGCAAAATCCGGGTTTAGTATTTGCCATATTTCACTCCATCCAAGAAAGCCCCCGACATTTCTGTCGTCAATAAATAAGTCAACATCAATTTTTCTGCTTATTGTTTCGGGATCGAATTCTTCTTCAGGATAGCTTTTATTAACAGCATAAAATTCCAGACCTTTCTTTTTGCAGTATTCTATTGCTTCATCCAGCTCTTTACCATGTCTGAATGTCCATAATATAATATGATGTCCAAGTTTCTGCAACTGCTTAAGTGTTTCAAATGCAAATAATTTTTCCTCACCAATCTGTGGATATCTGTGTTCTACAATTGTTCCGTCAAAGTCAACCGCTATTTTCATATTTAGTATCTGTTCCTTAATAAGTGCCAAATGTCAGCAAAAATAACAATTATTTAGTATTTAGTAATTCTATATTCAATCAAAATTGATCTATCTTTTAAAAGCGACTCTATTAGTTAGTATATTTTTATTATTTTGTATTTTTATTAATAAAAGAAGCCAGATATGAAAGCAGTAAAAAATATTATACCTACCCTATTTACATGTTTAGGACTCATTTCCGGATGTATTTCAATAGTATATTCCTTACAAAGAGAAATGATAGTAGGTGCAGGGGTTTTTATAATTATTGCTGCAATTTTCGACTTTCTTGACGGTTTTTTTGCAAGAATATTAAACTCTGTATCAGATATTGGCAAACAACTTGATTCACTGGCAGATGTAATAAGTTTTGGAGTAGCTCCCTCAATGATTGTATACCGGTTAATTATGTTCTCTTTGGTTGAAACAGGGTTAAGTGTTGACAGGCCAGGATTTAATAATGCACTTATACTTTATTCAGCATTTATTATTGTTGTGTTTTCTGCTTTAAGGCTGGCAAAATTCAATATTGACAGTAGACAGAAGAATTACTTTATAGGATTGCCTACACCGGCAAGTGCCTTATTAATAGCATCGATAGGAATTAACTCTGATATATATTTTTTACCTTTTGAGGCTAAAGAAAATGTATATAATATATATTCTTTAATCTTTTTAATAGGACTCATTATTGTTATTTGTATTTTGCTTGTATCAAATGTCAGGATGTTTTCATTAAAATTTAAAAAGTTATCTTTTAAAGATAATGGCATACGTTATTTATTTTTAGTTATTTCTGCATTGATTATTATTCTGTTCGGACTTCGGGGATTAGCACCGGTTATTATTCTGTATATTTTACTCTCCTTAATAAATAACTGGTTTATGAAGATGGAGTGATTTTTATGTTTTCAGTTACTTCCCGTTGAGCTTTTTTTCAAATTTCCTGAGTGCAAACTTAATCAGTATATAACTTATGATAATTAATGCAGGCCAGGAAAGAAGCAGAATAATTGATGTTAAGTACATTTCGATATTAATAAATATGTGATTCTTCTTTTATTTCATCGACATTAATTTTCTTCCTGTTAATTGCTTTCCATGCATAGTATATGTAGGCAAAAACAAATGGAACAAGAAGTGATACATAGCTCATTACCGTTAAAGTATATTTGCTTGAACTGCTATTTTGTATTGTCAATGAGCTTTGTAAATCAGATGTTGACGGATAATATGCAGTGTTATTAAATCCTGCTATGATAAAAAGTGAAAAGACCACCAGAAAGGTTCCGGTTCCTGTGAACCAAATTCCTTTTGAATATTTTGAAATAATCGATTTAATTATACCAAATATGACTAGAAGAGTACCTGTGGTGAAGAGAAATCCTGTTAACGGCATTTCTATCAGATTATGGAAATATTTGAATTTCTCCATTGATATAATATATGTTTCGGTATTATAGGAAAACCCCTTTATTAGAAACAACCGGGTTATGAATATCATAAAAAAACATATAAATGGCAGTGAGTTAATTATTAGCTGTACTCTGACTCTCTTAATAATATTGTTGTCATCGATATTATTTATAAAATATAACAAAGCCATGGTTCTGGCAAGAAAGAAAACAGCCATTCCCAGCGAAAGATTATGAAAATTGAGGATGGCTTCCAGTCCGTGAAAAGGAGATCCCCATTGCGAAATAACGGGATTGTCCGGATTGGTAATATTACTGAAATTTACAGAGAATTTTGCGCCATTGAAAAACGTTCCCAATGTAGTTCCTAATAAGACAGTACCGAGAACACCATTTATAAACAAAAATATCTCATATGTTTTATGGCCAAAAAGATTATTTGGCTTTGAACGAAATTCGTATGCAATTGCCTGTATCACAAAACAGAACAGTATAGATATCCACAACCAGTATGCACCGCCAAAGCTGGTAGCATAAAACAAAGGGAAAGAAGCGAATAATGAACCACCAAAAGTTACCAGTGTAGTAAATGTAAATTCCCATTTTCTGCCAAGGACATTTACTATAATCGTTCTTTCATTTTCATTTTTCCCCAGTGTATAAATCAGGGTCTGGCCACCCTGTACAAATAACAGAAATACCAGGATACTTCCAAGTGATGAGATTATTATCCACCAGTATTGCTGAAGTGTTAAATGAGAAAATGATTCAAACATATTATTTTCCTCCGGGTTTTGGCCCTGTTTTTATTTGTTTGAACATGATTCTTATTTCTGCTATAAGTAAAGCAGTAAAAAGTACAGCGAAGATCCAGAATGTTACCTGTACTGTACTGGCATCAATATGTGATGTGGCGGCTACCGTGGGCAATAAATCCTGTACAACCCATGGTTGGCGACCCATTTCTGATACTATCCATCCTGCCTGGGATGCAATGTAAGCAAGTGGAATCGTAATAACTGCCAATCGCAGCAACCAGCCTCTCCTGTCTATTTTCCCCCTGTAAAGGCTTACCAGCATGATGATAAAGAATACAAAAAAATAAAATCCCAGCATAACCATTACATGAAAGCTATAGAAAGTCATGGGAACATTTGGGACCAGGCTGTTGGTGTCATTTAAGAAACCATAGCCAAAATATTTGAAATAATTTTCTTTAAAGTCATTGTCATAAAATTTTGTTTTTAGCTCTTCATATTGCTGTATATTTCCGTTTTCTTTTGCTTTTTTCATTCCTGCCAGTACTTTACGGGCATACCTGCCCCTTTCAATTTTTTCCTGGGCTGAAATAATTCTGTTTTTAGGATTTCCTTTAATTAGATCATTTACGCCGGGAACGAATGCATCAGAACTGCCATATGCCATATAAGAGAGTAATTTTGGGATCTCGATTTTGAATTTATATTCCCATGATTTGTCTTCTTTTGAATATTCTTCGGATTTGTTTAATACTCCAAACAGTATTAAACCGGTTCCGGTTTTACCTTCGTGTAAACCTTCCAAAGCAGCAAGTTTCATTGGCTGTATTTCTGCTATCTGACGTGTTGAGCTATCACCAGATAAAATAAGTACAATTGATGATGTAATTCCAAATACTGATGCTATTATTATACTTCTATTTGCTAAAAATATTTCTCTTTTTTTAAGCAGAAACCACGAGCTTATACCAATAACAAATATTGAACCCAGGACAAAACCTGAGGTAATAGTATGAATAAATTTATTAAGGGCCACCGGAGAGAGAAAGACATCCAAAAAATTTAACATCTCATTACGTGCAGTTTCCGGATTGAATTGCATGCCAACAGGGTATTGCATCCATGCATTTGCAACCAGAATCCACAGGCCTGATAAACTCGCTCCGACAGCTACAAGCCAGGTTGATAATAAATGGAACTTTTTACTTACTTTATTCCAGCCAAAAAACATAACTGCAATAAAGGTAGATTCAAGAAAGAAAGCCATTATTCCTTCGATAGCCAGGGGGGCTCCAAAAATGTCACCAACAAACCAGGAATAATTAGACCAGTTAGTGCCAAACTCAAATTCAAGGATAATACCGGTTGCTACTCCGATAGCAAAGTTTATTCCAAACAAAGTCATCCAGAATTTTGTAATCCTTTTCCATTCTTCGTTACCTGTTCTGACATAGATAGTCTCGATAAAAGCAATTATAAAAGACAATCCAAGGGTGAGAGGGACAAACAGCCAGTGATAAATAGCAGTTAAAGCAAATTGGCCTCTTGACCAGTTAATTAATGATATATCAATTCCATCCATTATCTTAGGCTAAGGTTTCGCAAGTTGATCAATTACGTAATCACTTCGCTCATTATCTGAAGAGAAATTTTTCTTTAAAAAATCCGGAAAGAAAAAAAGTTTTAAAACGGCAAATATTATAAATAGCTTTATTAAAATTATAATCCAAAGGGTTTTACCATATGTCATACTTTTAAAACCATCAAGATAAAACCGAAATATATTTCTGAATACATTTCCTGTCATACGGGTAAAACTATTTCAGCTTATTATTAAACGGGTATATTTAGCAACCTGAATCTGTAAATTTATGCTGTCGACTATAATTTTACAAGTATAACTACTCCCTGAAAAGATGTACAAAACCTTTTTTCGTGTATCTTTCTGCAGGATCAGCTTCAAGGGCTTTCAAAATGTAAAAGTATACACCTGTCTTCAATTTCTGTCCTGAAGCAGTTTTTCCGTCCCATCGTATAGTTTTGGGCCCTTTGGCTTCATAAACCAGGGTACCTGTCCGGCTAAAAATTATAATGTGCAAAGGCATACTTCCCCCCTCAATAATAAACTCATCAAATATATTGTCATCATTGGGAGTGAAGAAGTTTTGGATCTTTAATTCTGTTAAAAGAATAAGATCTCTAATTATGGTATCAGTACAGCCATGTGTAAGATCATTTATAATCAGACTGGCACTTATAGTGTCATCTTTTGCAGGAAACGATAACAAAGGCCTTCTGCCTGTAACTTCACCTATTCCTTCGAAATCCCACAGAAATTCATATGTTGAGGATGTAACATACAGGTGATCGGTATTCCAGCATACTTTGATTATTGATTGATTTGTAGTAAGGGTGTCGGCGCATCTGAAATCAGCTGTAACAGTACGGTAAACGGTAATAAAATCATTATGTGCTTTAGCATTTGCAGAGTCACCATTTATTATTATTGTAATGTCAAATGCTCTTTGGGCTCTGACAGTATTTTCGTAGGTAACAGTATCAGGATCAATGTTGTCACTTGTCTCCCCATTCCCAAAATCCCAGTATATTGATGTAATAGTATCAGTATCAAGATTTGTCAGTCCGAACTTTACTTTCAGGGAATCGCAACCTTCAGTTTCACTTGCTGTTATAAAAGTCTCCATAGGCTCGGTAATAACTACGGCCCTGGTTCGGGAATCTGAGCAACCATAAATATCACTAACCGTTAGTCTGACATTATATGTGTCAGGTCCCGGAAATGTATGAATTACTGATTGGCCCGTATTAGTAGTTCCATCATCAAAATCCCAGTCAAAGCTATAGTCCGTTATATTATAAAATATTTGTCCATTATGCCGGAATACAGCACTGTAAGGAGCTATTTCAGAAGTATCAGAATAAGCAAATGAAGCGATGGCTGTCCGGTAAACCTTTATAGTATCTATCAGGATATTATCGCTTCCGCCGTTCAGAATATAATTAACTGAATAGACCCCCGGATAATAGGTAACTATATCGGGATCAAATGAGTTACTTATCTGGCCGTTACCAAAATCCCAGTATATTGATGTTAAGGTATCAACTCCTGAATTATTGATAAGGGTAAATTTCACACGAATTGAATCACAGCCCTGAGAATCACTCATAGTTATTGAATATGGTGATGCCTGTTGCTCAACGACCACGTTATCAGAATATGAATCTGAACACCCGTAACTGTCAGTAACTGTAAGGCTAACATTATATGTATCCGGCCCCGGAAATGTATGAACGACCTCCCTGCCTGTATCAGTAGTGCCATCATTAAAATCCCAGTCAAAATTATAAGCAGACTCATTCTCCAGGAGGGGCGCGCTGTGTCTGAAAACCCTTGTATAAGGTGATATTTCCAGGGAATCTGAATAAGAAAAATCCGCAGAAACTGTCTGATGGACATTAATATAATCAATTTTGTCTATTGTTGTATCTGTAAAAGTGAAAGTAATATTTACGAATACCCGGTAAGCGCCCGGACTGTTATAATTAACTGTAATAACTTCATTTTTGTCGGCAGTTAAACTAAACGGAGGATCACCGCCCTCAAAATCCCAGCTTATTAATATAATACTGTCACTAATGGCAGGAGTTATAAGCGAGAAATTAATGCCTATAAGCTCATCACAGCCTTCAACAACATCGGCCTGAAAGTTATATTGCCCGCAAACATTGTTTATAAACAAAAATATTAACAGTGCGAATGATATTTTAAATTTTTGTGTCATATAAGTTGAGCAATCTACTAAATTTTTTCAGTCAGTTTTTTTACGACCTTAAATTTATTAAAAAATTCTTTTGCAAACACCCTTAAAACTGTATAGCTTGGTATTGCAAGAATCATTCCGGCAATACCTGCAAGGCTGCCGGCAATCATAATAATTAGAAGGATTTCCATTGGATGTGCATTAACACTGCTGGAATAAATAAATGGCTGGAATATCACGTTATCAACAGTCTGTACAATTATAAACACCAGGATCATATAACCAATCAAGGGTAATAATTCCGAATAAAATTCCATGTTCAGGTGAGTTGCAACACCCAAAACTATACCCAGAATAGCTCCCAGTAATGGGCCAAGGTATGGGATAACATTCAGTATTCCTGCCATGAATCCTATTAATAAACTATGTTTAAAACCAACACCTACTATTGTGAGGCCAGTTGTAACCAATATAATAATACCGGTTATTTGCCCCGTAATACCTATAAAATATCTCCTTAATAGCTTTTGCACAGATGTTAATGCATGCCTGAAGGCTTCCACATGTTTATCAGGTACTAAAAGAATTATAGATTCCGTAAACATCCTCTCGTCTTTTAAAAAGAAGAAGGTCATAAATGAAATAGCAAATATTGCAATAAATATATCTCCCAGGAGGCCGGCTATAGTTGAAAATATATTTGAGAATAAAGTGATATTTAATATTGATGCCAGTTTTTCTGTGAAGAAATTTTTAACTGATACATCATCATCTGCAGATAATTTAAATTTCGCAATGAATTTATCTGCTCTTGTTAGGGGGTCGTTAAGGTCCTCTACTACTGCCTGAATATTTATTTTTGAAAAGTCATTAGCTTCTTTTGCAATCAGCGGAACAAATATTCTGAAAAAAGTAAAAAAAACAATCCATAGTAATACTAAGGTGATAAGCGCACGAATTCCTTTTGAGAAAGATATTTTACCAATTTTTAATTTTCCTAGAAGTTTGACAATTGGGCCTCCTATAAGAGATAAAACAAGTGAAATAAGTATATAGGCAACAATACTCTTGAAATACCACAGGATGAATCCCAATATTATTACTCCAATGATAATAAATATATATGTTGCCGTTTTACTCATAAATTCCAGACTGCGATAAAAATACTAAATTTTAATACTCTTGTTCGTATTGATAACACAAAAGTAATCAACAGATGTAAATAAATTTAAATATTGCATCCTTTGTTATTAGTTCCACTTTATTAATTTTACATTTTTATAGTACAAAATTACATTCTGAATTATACTAATCATAGACTTAAGTACCAAAATTTAGTCTTGATTATTCAAATAATAATATCTGCCTTTAACTTAGTGAGATTCATTAATGAGACAGTATTTGGATTTATTAGATTTCGTGTTAAAGAATGGCACAAAAAAGGAAGATAGAACCGGCACGGGGACACTGAATATTTTTGGCTACCAGATGAGGTTCGATCTTAGCAAAGGATTTCCCTTACTTACAACAAAAAAACTTCATTTAAAATCAATAATTTATGAGTTATTATGGTTTTTAAAGGGAGATACAAATATTAAATACCTTAATGATAACGGAGTAAAAATATGGGATGAATGGGCTGATGAAAACGGGGATTTGGGACGTATTTACGGTTATCAATGGCGTTCATGGCCATCTTGTGAGGGTAAACATATTGATCAGATAACAGGATTGATAAATTCGATTAAGAATAATCCTGATTCGCGTCGACATATCATCAGTGCATGGAATGTTGCTGATCTGGAGCATATGGCTCTTCCACCCTGTCATGTATTATTCCAGTTTTATGTGGAAAATGGAACTTTGTCCTGCCAGCTTTATCAAAGGAGTGCGGACATATTCCTGGGCGTACCTTTCAATATTGCTTCTTATTCACTCTTACTTATTATGATTGCTCACGTTACTAAACTCACTCCAAAAGAATTTATTCATACTTTTGGTGATGCACATATTTATTCCAATCATATTGACCAGGTAAGACTTCAGTTAACCAGGAAGCCTCGTAAATTACCAACCATGAAATTCAAAAGGAACATAGGAAATATTTTTGATTTCGATTATGATGATTTCTCTTTGGAGAATTACAATCCTCATCCACATATTAAGGGAGAGATTTCAGTATAAATGGCGAAGATGAAGAAAATTTCAATAATTATAGCTATTGCAGAAAATAATGCTATTGGAAAGGATAATAAACTGCTTTGGCATATATCAAATGATTTAAAGAGGTTTAGAAAAATCACTACTGGTCATACAGTCATAATGGGAAAAAGAACATTTGAATCATTACCTGGGGGGCCCTTGCCCGACAGAAGAAATATAGTTATTTCAGATGATAAAAATGACAAATTCAATGGCTGTATAATGGCGTATTCTATTGATGATGCATTAAATAAATGTGATGATGGCAAAGAGAATTTTATTATAGGCGGGGGAACAATTTACTCCCAGTTTCTAAAATATGCAACAAAACTATACATAACCAGGGTACATAAATCATTTGATGCTGACACCTATTTCCCTGAGTTGAATTATGACAAATGGATTGAAATTGAAAAGGAGGATTATCCCCCGGATAAAAATAATAGCTTCTCGTATTCATTTATTACTTATAAAAGAAAATAATAATGTATTTTGAAACCTCTTCTATATAAATATAGTCATACTATAGCGCTGTATTTTAATGTTTTTGCAATAATTTTGTTCAGCCATTTATCTGTATTTATTAAACACTGGTAATCAAAAAATTCAAATTTATCAATAATAATTAACCTGGTATTTAAAGTTAGCGTTTATATGGTTGAAAACATTACCTAATTGAATCAACCGTAATAAACGATGAAATACTTTGTTATATTATTTTGTTTAGTATTCATAGCTTGTTCCAGGGAAATAATAATTACCGAAGAGGATATTAAGCAGGATCTTCTGTATTTAAATAATGATATAAAACCTTTTTCCGGAATTTGCAAAGTATTATTTAGTGATACCTTTCTGTTAAAAGAAAAATTTGAGTTTGCAGATGGTATGCTGGATGGCAAATCCTGCAGTTATTTCGAAAACGGAAGCTTAAAATGGAGGGGCAATTATGAAAGTGGTAAGATGGCCGGTAAATGGGAATTTTGGGACGTTAACGGGAATAAATACTGTGAAGTATATTTTAATAATGATGTTTATAACGGCCCATATAAATTGTGGCATTCAAATGGGAAACTAAAAGAAACCGGACAATTTTCAAACAACTGTAAAACAGGGAAATGGATTACTTATGATGAAGCAGGAAATGTTACAAATGAGCTTGTATATTAATTTATATCCTACCTTAAAATATAATTGCTGAATTGCTCTATTGTTTTATTACTCTATTGTTTTATTGCTAAAAGCTAATACATGATAACCTGATTTTAAATTCCACTTACCAGACAAACAAATCTTCAAAATACTGGTCTTAACATCCATTTTAGGCTTAAATTTGAATAAATTTATCAGTTATATAAAATAGCAGACTTAAATATTACTCCTTTAACCCTAAAAACAATAATAAGATGGACTTTTATGATTTAATTAAAAATCGGGAGAGCATAAGGAATTATGATCGGACAAGACCGGTTGAAAAAGATAAGCTTAACAGGATTCTTAATGCTGGCAGATTAGCTCCATCTGCAGCAAACAAACAACCCTGGCATTTTTTGGTTATCTCGTCTGAAGAAATGCTTGACAAGGTGAGAACCTGTTATCACCGTGACTGGTTTAAAGATGCACCTCATATATTAGTAGTTGCAGGGAGAAAAGCCGATGCCTGGGTAAGACAACATGACGGATATAATTCACTGGAAGCAGATTTGACAATAGCTATGGATCATATAATTTTAGCGGCTGAGAACGAAGGGGTGGGGACCTGCTGGATAGCGGCATTCAATCCCGAAATACTCAGTGATGCATTATCTCTTAAAATGGATGAGAAGGTATATGCTATTACACCATTAGGTTATACACAAAAGGGATTCAAGAAGAAAGGCCGTAAAGATAGGAAACCATTGGATGAGATTGTGAGGTTTCTTTAATCTTTAAGGTTATTGTTTAATCTCCGGCAAAAGCAGCGCATTAAACAACAGTTTATATGTACCTGCTGTTGAAGCTCTGAACTGGGGATAAAATCCGTACAATACCAGCTGTCCTTTACCTTTCTTTATCCATACCATCATTGATTTATTGCTGATTAAATCTTCATTTTCAATATACCCGCTTAAAAGTATGTTTTTTTCAGGTAAGGTGGCAATTACCCTCCTGTCCATATCAAACCAGGGAATTGAAGTAGTTAGTACTGGTGTCCCTCGTGAAAAAACACCTGCAGATTTGGGCATTCCCCAGGTTAATGGATGGTTTTCTATTAGCTCTGTCTTTAGTAATGAACCCGGACAATAAAATTTTTGTTTTTTAAGCTCTTCAGAAATATCATTAACAGGCAGCTGAAATTCTTCTTTTTCATCATTTTGTTTTGTAATTGCCAGAGGCCCCATAAATAATTTCGCTGACCTTCCCCATGAGATTACGGAACCGCCCTTATTAATAAAATCAAGTACCTTTTCCATCCCTTCCTTACCCATACCTTTTGCATATTCAGGGGGATACACAGGAATAATATAGCTGTCATCATCGGACTTATATTTACCTTCTGTTAACACATTATTATCCATATCAGGAAAGACTATTACATCAAATTCTTTTGTTAAGTCCTTGTTAGCAATATCAGCTGGCCTTAATACTTTAAAATTGATAGAATAACTGTCGAATAAATATCTTGTCCAGCCTGCGTCCATATCGTGAAAGTAAGATTCAACCAGTCCGATCCTCGGTATATTTATTTTTTCGGATTTAATGTTTATTGACTCTGTTAAAAATAAAGGAGATATATTTATTCCATTAATAATTTTTTCGAGCTTTTGCTGATTGTTTTTATCAATATATATTACAAAACTGCCGGCCCATACTTTATTACCGTTAATTTCAAAACTGTCATGTACTCTTTCTACCTTAATCTGCTGGTTTATTGCTTCGAAGACAGCCCGGTAACTATCATTAAATTGTGACGGGAATATTACAGCACTATATTTTTCAGGGAATGAAATATTACTTTTCAAGGGAAGTTCCTGCTTAACAAGAGATTTATCTAAGTTTTCGGAATAAGTATTTATTTTAATAACCTTGACACCCATGTGTAATGGCAATGACCAGCTTGTTATGTCATATGGTTTCATAATTTCACCACCAGGAGTATAATGTCTGACCGGAAAGGTTTGTTTTTCTAATACTTCAATTAAAAATGACCTGAACGGCTGGGCTAAAGGCACTATGTAATCATTCTCATTTATCTGTTTGTTATCAAGGGTAAATGAATCTGATACTTTATATACATCAATACCGTGCTCGTCCAGCAGATTAATAAGCTTAACTATCTCTCCCGGATCATGCTGGTCAGAAGGAAACAAATAATAATAAGGTGGTTCGGTTTTTCCCTTTTTAACTTCAATCTGACAGATATCATTTCTTAACTTTAAAATTTCCTTTTTATGAATTGCAGAAGTTTTTATCAGTGAATAAAAAGAAACCATTTCATATTCAACTATATCGCTAAGTTTCCACCATCCGCCTTCCCATGGTAAAGGCATATTTATACTTTTTTTATGCTCTGCAAGACCCTTACTGAATACTTTTAATTCATTTGGCTCGATATATACCGAAGTTGCATATTTTGCACTCGCACATTCAGTAAGAAGCCCTATTACGTTCTTCCATAAGGCTGTTTCTGTTGATCCCGGCCAGTAATCATCAAACAGGTAGTGTTGAGATACCCCTTCAAGGCCTTTTTCGGTCATATCTTTCGCCATGGCAGAACCAAAAATCCATGTCCAGTTCCATAATTGTTCATTAATATTTTCTGAAATAGGATCATTAACCGGGGGCACAAAATATCTTGTTCCATCGATGTGCATCTGGTGTTTTTCTAATAATACCTGAGGGAACCATGATTTGTTGTAAATATTGGCAATTACTTTTGTATCTTCCTGCGTTAGGCTAACAAAATCTCTGTTATTATCATGACCTACATATTTATGATATAAACCCGGCAATCTGGTTCCTTCGTATATTGTGCCCTTATATTTTTTATAATGGTCCACAACCATATCCATACCATCAGGATTATGACAGGGTACTACCATCAATACTACCTGGTCAAGATAACCAAGAAGTTCAGGATCATCTGTTACAGCCAGCTGATGAGCGATTAAAGGGGCTGATTGAGTAGGCCCGACTTCATTGGAATGCATTGAAAGGGTAACCAGTACAAACACTTTTCCTTCCCGAACATATTTTTCTTTTTCTTCTGGCTCGATATTATAATTAAGAGCCAGTTCCCTGTTTAATATTTTAAGATTTTCAAGATTTTTTATATTCTCTTCTGATGACAAAAAGACTATATACATCTTTTTTCCTAAAGGAGATTCTCCTATTTCTGTCATTTTTACTCTTGGGGATACTTTGGCAAGTTTATCCAGATAATTTATTAAAGATTCGTATTTAAATAACATACCTTCTTCACCGGGTCTGAATCCAAAAAATTCTTCGGGAGTTATAATCTCATTATCCTGTTGAGAAAAGATATTATAGATTATAAAGCAGCAACTAATTGTTAAAAGCAGAATTTTTTTCATTTTAATAGATTTTGTATATAACTATAAAAATACTAATCAATGGTTATATTATGTGAGTTTTTTAATTTCAAATGTAGCGTATTTCTGTGAATTCCTAAATAATCAGCTGCTTCAGTCCGGTTATTATTAGATTTTATCAGCGCAAATTCTATTAAGAATTTCTCAATTTTATTTATTACTGTTTTATATATTTCCCCTTTATCCTGAATTTTAATTTCTTCTTCGATTAGTTGTTTCAGTAAATCCTTGTCATCACTTACAACATAATTTGTAAGATCTTCCGGCAGATCACCAATATCGATGGACCTGCCGTTTGAAAGTATAACAGCTCTTTCAATGATGTTTTCAAGCTCTCTTATATTGCCTGGCCAGCGATAATTCATAAGTGCGTGGTAACACCCGGATGTAATTCCTTCAATATCCCTGTTATATTTCTTATTATAAATATTAATAAAGTGTTCAAGAAGAAGAGGAATATCATCTTTCCTTTCAGCAAGAGGAGGAATATCGATATTTATAACATTTAATCTGTAAAAAAGGTCCTCCCTGAACTTGTTTTCCATTGTAAGTGTTTTTAAGTTCTTATTGGTAGCTGCAATTATTCTGACATCAACTTTTATGCTTTTTTCACTGCCTAATGGTTCTATTGTTTTCTCCTGAATGACTCTAAGGATTTTTGCCTGCAAGTTCAAATCAAGGTCTCCGATTTCATCAAAAAAGATTGTTCCGTTATTTGCCAGAAGAAATTTCCCCTTTTTGTCATTAACTGCGTCTGTAAATGCTCCCTTTTTATATCCGAATAATTCTGATTCAAGAAGATTTTCCGGTATAGCAGCACAATTAATACTAACAAATTGATTTTCAAATCTTCTGCTTTTATTGTGAATTAATTTTGCTATTATTTCTTTACCTGCTCCTGTTGGTCCGGTTATTAGTACTGTGGCGTCAGTACCTGCAATCACATTAACTGTATCAAGTAATTTTAATATTCTTTTATTTTTTCCTACAAAATCAGGATTAATTTCTTTTTGCTTTAGTTTTTTCTGCAATTCTATATTTTTCTTTAGCAGTAATTCCTTTTCTCTTTTTGAGATGACATAATTATAAACCTTGTTGGAAACCAGAGTTGCAATTAAAGTTATTGTCTCGAAGGTACTTTTAAAATCTTCATCTGAGATATATTCCTTTTCAATATTTAATACGCCTACAGTTTTATCTTCGTATTTGATCGGTACTGCAAAAAATGAATTCTTTTCTCCTGTTCCCCGCCTGATTTTCATTCTATTCAGAAAATCAATACTTTTTGTTATATCTTTTATTTTTATACCATTGCCATATTTAAAAACCTTGCCAACCACTCCTTCACCCACCTGATAGACTCCCCTTTCTATTGCATCGTCACTTAAGTTGTATCCTTTAAAGGCTTTAAGTTTTTCATGTTTGTCAAGAAGAATAATAGACCCTCTTTTTATGTCCATTACTTTTGAGATATAATCCATTATTTTTTCAAAAACCTTTTCGAGTTCGAATTCCTGAGCCAGTATATCAGCAACCTTTAAAAGCAGATTTTGCCTTTCGATCCTGTCTTTCAGATTTTCTATTAAGTTTGCTTTCTGTAAAATCTGTACAGCAAAAGTTGATATTGTTTCCAGCAAATTTTGATGCTCTTTAGTAAAGGCATTCAGTTTATTACTATCGACACTTATTACACCAAATGTTGTATTTTCAGCTTTAAGCGGGACTGCAAGTTCTGATTTTAAGTCTTTTCTCACCCTGATATAATACTCAATATCATCTACATTATTGACCAGAAGAGGTAATCCTGTTTCTGCGACACGTCCGGTAACACCTTCTCCCAGTTTTAACTTAATTTTCAAAATTTTACTTGGATTAAGTCCCCTGAATACTTTGATCTCCAGAATGTTTGTTTCAGGATTTATTATCCTTATACTTCCTGTAAGTGCTCCTGTTATTTCAATACATTTATCAATAAGATAATTTAAAAGCTCGCTGGGAGAAATGGCTGAATTAATTATATCAAGGATGTCTTCAAGGATTTGTAATTTATATGTATTTTTCCTCCTGTTGCTATTTTTAGGTTCCATAATTAATTATTTTAGTAATTTTGACTAAAATATGTGCAATAAAAGATATAAATATGATTATTGCACAAATATAGTGCTTTTTTAAGTAATTATAAAATAAATCCGTAATATCTGCTAAATATTTGTTGTATGTCTAACTCTCTGAATTATAGCCATAAAGCCAATAAGTTACACATTGGAAACTTCTCAATTAAAAAAACTAAAATATTTGGTATAATAATTGCCTTCATAAATGCAATTCTGAGATTTTTAAGGCATGCTTAAATAATTTTTATTGCTTGCGAATTTTTTTAATTAAATAGTAATTGTCTGGGTTTACTGGCTTATTTAATGGTATTTAAGGATGAGTATTGACAAAGTATATACCTATATGAGTACCGGGATGAACGGTTTGGATAAAGTCATTCAGGGCGTTGTTCCGGGCGATAATATTATATGGCAGGTTGATTCTATAGAAGAGTACATACCTTTCATTAATCCGTTTTATAATGAAGCAGTTAAAAACAAAATACCGATTATTTATTTCAGATTTGCAGAACACCAGGCTTTGTTACCTGAAGATAATGTTGCTAAAATGTATACATTAAATCCTGATGAAGGATTCGAAGCACTAATTTCAACAATATTTGATATAATAGAAGAATATGGTTATGGTACATACTATATTTTTGACTGTTTGTCTGATCTTGTGGTAGATTGGTATAGTGATCGTATGATGGCTAACTTTTTTATGCTAACATGTCCCTATCTTTATGATTATAAAACAGTTGCATATTTCGGTATTCTCAGGAATGTTCATATGCCAATGACAATAAATGCAATTCATAACACGGCCCAGATTGTTTTCGATGTATACAGGAATAAAGAGAAACTCTATATCCATCCATTGAAAGTATATAAACGTTATTCGCCAACCATGTATATGCTGCATAGCCGGGAAGGAGAAGAATTTAAACCTGTGACAAAAAGTGCTGTAATATCAGAGATACTGAAATCTATACCTCAGCCATGGCTTGATTATACTGTACACAGACTTGATATCTGGAGACGAAGCTTTTTTGAAGCCCAGGAAATATATAGTACAAAAAAAGGTAGCCTGAATGACAAAAAGACAGATGAACTGGTTACTCGTCTTCTTAAAATGGCTGTTACCAGGGATCCAAGAATTCTTAAGCTGGCAAAAGAATATTTGGAGCTTTCGGATCTTATTGATATAGGTAAAAGAATGATAGGAACCGGACTTATAGGTGGTAAATCGGTTGGGATGCTTGTAGCAAGGGCTATATTGAGGAAAGCGGATAAAAGATGGCAGGAGGTTCTTGAAGAGCATGACTCATTCTTTATTGGTTCAGATGTGTTTTATACTTATCTCATCAGGAATGGCTGCTGGTGGATGAGGAGAAAGTTGAAGAACAGCGGTTCAATATTTGATGATGCCGAAGAAGTAAGTAAAGTAATACTAACAGGCACCTTCCCCGATGATATAAAAGAACAGTTTGTCGAGATGCTTAATTATTTCGGGCAATCACCCATTATTGTGCGTTCGAGCAGTCTTCTCGAAGATGCTTACGGGAATTCGTTTTCAGGAAAGTATGAAAGCATTTTCTGCGCAAATCAGGGTACTCCGGAAGAAAGACTTGACCGGTTTATGTCTGCAGTGCGCATTGTTTATGCAAGTACTATGAAAAGAGAGGCTCTGGCTTACCGTTCTCACCTTAATCTTTTAGATCAGGACGAACAAATGGCCATTCTGGTTCAAAGGGTTTCGGGTGCTAAATATGATGATTTTTATTTTCCTCATATTGCAGGAGTGGGTTTTTCATTTAATCCTTATGTATGGGATAAAGATATTGATCCCAGAGCCGGAATGATACGCATGGTTTTCGGACTGGGGACCAGGGCTGTTAACAGATATGATGATGATTATATTCGCATTGTGGCCCTTAATGCGCCTTTGAAGAGACCCGAAGCAAACTTCGATGAAGTAAAAAAGTATACCCAGAAGCGTGTAGATATTCTTGATTTGTCTTCTAATCAATTGGTATCCAACTATTTCATGGATCTGGCAAAGGTTATGTCAGATCTGCCTCTGGAATTATTCACATCCCGTGATGAAGAGCTGGAACAAATAGCAAGAGAAAGGAATATGCAGAACATATTTTCTCATGTACTTACTTTTAACAGGCTTTTATCTGATACAAAGTTTGTAAATAGTATAAGGGATATGCTGGAAACCCTGAGAAAAGCTTATAACTACCATGTGGATATTGAATTTACAGTAAACTTTCAGGATGATTACAGCTATAAAATTAATCTCGTCCAGTGCAGGCCATTTCAGGTTACAGGTGATTTACGAAGCCTTAAAATACCTGAAGATATAGACAGCAGGAATATTATAATTAAAACAAAAGGTCCGATTGTTGGAAACAGCATATCCACAAAAATAGACAGAATAATTTATGTTATTCCTTCAGTGTACGGAAAGCTCAGTATGAGTCACAGATACTCAGTTGCCAGGCTGATAGGAGAACTAACACATTTAAATGACAAAACAAAGGAAAATAAAAAAAATATAACCTTAATTGGCCCGGGCAGGTGGGGTACTACCACACCATCACTGGGTGTCCCGGTTTCATTTTCTGAAATAAACACTGTTTCAGTTTTGGGTGAAATAGCCTATATGCATGAGGGATTAATTCCTGATGTGTCGTTAGGAACGCATTTCTTTAATGATCTGGTAGAGATGGATATGGTTTATTTTGCTATTTATCCTGATAATGAAGGCTATGTTTTGAATAATAATTTCTTTGACAGCTCATATAACCGATTACTGGAATTGTTGCCAAATGCAAAATTATGGGCTGATACTGTTAAGGTTATAGATACTGAAGATATGAAAAATGAATTTAGTTTACGTTTAATTTTAAATTCTATGGAGCAGGAAGGAGTATTATATCTTAATAATAAAACTTAATCCCAACCCTGCGAAATAAGTAATAATTTTTTAATTCAGATAGCTTGAGTATGGAGAAAGCAGGTTTATATGATCCCTTTTACGAACATGACGGTTGTGGGGTAGGATTTATTGCTACTATAAACGGACAACCTTCCCATCAGCTAATAACTGATGGAATAACAATATTAAAGAATCTGGTACATCGAGGGGCAACAGGCGGTGATCTTAAGACCGGGGATGGGGCAGGTATACTGATACAGTTACCCCATTCTTTTCTGCTAAAGGAAGCCGCTAAACAAAAGTTTAACCTCCCTGCGGCCGGTGAATACGGAGCAGGTATGCTGTTTCTTCCGCATGATAATAGTGTCAGGAAAAAGGTGATTGCTTTAATTGAGGATATAATTTATAAAGAAGGAGGAAAAATATTAGGGTGGAGAGATGTTCCTACATGTCCGGGTTGTTTAGGCAGAACAGCCATGGATTCAATGCCATACATCTGCCAGGTATTTGTGGAATTTCCCTCTTTATCAGGCATTGAACTTGAAAGAAAATTATATGTTGTCCGCCGGATTATAGAGAATGAAGTATCAGAATCAGGAATATCCATAGATGAGTTCTATATACCTTCATTTTCATCTAATACTATTATATATAAAGGATTATTTGTGGCACCCCAGTTTGAAGAATTTTATCTTGATTTGAAAGATAAGGATTTTCAAAGTGCCATTATTATTGTTCATCAGCGTTATAGTACAAATACCTTCCCGTCATGGCCACTGGCGCAGCCCTTCAGATATATAGCCCACAACGGGGAGATTAATACTTTGCGCGGGAACATTAATAAAATGAAAGCCCGGGAAAAGACAATATCCTCAGATCTTTTCGGTGAGGATACCAGAAGACTCTTACCAGTAATTAATACTGATTTAAGTGACTCGGGAATTTTTGACAATGTTTATGAGCTTTTATTTCAAAGTGGCTTTTCACTTGAACATTCAATGATGATGATGGTTCCTGAGGCTTTTGGCAGCAAATATCATATAAGTGAAGATAAACGTGCGTTTTATGAGTATCATTCAGCTTTAATGGAGCCATGGGATGGCCCGGCTGCTTTAATTTTTACCGATGGCGTTAAAGTAGGGGCAGCGCTTGACAGAAACGGACTCAGACCAGCCAGGTATACTATAACAAAAAGCGGAAGACTGATAATGGCCTCTGAGTTCGGTGTACTGGAAATTCAACCCGAGGATGTACTGCAGAAAGGACATCTTTCTCCGGGCAAAATGATACTTGTTGATACACAGAAAAAAAGAATCATATACGATAATGAAGTTAAATCGACCATTTCCCGCAGGAAACCTTACAGAAGGTGGCTGGAGCAAAACCGTATAGAGTTAAGAGGGCTCTTTCAGCCGCCGGGCCCGGTGATTACGGAACCCGGTTTTCTGAATTTACTGCAAAAAGTATTCAGATATACGCTCGAAGATATAAACATGATAATTACTCCCATGGCTGAAAATTCGCAAGAACCGGTGGGCTCCATGGGAAATGATACCGCTCTTGCTGTATTATCGGAACATCCGCAACTTCTTTATAACTATTTCAAACAACTTTTTGCCCAGGTAACAAATCCGCCTATTGATCCATATCGTGAAAACCTGGTAATGTCATTAATGAGTTATATAGGAAAGGAGAGGAATTTACTTGAAGAAACTCCGCTTCACTGTCATCAGTTAAAACTGCAGCATCCCATACTGACAAATGAAGATGTTGATAAACTGCGTAATGTTACAATTGAGGATTTCCGTACAGCAACTGTCCCGATTATATTTAATGTAAAAGAAAACGGGAAGAATATTGAAAAAGCCATTAAAAAAATATGTGATGAAGTAGTAAGGAAGGTTGATGAAGGCTATTCACTGATAATTTTAAGTGACAGGGGAGTGGATGAAAATAACATACCTGTACCTGCTCTTCTTGCTACGTCAGCTATACATCATTACCTTGTAAGTAAAGGGAAAAGGCAGTTAGCCGGTCTCGTGGTTGAAACAGGAGAGGCAAGGGAAGTAATGCACTTTGCTCTTCTGATAGGATTTGGAGCAAGTGCTGTAAATCCATATTTAGCTTTTGAAACTGTTGCTGATCTCAAAGCCAAAGGGAAAATTTCTGAAGAAATCAAACTGGAAACTGCCATAGATAATTACATTACTGCTATTAAGAAAGGACTGCTTAAGATTATGTCGAAAATGGGAGTTTCAACAATAAGAAGTTATCGTGGGGCCCAGCTGTTTGAGGCAATCGGACTGAATTCGGCTATGATTAACAAATATTTTCCAGGTACACCCTCAAGAATAGGGGGCATTGGATTAACTCATATTTTTGAAGAATGCCTAAATCGCCACAGAAATGCGTACAACAGAAATAACCGGTCAAACGGACTGGAGTCAGGAGGAAATATTCATTACAGGAGCTTTTCTGAAAAACACATTATATCACCAGAGGTTGTAATACTATTACAAAAAGCAGTAAGAGAAAATGATTATTCGCTTTATAAAGAGTATGCTGAACTGATTAATAATAAAATAAAAAATCTTTGCACACTGCGAGGATTATTCAAATTTAAGAAAAGAGAGGCTGTTCCAATTGAGGAAGTTGAATCTGAGAAATCAATTATTAAACGGTTTGTAAGTTCTGCGATGTCATTCGGATCAATAAGTAAAGAAGCTCATGAAACAATAGCCATTGCAATGAACAGGCTCGGTGCAGCAAGTAATTCCGGTGAAGGGGGAGAAGATGAAGGGAGATATAATACTCTGCCCAACGGTGATATTTCCAAAAGCATGATCAAGCAGATTGCTTCCGCAAGATTCGGGGTAACAAGCAACTATCTTGTTAATTCCAGGGAATTACAGATTAAAATGGCCCAGGGGGCCAAGCCCGGTGAAGGAGGGCAGCTACCCGGACATAAGGTTGACATTAATGTTGCCAGAGTGAGGCATTCTATACCGGGTGTGATGTTGATATCTCCGCCTCCACATCATGATATTTATTCTATAGAGGACTTATCAGAACTTATTTTTGATTTAAAAAGTGCAAATCCTGATGTTAAGGTATCCGTTAAACTTGTAGCAGAGGTGGGCGTAGGGACAATAGCTGCAGGTGTGGCAAAAGGAGGAGCCGATATGGTATTGATTAGCGGACATGATGGAGGAACAGGGGCATCACCCGTATCGTCCATAAAGCATGCAGGTATACCCTGGGAAATGGGACTGGCAGAAACCCAGCAAACACTGGTAATTAATAAATTAAGAAATCGTGTACGTGTTCAGGTTGACGGAAAATTACATACGGGAAGAGATGTGGTTATAGGAGCCCTTCTCGGGGCTGATGAGTTCGGATTTGGTACGACTGCCCTGATAACAATGGGATGCATAATGATGAGAAAGTGCCACCTTAACACATGTCCGGTAGGAGTTGCAACTCAGAATCCTGAATTAAGGAAGAGATTTACGGGTAAGCCGGAATATCTTATGAATTTTATGAGATTTGTTGCACGCGACGTACGGGAAATAATGGCTGAACTCGGTTTTCGCACTTTCAATGAAATGATTGGTCAGGCTGATATAATGGAAGCTGATAACCTATCAGGTAACTGGAAAACAAAAGAGCTGGATTTCTCAAAAATACTAACAGTACCATTAACGAATAAGAAAAACAAACTCCATTTCATCTCTTCAAACAAATATGATCTCTCAAATACAATTGACATTGAACTTATAGAAAAATCAGGAAATGCACTGGAAAATATGCAATGTATAAATATGTTCGCCTCTATAGCTAATTCAAACCGTGCTGTAGGAGCAACCCTGAGTGCCGAGGTCTCAAAAAGATATGGTTCAAAAGGAATGCCTGAAAATACCATAAACTGTA
Organism: uncultured Bacteroidales bacterium; assembly: GCA_964521285.1. Lineage (GTDB taxonomy): Bacteria > Bacteroidota > Bacteroidia > Bacteroidales > UBA10428. The sequence continues at coordinate 107,885 of CAZFQS010000001.1, read as the reverse complement.
AGTTTACCGGAGCCGCAGGACAAAGTTTTGGGGCATTTCTTGCAGCTGGTATTACTTTTGAACTTGAAGGAGAATGTAATGATTATCTTGGCAAGGGGCTGTCAGGAGGCAAAATTGTTGTATATCCCCCTAAAAACTCCCAGTTCAGGCCTCAAAATAATATAATAATAGGTAATGTCAGCCTTTTTGGAGCTACCCGTGGTGAAGTTTATATTAACGGAATGGCAGGAGAGAGATTTGCAGTCAGAAACTCCGGAGCTGTGGCTGTTGTTGAGGGAATTGGTGATCATGGATGTGAATATATGACAGGGGGCGTTGTAGTTATACTGGGGAAAACAGGAATAAATTTCGGTGCGGGCATGAGCGGAGGGATAGCGTATGTACTCGACCAGGACCAGCTTTTTGATACAAAATGTAATCTTGAAATGATTGATGTTGAGCCGGTTGTGGGAAAGGCGGACCATAAAAGACTATATACTTTGATTAGTAATCATATCAAGTATACTGGCAGCGAATATGCTCAAGGTTTATTAAGAGACTGGACTGAAATACAGCCACAATTTGTTAAAGTCATGCCAATAGACTATAAAAAAGCACTTGAGAGAATTAAAAAAGCAGAATCAAAAGATACGGAAGTTGTTTCACTCACAGAGGAGGTTTATTAAAATGGGTAAAATAACAGGATTTATTGACTATACGAGAAAAGACTATTCTTATAAAAAGAAAGAAGAACGGGTTAAGAATTATAATGAGTTTATTATTCTTCGGTCGGAACAGGAACTGCGTAATCAGGGCGCGAGGTGTATGGATTGTGGTATTCCTTTTTGCCATTCGGTCGGCTGTCCTGTATTCAACCTGATACCGGACTGGAATGATTTGGTTTACAGGAATAACTGGCGCGAGGCTTACGAGCAGCTTGAAAAAACAAATAATCTTCCGGAAATAACGGGAAGAGTGTGCCCTGCCCCCTGCGAAAGTGCATGCACGCTTTCAATAAATACCAGTCCGGTTACAATCAAACAAATTGAGCTTGCAATAATTGAGAATGCATTTAAAAAAGGCTGGGTTGAACCTAAACATCCTTTTACTGAGACAGGTAAAAAGGTTGCTGTTATAGGATCAGGGCCGGCCGGACTCTCTGCTGCCCAGCAATTAAGACGCAGCGGACATAAAGTGGTCGTATTTGAAAAAGACTATAAAGCAGGAGGACTTCTCAGATACGGGATACCGGATTTTAAGCTGGAAAAGTGGGTAATTGACAGAAGAATAGAACAAATGGAGCAGGAAGGGATAGAATTTGAGACCGATGTTGTTATCGGGGAAGACCTGTCTGCCCACTACTTAAGAAAAACATTTGATGCAATTCTTCTGGCTGCCGGTGCAGGTGAGCCCAGAAATCTGGATATACAGGGCAGGGGATTTGAAGGAATTTATTTTGCGATGGATTACCTGAAGAAATCAAATAAATATATTGCCGGTGAATTGAAGGAGCATGAAATTATCAATGCCAGGGATAAGATTGTTCTTGTTATTGGCGGAGGAGATACAGGTTCCGATTGTGTAGGAATGGCAAACAGACAGGGGGCAAAAGAAGTATACCAGTTTGAGATTTTACCGAAACCAAGAATATGGAAAGAAGACTGGAATCCGGAATGGCCCGGGTGGCCAGCGATCTTGCGAACCTCGACATCACAGGAAGAAGGATGTAAAAGAGAATGGAGTATTCTTACGAAGAAATTTGCAGGAAGTGGCATCAAGCTTGAAAGGGTGCATTGTGCAAAAGTCGACTGGAAAATGAATGAAGCAACAAAAAAAATGAAGATGGTTGAAGCGCCCGGGTCAGATTTTACATTAGATGTAGATATGGTTTTCCTTGCGATGGGATTTTTACATACAGAGCATAACAGGCTTTTAAAGCATCTTGGAATAGTGTTTGACGGGAAAGGTAATATTAATATAAACAACAGCTATACAACAAATGTCCCGGGAGTTTTTGCTGCCGGCGACGCTTCCCTCGGAGCTTCATTGGTAGTCAGGGCAATTTATCAGGGACGTGAGGCAGCAAAAGAGATTAACCGCTATTTAATGAAATAATTCTATTGCTCTATTACTCTATTGCTCTATTGTTTTATTGCTGTATTAATGGTTACCTTTATAAGGCAATAATATAAAAGTGTAAACGATGCCGGAAAGAGAAAATAATATTGATTGTCCCTTTTGTACATCCGGAATTAAGGATTTATCTTTTTTTGAAAATGAAAGTTTCATTGCTGTTTATAATATAGCTCCAATATTACCTGGCCATACGTTAGTCATACCAAAAAAGCACATCACAAGTTTTTTTGAGTTAACAGATGAAGAATTATTTGAATTTATAAAATTCAGCAGATCAGTGATTAAAATATTGTCAAAGGCATTTGGTACTGAAGCATTCAACTGGACATTACAGGAAAGGGATGAAGCCGGGCAGTCAATTGCACATATGCATATTCATATTATACCCAGAAAACCGGGAGATCTTCCTCATCCCGGAGACTGGTACCCCAGGTTAAAATATAATATTGATAATATTCTTGACAGCCATAAACGCGAGAGGCTGAGGCCAGACCAGTTAAAAGTGATAACTGAAAAATTAAAAAATATATCAGTGGATGTACTCAGGGAAATGACTTAAGTTGATTAACTTTTCACTCATCAACTTTGATATCCTTAATATTTAGCTGGATAGTGGTTACTCCTCTGAAATGGTTTTCATTTAATGTATATGCAATATCGAAGCCCAGTCCCTTACTTATTTTTTCATAATGATGAGCCTGGTTGAAAGCTATAGCCGGAAAGACATTATATGGTTCCTCCTCCTGGATCAGACTTAGTTTAAGATGCTCCTCACCTGAACCCACAATCTTGCCGGTGCCATTATCCACAACATTTTCAGCAAAGAAAACGGGATTCACATTATTCGGACCAAAGGGTTCAAATTGTTTTAAGACTTTAAAAAAGGCGGGAGTGATATTTTTTAAATTAAGTTCTGTGTCAATTTCGATCTGGGGAATAAGTTGATCCGGATTAATAGCATTTTTAACTATTTCTTCAAACCTGTCCCTTAATCTTTGTACATTATTTATTTTAAGTGTCAGTCCGGCAGCATATGTGTGTCCTCCGAAACTTTCCAGCAGATTGGCACATTCACTTATTGCTTTATAAAGATCAAATCCGATAACCGAACGGGCAGAACCTGTAGCAAAACCGTTTGATTCAGTAAGAATTATTGTAGGCCTGTAAAATGATTCAATTAAGCGTGAAGCAACAATACCAACCACACCTTTATGCCAGTTCCTGTTATACAGTACCGTTGAATATTTATATTTATTACCGTAGCTTTCTATCTCTTTTAACGCTTCTTCGGTAATATTTTTATCAATATTTCTTCTTGCCTGGTTGTAGGAATTAATCTTTTTGCAATGCAAAATTGCCTCTTCCTCATCTTCAGAAATTAACAAGTCAACAGCCTGTTTCCCGGATTCAATTCTTCCTGCAGCATTAATTCTTGGCCCTATCTTAAAAACAATATCATCAACATTAATGGGTTTGTCTTCAAGTCCGGCAATACAAATAATAGCTTTTAAGCCAACACAGGGATCTTTATTCAGTTTTTTTAGTCCGTGATATGAAAGTATACGATTTTCATCAATCAGGGGAACAATATCAGAAGCAATGCTTACAGCTACCAGATCAAGATATTGTAAAAGTTCATCAAAAGAAATATTATTTTTTATTGAATAGGCATGTAATAATTTGAAGCCTACGCCACAACCTGATAAATATTTAAAAGGATAGTTGCAATCCTTTCTTTCAGGGTCAAGAACGGCAACTGCCTTAGGTAAGTTCGGTCCCGGAGTATGATGATCACACACAATAAAATCAATTCCTTTGTCTCTGGCATATTTGATTTTATCAATTGCCTTTATTCCGCAATCCAGAGCGATGATTAATTTGATCCTGTTAAGTTCAGCATATTCGATACCTTTATAAGAAATACCGTAACCTTCATTGTAGCGGTCAGGGATATAATAATACAGCTTATCATAATACTTGCTGAAAAACGAATATACCATTGCTACTGATGTGGTACCATCAACATCATAGTCTCCATACACCAGTATTTTCTCTCCCTGGATCATTGCTTTTTCAATTCTTTCCACTGCTTCACTCATATCCTTCATAAGGAAAGGATCATAAAGGTTTAATATATCCGGAAGGAAAAAAGCCTTTGCCTGGTCAAATGTTCTTATTCCGCGCTGGACCAGCAATGTTGATAGTACAGCATCAATATTCAGTTCATCTGACAGTTTATCTATAGCTGAATCGTATCCGTTTTCTTTTATTTTCCAGACTTTTTCCATACTAATTGACAAGCTATGAGAAGATATATTTTAATGTAAATTTAAAATTTAAATTAGAAGTATTAAAAATAAAGTAAGTGAATTTCGAACTCATTTATAATATGGTCTAAGATTTTCTTCTTAACTTCTTCAATTGCGGGTGAATAGCCAATTTCATATTTTATGGAAGTAACTCCCTTATCAGTATAACCACAGGGGTTTATATAGTTAAAATATTTAAGATCAGTGGTTACATTTAGTGCAAATCCATGCATTGTAATGAATTTGCTTATTCGTATACCAATTGCACATATCTTTTTGAGATTTCCCTCACTTTTTGAATCAATCCAGACACCAGTTGCCCCTTTAATTCTCTTAGCGGAGATGTTATAATCTTTAAGGACTTTAATAATTGATTCCTCTAATTTGAAAATATAGCTTTTTGCGCCCAGCTTCAGCTGTTCCAGATCAAATATAGGATAGCCTACGATTTGTCCCGGCCCGTGATAAGTTATATCTCCACCCCGGTTTGTTCTGTAATAAGTTGCATTTATTGAATTCAGGATACTGTCATTTATCAGGAGATTATTTTCCTTACCACTCCTGCCGAGAGTATAAACATGCGGATGTTCGCAGAAGATAATCTTGTTAGTTATTTCTTTGTTTATTTTACCGGATTTTATATTAACAATTTCCTGATGTAATTTCTCCTGGTAATCCCAGGCCTTTTTGTAATCAATAATTCCCAAATCTTCATAAACAGCTTTTACAGGCATTTTTCCCTTTAATAAATTTTATTCTTGTACTGTATTAATATTCACGTGTCTTTCCGCATGGTATGATGATCTTACCTGGGGGCCACTTTCAACATATGCAAATCCTTTTTTCAGTCCGGTTTCCCTGAACCTTTCAAAAATCTCAGGTCTGATATATTCTTCTACCTGAATATGCTTTTCTGAAGGCTGAAGGTACTGTCCGATTACAAATACCTTAACACCAACGGTAAGAAGGTCATCCATGGTTTCCATAACTTCTTCCTCTGTTTCACCCAGACCTGCCATAATACCTGACTTGGCAACAATTCCTGAAGATGCAGTATATTCTAATAACTCAAGGCTGCTGTCATATGTAGATACGGATCTGACTTTTGGAGTAAGTCTTCTAACAGTTTCCAGATTGTGGGATATTACTTCAGGTTTTTCCTTAATTATCAGATCCAGTGCCTTAGTGCCTCTTTTGAAGTCAGGAATAAGTGCTTCCATTGAAATATCCGGATTCAATCTCTTAATGGTCCTGATTGTCTCTGCCCAGAATCCGGATCCCCCGTCAGGTAAATCATCCCTTGCTACTGAAGTTATAACACAATGTTTTAATCCAAGTAGCCCGATAGTCTCTGCAAGCCTATTTGGTTCATCCATGTCCACCGGTTCAGGCCTCATAGTATTAACCTGACAGAATTTGCAGTTTCTTGTACATTTATTTCCAAGAATCATAAAAGTAGCAGTACCAGCACTCCAGCATTCTGCTTTATTCGGACAATTACCACTAACACAGATTGTATTAAGTTTTTTACTTACTGTCAGATTCTTTACCCTGGAGTAATTCACACCATGTGGCATATGAACTTTCATCCAGGGAGGAAGCCTTTTTTTTGTACTACCTGATTTATTCACTTTACTAACTTATTTGTTTTACAAAGTTAGTATATAATTAAAAAAATTTTGGGCTACTTACTTATGTTAAATTATATTTGCACAAGTTTTAAAAAGCTTTATAAATGAGTCAATTGGAATTAAGCGAACAGGAGCAATTCAGAAGAAAGGCACTTGAAGAGTTGAGAAAGGCCGGAATCGATCCCTATCCTGCAGCCGGGTATATTACAAATGTGAGTACATACGAAATAAAGGAAAATTATAAACCTGAAAAGAATAACTACCAGGATGTATCTCTTGCAGGAAGAATTATGAGCAGGAGGATTATGGGTAACGCATCTTTTGCAGAGATTCAGGATAATAAAGGAAGGATACAGATATATTTGCGGCGGGATGATTTATGCCCGGGAGATGACAAGACACTATACAATACAATATTTAAAAAGTTACTGGATATAGGGGATTTTATAGGAATTAAGGGTTTTGTTTTTAAAACGCAGACAGGAGAGATAACAGTTCATACAAGGGAAATGACTGTCTTAAGTAAATGTTTAAGGCCATTGCCAATTGTTAAAGAGAAGGATGGAAAAATATATGATGAGGTTACTGATGCTGAATTCAGGTATCGCCAGCGGTATGTCGATTTAGTTGTAAATCCAAGGGTGAAACAGGTATTTGTAAAACGAACCGGAATTATAGATTCACTTAGAGAATTTTTTAATTCCAGGGGATACCTTGAAGTTGAAACTCCAATATTACAGCTTATACCAGGGGGTGCTGCTGCCAGACCATTTATAACTCATCACAATGCACTGGATATACCCCTGTATTTAAGAATAGCGAATGAGCTATACCTTAAGAAGTTAATTGTTGGTGGTTTTGATGGGGTATATGAATTCTCAAAGGACTTCAGGAATGAAGGTATGGATCGTATGCACAATCCTGAGTTCACGGTAATGGAAATATACGTTGCATATAAGGACTATATATGGATGATGGATTTTACAGAAGAAATGATTGAGAAGGTAGCCCTGGATATTAATGGAACTACAAAATTTAAATATGGAAATGTGGAACTTGACTTTAAGAGACCTTTTATACGCAAGTCAATGCTGGATACTGTTAAGGAATATACAGGAGTTGATATTAGAGGGATGGATGAACAGCAGTTACGTGAAGCATGTGATGATTTAGGGATTGAAACAGATGAAACTATGGGCAAAGGAAAACTGACGGAGCGGATTTTCGATGAAAAGTGTGAACCACATCTTATTCAGCCTACTTTTGTTATGGACTACCCTGTTGAGATGTCTCCGCTTTGTAAGAAGCACCGCACTAATCCTCAGCTAACTGAAAGGTTTGAGTTAATAGTTAACGGTAAGGAACTGTGTAATGCTTATTCCGAATTAAATGATCCCCTGGATCAGAGAGAGCGCTTCCAGGAACAGCTTAAGCTTTCAGAAAAAGGAGATGATGAGGCAATGTTTATTGACCAGGATTTCCTGAGAGCACTGGAATACGGTATGCCCCCAACTTCGGGCATGGGCCTGGGAATTGACCGCCTTGCTATGTTTATGACCAACCAGCCAAGTATACAGGATGTATTATTTTTTCCGCAAATGAGACCTGAAAAAAAGGAGCAGATCGATCCGGATGAGAAATATATCGAATTAGGTGTCCCCAAGCAATGGGTAGAGCCACTGAAGACTATAGGTTTCACCGCTATAGCCAAACTCAAAGAGGTTGAAAATCCAGGCAAATTACACCAGGAACTTTGCGGTTACAACAAGAAAAATAAGTTAGGGCTAAAAAATCCTGCTATTGATGAAATAAAACATTGGATTAAATAATGAATTTATTTCTTATTTCAAATTTGACTTATTTATGACTTATATCATATATTTGATTTTAAACTTAAAAAAATTAAATCCATGAAAACATTAGGTTCTTTAGGCAGATTTATTTTTGCAATACCCTTTATTGTTTTTGGTGTAATGCATTTTATGAATGCAGAAGACATGGCCAGTGATATATTAACTAACTGGCCTATTGCCGAAGCTATTGTTTACATTTCCGGTCTTGCCTTTATATTGGCAGGAGTGAGTATTATAACTAAAATACAGGCAAAAATAGCCTGCTTACTGTTAGCTTTGTTGCTGTTGATTATTATTGCTACCATACATATACCACTAGTTGTCGGTGGTGATCAAATGGCGATGTCTATTCTTTTAAGAGATCTCGGACTTCTTGGCGCATCATTGACTTACGCCAGTATTCTGGCAAAATAGAATTAATATTCTATTGTTCTATTACTCTATTGTTGTATTGCTCTGTTGTTGAATTACTCTGTTGTCCTGCAGAACAAAATTTTTCAACAATTACTTTTTACCTATTAACGAAAAATCGTTATCTAAACGAATGATTTCCAAATATTAAATAAAATTGTTAACAACGCTGTTATCCTTCCTGTTGTTAATAAAGAAATTCCCTGTCATATTAACTTTTCTATATATTTGCGGCAAATGATTAGATTATGAACGCATCAGCATATTCAGAAGAGACGATTCGCACACTTGACTGGAGAGAACATATACGTAAGCGGCCGGGGATGTATATTGGTAAACTGGGGGACGGTTCCTCACAGGACGACGGTATATATGTACTGATTAAAGAAGTCCTGGACAACTCCGTTGATGAATACATGATGGGTTTCGGAAAGGTGATAGACATTGTCATCAATGAAAATATAGTAAAAATAAGGGACTACGGAAGAGGTATACCCCTTGGTAAGGTAAAGGACGTAGCTTCCAAAATGAATACAGGTGCAAAATATGATTCAAAGGTTTTTAAGAAATCTGTCGGATTAAATGGAGTAGGTATTAAAGCAGTAAATGCTCTATCCTCAAAATTTATCATCAAGTCATTTCGTGAAGGGGTTATAAAGGCTGTGGGCTTTGAGGAGGGTAACCTGACTGATGATCAAAAAGAACATAAGACCGAATCAAAGAACGGGACCCTTGTTTCATTTGTGCCTGATATAAAAATGTTTGGTACATTCAGATTCATAGATGATTATGTGGAATCATTGATTAAGAACTATGTGTATCTGAATAGCGGCCTAACCATAAAACTCAACGGAGTATCATACTGTTCCAAAAACGGTTTGCTGGATCTTCTTAATGAGAATATAAACTCTGAAATTTTATATCCTGTAATTCATCTTAAAGATACTGATATTGAGATTGCTATAACTCATGGTAACCAGTACGGAGAAACATATTACACTTTTGTAAATGGTCAGAACACCATCCAGGGAGGAACACACCTTAATGCCTTCAGGGAAGCCCTGGTAAAGACAATTCGCGACTTTTACAGAAAAGATTTTGAGCCCTCGGATATAAGGGCTTCAATAATTGCCGCTCTAAGCATAAAGGTTGAGGAGCCTGTTTTTGAATCGCAGACTAAAACCAAGCTGGGCTCCAGGGACATAGGGCCAAACGGGCCATCAATCCGTAATTTTATTGGAGATTTTATCAAGACCAAACTTGATAATTATCTTCATAAGAATCCGGAAACTGCTGACGTCATTTTAAGGAAAATTATAGAGTCAGAAAAGGAGCGGAAAGCTATCTCGAGCATAAAAAAGATCGCACGAGAAAGAGCCAAGAAGGCAAGTCTTCATAACAGAAAACTGAGAGACTGCAAAATTCATTACAACTCAAACGATGAGAGGAGGTTTGAAACAACAATATTTATTACCGAAGGCGATTCAGCAAGCGGTTCCATTACAAAATCAAGGGATGTTAATACGCAGGCCGTTTTCAGCCTTAAAGGCAAACCATTAAATACTTATGGGCTGACAAAAAAGATAGTATACGAAAATGAAGAATTTAACTTATTACAAGCCGCATTAGATATTGAAGATGACCTTGAAAACCTGAGATATCATAATGTTGTAATAGCTACAGACGCTGATGTTGATGGCATGCACATACGGCTTCTTCTGATAACCTTTTTTGTACAGTTTTTCCCTGACCTGGTCAGAAAAGGGCATCTCTATATTCTTCAGACACCACTTTTCAGGGTAAGAAACAAAAAAGAAACAATATATTGCTATTCTCAGGAAGAAAAGGATCTGGCAGTGGAAAAATTAGGAACGAATCCTGAAATTACCAGATTTAAGGGGCTGGGGGAAATATCACCTGATGAGTTTAAACACTTCATAGGTAAGGATATGAGACTGGATCCTGTAAGGTTAAAGAAAGATGATACGGTTTCAGAGATTTTACCTTTTTATATGGGTAAAAACACTCCCGAGCGCCAGGAATTTATTATAGATAATCTCCGCATCGAAGAGGATTTGGTTGAAATATAAATATTTTTAATCAACAGCTTGAAAAGTTTAACTTTATTATGAACCAGGAAAACCAGGAAAACAATAAGGACCAACAGAATTTAGATGATGATATACTAGAGCTGGATGATAGTTCGGGTACGCAATCTCAAGCTTACACCAATGTTACCAGGTTGTCTGGCATGTACAAGGACTGGTTTCTTGATTATGCATCATATGTAATCCTTGAACGTGCAGTGCCCCACCTCGATGATGGGTTTAAACCTGTCCAGCGGAGGATCCTGCATTCAATGAAAAGGCTGGATGATGGCAGGTTCAATAAAGTTGCCAATATTATAGGTCATACAATGCAGTTTCATCCCCATGGAGACGCATCTATTGGGGATGCCCTGGTTCAGCTGGGACAAAAAGATTTATTAATAGACACACAGGGTAACTGGGGTAATGTGCTTACAGGTGATGGGGCAGCAGCTCCAAGGTATATTGAAGCAAGGTTATCAAAATTTGCCCTGGATGTTGTATTTAATCCGAAAACGACAGTCTGGAAAGCCTCGTATGACGGAAGAAATAAAGAGCCTATTACCCTGCCTGTGAAATTTCCTATGTTGCTGGCCCTGGGAGTAGAAGGAATAGCAGTCGGACTGGCATCAAAAATATTACCGCACAATTTTATTGAGCTTATTGACGCATCTATAGCACACCTGCAAGGTAAAGGGTTTGAATTATATCCTGATTTTCCGACCGGAGGACTGGCAGATTTCTCAAGATATAATGACGGCTTACGCGGAGGGTTGATAAAAATCAGAGCCAGGATAAGGAAACTGGATAAGAAGACATTATTAATTACCGAGGTGCCATATGGCCGAACTACTCCCACATTAATTGAGTCAATAATAAAGGCCAATGAGAAGGGAAAAATAAAAATTAAAAAGATTGATGATAATACTGCAGAAAATGTAGAAATACTGATAAGCCTTGCCCCGGGAATATCTCCGGACAAGACTATTGATGCTCTCTATGCCTTTACGGATTGTGAAATACCCGTTTCTCCCAATTCCTGTATTATTAAAGATGACAAGCCCGTTTTTTTGGGAGTTTCAGAAATATTGAAAATATCAGCCCAAAGAACAGTCGATCTGCTTAAAAAAGAGCTGCAGATAAGACTCGAAGAACTTGAGGATGCATGGCATATAGCAAGTCTGGAAAAAATATTTATAGAAAATGAACTTTACGAGGATATAAAAAAATGTAAAACCGAGGAAGAAATACTGGAAACTATCGATAAGGGATTTGAACCTTTTAAAAAGAAGCTCTTAAGGGAAGTGACAAGGGATGATTTAATACGTTTGTCTAATATACCTATTAAACGCATATCAAAATACAGTTCTTTAAAGGCTGATGACTATATCAAGGAAATTGAGACAAATATTGACGAAGTAAAGAATCATCTGGAAAATATAATTCCATATACAATTAACTATTACAGGCAGATAAAGAAAAAATACGGAAAAGGAAGGGAAAGAAGAACAGAGATTAAAAATTTTGATACTATAATAGCTTCCAAGGTAGTTGTTGCCAACGAGAGACTGTACATCAACAGGGAAGAGGGATTTCTCGGCACATCCCTGAGAAAAGATGAATTTATTGGGGAGTGTTCAGATATTGACGACATTCTGGTAATTCGCAGGGATGGAAAATACCTGATAACAAAAGTTTCTGAGAAGACTTTTGTAGGAAAAGACATTTTTTATGCAGGGGTATTTAAGAAGAATGATACAAGGACAATTTTTAATATAATTTACAGAGACGGGAAAAATGGCAATATAATGATGAAAAGATGTGCCATTACAGGATTAATAAGGGATAATGAGTACGATTTAACAAAGGGAAAGGACGGCTCAAGAATATTGTACTTAAGTGCCAATCCTAATGGTGAGGCCGAAACTGTCAGGGTTCATTTAAAGCCCAGGCCCAGACTAAGAAATTTGATTTTGGAAACTGACTTTGGGGAGCTCGCCATAAAAGGTAGAAGTTCGATGGGAAATATCCTCACTAAGTATGCCGTAAGCAAAATTGTATTAAAAGAAAAAGGACTTTCAACACTGGGAGGGAGGAAGGTATGGTTTGACGCCGATGTAAACCGGCTCAATGCTGACGGAAGAGGTAACCTGCTTGGAGAATTTAAGGGTGATGACAGGTTAATGGTAATTACAAAGTCAGGCAAATTCAGATTATCATCATTTGACTTGTCAAACCATTTTGAGGATGACTTGCTGATAATTGAGAAGTATAATCCCGATAAAATATTTTCAGCAGTATATTTTGATGCAACACTCAAGTATTATTATGTAAAACGTTTTACAATAGAAAATACAGAAAAACCGGTAAGTTTTATTGGTGATAATCCTGAATCAAGACTGATAAGAATAACTGAAGTTGAATATCCGAGGTTTGAGTTGAAGTTCGGCGGGGACCAAAGTCACAGGAACAATGAAATAATAGAGGTAGCGAAGTTCATAGGCGTCAAGAGTTATAAAGCCAAGGGCAAACGCTTATCGAATTACGAAGTTGCTGTAGTAAAAGAACTCGAACCTGTAATGACAAAGGCTGAACAGGAAGAGGAAAAGATAAAGGAAGAAACGCCAGATATAAAGAATATTGAAGATAAAAATTTGAATGGCCAGCAGATGACTCTTGAATGGTAAAATATTCTTAATTTTAGAACACTCAGTTTAAAAAATGGCCGTTGAAATAATTGAAGTCACGAGCAGGAAGCATCTGAAACACTTCATCTATCTTCCTGCAAAAATCCATAAAACTCATAAAAACTGGGTGCCCCCGATATATATTGATGAATGGCAATATTTCAATCCCCGCAGAAACCGCTTTTTCAATTATTGCGATACAATTCTTTTATTGGCAATAAGAGGAAATAAACCAGTTGGCCGGATCATGGGAATTATTAACCATAAATATAATGAAGCTCATAATGAATATGACGGAAGGTTTTGTTTACTTGAAACATACGATGAGCAGGATGTAGCACATGCCCTTTTAAAAGCCGTTGAACAGTGGATCAGCTCAAAAAAGATGAAAAGACTGGTGGGCCCCCTGGGTTTTTCCGACAAAGATCCTCAGGGAATGCTTATCGAAGGTTTTGAAGAACCAATAGTCATTGCTACCAACTGCAATTACCCTTACCAGGTAATACATGTTGAAAATGCCGGCTACACGAAACACGAGGATTTACTGGTTTACAAGATAACTATCCCTGATGAGATACCTGATTTCTATAACAAAATTTATGAGCGGGGAATTCAAAATAACAATATACATATACATAATTTTAAATCACACAGACAGTTAAAGCCGTTTATCAGGCCGGTACTGAACCTGCTTAACCAGGTATACAGTGATATATATGCCTTTTCTCCCCTCAATGAGCAAGAGATGGATGATATAACACGGCGTTATTTTTCAATATTAGATCCAAGATTTATCAAGGTAGTAGTAAATAAAGACAATGAAGTTATAGCCTTTATTATTGGAATGCCTGATATAAGCCAGGGTATCAGAAGCTGCAAGGGTCATATTTTTCCGTTCGGAATACTAAAAATATTGTACTACAGGAAAAAAGCAATGCAACTGGACTTGTTGCTTGGAGGGATACATGATGATTACAAGAATTTGGGCATTGACGCGGTTATAGGTGTTAAAATGATTGAGGAAGCTCACAAAGCCGGATTGAAATATATTGACAGTCACCTTGTACTGGAAACCAATGTTAAAATGAGGGCAGAATTGGAACGAATGAATGGCAATGTATACAAAAAGTACAGAATTTTTAAAAAGGATGTTATATAAAAAATGTTTAAATTGGTATTGATTTATAAATGAAAATACTGTCATTGGCAGCACTAATAATACAACAATATTAGAAAACACATAATTAATTAAAAGTAAAAAGCGAGACTATGAATAAATTTGAGTCAATCTGCCAGGAGTTATTAACTCTTATTAAAGAATGGGGAAAAAAATTATTGACTCTTCCAGTTAATGTTATTACTGAACGACGAAATAGTCAAAATCGCACTATAAAGCAAATTACAGGGCATATGGTGGATTCTGCCTCAAATAACACGCATAGAATAATACACCTGCAATACCAGGAAAGTCCTTTGATTTTTCCTGACTATGCAAATTTTGGCAATAACGACAGGTGGATAGCCATTCAGAACTACCAGGAGAAAGAATGGAACAGCCTGGTTCAATTATGGAAATACACTAACCTGCACATTGTGCATGTGATTCAGAATATAAATACTGAAAAACTTGGGAATATATGGATATCCGGGTTAAATGAGAAAATATCGCTGGAGGTTATGGTAGTCGATTATCTGCAACATTTTAAGCTACATCTCGATGAGATAAAAAAATTAATAAACAGGGAATAAAATGATCATTGACAAAATTGAAAATTCAGGCCTGTATTTAAATCTCGGCAAACGAATTGCCAAAGCATTTAAATACATTAATTCAACAGATTTTTCGAGGATTGAACCCGGGAGATATGAAATTGAAAATGATAATATTTTCGCAATAGTGAATGAGTACGAAACAAAAAATGTAAGTGATTGTGTACTTGAAGCACATCGTAAATTTATTGATATTCAATACATTTGTTCAGGTGTCGAGCTGATAGGAGTAGCCCCCCTTGTAAATCAGATTCCGACCAAGGAATATGATGAAAGTAAGGATTGTGCCTTTTTCAATGAGGAAACATCATTTGTAGAAATGACTGGAGGAATGTTTGCTATATTCTTTCCTGATGACCTTCATATGCCCGGAGTAAAAACAGATTCAATATTAAAAGTTAAAAAAGTAGTAATAAAAGTACGAATCTGAGAACAAGTGTTGTCATTTAACCCGCTTTAATCATACCAAAGTCATTATTAAAACCGCAAATATAAAATCAAAATAAGATGAAAAGTAAGAATTTAAATGATGTTTATCCTGAAATAATAAGGAATTTACCTGAAGCTGATATTCCATTTAAAGGTGTTCACGGATGGATATCCCAGGCTAAGGATCACCAGGTTGTATTTTTTGATATTGAGCCTATTGGTAAAGTTGCTGAACATTCCCATGGCCCCCAATGGGGCATTGTAATTGAAGGGGAGATGAAACTTACAATTGGTGGTAAGACCGATACTTATAAGAAAGGTGACTATTACTATATACCTGATGGCATTATACACTCAGCAGAATTCAAATGCAGATCCCGGTTGATAGATTTCTTTGCTGATAAGAACAGATACAAACCCAAAAGTTGATCTGCAGCAAAAAATATATTGATTGAATATTTATTTTTGCATAACTGTAAACTCCCCGCATCCTTTAGAGACGTAACCTGATATATACGCGGATTTATATTATAATAGCATATGATACACAACAATATGAGGAAAAGACCGGAAGAAATTAAAGTTCTGGTATCAAGAATCTATCCTGAAATAGGGATAGAATTGATGCAGAAAGAAGGGTTTAAAGTAACAGCCTGGAACAAGGACAGACCTATGACACAACAGGAATTGATTGAGGCTGCCAGGAAAAACAATGCCTTACTCTGCACTATGACAGAAAATATCGATAAGTTCTTTTTAAATGAGTGTAAGCATCTGGATATTATTTCTCAATATGCAGTGGGATTTGACAATATTGACATTTCAGAAGCCACAAGACTGGGTATCCCGGTTGGTTTTACACCAGATGTGTTGAGTGAAGCCACTGCTGATGTCGCATTTGGATTGATGATTGCTGTGTCACGAAAAATGTTTTATCTGCACAAAACCATATCAAAAGGACAGTGGACCTACTTTCGTCCGACAGCAAATCTTGGGATAGAACTTAAGAATAAGACTTTAGGGGTATTCGGCCTGGGCAGAATAGGTGTTGAAATGGCCAAACGATGCAAAGGAGCTTACAACATGAAAATAATTTATTGTAACCGCAAACAAAATAAGATAGCAGAGAAATTATTGGATGCACGACTTGTTGGTTTTGATGATTTATTAAAACAAAGTGATGTGATATCAGTGCACTGCACCCTTAACAATGAAACAAAAGGATTATTTAATAAGGCAGCTTTTAATAAAATGAAGCAGTCAGCAATATTTATCAATACATCAAGGGGAATGGTCCATAATGAACAGGATCTTACTGAAGCGCTCAGGAATGGAAATATTTGGGGGGCCGGACTTGATGTAACAAATCCTGAACCAATGCAACCGGACAATCCTTTATTATCAATGGAAAATGTAGCTGTCTTACCTCATATCGGTTCTGCGACAGTTGAAACAAGGGACAAAATGTCAAAATTAGCAGCTGAAAATATAATCGGATTTTATAAAAACAAAAGAGTCCCTTGTATAGTAAATCCTGAGACATTAACAAGTAAATAGAAGTTACCAGAGGAATCCTGATGATAATGTAAATGAATTTTTTGATTGTAAAATTAAATATAATTATATTGTTGCTGTTTTAAATAATATGTGATGGGCAAGAGGCTTGAAGTAATTATTATTGGAGCCGGTATAGGTGGTATAACTGCAGGAATATTTCTTTCCAGAAAAGGATATAACGTAACAATATTTGAAAAGAATTCGGTTCCCGGAGGCAGATGCGGAAATTTTGTTATGAACGGACATCGGTTTGATATTGGAGCAACCTTATTAATGATGCCGGATGTATTTGAAAAAACATATACTGCTTTTGGGAAAAACTTTATGGAGGAGTTGAAGTTATATCGTATGGACCCGGTTTATAAAGTCAAATTTCATAATGGTGAAGAATTATATTTCTCGTCAGATTTGGCAGGATTACAAAAGCAGTTTGAGACATTGGAACAGGGAAGTTATGATAAATTCCTGAAATTAATGTACAAGGGGTACAGTACATATAAAGAGTCTATGAAACATTTAATTGATCATAACTATTATAGTATCTTCGATTATTCAATAATTAAAAACATAATTCTGCTAATCAGATCGAAAGCATACATAAATCATTATAAATATATAAGCAAACATTTTAAAAATGAATTGCTGCGTGCTATTCTCACTTTTCAAAATATGTATCTGGGCCAAAACCCATATAAGGCATCAGCTATATTTACCCTTATACCATCGATGGAACTTACTGAAGGAGTATGGTTTCCCGAAGGAGGTATGCAAAAAATTACTGAAAATTTATCCTCAATTGCAGCAGAAAATAATGTGAAATTTTGTCTGAACTCACCGGTAAAAAAAATTAAAATAAATAATAATAAATCAGAGGGTGTTATTCTGGAAGATGATTCGTTTCACACGGCAGATATAATAATTTCGAACGCAGACTTACCTTATTCTTATAATAATCTTTTACCTGAAACCAGGAAGGCAGAGAGATTTAACAAGTTGAACTATACATGCTCAGCTTTTGTTTTTCACTGGGCAATTGATACCGTATATTCGCAACTTGAGCAGCATACTGTTTTCGTATCAGAATCCTTTAAAGAAACTTTTCATACAATTTTTTCAGATAAATCACTTCCGGAAGAACCTATATTTTATATCCATTCACCTGTTAAATCAGATAAATCGGCAGCTCCGGAGAATCAGGATTCAATAACCGCGATAGTTCCGGTAGGACATATTGATAGCACTAAAGAACAGGAATGGGCAATGTTAAAATCACACGCCCGCAAAGCAATATTTCAAAGATTATCTAAAGAAGGGATTAATGATTTTGAAACGCATATAAAATTTGAAGTATGTTATACACCCCAGACATGGAAAACCCTTTTTAATCTTTCGGCTGGCGCTACCTTTGGAAGTCTAAGCCATAATATTATGCAGATGGGTTATTTCAGACCTCATAACAGGCATAAAGTCTATAAAAATTTATATTTTGCAGGGGGGTGTACACATCCGGGAAATGGTGTGCCTTTAGCATTAATGTCGGGAAAATTGACTGCAGAAAGAATAATTAAGGAATTCAAATAATTTAATATTCAAATGTCTGAGAGCAACTTTGAAACCAGAGATATATTAAACAACATTGATTTTGAGAAGATTAATGATCATCCAAATATACTTATTGCAGCAAGATTCTGGGACGATGACAGATATAATGCGGCAAAGACATGTTACAAATTCATGCGCAGTATTGATGACATGATTGATGATCATAAAGCCCTTAATAATACTTTAACATTAGCAGAAAAGCAGTTATTTACCGGGCAAGTAAATAACTGGGTCTCCTGCCTCGATAAGTCGACTTCAAATGACCCTCTTATAAAAGAAGTAATCGATACAATTACATGGTTTAAAATTCCGTTAAAGCTATTTAATAATTTTGCGAAATCAATGATATATGATATTCATAATGACGGATTTGCCACATATAATGATTTTTTAAAATATGCTGAAGGAGCATCAGTTGCCCCGGCATCATTATTTGTTCATTTATGTTGTCTGAGAAAAGAAGATGGTGAATATGTTTCTCCGGCATTTAACATTATTGAAATTGCCAGACCATGTGCATTATTTAGTTATCTTGTGCACATTATCCGTGATTTTCAAAAAGACCAGATTAACAACCTCAACTATTTTGCAATTGATATTCTGAAGAAAAATAATCTCCTCCCTTCTGATTTAAAAAGACTGGCCAACGGGGAGCCTGTAACTGAAAATTTTCGGAATGTAATTAAAGAATATTATTTAAAAGCAGAATATTACAGAATAAAAACCCTTAAAGAAATAGAAAAGCTTTCTGCCAGAATTGAAGCCCGGTACCTGTTAAGTTTACATATAATTTATAATCTTTATTTGCAGGTTTTTGATCGTATAAAAATTTCTACAGGCAGGTTTACTGCTGAAGAACTTAATCCATCTCCTGTTGAAATAAGAAATACAGTAATTGAAGTGATCAATAAAATTCAATCTGAGAGGGCATAATTTTCCCAATGTCAGGAAATCATTGTTTAACAATCCTTTCGTGAATAAATTCTTCAGGATGCTTTTTAAAACGATAATAGAAAGCCCCTTTTTTTGAAGCAGTAGTATTTTTATCTTTTAATTTTTCCAGCACCTTTAATGACAGTATTTTTTTTCTGAAGTTTCCCGGGTCGAACTTACGTTGAAAGATAGCTTCGTATAGAGTACGAAGCTGGAGTATGGTAAACTTTTCAGGTAAAAGATTTTCACCTATCAGCGAATAACCTGCTTTAAGTTTAAGTTTTTCATGGGCATATTCTACCATTTGATCATGATCGAATATTAAATCAGGCTTTTCTGAAAATGTCCACCATACTGCTCCATGTTCTTTAAGCAGGTCTTTATCATGTCTATCAATCCTGATCATTGCATAAAATACAACACTAATAACTCTTCCCCCGGGATCCCTTTCAGGATTTGAAAAAACATGCACCTGCTCAAGATAGATATCTTTCAGTCCTGTTATTTGATATAATACTCGCTCAGCAGCCTTTTCAACTGTTTCATTATTCTGTACCCAGCCTCCCATTAGTGACCATTCGCCCTGTGCTGGCTGAAACCTCCTTGGCGACAATAATAACTTCAGTTCATCATCTTCATATCCAAAGATTATACAGTCAACAGCCACAAGGTGTTTTGGGTGTTTATATAAGGAAACCGGCATACTAATGTCTATTCGGAAATACCAAATTTCAGAATACTAAGCTGTCTGTATTTTTCACCAGGTCTGAGTACTGTAGAAGGAAATTCGGGATGATTGGGAGAATCGGGAAAATGCTGGGGCTCAATGGCCAAAGCAGCCCTGTATTTATAAGGCTTCCCTGATTTTCCAGTGACAGAGCCGTCCATAAAATTTCCACTGTAAAACTGAAAAGCAGGTTCAGTAGTGTAAATTTCCATGACCCTTCCGGTTGTTTCTTCCCACAGTTTTACTGCAAAAGTAAGTGCATTTGCCGAATCTTTATTAAGTACCCAGTTATGATCATAACCAAGGCCAAATTTCAGCTGTTCATTTTCCATACCTATATCCTGACTTATTTGCTTTCCTTTTGTAAAATCGAAAGGAGTATTAACAACAGGCCTTATTTCCCCTGTAGGTATAAGTGTGCTGTCAACAGGTGTAAAATAATCAGCATCAGCCATTAAGTAGTGGTCGAGAATAGTTGTATCACCTTCCCCTTTTAAATTGAAATAGCTGTGATGAGATAAATTCACTATAGTAGTCTTATCAGTTTCAGCTTCATATTCCATTTTAAGTTCATTTTCATCTGTGAGGGTATATATTTTCTTTATCTGCAGGTTACCGGGATAACCTTCTTCACCGTCGGGTGACAGATATGACAGGGTCAGTGTATTACCTTCCTGTCTGGCATCCCATACCCTTTTATCAAAACCTTTTTGGCCGCCATGAAGGGTGTTCGGACCATCATTCAAAAATAAATTGTATTCCTGACCATCAATAGTAAATTTTCCGTCATTTATCCTGTTAGCATAGCGTCCGACAATACATCCCAGGTACATTTTGTCTTTAAGATAGCTGTCAATATTATCGAATCCCAGGACTATGTCTGCACATTCCCCTTCTTTATCGGGTGTCAGCAAGGATACAACACGTGCTCCATAGTTTGTAATATATACTTTTATCCCATTAGCATTCTCCAAAATATACAGACTTGTTTTCTTCCCATCTATTTCTTTCTCAAATGCTTCTTTTTTTAAGAGGTCTGATTTGCATGACTCTTTATCGCCCACTTTAGTTTTACATGATACCAAAGCAACAATTACTAAGAATATAACTAGTTTTTTCATGGTAATTTTATTTAATTAGTTCATTTTCTATAAATTTTCCAAGCTTAATGTATTTACTATAAATCTTTTGATATTTTTCAGCATTTGCGGGATTTGGATGATATTCCTTTTCAAACCCGTTTCCCATCTTTTCTTTTGCCTGATCAAAGGTTGTATAAATACCTCCTGCAACTGATGCTGCCATTGCTGAACCAAGGGCACAGGCCTGTTCAGAGGTAGCAACCAGCAGAGGTTTATTTAATACATCAGCTAAAACCTGCATGACAAAATCTGATTTTTTAGCAACACCCCCCAATGCGATAATTCCATCAATTCTGACACCTTGCTCAATAAACCTTTCTACAATAGCCTTGGACCCGAAAGCCGTAGCCTCTACCAGGGCTCTGAATACTCTGGGTGCATCGGAACCTAATGACAGGCCGGCAATAGCTCCTTTAAGGTTCTGATTTGCATCGGGAGTTCTTCGCCCGTTTAACCAGTCCAGACCAAGGACTCCTGATTCGTCAATTGGTACTTTTTTTGCTTCATCAGATAGTACAGGAATAAGCTCATCTGTGATATTTTTCATCAGTTCATTTTTGGTATTATTATCAAGCTTATCGGATTTTTGTAAAATGTTTTCCACAGGCCATAATAAAAGCTCTTTAAACCATGCATATACATCTCCGAATGCCGATTGTCCTGCTTCAAGACCTATCATTCCGGGGAGAACAGACCCGTCAACCTGTCCGCAAATACCCTGAACAAGGTTATCTCCAAGGTCTTCTTTTGGAGCAGCAAGGATATCGCAGGTTGAAGTACCTACTATTTTACACATATAATAAGGTTTTATTTCACCTCCAACTGCTCCCAAATGGGCATCGAAAGCGCCAACGCCAATAATAACACCTTCCGGGAGTCCGAGTTTTTTTGCCCATTCCCCTGTTATTTTCCCTGCCTGCTTATCCACAGTGTAAGTATCGGTGTATAATTTTTCCCGCAGACCCGATAGCAGGGGATCAATAGATACAAGAAAATCTTCTGAAGGGAGGCCGCCCCATTTCTCGTGCCACATCGCTTTATGCCCTGCCGCACACCTGCTTCTTTTTACTTTGTGAACAGAAGTTACACCTGTAAGCAAAGCCGGTATCCAGTCGCAATGTTCCACCCATGAGTATGCTGATTCGCGAACCTTTTTATCTTCTCGAAGTACATGCAGGATCTTGGCCCAAAACCACTCTGAGGAGTAAACACCGCCTTCATACATCGTATAATCTGTACCACCCCAGTTCTTTGCTTTATGGTTAATTTCTTCTGCCTCTCTGACTGAGGTGTGATCTTTCCAGAGAACAAACATAGCATTAGGATTTTCTTCAAATCCTGGGGTCAGTGACAATGGTACACCCTTCTCATTAACAGCAACAGGTGTAGACCCTGTGGTATCTACAGCCATAGCTGCTATATTATTTGCCACATCAGTACCGCTTTTTGACAGCAATTCCTTTATTGTATACTCCAGTCCTTCAATATAATCAAGAGGATGTTGCCTGAACTGATTATCGGCTGGTGAGCAATATTTTCCCTTTTTCCACCTCGGATAGTAAAAGACCGAATCAGCGATTTCTTTTCCATTTGCTGCATTAACAAGAACTGATCTTACTGAGTCAGTACCGTAATCTATTCCAATAACATATTTTATATTATTCATTTTATATACTTTTTATATTAAAATATTAATATGTTTAAAGATTATAATGTTGCTTCATTGTTTGTCCCGGGAGTCATTTTTTTTATTTTGCCCGTAATAGGCCTTTTTACCATGCTTACGCATGTAATGTTTATCCAGTAGATACATGTCCACAGGATTCGTATTCCCTAATACTTCAGTTCTCAATGCCATTTTTGCTACCTCTTCCATAACTACAGCATTATGAACTGCCTCTTCAGGATCAGTCCCCCAGGCAAAAGGAGCATGGCCGTTTACCAAAACACCGGGCAAAGCTTCATAATCCAGTTCTTTAAACCTTTCAACAATTACTTTACCGGTATTCAATTCATAATCTTTATCTATTTCTTTTCTGGTTAATTTTCTGGTACAAGGTATTTCACCATAGAAATAATCAGCGTGGGTGGTACCATAAGCAGGTATGGATCTTCCGGCCTGTGCCCAGCTGGTTGCCCACTCGCTGTGAGTATGTACAATTCCACCTATTTTCTCAAAGTTTCTATATAAAACAAGGTGAGTGGGTGTGTCAGATGAGGGGTTTAAATCACCCTCAGCAACATTTCCTTCAAGGTCAACGACCACCATATCATCAGCTTTCATATCATCGTAGGAAACCCCGCCGGGTTTTATAACAACCAGTCCTTTCTCACGATCAATACCGCTTACATTTCCCCAGGTAAAAATTACCAGTCCGTGTTTAACAAGACTCAAATTTGAATGTAATACCCTTTCTTTTAGTGTTTTAAGCACAATTATTAGTTTTTATTTTATCGGATACCTTTAGCTAAAAAATAATACACCTCATTTAATTTTATTTCCTTTTTAAAATCAGGGATGTTTGTATTCTCATCAATTACAAGGCATTCAATACCTGCCATCTCAGCTAAATCAATAATATGATCAATTGAAAGCGATTGTGTAAATGCTGTGTGATGTGCACCTCCGGCAAGTATCCATGCCCCGGCTGCAACTTTCAAATCCGGTTTCGGTGCCCAAAGGACTCTTGCAACAGGTAGTTTAGGTAAATCAGGAATGTCAACCACTTCGACTTTATTAACAAGTAAACGGTAACGGTTTCCCATATCCATAAGTGAAACATTTAGTGCTTCACCTGTCGGAGCCTTAAATACCAGGCGTGCAGGATCAGCTTTCCCTCCGATTGACAGGGGATGAACTTCTAATGAGGGCTTACCTGCCGCAATAGATGAACATACTTCAAGCATATGTGCTCCCAGCACTTTCATTCCTTTAGGGTCGAGGTGATAGGTATAATCCTCCATGAATGAGGTTCCCCCCTTCATACCTGTAGCCATTTCTTTCATCACCCTTACCAGGGCAGCAGTTTTCCAGTCACCTTCGGCGCCAAATCCGTAACCCTGATTCATCAACCTCTGCACTGCAAGTCCCGGCAATTGAATTAGTCCGTGCAGATCTTCAAATGTGGTTGTAAATGCTCTAAATCCTCCATCTTCAAGGAAAGATTTCATACCTGATTCTAATTTTGCCTGATCCCTTATTGCAGCAATATATTTCTTGTCAGCGAGTATAGATGCTTTAATTGAATATTGTTCTTTATACTCATCAAACAAAGCATTAACAGCACTTTCAGATACATTGTTTACATAGTCGACCAGGTCACCAACACCATATCCGTGAACAGATAATCCGAACTGGATCTCGGCTGAAACCTTGTTACCCTCGGTAACTGCAACACTACGCATATTATCGCCAAAACGTGCGACTTTTAATGTTGACAGTTCATGCCTGCCAATAGCAGCTCTGAGCCATATATCCAGCTCTATTATTACTTCTGTATCTTTCCAGTGACCGACAATCACTTTCCTTTCAATGCCCATCCGGGCATTAATAAAGCCAAATTCTCTTCCTCCGTGGGCTGACTGATTAAGGTTCATGAAATCCATATCTATTTCATTCCATGGTATATCTCTGTTATATTGAGTATGCATATGCACGTAAGGCTTTACAAGATTTTTCAGGCCTGTAATCCACATTTTAGCAGGTGAAAAAGTATGCATCCATGCAACTAGTCCTATACAGTTTTCCGAACTGTTTGCTTCATGGCAAATCTTTGTTATTGCTTCAGGCGTGGTCAGAACAGATTTAAACTTAATTTTTACAGGCGATTTTATGGCATCTGATATGCCTGAAACTACATCTTTTGAGTTTTTTTCTACCTGTTTAAGGGTTTCTTCTCCGTATAAATGCTGGCTGCCTGTAACAAACCAGACTTCATAATTAACCGGGTTATTCATTATATAATTTTTAAGATTGTTATTAAATTATTAAAGTATATTAATACTATATTATATTCTATTATTTATGTGCTATTCATATTTTTCAGGAAAATCCAGACTATTATTGTAAAAAGCACGGGAAAATTGTAATATTTTTAAAAGTATATTTTACTTTTAAAATTAAGCATATATTTTTAAATAAAAAAGTCTTATGGACAAATTTAGCCTGTTTTACTATGTATTTTTATATTTTTTAACTTATAATAACTTAAGAGAAACTCAGAATGCATTAAAAGAATTTATTTAAGCGGATTGTGGAAATTCAACCCCTTTTAGGCAAATTATCAATATAGCTAAGCACTGGCAAAAGAGTCAGGTTGAATATTTGGATATAGAATAAAATGAATTTAAATTTGATAAATATGACACTGGAAGATTTAGGATATAGCAGCAAACTGGAAAAATACAGGATTGCACAGAACTTAGAATCTTTTGAGATAGGAAGAGTTATCTCGGAACATAAAGAAAGATATGTTGTAAAAACAGCTAAAAATGAATTTCCAGCTGAGATAACCGGTAACTTAAGATTCACAGCTTCAGATCGTTCCGATTTTCCTGTTGTTGGTGACTGGGTTGCCATCTCATTATTCAATGATAAGCTGGCCTTAATCCGTAAAATTATACCAAGAAAAAATCTACTTGAAAGAAAATCGGTAGGAGAATTCGGAGAAAAACAACCTATTGCTGCGAATATTGATTTTGGATTCATTATGCAGTCTGCTGACAGAGATTTTAACTTAAACCGTCTGGAACGATATTTAACCATATGTTATTCTGCTAAAGTTAAACCGGTAATTGTACTGAGCAAAAAGGATCTTATAGGTGAAACTAAAACCAAAGCTTTATTAAAAAAATTGAAAGCCAGAATCGGAAACATGCCGGTAATGGCTATAAGCAATCATACCAAAGCTGGATACGAAAAATTAAAATCGGTTCTGAAAAGAGGTAAAACGTACTGTTTTCTGGGGTCCTCAGGTGTAGGAAAGTCCACGTTAATAAATAACCTGGCTGGAAAGGAAATTGTGAAAACACTCACAATAAGTCTGAGCACAAAGAAAGGACGCCATGCTACCAGTCACCGGGAATTAATAGTGCTGGGGAGCGGAGGAGTTTTAATCGACAATCCGGGCATGAGGGAAATCGGGATTGCAGATAATACAGGGGGATTAGAAACAACATTTGATTCGATACTTAATTTGTCCGCAGAGTGCAAATTTACTGATTGTACACATACTCATGAAAAGGGCTGTGCTGTATTAGCTGCTATTGAAACGGGTAAACTGGACAAGGCAACTTATAATAATTACCTGAAAATAGAAAAAGAAAATTTGCGATTTAAAATGAGTACTGTTGAGAAAAGAAGAAAAGACAGAGCGTTCGGGAAAATGTGCAAGGAGGGTATGAAAAAGAGAAAGCAAGATAAGTACTAGTGACAACATAATATAGCAATTCAGGTTGAAATTGAAAATATGAGAAAAGAACTACTGATGATATTCTGCAGTTTTGTTTTTGCTACTGTACGAGGACAGCAAATAGATACATTCCCTTTAATTGATTTACATATACACTTAAAGGGTGATTTAACTATAGAAGAAGCCATCCAAAAATCCCAAAGTGATGGTGTACAATATGGTATTGCTGTAAATTGCGGATTAGGATTTCCAATACAAAATGATTCGCAGATTGACTCAGTCATAAATGTTTTAAGAAAATATCCTCAATTTTATTTGGGAATGCAGGCAGAAGGAAGAGAATGGATTAAATTATTCTCTGAAGAATCTGTTAAAAAGTTCGATTATGTTTTTACAGATGCCATGACCTTTACAGATGAGAAAGGAAGAAGAAACAGAATCTGGATTGAAGAAGAAACCTGGATAGATAATGAAGAACATTTTATGGATTATTATGTGAACATAATAGTTAATATTTTAAATAATGAACCAATAGATATTTATGTAAATCCTACATATTTACCCGGGCAAATGTCTGACAGATATGACTATTTCTGGAATGAGGAGAGGATGAATAAAGTAATAAGTGCTGCAAAAATAAATGATATAGCAATCGAGATAAACAACCGGTTTAAAATACCATCAGTTGAATTTATAAGAAAAGCAAAACAGGCAGGAGTAAAATTTACTATTGGAACAAATAATATTGATAAAAACTTTACAAGACCTGAATACGCGTTGGAAATAATTAGAGAATGCGGCCTGACACGAAATGATTTTTTTATACCTGATAAGAATGAATAAATAATTTACTTTTTCTCTGGCACGTCAGACTGGGCAGAAAGGCAGATTTATTATTCACACATGTTATTTTATGGCTATTTGGATTCAACCAGGCTTTTATCGTCAATTTCGTTTTTCATTGATTCGAGAAAAACAGTATCACTAATATCTTTCCCTTGTAATGTAGATTCAATATATGCTATTCTTTTCTTTTCAGCTTTGGCAAGCTTCATGTAACCAAGATTAGCCGCAAGGTAAATGAAAGGATTGGCCAAATTTCCTCTGAATCTTTTTATTATTGAAGGAAGGCTGTAAAATTTCTCCTTGGCATTAATTTTTCCTAACTGGAGTTCAAGAGGAGTCATATTTGAGGGCCTGAATACAACAGTATGGTGATCATAATATTCCCATCTGTCATTGATAATACGTCCATTTTTCCTGAATTCATCATATATGATTGTTCCCGGATACGGTGTTAAAATGTTGAACGATGCTGAACATATTTGATTTTTTATAAGAAATTTAAGTGTATCCCTGAAAACCTGGTGGTTATCATCGTCAAAGCCAAATATAACCGAAGCTTGAATTACTATACCCATTTTCCTTATTTTTTTTAGTGCTAGCTCCACATTTTCAATTTTGTCATCTAGTTTCCTGAGCTTTTTCAACTGAATTTCTGAAACAGATTCCAGTCCGATAAATAGTCCCTTACAGCCGCTATCTTTAGCAAGCTTCATCAATTCGGTATTTTTTGCAAAAGATATGGAAGCTTGGGCGAGCCATTTTATTTTCAAGGGTTTAATTGCTGTAAAAAGCTTTTTGGCATAGTGTTGATCACCTATAATGTTATCATCTAAAAAAATAAATCTTTTTGCCCGCGATTCAACGATATCTCTAACGACATGCTCAACAGGTATGTGTTTTACCTTTTTACCAAATATTTTTGAAACACAACAAAAGTTACAATTGTAGGGGCATCCCCTGGTAGTCATAACCGGAAACAAATTAAACAGCTTTTTAGTTTTCAGTGCTGAGAAATTTTTTGGTACATATTTTGTTAAATCAGGATCAGGGACATGGTACCTGCTTTTTAATTTATTATTCTTGATATCCTGTAACACCTGTCCCCATACACCTTCAGCTTCACCAATAACGACAGCATCAGCATATTGAAGTGCTTCATCGGGAAGGATAGTAGGATGAACACCTCCCATAATAATCGTTTTGCCCCTCTTTTTAAATTCTTTTGAAATATCATATGCTCTGTTGGAATTTGAAGTCATAAAACTAATACCAACAATATCGCAATCTTCCTCAAAATCAATGGGTATATACTCTTCTTCCACAATTTTAACCTGGTGTTCTTTTGGTGTAAGGCCTTCCAGAATAAACAAGGCCAGCTGGGGAATCATTATACCTTTGTTTGTATATGCGTGTTTATCTCTTGCCGGGGAAATTAGTAAAATTTTCATGATTGTTATAGTTTTGGATTTTATGATTAATGCCCCAGCAGATATGGAAATATATATCGATTAGGATTGAAAAACTACATGAAGCAGTATCGTAATAAAATTATGAATATATTATATTTTTATTAGGATTCCAAAATTAATAAAATCTTCAGGATTTGATTATACAGATTATTCTATTTTTTAATTTGAGCTTTCTAATTTGTTAACTTGACATCAAATGCCACTAATCCCTTTTGCCCGCTTTTAGTTTGAAATTCAACTTTTTGACCTGGTTCAAGTCCAAGATATGAAATTGATAAACCTGAACGATGTACAAAAACGTCTTCACCTTCTTCGGTTTCAATAAATCCATATCCTTTGGATTCATTATACCATTTTACTTTTCCGGTTGCCATAGTATTTTCTTTATAATTTCATTTTAATAACGATTGTTATTTGTACGTTTTGGTTTTGCTTCATTAATAACAACCTTCCTGTTGTCTAATTCCCCTCCATTAAGTTCTTTAATGGCTGTTTTTGCCTCATTATTGTTAGTCATTTCAATAAATGCAAAACCTTTACTTCTTCCGCTGTACTTGTCTTTGATGATTTTTACCGAAGTAACTTCACCGTATTCCTCAAAAATACCTTTTAAGTCATTTTCATCTACCTTGTAACTTAAGTTACCTACATAAATATTCATTTTTTCTAAATTTATTTGTTTATAATTAAGATTGATTATTTAATTGTATTTTAAAGCTTATTATAATTCCACAGAAATTCACTTATTAAGAAGACTCCTTATAGCATAAAACGCTTGCTTGGTGCTAAGCATTTCAATCTATAAATTATAATTTTTAATTACAGGCTAAATAACAGAATCGAAAGTAATATCTGATTCTGGTGTCTCGCCAGTTTTTACTCTTATATTAAATTAATATGATTGTTTTTAATTATAACTATAAGATTTAAGAAGTGAGGACAATAATTGAACTAATTAATAAGGGAAATCAGTTAAATCAAAAAGCCAATTTCTAAATCAGATACAAAGGTACACTTATTTTATTGACTTTAGTATAAATTCCTTTTTTTTTGATTATAATTTTAAATAGTATAAGGGTATGGAATACAGGTCATTGGAAACAGCCTGTCTAGGAACTTAACAAACAGGCTTGACTCAAAGACAGGTCTTAGCTTCCAAAATAGGCTTATGTGAATTGAAAATAAAAATAAAATGAAACATAGTAAAAGGATCGAAATATTATTGTTAGTTTTAAAATATAAATAACATAAGTAACAAAAAAAACTTTAACAATGGATCTGAAAACAAGTTATTTAGGATTAGAGTTAAAAACACCGGTTGTGATAGGAAGTTCAGTCCTTACCCTGTCACTGAATAATATTAAAAAATTTGAAGATTATGGAGCCGGGGCAGTAGTTCTCAAATCATTATTTGAAGAACAAATTATGTATGAAACCCATAAAAGCCTTGAAAGTTATGATACTTATCAGCATCCCGAAGCTTTAGACTACTTAAAGTACTTTGCAAAAGAGCAGAGTATTACCAGATATCTTGATATTATTCACCAGGCAAAGAAAGATGTTTCTGTTCCAA
Source organism: uncultured Bacteroidales bacterium (assembly GCA_964521285.1). Lineage (GTDB taxonomy): Bacteria > Bacteroidota > Bacteroidia > Bacteroidales > UBA10428. The sequence goes on along the minus strand of CAZFQS010000001.1, from coordinate 77,333 downwards.
TAATAGCAAGCATCAATTGCATGAGTAACAATAAATGGACAGAGTTTGCAGGGGAACTGGAAAATGCCGGTGCAGATGCACTGGAATTAAATATTTTTATAACCGACTTTCAGAAACTCACCGCTGCTCAGATTGAAGATTTATATTTAAAGATTATAAAAGATGTTAAAAGTAATACAAGTCTTCCTATTGCTTTAAAAGTCAGTTATTTTTTTACCAATTTGCCTCAAATGTTATTAAGGCTTAGTTACTCAGGTATTAATGGATTGGTGTTATTTAACAGGTATTACAGCCCTGATGTTGATATTGAGAAACTGGAGGTTACTTCCGGTTCTTACTTCAGTTCCCCTGATGAAGTTATTGTCCCTCTTCGATGGATAGGAATGCTTGCTGACAATGTTTCGTGTGATATTTCGGCGACCACAGGTGTGCATTCTGCAAGGGAAGCTTTAAAATTATTGATGGTAGGTGCTACCACAGTCCAGTTATGTTCCACTTTGTATAAAAATGGTATAGATTATTTAAAGACCTTTTTACAGGATCTAGCAAACTGGATGAAAAGTCACGACTATGAAACTGTTAATGAAATAAGGGGTATTTTAAAGTCAAAAACTGCAGAAGAGCAAAAACTGTTCAGCAGAACACAATACATGAGGCACTACTCAAAACTGGTATAAAACTTATACTAAAAAAAATATCTCTTAAGACAGTAATTTTAGCTTTTTTGATATTCGCTTAATAAAACCGATACCGGTACTATCCTGCGAGATCCAATGGAACAGATTAATAATAAACAATTTATAAGGAATTTACCTAAAGTTGAATTACATATTCATCTGGAAGGAGCAATACCGGTTAAAGCCTTATGGAGCCTGGTAGTTAAATATGGTGGAAATAAGAATATTAATAGTCTCGAAGACTTGCATGATAAATTTAAATACAAAGATTTCTCACATTTCATTGAAACCTGGGTCTGGAAAAATCAGTTTTTAAGAGAATATGAAGACTTTACCTTTATTGCAAAAGAAGTAGCCGGTGATTTAAAGGAACAAAATATTAAATACGTTGAGATGTTTTATACACCGGCAGATCATTTTAGTAAGAATATTGAACTGAAAAACTGACTGAAGCAATCAGGATCGGGTTTAATTATTACTCAAATGAGATAGAGATATTTTTAATAGCTGACCTGTGCAGGGATGCAGGGCCTGAGAATAGCATGCATGTTGTTCATCAACTTAGTGAGTTAAAGGATAAAAAAATTATCGGTATCGGCATAGGGGGTTCGGAACATAAATATCCACCCGGACCTTTTAAAGAAGTATATGAAAAAGCAAGAGAATATGGCTTTAAAACAACGGCCCATGCCGGAGAAGCTTCAGGAGCAGATAGTATATGGGGCGCAATAAATCAGCTAAAGACAGACAGAATAGGACACGGCACAAGAGCATTTGAAGATGATAAACTTATTGAATATCTTAAAGAAAATCAGATACCCCTGGAGATGTGCCCCATATCAAATATAAGAACAGGTGTAGTAAAGAATATTAAAGAACATCCTGTAAGAGATTACTATAAAAAAGGGTTAAATGTATTTGTTAATACAGATGATCCCAAGATGTTCAATAACAGTATGGAGGAAGAATATCTTATGTTGATGGAAGAATGCGGATTTAAATCTGCTGATATAAAAAAGCTAACAGAAAACGGAATAAATTCTGCATGGTGTGAAAATAGCAAAAAGCAAAAGCTGGTAAATGAATTGAACAGATACTTAAAATTATAATTTACCAATTAAATTAATAGTTATTATTGATGCGATTCTGCCTTTTTTATTCTGAGGATTTGACTATTTTTGATAGTTAAGCTAAAAGAATGTTAAGAGTGTAAAATGAAAAGTAAAATTTATTAAAGGTGATAACAGAGAAGAATAAACTTGTGATTAATTAACTTTCTGCACATCAAATACAATAAAAAATATGGCAAAACATTCTGACTTTTCTCTATTGTTATATAAAAAACCAAGACTTGGTTTCTTTATGTTGTTCTGTTCAGTGGGTACTTTAGTTTTTCCACAATCTAACGTGGATGCATATAATACGTCCTACATATCAACGAAAAATGACGGTTTCAGCTTTGTCCTTTCCGCACAGGGAAAATCTTCCCCATTATTTGTAAGTGAGGAGGATTATCCTGGAGTAATAAGGGCAGTGGAGGATTTGCAGGATGACATTGGCCGTGTAACAAATACAGAACCCCGGATTTATATAAATAAATTACCTGCTTTAGAACAGGTTATGCTTATTGGCACACTGGGCAAAAGCCCTGTTATAGATAAGCTGGTAAAGGACGGGAAACTTGATGTTGAGGATATTAAGGGCAGATGGGAATCATTTGTCATGGAGGTTCTGGAAGAGCCTCTGCGAGGTGTTAAACGTGCCCTGGTCATTGCAGGCAGTGATAAGCGGGGTACAATATATGGCATATATGATCTTTCTGCAAATATAGGTGTTTCACCATGGTACTGGTGGGCTGATGTACCTGTAGAACACAATCCTGATCTTTTTATGTTGCCGGGGCGCTATACAAGGGGAGAGCCTGCAGTAAAATACAGGGGGATTTTCATTAATGATGAGGCACCGGCACTTTCCGGGTGGGCCTATGAAAAGTTCGGGGGTTTTAACCATAAGTTTTATGAGAATGTTTTTGAACTTATACTTAGGCTAAAAGGTAACTATCTGTGGCCTGCAATGTGGGGCAGGGCATTTTACGCGGATGATACGCTTAATCCGAAATTAGCAGATGAATATGGTATTGTTATAGGGACATCACACCACGAACCTCTGATGAGGGCTCATGACGAATGGAGACGTTTTGGCTCGGGGAGATGGAATTATGAACTCAATGAAGATACTTTAAAGGAGTTCTGGAGGGAAGGTATACAAAGGATGGACTCATACGAGAGTATTGTTACTGTGGGTATGAGGGGCGATGGTGATGAGCCGATGACAGAAGGTACTGCGATAGCCCTGCTGGAAAGAATTGTTAATGATCAGAGAGAAATTATTGAAGAAGTAACCGGCAAGCCGGCAGCTTCCACTCCCCAGAAATGGGCTCTGTATAAGGAAGTGCAGGACTATTATGATAAAGGTATGAGGGTGCCTGATGATGTAACATTGTTACTGTGCGATGATAACTGGGGTAATATAAGAAAGTTACCCAGGCCTGGAGACCCACACCGGTCAGGTGGATATGGTATATATTATCATTTTGATTATGTCGGTGGACCGAGAAACTATAAATGGCTGAATACAAATCCTATTCCAAGAGTATGGGAACAGATGCACCTGGCTTATCGTTACAGCGCAAAGCAAATTTGGATAGTTAATGTAGGAGATATAAAACCCATGGAATTTCCTACCCAGTTTTTTCTTGACTATGCATGGAATCCTGAGGAATGGCCTGCTGAAGCTCTGCCAGAATACACGAGGATGTGGGCAAAGCAACAATTTGGAGACCGTTACTCGGCAGCTATTGCAGATATACTCTCAAAATATACTAAATACAATGGACGCAGAAAACCTGAGTTACTTGACCCGGATATTTATAGCCTGACTGACTTTAAAGAAGCGGAAACTGTCGTAGCTGACTACAATAAGCTGGCTGATGAAGCTGAAAAGATTTACATGAAATTGCCTCCCGAATATAAAGATGCATATTACCAGCTTGTACTCTTTCCGGTAAAAGCCTGTGCAAATCTTAACGACCTCTATGTTACTGCAGGAAAGAACCGTTTATATGCTAACCAGAAGCGGGCTGCCACAAATATAATGGCACAGCGGGTTAGAGAGTTGTTTGCCAAGGATGCGGAATTAACAGATTACTTCCATACCGAAATGGCAGGAGGTAAGTGGAATCATATGATGTCGCAGACACATATCGGTTATACCTATTGGCAGCAACCAGAACAGAATAACATGCCTGAAGTTAAGGAGATAGACCTGCCCGATATTGCAGAAATGGGGGTGGCAATTGAGGGATCAGACAACTGGTGGCCAATGGAAAAGAGCAGTGCTGTATTACCCGGTTTTGATCCTTTTAATCAGCAGAAATATTATATAGAAGTATTTAACCGGGGGCAGGTACCTTTTGATTATGTAATTGAAACCGAAAAAACCTGGTTATATGTTACGCCCGATAAAGGAAAAGTAGATGAGGAACAGCGTGTCTGGGTGAGTGTTGACTGGCAGCAGGTACCTATCGGAATACACAATGTTCCGATAAGTGTAAACGGGCCGGATGGTACCAGTGTTATTGTCAGGGCTATTGTTAACAACTATGGGTTTCCGGAAAAAGACCAAATAACAGGATTTGTTGAAAGTAATCGTTACGTCTCTATGGAGGCTGAGCATTATACCAGGGCAGTTGATGCAGAACCGGTCCGGTGGCTGCATATTCCGGACCTGGGCCGCACGCTTTCAGGAATGACCCCTGTTCCTGTTACGGCTGAAAGCCAGTCCCCCGGAGGTAACAGTCCTCATCTTGAATACCAGATGCATCTCTTTAACAGCGGACAGGCAAAGGTTAAAGCCTATATATCACCCACATTAAATTTCCATAACGATGAGGGATTATGTTATGCTGTTTCCTTTGATGATGAACAACCGCAGATTGTAAATATCCATAAGGACAAAACATTTCAGGATTGGGAGGAATCCGTGAGAAGCAATATTACAATCGGTGTTTCAGAACATGACATCACTGAATCAGGCAGGCATATACTTAAGTTCTGGATGGTTGATCCGGGCATTGTTTTACAGAAGGTTGTTGTTGAAACAGGCAAAGTCAGTCCAAGTTATCTGGGACCGCCTGAAAGTTATTACAGGTTGGAAGAAGAAAATGATTAAATTCAGCTGTTTGCTAAATTCATCATTTTCCCTTGGCATAAAGTAAAAGGGTGGTAACAGAATTTTTAGGTATTTTTAATAAACCCTTTCCATCATAGTTTCCCACAAGAACACAGTTTTCCATTTTACTGGATCGATAAATTTCACCTTTGGATACAGAAAAATTCTTTATGGCAAGATTGAGCGAAATATCCACACTGTCACTGACATTGAGTATTACTGCCGTTAATTTTTTATTATCAGGGCTGATAAAAGCCGATAACCTCAGACCAGCATTATCCGTAACAGCATCCAAGCGTTGCCAGTCTGCATCAATATATGCTGAATACTGCTTGAAGGCATAATAGGTGGGCTTAATTGTGTAAGAAGACGAATCGTCCAGGCTGACCAAAGCAGTTCCCGGAGCCCAGAATAGATCCCAGTAAAGATAAGCTGAAACTTTAGCTGCTGTAAGAGAATTGTATATAACCAATGCCATATTGATCGCATCTTTCCAAGTTCCTGGTTCATCCTCAAACTCTGTCTGAAACAAAGGTTTGTTGCCATACTGCATAATAAAGTTACTCAGACTGTTCATTCGTGGAATAAACCTGTCAGGAGAAGAGCCGCACCCACTGCAATCATAATAATGTACTGCATATCCATAAACATGTGACAAACTATCTAAATTTTCTATATACTCTTTGGCGTTCCCTAAACCGGACGATTCGGGTGCAAGCATCTTTGGCATGGCAGAACCCATTTCAGAATTCAGTTTGTGCCAAACCGTCTCGAAGGCTTTGTCATAGGCGGCCAGGTTTGAACCTGGATTTTCTGCAGGAGCAAATTTGCATGATTGCCATGGGGCTTCGTAATCAACTTCATTCTGTATGCTTATATAATAAATTTTCAGACCTGCTTTATTGTAAGCAGCAATGCTATTATACCACCACTGTGCAAATTCATCATACATATATTTTCCATTGCATTGCTTAAGCGTTCCACCTATTTTGTTATCGTTGCTTTTCAGGTAAACCGGCGGTGACCATGATGAAACCAGAATCTTCAAATCGCGCCCGAGGGCAGCTTCACCATTTCTGGCTATTTCAGCAGATTCGTAGAAAGTATTAGAGTCCATTTCGTATGTATTTCTAATGCGGAAGATATCCAGGCCAAGGTCTTTAAAAAGCAAATTCATCAGTTCATCTTTTTTCTTATGTTTTAACAGGTCCATTGTATAAAATGCTCCGGAGGCACCAAATCCTTCTATTTTCTGATGACGAATACCAATATTAATCCTGCCTTTCCCGTTGGGTTTGGCCGGGATTACTTTTGGAGCATCGATTTCAGGACCATATACAATCGCATCATCAACATAAAAATTAACTCCTGGTGCAGGACCTTCAAAGTACACATCCAGAACAGACAGCGTACCTGTCACATTCAAGGTAAATTCTCCGGAAAGCTGAATCCATCCGGTGTCTGATGCCAGGGCCCGGGCTACATTATAATATCTAGTACCTCCATCATCCTGTTGTTCAAATGATATAGCGACCAAATCACTTTGGGCATTATCAAGCCTTACCCAGCCTGATACCTGATATGTTTTTCCATCTATCATTTTGCCAAATACTGACTGTTTAATTCCCTGCCAGTTTTGTAATCTGTGGATTACTTTCACGCTTCCTGTACCACTGTGAACCGGTGATGAAACAGCTTCTATTGCACAGGTTCGATCGAACCAACCGTCCCTTCCTCTTTCAAAACCGTGGTTATCAAGTATATTAGAGTCGCCAAATGAGCATACAAACGGCATAAGGCACAGAACAAAAACTGAGCTGTAAAAAACTTTAAATGACATGTTAATTTCCTCCTGCTTTTGAGTTAAATAAAATTTATCAATCCAAAATGATTTAACAGACCGCAAAGCTCTTGATCAAAGCTTTCTTTGGTTTGAGATATGAACAATGATATATCCGAAGAAAGCACTTTCATTTTTTTGGTGGTATTGGCACAATGCTTACTTCATTAAATTAGTTATATAAGATTTCAATTCCCCGGAATCTATTATTGTAGATTTCGTTTGATTCTGAAGCTCTTTGATGTGTTGCATCACTATATGAGTCAATACCGCTCCTGGCCGTGGATAAGCGGCTACTATATAATGGGGGCCTTTGGTTACTTCTCCTTCTTCTTTTTCCAATTCAGCCCTGAGGTTATCCGGTGTAATCAATGTATTACCGTGCCGGAATACTACCTTATCCATTGCTTTGTATACCTCTTTACTCTCTTTGCCCATTCCATAATAATCAAGCAGCTGCGCAAAAACATAATTTGATGTTGTATAGACATCCTGCCCCTGTTCCGATTCTACTGCTTCTCCGTCCTCTGTTCGGCACATTGCCCAGCCCATAGTGGTACGGTTATTCTCATAAATGGTCTTTAGGATTTTTTTTGCCTTGTCCCCGGAGATAAAGGGTTCTTCGCCAATAGCGATCAAATACCATAAAGCATCCAGCTGGTTGGTCCATGTATCTGTATTTGTTTTCCCTGTTTCCGGATCGTAACAGGTGATATAATACTGCAATGTGCGACCCTTTTTGTTTTTCTTCTCTCTCCATAGTTTTTCAAAACTTTCCGAAGCTTTTTCAAACATTTGCCGGTATTGCTTTTTAGCAGGTTCATCTTTCATCATGTCTGCCATTTTAATCATTGCCTGCACACCAGCCAGGAAAGTAGTGACATCATAAGCATCCACACCAAATAAGGTTAAATTATCAAAAGTATTTTTAACTTCATTCGGATTACCTTCAGGAACACCGTCTTTATCAATATCAAGAGCCATTAAAAATTCCTGGCCAAACTTAAGTGTTTCCCAGTTTTTCTTTAAGAATTTAGTATTATCCAGGAATTTGACATTGCGTAAAACCCTTAATGCCAGTTTCGGGAAAAGATCTACCCAGTAATTATTGTTGTACCATGCGTAATCACTTACATTTCGTAAGGGATGACCTTTCGGCATAGCGCCTACATCATGGGCTACGCTGCCTTTAATCTTAAAAGCATCCCGTATCTGTGTCATCGATTCACCTTCATATTCATCCGTATAGTCATAATAGTGTTTTCTGGCTTCTACAAATGAAGAGTGGTAATGATAAAATCGGGGTGTAGGATCTTCAGCCAGAATTGAGTCAATAAACCGCTGGCAGAGTTCCTGTTCAATATTAGGAAAGAGAACCAGCAACACCATGGAATACCAGTCAACATCAGAAGGATTGATATAAGCATAGTCAAAACATTCCAGGAACCTGGCTACATCATTGCCATCTTTGTCTTCAGTCCAGATGGCAGCATTTGATAATGGAAAACTGAATTCGTTAAAAATTAATCGTGACAGTCTCAATGCACCGTCCTTATCGTCTTTATAGGAAGGACTGTGACATATTTGATCAAATATTCTGCTTTGGATAGTCAATGTACGTTCAAGCCAATCAGGATAGTTTTCCAGTGCAATTTTAGTCATATCCAAAGCTCTGGTTTCTTTGTTTTTAAAAGTTCTGAGATACGAGCGATCAAACATTTTACCGTCAATATAATGCTGTTGCGGGAAGTCTAAAGCTATGACAAGAGGTATTATAACTGATGCATCGGGTTCAAGTGTAAAACAAAGACTAATGGCCGATCCATAATCTTGTTTAATAATAGGGGCTCTCTTTTCGTAAAAACTTCCGTCATCATTCAATAATAAATCCTGTTTAAGTCTGTTCAGGCAAAAATATGGCTGTGTATCTATGTTCACATTGTTCATTTCCGGCACACCAATGACCATTTTATCCTGACATTCCCTGCTTGCCATGATAATCCCTGTCATACCCGCTGATTTGAAAGCTTCATGAACATGCCCTTTCACAGGAGTTGCGCATAAATAAATAGTATCCTGGTCTGTCGGTTTTAATTCTTTTTCCTGGAGATTTACCAGTGATGGCCTGGGTAAGACCAGAGTAATTTTTTGAGTTTTACCGGAAGTATTTTTTACCTCGAATTCCTCAACGCACACAGGCATTAACATCTGATCATTTCCTGAGAGAAAAGGAGAAATTATTCTCCTGGTAACCCTGACTTTTTCCAATGTATAGACCAATTCTGCCAGAGGTGTGGCCAATGAGACAGAGAATTGGTTTTCAGATATAACAGGGTGATAATAGTTCTTCAGGGCAGGTACATCATCCGGACCTTCTACCAGCCTGGGGTTCCTTGTGGTGAGCATAATATGCTCATCTCTCGAATCTTCCACATCAGGATCCGCTGAGATGCGTATAAATGGTGCTGAAGCAAATTGAATGGCATTTTGATTCAACAGGATCAATCTGCCCGCATCATTAAGCCTGTTGTACAACCCTTCGGGAGAAATGCCTGCCGAACAGGTTGGAGCCCCCTGAAGAGCAATGGTATGAGGGAACTGAAGTGTTTTTGACATTCCCTGAAAATGGACTGACATTTTATTTTTTTTATAAATCTCGCTTATTTGAGCTCCGGAAATAGTGAAAACGTCCTTTATTTCTATACTGTGAAGTTTATGCATATGATATTTCCTCCGTAATACTAACAATAAGATAAATCCAAAGGATGTTTCTTTGGCGGTTTTAGCTTTTTGTCAGCAACTGCCTCGTGAATACCAAGAGTGATTGGCAATCTGGTTTTTGGAGATGGTTTAATCTTTCCAAAAAGCAGTTCTGTTGAAACTCTTATGGAATCAGGTGTACCACTGAAATTACAGATTACGGCATCAGCTTCCTTTGTAGTGCCCTCTATATAGGGATTGTTGGTTACCACTACAACCTGATGTCCTGCATTCTTCAACTTCTTTATAAGTAGTTGATTATTACCTGATTTTACGATCCTTGCATAGTAATTGGTCATCACAACAAGGTCAACCTGTCTGGCAAGCTGAAGACATTCTTCAATTTCTTCATCAAATGCAGAAAATGCTGTGTCGGCCAGAATCAAATTTGTTGAATGATTTACCATTGCCTCGCAAAACATGTGAGTGTGGAAATATGGATCCTTACCAATAAATTCATAAGGGATACGTTGTTCAATGACAAGTATTCTTTTCTCCGGATTTAGCGGAAGCAATTTTTTTTCGTCCCGCATTATTATCAGGGCTTTTTTGGCAACATCCCAGGAGAAATCTATAATTTCTTTACTGGTGGTAATTTTGAATGTTTCCTTTGGGTCTTTTTTACCGGCTGTTTCAAACAATCCCTGGTCGTATTTCATTATTAAAAGACGCCTTACAGATTCATCAACTCTTTCTTCGGATAATTCCCCCTTCTCAACAGCCTGTTTAATCCCAAAGAAACACTGTGACCTGGATTCATCATCAGCCTTCAAGAGTATTGTATCACAGCCTGCTTTTATTGCCATTGCGCAAGCTTGCGGGAGAGGCCACTTTTTAAGAATTGCAGCCATACCGATGGCATCAGAAACAATAACACCATCGAATCCTAATTCATTTCTGAGAAGTCCGGTCAGTATTTTTACTGACAATGTTGTTGGGTATTTATCATCATAGGCCGGATAAACAGAATGCCCAGTCATAATAGCTTTAACTCGGGCATCTATTGCTGCTTTGAAAGGAACCAATTCAACTTCATGCATTCTTTTTTTATCCATATCTAAAATCTCCAATACATCATGAGCGTCACTACCCGAATTGCCTCTTCCCGGGAAATGTTTCCCGGTTGCAGCTATGCCTCCGTCCTGTAAACCTTTAATCAAAGCAACAGCATGTTCAGCACACATCTGAGGGTCATCACTAAATGACCTGACTCCAATTTCAGGATTCCTGGGATTTGTATTCACGTCGCAAACCGGGGAATACATCTGTGTAACACCTATAGCACTTAGTTGCTTGGCAATGGTATAGCCAATTTTATAGGTCAGTTTGGGATCACCGATTGCAGCCATACCCATTGGACCAGGGAATTGCCTTATACCGCCTGACATGTAGTCGTTCTTAAAATCACCTTCGAAGTCAATGGTCATGTGGAGAGGTATCCCGGAGGGTCTGTCCATGGCAATTTTCTGCAACCTGTTTAAATCTTTTGTGTATTCTTCCGGTGTAATACTGATACCAAAAGTCTTACCGGCAAAATAGTTATTTGCTATGGTAAAATAATCCTTTGGTTTTTTAAAGTTTTTATCTACCTGGGAATTGCCCCAGTAAAGATTTTTACAGGTTTCTAGTGCGTATGGCTCAAGGCAAAGACCGCCACAATGCAGTTTGGTAATTTGTTCAATTCCGCTTGGGGTTAGCAATGTGCCACGGCGGGTAAAGGTTAAAAGCTGACCTACCTTTTCTGCCAGGCTCATGCCTTCTATCTTTTTCCTGATGAATTCATCTCTTTTTTTTAACATTTTATTTCCTCCTTTATTTTAAATTTATTTATGATTCCCATTTCCCAAGATTATTTGGACCAACCCAAAATCCACGCTCATGCTTCCAGCCTTTTTCATCAATTTTCAAATCTTTTGTCTTCCAGCCTGCTTGAATCCGTTTTGTTAAATCATCAAATCCTTTATTCCAGGAAAGACCATCAGGAACGGTAACATTCATACTTCCGGCAGCATTTGCATATTTCAGACAGGATTCAATCGTATGACCCCAGACAAATGCCGCAAGAAATCCTGCAATTGCCGAATCACCGGAACCCAATGCACCCACAAATTTTTCCTCCTCATATACAGGAAACCAAAGTTCGCGATTAGCCCAGTTTTCGAAATCAGCACATTCTGCTGCACCTGATTTCTTTAGCCGATCTATATCAGCAGTCCGGATATATAATCCTCTATGGCCACATTTTACCATAGCTATTGCCGTCCCCATTTTTATTAAATCATTTCCCAGATCTGAAATTTCGCTTATAGTCATATGATCAAGCACACTCTCCTTGGGTCCGAGATTTGCCTTTTTCTTAAGAAATTTATCTTTATAAAGAAAATAGAAAATTTCTTCTGCACTGGGTACCATAATATCTGTCAGAGGGACCCAGTTGTTGAGAATTGTTAACCAATCGATCTGACCGGCCCTGCTGTTTACATCAGGAAGCGAAAGATCAAGTACAGTTGTGGTTCCTAATTCCTTTGTCTTTTTCAGGATTTTTGTTAATTCAATACCTTTATTATCATAAAGCTTCGCCATCCATGGAGGGTAACCAAAAAGCATCAGTTTTGAACGCAGCACAAGATCAAAGTTCATATCATCATAACCAAATGTGTCATTTGCACCGCAATGATGAAGGTAAAAACGGTCAATCCCTGGTATGCAAATCGCTATTGTATATGAGGTTGATTCACCATCCACAACTTTAATGCCTTCAAAATGACCTTCATATTCTTCATACCACCGGAGAATCTGTTTACCAAAATCATCATTTCCTACCTTTCCGATTAATTCAGTTTTAACACCAAGTCTCCGTATAGATACACCGGCATTTGTTACCGGCCCGCCACCGACAACAACACACTTACCCATATTTATCATTTTACCGGGGACCAGGACATCGGTCATATTGTCTACTTTTTCTTCGATTGTAAAAGCAGGTATTAAATCAAGGCAGGTATGGCCTGCTGCTATAATTTCAATATCTTTTTTATTCTCCATTTTATGTTCATTATAATTATAGTTAATAATGATTTATTGTATTATGATTTTTTTACTTTTTACTCAGACCTGTTTGAATGATGGCATCAAGGGCTGGTTTTGGGTCACATTTACTGTCGAACAATAAGGGAAAGTCGGTCCGCCCAATGACTGGCCAGTCACTGCGCCAGGATTGTCTGTCGTGGGTTCCCCAAAAAGTGACTCGTTTGAACTTGTCACGGTGCTTTAGAAAAATCGAAAAGAATTCAGCATATCTTTTGGCCTGCTCTTTTTGAACAGATTCTGGCAATGCTTTGGCGTATGGATTCAACTTCATTTGCATTCCGGGATCTAAAGAGGTAAGTTTTTTATCCAGATAATCTTCAGCAAAAGGAAGAACTGTAACATCCATTTCCGTAATCATTAACTTGACGCCCAGTTTGGAAAGAGACCCGATGATATTCTCAATCTGTTCGTAACTGGGATAATCCAGACCCCAGTGTCCCTGTAAACCAATCCCGTCTATACGTACACCTTTTGACTGCATGTTTTGAATTAAACGTATAACAGTTTCACATTGACGCCCCCTGTAAAAATTATAATCATTGTAATACAGCTCGGCATCGGGATCAGCCTGGCGGGCATATTCAAAAGCTTTGATCACATAATCTTCACCAATAATATCTAGCCATTTACATTTTCTGAACTGACCGTCAGGTACTATGGCTTCGTTAACGACGTCCCAGCCATGTATTCGCCCTTTATACCGGCCCATCACAGTGAAGATATGTTCTTTCATCCGTTTTAGTAATACCTCCCGGTCCAAGGGCTTACCTGACTCATCCCGGAATACCCAGTCTGGTGTCTGATGAAACCATACAAGGGTGTGGCCGATGATATGCATTTTATTCTTCTCACCAAAAGCCACATAACGATCGACCGGTTCGAAATGATATCTGTTTGGTTCCGGATGAACCTCTTCCCATTTTAGAATATTTTCAGGTGTGATACTGTTAAAGTGTTTTTCCACGTGTGCAGTGGTTTTTGGTTCCTTACCTGAAATCTGATCCAGATTAAGGGCAACACCGATATCAAAATCATCCTTAAATACATCTTTCAAAGCAGGTTGATTTTGTTTATTTTTATTATTCCGGATACTACTTTTCTCCATAGAGATTATTTAGGCGAATTAAAGTTGAATTTTCTAAAGGTCAATTATCATCACTCGAAGATTGACGTCGTGCAGATAGTTCCTCCTCAATACTGATCAACATTTTGTTTGATAAAGGATAAAAGAACCATATAATAATAACACCAATGAAGGCGATAATGGCAGGGTAAACACTCATAACCAAACGTATGCCTGTTAATGTTTCTGCCGTCTGTTGTACATTGGCTTCAAAACCATACCTGGCCAGGATGAATGCCAGAAAAGCACTTCCCAGGGCTATTCCAAGCTTCAGTGCGAACAGCGAGGCAGACATGAGAAGCCCGGAAGCACGACGACCTGTTTTCCATTCCGAATAATAAGTGGTATCCGTATAGATAGCCCATTGTAATACAGAAACAATTCCAATTGCAAAGGAAATAATAAGATTCAGTGCAAACATTAGGATAATATCCTTTGGGTTGAGAAAATAGTAAAGAGCTGTTACTATAGCGGTTATACCTAAAGAACCGGCATAACTTTTCGGTTTGTCAAAACGCCTGCTCAACTTAATTGTCAGAATGGCTCCAAGAATGGTCAAAGCGGTACCGGAAAGCATAAATGCAGTTGTCAGGTCCTGATAAGAAAAATGATAGGTTTTTCCAAAAAAAATCATTTGCTGATCCAGCACAAAATACTTAAAGTAATACATGATATTACCATTTCGCATGCAATTGTACATAAGCTGGAATATGGTTGCGACAGCTATCAGTACCCATGGTTTGTTGGTAAATAAATCTATCAGATCCTGCTTAAATGGTGTCTTTTGTTCTTTTATTGGTTTAACACGTTCCCTGGTTGTAGAAAAAGTTATTAAATACAGAATAACCGCTAAAGCAGAAAGAACAATCATAGCCAATTGCCAGCCCTTAGCCTCATTCCCATCCCCGAATACACTGACCAATTTCAAAATGGCATACTGAACAATGAATTGCCCCACAAATGCGGCTACGAACCGGAAAGAGGAAATCACAGTTCGTTCCTTAGAATCGGGTGTGATGACCGCCATTAGTGCAGAATAGGGCACATTGATCATTGTATAGGCCATTGTAAGCAAAATATAAGTTATATAAGCATATATTATTTTACCATTGATACTTATGTCAGGTGTAGTAAAGGTTAGTACTCCCAAAACGCCAAACGGTATAACAACCCAAATTAAATAAGGCCGGAATTTTCCCCACCTGGTGTTGGTCCGGTCAGCAATCATTCCCATAATCGGGTCATTAATTGCATCCCAGACGCGGGCAACTAAAAACATTGTTACTGCTGTTTTTGCAGTAATACCAAACACATCTGTATAAAAGTATAAGAGGAATAATATAAAAGTTTGAAAGAATAAATTTGATGCAGTATCTCCCAAACTGTAACCAATTTTCTCTTTAATGGAAAGTTTTTGTGTTTCAGATTTCATATACTAAAGTTTTATTAGGATTCAACCTTAATGATAATAATATTAACATGAAAATAAAAAAAAAATAATCAGTAATATGATTTTTTTTAAAAAAGTGGGGTAAATATTAGTTTTATTAAGAAACAAAAGCCGGTTTTTCATCAGGAGGAACGTCTAAAATAATTACTTTTGTTCATCAAACATTATAAATAAGAATAAACGGCAACTGAATAAAAGCCATTGAGCAGTAACATGACTGTAATAAAAAACGTTTTGTTTAAGTTCATATCAGACATAATACTTTTCCTTATTAAAAAATTGCATAATGTAAGAGAGCTTAAAAAAATGGCAGACTATTACTTTTTAATGCAACGGCATGTAAATGAATAAAAAGCGAATTAATTAATCGGTATATGAAGATTGTAGTTAACACAAGATTGCTGATTACCAATCAGCTCAACGGTATAGGCTGGTTTACTTATCATACATTGAAACGGTTAGTAAAATGGCATCCTGAGCACCAGTTTGTCTTTTTATTTGACAGAAAGTATGATGAAAATTATATTTTTGGTCCGAATGTAATCCCCGAAATTATTTTTCCTCCAGCCAGACATCCTTTATTATGGTATATATGGTTTGAACATGCCATTGTAAATAAAATAAAAAAACATAATCCGGCTCTTTTTTTCTCACCCGATGGGTATTTGTCATTGAAAATTAAAGATGTACCTTCTCTGCCGGTAATACACGATATCAACTTTTATCACAATAAAAAAGGTGTTCCATATTTTGATGGAGTATTCTGGCGTTATTATTTCCCAAAATACGCACGCATGGCATCAAGGATTATTACAGTCTCTGAATTTTCAAAAAACGACATTGCTTCATATTACAACATCCCTCATAACATGATTGATGTCGCATATAATGGTGCAAATGAAGTTTTTAAACCTGTAAGCCATACAGAAAAGGAAAATGTTAAGAAGAAATATACAAAGGGGCAGGATTATTTTTTATATGTAGGCGATCTGTTGCCCAGAAAAAATATTTCGAGGATGATGCAGGCTTTTAACAGATTTAAAAAAAGCTCGGGAAGTCCTTTAAAACTTCTTATAGTTGGAGACAGATTATTTTTCACTTCCGAAATGAAAAGAGTATATGACAGGTCAGAATATAAAGAGGATATTATTTTTACAGGAAGGCTTGCGCAGGATCAGTTAAGGATGGTAATGGGCGCCGCGCTTTCATTATTACTGGTCTCCTGCTTCGAAGGATTTGGTATTCCAATAGTGGAAGCTATGTATGCCGATATACCTGTTATCACTTCCAATATATCTTCAATGCCAGAAGTTGCGGAAGATGCAGCATTAATGGTCGATCCCTATTCAATTGATTCTATTAAAGAAGCAATGTTGAAGATGAGCAGTGATGAAAAACTGCGTGAGGAGCTGATTGTTAAAGGAAGGTCGCAAAGACTTAAATTTAGCTGGGACAATACTGCCAAAGTAACCTGGAACAGCATAGAAAAGGTAGCCGGAAGTGCAAAAGAAAATGATATTTAATGAATTTGCAGTATGGATATTGAACAATTTTTTGAACTCCTGTTAAAGGAATTAGAAGTAAACACCAGTCTACAGAATCTATACCAGTTTTTAAAGGATAAGAAAAGCTTTTATTTCAGAAAGGCCTATTTCATTCAGCGTCTGGAATATGTTAAAAACAATATAGCAATTCAGGATGCTTCAATTTGGGATTGCGGATGTGGCTATGGTACAACAGGAATTTTTCTGGCATTGAATGGTTATAATGTATATGGGACTACAGTCGAATATTACTATGACCACATTCCTGCACGCTTTGAATACTGGAGTAAATTCGGTGATATCAGCAGTTTTAGGGTAAATTATCAGAACCTGTTCGACCCTCCCTTCTATAAGGAGAATTTCGATTACGTTATCACACAGGATGTTTTGCACCATCTGGAACCTAACGATCAGTCACTTCAGATTCTAAGAGATTCACTGAAAGACAAGGGCACATTAATTGTTTGCGAGGAAAACGGCAATAACCTGATAAACAATTTTAAGCTCTTCTTAAGAAGAGGCAATAAAAGGATTATTGATATCTATGATGAAAAATTAAATAAACAAATGAAGCTGGGCAATGAAAATATTCAGAGCCTGGTATCGTGGAAAATTAAGTTCGGAAAAGCCGGGATGGTAATAGATGAAAAAAGCATTGAATATATAAGATTATATCCACCTTTCTTTTTCCGTAAGTATAATTATAAACGCCTACTGGAAAGAGAAAGCAGAATCTGGAAAAAGAATAAAACAGCAAGAGAATTTTTATTTTTCGGGATCAATTTTACAGCCGGTAAGGCATTTTAATTAAAAGGCCTCAAAATAATCAATACCACTTATAAATCCTTAATCCAATCAGGAAGCTTATAAAACCCAGCATACCCAGTACAAGTATGCCGTCAAAAGCCTGGAAAAATCCTGCTCCTTCATTGACAATACTTCTCACTTCATCGGCAAACTTTGTGAGAGGTAGCAGTTTTATAACTGATATAGCCCAGGGAGGAAAATTCTGGTAGCTGAAAAAGATACCTGACAGAACCATCATTGGAGTTGTTATTATTGAAATCAAACCATTACCCAGTTGCAGATTGGCAGTCCGTGATGATATAAGTATGGAAAATCCGAAAAAACAAAAATTTCCTGCAATTAAAAGGATGATAAATGCAAACAGGCTTCCCTGGATTGACACTTTGAAAAAAAAGACTGCAAATACAAGCAGTATGGCAGTTTCGAGAAAGGTAACCAGCAAACGTGATACCCACTGGGCAATAAGAAAATGGGACTTTCTCATAGGAGTGGCAACCATGCGCCGTAAAAGTTTTTTCGACCTTTTTTCAATTAATGTATAACACACTCCCCACATCACTGACATCATAATTCCCAGACTTAGCAGTCCGGGTACCAGGAAGTCAATATATCTCAGTCCCCTTGTTTCAAGGAGTTCAATTTTACCCCGGAACTTACCTATCTCGCCGGTTTTGAAAAACTCGGATAATTGCATAATCACCAGTTCCGATTCGGGATTCAGGGGATCACTGTGGAATGTGATATCATTTTGTTCTTCAGTGATAATGCATGATGTTGATCCGCGTTTTAACAGCAGTTCGGCATTTTCCCATGATGTAACATAAAACATGTACCGGGTTTTTCCATATCCGGTTTCGAATTTTTTTTCAAGAATTGTATCAAAAGGTATAGCTCCTCTAAAAAGGGTATTACTGATTATTGTATCTTCAACGGTATAGGAAGGTACAACGGCAACACTATGCAGCAGTTCCTTTTTGCCTGAAAAAGCTACTCCGAGACCTAAAGCCATAAGGATCGGAAAACCGAACGACCAGAAAACAGAACCGGGTTCACGCAGGAATTCCCGGACATGTGAAAGTATTAATTGTATAAGCGGATGTTTCAATCTTTAATATTTTAGTCTTTAAGGTGTCTGCCGGTCATTGAAATAAATAAATCATCAAGTGTGACTTTCCGGCACTCCAGTGTTTTTATTTTAACATTATGTTCTGTCGATTTCTTCATTAATATGGGCAATGTATTTGTAATCCTCTCGACCTCAAGGTAATTTAACCCGTCTTCACTTCTTATTTTTTGAATTCCCGGCAGGTTACGGAGGCTGAAGTCAGGATTTTCTTCAAATGATACTTCAATGATTTCGTTCGAATTGCACTGCTTTAAGAGCTCATCAAGTGTGCCGCGCGCCAGTATTTTGCCATAGTCGAGAATAATAATACGGTCGCATAAATGCTCGGCTTCTTCCATATAATGTGTGGTGAGAATAAGTGATGTATTTCTTTCTTTCTTAAGAGTGAGCAGTATTTTCCAGATGTCGCGGCGGGCTGTAGGATCTAATCCTGTTGTTGGCTCGTCAAGCAATAGTATTTCCGGATAATTAATAAGTGATATACCAAGTGCAAGCCGTTGTTTTTGTCCGCCTGAAAGATTTTTTATATAAGCTTTGTGCTTATCCTCAAGGTGTACAAGCTTAATGATCTCATTAACGCGCCTTTCCCCCAGCTTATAAAAAGAAGCAAATAAAACCAGGGTTTCCTTTACAGTTAGTTTTTCAATAAACCATGTTTCCTGCAACGAGATACCCAGTAAACGGTTGAATTCGGCATGATGTTCCTTCTTCCACGGTTTACCTTTAATTAATATTTCACCTCTGTCCGGTTTCTGTATTCCCTGAATCATCTCTACCAGTGTGGTTTTCCCTGCGCCATTAGGTCCGAGAACGGCGACAAACTCACCAGGCATGATTTCAAGACTGATACCCCTTACGGCATGTACATTCCTGAATGATTTGTATACTTCATTAACGCGTATTACCGGTGACACACCATTTTTTACCATTTATTCCTTTTTATGCCAAAAATCCTGATTTTTTTACAAAGGTTATAATTGTTATATTGATAAACATTGTTACAAATATTAATTCTGGTTATAAGTTACATCCACACTGACCTCAATTTCTTTTGCGATATTGTTTTCAACAACTGAAGGAATCTTTATATCATAATCCTTTGGTGCGACTATAAATTTAGCCCTGGCAGAAATTGCAGATCCTGCGACAGTAATTGTGCCTTTTGTTGTAACAGGTTTGGTCACCCCGTGTATAAACAGGTCTCCGCTCACTTCAACAGGGTAATCACCATCTTTATTAAAGTCGATTGTTTCTATATCGTTTACAATTCCTTTAAAACCGGCTTTTGGAAATTTGTCAGATTCCATATAATTTTCATTAAAGTGTTCCTGCATGAGGGCTATCTTAAACTCAAAAGACTTAACAAGCAGGCTGAATTGTATTGTGCCTGATAAAGCATCGAGTATGCTTACAACCTGTCGGTTATGGGCTTCAATATCTTCTATTGGGGTGTGCGAATAAAACCAGATATGACCGTTTTTTGATATGTATCTCTGAGCTACAGCAAAATGTGAGAAAATCAGCAATGCTAATATAAAAAGTTGTGTCTTCATGGTGATATTAATTTTTATATGATAAATAAACTAATGGAATCTTATTTTGTTCAATATAAGGCAAAAACCCGTGATATGTTAAATCCTATATGAATGCCCCCGTCAAGCCATTCACCCGTTGTTTCCCCGATAAAGCCTTTTTCGATCATTGCAAGCGAATTGGTTATATGAATCTGGAATACATGCCCCCCGGTTTCGATATCAAATCCAACTGAAAGGGGGTTGTAAGTGACAGTACTTTGATAATCATTCCTTGGGGGGATAACATAATAATATTCAATATTAAAGGAAATACGTTTTGTGAGTTTAAGTCTTGCTCCTGCTCCAAGTGAGAATAAATCATTGGGATCAAGTTCAGTAGCAACAAGATTGCGGTGCACAAAGGTAGGATTAATCTCAAGTGAAAAGCGCTCATTGAATTTGCGGCCTATGAGAAGCTGGTGTACGTAACTTATGCGGTCCCAGAAATATAAATCTTCGGCCTTATCCCATTTCAATGAATTCAAAGCAGCGCTGGCAAGGTAAGATACTGCAACAGGAATATTTCTCTTGCCCTTTGATTGTCTGAGTATTGAAAATTTAAGGAAGCCGTCGAATGTTTTTTCGTATGTTCCACGGCCAATACCTGCCATTACCCAGTTTGTAATACCGTATTCCAGGCTAAGGTGTATGTTTGCCTGGTCTAAGCCCCATAAGTTGTATGCGCCACTGTTTAGTTGTCCAAACCGATGCGAAATACGGAAGTCGAGCTGGCCTTCCGGCATTCGTTCTATAGAATGTCCGTTGATAATGCGTGTAGACTTGAAGGTGGCAGTTATGTAGTCTGTTTCTGTGGCTTCTTCAAGCAGCTGGTCTATATCCTGACCTATAATAAGCGGGGTGACCATTATAAAAACCAGGAAAATTAATAAACGCATTTTTATCATCTTTAGATTGATTAATTGTCAGGAGAATTGGAATTTACCCATATTCTTATTATAGAGATTGTGCAGTGATCAAGTTTTGATGCCCCTCTGGGCATAGGAGAATAACCACTTTCATGAGATACGGTTCCCAGAAGACTTCCATCATCTGCACGCAGTTTAACATCCTGGTACTCTTCAAGCTTAATATTACCGCCCAGAGAGGATGCTGTATTATTACCATGGCATGACAGGCAATATTGCTGAAGCACAGGCTGAACTGAGGATGAAAAAGTAACGCCGGAGGTATCACATGATGAATCAAGCCGCGGGTAAAGATACTCTTCATTGTCATAGAAGCAACTGTATGCAACTGCAATAATGATGATTAAAATAATTATTACTCTCATGAAGTAATTTCTATATATATGAATTCGTAACATTGCCTGATTAAAAAATATTATTTAAGTTTTTTTGTGTCGTTAATATAAAATTTTAATTGTTAAGTATTCCCTGTTCTATCCAGAGTTCGATTATTCTTATTGTGCACTCGTCAAGTTTTATTGACGGGGGCATATTTGAAAATCCGTTCATGTAATTAATAACTCCTACAATAACAGGAGTTTCGTTGCGCAAAGTCTCCGAATAGTATTTAATCTGCTGATAGCTGTCAAGATTAACGCCACCATTTGATACCGAAGAGTTATGACAACTCAGACAGTTATTTTCTATGACAGGCCAGACCTGAGTACTAAACTCTATAGCAGCTATTGTGTCACATGATTTTTCAGGACAATCGCTGTTAATGGCCCCTTGCGTTATCCATATATAAAATAACTCTTTCTGCTGAGATGAAAGGGCTGAATTTGGAGGGGGAGGCATTCTTTCTCCGGGTTCATTTTCAGTTATTACCTTATATACCTTACTTTCACCAGGATTATAGGGGATTATAGCTTCTGAGTTCTGCATCAAAGTTGAATAATTTGTAAACACATAGTCATCAGCATGTGATATCGCATCGTGGCAACCTGATATACCGCAACTTGAAAGCAGGATAGGCAAAATATCCTGATTGAAACAGACAGTATCTGACTTGGCAGTATCTCCATCAGGAACACCGTTAATACCAGACGGGCATTTTGTATTCATCGCTCCCTGTGCAATCCATAAATGGATTAAGGTACGCTGTTGTTGCGTGAGCGGCCTCTCAGGAGGCATGAAATGTTCTGCATTGATATCGGTGATTACATTGTAGAGAATACTTCCTTTCGCATCACCGGGATTGACATAATTAATTACTGTCTCATAAGATACGGCAACAAATCCTTCCGAAGCTGTTCCTGCATCATGACATCCCGTTATCCCGCAGGAAGTCTGCAGTACTGGCAGTACCTGCTCTTCAAAACATATAGTGTCAATATCCAGAGGGATTAACGGATCATGTTTGCATGATGTTAATGATCCAAAAGAGAGGATAAGAGCAGCAATTGAAATTTGAAATATAATAATGCCCCTTATATTCATAAGAGCTTATTTTTATATAAAGTTAAATTATTTTTAAACAGGACAAAATATTACTATTGCCAGGGGCCCCATTCTCCTGTTAACCTGTTGCGACTGCGACTTTTACCCGTTGTGTTGTTTCTCTGGTAATAGCTAACACCATCATCTTCATAAGTGCAGCTTATGGTTTCAACTTTATTCCTGGCTCCCGGAACATCCATGTAATAGTTTATTATAAAGGCGTTACTTACAATACCCTTATTTTCGTAAGCGTAACGGATAACATTCCCGTCATTGTTAAGATCAATAAAACATTTCCAGACTTCGGTATTTTTAATGTTTTTAAATGATACGCTTTTCAGGTTGTACATATTATCAAACTCAAACCTAAAAGTTCCTGAGGCAAATTCATTAACGGGATCATTATGGCGGGTGAGGACATATTCTTTGCCCTGCATGTTTAAGTTATATGTTATAATGTTGCATACTTTGTTTTCATCCTCCTTACTCCAGCGGTCACAGAAATTTACCACCTGGTATCCGGAGATCAGATTATCTGCATTATATTCAAATTGCTTTACTCGCGACAGGTGAACAAAGAGGGGTGCTCCTCTCTGATAATTGCCGGTAACCTGGTAGAATTGAATATAACGTTTTATTTTAACCACTCTTCCCCGGCGGTCGAAAAAGACAGAATCGAAGGGCTCGCTGTAGAATTTACCCGAGCGGTTATTTAAAACAGTGCTTTGCTCGTTAATTATAATTATGTTATTCTGTTTCCGGTAGTTAAATGAACAATTTAAAGTTGGTGATTTTATTGAGATTATTTTATGTCTTATTGTATCTACATTTATTTTTATCGGATTGTCAGAAAGATTCAATGTCAGTTTCCATGGTTTAAAAGGCTCGTTTAATTTGAATGGCAAAATTCTGCAGGTATAATCACTTAGAATCGAATCTCCGATAATTTTTAATTTGTCATTATATATGATAATATCTTCTATGAATGTTTTTAGCGAAGCATCAATTAACCTGGGTAGTTCCGCTTTCAAGAAATTTAATGAATCAAGAATACGTTGTCTTCTTTGTATGGAATCCCGGATAAACTTTTCCCTGGCTTCTATTGAATCCTGTATGAATTTTAATCTTGTTTCAATAGAATCCTGTATGAATTTTAATCTTGCCTGGATGGAATCATGGATTTGCTCTGTCATCACATCTAAGGAATCTCCTGTGTAAGTGGTGTCCCTCGGTCTTAATACATCAGGATTATAAATATTTCTTCCTTTTAAAGTATCGGGTATGTTTTGAGAATATAGCTGAGTAAATGCAATGAATCCCGCAAGTATTAAAAGAACAGTTCGCAGGTTTAAATTTAATCTAATCATAAAATCAGGTATTAAGATGTGTAGGGTTTAATTATACCGGTTAATGTCATTACTAATAATATACTGCACAAACATTATATTAAAAATAATATAAAAAGTTTATAAATTTATCCTTTTAGTGGTGTTTTAATTTGTACCATCATTTGCTGATTTTTATAACGATTTGATAAATAGACGAACAATACTATTTGTGAGAACATTTACTGGTTATTCATTGTTTAATAAATAAAAAATATGAATTATCTTTATTTAACAACTTTTTGTATTATGCTGCTTTCATGCAACAAAGGGCCGGACGAATTATCCACGATAAGTCCGGTTAATCTTGAAAAATATGCGGGTACCTGGTATGAAATTGCCAGGCTGCCAAACAGATTTGAGAAGGGTCTTGAATGTGTGACAGCAACCTATACATTAAAAGATGATGGTAAGATCGAAGTGATAAATAAAGGACGCAAGGTTGGGGAACTTAATAAAATCAGTAAAATAAAAGGTGTTGCATGGGTCCCTGACAAAAATTATCCCGGAAGATTGAAGGTACGTTTTTTCTGGCCGTTTTCTGGTAAGTATTATATTCTTGAACTTGATAAAGACTACAGGCATGCATTAGTAGGGGAACCTTCAAGGAAGTACCTGTGGGTATTATCAAAAGATAAACAACTTGACAGTAATATTTATAGCAGTTTACTGGAAAAAGCAGATCAAATGGGCTTTGATACTAAAAAAGTCATTAAAATAAATCAGGATTGCAAGTAAGCTCTAGCCAAAATCCTATAACAATCCATTCTTTTTAAGGTACGGTTCAATAGAAGGTTCAGCTCCTTTGAACTTTTTGTAAAGGTTCATCGGTTTGTCAGAACCTCCCTTTTCCAGAATATTTGTTCTGAAAGACTGTGCTGTCGGTTTGTCAAAAATACCATTTTGACGGAACGATTCGTAGGCATCTGAATCCAGTATTTGAGCCCATACATAACTGTAATATCCGGCAGCATATGCCCACGTGAAAATATGCTGAAAATATGTAGTTCTGTATCTTTCCACTATTTCCGGTATTAGTCCTATTTTTTGCATTGATTGTTTTTCGAATTCATTTACATTAATATCAGTCGTATCATTAAGTGTATGCCAGTCCATGTCAAGAAAAGAAGCTGCAATATATTCAACAACATCAAAACCCTTGTTAAAATAAGAGCTTTTATTAATTTTCTCAACCAGTTCAGCAGGAATTGTTTCCCCTGTCTCGTAGTGTTTGGCAAAAAGGTTTAGCACTTCCGGTTCAGGAACAAAATTTTCCATAATCTGTGACGGGAGCTCAACAAAATCTCTTGCCACATTTGTGCCTGCTATCTCATCGTATGTGCATTGAGACAATAAACCGTGAAGTGCATGTCCGAATTCGTGAAATAATGTCAATATCTCCTCATAACTTAACAGTGAAGGTTTATCATTCGTCGGTTTAGTGAAATTACATACAACTGAAATTACAGGTGCTATTCTTTTACCGTCGACTTTTCTTTCCGAACGGTATTCGGTCATCCATGCCCCGAATCTTTTCGAGTCTCTTGGGAAAAAATCCATATATAGTATTCCCACATGGGTGCCATCTTCTTCCTGTACTTCGAATGCCATAGCGTCCTCATGATAAACAGGTACGCCGGGTCTTTCGATAAATTGTAATCCATATAATTTGTGAGCGAGTTTAAATGCCCCGTCACGTACGTTTTCAAGTTTAAAATATGGTCTGAGTGACTCTTCATCCAAATCGTATTTTTCCTTTCTTACTTTTTCAGAATAATACCACCAGTCCCACGGCTGAAGTTTAAAATTGCCGCCTTCCCTGTCAATTATTTTCTGCATATCTTTTACTTCGTTTTTGGCAACTATCAGAGCCTTTTCCATAATATTGTTTAACAGCGAATACACATTTTCAGGATTTTCAGCCATGTTTATTTCCAGCACGTATGAGGCATGGTCTTTATATCCTAATAACCGGGCTCTTTTATAACGCAGCATAATTAATTTTGAAACAATTTCTTTATTGTCAAATTCATCATCATTATCACATTTATTGATATATGCTTTGAAAATCTTTTCCCTTAAATTGCGCTTTTCCGAATACTGCAGAAATGGGATCATGCTTGATTTATGTATGGTAAAAACCCACTTTCTTTCCATCTCCATTTCTTTTGCAGTTTCTGAAGCAGCTTTGATAACATCTTCAGGTAATCCTGCAAGATCTTCTTCATTTTCAATTATAAGCTTGAATTTATTAATCTCGGCAAGCACATTATCACCAAAAGTCAGGGACAATACAGATATTTCTTCATTTATTTTCCGCAGCTTTTCCTTGTCTGATTCATTAAGATTTGCCCCGCCCCTGGTAAACTTTTTGTAAATTTCATCAAGCAGTGTGTATTGTTCTGTATTGAGTTCCAGGTTTTCCCTGTCTTCATAAACTTCTTTTATGCGGGCATACAATTTAGTGTTTAGAAGTATATTATCTCTATGATTTGAATTTAAAGGGGCAATCTCCTTGGCCAGCTTCCGCATTCCTTCGTTTGTATTTGCCGAAAGAAGGTTATTGAATATCAGATTCACCTCCTTCAGCAGGTTCCCGCTTAAATCCAGTGCTTCCACAGTATTCTTAAAAGAGGCCTTTTCTTCATTGGTAACAATAGAGTCAATCTCCTTTTCATGCTCTTTTATGGCATAATTAACAGCAGGTAAAAAATGCTCCAGCTTGATTTGTTCAAATGGAGGAACCTCAAAAGGAGTGTCAAACTTCTGAACTAACGGATTATTCATTATATCATCTTTTTTTTCTGTTTTACATGAAGATCCTAAAATAAGACTTAAAATAATTACAGACAGATTTATTCTTTTCATAAGTATATTTGTTATATTAAAATGTTTTATTATCGATTAAAACAGATTTGTAAATATATTTTATTTTTATTAAAACAGCGATGTGTTGAAAATGTTTATTGATATAATGATATGGCAATTCAACAATATAGCAATATAACAATAGAACAATTTATTTTCAAAATCACATAATTTGATTGTAAATTAATGATGTATTTATTAATATAATTTCTTCATGTTAGTTCAGCTATGATAAGAATAAGGGTAATACAAAGCAATATTTCAGTAATTTCTCTGGATCGTATAGAACAGGTTAAAGACATTTTTCGTATTAGTTTTCCTGAAATTGCTGATTATGCTGAAAAAATACCTTTGTTGCTAAAGGATCCGGTGAGTGAAGGATACAGCACATCACTAATCATATTTGAAAAATCTATGGGGGTTGTTGAGGCTTTTGCCCTTGTTATCCATTTCCCTGTTATTTCATCATCATTTTTAGATTTTCTCGCAACAAAACCCGGGAAAAGAGGTGCCGGAATAGGAGGTACGCTTTACGAAAGCGTCCAGGAACATTGTCGGCAAACAGGTTCAAAAGCATTATATATAGAAGTAGAACCCGATGATCCATCTTTAACCACAGATACTGAAAAACTCACAGAAAGTATAAAAAGAATTAAGTTTTATGAACAATATGGAGCAAGAGTAATTATTTCCGAAGAATATGCCGCTCCTGTTGGTAATCCTCCAACCAACGCATATCTTATGTATGACAGTATCGGTAACAATGAACCCTTAACATGTAACCAGTTAAAAAGTGCAATAGGAATGATACTTACACGCCGGTTTGCCAAAACAATCGATCCTGAATATTTTAAGAGTGTTATAGAATCATTTAATTATGAATATGTCAGGTTCAGAGACCAGCTTGTAAAAAAAAGTACTGAAATAATTAATTTAAAAAGACCTTCAAAGATTGATAGTAAATATCCATTAATTAAGAATGTAAAACATATACTTCATCATGTAAAAGAAAGAGGCTATTTTGAGCGTCCTGTCAGAGTGGATGCTATTTTAAATGCAGTCTCAAAAATTGATATATTTAATATAATTAGTCCCAGAGAACACGGTGAAAAGCCAATACTGGAAGTCCACGATAAAGAATATGTCTACTATTTGCGATCGGTTTGTTCAAAGATAAAAGAGGGGCGGCCGGTATACCCGGATACCTTTCCTATAAGAAGACCTGACAGGCGGCCAAAAGTACTTCCTGTTCAGGCCGGATATTACTGTCTTGATACAAGCACCCCACTTTACAGGAATGCTTATATAGCTGCCATATCTTCTGTAGATACTGCCTTAACAGGAGCAGATGAAATTCTGGCAGGTTCAAGGTTGGCCTATGCGGTATGCAGACCCCCTGGCCACCATGCCGGACGAAGATTTTATGGTGGATTTTGTTATCTAAATAATGCTGCAATAGCTGTTTCATACATAAACAAACATACCAGAACAGCAATTATTGATCTCGATTTCCATCACGGAAACGGGACTCAGGATATTTTTTATAACAGAAGTGATATCCTAACAATATCAATTCACGGACATCCTGATTATTCATATCCCTATTTCAGCGGATTTGAAAATGAAACAGGAGAGGGTGAAGGACTGGGATTTAATTTCAATTTTCCATTGGAACCTGGAACAGATGCCACAAAATATATTAAGACATTAAAAAAGGCACTTGATATAATCAGATCATTTGAGGCAGAAGTAATAATTGTAAGTCTGGGATTTGATATTCTTAAAGGTGATCCCACAGGTACTTTTAATTTATCTGTAAATGATTTTAAAATTGTGGGGCAGCTGCTGGCAGAGCAGAAAAAACCTGTGCTAATTATACAGGAAGGAGGTTACAATCTTCGAAATCTGGGAAATGGCACGATCGCTTTTTTCACAGGTATCAGTGGTTGAGAAAGGGCAGAAAATATTAAACCTGACTGTATCCTCCGGATTTAATGATGTTTGTATATGCTCGGAGATCCTATTCAAAAACAACAGCTGTACCGCTGGCAGTAACCATAAGCATACTTCCATTCTGTCCGACTGTCTCATAATCCAGATCAATACCAATTACTGCATTAGCACCAAGCCGGCAGGCATTTTCTTCCATTTCTGAAACTGCATTATCCTTTGCTTCCCTCAGTACTTCTTCATAAGAGCCTGATCTGCCCCCGACTATGTCACGTATTCCTGCAAAAATATCCCTGAAAAGGTTAGCCCCTATAATGGCTTCCCCGGTAACCAGGCCAACATATTTTACTATGTTCTTGTTTTCAATTGTGTTTGTTGTTGTCAGTAACATAATTTTTATTTATTATTAATATTAAATTTATAATTATGTAATAATATATCAGATTGAAATGAAAATAATATAAAATCTTGTAATTTCGTTTTTGAGAAAAATAAAATTAAAAAATATTTCTTATGGTAGCCAAGATATCTATAATACTTTCTATTCTCCTGCAATTTATGGTGGCTTTTATTGCTTTGCGTTTTATTGCAATAACAAAGACAAAGCTGTCCTGGATTCTAATCTCAATTGGTTTTGTTCTGATGGCATTCAGAAGAATAATTGACCTGTCGACATATCTTAATCTTAAGCGTTATGAGGAGCTGTTATCTGTGGGAGCATGGATTGGCATTTCAATTTCGATTATTATATCTATAGGTATATGGCTTCTTCGTGATATTTTTTATACATGGAAAAGGGCAGAGCTTGAACGTAAAATATCGGAACGAAAGGTGTTAAATGCAATTATTAGGACGGAAGAGAGAGAAAGAAAACGTTTTGCAAAGGATATGCACGACGGTATCGGGCCTCTTTTATCTACTATTAAACTTTATATAAATGAATTGATTTCTGAAGATGTTACAAAAAAAGAGAAAGGTGAGTCAATGGATTATATTAACAAGTTGATTGATGAAGCTTTATCAGGTATCAGAACAATTTCAAACAACCTAACTCCCAGAATAATAGATGAATACGGACTGGTGTCGGCGGTTAATGAATTTTGTAATTCAATTAACAAAACACATAAGTTATCAATTGAATTTAAAAGCCCAAAAAAGCTAAATTTAGGCAATCACGTTGAAATAAATTTATTCAGAATAATTAATGAACTTGTAAATAATACATTGAAGCATGCAAGTGCCTCAAAGGCAGGCATTTCCATAAAAGAAGATAATAATCATATCATATTCAGTTATTATGATAACGGGAAAGGGTTCGATTATTCAAAATATCTTGAAGCTAAACAAAAGGGGGATGGCATTAATAATATTCTGACCAGAGTTCAGTCAATGGATGGCCAGATTAGTATTGAAACCAGTAAAGGTAATGGCGTTAATATCAGGATAGAATTTGATGTCTAAAATTTTTTTATTAAATAATTAAGAAATGGAAAGAAAAGTCAGGGTAGTCATAGCTGATGACCACGAGATATTTAGAAAAGGTCTTAAAAATGTTTTAAGCCGGCTTAAATATGTCGATCTTATAGGTGAAGCTGAAAATGGTAAAGAAGTTATTGATATTATTAAAAAGAAAAATGTTGATATAATACTTATGGATATTGAAATGCCCGAGATGAACGGAATTGAGGCAACAAGAAGGATATTAACGATAAGGCCTGATGTGAAGGTTGTAGCTTTAACTATGTTTAATGACGAACAATACATTCAGGATATGCTCGATGCCGGGGCAAAAGGATTTTTATTAAAAAGTATAACCAAACAGATATTAGATAAAGCAATAAGAACTATTGCAGAGGGAAATAATTATTATTCAGACGAATTATTCAGTTTTTTTACAAAAAAGGTTGCAGGAGAAAAGCCTTCAAAGGATATAGAATTAAATCTTACTAAAAGGGAAAGGGAGATTTTACAGTTAATTTGTGAGGGATTAAACAATGAGGAAATTGCAGCGAAATTATCAATAAGTGAGAGGACAGTTATTGGCCATAAGTCCAACCTCCTGGCTAAGACAAATTGCAAAAGTACACCCTCTCTCATTTCATACAGCATTAAAAATCATCTTGTTAAGCTATGATTATTGCTCGGGCTAAGAAAAAACCGGTAAATAATTACTGGTTTTAAATACTTTTTATTATCGTAATACATTTGAGTTTATTAATAATATTTTCCTATATTAAATCAGTATTTTCCTTCCTTTTATCAACAGCATTACTTAAGTAACTTTATTCTGGAGATTATAATAATTGCTGCAAATTATTAAAAATTTATACTATGGATACAAATTTTATTAGTCTGATGGTTAAGTGCCCATATTGTAATCAATCCTTAATGGATTACAGTAAATTAATCAGGGGTAAACCAAGTATAAAATTACATGTTAAAGCAGGAGACAATGAAGGAATTTTAAACTTATGCTCATTATATGGGTGTTATGAAAGGGAAAGTGAGATAGATTTAATTGAAGGTGAGATTACTGATTTATTATGTCCATATTGCTACAAGAATTTAAAATGTAAAACAATCTGTGATATTTGTGAAGCCCCTATTATTGATATTAGACTTGAAACAGGCGGTAAACTTCATATATGTTCCCGCGTTGATTGTAAGAAACGTAATGTTATCTGGGAAGATATATATGAAGATTTGACCAGATATTTCAAGCTACATGATTATTAAGCAAAATAAACATGTATTATAAGTTATATCACCCCCAGAACGTACGGGGACTTCGAATAACTATTAAGCGACATATTATTATTGCATTCAAAATATGGACACCAAGTATAATTTTTATGCCCATTACGATGCAAAGATCAGAACAAAATAAATACCTGAGTAATTAAAATTCCCAATCTAATAAATTTTATAAAACATCAGATAATAATCATGAACAAAATACTTGAAAATATTATTAATGATGTAAGGTATAAAGAAGGATTAAAATCGTGCATGAATTGTGGTATTTGCACTGCAATATGCCCTGCTGCCGAGTTTTACGATTATGATCCCAGGTTATTGCTTACAATTGTTCAATCAAAGGATGAGGATCAAATAGAAGAACTCCTTAAAAGTGATTTCATATGGTATTGTGGGCAATGCATGTCTTGTAAGACAAGATGCCCCAGGGGCAATTGTCCCGGATTAATAATTAATGTATTACGAAAAGCATCACAGGAATCAGGATATTTTACTGAAAGCAGGATGGGGAGGCAGCAATACGCAATTTTGCGCACAATAGGGGAAAATATCTTAAAGTACGGGTATTGTGTCCATCCTGAGAGGTTAACTCCTGAAATGCATCCTGAACAGGGTCCTGTCTGGGAATGGATATTCAATAACCGAAAGGAAATATATGCAAGATTACATGCAAACCTTGATAATGATGGTCCCGGTACATTAAGAAAAATCTCGCGTGAAACATTGGATGAAATACATTCAATATTTGAGGTTACAGGAGGAATGAGATTCTTTCAATTGATTGAAAAATACAGTAAAAAGAAAGTAAAAGAAATGGGATTTGAGCAAGATGAAAAAAATATGAACAGGTATTTTATGCATGTCTATAAAGATGGCATTAACGACAGTTCTTAGTGAAATCTTAATAAAATATTATGAAAAAAGAAGGCAAGCAACAAATATGGAAAGATTATCAGAAAGAAATTGCAGATGATAACTATTACTTTCAAAGAAGTTGTATAAGGCAAAATTTTTTCCCTGGTTCAGAATATGCATTTTTGAAAATTATTAAAGAAGAACTCGGGAAAGATATTTTTGACGACGCACGGCAGACTACCTGCACCGGCATAGGTTACCATAGCGATATAATACCCTTTGAAACAACACAGACTGTAGTTGCACGGCATTTTGCCCTGATGACTGAGAAGGGTTACCATAATTTTGTTATCTCTTGTGTTACTTCCTTCGGTATATACTCTGAGATTTTTGAAACCTGGAAAGAATTTCCCGGAGAACTGGAAAAAACAAGGTATTATTTAAAGAAAGCAACGGGTCGTGAA
Source organism: uncultured Bacteroidales bacterium (assembly GCA_964521285.1). Lineage (GTDB taxonomy): Bacteria > Bacteroidota > Bacteroidia > Bacteroidales > UBA10428. Next base: position 44,428 of record CAZFQS010000001.1, on the reverse strand, counting down.
TTTGAACTTCCCTCGAACATGACACATGCCAGCGATATAATTTATAAATTCCGTGAACAGATATTTTCAAAGAGAAAATATTCCCTGGTAAACAAAAATACAGGAAAACCATTGAAAATAGTTGAACATATAGGTTGTCATTATGCAAAGATATTTCCCAGGAAAGGTGTGGGAGGGGCAGAGTTTCCCCAGGTCCTGAGCGGAATGATCGAGTCTTGGGGCGGTGAAGTGGTTGATTACCCTGAACGGAGGCATTGTTGCGGATTTGGTTTCAGACACTATAATGTTATGGCAGACAGGGGTTATTCAGTAGCAAATTCAAAGAAAAAATTTGAATCAATGGCGCCGTATAAACCAGATGCAATAATATGTAATTGTCCCGGCTGCACTATGTTTATGGACAAGTGGCAATATGTTATTGCTGAAATGGAGAACAAAATATATGGCACGAACGGTAATGGTATTCCGGTGCTCACCTATGAAGAGCTGGCAGGTCTGGTTCTGGGATATGATCCATGGGATCTTGGATTACAAATGCATCAGATTGACTGTGAATCATTACTTGACAAGATGCAGATAGAGTATGATCCCGAGTTAAAATATGCAGGTAAAAACGGAGAAAAACTGGAAATTCCCATACAGCCAAATTACGTTCACTAACAGTAAATTAAGATTATATTAAATGAAAACTGTAGTTATTATAGGAGCAGGAGTAGCCGGTGTTGAGGTTGCAAGCCAATTGTCGGAGCTGGGTTATAAGGTAGCACTCATAGAAAAAAGCTCTTATATTGGCGGAAAGGTGGCAAAATGGGATCATTTGTTTCCAAACCTGAGACCCGCATCAGATATAATTAATAGCATGGAAGAAAAAATAAAGACAGGCAATTTTTCGGTTATGGTAAATACTGAAATTACTGGCGGTAAAGGGGAAAATGGTATATGGCAATTGCTAACCAATAATGGTAAAAACTTTGAAGCTGATGCAGTCGTAGTTGCTTCGGGATTTGGATTATTTAAGGCAGAGAAAAAGGAAGAGTATGGTTATGGAATTTACAATAATGTTATTACATCTGTTGATCTTGAAGAAAAATTTAAAAAGGGTAAAACAATAAAAATGACAAACGGGAAAATCCCTGAAAGAATTGCCTTTATTCACTGTGTAGGTTCCAGGGATGAAAAGTCAGGGAATCATCATTGTTCAAAGGTATGCTGCATAACAGGAGTAAAACAGGCAATAGAATTACGGAATCAGATACCTGATGCAGAGATTTATTGCTTTTATATGGATTTAAGAATGTATGGTAAAGATTTTGAAGAGCTGTACCGGACAGCCCAGGAGAAATACTACATTCAGTTTATCCGTGGAAGGCTCTCGGAAGCTTCTGAAAATATTGATGAAAGTTTGCTTATTAAAGCTGAAGATACGTTGTCAGGTCGCCCTCTTAAGATGAAAGTGGATTTAATGATCCTTCTTATTGGAATGGAGCCGGGGAAAGAAACAACTGACCTGGGCAGGAATTTTAAACTGGGATTTGATAATGACGGATTCATAAAACCTAGAGACATACATCTGCAAAGAAACCTGTCCTCTCAGGAAGGTATCTTTCTGGCAGGGACTTGTACCTGTCCTATGACAATAAGTGATACTATTGATAATGCCAGGTCGGCTGTCATAGAAGTTAATAATTACCTTAAGAATAAATGATTAATATGGATAAGTTTGGATTTTTCATACAGGAAACAAGGACTATTGATTTTGACCAGTTTGATGGGAGGTTATTAAAGTATGTCCTTGATCATGAACCGTCATTTCATGCCTGCCTTTCCTGCGGAGGATGCACAGCAACATGCAGTGCAGGAAACCTTATAGAATTCAATGTTAGAAAAATGAACCTTCTTATCAGAAGAGGAGAAACTGAAGGCCTGGAAAATGAGATAAATAAGTGCATGTTATGCGGGAAATGCATATTGGTATGTCCTCGCGGTATAAACATACGGAATGTTATTATGCTCATTAAAAAAGGAATATTGATATTCGGAACAGAAAAAAAATTGCGACCGGACCTGACATATAATTATTATGCATAATGAATACTTCATATTGCCATTTAAAATAGGAGTGGCCTATTTAGCAATTATTGTGGCTTTGAGATTTATTAAATGGACCATGGGCCTTTCAAAAATTGATAAGATACGAATATGGAAAAGCATTTTAACAAATAAATCTTTGATTTCCATCAGGGAAGCATTTTTTGAAGGTCTTTTACACCGAAAGATATTTCGTATAAATCCCGTGCTTGGATATATGCATATGAGCCTTGCATTTGGCTGGTTTCTTTTAATTGTTGTAGGGCATATTGAAACTATAGTACATACAAGATCAATATTATTTCCTTTTCATATGCCTATATTTTTCAGGTATTTCGTAACTGATAAAAGTGATGTTTATATTTCAGGCGTTTTTTCTTTTACAATGGACTTACTTCTTTTATTCGTGCTATCAGGTGTAGGTCTGGCCTATTTAAAAAGACTCAGGAGCAGATTCTTCGGTATGAGAAAGACAACTAACCTGAAATCCGGAGATAAAATCGCATTAATATCATTATGGCTGATTTTCCCGTTAAGATTCCTTGCCGAATCATTTAGCGCAGGCATTTGCAATAATGGTAATTTTCTTACTCAACCTGCAGGCAATTTCTTTAGTTCATTTCTTCCCCTTGATAATCTAACATATCCGGTATGGTGGGCGTATTCTCTTTCGCTGGGCTTTTTCTTTATAGCCCTGCCGAATTCCCGATATATGCACATTCCTGCTGAAATTTTCTTTATATTTCTAAGGAATTTTGGTATAAGGCTGAAAAAGAGATGTAACACTTATTCGCTTGTACAGGTATATTCATGTTCACGTTGTGGCATATGCCTGGATACCTGCCAGTTAAACCATGCTGATATTAAAACTACCCAATCGGTATACGTGCTTAAAAGCATAAGAAATAAAAATCTTACTGATGAAACCTTATTTAACTGCCTGCTATGTGGAAGATGCCAGCAAGTCTGTCCTGTTGGCATAGAGTTAAATGACCTCAGGATAACTCAGAGGATTGAGTCCACACTGCAATATAATTCTTCATACGATTATTTGAAAAAAGGGGAAATACAAAAGGCAGATGTTATTTATTTTGCCGGATGTATGACACATTTAACGCCTGCCATTATAAAGTCAATGAAAGGCATTTTTACTTATGCTGGAATTAATTATTGGTTTATGGATGAAGATAAAGCCCCGTGTTGTGGACGGCCATTGATGCAGGCAGGACAATTCGATGCAGCACAAAAACTAATTTTAAATAATCAGCAGTTAATAACTTTGTCAGGAGCAAAACAGCTTGTTGTTTCATGCCCTATATGTTATAAGGTTTTTAAGGAAGATTATGTGCTGCACGATGTGGAGGTTAAACATCATTCAGAATACCTTCTGGAATTGGTGGAAAAAAATATTATCAAATCAGTAAAAATACCTGAAAGCATAATATACCATGATCCTTGTGAGCTGGGCAGGGGAAGCGGTATATACGAACAACCACGTGAACTTCTGAGAAAGTATGTTGATATTATTAGTATCAAGGATGAGAAAGAGAATAGTTATTGTTGTGGAGGCAGCCTGGCAAACATAAAAATACAGATGCAGGAACGTGATAAGATAAGAAATAAGGCCCTTAACGAATATATGAAGTACAGGCCGGATTTCCTGGTTACTTCATGTCCCTTGTGCAAAAAGACCTTCTCAAAGGGAAGTAATATCCTCGTATATGATATTGCCGAAATAGTTGCAAAATCTATTAAAACAGGCAAAGAAAGAGTGAAAACTCTAAAGCATGCTCAGGAGGCATTATATCAAACAGAGCTTATTTAGCTCTCTCTATTGTCTGTTAAATCAAGAAATGCGTTCATTTTTAATGAGCGCATTTCTTCTATAAAGTAATATCTATATTATAGTTCTTTAATCCTGATATTTCTGTACCAGACATCATCACCATGGTCCTGGAGTCCGATATATCCTTCTTTTGCAATATTTGCCCAGTCAGGATTAAATTCTACAAATTTACTCTTAGCTACCATTTCATTCCAGTCGTCAGTCCACAAATGATATTCCAGGATTTTTTCACCGTTGAGCAAGTGTTCAACAAGGCCTTTCTCACAGTAAATAGTAACCTTATTCCATTCACCTACTGGTTTTACTATATCCCTTGGTGCAGGTATCAAATCATAGAGCGCCCCGGCGCAATGTGTTGTATCCAGCCCGTCCCTGTGTTTTTCGTTATCCAGCACCTGCATTTCAGGTGCTGCATGCCATATTGGTTTGCCCTCCAATTCCCGTGCAAGGTAAAAAATGCCGCTGTTACCGCCTTCTGAAATTTTCCATTCAAGTTTTAATTCAAAATTTTTAAACTTCTTATCATAAATAATATCTCCGCCTTTTCCTCCTGCTTCTCCTTTACCTGAACCTATGCAATGTAATGTGCCATCCTCAACTATCCAGCCGCTGTCAGGAAAAGCTTCCTGGTTATAACCTCTCCACCCGGCAGTTGTCTTCCCGTCGAATAACAATACCCAGCCATCTTCAATTTCGGCCGTAGTTAAAGTATTTAATGCTGATTCTTCACCTTTATCGCCTGTCTTGCTTTTACATGCACTAATTGTTGAAATAGCGATAAGCATACTAAAAATAAGTAAATAATTTTTTGCTTTCATTTTTTTATGGTTTTAATAAATTGATTGTTTACTTAGTATTTTACAATGACCATCCCTCTCTGTAAGTATGTTTAATATATTCTTCAGCAGCCTGTTTTGCATTTATAGTTGTAGTCTGTGTGTCAAAATGGGGATGACCTTCAATAACTTCAAATTTATCAGAAGTAACAACCCTTATTTCGTCGGATTCCGAAATATTTGTAAACTTCATTTTTTCACCATCCCATTTAAGTTCCCTTTTCAGATCCTGCAGACGAACAGCTACGACGCCCATAACAACCATTTCATTGAGCGGACCTGAATATCCGAAGTATGAACTTGCTTCCACCCTGTTTTCAGGAGATTCCTTGCATGCCCTGACCCAGTCCAATGCATGACCGAGTTCAACTCTTCTTAAAGTCTTCGGGGGCTGCTGAAAATGATCCATCTCAGAATAAGGCAGAAGTATTGGCTCTCTTGCATAGCATCCACACATAAGCTTGCCTTTGCTTCCAATAAATAAACATCCCCCGTTGGTATCACGACCCATAATTTCTCCTTCTGGCAATTCTGCGGGTCTTGGAGGCAATAAGCCTCCGTCATACCAGGTTACTGTTACTTCAGGCATCTTAACTTTTTTCAGATTTTTACGGGCAGGGAATTTTAATTTAACTATTTCTGCTACAGGGGGACTTTCATTATTTAACAAAGTTGAACTACCTTGTACACTGACCGGATATTCGAGCTTTAGAGCCTTAAAAATAGGATCTATGATGTGGCAGGCCATATCACCCAGTGCCCCGGTCCCAAAGTCCCACCATCCACGCCAGTTCCACGGTGTATAAGTGGGATGATAGGGTCTGTAAGGAGCAGGTCCAAGGAACAAATCCCAGTCCAGTGTATCTGGTACAGGGGGTTTTTCCTGTGGCCGTTCAAGACCCTGTGGCCAGATAGGCCTGTTTGTCCACGCGTGGGCTTCTTTTACCTCACCTATTGCACCGCTCCAGATCCATTCACATATTTGCCGCAGACCTTCTCCTGAATTGCCCTGGTTACCCATTTGTGTTGCTACTTTATATTTTTTTGCAGTTTCAGTTAATAGCCGTGATTCATAAACGGAATGTGTCAGTGGCTTCTCACAATAAACATGTTTGCCCATCTTCATTGCTGTCATTGCAATGGCAGCATGTGCATGATCAGGAGTTGCTATAACCACAGCATCAATATCCTTGCTTTTTTCCAGCATTTTCCGAAAGTCCTTATACTTCCTGGCATTAGGATGATCAATAAATACTTGCGCCGCATATTTCCAGTCAACATCACATAATGCGACAATATTTTGATCTGTTAATTGCTTAATCAGGTCACCACCTTTACCTCCTATACCAACAACCGCAACATTTAACTTGTCACTGGGAGCTCTATGTCCTAATCCGCTAATAACGTGACCAGGTAATACAGTAAAAGCAGCGGAAGCCATGGCTGTATTTTCAATAAATGTCCTGCGGGACATTTTAGAATTATTAGATTTACCCATAGTTAGTTTAATTAGTAGTTAATATTTATTTAATTCTTAATAATAATAAAAAAACAGATAATAACAGGATTTATCTTTTAATAAATTAGCAGCCTGGTGATATTTTTTAAGTCTATACAATTATTTTTCTGTCATTATCCCAGAATACTTTTCTGTTTTCCCTGTAAGAAATTGCACCCATATGCGCTGTTATAGCTTCTTCAAAACCTTTGTGAATATTACAGCTTGGTTGTGTATTTGACCTTATAGAGTCAATCCATTCTTTAATATGAAGAAAAGTTGTATCAACTCTTTTTCCGTCACGATATGTATATAATAATCCTCTTTGTGCAAAATATTGCTCAGTTGGAGTTACTATCCCGTCAATTCTATTTTGTCCGGGGATATAATTATAAATAGGAATAAACGGATTGATAGCTCCCTTTTTTATTTTTTCTTTAAATCTTGTGGAATTAGGTTCGACCCTTACCGATAAACCATCCTTTATCTCTATACTTGCATCATGCCCCATAATAATTGTACCCCTGTGAACTTCACTTGATAATGTTGCGCTGTATAATAACGTAAGATCTTCTTCAGGATACTCCAGGGCAGTTTGAATAACATCCGGCACAGTTCTCCCGTCCTTAAAGAAATATATTCCTCCTGATGAGACTGCTGAATGGGGAATACCTATATTCATAAGCTGGTTCATAAGATCATATTCATGGGTCATCAGGTCGCCCGAAATACCCAGACTATAATCCCACCAGCAGCGCCACCTGAAGAATCTCTCGAGGCTGAATTTATGAAAAGGAGCCTGACCTATAAACTGGGCCCAGTCAATATTTTCAGGATTTGCATCAGGATGAATAGGATATACCCAGGCACCATTGGGAGAATTTCTGTTTGTTGTTAATTCAATAAGTGATATTTTACCAAGAATGTTTTCATCTAATATTTGCTTTGCCACGCTAAAAAATTCGTTCTGCACACCCTGATGTCCAAGCTGAAAAGTAATTCCACTCTCCCTGATAATTTTTGCCATATCATAAGTTTCCTGCACAGACCATGTCATTGGTTTCTCACAATAAACATGTTTACCATTTTTTGCAGCTTCTATTGACACAGGAGCATGCCAGTGGTCAGGTGTTGCAACAATGACTGCATCTATGTCGGGTGATGATACGAGTTCCTTATAGGTTAAATATCTTTTTGGTGGAGGACCTGGTTTACCGCCACTCCCTTCCCGGTTAATATTAGCTCCGGCCAATAATCCTTCTTTAGCATGGACATCAAAAATATCACAGACTCCGTTAATAACTACATTTAAATCCTCCTGATGCATGTAATCTTCATAAGTAGTATCCAATCTGTTTTCTTTTGCTGCTTTCTTTGCATCATCAATCCATTGTGGTTCTGCAAAACCTGCAGCCCTCAGTAAGTCTCTGCCCCTGATACCGAAACCGACGATCCCCAGCCTTATAAGTTTATCTTTATTTACTTTTGCAGAGAGTTTAACCGGTAACGGACTAATGTTTAGTTCATCCAGAATGTTATTTCTGTAGTCTGCGTATAGTCTTTTCTTTCGGTAAATGCCGTAAGCAATAGCCCCTAATACTGGTATTGTAGCTAATCCTTTCAGAAGATCTCTTCTGCCAATTAATTTAGTTGTCCTGTCAGACTTTTTTCCTGATTTATTTATAGCGTTTCTTCCCTTCATGTAGTTATCCTTTTTTACAGTTATTCAAATAAAACAGACCTATGTTAATTTTGAAATAATCCTGTCCAATCCAATAATATGTCCTGTTGGGAAAACATATAAAACAGCCAGTGCAAGAGTTTCGACAAGTGTTTTGTTTACAATAAGATAGTTACCCTCCTGAGACATAATATATTCCAGGCCCAGAAAAGGGGGATGTGAAAAATAGTAGAGCAGCAAAAGTATTATCCCGCTAATGGTTGAAAATTTTGTGAATATTCCCAGGATTAAACCTGAACCAATTAATATTAATCCCCAGATATTCATAAAATCTACTACTTTAAGGACACCAGGATTTGAAGCCAAAGATTCAAACATAGCTGAAAAAATACCTTTAGAGTCCATTAAATATTCGAAAGAAGACCAGTTTGGGTCAAGTATTTTCACCATACCTTCATATAAAAAATGCCATCCTATAAAGACTCTTAGTGTAACCAGAAAAAATGTTTGTATGTCACTTAGCTGAGGAAATAAACTGTTTTTAACCATGAAAATGAACTATTGAATTTGGGCGATAAATTTAGTCAATAATAAGAAAAATGACTATAAAAAATAACTTTATTGGTAAAGGCTATTTCAGTAAAGAGGTTATTTTATTGCTCATCGGACTTGTGACTGAATAAAACACATCAATAAAATTACCTTCTTCATCTACAAGATATTTCTGAAAATTCCATTTTACTTCGCTATCCCTAACACCATTTAATTCTTTTCTGGTTAACCAGGAGTAAAGGGGATGCTGATCAGGGCCTTTCACATTTATTTTTTCCGTTAGCTGAAAGGTCACTCCGTAATTTAATTTGCAAAATTGCAGTATTTCCTCATGAGTCCCAGGTTCCTGATCCTTAAACTGGTTACAGGGCAAACCTATGATAACAAGCTTATCGCTATACTTTTCGTGAAGTTCCTGCAATTTCTCATACTGTGGAGTAAATCCGCATTTGGAGGCAACATTAACAAAAAGGATCTTTTTCCCTCTAAAATCGTTAAGATCAATATCCTCTCCGGTAATACCTTTAAGGGAAATATCATATACAGATTTAGTCCGGACAATATCTGCTTGAGATGAGCCGCCGCAGCTGTTTATAAGCAGAATGGCTGTAAAAAGGATTATAATATGACTGTTATTTGACTTTTTCATTTTATTTAATTTTTAAACCGAAATTACCTGCCTTAAATATATTACAAACATTTTTTATCAGGAAATGTTTTGCCTGCCAATTGCAAAAGGTGCCCGGCTAATTGAGAGCCCGGTGAATTAAAATTGCATTTGCCACTCAGATCAAAATTTCAACCATTCATTTTCGAAGTTGCTATATTATTTGAATTTAAGTTATAAGATTATGAATTTTATTTCACCAAAATGTTATTATATTAAACTTCAAAAAATTAAAACTATGAAAGTAAAAAAATTGACCTTTAAACAAATGGAAGACCTGGAAGGTGGTATCGATAGAGGATTAGCAGCTTGTGTCGCATTTGGTATTGGCTTTGTGTCAATGTTCACAGGCCCCTGGGGAATTCTTGGTCTGGCCAGCATGATGCTTTCTGCAGGAGACTGCGAGGATTATCTGGGCTTGTCTGCAAGTGGTACAGATAATATTAGAATTACCGATCCAAGAAATCCACTTGATTCACAACTACCTTAACACCCAGTTAGCAAAGATTGAGACATTAAAATAATGTCTTACTCTTTGCTATACATAAGTAAAATAAGTTTAATGATATATAATAAAAATACATTTCTTAAAATCGTCATAATTTCATTCATAGTTGTTTCTCCTGTGCTATTTTTTCTGGTGGGTAAAAGCTTTGATTATCATACATCCATTTATTGTATAAGTATAATAAGTATATGCTTTTGGTTCTTAATAATACTGGAAGATAAGGCTAATCAACTATTGGAGCTTAAAAATTTTTTACTGTTTCCTGTATCTGTTAATAATTCAATCAGGAAAATAATCAGTCATTTCATTATCACCAGGAAATATTTTGCTTTAATAATTATAAATGTTTTGACCTTAATAATCTTCAGAATTTCAATTTTTTTTATCACTAGTTTTCTTCTTCAGATAGCCTTTACAATTCTATCAGCTTTTGTTATCAGAGAGATATTCATTAAATATAATATAAGAAATCATATGGGTATTATACCGAGTTTGAGTTTGTTAGTGGTTGTTTTACTATTAAAATTTGATAATTTGCAATATATGGCATTAAATCCTTTCACTTCATCATTTTGCATCCCTTTAAATTTAATAATATCCGGAGATTATTTTGTAAGCGTCATTCTTTATATATGCTTACTACTTCTTTTCCCTGTTACTTTCTTAATCACTAAAATAACTTTAAAGTATGGATATAATCCGTCAAATAAATAATCTTCTCCATTTCTATATATTAACCTTATTTAAGACTCAATATTTATTAATTAAAACACTCATTCTTAATATAATTTTGTTTATTACATTAAGGTTCAATTATTCAATAATACTTCCGTTTGCAATTAACTTTTTAATATGTTATGTATTATATCTGTCATTTAGAGTAGATAAAAAACATGAATTTTATTCTTTTTATAAAATCAATAATATTCCGGAATTTCTTGTTTTTATAGTTAAATTAATTGTAATATCTATACTTTACTTAATTAGTTTCTTTATTATTCTAAAATTTCAATTCCTTAAAGCGCTAAATATTGATGTAAGAGTATATTTATTAAGTGCTATCGCTTTTTTCACTGCAGTGTTATATACATATAACAAATCATTTTTATTAACAGGTCTGATTTTTATTTGTCTTTCAGTTGTTAATTTTCTGGTCTGTTATTTTTATTCGGATATCCTTGTATTAGTATTATTTCTTCATTTATTAGTGATAATTATCTTTATCATTTTTAAAATCAAAAGAATATATGATCAGAGTTGATGGAGTAACAAAGAAGTATTCAAAGAATATTGCATTGGATAAACTGACATTTGATACCGGCAATTATAACAATACAGCCTTAGTCGGGAATAATGGCTGCGGTAAAACTACTACAATTAATGTCATTTGTAATTTGATAAAATATGATTCAGGTAAAGCATACATATTTGACAGATTAATAACGCCATCGTATAATTCATATAAAAATAAAATTGGAGTTGTTTTAAGTACCCAATATTTTATTAATGAATTCAGCCTGGTTGAATATTGGAAGTTTGTTTGCAGATTTCAAAAAGTTCCCTCAATGGAAACAAAACACAGAATCGAAGATTTAATTCTATTGTTTGAACTGCATAATGAAAGGAATAAAAAGATAAAAAAATTATCCGGCGGGAATCAGATGAAAGTTTCTATTGGAGCTGCTCTTATTCATAATCCTGAACTGATTATTCTGGACGAACCTTTTGTAAATCTGGATATAAAGACAACTGAGAGACTAATTACTATTCTTAAGGGATTTAACAAAAAGAAGAAGATTTTTATTACTTCTCATCATTTGGATTTAGTAGCTGAATTATGTGATAAATTTTTAATAATGGATGAAGGTAAGATTATTCATGAGATAGATAAATCCAGGGTTGAGAATAAACAAATGATTAAAGAACATATTTATCATCAACTTACAAAATTTAAAAAGAATATTAATCTTGCCTGGCTAAAATAATAATAAGCACAGAATTTACTAATTAATAAATGCAAATTGAATCTATTTAAAAAATCATTATATGGAACGGATATCAGGGTGATATTTATTTTTGCATCATTATTGTATATACTCATAAGTGTTTTTATAAATGAATTTATAATCTCCAGTGAATTATATTATAATACATATGCTGACCAGCTAAGTATAGATCGAATTAACAAATTGATACATTTAAAAGACAAATGGGAATGGACAGGGTATGCTTTAATTCCTGTAATTTTATTTATTAAATTATTATTAATAACACTTAGTATTGAAATTGGTGTAATCCTCCTGGATTATAAAGTAAGTTTCAGCCAAATTTTTCGTGTTGTATTAATTGCCGAACTGGTTTTAATTATAGCAAATATTGTACGTAATACATTTTTATTTTTCCTGGATTTTGATACACTAGATGAAATATATAACTTTTATCCTCTTTCCATATTAAATTTAACAAATTCTAAAAGTGTTAATATCTGGCTGGTTTATCCGCTAAAACTGGCTAATGTCTTTACAATCATTTACTTTATAGTATTAACAAACGGACTTTCTTTCATTCTAAGAAAAAAACCGGCAAGAGTGTTATTATTTTCTGTCAGTACCTATGGTTTGTGTCTTTTAGTATGGACTATGTTAATAATGTTTATAAACATTTATTTTTCTTAGACAATGAATTTAAAAAGGGTTTTTAAATTTTTGATTTTAGTTATAATTTTTACTTTGATATTTTATCTCTGCTGGAAAATCTATTCAGGCATTGTTAATAAAAATGAAATTGTTAAAAAAACAGAAAGATTGCCCGATTTTTGTTTTTATACACTTCATGGGACACGCTTCCACCCGAAAAGCATAACAAAAGGCAATTCAACTGTTATAGTATTCTTTAATACTGACTGTCATCATTGCACCTGCGAAATTGAAAGTATAATTAAGAATTCCGCTTTATTTAGTAACACGGATATACTTCTGGTTTCTGATCAGCCAGCCGGATTATTAAAACAGTTCTCAGAACAACTTAATTTAAATAATTATCAACATATAGAAATATTATATGCAGATTACGGGCATATCAGATCTGTCTTTGGGCCTGTATTTATTCCTGCAACATTCATTTATAGTGAGGATCATAATCTTTTAAAGGCAATTAAAGGCGGAGTGACAGTAGAAGCAATATTAAAAATACTCAACAGGAAATAAGTTGTAAAGAATATTTATTATTTGCATAAAAGGTGGATTATAAGGCAATCAGGAAATCCTTTGTAAAACAACATGACCAATCGGACTGTGGTATAGCATGTTTGATGAGTATTATTAATTATTTCGGGGGTAAGGAAAAGCCTGAAAAACTCAGAGAATTGAGCGGTACTACCATACAGGGGACAACAGTACTTGGCCTTTATCATGCAGCCAGTCATTGCGGATTCATTGCACAAGGCCTTCAGGCAGATATTAAATTTCTCAATCAAATAACTGATCCGGTAATTCTGCATGTTAACATTAAGAATGAGTACAACCATTTTGTTGTCTGTTATGGATATAAAAGGAATAAATATATTATTAGCAATCCCGCGACTGGTATTGAAAATTATACATATGATGAAATTGATAAAATATGGAAATCAAAAGCTTTACTTAAGTTATATCCGGGCAAAGATTTTACTGGAAAAGAACAGGCAAGAGCCCGAAAGATCCTGTGGCTAAAAGAATTACTTAAGAAAGATATCGATATTCTGTCAGCTTCCCTCTTTCTTGGAATAGTTATATCAACATTAGGGATTGTAATAGCTGTTTTTTCACAAAAACTAATAGATGACATTTTGCCGAATTCCAGGAGGGAAGCCCTTATTATCGGATTAATTCTTATAATATTTCTTTTATTTATTCGTGCAGGATTATCCTATATTCACAGGTACTTTGGCATTAAGCAGAGCAGGGATTTTAATTTGCGTATTATAGATCGTTTTTATTCAAACCTTCTCAGACTGCCAAAGTCTTTTTTTGATAACCGTTTGACAGGCGATCTGGTTGCGAGGCTGAATGACACAAAGACAATTCAACAAACCATTGCTTATATTATTAATCGTCTTGTTCTTAATTTTTTCATCCTGATAGTCTCGGGGATAGTTATATTTGTATATTCTGTCAGCTCAGGAATAATTACCTTTTCTGCATTACCAGTGTATTTTTTTATTGCCTGGTTATTTCATAATAAGATAGTATCGGGACAACGGGCTGTTATGGAAGCTCATTCAAAAAACGAGAGTAATTACATAAATACTCTTCAGGGTATAGACATAATTAAAAGCACGAACAAGGAAGAATTTTTTTCAGATATTAACAAAGTGGTATATGGCTTCTACCAGCAGACTATATTTAAACTTGGTAAAATAAATATTAACCTTGGTTTTCTAACTGATTTTACGGGAGTAATATTTACTGTTTTATTATTGTCGGTGAATTCTTTTATGGTCCTTAACAAAACAACTACTGTAGGTGTGCTCACTGCTATTTCAGGTATAGCGTCATCAATGCTTCCGGCAATAGCTTCATTGGCGTTTGCCAATATTCAGCTGCAGGGAGCACTTATTGCTTTTGACAGGATGTATGAATTTGCAGGATTAAAAAAGGAGTATAACATAGAGACTAACAATAAAACAACATTAAAAGGAATATCAACATTAACTTTTCAAAACATATCTTTTCGTTTTCCCGGGCGAAAACAATTATTCACAAATATTTCATTTAGCATCAGGAAAGGAGAAATGATAACACTTTTCGGGGAAAGTGGCTGTGGTAAGACTACTATAATAAATATCATCCAGAGATACTATTATCCTGAGAAAGGAAATTATCTGGTAAATAATACTGACATAAGAAAAATTTCTGTCCGGGACCTGAGAAGCTTTATTGCCATTGTACCACAAACGATAAAGTTTTTTGACGGATCTGTTATTGAAAATATTTGTCTGGGTAATAATGAAAAGGAAATTCACAATGCTATAATATTTTGTAAAAGATTCGGATTTGAAAAATATTTTCAGCAATTACCACAGGGTTATGCAACTTTGCTAGGTAAAGACGGCACTAATATTTCGGGCGGGCAACAACAGCTTATTTCATTTGCACGTGCCCTCTACCGTAATCCCCAGGTTTTGCTCCTTGATGAGCCAACATCATCAATGGACAGGGAAATTGAGGAATCTACACTCGATGTTTTAAACAACTGCAAGGCAAATTCAATGATTATACTTGTGACTCATAAGATAAGCTCAGCAAAGATATCTGACAGGATTTATATAATAGATAAAGGGAAAATTGAACTGACAGGCAACCATAGAGAGCTTATAGCAAGTAAGAATATCTACAGTATGTCATACAATACTATAGTATTATGATTAATTATCTCATTAACTGTATTTTTATCCTGCTATTTTGTTTGCCTGTTTTTAGTTCTATTACATATATTCCGTCTGCCAGACGGTGGTTATTCACATCATCTGCATTAAATATTAGTTCATGTATTCCGGCATTCTGAAAATTATCAACCAGTGTTGCAACCCTGTGTCCGAGTATATCATATACATTTAAGCTGACATGCCCGGAATTGACAATATTATAGGATAATATAGTGCTGGAGCTGAAAGGATTTGGATATGCCGGATATAATCCGAATTTATGAGAAACCAAAGATTCTACATTTGAAGGTCTCAGGGTTTCCTCTGGACCAAAACCATTGTTAACTGTTTCTGCCAGATAATCCGGATTCCTTGTGAGCACAATCTTATCAATTTTAAAACCACATTCGCGTATATATACTTTAAAATCGTGCACGCCTGCAACAACAGTAACATATGGCTTTACAGCTGCCATATTTGTATCAACCCAGTACCACTGGTCGACAATACTCGTGCCGCGGGCTATTCTTTCTGATGTGGCAGGAATCGCATCATCAAGACCTGCATGGAAAGAATCGTCCCCATCGTCTGAATGCAATTCACGAACCTGGATATAAAAATCTCCTGTAGAGATAAAATTAATTTTATAACTTAAGATGGGAGAGAAACCAAGAGCAACAGCTGCATCAGCGTATGGACTGCCATCAATGGGTACAGCCTGCATTGCACCGGTTCCGGAAAATAATTCGGGAGTTGTAACTTCTTCCCAGGTGGTAACACCGTCCTGAATTATAAGTTCAGAGTAGTTCTCTGCTTCCATGACAACAAGACCACCTTCGGAAGCCACTTCCTCGAAGTCATAGTCTTGTGCATACATATTGCCTTGAAATATATATAGCAACAAAGCAATAAGGACTAATATACATCTTGGATTAGTAAATTTTAACATAATTATAGTTTTAGGGGATTATAATAACCAAATATACAAAATTAATTGTATTCAATGGTACTGCATTAAGAATTTGGAAGCATCGGGTTACAAAAGGTCATCTCCTTTACCGGATATTTACCATTATCTAATTCTTTTAAAGAAGCTTGCTATCAGATTTCCTCATCTGTAAAACCTATGAATTAAAATAATATTTGTTACTTTTATGAAAAACCTGATAAGCATATTAATAGTATGGTTTCATCAAGCATTTACAAATGAAAAGAGAAAAATGTAATATAAAAGCAAATTGGTTAAAAGCACTGGTATTGGTTTCAGTATTCGGACAGGTCTCCTTGATTGCACAGCAGCTTGCCTTTCCAGGAGCTGAAGGTTTCGGGCGGTTTGCCACAGGAGGCCGTGGCGGCTCGGTATATCATGTAACCAACCTTCATGATGACGGGCCCGGGTCATTCCGTGATGCCGTAAGTCAGAGCAACCGAATTGTGGTTTTTGATGTTTCAGGGATTATTAACATAAATGAGCGCATAGTGGTATCAAGTAATATTACAATTGCCGGTCAGACTGCTCCAGGTGACGGAGTTGTAATATACGGGAACGGGCTGTCGTTTTCAGGTGCTGATAATTCTATTTGCCGATACCTGCGGGTGCGTCAGGGTGTAAATGGTGATTACGATACAGATGCCGTTACCGTTGCTAATGGAATCAACATGATTTTTGATCATATGTCCATATCATGGGGAAAAGATGAGAACTTTTCCGTGCGCTGGAATAATGATAAGATAGGAACAGAGCCTACAAATATAACAATACAAAACTCAATAATCGGACAGGGTCTGGTTGACCATTCTGCCGGTGGGCTTATTGAAACATCGGGAGGAGTAAGCCTGCTGCGAAATCTTTATATCGATAACAATACGCGCAATCCCAAGGTTAAAGGAGTAAATCAGTTTGTCAGCAATGTTGTATATAACTGGGATGTTGCAGCATATATACTTGGTGATTCTGAAGGAAATTCTTACGCCAATGTTAGCAATAACTATTTTATTTATGGTCCGAATTCAGGATCGGCACCCTTTACTTTGGGTAATCTTAACTTCCATATTTATGCTTCTGACAATTATGTGGATTCAGACAAGGATGGTATTCTGAATGGTGCTCTTATCCCACAGGAATCTTATGGAACTGTTGACTGGCAGGCAACACCCTATGATTATCCGGCGGTTACTTTACTAAGTCCGGAAGATGCCTATAATTTAGTTGTATCGGAAGCCGGAGCCTCTCTTCCTGCACGGGATGAAGTTGACACACGGTTTATACTTGAACTGACTTCCTTAGGTACAATGGGTGAACTTGTATCTAATGAATTTGATGATCCTATGAATGGTGTTGGTACTATTAACATTGGTAAAGCAGATCCTGACACTGACCTTGATGGTATGCCTGACAAATGGGAATCCTATTACGGCTTGAATCCAAATGACATTGGTGACCAGAATACAGATCTTGATGGCGATGGATATACTAATATAGAAGAGTACCTTAACAATACTGATCCGGGCCAGGGCAGTGGAATAATATCCGACGGTCAGTATGCATTAACCGCCAGCCATAGCGGGAAAGTTCTGGATATTTCAGATGGAAGTACTGATGAAGGGGTATCCCTTGTACAACAGCAATTGCAAAAGACAAGCAGCCAGATGTGGAATATTAGTCTTGCTGATAGTATCTTTTATAGTATCATCAATGAAAAAAGCGGACTTGCCATGACAGTTGAAAATGGTTCCATTGAAGAAGGGGCCGGCATTATTCAGTCAGTATATACAGGAGCTGAAACACAGCAGTGGAGTATTAATTTTCTTGGTGAAGGCCTTTATAGTATTATTAACAGAAACAGCAGTAAGTCAATTGAAGTTGACGGAGGGGCCACAGGCAATGGAGCGCCAATATATCAGGCAAGTTATATTGACAGCAGCTATCAGCAATTTGAGATATATTCATCAAACATTTTGGAGAATTTAGCACCTGAAGTTAATATTGTTGCACCATCTGCAGGTACTATCCTTGAAAATGGCTCCGATATTTTCATTGATGCTTATGCTGAAGATTTTGACGGTAGCATAAAAAAGGTTGAATTTTTTGCAGGAGTAGATAAAATTGGTGAAGATACTATAGCGCCATACAGGATTTTATGGTACAGTGTACCGGGAAGTAATTACAATTTATCAGCATTAGCGACCGATAAAGAAGGATTAACAGGTACTTCAGCAGATATTAATATAACTGTTTTAACTACAGGAGGTTCCCCGGCGACTATCCAGGAAAACGGAATAGGCTATTGCAGTGCTGATGGTTCAATTGATAATAATCATGGCGGATTTACAGGCGATGGATTTGTGAATACAGTCAATGCCCTGGGTAATGGTATAAACTGGAAAGTAGATTTTCCAAAGGATACCACCTATACTTTTAGGTGGAGATATGCCAACGAATCTGGCAACAGGGCGGCAAAATTAATAGTAAATAATAAGGAATTAGTCACCGGTATTAATTTTTCAGGGACCGGCCTATGGACAACATGGAGCGTTGTATCTACCAAGGCTAGTGTAAATGCCGGAATAGCAAATGTCAGGCTTGAAGCAATAACTGCAAGCGGACTGGCTAATATTGACTTTATTGAAATTAGCGGTAAAAATACAAGAGCTGTTAATTGTAGCGGACAGGGGGCGACCGGAAGCATTATGAGAGAGTATTATACCGGGATCACAGGATCTCTCGTTACAGATCTGGTAAATGATGATAATTTTCCTACAAATCCAGCTTATGTTGAAGAATTAACCAGACTGGAAGCACCTGTTAATGTAGCCGATGAATTTGGATCACGCATACGAGGATTTCTTCACCCGAAAGTAAGCGGAGAATATGTCTTCTGGATTACGGGAAATGATAATTGCGAATTATGGCTAAGTGAAGATATTTACCCTGCTACTGCTGATAAAATAGCTAAGGTGCCGGGATGGACTGATATTCGGCAATGGGATAAATATACTGAACAACAGTCAGATATCATTGTATTAAATTCAGGGAACCAGTATTATATTGAAATAGTCCATAAGGAGGAAGACGGAGAAGACAACGTGGCAGTAGCATGGTCAGGTCCGGGGATAAATCAGAAAATCATTGATGGCGCATATTTGTCACCATGGACTGATACAACAGATGCTGAAGGCGTTAATCATACATCTGTCAGAGATTTAAATATTAGCCTGTGCAATATTTATCCTAATCCTGTTAGTAGTACAGCTATAATTACACTATCTGACAAATTCAGTAACAAGGCTAAACTTGAGATGTATAGCAGTACAGGTATACTTTTATTTACACAGGATATTGATTGTAATAAATATACAATGGATGTAAACAGACTATTACCCGGTATTTACATCCTTAGAGTTTATGATAATAATAATTCTTTTACAGCTAAAATTTTAAAGGAATAATTATGAACTGGTAGTTATTGCTTCTGCTTAATCATTTTCTTAACTGACCTCTAATTTCTGATAATATTCTGCTCGTACTCTTTGAAAAAGGATTTCAATTCTAATTTTTGACCATCAAGGACAGCATAGGTAAAATTATTGATCCAGTCTCCAATATTAATAATACGGCTATTTTCACCAATTTTAATATCCCAGGGAATATGGCGATGTCCGATTATAAAGAAATCAAAATGTTCAGTCTTAAGCTTCTCTTTGGCGTAAATGATCTGGCATTCCCCATCCTCTCCCTTGTAAGGCTCAGCGACTATACCTTTAGCATAACGGCTTGTCCTGGACCATCTGTGGCCAAAAGCTATTGCAGCATTAGGATGAATTCTTGCAAACAGCCATTGCAGGACTTTATTTGTAAATATTCCTTTAAGTATTTTATAACCATAATCTCTTCGTTCGAGGCCATCGCCATGGGAAAGAAAAAATTTCAAGCCGTTTAATTCCTTCACTACCGGTTTACGATATACTTTCAGACCTATTTCAGCAGGTAAATAGTCATATACCCAGACATCATGATTACCGGTAAAGTAATATATTTTTGTCCCATTATCAGCCATTTCTGCTATTTTACCAAGGAACCTGGTGAAGCCCCTGGGAATTACTTTCCTGTATTCATGCCAGAAGTCAAAAATATCTCCCATCATATACAGCTCATCAATTTCTGATTTTATACTGTCAAGCCATTTGACAAGAAGTTTTTCTCTTTCAAAGCTTTTTTCCGCGGGATGCAATCCGAGATGAACATCAGAAATAAAATATATTTTCTTATATGACAATGGTTTAGGACTTTAATTAAATAACTCCGATAATCTATTATTTAGTTCATCTGAGCTAAGATTTTTACCTAATATAGTTTCCATATTCTTATCTATCAAATAATTCGATGGAAGATTATTAACATTATAGTTAAGTGCTATAATGGATTGTGGAAAAGCAGAATCATTGACGCTTAACCATGGCAATTCGTCAAATTTAATTGCCCTGTTCCATTGATTTACAGATTTATCAAATGATACCTGATAAATTTCAAATCCCTTGTTACGATATTTTTCATAGATTTCCTTAAGTTTCAGATTTGCATTAACGCTTTCCTCATTCCATGAAGCCCAGAAACTAAGTAATACATACCTGCCTTTTAATGAGGTCAGTTTTATAGTATCCCCTTTTATATCAGGCAAAGCAATTTCAGGTAAAATATAATTTTCGGAACCGGCAAGACTTAAAATTTTTCGGCGGGTGTAATCATCAAGCAGCCTGTCGGTATTTGCTTTCAATACTACAACATGATTTGATCTGGGATATCTCTGTGACAGGGAATCCCTAACAAGTTTATAAAATTGTATATCACGGGTTCTGTTAAACAGGCTTGTCTGTGGGTTGATTTCCTGATAAAGTGCTGTAATGCATGCCAGGGATGAAAGATTATCCAAAATAAAGGCTATTGAATATTTACGATGTTCTTCAATAATCTCTTTATATACTTCTACAAGATTTTCTTTTATAGACTCATTGATAGAATTATTATAAATGTCAGATATAGAATCAAGTTTTGATTTTGTTATTTCAAGTTTCTTTAAAAGTTCATTTAATAAAATCGAGCCTTTTGATTCTTTAATAATCAATGTATTGCCAAAATTATTAAGATCAGCTGAAATTAAAGCTTTTTCCCCGGGCTCCATTAACAGACTGATAATTTTGTTTTCAGATATTCGAAGCTGGTAAAAATCAGGAAGTTTTGCCGTAGTCGAAAAGGAAAAACGGCAGTTATTCTTTATTACCAGTGAATCGATCTTTTTTACTTTAAATACATCAACTTTTTCGAAATAAACAGGCTGATGACCACAGTTTGAAAGCACTCCCTTTACTCTTATTTTACTGGTTCTATTGCATGATATTAACACGAAAAATCCAAGAATCAGAATGATTATTTTCATTTTATTTAAGGATCTCTTTAAGATTATTCTCAAGGTCATTTCCGGTAAGGTTTTTTGCTATTATTATGCCTGCTGTATCCAACAGGAAATTTGCCGGTAATTTTTGAATATTATATTTTACACAGGCAGCGGAATTCCAAAATTTTAAATCACTAACATTAATCCATTTTAAATTGTCTTCTTCAATGCCTTTAAGCCATGATTCTTTTGTGCGATCCAGTGATATCTGGTATATTTCAAATCCTTTTCCTCTGTATTTATTATAGATTTTCACAAGATCCTGATTTTCCTGCCTGGATACAATACTCCAGGAAGCCCAAAAATCAAGGAATACATATTTACCGCTTAAATCAGAAAGTGAAATTATATTCCCTTCAGGATCAGGTAGTGATATATCAGGAATTTTTACTCCAATATCAAACTTAAATTGTTCCCTTATTTCCACTACTTTCTCATTGAGGCTTTTTACTGCTTCTGAAGTTGGATACAATGCGGTTAGATTTGAGTCGGCCAAATCAAAAAAATAAAAATCTTTCTTAAAATCAAAAACAGGAGCACTTCTCCCAAGTTGCTGATAAAGGGCCATTATACTGGCCATAGAATTCGGATTTTGAACAATAAATTCTTTGGAGAAATCCTTATGATCTTTAAATATTGCCATATAAGTACTATCTATTTCTGCCTTTTTCTTAAAAAAATCAGGGTCACCTTTAATGTTATCATATTGATTACTAAGGGCAGTTATTTTTTCTAATGTTATTCTTTGTTTAGCAATTAATTTTTTAACTAACTTTGAATCGCCTGAACCTTCAACAATATATTCTGTATTAAAGTATTGAGTATTTGTAATAATGTTAATTTTGTCCCTGGGGTGTATTATCAGGTGAATATTGTCACTGTTTTTCGTATAGAGGATAAAAAATGATGGTTCAGCTATTTTACCGGAAAGAATAAAATTTCCATTTATATTAGTAAGACAAGAGTCAACTAATATTTTTTTGGTTCTAGTAAGTTTGGAAAGATAGACCTTCTCATTTTTTGAATTTTTTATTGTTCCATTAACTTCAAAATTGTTCTTGTTTGTTGAACAACTTATGAAAATTGTTGTTAGTAAAATTATAATTAAGATATATTTATTCATAAAATAAAAATTTTTTCAAATATACTACACTCAGAAGAATAATTATTAATAACTTATATTCAGGATAAAAAAATGTTTTATGAGCTATCTAAAATTTGACAAGTCGCAATTGGTAAATCTTGAATATTCATTAAACAAGGAGATTCTAAGAAGTAATCGTGCCGGTTCTTATGCCAGTACAACTATTGTTGGATGTAATACAAGAAAATATCACGGATTATTAATATGTCCCATGGAACATCTGGACGGGGAAAGGTACCTCTTGCTTTCATCTCTTGATGAGACAATTATTCAGGAAAACAGCGAATTTAACCTGGGTATTCATAAATATGAGGGTGACAATTATGTACCTAAAGGTCATAAATATTTACGCGATTTTGAGGCTGATCCGGTTCCAAAGTTAGTTTACCGGGTAGGAGGTGTAGTCATTGAGAAGGAAAGACTACTGGTCCAAAATGAACAGCAGTTTCTCATCAGGTATAAAATTCTGGAAGCCGATAAATCAACAAAAATGAGATTCAGGCCATTTTTAGCATTCAGAAATATTCATAAACTGAGTAAGGCAAATACTTTTGTAAACACAAAAGTGAAATTCATTCCAAACGGTATAAAATCCAGACTTTACGATAGATTTCCTTATTTACATATGCAGTTTTCAAAGAAAGTAGAATACGTTCATAGCCCTGACTGGTATTATAATATTGAATATTTGGAAGAACAAAAGAGAGGTTATGAATACAAGGAAGATTTGTTTGTCCCGGGATATTTTGAAATGGATGTAAAAAAAGGTGAAATTTTAATTTTTTCTGCATCTACAAAATTGGTTAGTCCTGAGACTTTAAAGAGAAAATTTATAAATGAAATAGAGAAACGAATCCCTAGAAATAATTTTAAAAACTGTCTGATTAATTCAGCTCAGCAGTTTATTATGAAGAGAGACAAAAGAACTGAAATTGTTGCAGGTTTTCACTGGTTTGGAAGCTGGGGAAGAGATACATTTATTGCTTTACCTGGTTTGACTTTAACCACTGGCGACGCAAAAACATGCAAGGCTGCTATTGACACTATGGTTTCAAAACTGGATAATGGACTGTTTCCAAATATTGAAAGCAGTGATGAAGCAGCTTATAATTCTGTTGATGCACCATTATGGTTTTTCTGGGCTTTACAGCAATATACAGGATATATAAATTCTTATTTGCCAGTATGGAATACATACGGTAAGGCAATAAATTCTATTTTAAATGCATACCGGAGTGGTACTTTATTCAATATAAAAATGCAGGAGAACGGATTAATTTATGCCGGAGAAAAGGGTAATGCTTTAACCTGGATGGATGCTGTAGTAAATAGTATACCTGTTACTCCGCGCGTTGGGGCTCCGGTTGAAATTAATGCACTTTGGTACAATGCTATTATGTTTAGTCTTGATTTAGCCAGAAAGGCGGGTGACGAAAAATTTGTTAATAAATGGAAGAAATTACCGGCATTGATTAAAGAATCATTTATTGAGCAATTTTGGGACAGGAACAGAGGGTATTTAGCGGATTATGTTGATTCAAATTCGAAGGACTGGTCAGTCAGACCCAATCAAATTATTGCAACCTCCATGGAATTCTCTCCTCTAGACGATGAAATGAAGACATCTATACTAAATATTGTTGAAAGGGACTTGCTAACGCCTAGAGGACTTCGGACACTTTCTCCAAAAAACAAAGATTATTTGGGTATTTACGAAGGAAACCAGAAGCAGCGTGATAATGCTTATCATCAGGGCACGGTCTGGCCCTGGCTTCTTGAACATTTTTGTGAGGCATATATTAATTTGTATAAGGATTGTGGTCTTCAAAAAGTAAAGAAAATTATTCAGGGATTCGAATCAACAATGAATGAACATGGAATTGGTACAATATCTGAAATATATGACGGAGATCCTCCTCATAAGCCAAGAGGCGCTATATCACAGGCATGGAGCGTAGCTGCACTCCTAAGAATAATTGATAAAGTAGAAAACTTTACACTGTAATAACAATATAAATGAACCTTTACTAATATATTAAAAATGAGAGTTTTAATGTTTGGATGGGAATTCCCCCCTCACATTTCAGGAGGATTAGGTACTGCTTGTTATGGGCTGACAAAAGGATTATCAGTTTTTGAGGACATTGAGACTCTTTTTGTTATTCCCAAAGCTTACGGGGATGAGGATCAAACTAATGTTAATATATTAAATGCAGGCGATATAACTATTGGTGCCCGGGAGGTTAATTATAAAGGATTCTTTAAAAAAATTCACTTTATTGAGGTCGAGTCTAATATTATCCCGTATACAAGACCCGAAGAATATGACAGATTAATTGAAGACTACAGGGCTTCAAAGAGAAAATTTATCAAGACAACATTTTCGGGGAAGCTGAACTTTTCCGGAGGTTATGGATCAAACCTGTTTCAGGAAATTGCAAATTATGCTGCCGTAGCATCTATCATTGGTATGAGTTATGATTTTGATATTATTCATGCTCATGACTGGCTTACTTTTCCGGCAGGGGCAGCAGCTAAAAGAATATCAGGTAAGCCTTTAATTGTCCATGTTCATGCTACAGAGTTTGATCGTAGCGGGGGAGATGTAAATCCGGTAGTATATCAAATAGAAAGAAATGGGATGGATGCGGCGGATAAGATTATTGCGGTTAGCAACCTCACGCGGAATACAATAATTGAGAAATATAACATAAATCCTGATAAAGTAATTACTGTATACAATGCTGTTGAACCTCTTACTGAAAAATATATTAGTCTTAATAAGAAATATCAGGATAAAATAGTAACATTTTTGGGTAGAATAACTATGCAAAAAGGACCTGAATATTTTATTGAAGCGGCATATCAGGTATTAAAACGAAGGAAGGATGTCAGGTTTGTTATGGGGGGCAGCGGCGAGTTATTGAACAGAATGATTGCAAGAGTTGCAGCTTTGAGAATCGGGGATAAATTTCACTTTACAGGATTTCTTAAAGGAGATCATGTATACCAGTTATATTCATTAAGCGATGTTTATGTTATGCCTTCAGTATCGGAACCTTTTGGAATATCACCGCTTGAAGCACTTCAGTCAGATGTCCCCGTAATTATCTCCCGTCAGTCAGGAGTTTCTGAAATTCTAAGACATGCTATAAAAATAGATTTCTGGGATATTCAAGCCATGGCTGATGCAATTTACGGTATATTAAGTTATGAAGGCCTTTATAAGATGTTTAGCAAATATGCAAGAGAGGAAGTAGAAAAGCTGAAATGGGAAAATACTGCTTTTAATGTTAAACAGATATATGAATCACTAGTATAAATTTAAACATGAAATTCATACTTTTAAAATGAAAAAAATTTGTCTTTATTTTCAGGTACATCAACCATTCAGATATAAGAGATACAGATTTTTTGATATTGGTAATGATCATTATTACTATGATGATTACATGAATGAGTCGATAATGAGAAAAGTAGCAGAAAGATGTTACTTGCCAACAAATAAAATATTATCGGATTTAATAAAAAAATATGGAGACAAGTTTAAGGTAACATTTTCTCTATCAGGCATTGTCCTGGACCAGTTTGAATTATATGCTCCCGATGTACTTGAAAGTTTTAAAAAATTAGCTGATACAGGATGTGTTGAATTCCTGGCAGAGACTTATTCGCACTCCCTTGTTGCTCTGAAAGATAAGGAGGAATTCAGGAAGCAGGTAAAGGAACAGACAGACAGGATAAAACACTATTTCAACCAGGAACCAAAGGTTTTTAGAAATACTGAATTAATATATTCTGATGAGATAGGTGCACAGGTTTATGAGATGGGATTTATGGCCATGTTAACAGAAGGGGCAAAACATGTTTTAGGCTGGAAAAGTCCGAATTACCTCTATTATAACGCTATAAATGCGAGACTTAAAGTCTTGCTTAAGAATTTCAAACTAAGTGATGATATCGCATTTAGATTTTCAAACAAGGGATGGTCCGAATACCCCCTTACAGCAGAAAAGTATGTAAGATGGTTAAATGACCTGGATAAGAAGGAAGAAATTGTTAATCTGTTTATGGATTATGAGACATTCGGGGAACATCAGTGGATGGATACGGGGATTTTCGACTTTCTTAAAGCATTGCCCAGGGTGTTATTTAAAAACACAGATTTTTCTTTCTGTACGCCCTCAGAGGTGGCAGATGACCTGCAGGCTGTTGCTGCAGTGAATGTGCCATACCCGATATCCTGGGCTGACGAAGAAAGAGATCTTACAGCATGGCTGGGAAATGAACTTCAGACAGATGCTTTTAATAAACTTTATTCATTGACAGACAAAGTTAATAAATGTGATGATCCGAAAATTTTAAAAGACTGGAATTACCTTCAGGCAAGTGATCATTTTTATTATATGAGTACAAAATTCTTTTCTGACGGAGAAGTCCATGCTTATTTCAATCCCTATGAATCTCCTTATGATGCTTATATAAATTATATGAATATACTCAGCGATTTTATTCTGAGACTTAACGCAGCGGTACCTGAGACTGGTAAAGATCAGGAACTGGCAAATTTATCCAATATTATAGCAGAGAAAAATGAACAGATTGAAAAATATGAGGCTGAAATAAAAAAAATGAAAGCAATTAAGAGCCGGAGTAAACCAAAACCAAAAAATCAATTACAAATTATAAATAAAACAAGTAAAGCTCCAGGAAAAACTAACAATAAGCCTTCCGGGAAAAAGTCCGCAGTGAAAAAATAATATGTTATTTAATATAACTTTTGGAAATTAACCTGAAATTTACTGACTAATTTTGATTGAATATGGCAGAGAACCTTATAAATCCTGATTACTTATTTGAAGTAAGTTGGGAGATTTGCAATAAAGTCGGGGGAATCCATACTGTAGTTGCTACAAAAGCAATAACACTGGTAGAAGATTATGGAGATAATTATCTAGTAATAGGCCCTGATATTATCAGAGATGAAGCAGGCAATTCTGAATTTAATGAAGACAGGAGTCTTTTCAGAGCGTGGAGAAGACATGCATTATCAGAGGGATTAAGAGTTAAGACAGGGCGCTGGAACATTAATGGATCTCCTTTGGCCATGATTATTGATTTTTCAAACTGGATAAATCAGAAAGACAAAATATTCAGCGAGTTTTGGGAAAAGTATAAACTTAACTCTCTTTCGGGACAATGGGACTACATAGAACCTGCAATTTTTGGATATGCTTCAGCAAAGGTAATTGAAAGTTTCATCAGGTATAATTTAACAACCAGGGACAGAATAGTTGCGCAATTTCATGAATGGTTGACAGGCACTGGCATATTGTACTTAAAAAGTGCCTTGCCTCAGGTAGCCACTGTTTTTACTACCCATGCCACGGTAATTGGCAGGTCTCTGGCAGGTAATAGGAGGCCATTATATAAAAATCTTAAGGACTATAATTCCGATGATATAGCTAAAGAATACAACATAATATCAAAACAGTCACTTGAAGAATTATCTGCACAGCATGCTGATGCTTTTACAACAGTCAGTGAAATTACAGCAAAAGAATGCAGCCATTTCTTAAAAAGGAATGTTGATTTTATTACTCCAAACGGGTTTGAAGATATTTTCGTACCTAAGGAAAGTGAGTTTGACCATAAGCGCGAAACAGCCAGAAATAAGTTAATTGGAATATCGGAATTATTATTAAATACTAAATTTTCAAAAAATACCTTTCTTATAGCAACCAGTGGAAGATATGAATTCAGAAACAAGGGTATTGACCTGTTTATTGATTCGCTTGGAAAATTGAATAAAAATGATAATACTGGCAGAAGCATTCTGGCATTTATACTGATTCCTGCCAATCACTATGGCCCGAGAAAGGATTTATTAAGAAAGATTAACGGGGAGAAACTGGGGCTCGCGGATTCAAAATATCTGACTCATAATCTTCATGATGCCGACTGGGATCCTATACTCAAACGCATAAAAAATGCAGGATTAAAAAATGAAGACAAAGACCGGGTCAAGGTTATTTTTGTTCCTTCCTATCTTAATGGTGATGATGGTATTTTTGATATGCCATATTATGATATTCTAATAGGTTTTGATTTAACTGTATTTCCTTCATACTATGAGCCGTGGGGATATACACCTCTTGAAAGCCTTGCTTTTTCAGTCCCGACCTTAACAACATCATTATCGGGATTTGGCCTTTGGTCACAAAAGGAATACGGACAAAAATGTGATTGTATTGCAATAATCGAACGAACTGATGATAATGATGAAGAAGTTATTGTAAATATTGTCAATGATATAAATACTGTATATAACCTGAAAGATGACGATATTAAAAGTATTAAGGAAAAAGCATATGCTATTTCACGTATTACCTTATGGGAAAACCTGATTGTCCATTATAAACAGGCCTATGATTTTGCGCTAAATAAGGTTAGTAAGCGTGTTGATTTATTTGTTGAAATAGAACAAAAACAGGCAGAACTGGTTCGTGAATATATTAAACCTAAGGTTAATGAACCAGTCTGGAAAAGAATAATTGTTAAGTCAAAACTACCTGAAAGGCTGAATTACCTCAATGAACTTACCAAAAATCTCTGGTGGACATGGGACGATGATGCCCAAAGCTTATTTGAACAAATAAATCCTGAGATATGGCAGATTTGCGAAAACAGTCCGGCGATTCTTTTTGAACAGGTTAATTATGATAGATTAATAGAATTGAGTAATAATGAAGAGTATATCCGGAAACTGGAAGGTGTGTTTAAAAGATATCAAAAATACATGTCTGAGACAACTAACAGGAAACAGCCGAAAATCGCCTATTTTAGTATGGAATATGGAATACACAATTCATTAAAATTGTATTCAGGAGGATTGGGTATATTGGCTGGAGATTACCTGAAAGAAGCCAGTGATTCGAAAATAGATATTGTTGGATTAGGGTTGCTTTACAGGTATGGTTATTTCACTCAGTTAATTACTACAAAAGGTGATCAGCAAACCAGCAATGAGTTTCAGCATTTCTCAAAACTTCCCGTTATACCTCAGCGTGATACAAATGAAGATTTCCTGACAATAAAAATAGTCCTGCCCGGAAGAGTTATGCATGCAAGGATCTGGGAATTAAATGTAGGAAGAATAAAGTTATATTTGCTTGATACTGATTTTGAGGCTAATATTCCTGAGGATAGAGATGTTACACATCATTTATATGGAGGTAATACAGAAAATCGTTTGAAACAAGAGATGCTGCTCGGAATAGGAGGGATAAGGGCCCTTGATGCACTTGGAATAGAACCGGATTTGTACCACAACAATGAAGGACATAGTGCTTTTGTCGGACTTGAAAGAATGAGAAAATTAATTCAGATTGAAAAACTTGATTTTAATGAAGCCCAGGAGATAGTTAGAGCCTCTACCCTGTTTACTACTCACACACCGGTCCCTGCAGGACATGACGAATTTGACGAAGATCTGCTAAGGCAATATATAGGACATTATCCCGAACGTCTAAAAACAGGATGGGACGAACTTATGGCTCTGGGACATGCAAATCCTAATGACTGGAATGAGAAATTCAATATGAGCCATCTTGCTGCACGATTTGCTGCGGATGTTAACGGGGTAAGCATGATACACTGTTCTGTTACCCGGGATATTTTTGCAAGGCTGTGGCCTGGCTATCTTCCTGAAGAATTGCATATAGGTTATGTGACGAATGGAGTGCATTATCCTACATGGACAGCCAGGGAATGGAAAGTCTTATATAATGAAAATTTTGAAGATGATTTTTTGGATACGCATAATGGTAATGATTCATGGGGAAAAATATATGATGTACCTGATAAGGTTATATGGGAAACTAAACAACAATTAAGGAGTAAACTTATAAATGCTATCAGGGAGAGATTTAAGGAAAACTGGATTAAACGGCACGAAGACCCGAAACAAATAATAGCAATAAATGACACCCTGTCAGAAAATGCTTTAACAGTATGCTTTGCCAGAAGGTTTGCAACTTATAAAAGGGCTCACCTCTTATTTGAGAATTTGGACAGGCTGTCAAAATTATTAAATATACCGGATAAGCCTGTACAATTTATTTTTGCCGGAAAGGCACACCCAAACGACAAGGCAGGGCAGGATATGATAAAAATGATAGTGGAAACATCAAAAAAGCCCCAATATTTAGGTAAAATACTTTTTCTTCAGAACTATGACATGGCACTGGCAAAATTGCTGGTACAGGGAGCTGATGTATGGTTAAATACACCTACAAGACCATTGGAAGCCTCAGGAACAAGCGGTGAAAAAGCTGTTTTAAACGGCACTTTACATTTCAGCGTCCTTGACGGATGGTGGGTGGAAGGCTATCAGCCAGAAGCAGGATGGGCACTTACCAATGCACGGACATATGAAGATCAGCAATTCCAGGATGATCTTGATGCAGAAATAATATATAGCATTTTTGAGCATGAAGTAATACCTGATTTTTATAATCGTAATAAGGCAGGGATACCAGTAGAATGGATTAATATGATTAAAAACTCTATTGCAAAGATAGCCCCCAGATTTACTACCCGAAGAATGATCAATGATTATATTGAAAGATATTATAGTGAGATGTATGAACGTAAACAGGACATGTCTGAAAATGATTATGAGAAAACTATAAACATATCGTCGTGGAAGAAGCATATAGCCAAAACCTGGAATGACGTTGAAGTTATAGAAGTAAATCTGTTTGACAAAACTACCGAAGTATTCCAAATGGGACAAAAATATAAAGCTAATGTAATATTAGACCTGAAAGACATACCTCCTGAGAATATCGGAGTTGAGCTCATTGTCTCAGAAAATTATGAACGTCTTATAACCAGGCAGGAATTCAATCTGGATAAATATGAAGGGACTAAAGCCTATTATGATCTTGATGTTATGATTAATCAGCCAGGTACTTTCACATATGGCATCAGAATGTTCCCTAAACATGACTTATTGGCCCACAGGCAGGATATTGACTTCTTAAGGTGGATATAGAATTTTATATTTTGCATTTTAAACTGTAAACCTTCTTTTAAAAGTATTATTTGAGGATTATTACGAATAAAAATATTAATCAATAATAATCAAATCGGGGTATTCTTTTACAGGTATTGAAACCGTTGTGTTAATAAAAGACAGATTGTTAATCTTAGGTTGCCATATCATACGGACCATATTCCATACATCTTTGTCATAATTATTGATGCTATAAGAATTCTTAACTATCAGCCTGCCTTCAACCTGAGAGGTATAATTATCGCCATATCTGATGCCAATATTGTTTTTATAGAAATTACAGCTATCCACAGTAACCAGGTGGTTTGGTGAGCTAAATCCCAGCTCAAGTCCCTGACCACAATTTGTAAACGTACAATTTGTGATGTTATGCGTCTTAATTACAGATCCCCTGCTGGATAATGCCATACCTTCATGAAATGTTGATTCAAACCAGCAATTATTTACGTTTATTGTTCCACCTTCATCTGCTCCGGAATCAATTCCATC
This sequence comes from uncultured Bacteroidales bacterium, assembly GCA_964521285.1. GTDB lineage: Bacteria > Bacteroidota > Bacteroidia > Bacteroidales > UBA10428. The sequence goes on along the minus strand of CAZFQS010000001.1, from coordinate 12,184 downwards.
GTCCCTGGTATACATAAAAACTGAATTTTCAATATCAGCATCACTGGCATTAATATATAAAGCATCATTATCTTCATCCAGAAAATAATCAGAGTCATCCGGAAAGTCTGTGAATATTGAGTTCTTAATTGATATATATGAATAATTAACCTGGCCGCCTGTTTTGGCGCGCTGTATCAATATATTGTCAATATATAATTCACTATTTTCCGGGTAAAAAATCTGACCAATATTATCTATTATATAACTGTTATTGATATTTAATTTTGAATTTTCCATATGAAACAATGCCTGCCTTTTTGCATGTCCGTATATATATTCGCCGGTATTATGGTATCCACTCCGGCAAAATATTGCATTATTAATTATAATTTCAGATCCTGGCTCATCACAGATTATCCCTCCCCAGTAGTTTTCCTGGTCTATACAGGTAAAAACCACGGGATTTTCATTAGTCCCATTTACAACCAGAGTACCATTGTTAATAATATTTACACCTTCACTTATGGCAATAATTGATCCTGCCTGTATTTGAACAGATACTCCCTTCGAAATTATAATATCTTTGTTTATATATATTCTTGAATCACTATTAATTTGTGTGGTACTTTCTATTGTTTCATTTAAGTATTGCCAGTCAGGTTCCACTAATTCGACCGGGACGTTTATAATTCTGTCATTGATATAAAAGCTAACAGTACTTGTTGAAATATCCGGTAATAAATTAATTGAACCAATACCCCTTTTCAGGTTTAATAAACTGGAATTAACAGAGTTGCTGAACTTATAATAAGTGGATTTTAGTTTATTATTTTCAAAAACCTTTAAAATAAAGGGCATATTTATTCCTGTTACATATTTTTCAGGATATATAATCTCTATTTCCTCATTACCAATAGTACTTTCAGTAAAACTTTGCGGTGTCCATGTTTTTAATCCCCACTCTGTTTCACCCCTTTCTTCATCCAGAATTACAAACTCATAATTATCCTTGCGCATATGAGTATCTATTTTGCTGGTTATTTCGAGATAATAAAATCCTTCCTCATTCACATTATAACTGTCTATAATGTCAATGATCTCATCATTAAGTGTTGCCTCGTAAGTTATTTTTTCATCCGGGTTCTTTAGCTTAAGCAAAACAGTGGTATAATAATCTGTATGGTTCTTAAAATTCTCAAGTTCTGCAAGGGGTAAGAATGTGATTATATATCTTTTTTCAACAATATCACTTTCTGCATCTTTTAAATATCCCTTAACCTTAATCAGATAACTACCTATGCCCAGAACAATTCCGATATCAGGATCATACATAGCGGAATTTTTATCGGGGTCCTTACCGTCCAGTGTATAATAAAATTCAACATTATAATCACATATTACCAGTTCAATTTTAACTTTATCTGAATATTCGTTCAATACTATGATTGTATCTTCAGTTTTGAAAACAGGATTATAAGTACAGAGATCATCATCGTCCTTTTTACATGTAAGCAATAATATGATTATACATATTGACAGGAACCAAATGCTCAATTGATATTCTTTATGATAATTTCTATAGTTCATCAATGTAATTCTGACAGTATTTCAGCTTTTCTGTTAATGAGATAATTTAATTTATCTGAATGATTTTGAATAAATAAGTTATAGTCAGTGATATCATCATCGTATTTTGATTGTTCAATTATCTGGGTATTTTCATAAAATGGGGTTAATTCTTTTTTAATGTCTGAGAATACTTTTTCAATATAGTTGTCATTAAGATTTTCCAACACTTCTTTAAGATAGACTAAATAGTTAGTATATAAATAATCATCTTTAGCAATTTTATAATCCAGATCGTCTTCAATTGAAAAAATATGCCTGTCGCCAACATCATTCTTTATATCTTCTGCAGACTGATAGCTCCTGTTGCCAAAAAGATTTCCTACACCCCAGTCCCTTCCAACTTCATGTGGATTATCGGCGAATATATCATCATAATCCCATGGAATAATATTATAATAAACCTTATTATCTGTTATGTGTGAATAAAAATATATTTCATCCGTCAGATCGCCATTTCTTAACAAATAATCTACAGCCATCTTTCTGAAATAATCTTTTATGTTCATAATGTATCTGAGACTGTCAAATAATGTTATACTGTCATAAACAGTTATTAATGAGTATATATTATAAAATGTTTTTTCATACTCTTCCTGGGCTATATTATGAACTAAAGGTTCATATTCATACTTGTATATTTGACCCTGATAACCTCTTCTCAGAATATATTCGCTTCTTAATTTATCGATTACATAATTTTCAGGATCTTCAACTAAAAGGTATACACCCTGTGTGTTGTTATTGATTCTTAGTTCTACATATTTATAAAACAGATTCCAGAGACTGAGTTTTTGTAATAAACCCATAGCAAGCCGATTTTCGAAATAGGTATAATCCTGTACCATTGATACAAGTTTAAAACTTTTCAGACTATAGTATACTCCGGAATACTCCCTGTTATCAATTTGAATCGGCTCATTGAGATGAACACTAAATGATTTCCTTTTGTATCTTAAAGCGGTCTCTCCCCTGGTCCTCAATTTATCTAATTCATATTTATTATTTCGGAAAATAAATTCCGCTTTGGGATTGTCAATTTCAATTTTTACATTCCGGGAGTTATAAACAAGCTGCTCCTGTTCTTCTGTCATTATTAAATTAATGACGTCGGCACCGCAAATGAAATATTTTCTTCTGACAATTGTATCTGCCTTTATGCCATCCTGGTAGATTAAAACTTTTACAGTATAAGTACCAACATCCAATAAAATTCCTTCTTCAGGATCATAGAGATTACCATTATCCTTTGCAGGATCAGTACCATTTGTAGTATAATAACAGGTAATATCCGGAGGAGCATTAAGTATTATTTTATATTTATGAGGAGGGAAAATATAATTGACAGTATCATTTAATGGAAAAAGATCAGAATAAATTGATTCAAAGTCCAAATTATCTTCTTTTTTACAGGAAAAAATAGTAAGAATCAATATTCCAACTATTAATCTGTTCCATAATGTATTTAAATTCATATAGTATAAAATTGCATGCGAAATTAATCCTAATAATAGACAGGCTAATCTCTCTATAAATCATTAAAGTAATCGTCTAAATAATCAATCCTCTCCTTAAGCCAGTTTTTAATCATAATAAATTCACTTTCCAGATCTACACCAGCATTTTCCCATTTTTTATTTTCCCTGTCTATAGCTCCGGATTTTATAAAATTGTTTTTATATTTTTCAAATTGGGCGATTAAATTTTCAAATTTCAGTTCATTTTCTTTAAGTGACTTCCACCTTTCTTTTAATTCAGATTTGAAATTGTTGGAATTTGTCGACAATAATCTGCTAAAGAGATTATTAGTCAATACTCCTGAATAATCTGCAGAGCTTGAATTCCAATTCCTCCCCCAGGTGCCATCCATATCCCATGGAATACTAAAGAAAACGGCATTTATATCATATTTGGCTAAAAATGTATTCTTACCTCTATTGTCGATCCCTTTTATTAAATTTAAAAATATATAATAATCTACTGCATTATCTATATCGAAAAACTTATTTATATTATTTTTAAATTCATCATCATCACTATCAACAATAAATTTCACTAAATCATACAATGGAGCCCATAAAATCTGTTCTTCAGGTTTTGGATATTCCTGCTCCCAGCCATCCCAAAAAATACCCGTGTTTGTGTCTGCATAACTAATAAAAGTTGTAGCTCCTGTTTCCCATTCTTTACCTTTATAAAGCACTCCCCTTACTGTATTATCATATTCTTTTAATTGCAGTTGCTTCCTGTCCAGTTTTTCATTAAGGCAGTATAATCCCTGATACTCATTGTCTATAAAAAGTTCAACAAATTTCCCTCGTATTCCACACAGGGCTTCAGGCTCTTTATCAGCGTAGCATAATTTAGCCATTGAATTCCATATATCAAATGAAATCCTGTTTCTCATTCTCATTTTATCATTAAACATACCGTCAAGTATCCAGTCATCATCCTGGCGCATACCTAAAAGAGAAACATCCTTAATTTCTTCATTATAGGTATTTGTCCATAGTTCAAATCCATAAGATAATTTCGGATAATGCAGAGCCGTACCTCCCCTGATTTCAATTCCTATAAATGACTCAATTTCTCTTGACGTTTCATAATTAATATGATAATATGGGTTGTTTATTTTTATGGTTGCCATACTTTTAGGCTCATTAACAATTTCTGAACTTGTAAAAATCTGTATTATTGGTAAGGTTATAAATATTAATTCATATTCTTTATTTACTTCTTCATTGTAATTCACTTCTATTTCATATGGTTTGTTTACATATATTGTACCTAAATCATTATAACTATTATTGACTAATTTCTTCCCGTTTAGATAAACAGCTTTGGCCGTATGGCTATAATTTACAAGTGTAATGTATTCCTGTATTGTATCTGCAATTACAGGGAAATAAAATATATTGGTAGAAGTATCATAAGCGCATAGCGCTCCTTCCAGTTTTAAATTAATATCAGCGCCAATAGTTATTGGTTCCGGGTCGTTAATTTCTTCTTCTTCTTTTTCACAGCTTAGCAGCAAAATGACAGACAAAATGAAAAATATTCCAGGATTTTTATAGTTTTTCATGAATCTGTTGTTGACAAAGATTTTTATTCAACTGCTAAATTAAAAAAAAGTCTGGTTATACTGATAAACACTGTTAATCTTATAATACTCAAACAACTTTAAGTAATTATTAATAGTATTAATTAATAAAATGTTGATTCCGGGTTAATTTCAATAAGTATAATTTGTAATAAAAAAAAATTATGTTCCTTTGTACTAAATTATAACCTGATTCAAGTTGAAAAGGAAGTTCATTACAAACCTGGCCCTTCTGCTTTTTCTGAATCTTTTAATAAAACCATTATATGCTTTTGGAATTGACGTTTCAGTACAAAATACTGTGGGGGCAACTGAGTACGGGAAATATTTTATGTTACTTAATTTTTCCCTTATACTTCAGATTTTACTCGATTTAGGTCTTGAAAATTTTAACAGGAGAGAAATTGCCAGGCACAGTAATCTTCTGGGAAATTATATTTCCAATATTATAACGCTTAAGCTGACACTTGGCATAATTTATTTTGCTGTATGTTCAGCAATAGGCTATTTTGCTCTAAATTTTAAATTTGCTGAGTTTAAATTACTTCTGGTATTATTGTTTAACCAGTTTTTAGCTTCTTTTATTCTGTATGTCAGGGCAAATCTCGGGGGGCTACACCTGTTTAAAGCTGATAGCATAATTTCAGTACTTGATCGTTTTCTGGTAATAATTATTGCAGGTATTCTTTTATGGGGGAATATAACGAAACAACCATTCAGGATTGAGTGGTTTGTTTATGCCCAGACCGTGGCATATACAATAAGTGCTATTATTTCATTTGCGATAATATTTACCAAAGCAAAGTATATCCGTCCGAGTTTTGATATTAAGTATTACATTGCTGTATTAAGACAATGTCTGCCCTATGCATTATTAATTTTGTTAATGGCCACATATTTGCGCTTAGATATTGTTTTACTGGGTAAGCTTTTGCCAGATGGCAGTGAACAGGCAGGAATTTATGCACATAGTTACAGAATTGTTGAAATTCTTTCCAACTATGGATATCTGTTTGCTATACTGCTACTACCGATTTTTTCAAGGATGATAAAACAGAATGAGCCTGTGGAACAACTGGTTCAATTATCTTATTTATTAATAATAACACCTGCAATTATAGTCTCAATTAGTTGTTCATTTTTCAGAAAAGAGATTATTGCACTTTTATATGATGAACACATTAACACATCTGCAAGTGTATTCGGCAAGATTATTTTCAGCTTTCTTGGAATGTGTACTACTTATATTTTCGGGACTTTACTGACAGCCAATGGTAACCTCAAAATTTTAAATATAATCGCAGGTGGAGGGGTTGCTATAAATATTGTTTTAAATTTAATTCTTATTCCAAAATATGGAGTGCAGGGAGCTGCAGTGACAAATGTCTCAACACAGGTATATATGACAATTGCACAGATTGCATTATCAACCAGGATTTTCAGATTTAAGGTGAATTATAAATTAATCGGAATACTCTTAATTTTTATTCCTTTGCTGATTTTATCAGGTTACTTTGTAAAATCATTGGAAATAAACTGGATCGCCGCATTTGTCCTGATTATATCAGTCGGTATTGTATTAGGATTTATTACCCGGCTAATAAACCTGAAGACTTTATATCAAATAATAAGATATGATAATAACATAAAACCCTGAAATTACTCATAATCCATATATTACTTATCGATTCCACTTCATTTATCACAAAAATTCATTGATTAATGGAAAAGTTGTAATAAATATCCGTGTTAAGCATTCATTTTCTTAATTTTAGGTCTTCTTAATTTATTTAAAAACAGTGTTATGAAATCTATTTGGAAGAGGTTCACAACAGTTTGTATAATTATTTTTGCATGTCTGATAAGCTTAAAAACAACCCTGGCACAGACAAATATAAATCTATCAGTAATTCAGCCTCCGCAATTAATTGCTGATGCAGGAGATGATGCCACAATAAATGTAGGTGAGAATATTACTCTTGGTGGGACACCCACGGCGACAGGCGGAACAGGTGATTATATTTATAGCTGGGATCGCTGGTCACACGTCAATGATCCTGCCATACCAAATCCGATTGCAACCCCTCCGGGCAATCTTACATTTGTAGTAACAGTTACTGATGAGAACGGTTGCTCTGAGTCTGATGCAGTTTCAATTATAGTTATTGGAGGGACGGGTATAAATGATGACATAACAAATATCAGTTTACGAATATTTCCCAATCCGGGAAGCGGTTTGTTTACTATTGCATTTTCAAATGCTGTAAATGAGCAATATCTCAGAATCACAGTTAATAATTTATCCGGTCAAAAAGTTTATGAGGAGGTCTGTGATATTAAACCTGGCATAGAAAAGCAAATAGATATATCTTACCTGCCAGAAGGTTTATATATTCTTACCATAAATGGGGAAACTACTAATTATGAAAGACAATTAATTATTCAATAATTAAAAATTTCAGCCATGAATTATTTCAAGAGAGTTTTTAACCTGGGGATTATTCTATTACTAATTACAGGAGGCGGTGCATTCTCTCAACATGTGATAGTAAATTCCGATATAGTACTATACGAGAATGATAATGTTATATTAGTTATTGATGAAGTCAGGGGAAATATACACTGGGAAGTATCAACAGATAAAGTAAAATGGACTACTATACCGGGTGAAAATTCGACAACATTAGATATACAAGTTGAAAGGTCAGCATATTACAGGGCTGTAATAACCGAAGGTACATGCAATCCGATATATTCTGATACTGCCCTGGTTGCTGTACTGTATGATGAACGCGATGATCAGGTTTACAATATTATAAAAATCGGAAGTCAATGGTGGATGGCTGAGAATTTAAATTATTCTACAGAAATGGGATCATGGTACTATCATGATGATAGTGTGTTATATGCAAATGATTACGGGAAGCTTTATAACTGGAATACCGCTGTTAATATTTGTCCAGATAACTGGCATCTGCCAAGTGATGATGAATGGAAAATAATGGAAATGGAGCTGGGAATCAGCTTAATTGAGGCTGAAGGTATTAACTGGAGAGGCACTGATGAAGGTGTAAAGTTAATGCCAGGAGGTTCATCAGGATTTAATACTCAGTTTGGCGGATACAGGGATCCGTCTGGCTTTTTCAGCGCAGGAGGGATTATCGGTGCTATATGGACTTCAGGAGAAGGACTGGCAATAAACGAACACTGGTACCGGGGTTTGCACAAAGATTCTACAGCAATCCACAGATATAGCTGGAGTAATGAGTATGCTTTTTCAGTACGCTGTATCAGAGATGATGTACCTTTTGTAATTACAGATTCGGTAGACCAGATTACTGTAAATTCAGCCGTTAGCGGAGGTATTATTATGTCAGATATGGGGTCAGCTGTTACAGTGAAAGGTATTTGCTGGAGCACAAATCAAAATCCGACTATTGCTGATAATTATACTGATGAAGGGAGCGGAACAGATGCCTTTACAAGTACGATTACCGGGTTAAGTCCAAATACAACATATTATGTCAGAGCTTATGCAATAAATGAAAAGGGAACATCTTACGGAAATGAATTTATATTTACTACTCCTGCTAATCTGCCGGAGGTATTTACGGCAGAAGTTATATCAATTACCAGCACATCAGCAATTACTGGTGGTTATGTTGCGGAAAATATTGAGATCAATGTAACAGCCCGGGGTATGTGCTGGGGTCTTTCCCATAATCCGACTATACAGGGGACCTATACTGTAAACGGAAGTGGTGCAGGAAGTTTTGTAAGCTCTCTGTACGGTTTGCAGCCAAATACAACATATTATGTCAGGGCATATGCCACGTGCAGTGACGGGACTGCCTATGGCGAAGAGCGTAGTTTTGAAACTTTGCCTGTTAATGAGACAGATTCATATGTTGATATTCGTGACGGACGTTCTTACAGAACCGTGAAAATTGGAAATCACTGGTGGATGGCTGAAAACCTTGATTTTTATACAGGTAGTGGTTCTTTTTATTTTGATGATGATAGTATAAATTATGCCGGCTATGGAAGATTATATAACTGGTCAGTTGCTAATTCTGTATGCCCTCAGGCATGGCATTTACCAACTGATAATGAATGGAAAACAATGGAAATAACAATTGGAATGAGCCCGGGTGATGCAAATTTAACAGGGTGGAGGGGTACCAGTCAGGCTACTGACTTAATAGAAGGTGGCAGCTCGGGTTTTGATGCCTTATACGGAGGATTGTTACATTCAAATGGTATTTATTATAATGCGGGTTCAATAGCTACTTTCTGGAGTTCAACAGAATATAATATGACCGGAGAGTACTGGTACAGGGGATTGAATTCTTCACGAACTGATATTCACAGATATTACTACAGCAATGATTTTGGACACTCAGTAAGGTGTATAAAAAACTACATTCCTGAAATAGTAACTGATTCAGTTGGTTCTGTTACAGAAAGTTCAGCATACGGTTATGGAAATGTAATTTATAATGGTGGTTCCAGTGTAACAGAAAGAGGAGTATGCTGGAGCACATCTACCAATCCGACAAGATCAGACAATTATTCAGCATCAGGAAGCGGTACAGGAACCTTTACTGCAACAATTAGTAATTTAATTCCTAACACTACCTATTATGCAAGAGCCTATGCCATTAACAATGAAGGAATAGCATATGGTAACGAAATTAGTTTTATTACGGAAATGGGTATTCCGGATCTTACAACTTCTCCGGTTACATTTATAACCTCCAGTTCAGCTATGAGTGGTGGAAATATAATAAATGACAGGGGCTACCATGTATTTTCAAGGGGTGTATGCTGGAATACAACCGGTGACCCGATTACATCAGATGCTCACACTACTAATGGGTCGGGCACAGGAATATTTATCAGTTCAATAACCGGTCTAAACCCGAATACTACCTATTATGTCAGAGCCTATGCTACTAACAGCCAGGGTACAGGCTATGGCGAGGAACTGGAATTTAAGACATTACCTCTGAATGAAACCGGCAGTGTTTATGATTCGCGTAATGGGAAAACATATAATACTGTAAGAATCGGTGATCAATGGTGGATGGCAGAGAATTTGAATTATGCCACAGGCAGCGGATCATGGAATTATAATAATTTGCCTGGGAATGGAGATTTATATGGCAGATTGTATAACTGGGCAAGTGCCAGTACAGTATGTTTTTCTGGCTGGCATCTGCCAAGTGATTATGAATGGAAAATGGTTGAAATGGAACTGGGTATGAGCGAGACCGAGGTTGATGATACTGATTGGAGAGGCAGTGATGAAGGTACAAAGTTAATGGAAGGAGGATCGTCAGGTTTTGATGCCCTGTTAGGGGGTTATCGTGAACCAGATGGTGAGTATCGTACTCTTGGCACAATAGGAACATTCTGGACATCAGGAGGAAATCTCCCTGATGGTGAACACTGGTACAGGGGAGTAAACAAAGAATATACGGGAATCCACCGGTCTAACTGGAGTAATGATTATGCTTTTTATGTAAGATGTGCAGAAAATAGCAACCCTGTTGTATTTACAGGTTTGGCAAGTTTGGTTACTGACAACTCTGCCTCTGTTGAATATACTGTAATGGATGACCGGGGAAGAAATGTTACTGCCAGGGGCGTGTGCTGGAACACATCACATAATCCTGATATCGGTGATGATCATACTGATGATGGAACAGGATTAGGAACATTTGTAAGTGACCTTAGCGGGCTTGACCCTAATACTACCTATTACGTTAGGGCCTATGCAACAAACAGCGAAGGAACGGCTTATGGTGATGAGGTCGGCTTTACAACAGAAGTAGGCCTTCCTGTATTGACAACTGCTTCAGTAAGTTCTATTACTGATAATTCAGCAATAAGCGGAGGTAATATAACTGATAATGGCGGGGCGCCAATAACTGCAAGGGGCGTATGCTGGAGCACTTCACATGATCCTGCAATTTCTGATGATCATACCAGTGATGGAACAGGCTCAGGAATGTTCATAAGTTCAATTACCGGACTTGACCCGAATACTACATACTATGTAAGAGTATATGCAACAAACAGTGCTGGTACTGCTTATGGTAATGAACGAAGCTTTAAAACAGTTTTCGGTCTCCCGAAAGTTACAACATCTGCAGTTAGCTCAGTAACTGACAGTTCAGCTATAAGCGGCGGTGACGTTACTTATGACGGAGGATTAACAGTAACTGCAAGGGGAGTTTGCTGGAGCACATCACATAATCCTGATATAGGTGACAATCACACTAATGATGGATCAGGCACAGGAGCATTTGTCAGCACGATAAGCGGACTTGCTCCTAATACCCAATATTACGTTAGAGCCTATGCAACAAACAGTCAGGGTACAGCCTACGGTAATGAAGTAGGTTTTTCAACAGCAGTTGGACTTCCTGAGTTGACTACTGCTGCTGTTACATCAATTACAGACATCTCTGCTGTCAGTGGCGGTAATATTACCAGTAACGGAGGAACATTCATCACTGCTAAAGGAGTGTGCTGGAGCACTTCTCAGTATCCTGATATCGGTGACAATCATACCAGTGATGGATCAGGGTCAGGTACATTTGTTAGCTCAATTACAGGACTTACTCCTAACACTCAATATTATGTCAGGGCATATGCAACAAACAATGCCGGTACAAGCTATGGCAACCAGGTTAGCTTTGTTACAATCGCTGGATTACCAGAAGTCACAACCTCATCAGTAAGTGCGATTACTGAAGTTTCAGCTTCATGCGGAGGTAATGTAACTTATGACGGAGGTGAACCAATAACAGCAAGAGGCGTTTGCTGGAGTACCTCTCACGATCCTGATATTAATGATAATCACACATCTGACGGAACAGGACTGGGAACGTTTATAAGTGCAATAACCGGACTTACTCCGGGAACTGACTATTATGTAAGAGCTTATGCAACAAATAATGCAGGTACTGCATATGGAGACGAGGTTAGCTTCAGAACTCTGAATGAGACTAGCACACTTGTGGATGCACGTGACGGCCAGGTTTATAACACTGTTAGGATAGGTAACCAGTGGTGGACGGCAGAGAATCTGAATTTTTATACAGGTGCGGGTTCGCTCTATTATGATGATGATAGTGTAGCATATGCTGAAACATACGGTAGATTATATATATGGGATACTGTAATGGCAGGTGCAGGTACGAGCAGTTCGAATCCAAGCGGTGTCCAGGGCGTTTGCCCGTCAGGATGGCACATACCAAGTGATGCCGAATGGACCGAACTTACAGATGAACTGGGCGGAGTAACAACTACTGCAGGCGGAAAAATGAAAGAAGAAGGCACTACACATTGGAATACTCCCAATGCAGGGGCAACAAATGAAAGTGGTTTTACAGGATTACCGGCCGGGGAGAGGACAGATGCTGGAGTATACCAGTATCTTGAAGAGCAGGCTGCATACTGGTCTAC